>BJGZ01000001.1 GCA_014191195.1 Chlorobiota bacterium
CACAATGGAAATACTGCAATTGCTGATTTTTATAATCCTAAAGATCTTCTAATGGGTGGGGCCGAATCTCCAACTGGTTGGGTGCTCAATGAAAAAGATCGTCATGTTGCATTTAATGATTTAGGTGATGGCTGGATTTTACCTAAAACAGCAACTGATAAGCCTGAAGGACGTTTTACATTTAGTAAATTTCCAAATATGGAAGAATATGGTGGACGTAGAAGCAATTTAGTACATCATCCTTTTTATAGTGCTCACTTATTTGTTGGTGAAGGTAATGGATTTTGGAAATCTACTGACAGAGGTATAACCTGGAATTTACTCTATGATTTTGGAAAAACTGTTAGATATTTTACTATGAGTTCAAAAAATCCTTCTATTATATATGCTGATATTGCTGGCTTGGGACTTCATAAAAGTACTGATGGAGGAAAAACATGGCAAGCAAAAGGTTCATTATATCAATCTCCTAATGCAAATGCTAATTGGAAAGGATTAATTCATATTTCATTATCTCCATTTAATGATCAAGTACTCTATGTATGCTTATCCAATGGCACGTGGTCTTCAGATATTGGAAAGATATTTACATCTACAGATGGTGGTGATTCTTGGACTGATATAACATCTGGTTTAAATGAATATATGAAATGTACTGTAGTTCAACCTTCAGATGGCGAAGATCTCATGTATCTGTTTACAATTGCACGTCAGAATACATCTGCTAAAGTATATTATAGAAAAACTTCACAAACAAATTGGACATTATTTTCAGATAATTATCCGGCTGGTATGGCTGTAAATGCAGCTTTGCCTTTTTATAGAGATGGTAAATTGAGGGTTGGTGGCAATGGTGGTGTTTGGGAAACATTATTGGCGGATACTTCTTTTACTCCAATTGTTCAGCCCTGGGTGCCCGTTCAAAAACTAGGTTGTTATACCGATACAGTTCAATTTAATGATCATTCTATTGCAATAGAATCTCATATCAAAAGAACCTGGAATATTAGTCCAGCTCCGCTTTGGATAGACGATATTCATATCAGAAATCCAAAAGTGGTTTTTGGAAAACCAGGTAATTATGATATAAGCTTATCTTTACTACAAAATGGCGCAGAATATGAAAATCTTATTCCAAATATGGTAACTGCTGTAGATTGCCCTTCTATTACTACATGCAATAATCCAGCTTTTATTCCCAAAAAAGATTGGTCTTTACTGTATTATGATAGCGAAGAAATATATGATCCAGGCCTTGCTAAAATGTCATTTGACGATGATCCATCTACAATATGGCATACCAGATGGAGCACAGGAACAGATTCTTTACCTCATGAAATTCACTTTGATTTAGGACAAGAATATCGACTATTTACTTTTGCTTATCAGGGTAGAGCCGAAGGATCAAATGGCCGTGTAAAAGACTATGAATTATATCTTTCTAATGATACTTTAGATTGGGGCAAACCAGTTTATACGGGTTCTTTTCAAAATGTTTCGGCTCCACAAACTATTTCCTTAGATTCTAATGGTATTAATGCAAGATTTATGCGATTTAAAGCTTTAAGTGAAGTTAATGGTAATCCTTGGACAACTGTAGCAGAATTCTATCTAAAAGGATGTATCCCGCCAGTCAATAGCATTAAAGATGAAATTATTCAGGATGAATTTCCTGTTTTTCCTGTCCCAATTTCTCATTCTTTTACAATGTCTTTACCTTTTGGACAGCATTTCACATGTAGAATATTTTCTGTAGATGGAAGCCTAAAACAAGAATCTACTTTTGAAAGATCGTCCGATTCATTTTCTACAGATATAAGTTCTTTGCAACAGGGAATATATCTTATTCAATTGATCAATGAACATGGTTCTGTATACAAGTCTAGAATTATTATAAGTAGATAACATAGTTATGATTACACTTCAAAATTATATAAATGGTTCTTTATGTAACCCTATAGAAAACAATTGGTTAGATAATATAGAGCCGGCTACAGGTAAGGTATATTCTAGATTACCTGATTCATCACAATATGATATAGATATTGCTATTGAAGCTGCAAAATCGGCTCAATATTCTTGGGCTAATATGTCTGTAGAAGATCGCTCTGCCATTATGATGAAAATCGCAGATGGAATAAGAAATCGATTTGATGAATTTGCAGCGGCAGAATCTAAAGATCAAGGTAAGCCTTTATGGTTAAGCAAAGCAATGGATATTAGTAGAGCAATTCAGAATATTGAATTTTTTGCTACTGAAATTTTACACTTTGCTTCGGAATCGCATCATACTTCTCAGACAATAAATTATACTTTAAGATCTCCAATTGGCATTGTGGGTTGTATATCTCCATGGAATCTTCCTTTATATTTATTTACCTGGAAAATTGCTCCTGCCTTAGCAACAGGAAATTGTGTTATTGCAAAGCCTTCTGAATTGACACCATATACTGCAACATTATTTGCAGAAATATGTATAGAAGCTGGATTGCCTGCCGGTGTATTAAATATTTTACATGGAACTGGGAATAATATCGGATCGCTGATTGTAAAACATCCAGATATTCATGCTATTTCATTTACTGGTGGTACGGTAACAGGTGCGCATATTGCATCTATAGCAGCGCCAATGTTCAAAAAACTATCATTAGAACTTGGAGGTAAAAATCCAACAATCATCTTTGAAGATGCCAATCTAGAACAAGCAATTTCTACTACAGTACGATCTGCTTTTACAAATCAAGGGGAAATATGTTTATGCGGATCTAGAATTTTAATTCATGATAGTATATATGAACAATTCAAAACAGAATTTATAAAGCAAGTACAGCAATTAAAAGTTGGTGATCCATTTGAAGCTGATACAAAGATTGGTGCTTTAGTTTCCGAAGGACATATCAATAAAGTAAAATCATATATAGATTTGGCGATTCAAGAGGGTGGAATTGTGTTATGCGGGGGAAATTTAGTATATCCACAAGGAGCTTGCGAAAAAGGTTATTTCCTAGAGCCAACTGTCATAGAAGGATTATCAAATACTTGTAGAACAAATCAAGAAGAGATATTTGGTCCTGTTGTTACTCTTCAATCTTTTTCTGATGAAGCAGAAGCCATTTCTTTAGCAAATGGAACAATATATGGTTTGGCTGCAAATATTTGGACAGAGCATCTAAGTAAAGCTCATAGAGTGTCTGCTGCCCTTGATTTTGGCATAGTATGGGTAAATTGTTGGTTATTAAGAGACTTAAGAACTCCTTTTGGAGGTGTTAAACACTCTGGTGTTGGCCGTGAAGGCGGCTTTGAAGTATTAAGATTTTTTACAGAGCCCAAAAATGTGTGTATAAAAATTTAATTCCCATTATAGTATATTTCATAAGAAGGAAATATTCCCTGTTGTGCATCTGGATATCTATTTCCAATTCCTTCATACCAAACATCTGTGCCAAAATACCCTTCTTCTTCAATTTGCCAAGAACCATGTACTTTTTTAAATAAACAAGTAACCATACAACAATCAAGATCTAAATCTGGATTTAATTCTAATGGTTTTCCATCTTTTCTTTGGGCAGTTCCTTTCATCCATGCATAATTTGATGATACTTTAAAATGTTCTACTACATAAGAACATTCAATTTTTAAGGATTTTTTCATTTTAGCTCTCAGCAAATCTAACATAGCAGTTCTTTCTTTTTGATTTGCAGAGTTCTTTGTTTTAAAATCTTGGATATTCTGAGCATGTAGATTGGAACAAGCCATTATTACAATCAAGCAAATAAAATACTTTATCATATAGTAAGTGGATAGTAGTTAAAAAATTAAATGTATTCTTATTTAGAACGGACACTGAACAAAAGATAAGTACTTAATATTGCTGTACTTATATATACTATTGGTTGCACTATATCGCTTAAAAATGTTTCCTTTGATTGCGGTATAGTTCCTTTGCAAAATGTAAAACCCGGTAATTGTAATTCGTCTATTTCTGATATAGAGATGATATCTATGTCTGAAGTTTGAAACTGCGGTAAAACTACAATATTTTTTTTAGAATCTTTCCCTTTACTTATCGTAGTATTACAAGTAAATACTATTTCTCTTTTTAATGAATCTGAAGATTGATTATAATCAGAATAACGAGTTCCAATTTCTAATAATTGAACAGTAAGAACTGTTGCATCTTCGCTATTGGGAGAATCGGTAATAATTGAGGCATTATACTGTGAAATAAATTCGCCAGTAATTGAAGTTTTAACAAATGCTTTTTCTTCTTCATTGCCAATGATATTAAGAAAAACATAAGCATCTTTAATATGATTTTGTAGACTTTTGGTATATGATACAATAGATGTATGGATCTTGGCTGCATTTGAACTTGTTTTTGCAAAAGCAGAAGTATCAGCAAAAATCAACATTAAACATGCTATGAGAAAACCAGATTTTATCATTGTTATGATTGTAATAAAGTATTAAGACGGTATAAATCTGCTAGGAGTTGTTGTTCATTTTCGAAAAGAGAAGGCCTTAAACGTAATGGTCTTCTTTTATTTTTTACATAAATCTTTACAACTTTTAGAGCACCAGTTTTAAAACGTCTTTCTTTTCCAAGAACAATAGACACAATAGAATCTGTAGTAAAGATACGTTCTCTAAAACGATTTCTGAAAGCAATAAAATTTTCACCAATGATAACAGTTCTATGAGCATTTCTATTTATCAAAAGGGCAATAGAAGAGCCAATAACAAAAATTCCTAATAGAATTACAATAGGATCTGTAAGAACCAGCAAGAAGCGACTTTCATCGATAGTACCCTTTAAAGCAGCATAAACAAGCAGTGCAATGCCATACATAGCAAGTGCTTTCCAATAAAAATCGACATTATAGGAGTACTCATGACTTTGTTGTTCATTCATAGTTTACCTTTCTATTTTTATCAGTTTGGTATATGTTTTAAGATGAAAGCATATTCCAAGGCTAATTCTTTAAGATAATCGAATCTTCCTGAAGCACCAAAATGTCCTGCAGAAAACTTAGTATACAGTAAAATAGCAGATTCACTGGTAGAAAAGTCTCTCAATTTTGCAATCCACTTTGCTGGTTCCCAATATGAAACTCTTTGATCATGATATCCTGCAATAGCAAGTATATGAGAATATGATTGATGAGATATATTGTCATAAGGAGAATAACTAAGCATATATTCAAAATCTTCTTGCTGATTTGGATTTCCCCATTCTTCGTATTCAGCAATTGTAAGAGGCAATGTGCTATCTAACATTGTATTCATTAAATCTACAAATGGTACACTTGCAACAATACATGCAAATAAATCTGGTCGCATATTAGCGATTGCACCCATAAGCAATCCTCCGGCGCTACCACCTTGCACCGCTAATCTATCTGCAGAAGTAAATTTATTATTGATCAGATATTCAGCACAAGCAATAAAGTCTGTGAATGTATTTTTTTTATATTTCAATTTTCCATCTAAATACCATTGTTCTCCCATATCTCCTCCGCCTCTAATATGGGCTTTAACGCAGATAAAACCTCTGTCCATTAAGCTAATAATAGAAGAAGAAAAAGAGGGAGGCAGAGAAAAACCATAAGAACCATAACCAATCATAAATGATGGAGATTGGCCATTTAACACACAATTCCTTTTCCGAGTAATTGTTAATGGCACTTTAATTCCATGTTCTACTTCGGCATAATGACGCTCGGTAATATACTCTTCGGGATTATAATCACCTTTAATTGTATCCCTTTTTAATAATTCTAAATGTTTATTGACAATATGATAATTATAAACAGATGGAGGTGTTATTGGAGAACTATAATGAATTCGGAATGTTTCAGAATCAGGTTCATAATTTTTACCCGGATAGATTTCATATACAGGTTCGGGAAAATCTGGATAATGAAAATCTTGAATATCTGAAAGACTTTGAATACGCATTCCTGTTATGCCAGCGGTTCTTTCTCCAATAATGATATATGTAGCATATGGAAATATCCATTGTAATCGAGTTTCAGGACGATGCGGAATAAACTGTGTCCATACCGAAGGAGTTTGAATATTGGCTACCATTAAGCGAAAATTAGTGGCTTTATCATTGCTTAGAATATATAAAGCAGAGCCATATGAAGTAACAGAATATTCATGATTGTGAGTCCTTCCCATAATGCTAAGAAACTCTGTATTTGTATCAGTAGCAGACATCATCCATACTTCTGAAGTGGTTTTGCTTGAAGCATCCGCAAATAAGTAAGCTCCATCTCTAGATGAATCTAAACCAAGAAAAAATGCTTCATCGGTTTCATGAATCAATAATACATCGGTTTCTTGCTCTGTTCCTAAATGATGTCTCAATACTTTATATGCTCTTCTTGTAGAATCTAAAGACAAATACAGAAAAGCATGAGAATCTTGGAACCATTCTATAGCAGTATCGGCGCCATGTAGAACTTCGGGATGAATAGTACCATTAGTAAGATCTTTTACATAAATCGAAAAATGTTCAGAACCATTCATATCGCAAGAATATGCGATAAAGCGGTGATCTGGACTCCATTTTAGATTTCCTAAAACAAAATAAGGATGTCCTTCGGCTAAAAGATTTGCATCTAAAATTACTTCTTCTTGCGAATCGCTGATATCTTTTTTTCTGCAGAAAATCCGATATTGTTTACCTTCTTCGGTGCGAGAATAATACAGATATTCACCTGATTTTTCTGGTACGGTGCTATCTTGTTCTTTAATACGACCTCTCATTTCCGCATATAATTGCTCTTGTAACTGTTCAGTAGAGCTCATATACTGCTTCATATATGCATTATCAGCATGCAAATAATCTAGTACTTCTTGAGTATCTTTCTGCTTTAACCAATGATATGGATCGGCAAGTGCATAGCCATGAACAATTGTACTAAAATCAGTTTTTCTTGGAGTAGGCTGCTGTATCATAAAGAATAAATATTTTCAATCAATGAAAAATAGAAGCACCAAAAGCTTTTTGAGCTTTGGTTGCCATTGGATTAACACGAAGATAAAATTCTTCGGTTTTTTCAGATGATTTAGGTTTTCCTTTTAATGTAATAAGCTGTCCATTGCGAATTACATCAATAATTACTTCATCATCATTTTGTGGAGAGAATAAAGCTTGATACGCTTCATCATCTTCTTTGTCTAGATTGATATTTTTTCCTTGAACAGATAAAACTATATCACCTTGTTTAGCACCCAGAACATTATTAGTGTCTTTTACAGACAAGCGTAAAGTATCTGGCCTTTCATCATCTTCTATTGTATTGATATTAGGTTTGATTCCACTAAAACTATAAGAAGTTATATTCTTTTTAGCAGCATATTCAAATCCTATTTTAGCAAATTCTTGTTCATATTGTATTTCTTCTGTAGAGTCTACAAAACGCCTAAAGAAATCTGTGATTTCTGGCTTTGTTTCTTTTTCTATGATAGAAAATAACACACTATCATCAAAAGGTTTAGCAGGCCCAAATTTAGTAGACAAAGAGCGGATAAGGCTTAATAAAGTGATAGAACCACCAGATACTTCTCTTAGCTTTATATCAAGCATTAAACCAATAAGAGCACCTTTTTCATAGATTACTGGATATAATTTTTGATATTCACTTTGCATAACATTAAGTGCTAATTCGCTTAATGAAACTGGATTAGGCATGATATATTTAGAACTTATAATCTTTCTACGCAATCTATTAAGTAAAGTTTTTTCTGATATTTCACCGGCTTTAGCTTGGGCCGATACAGAAAAATATTCTGTTACTCCTTCATAAAGCCATAAGTGTTTTGACATCTTAGGTTCTTTAAAATCAAAATGTTCGATTTCTTTGCTATGTAAATTTAAAGGGACAAGAATATGTAAAAATTCATGGACAGCGGTTTGTGCAACCCAATTTTCTAAAGATTTTGGGTCTGATGATTCTGGCAAAAAGTAAACAGAACTATAACTATGCTCTAATGCACCATATGCTTCTCTTTTGCGTAAATCACTTCTCTCTTGTCCTACAAAATATAAGATAAACGTATATCTATCTACTGGCATAGTACCTAAAAACTTTTCTACAGTTGAAGTAACTGGCTTTAATGCTTTAGCAACCATTTGAGCTGTTACTTTTCCACCAGTTGAATACACTGCAACAGTAATTTTGGTTTTTCCTTGCATATAAGAGACAGAATCTGGCTTTGAATACATTGCTGGATTATCGATTAATTCATCATAATCTTTGGCAGATAATATATCAATAGTATCAGAAACAGACTTTTTATATAATGAAGTAGCCCCCCAAAAAAATGAAGGTTTTATCACTTTTATCTCATAAGATACTTTTTGCAAACCTTCAAAATATCCAATGAATCCTTGATGCCCCATCATGATATTGGTATCTACTTGAAAATTTGTACCAGCTGGATTAAATACATCTAGTTTATATGTTTTATCATCATAAGAATCATTAATATCATATTCGAGACGTATAAGGGATTTGGCACCTATTATCCTAAACTCATTGTCATTTTCTCTTCTAACAGGTAAAACATTTCCTTTCTTATCATAAGCCTGCAAATTTTTTACAAAATATCCAAAATTCATTCGGGCATATGTTCCAGGTATTGAAGCAGGCATGATATATAATATTTCATCACTGTTTATATGAGGAGTGAGTATAGAAATATGAACCATATCTTGTTGAATGGTTTTAATGTTTACAGTTGCTTTTACACCTGTTATACCTGCAAAAACTGGTATTGAAGATAGAAAAAAAGCATAAAAAAGGATATGATACAATGACATATTGCTGAGTGATAAATAATGATACATATTATTCTGTTTCTTCGTCTTCTATGAATTTTAGGTCTATTTGTCTTTTATCTATATTAACATTTACTATTTCTACATACACAGGACTTCCGATACGGAATACTTGTTTGGTTCTTTTGCCTACCAATCGAAATTGTTGTTCTTCAAAATAATAATAATCATCACTTAAGTCACGGATATGTAATAATCCTTCGATATTAAGGCTAGACAATAGAACAAATAAGCCAAAACTAGTTACGCTTGTAACAGTTCCTTTGATTCTAGAGCCAAGATGTCTTTTGGCTAATTGTGCAGATGCTAATCGAGTAGAGGCTCTTTCTGCATTTACGGCTTGTCTTTCTTGTAAAGAGCAATGTGCTGAGGCATCAATCAAATACTCATTCAAATAGCGAATTCTATTATCGTTTGGCCTTTCTGATGCATATTCTTTAAGCAGCCTATGAACCAATACATCTGGATAACGTCTAATTGGTGAAGTGAAATGAGTATAATCAGAAAATCCCAATCCATAATGTCCAATATTTTCTTCTACATAAATGGCTTTGGCCATAGAGCGCAAAAGAAATTGATTGATCACCATTTTTTCGGGTAAATGTGCAACATGTTCTAAAATTGTATTTAATTCTCTTGAGCTTGGAACACCATTTGGAACATGTACACCCAATGCTTTAACAAAACGTAAAACATCTTTTAATTTCATCATATCTGGTTCATCATGAACCCGATAAATAAAAGGCAATACCCCTTTTTTTAGATGTTTTTTGCTTATATGTTTTACATGCAAAGCAATAGTTTGATTAGCCAATAACATGCATTCTTCTACTAATGATGTAGCATCTGTTCTTGTTTTTAATACTGCAGCTATTGGAAATTTATGTTCATCTAAAGAAAACTTCGTTTCTTGAGTTACAAAGTCTACTCCACCTTTTTTATATCGTATATCTCTTAGTGTTAAAGAGAGTTTATAGAGTTCTAATACTAATTCATGATAGGGACCTTGTCCGGTATCTATAATAGATTGAGCTTCTGCATAAGTAAAACGTTTACAACTTTTTATTACAGTTTCACTTACAGAATAATCATGTACATTTCCATGTTCATCACAATCCATAAATACGCTAAAAGCAAGTCTTACTTTATTAGGTTGCAAAGAGCATATTTCATTAGATAAAGATTCTGGTAGCATTGGAACAACTCTATCAACAAGATATGTGCTGGTTGCCCTTCGATAGGCTTCTTTATCTAATAATGATTCTTCTTTTACATATGCAGTTACATCGGCAATATGAACACCCAAACGTTTTAAGCCATTGGGTAAATCTTCTAGCGATAATGCATCATCAAAATCTCTGGCATCATCTGGATCTATGGTTATAATTACAGATTTTCTTAAATCTAATCTATCAGAGATTTCTGATTTGCTTGGAAGTTTAGCAACTAATACAGCTTCTTGTTCAACTTCTGTAGGAAAATTCACAGGGAGATTGAATTCTTTCATTATGCCAGCAAATTCTACAGAAGGATCTCCTGATTTACCAAGAATTTCAATAACTTCAGCTTCTGGACTTTTATGTGGGTCTTCCCATTTTAAGAATTTACAGACAACTTTATCGCCGGCTTTTGCTTTTCCAATTTTTCTTGCTGGAATTAAAAAATCGACAAGATATTTTTCTTCATCAGGAATTACAAAATAAAAATCTCCATCATATTCTAATGTACCAGGAATAGGTAAATCAGATCTTTTAACGATATCAGTTACTATACCATATGGCTTTTTATCTTTTTTTAAGGCCAATAATTTAACGCGTACAGAATCGCCATCCATTGCAGTTCCGATATGCTGGGGGCGCACATAAATAATTGGGAATTCTGCTGAATCTGTTTCTATAGTAGCCCTATTATATTCAAAACGCAAAATCCCCTTGAATGCACTGAATTCACCTAAAGGCCTCATTCCAAAGCGTCTACGAGTAGATTTAAAAATGAGTTTATTTTGGTCTAAATCATTTAATGTAACACGTAACGCATCATATTCTTTACTATCTGAAGTTATTCCAAGTGCTTTAGAAATTTCATTTAATTTCAGCATTGCAGGTGTATGTTCTTTTAATAAAGCTAGGATTGCTTCAGAGATTGAATCAATAGGAACGGTTTGTTTTATAGTTTTTTTTGACATAGTTTTTTCTGTGATTTCCCTAATTATTTTTTTGGGCTTTCATCCATTGATGCATATGTTGTTGTAATACATGTAAAGGTATAGCTCCGTTTTCTAATACTGCATCATGAAAATCGGATAAAGAGAATTGTGTACCAAGTGTATCTTGTGCTTCTTTTCTTAAGGCAATAATTGCAAGTTGTCCAATCTTATATGCTAATGCTTGGCCTGGCCATACTATATATCTATCAATTTCAGATCTAGTATCTAGTTCTGAATTTCCGGTATGTTCTAACATAAATTGAACGCCTTGTTCCCTTGTCATTTTTCCTGTATGAATTCCAGCATCAACAACAAGACGGCAAGCACGCCACATTTCAAAAGTTAAAGAACCATATTTTTGAATTGTATCTGTATACATATTCATTTCATATCCTAAACTTTCTGCATATAATGCCCATCCTTCTACAAAAGCATTATATCCCATTTGAGTTCTAACCCAAGGCATATCTGATAATTCTTGTGTTAAGGATATCTGAAGGTGATGTCCAGGAACTGCCTCATGCAATGCAAGTGCTGTCATTGTATGTTTTGGCCTAGACGCCAGATCGTATGTATTCACATAAAAATATCCTGGCCTTGAACGGTCTAAAGGAGCAGAATAATAATATGCTTGTGGTGCTGATGCAGCCCTATAGTTTTCCATTTCTTTTAAAGCATATTTGGCTTTAGGCAATCTGCCAAAAAGATGTATTAATTGCTTGTCTACTTTAGATAAAATTTCACGATAATCGTTAAGCATACTATCTTTATCTGTATACTTAAAAGCAGCATTTTGCAATAAATAGGAATTAAATGCGGCTAAATCACCTGTAAAGTTTAGTTCATTTTTAACTTCTTCCATTAAAGCTGTAATTCTTTGTACCTCTTTTAATCCTAAAGAATATATCTCATCAGGATGTAATGTGGTAGTAGTTTGTTGTTTTATAGCATAAGCATATCGTTCTTTACCATCTGGCAAGCTATAAATACCATCTGTATTTCTAGCATGTGGTAAATATTCAGTTTCTAAATATGCATACAGTTTTTTATATGCTGGAATCGTATAATTCTTTAATGCTTGAATAATCAAATCCTTTATGATGATTTGATCTTGTTTATTTTCAAGCCCATCAAGAGATTTCAAAGGAATAGAAAATGGAAGACTATCAATATCTTGAGAAATAAAGGGTGTGATTTGTGCTAAAATCTGTTTGATAGAAAATGCTGGAGACACAAGTTTAGCTTTTATACCAAGATTCATATTTTCAATAACTTGGTTTACTTGTATGGAAAATAGCTTAAGGGTTTGTATATATGTATGATAATCATTGATACTTTTGAAAGGATGAGATTCTATCAATTGAGGGAAATATATATGAATTCCATCTTGCTGAGTTAAAGGCATATAATGCCAATTAAATTTTTGCCCTTCGATTGTTTCTTCTAATTGCTCTTTGAATAAAGTGTAAGTAAGCTTGTCTTGTCCTTTAAGGGAAGATTCATCAACAGATTGCAGAGAAAGTAAAAATGTTCTTAAAGAATCATATTTAGCATGTTCGGCTTTATCAGAAAGATCGCTCAGTTTATCATTAAAGCGATAATCTCCATCATATTTAGCGCTTTCTGGATTGGTTCTTAGGTAAAACTCTTTATAGTCAGATAATATATTGTAGAATTTTTCTTTGTTTTCCATAGAATTAGCATAGCAATTCTTATTCGGTATTATCAAACCGATATAAAGAAACGCATACATAAATAGATATTTCATGGTATCTCGATTAGAGATAATTATAAGCAATTATTACTTTTAATAGTATATACTTATAATTCTTTTAGTAACATTTGAATAATGTGAGAAGGAGAAATATTATCTGCCTCGGCACTAAAATTTGTAACAATTCTATGACGCAGCACAGGTTCTGCAACAGCACGAATATCATCTATTTCTGGAGTAAAAGCGCCACGCATGGCTGCTCTTGTTTTAGCACCAAGCACTAAAAATTGAGATGCTCTTGGGCCGGCACCATAACTTAAGAAGTCTTTAACTGTTTTAGATTTAGTTGTTTGGGGCCTAGTAGAACGTACAAGAGATACTGCATAATTAACTACATTATCAGATACAGGAATTTTCCTTGCTATATCCTGATAAAACATAATATCTTTTGCTGATAAGATAGGATTAATAGTAGGTTGAATATCGGTTGTTGTGCTATGTACAATTGCTTGTTCTTCTTGTTCAGATGGATAATCCAACCATAAATTGAACATAAATCTATCTAACTGAGCTTCTGGTAAAGGATAAGTACCTTCTTGTTCTATAGGATTTTGCGTTGCTAATACAAAAAATGGTTCATCTAATATATAAGTAGTGCCGGAAGCAGTAACAGAATGTTCTTGCATAGCTTCTAATAAAGCAGCTTGTGTTTTAGGTGGAGTTCTATTGATTTCATCTGCTAACACTATTTGGGCAAAAACAGGTCCTTTTACAAAACGAAACTGTTTTTGGCCAGTTACCATATTATCTTCAATAATTTCTGTACCCGTAATATCACTTGGCATTAAATCAGGTGTAAATTGAATTCGATTGAATGTTAAATTCATTGATTTAGCTAAAGTTCTAATTAATAGAGTTTTAGCTAATCCTGGAACACCAACCAATAAACAATGTCCCCTTGAAAATAAAGAAATAAGTAATTGATCTATTATATCATGCTGACCAATAATAGCTTTACCGATTTCTTTACGAATTGAAGCTGAAGCTTCTGCTAATGAGCGGACAGCTTCCGCATCTGAAATATGTGCCATGTAGTATAATTTTGGATAAAGAATAGTATTGATTTTTAGGACGCATTATGAGGCAATTTCTTGCTTCAAAATAAAAAAGTTCTCGACAACAAAAATACTGTGTTTAAAAGTAACATAACTATAAACGTTCTATAGTAAGCATATTCGTTCTGGATCTAGCTACAATTGGTCTACCAGAGGTTATCAAAACGGTAGAATCTTTATGAAAATACTTGTGTTTTACTAAAAATTCTTTCATTTCTTCAACAGTTTCATCTGTACCAGATACTTTATGGATAACTAAACCAGTAACTCCCCAAAATAATCCAACGCGCCTAGCTATATGTTCAAATTCTGTCATAGCTATTATAGGTGAAATTGGCCTTTTATTTGAAATTAATAATGCTGTTTCACCTGATAAACTTAAAGTAAGAATACCTTTTATCCCTGGATCTTCTGCTATTGTAGCTGCTGCAGATGCAATAAGCAAAGCAATAGATTCTTTGCCAGAAATATATGATTCACGTCTTCTTAAACGTATGTCATCTTGTAATAAATGTTTTTCAGCTTCTTTGCAAATTGTACGCATATAACTAACTGTTTCTACAGGATAAGAACCAACGCTTGTTTCTGCTGATAGCATTACTACATCTGTACCATCTAAAACTGCATTTGCTACATCGCTTGCTTCTGCTCTTGTAGGACGTGGATTATATATCATCGATTCTAGCATTTGAGTTGCAGTAATAACAGGTTTGGCATATTTATTACACATTGCAATGATTTTCTTTTGTGCAGATGGAACTTCTGCAGCTGGAATTTCTACTCCTAAATCTCCACGTGCTACCATGATAGCATCTGCTTCTTTTACTATATCTTCAATATTAACAACTGCCTCAGGCTTTTCAATTTTGGCAATAACCCATTGGCTGCCACCAGACTTTTTAATGTATTTTTTTATATTAATGATATCTTCTGCTTTTCTAACAAAAGATAAAGCTATATAATCTACATTATGAGCAATGGCAAATTTTACATCATCTTTATCTTTGTCAGACATAGATGGTTGGCTTATATCAATATTGGGTAGATTTATTCCTTTTCGTGATTTTAACATTCCACCATTCATCACTGTTACCAAAATCAAAGGATTATCTACTTTTTTAACAATAACTTGCATCAAACCATCATCAAATAAAAGTATATCGCCAACTTTTACATCTTTTGCAATAGATGGATATTCAACGGGTATTATATTATCTGGTTTAGATGTTTTTAACTTTTTTAATTGAGTACTGTCTGCTATATAAATATTCTTCCCTGTTTCCAATTGTATAACACTGTCTTTTAAATCTGATACTCTGATTTTTGGCCCTTGTAAATCAACGATTATTGGCAAATAAATACCTAGTTCTTTTTCTGCTGCGCGGATATAATCGATATTTGCTTTATGCATTTCATGAGATCCATGTGACATATTAAGTCTGAATGCATTTGCACCTGCTTGAACCAATTCTATTATTTTAGGTTTAGAGGCTATAGCTGGCCCCATCGTGCATAGAATTTTGGTATAATAATGCACATAATCATTATGGAATGAAGAATTTTTTGTCTTAAGTTTCATTATACTCTATTCATTAATTTGTAAAGCTTTTTTTATATAACCGTCTGCTTTTTCTAATAATTGTTTTGCTTTTTCAAAGGGGATATCAGTTAAACTCATGATAATCGCTGTTTTTACATGCCCACCACTTGCTTTAAGTAATTCTGATGCTTCTTCATAATTGAGTTTAGTAATTTCCATGATAATTTTCTTAGCTCTTTCCTGCAATTTCGCATTTGTGAGCTGTAAATCTACCATGATATTTCCATAACTTTTACCAAGCCTAATCATAGCAGCTGTAGTAAGCATATTAAGAATCATTTTTTGGGCTGTTCCACTTTTCATTCTTGTAGAACCTGCAATTATCTCTGGGCCAACTTGTGGTGCAATGATTGTGTCAACTTCTATATTCCACGATTCAAGCTGTTCTCTATCATTGGTAGTTATTAAGATTGTATATGCTCCAATAAATTTGGCTTCTTTTAATGCTCCTCGAACAAAAGGTGTTCTTCCAGAAGCTGCAATACCACATACACAATCTTTGGCGCTAATCCCGTATTCTCTTATAATTTCTGCACCATTTTCAAAAGAATCTTCTGCACCTTCTTGAGCAGAAAACATAGCTTGATTACCGCCAGCTATAATGCCTTGAACCATACTTGGATGTGTTCCAAATGTAGGCGGACATTCTGAAGCATCAACAATTCCTAATCTGCCACTTGTTCCAGCTCCGATATAGAAGAGGCGTCCACCCATTTTAAAACATTCAGTAAGTGCATCAACAGCTTGAACGATATAAGTAATTTCTTTTTCTATAGCATGAGCAACTTTTGAATCTTCATTATTTATCATAGTGATAATATCATGAGTACTCATCATATCTATATTATTAGATAGCTCGTTAATGTGCTCTGTAGCTAGCCCAGAAATTTCCTGAAAAAGAGTTTTCATCAATTAGCCTTAATGTCTGGCAGCACCACCATCAACATTGATGGACTGTCCAGTAATAATACCAGAAGCTGGCAATGCCAAAAATGCTACCAGATTAGCTATATCTTCTGGTTCATCTGCTCTTTGAATTGCCTGTTGAGGTAAAATATGTTGTAATATAGAACTAGATAAAGTAGAATTTGCTGGCCTTTGCGTTGCAGTTAAACCAACTGTAATTGCATTTATTGTTATACCATATATTCCGATTTCTGCTGCCAAAGACCTAGTAAATCCTATAACTCCCATTTTAGCTGCTGCATAATGAGATAAATAGGGTGTGCCAAGCCATACAGTATTAGAAGACATCGTGATAATGCGTCCAAAACTTTGTTTTTTCATAACTGGAAGAACAGCTTGAACCGTAAGAAATAAACTTGTTAGATTAATATCTATCATTTTTTTCCACTGATCATACCGGATTAATTCAAATGGTTCTTCTTCATACATTCCTACATTATGAACAAGTATATCGATTGTCCCAAAATGTTGTAATGTTTGCTCTATTAAATGTTGTGTTTCTTCCGGATTAGTGCAATCTGCTTTGATATACAGTGCTTTTCCTCCAACAGCTTCAACTAAACGAACTGTTTCGGATGCATCTTCTATATCTGCGATTACAATAATTGCCCCTTCTTCGGCAAGGCGTTCACAAAAGGCACGTCCATTGCCTAATGCTGCACCTGTAACAATTGCAACTCGGTTTTGTAAACCATGTTCAAACTCATGTATTTTCATATATGCTTATCAATAATTAATAATTGAAAACAAAAATAAGGAATTCATATTTATGCTCTGGGATGAGCATTTTTATATGCCTTTTTTAATCTGTCTACAGATATATGAGTATATACTTGTGTTGCTGATAAAGAACTATGGCCTAGCATCTCGCTTACCGAACTTATATCTGCACCAGCATCAAGTAAATGGGTGGCAAAGCTATGTCTTAATACATGTGGACTCTTCTGAGAACATTCTGTAATGCCTTTCATAGCTCGATTGATTATTGTATATACAACAGCCGGATTTAGCGGTTTTCCTTTATCACTTAAAAACATTCTATTATCTGGTTCTGCAGATTTTTCTCTTAATAATACAGATCTTAATGTATAGTAATGTTGTATTGCCTTTACAGCTTTTGATCCCATGGGGATGATTCTTTCTTTTTTTCCTTTACCAATCACTCTTATCGTAGAACTATGAAAATCTATTGATTGTACCTTTAGATTAATCAATTCACTTACTCGTATTCCAGAACTATAGAATAATTCTGCCATGGCCGCATTCCTTGCGCCAGAGGGATTATCTATACTAAAACTTTGCATTAATAAGTCTATTTCATGCTGCTGTAAATATGAAGGTAATTTTTTTTCAGATTTAGGTATAGCAATAATAGCTGCAGGATTTCTTTCTATCCAACCTTGTTTATATGCAAATCGGAAAAATGATTTTACCGCGGCTATCTTAACTCGTAAAGATTTTTTTGCTAATCCCTTATCATGCATATAACCTAAAAAAGGCCTGATATCATCAGGTTCTATAGCTGATAATTCTGGTAATTCACCATATTCATTCAAGAGATATTCTAAAAATTCTCCTAATGCAAAACGATATGTTTCTATCGTATAAGGAGAAAATCCACGCTGAATATCACATGCGGATAAAAATTGTTTATAAGCTTGTTGAATGTCTATAGTTAGAATTGTTTCCATACTTATTGTATAAGCAATTATTAAGCCTTTTTCTCTAAGCCAAAAAATGTACTTATAGTATAAAGACCATATATCCTATCATTGACAATTGCCCTAATAATCGCATATTGCATATTGATATTGATTTAAAGAGAAAATACATGACAGACAGAATACAATTATTAGAAGCTCTTCGCCGTGAAGCTATGTTGGGTGGAGGAGAAAAGAGAATAGCCGAGCAGCATAAAAAAGGCAAGTTAACAGCCAGAGAAAGGCTTGAAATCCTATTAGATCCAGGTTCATTCGAAGAAAAGGATATGTTTGTTAGGCATCGGTCTACAAATTTTGGCATCGACAAACAACGTCCTTTAGGTGATGGTGTTATAACAGGTACAGGAACAATACATGGTAGAATTGTATGTGTTTTTTCGCAAGATTTCACTGTATTTGGTGGTTCGCTGTCTGAAACACATGCAGAAAAAATCTGCAAAATCATGGATTTAGCATTAAAAATTGGTGCTCCGATTATAGGCCTTAATGATTCTGGAGGAGCCAGAATTCAAGAAGGTGTTGTTTCTTTAGGTGGATATGCGGATATATTTTTAAGAAATACAATGGCAAGTGGAGTTATTCCACAGATATCGGTGATTTTGGGTCCATGTGCAGGTGGTGCTGTATATTCTCCTGCTATTACAGACTTCATTTTTATGACAAAGGGTAGCTCTTATATGTTTGTAACCGGCCCAAATGTTGTAAAAACTGTTACTCACGAAGAAGTTACTTTTGAAGAACTTGGTGGTGCCGAAACTCATGCATCTAAATCTGGTGTTGCCCATTTTGCTTGCGAAGATGAAATCGATTGTTTGCACCGAGTTCGTTCTTTAATGTCATATCTTCCTTCTGGTAATCAATCTGCTTTACCATATATACCAACAGCTGATACTGCTGATAGAAAATGCACTAAATTAGATACTATTATTCCTGAAAATCCTAATCAGCCTTATGATATAAAGGACATCATAAAAGAAATTATAGATGAACAACAGTTTTTAGAAGTTCATGCTGATTTTGCCGAAAATATTGTAGTTGGATTTGCCACATTAAATGGAAATCCAATCGGAATTATAGCTAATCAACCAGCATCCATGGCTGGTGTTTTAGACATCAATAGCTCTGTAAAAGGTGCTAGATTTGTACGGTTTTGTGACTGTTTTAATATCCCTTTGCTTGTTTTTGAAGATGTACCTGGTTTTCTTCCTGGAACAGATCAAGAATGGCGTGGAATCATTATTCAAGGTGCAAAATTACTCTATGCTTTTTGCGAAGCTACTGTACCAAAAGTGACAGTAATTACCAGAAAAGCATATGGTGGTGCTTATGATGTTATGAACTCAAAGCATATTCGAGGTGATTATAATATTGCATGGCCAACAGCAGAAATTGCTGTTATGGGCGCAAAAGGTGCAGTTGAAATTCTATTTAAAAAAGAAATAGATTCTGCCGAAAATCCACAAAGTAAAGCAGCCGAATTAGAAGCCTCTTATAATGAACAATTCTGTAATCCATATGCAGCAGCCGAAAGAGGCTATATAGACGATATAGTGATTCCGTCTGAAACCCGAATAAAACTTATTAAAGCTTTTACATTATTAGCCAATAAAAAAGATCATAATCCATGGAAAAAACACGGAAATATTCCTTTATAACAATATTCTCATTTCTTTGTTTTGTTATTCTATTTCTGGGTTTTACTCAAGGTTTTTCTCAGGATATTATAGCGGTAGAAAAATCAGATAATAAATGGATATATGCTTATAAAAATACTGGGCAACAGGCTTTTCCTGGTGAATGGAAATGGGCATTGGATTTTTATGAAGGCAATGCTATGGTAAGTTGTTTTAATGGATATATGGGTTTACTTAATGAAAAAGGGGAAATGGTTTTACCTTGTGAATATGATAATATAGGTGAATTACATGATGGTCTTAGGGCAATTAGTAGAGAATATAAAGTTGGTTTTTGTGATGCAAATGGAACAATTGTTATCCCTATAACTTTTAGAAATGATTCACAAATACTATCAGAGTTTTCTGAAGGATTAGCATGTGTATTGCAAGATGAAAATTATATTTTTATTGATAAACAAGGAAAGAAAGCCATAAATATAGAATTTGGTTTTTGGGGAGGTGCTGCAGTATATTATCTTCCACGATTCAAAGAAGGCTTATCTGTTGCCCATAAGAAGTATAAATTTGGTTTTATCGATAAAAAAGGAAAATGGATCATAAAACCTCAATATGATGCAGCAGATGAATTTAGCGAAGGATTAGCTGCTGTTCGTAAAGGAAATAAAGTATTCTTTATCGATAATAAAGGAAAAAGGGCTTTTAAAAGGAATCTTGGATGCGTAGATGAAGGTTGTTGTGGCTTTATTTATGGAAAATTTATAAATGGTCAGGCAGAAGTTAATATAAGCACAAGAATGCGTGGTAAGAGTAAACAAGATCAATATTGCGAAGAGATCAGAGCAATCATTGATAGACAAGGGAATATTATTAAAATTCTTGAAGAGTAGGAAGATTAAAACAAATGAAATTAGACTATAATGCTCCTGTGATTCTTACTTTTTCACTTATTTCTACATTCGTGATGATATTGTCTTCCATAACAGGAGGCTTGTCAACCGAGTGGCTTTTTACGGCATGGCCATCTGGATTGCTTAATCCTTTAAGCTATATCAGAATGTTTACACATGTATTAGGACATGCCAATTGGGAACATCTTTTTGGTAATCTTACTCTGATATTATTGATTGGGCCATTATTAGAAGAAAAACATGGTTCTAAAACTATGCTTATGATGATATTAATCACTGCATGCATAACTGGTTTTTTAAGCATTTTTCTTTTAGGTTTTGGTTTATTAGGTGCTAGTGGTATTGTATTTATGTTTATACTCTTAAGTTCTTTTGCTAATATTAAAACTGGACATCTTCCTTTAACTTTTGTGATTATTGTAATAGTTTTTTTAGGAAAAGAAGTATTTGCATCTTTTGCACATGATTCCATTTCTCAATTTGCTCATATTATTGGTGGTTTATGTGGAAGCACTTTTGGCTTCTTATCTAATAATGATGGAAAATCTACTCTTCTTCGTTCAAAATAATAATGCATCCTCAACAAGATTTATATATCAATGAATCCTATCATATTCCTGTGCAATTATTAGAAATGAGGGCTGTTAGGTCGTCTGGTCCGGGTGGACAACATGTAAACAAAGTATCTACAAAAGTTGAATTACATTATCATATTCATGATGCTTTTCATTTGCCTTATGATGTTATTTCTAGAATTGTTTCTTATTCATCTATAAAATTTGATGTTGATGGGCATATCCTTATCACAAGTCAAAAATATAGAAGTCAAAAAGATAATGCAGAGGATACATTACTTAAATTAAAAGCTATCATATTAAGAGCAATAATTCGTCCTAAAATTCGGAAAACTACAAAACCCACTTTTGCTGGAAGACAAGAGAGAATAGCAAATAAAAAGAAAAGAGGTATGATTAAACAACAAAGACAATTAGGAAAAGTTATTCCACATGAAGAATAAAGTTATTGTAATTGGTGCTGGTATTGGTGGTATGACATCGGCTTTGCTTTTAGCAAGTAAAGGTTATGATATTACAATCATAGAAAAAAATAATGCAGCTGGTGGAAGAATGCGCCGTATATATCATAATGAATGTGTATTTGATGCAGGCCCTTCATTAATCACAATGCCTTTTATTTTACAAGATTTTATTCAAAGTTTAGGTTTCGGAAAACAATTATCAGATTATATTGATCTATTACCAATCCATCCTATTTGTCATTATAAATGGTCTGATTCATCTTCTTTAGATTTTTATACAGATAAAAAATCTATGCATAAGGCACTTCAAGAATTTTCTGGTAGTAATTCTATCCAAGAATTTGAATTCTATCTTGCACATGCACAAAAAGTGTATTCAGCAACTAAAGATGTATTCTTATTTAATCCTTTTGATGGTTTTTTAGAGTTTTTTAAAACAAAAAATCTTCCTTTATTACCACAACTTCCTTTGCTTCGTTTTACAAAAGGGTTTCATGATCATAATGCTTCTTATTTTTCTGATAAAAAGCTGATTCAACTTTTTGACAGATTTGCAACGTATAATGGATCTTCTCCTTATAAAGCCCCTGCAACATTAATGGTAATTCCATATATAGAATGGAATTATGGTGGATGGTATCCTAAAGGTGGGATTTATTCTATTGCAGAGACATATCTACAACTTTGTAATGAATTAGGAATATCAATTATATATGATACCGAAGTTAAAAAGATACATTGTAATAATGGTAGAGCAGAATCTGTAGAAACAAGTTCGGGTACTTTATTAAAAGCAGATTATATAATCTCAAATAGTGATGTTTATCACACAAGAACAAAGCTATTAGGAAGAAATTCGGAAAAAATGCCTGATTTATCATCTTCGGGATTTGTAATCCTTTTAGCAATGAAAAAAAATCCATTTTCTATGAAACATCATACAGTTTTGTTCTCTGATGATTATCAAAGAGAATTTCATGAGATTTTTATGGAAGAAATCCCACCACAGAACATGACAGTATATATAAGTGTTTCTTCAATAACTGATGCATCTCAGGCACAAGGTGAAAAAGAAAATTGGTTTATTTTGGTAAATACTCCGTCAAATTCCTTAAACATGCAATGGAATAATGATGAGCAACATTTTTATGCAGAAAAGATTTTTAAGCAGATTGATAAGTATTATCCTGAATTCGAGGCTTATATTGATGGGGAGCCAAGATATATATCACCAAAACATTTCTCAGAAGATTTTAATGCTACCGGAGGTTCTTTATATGGATCTTCGTCTAATTCTATGTTTAGTGCTTTTCTAAGACCAAAAAACAGAGATACTAAGATAAAAAATCTGTTTTATTGCGGTGGAAGTTCTCATCCTGGAGGTGGTATTCCATTAGTAATACTTTCTGGACAATTTGCCGCTAAGGCAATTATGGAATCTAAGAATCTTTAATACATCTGATAGCGAACCCACAACCCTTTTTATACATATATCTATACACATAATTTCCTTCACTGTTTAGATAACGTCCCCATGCATTTTCATTATTACTAGCCGAAGAACTCCACCAATATCCAAAGTATTCAATAAAAGAAAAGGAGCCATTATAACTACGAAATCCGCCAGGAAGTGCATAAAACCTACTTGTATTTGTTCCATTAGCACCATTTTGCCAACCAGAATTAGATTTTATCGAGCCTCCATCATTATTGACATCATTTCCAAGTTGAATAAGTTCTTCATCAGTAGGAATATGCCATCCCAAAGGTGCTAGCCCACGTGGATCAGTGATTGCATACCAATTATACAATTTCCCATACAATAAAGCATTAAA
The DNA here is from genome assembly GCA_014191195.1 of Chlorobiota bacterium. Classification (GTDB taxonomy): domain Bacteria; phylum Bacteroidota; class Ignavibacteria; order Kapaibacteriales; family UBA961; genus UBA961. The sequence continues at coordinate 23,593 of BJGZ01000001.1, forward strand.
AGGATTATTATCATAATAACAATAAGCAGGCTTACCTTGCTCTGAAGCTTCTATCCACTCTAAAGCTGTTTTAGCTTCTGGTATGGGGTCACCATTTCTAAAATGTGTAACCTTAAAATTAGAATTTAGCCAAAATTGATTTCCAATTTGCACTGAATCATAGCCATTTCCATCAATATCAACAATTGGATATGGCTTTGAATTAGTATCTGGATTAGAAATATCACAAGAACTACAAAGCACAAACAATAAAAACAATAATGAAAAATACATATTATTCATAGAATGACTATTGAGGAATTAAGCATTAAGAATTTGCCTAGCCATAACAAGCTTTTGTATTTCGCTTGTTCCTTCGCCAATGGTTAAAAGCTTTACATCACGATAGTATTTTTCTACTGGGTATTCTTTTATATAACCATAGCCACCATGGATTTGAACAGATTCTTCAGCTGCCCTTACAGCTATTTCACTTGCATAGTACTTTGCTTGAGATGCCTGTAAAGTTATAGCTTCACCATTATCTTTCATCCATGCAGTTTTCATAGTAAGTAATCTGGAAGCCTCTATTTCCATTGCCATTTTAGCTAATTTAAACTGTATGCCTTGCATATCTGCTAAACGCATATTGAACTGCTTTCTTTCTACAGAATATTTAAGTGATGCATCAAAAGCTCCTTGAGCTAATCCTACAGAAAGTGCAGCAATAGAAATTCTGCCACCATCTAATATTTGTAAAGCCTGTATGAATCCTTCTCCTTCACTACCAATCAAATGGCTAGCAGGAACACGCACATTGTCAAACGTTAAAGAAGCAGTATCGCTACAACGCATACCAAGCTTATTCTCTTTTTTACTAGCATAAAATCCCGACATAGATTTATCGATTGCAAAAGCAGAAATCCCCTTTTTTCCTTTTGATGAATCTGTTACTGCCATAATTACAGCAATATCGCCAACATTTCCATGTGTAATAAAGTTTTTCGATCCATTGAGTATATAATAATCTCCGTCACGTATAGCTGTAGTTTGAGTTCCACCTGCATCGCTTCCTGCGCTCGGTTCTGTTAAACCCCAAGCTCCCATTGTTTCGCCTTTGGCAAGACGTGGAATATACTTTTGCTTCACTTCTTCATTTGCAAATTTCAAAATATGATTTGTACACAAACCATTATGTGCTGCAACACCCAAAGCTATTGATGGACAAGCATTTGCAATTGCTTCTACTATAATCGCATATTCTTGATAGCCAAGTCCGCTTCCACCATATTCGGTTGGAACAAGGATACCAAGAAAACCTAATTCTCCAAGTTTAGCAAATATTTCATGGGGAAATTCTTGGCTTTCATCATAGTGAAGAGCATAAGGTCTAATTTCTGTATTAGCAAATGATTCAGCAAGGCTTTTAATGGCTAATAAATCATCTGATAAGCTAAAATTTGGTGTAGATATATATTCATTTTCTGACATGAGGAAATTCCATTAGAACAAAAAATACAGGTGAAAAGCTGTGCAAATTACTGAAAAAAGCAAAAGCATCTTCTATTTAATCATAATGCCTAAACTTTATGGTATACATCAAAGTTCAATAATTAACGCTTTAATGCAAAAGAAATACATGTTCCACTTTCTGGAACACTTTTAATCTTTAAATGAGAATTATGTGCTTCAAGAATATGTTTAACAATAGCTAAACCCAAACCACTGCCGCCAACAGTTCTCGATCTATCTTTATCTACCCTATAAAACCTTTCAAAAATTCTATCTTGATGCTCTGTTGCAATACCAATACCAGTATCTTTAATATTGATAATTACATCTGCAATATGTATATCGGTATAAATCTGTACATTTCCACCAGATTTATTGTATTTAATAGCATTTTCTATAAGATTAGTTAATGCTTGTCCAATTCTTTCTTTATCTCCATATACAGTAATTTCTTCATTTCCGATATCATTAATCAATTGAACTTGATATTGTTGGGCTTGATATTCCAAAGCAGTTAATACATCCTTGATTATATCAACAAGATTGAAATACCGATAACTCATCCGCATTTCCCCAGACTCAATTTTTGAAATATCTATTAAATCTGATAATAATACATTTAATCGAATTGCATTTGCATGTGCCCTTTCTACAAATCTTCTTCTAACCTGATTATCATCTATTGCACCGTCTAAAAGTGTTTCTAAATACCCTTGTATAGAAAAAATTGGTGTTCTTAATTCATGGGATACATTTCCCAAAAATTGACTTCTTACATGCTCTAATTTTTTTAATTCTGCTATATCTTTAGATGCTTTATCAGCAAGAATATTTATTGCCTCTGCTGTTCTTTTAAATTCTGAAAAATAGATATCCTGAAGATGCACTCTTTCTGAAGGAAGACCTCCAATTACATGATGCGCAGTATTCACCATCATTTCTAATGGCTTTTCTACATTTTTTTTATTAAATGATTGTACAAAAAACAAACTAATTGCTAATGTAAAACCTGATATAACTATGATAATTAATGTAATATTACTTTGATAATGAGGAAAAAGAACGGCGAGCACAATAATAAGTATTAAACACTGTAAGCATATAATGATAGAAGTATATCGATATAATGCCGATGCGATTTTTATAGAGATAGTTGCCAAAATAATATGCAGTAAAAGTGAATGAATATATCGTTCAAGATAGTAAAATTATAATACTCAGATTGTGAAATTTCAATAATATACACTATCCTTTTAAGGATAAATGATTGTTTCCTACATTATATTCAATGAGGTGATCTTTAATTAAGGAAGGAATTATAGATTCTTTAAACCATGTGATATCTATTTCATTTGGATTCTGTTTTAGAATACTATGTAATACATCATTAAGATGATGTCCTAATTGATGATCATTCCTCAAAAACTCAATCGTTTTTCCCCTCCAAAGTCTATTGGGTATATTCCTAAAACTTGCTTCAGTTTTTTTTGATTTTGTAGGCTTAATGTGATAAAGCGAGGGATTATTTCTGTATAAGCAATCTGGAATAGGACATAATATACATTTGGGATTTTGTGCTTTACAAAATGAAGATCCGATATCCATTAAAGCTTGATGCCATGAAGAAGAAAAGTCTCTTGGATATATATGCTCAGCTATAGTTTTAACCTCACTTTTTGTTTTTGTATCATAAATATCTAAGCCAAAAACTCTTGAATATATTCTATACATATTTATATCAATTACAGAGATATTGTGCTTAAATGCAAAAGATAAAATGGCTGATGCTGTATATGTACCAATGCCGGGTAAAGACAATAAATCTGAATAATTACTTGGAATATTGCCATTAAATGTGTCCACGATTTGCTTTGCGCAATCTCTTAATCTAATAGCTCTATTATTATAACCCATGCCTTGCCAAGCAATAATCATTTGGGCATTAGTAGCATTTGATAATTTTTCTATTGTTGGAAATGTGTTAAGGAATTCTGGAAATTTTAATGCAATTCTAGATGCTTGTGTTTGCTGAAGCATATATTCAGACAAAAGAACATGATAAGAATCAGGTGCTTCATTTCGCCATGGATATACTTTTTGATTATTATCAAACCATGTCAGTATTGTTGAATGCAGAAAAGTATAATCCATAAACATAAATAGATAAAAAAAACCGACACATTACAGTAAATATGTCGGTTGTAAAATATCATAATTGATATTAATTAATTTTTAATGTTCTTAAACAATTTTCGAAAACAGGTAAATATATAGCTTGTTTTGGTACATACCAATTTAATGTAACTCTATACATTTTATCACCTTTAATTGCAAAATAAACACGGCTATTAACATCGCGCATAAAAGAATAATTCATGAAATATGCATCAACCCCACCGATTGAAGTTTTGGAGGCAGCACTTGCACGATATTTTGATTTATTGTCTTCTACAATTTTAGCTAAATTCTTTTGCTTAGAAGCATCAATAACATCCACTTGAATTGCACAGTCTAATCTGTCACCTTGATAACTTGATGAGAATAAAGTTCCTTGATTTGGCGTGCGTTTTCCATTGAAATTATCAGGTAATGAAATAGAAAAACCCATACCATTTACAACACGAAATGTAGCGGAAGGAGGTGCTGCTTCTACATTCTGAACAATTGTATCGATTTTTTTCTGAATTGGATTAGATGCTAATACAACAGAACTAATGATTTTATCAAAATGAGGCTTATAAAAAGCATATGAATCAGTAAATGAACTGAATTCAATTATTGTTGCATAGGTAGTATCTTTAATACCAATATACTTTTCACCCTCATATAATCCATCGGCCAAATTATAGCGATAATGTAAACGATAACCTGGAAGACCATTAATAGTGATTGGTTTTTTTTCTGTAAATAATGAATCACTAATCATATCACTCATATTATCTAATACGATAGTATCTAATGTTCTGCCACGTATAGGCTGCAAAAATACAGCGATTTGTGCAGCTGAATTGTTGATTTCAGCGGGTGCAGCATATACTTTTTTAAAAGCCTCATTGGCTTCTTTAGAAGGAAAAATCATGAATCTTCTACCAGCCTCTTTTTGGATTAATGTCCAATTTGAAGGGTACTGTACTTTAAAATTGGTAATAGTATCTGTATAGGTTTTTAATGTACCAATTGGTTCTGGCGCCTTAGACTTTTCGGAGCAACCTGTTGAAACTATAATGAGAGCTATTGCTCCAAATGCAAACAAGGCAAAACGATTTAGAAAATTCATAATTATGCTCTCTCCTCAGAGATCTACAGAGATAAATAATGTGCTAATCAGTGGCAAAGATAGAAAACTCTTTCGACAATTCAATTTCAGTATTTCATTACATATAAATATTAATGCAAAACTCAGCTTTATTCTCCCTGAGCTTTAGAATATAATACTTTAGATCCTTCATTTTGAAGTAATTCTATGTGCATCCATGGATATTCTTCAGGTAGTAAAGCTAATAGCTCAAGTACGTCTTTTTGGTTTACAGTTGTATCTGCATAAAAACGACAACGAAAACAATCTACCATGAGAATATCAGATACATTTCCAGGAAATACTTTTGTTCCTCTATTAGAAATCATGCCAATCGAGAATAATCCAATTGTTTCAGCAAATTGTGGTATTCCATTGGTAGATTTTACAAATACATCTACGCCAACGATATTCCAGGGTTCTTTTTGTTCGGTTAAAGGTTCATGTGGAATAATAATTCGTCTGGCTTGTTCTTGCTTTTCAGAAATATTGCCAGCTGGTATTCTTTCAATAATTCCTTGAGTAAACTCGGAAGTTGAAGCAGAACCACCTAAGTCTCTAGTTTTTATGTCTTCTGATAATGCAGCATGTAAACCATCTTCAATTCTTTGTGCATAAGAACCTAATCCCATATATCTAAGCATTTGTAAGCTTGATAATAAAATTGCTGTTGGATTAGCTAAGCCTTTGCCGGCTATATCAGGTGCTGATCCGTGCACTGCTTCGAATACTGCAGAATCTTTACCGATATTTCCACCTGGTGCCACCCCTAAACCACCTACAATACCAGCACATAAATCACTAACTATATCACCAAAAAGATTTGGTAATAATAGTACATCAAACTGTTCTGGACGTGTAACTAATTGCATGCACAGATTATCAATCAACATATCAACTTGCTGTATATCAGGGTAATCTAAGCCAACTTCTTTAAATGAATTCAAGAATAAACCATCTGTCATTTTTTGAATATTAGCTTTATGAATACAAGTAATCTTTTTTCTTCCAGTTAATCGTGCCATTTCAAATGCATATCTAGCAGCATTTCTAGATCCTGAACGAGTAATTAATCGTAAACATTGTGCAACTTCAGGTGTCTGCTGATGTTCTATCCCACCATATGTGTCTTCTAAATTTTCACGAACAATAACTAAATCTACATTGTCAAATCTGGTTTTAATTCCAGGCAATGATTTAGAAGGTCTTACATTCGCAAATAAATCTAATTTTTTTCTTATCGTAACATTTATACTTTTATGTCCATCACCAATAGGAGTTGTGGTTGGTGCTTTTAAGGCAATTTTATTCCTTGATATAGAATCAAGTGTTTCTTGTGGAATACCATTTCCATAAGCATCAATGCAATATAAACCTGCTTCTGCTTCTTCCCATTCAATTGGAACCCCAGCTTCCAAAAAAATTAATTGTACAGCTTCGGAAATTTCTGGTCCAATGCCATCGCCTTTTATGAGCGTAACTTTTTGTTTGTCCATCGAGATAGTAAATTCCTAGATATGTAAATACTTATTTATCAACAATTTGAGGAGCTTTTGGATTAGATATCATTCCAAGTTTCTTTTTTGCGATTGATGTTATTCTTGAAGCAGATTGCAATTCAAATACTTTTGCTTGAATAGATTGATTTATAATCATTAATGAATCTCTTTTTTTCTCTAAAACACGAATTTCTCCAAGAACAGCATTGATTTTCATTACACTATTTACATAAATAGCTGTTCCTAGGGCACTTAATAGAATCAATCCCATTAAAGACCATCTATTCAAAAATTTTCTGGTATGAATCATTTCTGATGATTTTTTTTGTTCGCTTATTGTATTGATTTGATTTCTAGCCATCTTGAGTATACATCATTTATGATAGTTCAATAATCATTTCGCATAACCTATTAAAATCAATACCTGCTTCTTTTGCTGCCATTGGAACTAAGCTTGTAGAGCTAAAACCAGGTATTGTATTTACTTCTAAACAATAAGGAACATTGTCTTCATTTAATCTAAAATCTACTCTACTATAAGCAGTACATCCTAATGCATGATGAGCAGAAATAGCAAGGTTTTGAACAAAGCTTGAAATGTCTTCTGATAAATCTGCTGGACAATAATATTCAGTAAATCCTTTGGTATATTTTCTTTTATAATCATAAAAACCACCCTCGGGCTCAATTTCTATAATTGGAAGTGCTTCATCACCTAATACGGCAACAGTTAATTCACGGCCTTCGATAAATTCTTCAATAAGAACAATATCAGAATATTCACCCGCAAGTTGTAATGCATTGTAAATGGTTTCGGATATTGGATTATGAAGTATAGACATACCAAGGGTAGAACCTTGATCATTTGGTTTAATAACTATACTACCAGGAATTTCTTCTAAAATATCTTGTATTGTTGCAGGATTATCTAAATGTCCTTTGCTTTTTACTGCAGCTATCCATATAGGAGTTTGAATGCCAACTGCAGAAAACATCACTTTAGAAGCTAATTTATTCATTGCCAATGCGCTAGACATTACTTTGCTGCCTGTATATGGAATTCCTTTGGCTTCTAATAATGCCTGAAAAATTCCATCTTCTCCATTTGTTCCATGAATTAATAAAAAGGCTTTATCTATACCATCAAATGCAGATGATTGCACGCAATCTAATAAACGTTGTTTAGGCAATTGTAAAATATCAGAACTTGGTAATTCAGAGGGATTTACAAGTATTTGATCTTTTGTACGAATAGAATCAGAACCAAATGCTGGGTCGATAATTCTTACTGTATGTCCATTGTGCTCTAATGCATTCGCTGTTGCTAATCCACCAACTAATGATACATTTCGTTCTGGAGAAATTCCACCACATACAACCGCTATATTCATATGTATTTATCCGTAATTCTGTTAAAGACAGTTATTTGGAATCAGTAGGAAAAAGAGAAGAAAGAATTCTCTTTTTTAGAAAAAAAAGTCCAATGAATGCTATAGCCATACATGCAGAAGCAATCAGAAATAAAGATTCTTGGGATACAAACCAACCACCCAAAAAGGCTAAAGCAGCAATGCCATTGGCTATTTGCAATGTTAGTATTGCTTTGCGAATCTTCCCCTTAAGAGGATCTTGTGTCATGGATATTCTTTAAAAAAAGGTTTGAAGAGTGAAAGTTGTCAGTGCAAAATTACCAAAAAAATGATAAAAGCAGGATTTATCATTTATGAAATACTTGTATTCTACTTACATTAATGCATCTTTATCAAATCATATATCTAATCAGATTTACTATAGATTAAGCATAAAGAGGTTTAACACTTATATTTGCACTTGTAATTTTCATGATTTGATTGTTTCTCTCTTTTTTGATTAATTCTTATTTACTCATGATTGTATCTCAAAATTGGCTTAAAGAGTGCTTTAATTTTAAGCAAAACCCTCAAGAATTATCAGATGGACTTATGATGCTGGGCATCGAAATTGAGTCTATACTTGATAATGCTAGTACATATCATGGTTTTTATACTGGGAAAGTTCTGCTATGTGAACCGCATCCTAATGCTGATTCATTATCTGTGTGTACTGTGTTTACTGGAGATGCTGAATCTATTATTATTTGTGGAGCACCTAATATTGCTGCTGGACAGCATGTAATTATTGCTAAACAGGGTGCTATTGTTCCGCAAGGTGGCTTTGCAATTGCTAAAAGAAAAATCCGTGGCATAGAATCTAATGGTATGATTTGTAGTAAATATGAACTTAATCTTGGGGAAGATGATGGTGGTATTTGGGTATTACCACAGGAGTCACCAATTGGTATTTCATTAGCAGAATATCTTGGTGCTAATGATATTATTTTTGAAATAGGAATAACACCAAATCGAGCTGACTGTTTAAGTCATATTGGCCTTTCAAGAGAAATTGCTTGTCTTAATAATCAATTGAATGATTTTACAATTCCTGCAGAACAATTAGCTTTAGAAAACTACAATAAGAGAATAGCAAGTACTGATATTCCTTCTATTTCTATTGTTTCAGAAGATATATGTAATCGCTATATGGGAATTCTTATTAAAGGGATTACTGTAGGTGATTCGCCTGATTGGTTGAAAAAACGATTGGAATCTATTGGTTTAAGACCCAAAAATTCAATTGTCGATATCACTAATTATGTTCTTATGGAAACCGGACAACCTTTGCATGCTTTTGATGCAGATTGTGTTTCTGGTAATTCTATCATTGTACAAACCGCAGAATCAGGAAGTTCTTTTATTACTTTAGATGGTAAAGAAAGAGTTTTAGATAATTCCATGCTTATGATTTGTGATGCTGAAAAGCCAATAGCTATAGCTGGGGTAATGGGTGGGCAGAATAGCGAAATATCACAATCAACCGTAAATATTTTTATTGAATCAGCATATTTTAAGCCTTCTTCAATTAGAAAAACAGCTAAAATCTTAGGGATTTCTAGTGATGCTGCTTATAGATTTGAACGTGGTGTAGATATCAATATGTTGCCTCATGCTGCGCTTAGGGCTGCGCAGATGATATTAGATATAGCTGGAGGATCTATGTATGGAGACATGCAAGATATCTATCCAATTACACATATATCAAAGATTATACATCTACGATTACAAAAAGCTATTTCTATTATAGGTATTCCTTTAACTATAAATGATATCATTATTTGTATGCACTCTATAGGCTGCAAGATAATGAATAATAATTCTGAAGAAGTTGTGGTAGAATGTCCTTCTTGGAGAATTGATTTATCTCAAGAAATAGACTTAATAGAGGAAATTGCCAGAATAAGAAATTACGATAGTATTCCTTCACAAACTGAAGTTCATTTTCCTGCTGAACGATCTATTCAAAGCGCATTAAGTCAGCCTGCTTTGCGAAATATTATACGTAAACACTTGGTATATAATGGTTTTAGTGAGATTGTTACATATAGTTTTCTAGATAAAAAATCTGCTTCTTTGTTTACCGATAATCCCATATTATTAGCAAATCCATTGGGTGAAGAATTTTCAGTGATGCGTCCATCGATTGTGCCGGCGCATATAAAAGTTATTTCTCACAATATTCGTAATGGAAAAAAGACATTAGCACTTTTTGATATTGGTAAAATATTTAATAGAAAATCAGAAAAAAAATCTGGTATTGCTTCATTGGAAGGATATGATGAAACAGAGCAATTAATGATTTCATTAACAGGTATATCTGGCAAAGAACATTGGTCTGAACAATCAAAATCATATGATTTTTATGATATAAAAGGAATTGTAGAACATCTATGTGATTCTTTATTATTAGATGGTATTACGATTAAAACCGATATACCTTTAACTCTTCCGAAAGTAATCCTTAGTAAGAATATCGTATCAATTTATGCAGGAAAAAAATATATAGGCTGTGCAGGACAATTAGAGCCTCAATATATTCGTTCATTTGATTGTGATATTCCTGTATATGCAGCAATTATAGAGCTTTCTACACTATATCAGTTAAAACAGAAAAAGCAATTTTTCAAACAGATACATACATTTCCATCTGTTAATAGAGACATTGCTTTTGTTGCTGATATGCATATTCCAGCAGAGAAAATCATAGAGATTGCGCATTCAACGGGAATCCCATTCTTAAAGGATATTCAAGTTTTTGATGTGTTTATTGGAAAATCATTAGGTGATCAAAAAAAATCTATTGGTCTAAGTTTTATATTCCAAGCATCTGATAGAACATTAATTGATCAAGAAATTCAGGAAGCAATCAATAAGATTGTTATGAAAGTTGAACAGCAATTAGATTGCAAGGTAAGAAGTTAAATTCTGGATAAAAGATGAATATAGAAGAAATAATACTATCGATAGAACAACAAATATCTCAATCTGATAAGAACACTATCATTGAATTCAATGAAGAAACACTTTCTTATTTGAATCAAGAAAATGCAATTCAATTAATAAGAACATTTGGTTCATCATTATTGATCAAATTGCCACCTAAAGAGATTGCTTTTTTTGAATGGCTGAAAGCAGAACATGGAGATATTTGGGTAGATTTATGGGAAACCCAAGATTCTGAAATGAAATATATAGTTAGTTTAAGTTTTCTACCCTTATTACTAGATCCAGTTCGTGGATTTCCTATTTGTGATTTGAGAAGTAATAATAATTATTATTTTACGCCTGCTCATCTAATAGGGAATGAAATTACATTTTTTGTAGAAGCTGTAAAAGAAAGATTCTTACAAAAAGAGAGTTTGACGATTGCCCAATTATTAGCCTTAGAGATAAGTATGGCCCCCATAGATATATGGAGATTTTCTTATCATCATGGTTTAGATATTATAGCTGTAAAAAAGGCAGTTGAGCAGTTAAAGGAAGACAGTATGTTGATGCATTGCATGTCCCATGAAGAATTAGCAGAATATGTAGAGTTTCTTTACTGATTTATACATCATAAAACAGTTTTATCATGAAAATTCTGGTTATTGAAGATGAAAAAAAGATGGCGCTTTTTATCAAAAGAGGTTTAGAGGAAGAGCGCTATATAGTTGAAACAGCCTTTGATGGCCAAACAGGATTAGAAATAGCATTGCATAATCAATTTGATGCAATAGTATTAGATGTAATGCTACCTAAAAGAGATGGGTTTGCAGTCCTAAGTGCATTAAGAGGCGCAGGAAATGCAACCCCTGTATTGATGCTTACTGCTAGAGGAAACACAGATGATAGAGTTTCAGGCTTAGATTTAGGTGCCGATGATTATATGGCAAAACCATTTCATTTTGAAGAATTAGCTGCTAGATTAAGGTCTATCATGCGAAGGTCTAGTCCAGAAAAATCTACAAAAATGCAATGCATGGATTTAATTTTAGATACAGTAGCTCATGTGGCTAATAGATGGGGAAAAGAAATTGAATTGACTACTAAAGAATATGCTTTACTAGAATACTTAATGCGTAATAAAAATAGAATTATTAGCCGTAGCATGATTACTCAGCATGTATGGAAGCATAATTTTGACCCCGAATCAAATATTATAGATGTGTATATTAAAAGAGTACGATCAAAAATCGAGAGGCCAGGCTCTCCTAGAATACTTCAAAGCATTCGTGGTGTTGGTTATAGAATGAAAGAAGTTATTAGCCCCGATGAAGATATTATAGATGATGATGATGATATATAAAAATGGGTAGAAAACTTGCTTAAAGCAATATTTCTACCCATACAGTATCAGAACAAAAAATTATTTATTATATTTTTTATATCTATCATTTATTCTACCCCAATGTAGACAAGCAATAAAATTATCTACATATTTTGCTCTACCTGGGCCATCTTTGTGATAATATGCATGTTCAAAAACATCGCAAGAGATTAAAGGGATTCCGCCCCAAATTGCTCCATAATGGTGTTCATCAACTAATACATTTAGAAGTCTACCACTATAAAGTTGGTCTAAAGTTAAAACACCCCACCCTGAAAGCTTAGCAGCAATGCAAGCAGCTTTAAAATCAGCTTTCCATGCATCAAAAGAACCAAACTCTTTCTCAATTGCAGCTATAATGTCAGGCCCTTTACTGATATCACCATCGCCACCTAAAACTTCCCAATATACATCATGAAGTACAGTTCCTCCATGATTCCATGTTAAACGACGCTTTAACTCGCCAATTTGACTATAATTTCCATTGGCAGCAGATCTATCAGCATGTTCTAATTCGCCTTCTATTTTATTCAAAAAGGTAACATAACCTTTGTGATGTGTATTATAATGCCAATCTGTTGTTTCTGGAGAAATTACATTGTGTAATAATTCTTTAGCTTGCTCATCAGAATAAGGACGAGCATTAAATTTCCATTCAAAAGCCATAGTATATTCTCAATATATTAAACAAATATTACACTCCAAATGAACTACCACAACCACATGTTTTGGTAGCATTAGGATTATTAAAAGTAAAACCTTTGCCATTTAAGCCATCACTATAATCCAAAGTAATACCCATCAAATAAAACAGGCTTTTTGGGTCGATAAACACTTTTATGCCCTGTGTTTCATATAATCGATCATTATCTTTTGCACTAGCATCAAAGCCTAAAGTATAACTCATTCCAGAACAACCACCACCTTTTACGCCTACTCTTAAACCATAATCATCAGGAATATTATTCTGAGACTTGATTTTTCTAACTTCATTAATTGCTTTTTGAGCTATGCTAATATTGTCTGAATCACTAGCACCAGTAATCCCAATCGGTATAATCTCAACACCTAAATTTTCTTCTTTAGCTGTATTCAGATTCATTAAATCTATCATATTCTTACCTCTAATAAATCAAAAATTAGTTAGCATTCTATATGTTTATACATGCAACAATGTAAATTTACGAACTTTGCACAAGATGCAAACATCAAACAGCAAGACATATCATTTTGATAGAGTATATTCTTGATATTATGAAAAAACAATGTAGACTTAAATTATTGATTCTTAGTGTATATCATATTGTCTATGAATTTTTAGATGATATTGCAGCAAGACATTTTTTTTTGATTTCTGCTGGTATTGCTTTTAATGCTTTACTATGCGTATTTCCATTATTATTGGTTGCCCTTTTTATTGTAGGAAAACTAATTAACCCTTCTACTTTTTTACCTTCACTTAATATTTTCTTATCAACATTCCTTCCTGCAGGACATAGCGGTTCAAATATCGCAACCTTAGTAGTACAAGAAATAGAATCATTATTTATGATAAGTAATAATGCAGGATGGATTGGTATTCCTGCTTTATTGTGGACGGCTTCCGCATTATTATCTTCTTTTAGAAGTGGTATGCAAACAGTATTCGGGATTGGCCTAGATCAATCATTTATTCATGTGAAAATTCAAGATTTAATACGCACCATACTCTTTATCATGCTTGTTATTGCAAGTACTTTTTTACATCCTTTTTCTTATGCTTTAGAAGGTTTTTTATTTCCTTATATACCAGACTCGCTTTTATTCTCAGGCATATTTGTAAAACTAACTGCTTTTATTTCTCCACCACTTTTATTTCTGTTTATATATATAACTTTACCACCCATAAAACAATCAAAAGCTATTATTAGAAACTCTACTTTAATTGCTTGGTTTTTATGGGAATTAGCTCGATTGATTTTTAGCTGGTATATTAATTATACTACTTCTTTAGGTATATTTTACGGAACATATGCTGCATTAGTAATACCTGCAATTTGGTTGTATTATACTGCTGTAATAACTTTGTTGTCTGCCGAAATTGCCAAAAGAACAGCTGTATAAATCTTCTAAAAGTATTTTTTCTAATTTTGCCAATAAGTATAGAAGCATATACTTTAATTAACTCGCCCAGAATAGCATGAAAAATTTAGCACATTTTACTACCGAAGAACTTCTCTATATTCTAGAGGATTTTACCAATTTTAGAGTACCTTCTGATTGTGTAGGGATATCGGCTGATACACGTACTTTGCAGCAAGGAAATTTATATATAGCTATAAGGGGAGAACACTTAGATGGACATACCTTTATTTCTAAAGCTAAAGAATTAGGTGCAAGCGGAGTTATTGTTGATATACATGGCGCGCATCAGTTTTCCACAGAACTTTCAGATTTTCCACATATAATTGTGGATAACACTTTGCATGCATTAGGAAAACTAGCTCAATTTCATAGAAAAAAATATGATATTCATATCATTGCAATAGCAGGTGCTGCCGGAAAAACTTCTACAAAAGATTGTACCGCCTATATACTTAGTAAAAAATATTCAACATTAAAAACATATGCTAATTATAATAATCAGATTGGCGTGCCATTAATGTTATTACAATTGGATGATACATATCAAGTAGCAGTAATAGAGATAGGAACAAATGAGCCAGGCGAAATTGAGGCTTTGTCAGAAATTGTATTACCAACACATGGATTAATAACCAATATTGGTAAAGAACACCTAGAAAAACTAATAGATTTAGATGGAGTAGAGAAAGAAGAAACCGCTTTGTTTAGACATCTAGACAGACAATCCTGCATTGCATTGATAAATATAGATGATGAAAGATTACAGAAATATATAGGTAATAAAAAATCACTTACATATTCGATGTATTCTTTAAATTCGGATATATCATGTACTTGGCATATAAATTCTAATGGATATGCTACAATTAGTTTTATAGTAAATGCCGCTATAACACATAATCAAAATCAGTTTAAGGCATTAATTAATATGCCAGGGAAAGTAGGAGTAATGACGGCAATTGCATCATGTGCTATTGCATTTGCATGTGGGATGAATCTTGATGAAATTGCGACTGCATTAAGTGATTATACCCCACCAGAATATCATGGATATGGTAGAATGGCAATGCAAGAGATTGGCAATATTCAAGTATTAAATGATTCTTATAATGCTAATCCTGCATCGATGAGTATAGCTTTAGAAACGCTTGCGGGTTTTACCGTACAAGGAAAAAAATTGGCTGTATTAGGAGATATGCGTGAACTAGGAAATTCATCACTTCAAGAACATATAAAAATACTTCAATTAGCGATAACATTATCTGATTTGTGCATTATAACCGGACAAGAAATGTATAAAGCATATACATATTTAGAAGCTCAAGAACCAAGTTTGATATATGCCGAGACATTAGATATATGCACAGACATCATCAAAAAAGAAGCAAAGAAAGGAGATATAGTTCTTATTAAAGGATCGCGTGGTATACAACTTGAGAATGTACTTATTGCGTGGAAAAATTCATTGATACATTCAACATAGAAAAATTAACAAAGTAAAAGGTATTCTATGCTCTATTTCTTTACTGCATGGTTAAGAACCGCATTTGATTTGCCCGGTTTCGGAGTATTTCAATATGTAACATTTCGGGCTGCTGCTGCAACTATAACAGCTTTATTGATTTCATTTATCATTGGTCCGATAATCATAAAACTCTTAAAGAAAAAACAAATTGGTGAGCAAGCAAAACAAGAATTACAAGCAACGGGTAATCATTCTTTAAAGGCAGGTACACCTACAATGGGTGGTTTGATTGTACTTGCAGCAGTATTGATACCAACAATATTATGGGCAAATATTCAAAATACTTATGTGCTTTTGATTGTATTAATTACAGTTGGACTAGGCGCAGTAGGATTTTTAGATGATTATCTAAAAGTAATCAAGAAAATGAAAAAGGGCTTAATTGGAAGATATAAGATAGTTGGACAAGTATTAATAGGATGTATTGTTGGTGGAACAATCTATTGGTATCCAGAATGGTTTTCAACTTCTTTTCAAGCTGTTAATACAATGACAACGGTGCCATTTGCTAAAAACATTCATTTTGATTTCGGTGTTTTTTATATACCGGCAGTAATATTTATACTTACCGCAACATCTAATGCAGTAAATCTAACTGATGGGTTAGATGGATTAGCAATAGGAACAGTTGGTATTGCTGCCTTTGCATTGGCCGTAATTTGCTATGTAAGCGGAAATGCAGTTTTTGCACAATATTTAAATATCGTTCATTTACGAGGTGCAGATGAATTAACTATTTACTGTGCAGCGCTGGTTGGTGCATCATTAGGATTTCTTTGGTTTAATTCTCATCCAGCTCAAATTTTTATGGGTGATACGGGGTCTTTAGCTTTAGGAGGAGCCTTAGGAGGTTTATGTGTTTTAATAAAGAAAGAATTTCTCTTGCCAATTTTAGGTGGAATCTTTTTTGCTGAAACATTATCTGTGATTGTACAAGTTGGATATTTTAAATACACAAAAAAGAAAACAGGAGAAGGAATAAGGCTTTTAAAGATGTCTCCATTACATCATCATTATGAGAAATTAGGACTTCATGAATCTAAAATTGTAACAAGATTTTATATCATAGCTATTTTGCTTGCAATTATTACAATGGCAACATTCAAAGTAAGATAATCAGGAAATATCAAATAGTATTTCTATGTTACGATTTGATTACAACAGTATCATACTGTAATGCTTTACTTTTGCATAGCTAATGCTTCACAATCTGTTTGAAAAGAGAAAACTATGAATAAGCGCATTCTGGTGGTAGACGATGAGCAGGATATTGTAGACTTAATAAGTTATAATCTTCGAAAAGAAGGTTATTCCGTATTTACAGCTACAGATGGTGAAACAGCTTTGTCTTTGGCAGCAGAGCAAAAACCCGATTTGGTTATATTAGATATCATGATGCCAGGCTATGATGGGTTTGAAATATGCCGATTATTACGTCAAATTCCAGCAACCGCAGCAGCTTCAATAATATTTTTAACCGCAAAAACTGGTGAAATAGATCAAATTCTTGGTTTAGAATTAGGTGCAGATGATTATATACAAAAACCAGTAAGCCCCAGAGTTTTAGTAGCAAGAATAAAAACTATTTTACGTAGATCAGCAGAAAAAATAAGGACAGAAACAATTGCTGCACCAGAGATACTAAGGATTGATACCTTAGAAATTAACCGTCAGAATTATACAGTTAAAATAGATAGTGATGAAAGTTTCTTTCCAAAAAAAGAATTTGAATTATTAGCGTTTTTGGCTTCAAATAGAGGAAAAGTGTTTCCAAGAGAAATTTTATTGCGTAGGATATGGGGAGAAAGTGTATATGTTGTTGATAGAACTGTTGATGTTCATATTTCTAAAATCAGGGAAAAATTAGGAAAATATGGAGCATTAATCGAAACCGTAAAAGGGGTTGGTTATCGATTTAAAGAAACAGGATTATGATTTTTTTGATAGTTAATTACACTATGCAATAAATTATCTTCGTCATAGCTAACAATTACTTGGTATTTAGCTATTACTGCCATATACTTTTTTAATATTAGATGATTCAGATAGCTGAACATATAGTATTATGGCGTAAATTTGCACAGTACTTATCCCCTTTTATTTAGCATACCATATGAAATTTACCAAAGCATTATTAATAGGTGCTTCTGTAGGTGCGGGTATTTTTTTAGGCTCTTTGTCTAGACCTGCAATATCAAGCGATAATATATATGAACAAGTTAAAAAGTTCAATGATGTATTAAATCGTGCTAACTCTATGTATGTAGAAAATGTAGATGCACAAAAATTAACAGAAGCAGCAATCAAGGGAATGTTGAATGAATTAGACCCTCATTCGGTATATATTCCAGCCTCTCAGATGAAAAAAGTAACAGAAGATTTTCAGGGAAGTTTCGAGGGAATTGGAGTAGAGTTTGATATTGTAAAGGATACAATTACAATAGTAACTCCTATAAGTGGTGGCCCGAGTGAAGCTTTAGGAATACAATCTGGTGATAAAATTGTTAAGATTGATGATACCTTAGCAATAGGCTTAACACGTGAAGATGTACCCAAAAAATTACGAGGTCCAAAAGGTACTCATGTAAAGATAAGTGTTAAAAGAGGTCCAGAATCTAAATTAATAGATTATGATATAATTCGTGATAAAATTCCAATTTATACTGTAGACGCAAGTTTTATAATTGATAAAACTGATATTGGATTGATTTCAATTAATCGATTTGCAGCTACAACACATACCGAATTTGTAGAAGCCGCCCGAAAACTTAAAGCAGAAGGTATGAAAAAACTTATACTAGATTTAAGGAATAATCCAGGTGGCTATCTTGATCAGGCATTTAAATTAGCAGATGAATTCTTAACTGGTGGACAAAAAATAGTATATACTAAAGGTCGTAAACCAGAAGTAGATGAAGACTATTTTTCCAGTGATGGTGGTGAATTTGAAAATATTCCTCTTATCGTAATGGTAAATGGAGGTTCTGCATCTGCAAGTGAAATTGTTTCTGGAGCAGTACAAGACTTAGATCGTGGTTTAATAGTGGGAGAGACATCATTTGGTAAAGGCCTTGTTCAACAACAATACCCTTTGTCCGATGGCTCAGCATTCAGATTAACAATATCACGTTATTTTACACCATCTGGACGTTTGATACAAAGACCATATAATGATAAAGATAAATACTACAAAGGCGAAGGGAGAGAGGATGTAGAAGAAGGAGATAATATTCTACATTCTGCAGATAAAGGAAAAAAAGTAGATTCGCTTCGTCCAGTATTTAAAACTGTAAGTGGCAGAATAGTATACGGAGGTGGAGGAATTATACCAGATTATGTGGTAAAACCAGATACAATAACTCCATTAAGTGTTGCAATTCGTAGGAAAAATCTTTTTTGGGAATTCACCGATAGCTATTTACGAGGTGATGGTGCCCAACTTCGTAATAAGTATAAAGAAGATTTCAAAATGTACCGTAAATCGTTTTCTACAAATGATGAAATCATGGATTCTTTTAAAAAGCTAGCTGAATCAAAAGAAATCGTGTGGAATGATGTGAATTATAAAAAAGATGAAGAATATATTAGAAGTATGATTAAAGCAACGATTGCCAGATCATTATATGGAAATTTAGGCTTCTTTCCAATTGCTTATCAAGATGATAAACAAATAAATAAAGCCATGCTTCTATTTCCAGAAGCTTCTAAAATTGCCAAATTGAAATAAGTATTATCCATTTTTGAAATATTAAATATGAATTCAATCCTTAAAGGGATATTAGTAATGTGTAGCACATTCCTAGTGATGTTTGTAGATACTAGTACTTTGTATTCACAAGTGATTATGCCCGGAGAAGAATTGTTGTATGAAGTATCTTATATGGGAATTACACTTGGTTCTATCAAAGTAGTTACATTAAAAAATGAAATATTTGATGGAAAGAATGTTTATCATAGCAAGATATACATAGATTCACGTAAAGGTATACCTTTTATAGACTTACATTCTATTTATGAAAGTTGGATAGACCAATCAATAACATTCTCTCATAATTTTACAGCCAATACAAAAGAATCTGATGGAACATGGACTTATGATAAATATAAGTTTGATTATCCCAATCAAATATTAACTTTGGAAAAATATAAAAAAGAAAAACTTGCCGAAAAAAGAGTGTTCTCTACTTCAAAAAAATGGAATGACGGAACTAGTTTATATTTCCTATCTAGACAGCTTCTCAAATCAAAAAAATCTATTAAAGTTCCTACAGTAATTATGGATGATACTGTATCTACTTCAATAAATTTTTTGGCAAAAGAAGAAAATATTGAGATAAAAGCATCTTCTTATCCAATTAAAAGCCTGTATTTTAATGGAACTGCTAATTGGACAGGGCTTTATGGTCTAACAGGAAAATTCGAGGGTTGGTTTAGTGATGATGAGGCAAGAATTCCAGTAAAAGCTAAGATGAAACTATATGTAGGAAATGCAGATATCGAATTAGTTAAATGGAGCCGAGGAAATTGGCAGCCTCCAAAAGCTGATTAATGTTTACATTATTTCAAGTATACATGAAAGATTTATGTTCACATACATCGAATATAAGGGCAGGATCTCTTTTTAAAGATTCTGCCCTTTTATATACTATGATAGCGATATTATTCAGCTGTGTTTTTTTATTACAATCTTGTGGTACTTCTCGTTCGGCAGCATCATTAAGTAGCCTAGATTTACAAAGTGAAGTCACAGACTCTACCCGACCTTCATTGCTTCTTACGGGTACCAAACCGATAGAAAAAGCAGATATTTCTACGCTGGCCATGGAAATAACAAGAATTGAAACCAATTCTTATCCTAAAGAAATTAGATTGTTTGCAAAAATATATGATTCAACAGGTAATTATATAACAAACTTAGCTCCTCCTTATCGAAAAGACATGAAATATTGGGGTGCAATAAAAGAGAAATTAGGTAGACAGAAAGTAATTATAGATAGCTTTACTGTAAGAGAATATGGGGATGCAGATTCTATACCATATGCAATCATGCTGAGTGTAGATTTTAGCGGCTCTATGAATGGAATAATGGATGCGATATCTATGGGGACAGAGCTTTTTGTAAATATGAAACAACCACAAGATAGAATTGGTATTTCTACATTTAGTAAAGATTATATTCTTAAAGTTCCAATGTGGCGTGATAAAGAGATAATCTTGAATAAATTTAAATCTACCTTTTTACAAGGACAAGGCTATTATTCTGCTTTATATGATGCAATTCTGAAATCTATGGAACAGTTTACCTCAGAATTACCAGATACAGTTCCAAGAGTGTTGGTGGTATTTTCAGATGGTGAAGATAATTATTCAAAAACCAAATTGAAGCAAATCCTAGACTCAGCAAAATCTAATAATATCCATATTTTTACTATTGGATTTGGCTATCCTAATGATGAAATTTTATCAATTATTGCTAAATATTCTGGCGGTAAATATTATAAAGCACGTACAAAAAAAGAATTAATGGATGTGTTTTTAGATATTTATCGTAGCCTTCGAAATTTTTATAAAATTAGTTATAAGGCTCCTGAGTATTATGGATTGCATAAAGTTAACATATCCTTAATTCCTGAAAATGACACTATCGTTGCCGATGGAGAATATGATACAGCACCTTTAGGCCCTGGTTTTGACGTATCAGACAATTTTAAATACCCAATTCAATTTGATTATAATTCTGCGATAGTTAGAGATGAATCTTTAAGAAGGATTGATGAATTGGTAGAATTGATGGAAAGATATCCCAAGTTAAGACTCGAAATTCAGGGTCATACAGATAATATTGGTGGCGAAGAATTTAATCAGCGTTTAAGCGATGCTAGGTCTAATGTAGTTATGACAGAGATGCTTAAAAGAGGTATAGAATCTAAAAGATTAAGAGCTCGTGGTTTTGGTATGACGCAACCTTTGGCTCCAAATGATTCCGAAATGAATCGTGCATTAAATAGAAGAACTCAATTTATTGTGCTTGCTAAATAAAGTAGATATACAAAGTATGAATATTAGATTAGATGGTAAAACAGCCTTAGTGTGTGGTAGTTCTCAAGGAATTGGGCTTAGCATAGCTATGATGCTTGCAGAATCAGGTGCAAATATTATTGCATTTGCTAGAAATAATCATTCTTTAGAATCACTTGTTGCTTCATTGCCTAATAATGGCAATCAATTTCACAGGGCTTTGATAGCTGATTTTTCTTCTTTGGATGAAGTAAAAAAAGCACTTAAAACTATAGAAGATATTACTGTTCATATATTGATTAATAATACTGGTGGTCCACCTCCGGGTAATATATCAAATGCCCATTCACAAGAATTCTATGATGCATTTACTCGATTACTTGTTTGTAGTCACGAAATAACAATGCATGTTCTGCCGGGTATGAAAAAAGAAGGATGGGGTCGAATTATTAATATTATTTCAACTTCTGTTAGGCAGCCATTGGATGGTCTTGGAGTATCCAATACAATCCGTGGGGCAACAGCAAGTTGGGCTAAAACATTATCTAATGAAGTTGCAGCTTATGGAATTACTGTCAATAGCATTTTACCAGGGGCTACAAAAACTGGTCGTTTAACAGGTATTTTACAAAAAAAAGCGGCTGATAATAATATTTCAGTAGAAGAAGCATCGGTGTTGATGGCACAGGAAATCCCTATGAAACGATTAGCAGAACCAAAAGATATTGCTGCATCAGCAGTATTCTTATCATCAGATTTTGCCTCTTATATTACTGGAATTACTCTATTGATCGATGGCGGGCGAACAAAAGCTTTGTGATGAATAGACCTATAAGAACATATATAGCTGCATTTAAAAGTGGTATATCTACATTGATGGAATATCGAATAGATTTTTTAACAAATAGTACTTTATCATTATTGATTCATGCTTTTGTGCAAATTATTTTGTGGGAATCTGTGTTTAAATCAAAAGGGCAAGGGGCTATACAAGGTTATACGGCCGATTCTATGTATATATATATTTGTTTTGTTTCTTTGTGCACTATATTAACAAGAAGTGGAAGAATAGAAAGAGGGGTGGGAGACGAAATAAGAAATGGAGACTTAAATAAATACTTACTGAAACCTCTTTCTCATTTAGGATTTTCGGGGGCTATGGTTGCAGCTGAAAAAGTGGGAACATTGTTATTTGCTTTAATAATATTTCCTTTCTTTGTTTTCTTTACCACATATCAAATACAAATAGCTGGTACTATTTGGGGTATGCTGATATTATTAACTGCAATAATATGTAAATTTTTTATCTCGATGGCAATAAGCTACTTAGCATTTTGGTATGAAGAAACTTGGACATTTCATATAATTCTTGATATAAGTATGGTTTTTTTGTCTGGTGCTATGTTGCCATTATCAATGTTACCTGCTTGGATACTACCAATTTCAAATCTCCTTCCTTTTCAATATTTTGGATATATTCCAGGAGCATTGGCAAGCGGTACAATCTCAATATCCCATGCACCACTCTATCTATTCATGAGTATTCTTTGGTGCATAATTTTTTGGATGATCACCAAAAGTATTTGGTTTTTAGGAATGAGAAAATACGGTGCTTTTGGAGGCTAATACTGCATTAGCAGCATGATATCCACTAATTGCAGCGCCTTCTAAAGTGGCTGGCAATTTGGTATTAGTCCAATCTCCGGCAATAAAAAGTCCTTCAATATCAGTATAAGGTGAATGTCTTTTATTTTCTATCTCTGGTGTGGCTAAAAAAGTTGCTTGTTTTTCCTTAATTACTTTCCAGTGTAATAACTTCGCATGTTTAATTGAAGGAAAGCATAGTTTTATTTCCTGTAAACACTGTATTGCAATTGATGTACCCTCATCATCAATAGAGTTATTTCCTGCACTCACAGTACAAGATAATAGGGTAGAGCTTATATTGTTTTGCATAAAAGCATTTTTATGAAAAACCCATTGTGTATTGGTTCCTAATAATGCAGCAAACTCTATATCAGGAAATTCTACATCTATCCACAAATACACAGAAATAATTGGTGAAAATGTATACTGATCCAAGGCTTTATAAAATGTATATTCTTTGCATTCTTTATGTATAATGCGTTTTATGCTTTTAGGTGGAATTGCCATAATTATAGAATTCGAATGGTATATTTCTCCAGATTTAGTAAGAACAGCGCTTGGTTTTTTGTCTTTAAATACTACTTCTTCTACTAGCTCACCAAGTTTGATAATACCATTGTGCTCAGCAAGCCAATCAGGAAAAGGGGACAATAAATCAGATAATCCAACTTTTGGAAGAATAAGCGTAGAAGCGTCTTTTTTTCCTAAAAATGCAAGAGTTAATACTTGTACAAAAAGAGAAGCAGCAACCTCTTTGGGATGACCATTTAAAGTGGCAAGAATAATGGGTGTCCACAAAATATCAATACAATGTGCAGATTGATTTTCTGATAATAAAAACTCAAATGCAGTTAGAGAACCAGATTTTGCGAATCCTAAACGAATACGTATTGCAAAGTAAAGAGCTGAAATCTTCTCTGATAAAGATAGTTTTTTTAGATTCATAATACCAAAAGCCACACCCAAAGCAGCAGGAAATACATCTGCTTTTAAGATGTCAGAATGTCCATCTGAATACATAAATGGCACAGATAAATGATGCTGTCTATAAAGTAAACTATCGGTTTTAAGAGTAGATAAAATGTTTAAAAAGTGAGTATAACAACCCATCAAGGCATGTTGTCCATTGTCAATACAATCCCCAGATTGTTTATCTATAAAAGAACGAGCTCTTCCACCAATATATAAGGTTGATTCTAATAAAAGAACACGCTTATTATGTTGAGCCAATAATAAAGCAGATTGTATTCCAGATACTCCGGCACCTATCACAATACAATCAAAGATATTGTCATTATTCATGAAAAAAATATCAATAAATGAAAATCACAAGCAAATTACACCCTTGTTTTAAGCATAAGAGTAAAGAAGCTAAGAAATTATTTCTTTTCACGCAAAATTCATTGTATTTTTGTGCTCTTTGCAAATTCAAATTGTAAAGATTGATTGCGGATGTGGCGAAATGGCATACGCGCCAGACTTAGGATCTGGTGGGGCAACCCGTAGGAGTTCGAGTCTCCTCATCCGCACTTAACTTATATATCCCGAATTGAACGGGAATTCTATTTAATGATTCATATCTAAGGTACTATCTTTGGAAACTAACGTTGTTTCGATTGACTCATGCACTCAAGAAGTTACATTTACTTTAACTTCAGAGGACCTTATACCTCATTTTGAGCGTGCCTATCGTGAGGCTCAGCCTAATCTAGAAATCAAGGGTTTTCGTAAAGGCAAAGTACCATTGCCAATCATTAAGCAAAGATTTGGGCGTCAAATCGAAAATGATTCATTGATGAATGTTGCAGATGATGAGTTTAAGAGCTATACACGTAATAATAATATTCGTGTAATTGGCCAGCCTCAACTTATGGATATGAAAAAGGAATCTGATGGCACTGTAGCATATATAATTCGATTTGATACAATACCAGAATTTGAATTGGGTTCATATGAAGGCCTTGAATTATTAAAACCAGTACATACTGTTAATGATGATGAAGTAGATGCAGTTGTTCAAGACATGCTTGTTAAAGCTGCAGTTCATACTCCAGCAGATAAAGCAGATGATAATTTGCATACAGTACATGTTCGCTTTATTAAAGTGGATGATGAAACCGGCAAACCAATTGAAGGTGTGGAAGCTGAAGAAAATACTATTTTCTTGAACCATCCGGATTTAGATGGCTTTTTGAGAGATTCACTAATAGGCAAAAAAGTTGGTGAAAAAGCAACATATATTGATGCTCCTGAAAGTGACAATTCTAATCCAGATAGATTTGATGTAGAAATCTTAAAAGTTGAAAAACTTGTCAAACCAGAACTCAATGATGCATTTGCAAGTGCATATTCAAATGGACGTTTGAATTCTGTGGATGAACTATATCAAGATATTAGAAAGTATAATAATACAATGCTTGAAAATGAAACTAGAAAAGAGCTAGAAGTTCAAGTTGTAGAACAAATGAGTACACAGCATACCTTTTTAGTACCTAAAGCAATTGTTCAAGATGTTATGGTAGGCATGCTTGAGAATTTAAAAAAACAACAAAAAGATAATCCTGAAATTCAAAACATGAATATTTCGGAAATGGAAGATGTATTTCGTCCATATGCAGAACAAACAGCTAGATGGGAACTTGTTCGCGATAAAATAATCGAAAAAGAGGGAATTCAATTAGAAGAAAATGATATCATTCCATATATGGAGTATTATCGACAAAATTCTAAATTGAATGATGATCAAATTCTTTCATTTTTAATGAAAGAAAATAATCTAATGGGATCTATCATTGCCAGAAAAGCAATGGATAAAATATTAGAGAAAGCAATAATTACAGATACAGATCCTGAAACATATTTCAAGCAAAAAGAACTACATGCAGGAATGTTTGGTGGTTTGGATGATATTGAAGCAGAAATATCAAATGATGACGATACAAAGCCAACAAAAAAATCATCTAAAACTGCTAAATCATCAAAAAAAGATGAATCAGCAGATGATGAAAAACCTAAACGTAAAAATAAAGCTAAAACATTAGGTGAATAAATTTTAGATTTCCTTTAGAAAAAGAATTGTTGTTAATTCACTAATCATTTATTAGAGCTAATTTTATGATGAACCAGCTAGTTCCGATGGTTGTTGAACAAACAAGCCGCGGCGAAAGAGCATATGATATATATTCACGTTTGTTAAAGGATAGAATCATTTTTATTGGCACGCCAATTGATGATCATGTAGCAAGCCTTACTGTTGCTCAATTACTATTTTTAGAAAGTGAGGATCCAACCAAGGATATTAATATTTATATTAATTCACCGGGTGGAAGTGTTACATCAGGCATGGCGATTTATGATACAATGCAGTTTGTTAGGCCAGACATAAGTACTATTTGTGTTGGGATGGCTGCTTCTATGGCTCAGGTATTATTATGTGCAGGAACTAAAGGAAAAAGATATGTTCTTCCTAATTCCAGAATTATGATGCATCAGCCTTTAGGTGGAACGCAAGGTCAGGCAACAGATATAGAGATTTATACCAAAGAAATGCTAAGAATAAGAGAAATGTTATATACTATTATTAGCAATCACACTGGTAAAGATCAAAAAACGATTTTAAAGGATGCAGATCGCGATAATTATATGAGTGCAGTTCAAGCCGTTGAATATGGTATCGCAGATAAAATTCTTGAAAGACGTCACGAGGAACTAGTAAAAAAACCGATTTAACCTTAAAGAATAGATTTTATGGCGTGGCGGAATAGTTCGTCTCGCCATTTTTTTTCAATATATGTGTTGAAAAATATGTGTTGAAATGATTTACAATGATTTTATAGATATATGAATAATTCTTCCGGAACTTCTAAAGGTGCAATTCACTGTTCATTTTGTGGCAGAGGATCATCAGAAGTAACAAACCTTATAGCTGGAAAAGATGTATACATATGTGATATATGTATTTATACATCTGCAGATATTTTGAAGCAAAATTCAACACCTGTAGCAGCTGTTACATCTAAAAGTAAGAAAACAGCTTTGTTAAAACCATCTGATATTAAATCTAAATTGGATGAATATGTTATTGGGCAAGAAAAAGCTAAAAGAACTTTATCTGTAGCAGTATATAATCACTATAAAAGAATAAAATCTCAAAGTATTTCTGGGTTTTTAGAAGAAGTTGAAATCGAGAAAAGCAATATTATGTTGGTTGGCCCAACAGGAACAGGAAAAACATTATTGGCTAAAACATTAGCTAGAATATTAGATGTTCCTTTTGCAGTTGCTGATGCCACAACAATTACAGAATCTGGATATGTAGGCGACGATGTAGAAACGATTCTTGTACACTTATTGCAAAGTGCTGATTATGATGTAGAGAAAGCAGAAAGAGGCATAGTATATATTGATGAAATAGATAAAATAGCAAGAAGATCAGATTCTCAAAGTATTACAAGAGATGTTTCAGGTGAAGGCGTTCAACAAGCACTTTTAAAATTGTTAGAAGGAACTGTTGCAGGCGTACCACCGCGCGGTGGACGCAAACATCCAGAACAACCATTGGTGTATGTAAATACAAAAAATATTCTTTTTATCTGTGGTGGTGCATTTGACGGAATAGAAAAGATCATTGCAAGAAGAATGAATGCCAAAACAATAGGATTTAGCTATAATTCTCAGCAAAATGTAGAAGAATCTGATGCACTGTTATCATTGGTAGAATCTAAAGATTTATTAAAATTTGGATTTATTCCAGAATTAATTGGTCGTTTACCTGTTATAGCTCCATTAACACCATTATCCGATGAGGCTATGTTAGATATTCTTACAAAGCCAAAAAATGCTTTAGTAAAACAATATCAAAAGCTATTTAAAATGGAAGAATGTGATTTACATTTTTTACCAGAAGCTCTAATGGAAATAGTAGAAAAAGCTAGAAATCGTAAAACAGGTGCTAGAGGACTAAGATCAATAATTGAAGAAATTATGTTGCCTATCATGTTTGACTTACCTGATAAAAAGAATATTAAGCATTGTACTATTAACAAAGCTGTTGTTCAAGAAGGTGCAGTACCATCTTATGAGGCAGTTGCTGAAAAGCAAGCTTCAAGTAATAAAGTAAAAAAAGCATTGAAATAAAGTCTTAAACCTATATTGATTTATTTGAATTTACCATAAATTTCTTTTCTTGTGAACACATCATAACTCTTTGTGTTTAAAGGTTGAACTTCTTACTTTTGTGAAGCTATTTGTGTATTGCAAATAGATACTGATTTCATTATTGTGCGAGAATAGAATGCGTTTTGGCTTCTTATCCACTGATGTAGCTATTGATTTAGGTACTGCAAATACCCTTATTTGGATAAAAGATAAAGGACTTGTATTAAATGAGCCATCAATAGTGGCTTTTGATAGAACAAATAAACATATATTGGCTATTGGCCACGAAGCTCAGGCGATGGTTGGTAAAACTCATCGTGATATTCGAACAATAAGACCATTAAAAGACGGTGTTATAGCAGATTTTGAAATTGCAGAGGGTATGCTTAGAGCATTTATCAGAAAGGTATCTTTAAGTTGGCAACCTGCAAGAAGAGTAGTTATTTGTGTTCCCTCTGGAATAACAGAAGTTGAAAAAAGAGCAGTTCGTGATAGTGCAGAACACGCCGGCGCCAAGGAAGTATATTTAATAGCTGAGCCAATGGCGGCTGCAATTGGTATTGGATTAGATGTTCATGAGCCAAAAGGAAATATGATTGTTGATATCGGTGGTGGTACAACAGAAATTGCTGTAATTGCTTTGTCCGGAATTGTAAATGATGAATCTATAAGAATTGCAGGCGATGAAATGACTAATTCCATCGTACAATACTTCAAAAGAAATCATAATATTTTAATCGGTGAAAGAACAGCAGAAATTATTAAATGTGAAGTAGGATCAGCATACCCTTTAGAAGAAGAAGTTGAAATCGAAGTTAAAGGACGCGATCTTATTACTGGAATTCCACAATCAATAACAGTTAGCTCTATAGATATACGGGAAGCTCTCAGCGAATCAGTTGGTGTAATTGTAAATGCTGTTAGAACATTACTAGAACGTACACCTCCAGAACTATCTGCAGATATCTACGATAGAGGCATTATGCTTTCTGGTGGCGGTGCACTGCTAAAAGGACTCGATAAACGCCTATCTATGGAAACTACACTTTCAGTTCATATAGTAGAAGATCCTTTAACTGCTGTTGTAAGAGGTACTGGAAAAGTACTAGAAAATTTAAATTATTATATGCCCGGTTTAATCAAAAGTAAGAGATATTAAACAATCACTGATTCAGTTTGTTCGCATAAGTTGTTGAACATATTGTGACTGAATTATCTGTTATTTTGAAAAGTAATTTTTATTTTGTATTTTAGCCTTCCTTTTACGAATTTGAGGATTCAGCTCAATGGTTGAAAAAAAGACCCCTAGAGTACGTCGTGCAAAAAAAGCAAAATACGTTAAGTTATTTTCGCCTTTTTTGATGAAAGAAACCAAGCACGAGCTTATTGGTGAGCCTATGGAAAACACTGAGGGCCGTCGTCAGTGGGCTAGATGTACAGTTAGCCGTCATTCCCAATTGGTTGATTTAGATGTTTTAGAAGCAAAGAATGATAGAACAAGCGCTATTGTTCAGGTATCAAAAGAGGATTCACGTCCTTATGATCCACAAGATGCTTATAGTATTGGCGATGTTATATATCATACTAAATGGGATGATTTAGGAGTAGTTCTTTCAAAAGAAATTATTTCTAATGGTGGTTATGCAATCATCGTTCAGTTTGAGAAAAACAAAGAAAAGAAATTGATAGAAAAATTAGTTAAATAAATTGTTCATTTTACCCTAAGTACAACATGGTAGGCGTAACAATCCAATCGAATGAGTCTATAGACAGAGCACTTCGCCGTTTCAAAAAGAAATATGAGAGAAGTGGAGTATTAAGAGAATTTAAGAAGCGTGCATTTTTCATGAAGCCTTCTGTAGAGAAGCGTCTTTCTAGAATGAAAGCTATGCGTCGTCAATATCGCTCTACAATAGAACAAGAATAGTCTAAGTGCAATTAGATTTGGCCATGTATTCTTTCGAGTACATGGCTTTTTTTTTAATCTGTAGATAATCTGAAACGACAAATCCTATGATTTTTAGTATCGGCAACAAAGAGTGTTTTGTTGAACCAAGCAATGCCAGAAGGTGCCGAAAATTGTCTGAGAGAAGATCCATGTCCACCAAAAGACTGCATTTCTTTTCCATAAGAATTGAATTTAAATACAGAATCTTTAATGGCATCAGCAATATAGATATTTCCAAATGAGTCATAGGTTATATCTTCAGGGCAAGTAAATTTTCCTAAAGAAAGTAAATCTCTACCAGAATTAAGATTATCAGCAGGGTTAAATTTTTGAAACCAGCCGGTTATATCACCATTAAGAAAACTAAGCCATTGAACCTTAAATTGCATTTCTTGTGATATCTGGGTAAAGATAATATCTGAAGATCTATCCGCTGCAACGGAAACAGATGATATTTTTCCAATTGAATATAATGCATTGCCTTCGGGGACAAGGGACGATAATCTACCAGTTAATGAATCTTTTGAAGAAAAAATTAAAATAGCATCATCTGGATCGAATTTAGATGAATTGTTAGGTCCAGTTCTAGATACTATATAGGAATTATCTGGAAGACAAGTTATTCCAGTAAATCTTCTTTCAATTCGTGAAGGTTGGCAATATGCTAAAGAAACCTCAGCATTAGAAATATTATGCAATGCTTTTGACATATGAATTCTAAAAATTGCACCTATTGTAAGGGATTTACCTTGTAAAACAGTATCTAATTCTGCGGAAATCAATAAATCAAAAAGGCCATCCTGAGAAATTGCTTTTGGGTTTTTTATAGGTAGCGAATTTCCGATTTTTCTACCTGAAATATCTAGCATTACAATTTGATTATTCTTAGTATCAGCTATATAAACAAATGGTTCTCTGCCAATGTATATGTCTGAAGGCTCATTAAAGCCTGTCCAATCCGGCTGTAAAGGAATATATAGAGTATCATTGATAGAGCCATTTCCAGAGCTTGAGTTTGGGGGAATTGGCTTATCGTTACAAGCAATAAGGAATAGTAGGGATGCTAAAATTACAGAGTATAATTGTGTCATAATAGAATGAAAATCATATCAAGTTTTGCTTCAAAGAAAATAGTATAAGAAATTTCGATATTTTTATACATGTACTACTAACAAAGTTAAGCAGTTGTTACTTATAATTACTTTAAAATTATATGCAATAATCGCTTTGTTTTGTCGTTGAAAGCATCCTGAATTCTAAAGTTTATATATATGTGAGTATTATGAAAACACGCTTATTCCTTTTTTCTTTTATTATATGTATATGTGGTTTACATATATCTATAGCCCAACAATCTAAAGATATTGATAAAACTTCTAATACTACAAATGCTAGAACAATTACAAATGCTAGAACTGTAGAAGAATTATCAATTGATCCTATTAATGTAAAAAGAATCGAATTAACAAGAAAAGAGTTGACTGTATTTCCAAAAGAGATATTAGCATGTGTAAATGTTGAAGAGTTAACTCTTTCAAACAATAAACTTACAAGTATACCTAGTGAAATAAGTCAATTAACAAAATTAAAGCGATTATTACTTAGATCTAATGAACTTACCACACTGCCAGCTTCAATAAAAAATCTTTCTGAATTACAATTAATAGATATATCTAATAATAAGATCATAACAATGCCTTCACTTGCAGGCATGCGTGAATTACAAAGGCTTATGGTATCAAATAATCAATTGTCAAGTGCAGGTATTTCTTTTGATAATATTCCTGAATTATACGATATAGATATATCGCAAAATAACTTTGACGAATTACCTGATTTAAGTAAACTACCTAAGCTTGCAGTATTAAATGCATCTAAAAATAAGATTAAGGTAATTCCAAGTTATGTTTCATTATTAACTAATCTTTTAACATTAGCCATATCAGAAAATGCCATAACTGCATTTCCAAAAGAGTTCTATTCTTTAAAATTCTTGACACGATTAGATATAAGTAGAAACAATATGAGTGCTATAAGTAATGATATTATAGGTTTATCCAATTTAACATCAGCAGATTTCAGTTATAATGGTATTGCAAAGTTGCCTGCTGAATTATTCAAAATGGCAAATCTTCAAAATATTGATATTACGAATAATGAAATAGTGGAATTACCTGAAATTGATAGTACTTGTCAGTTTAGATCATTTGATATAAGTAATAACAAAATCAGCAAACTACCCAATAGCATTAATAACCTAAAAGGATTAAGCAGATTTACTTTAAAAAATAATAAGCTTACAACCATTCCTGCTGGTATTGGCTCAATTAGCAGACTTAATACTTTAGATTTAACTAATAATCCTTTAGAATCATTGCCAATTAAGGAATTAAGGAAACTGCAGGACTTAAGACAGCTATTTATAATGGAAAAGCCAGAACCAATTCAAGAAAAATAAATGAAGACATTAATAGAACGTATCTACACTATAATCCTGTATTCAATAGTTTTTGTAATTGCT
Source organism: Chlorobiota bacterium (assembly GCA_014191195.1). Classification (GTDB taxonomy): domain Bacteria; phylum Bacteroidota; class Ignavibacteria; order Kapaibacteriales; family UBA961; genus UBA961. Next base: position 56,539 of record BJGZ01000001.1, read on the forward strand.
CATTCAGATGCATTATCAGAAACATATACTGTAGAAAGTGTTTTTGCATCTTTAAGAGCAAAATATTCATCAATGAAAACAGTAGAGCTTGAATTTCAAAGTGTTGAACCTGTGTCTGGTATGGTAGGATCATTACAAGCAGAAAAATCTGGAAAATATGTATTGACATTAAGTGATCGAAAAATCATTTGTGATAATCGTACAATTTGGAATATTATCCCAAATCGAAAAATGGTTTCAATATCAAGTGTAAAAAATAAACCTACAACTTCAATTGATATCATTCTTTTTACTTTTTTATATAGTTATCAACCTATATCTATAAAAGAATATAGTGTCGGGAAAAGCAATTTACTGGCTTTAGAATTACATCCTAAAGGACAAAGCGCTGCTATGGGAATAAAAAAATTGAGAGTATTTCTTAAGAAAGGAAGTACTAATATAGAAAGAATTTCTGCTGATGATGGGAATCAAGATATGGTTTGGGATATTAAGAAACTCAATATTAATTCTAAATTACAGCCAGGTCTGTTTTCTTATTCTCCACCTGTTGGTATAGAAGTTATAGATATGCGATAAAAAAAGCCCCAAGTTATATAATAACATGGGGCTTTATCATTAGTTGTGAAGAGTTTATTCTTTAGATTTTACTAAATCCCATAATTCATCCATATCAGCTAAAGACATTTCTTTTAACGATTTTCCTTGTTGTTTAGCAATTTGTTCTATGGCTGTAAATCGTCTTTGAAACTTATCATTAGTAGCTTGCAATGCATCTTCAGCAATGATGTGCTCAAATCTTGCGGCATTAATCAGAGAAAAGATAATATCTCCAATTTCATTCTTCATAAGAAGAGTATTACCTTGTAAGATTTCATTTTTAAGTTCAAGAATCTCTTCGTCTACTTTATTCCATACATCTTTTCTATTATCCCAGTCAAAACCTACATTTGCTGCTTTTTCTTGCATTCTTTGAGCTCTTAACAAAGCAGGTAAATGTTTAGGAACACCTTCTAATGCGGATTCTCTTCCTTCTTGCATTTTAAGTTCTTCCCAATTTCTTCTTACTTCAGATTCATCATTGGCAATTGTATTACCAAAAACATGTGGATGACGATGAATTAGTTTTGTTTGTACTTTTTTAAGTACATCCATGATAGAAAAAGCACCTCTTTGTTCTGCAATAACTGCATGCATCATGATATGCAAGAATAAATCGCCAAGTTCTTTAGAAAATTCATCATCATCACCCTGCTTAATAGCATCAATCATTTCATAGGCTTCTTCGATAAACAGATGTGAGATTGACTCATGGGTTTGTTTTTTATCCCAAGGACATTCAGCACGAAGAATAGTAATTAATTCATAAAATGATTGAAACTGATCTTTTATTAAATCTGGATTTACAGGCTTTGGAATAGGAATAGATTCATTTTCCATAATATCTAAAATGATTGATAGATTGTGAATTTAGTCTTCAAGGATTTCTTTTTCTTTCTTTACCATAATAGCATCAATTTCTTTGATGTATTTATCAGTAAGTTTTTGGATTTCATCTTCACCACGTTTTCTATCATCTTCAGAAAAATGTTCTTTTTTTTCTGCAACTTTTAATGCTTCCATGTGGTCACGTCTAATATTTCGAATTGCAACTCTTCCATCTTCAGAAAATTTCTTGCATAATTTTACGAACTCTTTTCTTCTTTCTTCTGTAAGCGGAGGTATAGGTACACGAATAACAGATCCATCATTTGAAGGATTAAGGCCTAATCCTGCTATTAAAACACCTTTTTCGATTGCAGACAAAGTACCTTTATCCCATGGCTGAATTAAAATAGTACGGGCATCAGGCACAGAAAGGCTTCCTACTTGGCTTAATGCAGTAGGTGTTCCATAATAGTCAACTTTAACATTATCAAGCAATGTAACTGATGCACGGCCTGTCCTTACTTTGGAAATGTGCTGTCCAGCATGTTCAATAGCTTTTACCATAGCTGAACCTGCATCTTTTGTAATATCTTGAACTGGCATAATATATAATCCACAATGAATGAAAATAAATTACTTAACAATTGTTGCTACATTTTCACCGCAAATCAATCTTTTCAAATTTCCTGGTTCATTCATGTTAAAAACCATGATTGGCAAGGAATTATCTTGGCATAAAGCAATGGCAGTAGCATCCATAACTTTTAAACCATTTACTAAAACATCTTGATATGAAATTTCATTATATCTTTTTGCATTTGGATTTAATTCAGGATCTGAATCATAGATGCCATCTACTCTAGTACCTTTTATAATGACATCTGCTTCAATTTCAATTGCTCTCAATGCGGCGGCAGTATCTGTTGTAAAATATGGATTACCGGTTCCAGCGCCAAATAGGACAACTCTTTTCTTTTCGAAATGCCTTATGGCTCTTCTTCTAATATAGGGTTCTGCTATTTGTTGCATATGAATGGCTGTTTGAAGTCTTGTTGGAACTCCGCACATTTCTAATGCATTTTGAAATGCAATACCATTAATGACTGTGGCAAGCATTCCCATATAGTCTCCAGACACTTTATCAATTCCCTGTTCTGTGGCTTGAATGCCTCTGAAAAAATTTCCTCCACCAATAACAATTCCTATTTCAACGCCTAGCTTGTAAATTTCTGATACATCTTCTGCAAAGCGTTTTAGTACCGAGGCATTTAATCCAAATTGCTGATCACCCATTAAGGATTCACCGCTTAATTTCAGTAATACTCTTTTATATAGAGGTTTTTGCATTGGGAGTCCTGTAGATTAGACATAAAAAAAGCGGCATAAATTTACAAATAAATTCATGCCGCTGTGTAGTTTCATTTCATATTAACTATTAGATTCACCAAGATAGTAACGACGGAAGCCAATTATTTGAGCAGCTTCGCCGGTTATTTTACCAATTTCAGATACAATATCTGACACTGATTTTTTACTATCTTTTACAAATGATTGTTCTAATAAGCATTGCTCTTGGAAGAATTTAAGTAATTGTCCTTGAGCAACTTTCTCTGCTATTTCTGGTTTTTTACCTTCTTGTATAGCTTTTTCTCGATAAATTTCAATTTCTTTCATTAAAGCATCTGTTTGCACATCTTCTCTTCTTACATAACTAGGATTCATAGCTGCTATTTGCATCGCAATTTCTCTTAGCATCGCTTTTACTTCATCATTTGTATTTGTAAGATTGGTTTGAAGAAGTACTCCTAAACGATTACCAGCATGAATATAATCTGCTATATAACCTGATGCAGCCAATACTTCATAGCGTTTAATACCAATTTTCTCACTAAATTTCGCTAAGATTTCATTATGTAAATCTAATAATTTTTTACCGTCAACTTCAGTAGCCATTAAAGCAGCTTCATCGGAAGGATTATATTGTAATAAAGCATTAGCAATTGCATCAGCATAGTTTACAAACTCTTCATTACGGGCAACAAAGTCTGTTTCACAGTTGATTTCAACAATAACACTTGTTTTACTATCTGGAGATGTTCTTGCAATTACAATTCCTTCATTTGCAGATCTATCTGCTCTTTTAGCTGCAGATGCTGCTCCACGCTTACGTAGGATTTCAATTGCTTCTTGCATATTGCCATTTGCTTCGTCTAAAGCTTTTTTACAATCAGCCATACCAGCGCCTGTTTTGTCGCGCAAGTCTTTTACCATTAGTGGTGTTACTGACATTGTTCTTTATTTCCTGAAAATATATGGTTTAATAAAGTTGTGTATTCAATAATTAAGCTTCAGTTGCTGGAGCTTGCTCTGCTGAGATTTCAGCTGTTGAAGCTTGCTCTACTACGATTTCAGCTGCTGGAGCTTGCTCTACTACGATTTCAGCTGCTGGAGCTTGCTCTACTACGATTTCAGCTGCTGGAGCTTGCTCTACTACGATTTCAGCTGCTGGTGCAATATGAGTCTTTGCAGGAGGTGGCACAAAAGTAGGTTTTTGACCACCAGGAGCTGGTGCATTATTTCGACGTTGACGCATTCTGCGATTGCCTTTTCCATCATCTTCCATTTCATTTTCTTTTGCTGATCTTTCACCTGAAACTCCTGCTTCAGAAGCTTTTTGCTTAGCGATTTCACGGCCTTCTAAAATAGCATCAGCTAAAGTTTCAGCAATTAATTCAATTGTCTTAATTGAATCATCATTTGCTGGGATTGGATAATGTACTGTATCGGGATCGCAATTTGTATCTACAACACCAATTACGGAAATACGAAGTTTATCTGCTTCTTGAATTGCAATATGTTCTTTTTTAACGTCCACCAAGAAAATGATACCTGGTATACGTGTCATTTCTTCAATACCACCAAAAACTTTACGTAAACGCTCACGCTCACGATTTAACATTAAACGTTCTTTTTTTGTAAATTTTTCAAATGTTCCATCGGCTTCCATTTTATCAATTGCTACAAGCCTTTTGATACTTTTACGAATTGTTGGAAAATTAGTTAGCATTCCTCCTAACCAACGCTCTGAAACATAATAAGATCCACAACGCTTTGCAGCATTTTGAATCGCTTCTTTAGCTTGACTTTTAGTGCCTACAAATAATACAACTTTTCCCATGCTTGCTGCTTCAAAAGCAGTTTCACGAGCAATATCTAATAGAATTTTTGTTTTACGTAAATCAATAATGTGAATTCCATTGCGCTCTGTATAAATGAACTTGCGCATTTTAGGATTCCAACGACGGGTAAGGTGGCCAAAATGGGCACCTGATTCTAGAAGGGCTTCGACTGTTGATTCTGTTGCCATTGGGCAAACTCCATAAATTAGTTGTTTACTACTGCATTGGTCATCTTATATCACAAACTTTTTATCAAAGCCACAGATGATATAATCACAATGCATGATTATTAGGGTGATAGCTATTGCTATCTTTGATATGATACATTTTAATTCAAAAGAGAGTTTTATGTATCTTCACTTAACAAGCAAAAACCTCATCTACAAAACGAAGATGAGGTAAATGCCAATATAATTGTCTGATTAACGCTTTGAGAACTGGAAACGCTTACGAGCTTTTTTCTGTCCGTATTTCTTACGCTCTACCATTCTAGGATCGCGAGTAAGAAATCCTGCAGTACGAAGCTGAGGGCGAAGCTCACCATCAAAATCAACAAGCGCACGTGCAACACCCAAACGAATAGCACCAGCTTGACCACTTTTACCACCGCCTGTAGCCTTTATGTGTAAGTCAAACTTACCTTCCAAACTTACAGTCTCAAGTGGGCGAAGTGCTTCGCGGCGATTAAATTCAACCGGAAAATACTCTTCTATTGGAGATTTGTTAACCAATACTTTACCGGTGCCAGGTAACATTCTAACCTGCGCAACTGCTGTCTTACGACGTCCGGTAGCTGTGATATTATTCATATATTAATCCAGTTTTTATTCAGCACTATATTTGAGTATAAATTCTTTTGGCTCTTGGGCAGCATGCGGATGCTCTGCACCTGCATATACTTTAAGTTTTTTACCCATCTTACGGCCTAAAGTATTCTTTGGAAGCATACCTCTAACCGCTAATTCTATAACTTCTTCAGGCTTGCTTTTAACAAGATCCTTGAAAGAACGATAGCGATCGCCACCTGGATATCCAGTATAATGGAAATATTCTTTTTGTTCTTCTCGTTTGCCTTTAACTTTAATCTGGGCAGCATTAATAACAACAACAAAATCACCACAATCAACATGCGGTGTAAAGTCAGGCTTATGCTTGCCTCTGATAAGAAATGCTACTTGGGAGGCTAATCTACCCAAAGTTTTGCCTTCCGCATTAACAATATGCCATTTTGCTATAACATCTTGTTCGCGGACAGACTTCGTAATTTTACCGGATAATATCACTTCTAATCCTTGCTTGAAATAAGGAACTCTAATAGAGCTGGCAAAAATAAGACATTAAAAGTTATCCACAAAGTTTTTTTTTACACATGTTATCAACATCGTTAAAAAACATATGTGGAAACCTATCTAATCTTCATATATGGATAGCTATTTCCGAAGTTTTGCAGCATACATAAAAACTGCTGAACTAGAAGAAACATTGAGAGATTTTACATTATTGTACATTGGAATATCTATGATTTCATCAGCTATTGATAATATCTTTGATTCTATGCCTTGCCCTTCGCTACCAAAAACCAAAGCAAAGTTTTCAGGAAATGTATAATTTTGCAAATGATGTGATCGTTCAGATATTTCTGCACAAATGATATTGCAGCCTTGATTTTTTAGTGTTATCAATGTATCTACTAAATTATTTTGGATGCTGATATTAGCTTTTGAAATATAACCCATAGACACTCTAACTGCTCTTCTTAGATATGGACAGCTAGTAGCATTATCTGCAAGAATAGAGGTAAATCCGAATCCAACGGCATTTCTAATGATGCCACCAACATTATCAGAATTGATAATATTGTTCATTACGATATAAGGAGGTTTTAAAGTAGCAAAGTGTTCATTTTTTGGTTGCGTAGCAATTGCCATAACACCAGAATGAAGTCTAAAACCTACAATTGATTCCATTAATTTTTTAGAAGCAGTAAAAACTTGACCTTCTGGAACTTTTGCTTCAAGTAAAGTTTTGTATTGATTTATAAAGTCTTCGATAGCAAAAACAGATTGAATTTGTAGGTGACTTTCTAATACAACCAAAGTTACTTTATCGCCATCACACAAAAATATTTGTTCTTGAGTATGATGTGTTTGCGATTCTTTCAATGAAAGATAATTACTTATCCTTTCATCAGTTATATCATTAATATGTATGATTTTCATTAATATTTAAGAGAGTAATGAAACATTTCTTATGATTTACATGATATTCAATAGAAGTAAAACACTATTTTTGTACTGTATATTACATAAGTAACCATTATAAGAGAAATATGACAACACCAAGATTTAATAAGATCCAATCAACTTTCAATCTAGAATTAAGAAATAGAATCACACAATACTTTAAAGAAAATCAGATATCTCCAACAGGTAATACAAAGTTATATTTTAAAGCGATAATTCTTATACTTACATTCATTGCTGTGTATATTCATTTGATAATCTTTACACCGTCTTTATTGATAGCATTATCAGAATGTATTGTTTTGGGTTTTTTGACATCATTTATTGGTTTTAATATAATGCATGATGGATCGCACGGTTCATTTAGCCAATCTACATTCATAAATTCCATTGCTGGAATGTCTATGAACTTTTTAGGTTCAAATGTACATTTCTGGAATACAAAGCACAATGTTATCCATCATACATTTACTAATATTGATGATATTGATGATGATATTGATGTAAAACCATTTCTTCGTTTAAGTCCAACTCAAGAATATCATTTTTTTCATAAGTTTCAGCATGTGTATTTTCTTGCTGCTTATTCGATTTTCTTTTTATTCTGGATTTTTTATACTGATTATGTGAAATATTTTACAAGAAAAATTGGTGATTATCCAATGCCACCTTTTAATGCTAAAACACATATTTCTTTTTGGGCATTTAAATTGATTCATGCGGTATTATTTATTGTTTTACCAATAATTCAATTTGGATTTCTTAACTGGCTTATGGGTTTTTTACTTTATACCATAGCTACTGGTTTAGTATTAGCTATAGTGTTTCAAATGGCTCATACTGTTGATGGAACAGAGTTCCCAATTATCAATGAACATAATTCATTAGAAGATGAATGGATGATTCATCAGCTAAAAACAACTGCAAATTTTTCAACAAAGAACCCAATTCTATCGTGGTTTGTAGGCGGCTTAAATTTTCAAATTGAACACCACTTATTTCCTAAGATATCCCATGTTCATTATCCAGCAATAAGTAGGATTGTTAAGAAAACATGTCAAGAATTCGATGTTCAGTATATAGAATTCCCTTCAATATTTGATGCTTTTTTGTCTCATTATAGACATTTAAAGTTTTTAGGACAAAATGCTTAAAAAAAAACCGGTGAATACCGGTTTTTTCATTTAGATACTGTCAAATCTACAATAAGGCTTTAATACTTCTGGTAGAGTGATATGTCCATCTTCTGTTTGATAATGTTCTAAAATTGCTACCATCAATCTAGATGTTGCTAGGCCACTACCATTAAGAGTATGTAAAAACTCGAGTTTTCCAGCTGAATTTCTATAGCGAATATTAGCTCTTCTTGCTTGATATGACTCGAAATTAGAACAGCTAGACACTTCTAACCATTTATTTTCGCATGGTGACCATGCTTCTAGATCATAGGTTTTTGCACTTGAAAAACTTGTGTCACCACTGCATAAAAGTAATACTCTATAAGGAATTAAGAGTGCTTTTAGAATATCCTCTACATCTGTAACTAATATTTCTAATTCATTATAAGAATGTTCAGGTTTAACAAATTTTACTAATTCTACCTTATTGAATTGATGAACTCTTAAAAATCCTTTTGTATCCTTGCCATAACTTCCAGCTTCCCTTCTGAAACAAGCAGAATATCCACAATATTTAATTGGAAGGCTATCATGAGATAATACTTCATCACGATGAAAATTAGTTAGAGGAACTTCTGCAGTAGGAATAGCATATAAACCATCTAAGGGCATGTGATACATATCTTCTTCCATCTTGGGTAATTGTCCGGTGCCGCGCATAGAAGCAAAATTAGCAAGAAATGGAGGCATCATTTCTGTATAACCATGTTTTTCTAGATGAAAATCTATCATAAAATTAATAAGGGCTCTCTCTAAACTGGCTCCTTTGCCAACATAGAAGCCAAACCCGCTACCACTTACTTTTGCTCCTCGTTCAAAATCTAGAATATTTAATTGTTTAGAAATTTCAACATGATTCTTTCTAAATCCACAGTCTATTGTCTGGCCAAATCTGCGGATCTCAATATTATCGGCTGCGCTTTTACCAATAGGGACAGAGCTATCTACCATATTTGTAATTCGTAGTTGAATATCTTCCATTTGAGATTCTATTGAACGAAGTGAGTCATCAAATGACTTTATGTTTTCAGAAACAATTCGCATTTCTTCGATATACTGATCTGCATTTTGCTTCGATTTTTTTAAAACTGCTATTTGTTCAGATACAGTATTTCTGGTGCTTTTTAATGATTCAACTTGTTGTATGATTGCTCTGCGTTGTTCATCAAGTTCTAAGAATGTATCGATATCAGCAGATTCATTTTTATTAATAATATTTTGCTTTACAGCTTGGGCATTTGTGCGTATAAATTTTAAATCAAGCATGTATTTCTTTCCAGATTAATTCATCATATGAGAATAGTAACATAACAAAAGTACTGAATTTCCATATTTCTTAAGGTATTAGGGTGAATGATCTCAACAAAGTATCTTTGTAAATACTATTTATTGGAATGATTTGATGTCTATTAATAGAAAGCAAAAAGCTGACTTATTTATGCTTTTAATCACTATTATTTGGAGTGGTACTTTTATTATTATTAAGAATGCTTTATTTGATGTACCTCCATTTTTATATACTTCTTTACGTTTTTTTGCTGCTACATGTATAGGCTTGGTTTTATGGCATAAGCAGTGTAGAAATATTACTCTACAACAGTGGAAACAGGGCAGTATTTTAGCTTTCTTTTTCGCTCTTGGATTTATGAGCCAAACGTGGGGTTTACAGTATACAAGTGTTGCTCATTCATCATTTATTACGGGGTCAATGGTTGTTTTTACACCGATTGCAGCATACTTTATTGAAAGAAAAAATATTACAAGAATCCAGGTTTTGGGTGTAGGTATTGTATTGATAGGGCTTTGGTTTTTTACTCAAGCAGATAGTATTGGTACTTCTTTTAATGCAGGTGATATAGCAACACTTTTTTGTGCTGCTATTTGGGGATTATATATAACATTTACTGATAAATTTATGCGAGATGCTAAAGATATTCAAACAGCATCTGCAAGATTAACATTAGTTCAATTTGGGGTTACAGGTATCATATCTTTAATTGCTTCATTATTGTTTGAAGTGAAGCCTTATCAGATTCCAGATGCTATCTTTTCAGCTTTTCAATCTAATAGTTTTATCATCGCATTTTTGTATACAGCTATTCTTGCATCAGTGGTAGCAACATATATACAAACCCGTTATCAACATGAAACATCGCCGGTAAAGGCAGCTCTTATGTTCTCTACAGAACCTGTTTTAGCTACTTTATTGGCTGTTGCTTTTTCTGCTGAATATGTTTCAACAGAAAAATATGTTATTGGGGCTATCGTTTTGGTAGGAGTGCTTTTTGCACAGATAGAAGACTTTTTTCCACGATTATTTAAAAAGTAAATTTACACATCAATCTCTGTAAATATTTGTGGGCTACCAAAGGGTGAAAGCTGTTCTGTTAATATGTCTATATCACCAGAAGCTGCTATAATTAGAGTTTCGGGAGCAAAAAACTGTTTCTGTATTGCAAATAGATCATGTGCGCTTGCTTTAGATAAAGCTACGAATTTTTGGGTAAAATAATCTTCGGGAAGATTGTAGCTTTCTATAGTTTTTGCTCTACCTGATAATTGTTGAGCTGTTTCCATCCCTTGTACCATAGACCCAAGCAGATATTGCGCTGCAATTGTACATTCTTCTTCTAGAATAGGTTCATTGCTTATTCTTTGTAATTCTCGTAAAATTTCTTCTACTGAATGTCTAGTAACTTCATTGCCAATATTTGTTTGTATGATATAAGAAGAGCATGCTTTTCTTGTATCTTGATATGAATATGCACCATAAGTGTATCCATGTTTTTCTCTTAATAGTACATTTAATCTAGAGGCAAAATAGCCTCCAAAAATGGTAGAACATATTTGAAACAAAGTATAATCAGGGTGATATATACTAATAGATGGCATTGCTATTTGAAGAGAAGTCTGTACAGCACCTTTTTTTTCTGCAAATACCAATTGTTTACCAATTTTAAACTGTGGTTTTTTAATGAGAATTGACTGATTTATAGGTTTCCATGTACCAAAAAACTCCTCTAACATATTGAGAATAGAATCAATATCACAATTGCCAGATATGATAAAAAATGAACCAGCAGTTTGAATTAATGATGAATGCCAATGTTTACAATCTTCGGAATGTATAGAGTTAATTGTAGATGCCGTTCCATTTCTGGAATGGCCATATATATGGTTTTCATATAAAGTGCCATTGCAAGCTCTAGAAACTAGGTATTCTGGGTCTGAAGAAAGATATTCTAAATCTGCAAGTATCAATTGTTTGCGTCTTTTGATTTCATCTTCTGGGAATATTGAATATAGCAAGCATTCAGACATCAGTTCTATGATATCTCTGGTATATGTAGCCAAAACAAGGGCATTCATATCGGTAGAATCCCAATTACACGATACCCCAAAACTTGCTCCTATTACATCTGATTGTTGGGCAATTTCTTCCGCATTTTTTTTACTATTACCCATAACCATAAGTTTAGCAACGCATCTTCCAAGGCCAGGTATATGTTCTTGGGCAGCTCCCATTGGTATAGATAGGCCAATATTCACCAATGGTTGAGAATTATCCTGTACAATCAATACTTTTAAACCATTACTTAGAATATGCTTTTGTGATGGAGGAACATTAAAAACTGGCATTTCTTTAGATATGGGGGGAATGGATCTGTCTAGTATCACAAGTTTTCCTATAATTTTTAATTCAATTTAAGCAATTGTAATAATTCATGCTTTTATCGTACAAATCTGTTGTGTTTTTCAATGCTAAGAACTAATAGGATATTTTACTATGAAAAAAAGAGCTTATAGAAGCAATGAAGGAAAAGTTATAGCGGGTGTTTGTAGTGGATTAGGAGATTATTTACAAATAGATCCTTTATTTATTCGTATTGTTTTTATACTTTTTCTTTTTGAACCCCCTATTGCAGTCCTTGGTTATATAGCACTATGGATTGCAATGCCAATGAAACCAATTGGGCTAATCCAAGAAACAGATGAAGAAACAATTCCACTTTTTAAAGATTTTGTTGAAGAAGTAGAGAAAACTGCCAAGCAGACAATTAACATTAAGGGTGAAGTAAAATCTGGACTGATTGGCGGCAGTTTATTAATAATCTTAGGCTTTCTATTTCTTGCTAATAATTTTTTGCCAGATTTTGATTTTGGGAAATTTTGGCCTATTATTTTAATAATTATAGGATTAATTTTATTACTTGGAAATAATAAATTCAAACAAGGTAAATAATATGAAACCAGCACGTCTTTTTTATAGTTTTTTTCTGATTTCTACAGGTACTTTGTTCTTACTACATAATTTTGGTATCATATCATACTTTGCGGTAACTACAGAGATATGGCCCATTATTTTGATTTTATGGGGATTATCTTCTATAGTCAATAACCAGATATTTAAGAATATTATTGCTTCTGTCAGTGGAATAATTGCTTCTGTAATTTTAGCAGGTTTTATTATCGATAAGAGCCCAGACTCTGAATCTTTGGACATTATCATTGATAATAAAGAACAAAGTTATAATAAAGTTGATACTCTCTCACTTCCTTATGACTCAACTATAGTTAAACCTGCAAATCTTAATATTGATGCTGGTGTTGCTGTAATTTCTATTAAAGGTGGCGGAACAGATCATTTATTGATGATAAAAAGATATATCAATAGTGATTCTTCAGAAAAAAATCCTAAAAGTACATTTAAAATATTGAATAAAATCTTTGATGGAACACACACTATCGATTTAGAATTTGGCACTGATATAGAAATCTTTAAACATAATGTATTGCAGACTTCAGAAATAAGTCTTCATCCTAATACTTTGTGGAATATAAACCTGCAAGGTGGTGCATCCATGAGTTCATTGGATCTTTCCGACTATAAAATACAATCGGTATCTCTAGAATCTGGAGCTTCATCGGTGTATTTAAAACTTGGCAATCAACAAGAGATAACAAAAGTACAATTCGAAGGTGGTATGTCTACATTTACAGCAGAAATTCCAGAGTCTGCTGGTTGTAGAATACATAATGAAAGTGGTTTATCTGCAAATGATTTCGAAGGCTTTAATGAAATTTCTGAAAATATATATGAAACGCCAGAATATTCTAAAGCAAAACAAAAAATTGAAATGAATATTGAATCTGGTGTAAGTACTATAAAGGTAAAAAGATATAAAGATATTGTTTCACCCAAAAAAGATATTGTTCCAAATAAAGAATCGGTAACAATGTGAGAAAAATGTGAGTGATATACTATCATCTTTCATTGTACATTGCAAACATTACAAAGAGTGAAACACATTGTTGAATTTCAGGGGTAATGTATGTATTCTCGTTTATATTCAGGATCAGTTTTTGGAATTTCTGCTTTTCCTGTTGAAATTGAAACGCATTTAGAAAATGCTGTTCCAGTTTTTCTTATGGTAGGGCTCCCAGATTCTGCCGTAAAAGAGTCAAGAGAAAGGGTTTCAGCTGCAATAAAAAATTCTGATCTTCCATTTCCTAATAAAAAAATCACTGTCAATTTGGCCCCAGCAGATATAAGAAAAGAGGGATGTGCATTTGATTTACCGATAGCACTTGGAATAATATCAGCAATGGGCCTTTTAGATGAACAAGCATTGCAAGAATCAATGTTTGTAGGAGAACTTGCATTAGATGGATCTTTACGGTCTGTGCATGGTACTTTATCTATAGCATTGATGGCCAAAGAACTTGGAAAAAAACAAATGTTAGTACCATATGATAATGCAGAAGAAGCTGGTATGGTAGAAGACATACATATTATTCCTGTGAATTCATTAGCCCAATCTTTGCGATATCTAAAAAACGAAGAGAAGATTGATCCACATAAATCGGATATTGCTTCACTTTTTTCTCATAAAAGTTCAAGTGATATTGATATTTCTGATATAAAAGGACAAGAGAATGTAAAAAGAGCTTTGGAAATAGCAGCTGCTGGCGGACATAATATTATAATGATTGGGCCACCTGGAAGTGGAAAAACGATGATTGCCAAACGATTGCCAGGAATTCTACCTCCTTTAAGTATGCAGGAAGCACTTGAAACAACAAAAATTCATTCTGTTGCCGGACAATTAACAGCGGGTTTGTCTTTGCTTACAAATAGGCCTTTTAGAGCTCCTCATCATACTATCAGTGATGCTGCTTTGGTTGGTGGAGGCGTGGGTATTGTTAGGGCAGGAGAAATTAGTTTGGCTCATCATGGTGTTCTGTTTTTAGATGAATTGCCCGAATTTGCTAGAAATGTATTAGAAGTATTAAGACAGCCTTTAGAAGATAAAAAAATATGTATTTCACGTACAAAAATGAGTGTAGAATATCCCGCTAATTTTATGCTTGTATGCTCCATGAATCCATGCCCGTGTGGACATTTTGGTAATCCTCTTCAACAATGTTCTTGTTCTACTCCACAAATTCAAAGATATATGGGCCGAATTTCTGGTCCTTTATTAGATAGAATTGACATTCATATTGATGTACCTGCCTTGCCATATCAAGATTTATCAGAAAAAGGTAGAGGAGAAACATCTGAAGTAATACGAAATCGTGTTATTGCTGCAAGGATTATTCAGAGTGAGCGTTTTGACAATAGACAAGCTTGTTATAAAAATGCAGATATGCTTCCTTCTGATTTAAGAATATTCTGTGTTCTAGATGATATGTCTAAGCAATTATTAAAAACTGCTATGAATAAATTGGGTCTATCTGCAAGAGCTTATGATAGAATTCTAAAAGTATCTAGAACCATTGCAGATTTAGAAGGAGTTGATTCTATCAAGGCAGTTCATATAAGTGAAGCTATTCAGTATAGAAGTTTAGATAGACAATATTGGAATGGTTAAGGTTTTTGAACTACACCATTGGGATTGTTTTCTATTGCTTGTTTTAACTGTAATAAGATGCGGTTTTTTGGATCAATGCGCTCTGCTTTTTGTAGAAATTCTGTTGCTTCTTTTATGCGACTTGTCATCCAGGCATATTGGGCCATATTTAATATTTGATTTGCCGCCATCTGCTTGATTCCATCGTATAGATGCCCTTTTCTATTCTTGATTGATGCAGCAAAATAAGTTATGTCCATATTATGCGCAGAAAGGGGCAAAAAGGGCATCCCATTTGCCTTTGGCTTCACTAATTTAAAAGCTAATCCTTGTGGAATTTTTTCATACAAAGCAGCCACTTTTGGCTCTTGCTGTAATACTTCTGCTGTAATATAAACGGGACGTCCACTTTCAATAGATTGGTCTATCCAAGAATTAATCAATTGCTCATATCTAGATTGTAATTCGACAGCTGAATACTCTTGATCTTGTTCAAATTTCTCTAATTCTTGATTGTATATCTCTATCTTTTGTTTAGACTTATATAATTCAGGATACATTTTAACTAGAAAGTGAGGATACCATGTTCTTCTTAATAATTCCTGCTCTATTAATATTATGTCTGGTCTATAATGTTCCACCGATTGTTTATACCAAAATGCGGAACAGAAATAGTCCCACTGTGAACTAATGATCACAGCATTCTTTTCCATACTTGATGTCATCAATGCTGTATATGCAGGAACTGTTTTATCATTTTGATGATTATTTGTTGTCCAATTTAATCCTACATTGATAATTGGAAATATCATCACTAACCATACAAATTGCTGTCTATTGTTAAGTAAAACATGTAAACCAATTGCAAAAAACACAAAAAGCGCAATAAAACATGTTAGAAAATAGGTATCAATATCATGAATCTGATATTGTAAGGAATAGAATAGATTTCCACTTATCAGTAATATCAAAAAAAAGAATAATCCTTTACTTTTCTTCCATATAGAATAGATTCCTAATACTACAGGAATCAAACCAATCCAGGCAAAATTAGCAGGTAATAGTTTCCATAAAATTGGAAAATTTATAGCAGATGTGCCTTTTTTGAACATCCAAACCTGATATTGCTTTCCCATTGCATGATAGATAAACTTATCCCAATTGCGATGCACTTCTCCCCAATTAAATATTGGATCTTGAGAACTTCTAATAGGTAAATATAGCCAGAGGGATAAACCAATCAAGAAAGGGATAATGATAGAAGATAATTGTATCCATTTCTGTTTATTAATATGAAATTTATTGTCTTTCCAATCATAGAAATATCCAAAAAGCATTGCTGGAGCAAGTAAAATAGTTGTCCCATGATTTGTAAAACTTAATCCAATTAAAAAGCCCCATAAAATCCAAAGATGTGTATTCTGATTAAGCCATACTGCCTTCAAAAATATCAGTAATGATAGGTTAATAAGTACTAATTGTAATGAATATACTTCCAATCCAGATGCTTGAGACCACACTGTTGCAGCTGTAGCAAATGTAAGAGAAGTACCTGCTGAAATTACCAGATGTATTGTCAATTTTCCATATAGTTTTTCTAATATTTCTCTGATTATAACAAACATTATACCCGCTGATGCTGCTGTGCATAAGGCTGCAAATAGGTTGAGACTATACACTGGTGAAAATGGAAGAATTTTGGTTATGATAAATCCCAATATTGTATATAGTGGATATCCTGTTGGATGAGCAATACCCAGAGTGCTACATGTTGCTGCTAATTCTCCAGAATCTGTAAAGCCTAAATCTGGTAACATTGTAATGATATACAAGAATGCTGAGCCAAGGAATATCAACAATGCCTGAATAGATAAAGAATTCGCATACTTATTCATCATAATTTTCTCCTTTTGTATTTTTATTCTGTTCCAATAATGAATACAATACCCGTAATTGATCCATTAGCTTAACATTATGAACTCTAAGTATGTGCATCTTTGTATGAAGTAACATTGCATGCAATAAAGCAGTTGTTATGTCTCTTTCGGCTGGAGTATCTATAAGTAAGCTTTTTCCAATAAAGGATTTTCTGGAAATGCCAAGCATTAATGGATATCCTAATGTAGCAAAAGTTGATAATGAAGATAATAATTGCCAATTATGATCTACTGTTTTACCAAATCCTATACCGATATCTAGAATAATATCTTTGACACCACATTCCTTTGCTATGTGTGCTTTTTCTAATAAAAAAGAAGCAATTTCTTGTACAATATCATGATAATAAGGATTGATTTGCATTGTTTGTGGCGTCCCTTTGCTATGCATAATAATTAACGATGCATCATATTCAGCAGCTATTAATGCTAATTCTGTACCTAATGCCAAACCACTTATATCATTGATTATAGTTGCTCCTGCTTCAATTGCTTTTCTGGCTACTACTGGTTTAATGGTATCTATAGAAATAGGTAATTCGCAACCTGCGTCTCTAATCCCTTGTATTACAGGTATAACTCTGATTAATTCTTCTTTGGCTGATATAGAAATTGCACCTGGCCGAGTACTTTCACCACCAATATCTAAAATATCTGCCCCTTGGCTTGCTAATAACAATGCATGATTAATTGCAGAATCAGCTTGTAGATGTAAGCCGCCATCAGAAAAAGAGTCGGGCGTTACATTAATAATGCCCATAATTAATGGAAAATTATTGTTTGTCATTTTGTATGTCAACTATATACCATTGATTATCAATTTTTTTTGTTGTAAAAATATACGTTTTCAAATAATCAAATTCTAATATGATTCTATGTGAATCATTTTGTAATGTATCGGTTCTATATAATGAGATAGTTCGATTAGCTAATATTCTTCCTAATCTTTCCATTTCTGATTGCATTTCATATCTTTCTCTTGCTAAATATTTAGTCCCATCTGATTTTGCTAATATCTGAACTGCTGCATGAGAATTATTACTATCTAATTCGGCTTTAAATAAATAGACAGAACCTATAGAAGTTTCTCTGCTTAGTATTATGACTCCACTGCTATTGGGGCCGATTCGAATGAGTTCGCAACCTGCAATTAATAACAATAATAAAAACATGTATTTCATGATAAAAAAAACTCTCTTGTTATTTCTAGTACTTGTTCTAGTGCTTTTGTACTAGATGAAAATGGATGGCGTATCCCAAATGTATGGCCTGTTGATGGTATTATCTTTAATCCAAAAAGATGTTTTGAAGCAGATGCTAATGCTTCTGCATCTCTTTTAGAAACAGTTATATCTTGCTCTCCATGAATAATCAGCAAACTGATGTCGATATTGCTTAAAGCAGATATAATAGAAAAATGCTCATTGTGTAATTCTAAGTCGTCTAAATATGTACTATTAATACATAGTGAATCTGGTGATTTATAGTGTTCTGCTGTTATATATCCTTGTTCTCTCCATAATACTTTTTGTCTTGCAGAAAAACGGTCAAATCTTGCTATTGAATTCCACACGGCAACTTTGCTAATTATTGGAAAATCTCTGGCGGTTAAAATCGATAAAGCCCCACCTCTAGAATGACCTAGTATAAAGATTCTCCCGTCCCAATCTTGTAATGTTCCTTCCCCCTTTTTTTGTATAAACTCCATAATTTCTTGTATATCTGATAATTCTCTTGTGATAGTGTTTGATGCGAATTTATGCGGATACATCAATGCATCAC
The DNA here is from genome assembly GCA_014191195.1 of Chlorobiota bacterium. Classification (GTDB taxonomy): domain Bacteria; phylum Bacteroidota; class Ignavibacteria; order Kapaibacteriales; family UBA961; genus UBA961. Next base: position 75,140 of record BJGZ01000001.1, read on the forward strand.
TTTTGCTTCCATAACCATTCAAAGATAGATTGCAACAGATTGCTATTGCTCCATGTTGAGCAAAGTAATCACAGATATATGGAAAAAATCCCCACTGTTTATGTGCTTTAAATCCATGAATTATCAATATTATAGGCTTTAAATCAGGAGTATTATTCGCTCGATATATATCACCTGAAATAAAATCTGATGTATTAATATCAATCGTAAATTCACTCTTTATAATCATAGCAATTAGTACTATTACTTTATTCAGTTACTAAAATCATATTATGCTGAATTATACCGTCTTCTGATTTTAACTCAATAAAATAAGCACCAGAAAGAAGTTGATATGGAATAATATATTCTTTCTCAAGGCTACTCGCTTGAAGCCTTGTCTTAAATAATAATGCTCCCTGAATATTATATATATTCATATCACCATAAATAGACTCTTCCCCAGTAGACTTATATACTAACTTTATCGTAGAACTAAATTGTTCGGATGGAATAATTCTTAATGAAAATAGTGATCGATTCATTAAACCAATTGATATATTATTACAGTATGGCGATATTGTTAAATGACCATTTATAATATCAATTGATATAGTTCTATTTGTTTCGGCTTTTATAGAGTCAATAAGTAGATCGCATTCATTAGGACTAGATATCAAGCTTTTACCCTTAACGGTTGCAATAATGCCTCCTAATAAAGGGATGTCTTTTGCAGGTATAGACCACCTGATTGTACTGTCGCCAATAAATGATATTGCCTTTGGATTAGTCTCATTTACTTCAAATAATTTGCCATCTAAATGCAGTGAAAAATCAAGGCTTTGTACCCTTGCCTTGCTAATATCTCCTTGTAAAGAAACTGCAATGAGATTTGTATCCCCATAATTAAATGCATATCTCTCTGTTCTTATCATTGCGGTATATTCTTCTTTAGGTACCGTCATGTTTATTTGGCAAAAAACATTGGTCTTACAGCTAGATTGCCCTATAACTACAAGAGAATCAATAGGTTGTGTCCCTTCTATTAAACCTTTAGCTTTTACTGTTATAAAAATACTGCTATCTGGTAATAATATATATGGAATAGTAACATTATAAGAGAATGAATATTCGGTTTTATTAAATAATAATGAAACAGAGTTAATATTTACAGAGAATTTTCCATTATTTTTTATCTCTACTATTTGAGATAATGAGTCATCTCTTAAGATTTGTCCAAAATTAATAACATTAGGTACACATAATAAGGAAGCATTATCGATTTCGCCTTGTAGGGGTATTTTAATAATATAACCGCATGTTTTACTAACTAAAGTAAGTGTATCATACCATATTCCTAAAGATGATTTATTAGGTGAATAGTTGATAGTAATAGTATTAAATGAGGAGTCTTTAATAAACAGAATATTTGTATTTGCATCTAAAGCAATATTATTAAAGGGAAGAACAGTTAATGTATCAGAAGCTAGGCCTTGATTATTAAAAGTAATTGTAAAGCTTTTATCATTCGAACATTGCTCGTTTATTCCAAAATCGTGATTAGTAATAGTAGATGAGATTACTGGAGCAAGCCAAAATCCAGATATATGAATAGTATCAGATGGAGCATTAACTCTTTTTTCAGCGGCAGTAAGAATATCTAATTTTACAGAATAATTACCTTGTTTTAGGGGATTAAAAATAATGATAATAGGTATAGAATCTAAAGGTTGTAGAGGATAAGGAAAAGTAATGGGTATTATAGAGAATGTAGATACTGGCCCATTAACAGGTAAAAGATTAGCAGCAAGAAGTGTATCTGGTAATTGCCCATAATTGGCTATCCATAGAGTATCTAGTTGACTCTTATTTTTACATGTTATAGAAAAAGCTAGTGAAGTATCTGAATAACTTAGACTAGCTTGTCTAATTGTAATTCGAATGGGAAAGCATTGAGAATATGGGCACATGCTGGAAGCATCAATACACATAGTATCAATTAATACAGTATCATTTGCACCTGGTTTTACAGTAGCTTTAATAATTCCTTTAGCACCTGGAATTAAATAAGCAGGCGAAGGTAATGTAGTAGATAATTGTATTTCTTGATTACTCTTTAGTCGCATTCTTATAATATCAGCATCTGCTGTACCGGTAGAAATAATATTCCATTCTATATCAGTTGATTTACCCTGATCTACGGTAGCTGTAAGTATAGTATCTGGTGCAAAAGAAAAAGCAGTATAATAGGCTTCACCTTTTACAATCAGTTTGGTTATTTCTTTGCAAGGACCAGAAACAAAAGTGAGTGTATCTGAATACAATCCAGGAGTAGATACCGATGTTGATATCTCAATCTGCCCAGTATCAGATATATTATATGGAAATTTCTGAGGACTTACAATGCTAGCTATTCCTAATGAGGATTGTATGGAAGAGATTGCCGCAATACCTAATCCAAGTTTATATACTACAGCAGCAGCCCTTCCTTTATTTTGAACACAGTGTTTACCAGCAAATACGATTTGCAATTTAGATTTTACCAATGCATAACCTGGTTTACCAAATAGTAGAATTTCTTTAGGAGAAGTTCTATTGCCTAGGGTATCTGAATGATATACAAAAAGTGAAGCGAAAAGTACAGACATAGTATCAGAAGATGGCCTTAAAAACTGGATGGTAATTGGCATCTTTTGTTTTGGAAGTATAGTAAATGGCAATAAAGGAGAATTTTTGATTAAAAAATATGCTCCATCTTTTCCAATAATTTTTAGCTTATCTATATATAGAGGCGCATTTCCAAAATTGCTGATATAGAGAGTAGAATCGGAAGTAGTGGTACATTTAGATAATATAGTAAAATCATAAGGAGTTGATATTAAGGGTGTTATACCATAACTTTTAACAGTTATAGTTTTATCACATAATCCAAATAAAAATGAGAATCTTTGATATACCCAACCAGTATCTGTCATTGATACTTTATAAGGAATAATTACAGAGTCTTTTGGCAAGATCACTATGGGTAAAGCTTTATTCCAAAGAACAAGTTGACTAGAAATATTATCTAGATATTTAATTGCTGTAAGAGTTATAGGAATATTTGTGTTATTAGTAAATACTACTGAAGTATCCTTGGTATAACCTACAGGAATGGAGTCTGCAGATACAGTATCCTTTCCAGAGGAAATCTCATTTGCTAAAGCGTTCACCCTAATTGTTTGAGAATTAAGTGGATCACTAAAAGAAATTCCAATATCAGCAGTTCTGATTCCGGATACAAGAGGATTACATTGGACAATTACTCTTTTTGTTTCGCAAGAGCCTAAAATTACAGTATAAGCTGATAATGTTATATCACTTGCGGCGGGCCCCGATACAGCCAATGTAGCAATTGTGCCATTAAAGGAATAATTAGTTATAGTTATTGTATCTACTTTAGATGAGAGAACGCATAAAGATCCAAAATTGATTTCAGGTTTTGGTGACACTATTTGTTTAGCATTTTTTAATGTGTAAACACCTTCTCCTACTACCCATCCTTCGGTGTCAGAAAACATTTTGATATCATCTAAACTGCCATTTGTTCCACAATTTCTTTTCTCCCAATTTTTCCCAGCATCGCTTGTATAATATACACCTTGATTGGTGCCACAAGCCCAGCCTGTTGTGGGTGATGTTAAATATGTTCCAAACATTGATGCAGGAGTAGAAACGCGAGTCCAACTATTACCTAAATCAGATGTAAAACACATGCCCCCACCAGCACCTCCACCAGCACATGTTGTTCCAGAAAAAGGCACAAGAAATGAATTATCTAGCCAAGCTAATTCTTCTTGCCATGCATTAACGGTATTGGATTGAGAAAACAATGCCCAAGTTGTTCCTTTGTCAATAGTTCTCCAAATATGTCCACTTCCGGAGGCATAACCGGTATCTTTACCAGGTTCAAGAATTAAATCACATAAACCTATATTAGGTGCATTTGCAGTGAATACTGTCCAAGAAATCCCACCATTTGTTGTCTTAAAAAACTGCTGGGCCATGCCACAACCACCACCAATAACAAATCCTGTATCAATAGTTGGAAAATAGCAGCCCCATAAATTATTGGCAGCAGCTGGCGTAATTTCCGCCCATGTTGCGCCACCATCTTGAGATTTCCATATTCCTTGAGAACCAGATGCATATCCTATAGAAACACTTGGAAAATGAATACTTTCCAGCATAGGATTTTTTCCTAAATCTACATTGTAGCCCGTCCAATTTGCTCCACCATCAATAGTTTTAATTACTTTTCCATTATAACCACATATCCATCCTAATTGTTTATTGGTAGGCAAAAAGTAAACATCTAGCCAATAATTATTAGAATAACCAGCAGGAATATTTACTTTTTCCCAGTATTGAGACTGCGCACTACTATTGAAATAGTTGCAGAAAACTATGCTGATGATAAAGAGTATATACAGATGTTTTTTTATCATATTTCAATCATTTTTTGTTTTGCTAAAGAATGAAGCTGAAATTTGACTCTAGAAATGATAATTGCACAAAGCACTTCGATTCCTGTGATAAGCGCCATAGCACCTGCAATAGAACCATTCATCCAAATAGCTAAAAAGTAGCCCGCTATTGCAGCAATTACACCAAATAAAGAAGCAAGTATTAATACATGAGATAATCTTGAACTTAATAATAAAGCTGCACTTGGTGGAGCAGTAAATAGAGCCACAACAATAATAGCCCCAACTGCATCAAAAGCAGCAACTGTAATTAAAGAAACACATCCCATAAGAATATAATGCCACATGGTGGTATTTATTCCAATAGATTGAGCATGTTCAGGATCAAATGTTGAAATTGTTAATTCTTTAAATGCTATGAAAATAATGATGAGAGTAAGTAATAAGACACTACCCATAGAAATTAAAGCTTGTGGAATAAGAATATTGCCAATAGAAAATAAATCCAATGGCACATAGGCAATTTCACCATAAAGCACGCAATCAGGATCTATGTCTATATTACCACCCATAGTAGATATCAATATAATTCCCAAAGCAAAAAGCCAAGTAAAAGTTACGCCGATAGAAGCATCGGATTGTACACGACCCCTTTTATGCAGATATTCAATCAGAAATGAACTTAATAAACCAACACTTCCAGCACCAATAAGTACAGGAAAACCAGTTCTAGATCCAGTAAGTAGGAATGCAGATACTATTCCAGGTAAGACAGCATGGGAAATTGCATCGCTAAGCATAGACATTTTACGAAGCACTAAAAAAGTACCTGCCAATGCACAAGCTATAGCGGTTATTGATCCAGTTAATATTATCCAAAAAGCATCCATGTTGTAAAATAGGTAAAATTAAGATAGGTAAAACCCTTAAAACATAATAACTTTTACAGTGTTTTTCATATCAGAATTACTCCATAAAATATCCTAATTCTTCCAATCTTTTCTTTAGCTTAAAAACATCACTTTTAGCAATAATTATTCTGAAACCTTCTGCTCTTTTAACAAGAGATTTTAATATTGAATCTTGGGCAAAGAGCTCTGCGATTGCACCTTGATTTTTTAACTTAAAAACAATATCTAAAGGTTCTGGTATTAATGGATTGGCTTTTTCTAATAATTGCTGAAAAAATTGAGTGAAATGATCGGGTAAATCTTGATGTATGATTTGTTTGAACTGTACTATTTTTCTTTCGATATCACTTACAGAATGACATCCCTTTAGAAAAGCTGTAGGATTTAAAGAGAAAATGTGTGTTCCCATCGATGTTGCAAATGGAGATAATGCTATACTTCGATGTGAAGAATCACCTTTAATAGTTAGTATAAGCCTTTGATTATCAAGCAAATAAGAACTATCCTGGCTACTTTTCTTTTTAGTAGCACTATGCTTTTTCTTACCAATAATATATTCACCCATTTCAGTTAGGCGTACATACATAATTCCATCTGCAATAGTAAGATATCTAGTATTTCTTAACTGATATTGATAATGAGAAGGTTTTTGTAATAGAATATCTATTATTCCAAGACTTGCAAGAATAGCTAAAACACCTTTAAACAGTGAGGGATGTATTGCTTCTCTGATAACTATTGGGTCTAAAATTGGTTTTTCAAGTGACGATAATTCTAAAAAAGCACCATCATCAGGAAGAGGCTCTGTATTATAGAATGGCGGCACATGTCCATGCATAAATGATCTAATAATCATAGAATCAACTTGAATCCATTTATTAGATTGTATTAATTGCAATGTATGGGTAATTGAGTTCATAAATTCTACACTATTATTTGGATGATTATCATCATGTAAAAAGTGTAGAAGAAAGTCTTTAATGGGAAGATTTCCGCTTATTAATTCATTATAGCAATATTGAATTGCTTCAAAACCTGAAGGTATATCGGTTTTATTATTTTCAAAAACATGAATGATAAGCCAGGATACATATTGGAAAGAAAAAGTATCAAATTCAGCAATATTGGGATAAAATTCTGGCAAATCGTACAGGTTTATGATAGATTTTGCTTTTTTCCTTAGTAATGCACCTGGGATATTTATTTCCTCTGAGCTAATTTCATGAAGAACAGCGGCGCATAATTCAGTAAATACTTCGGAAGTTCTTTCATTATTTTGATAAGAATAAAATGAACTTGCAAGAAATTCATCAGAATGATTTGTGGTTTCAAAAATAGAAGGTTCTGGGGAAGCAATACACCTTTTTAAGGCATTTGTCATTAAAGGAGGAAGATAAAACCATACATTTAAAAAACGTGGAGTTTGAATCCTTTGAATTTTTCTATTCATTGGAGGATGAAATTCCTGAATTGCTATAAGAGAGTATTCGGGTCTGGCAATAGCATGTGAAGGAAGTACAGAATCCTCCGAAAATTGCAAAGTAGTAATATCTTCAACCCTTTTTATGTCTGGATTTGCTGCAGGAACTGCACCTGTCCACACCACATTTTGCATGAGATCTAGAACATGTTGAGGGATAAACTTGATAAAATCTTTTAACAGTTTTGGTTCAATAATAAGATGGGTTAAAATCATCGCAATCTCATCTTTAGATGGATATATATTTGATTTTGCCATATGTAAAAACTGCTGTAAAGCTTTATTAGAAGCTCGAATGATTATCTGTCCTCTTAGATATTCATTATAAATAAGATTTAATTCCCCAATACTAAAGTGTTCAACAATTTCCGCTGATAGAGCTAAAAACTCTTCTTTTTGTGTCTGCTTAGATTTCATAATCTGACTCCTTACCCAAAATATATTCGATATCATCTTCTGTTAACGATTTTAATGATGCAGAATCTGTAGAAATTATTGCATCAAAAAGTTCTTTCTTTTTTTCTTGAAGGCGTAATATTTTTTCTTCAATTGTTCCCCTTGCAATAAGCTTATAGCTAAGAACGGTATTATGCTGTCCAATTCTATGAGATCTATCAACTGCTTGGTTTTCAGCCGCAATATTCCACCAAGGATCATACATAAAGATGGTATCAGCAGCTGTTAAATTTAAGCCCAATCCACCAGTTTTTAATGTCATAATAAATACCTTTATATCAGGATCTGTCTGAAATAAATGCACTATATCTTGTCTATTTGTAGAAGCCCCCGTCATCGATACATGCCCTATATTAGCCAATAGCAAATCTTGAGTGATACATTCTACAGCACCAAGATAATTAGTAAAAATCAGTACTTTATGTCCATTTGATACAGCATCTTGCACTTGTTCAATAAGAATTTCTCTTTTTGGAGAAATAATTTTCCCTTCTGTTTTTACTTCTGGAGAAGAAGCAATTTGCCTTAAATCGCTAAGTGCTTGCAATATATGAAATTGAGACTTTTCAATCCCTTCATTAACAATTTCTTCTCTAATGGTTTGATAATAGAAATTTCTTCTTTGTTCATAGTAAGTAGCTTGTTCAGGAGACATTTCAACAAAAAGGGTTTGTTCTATTTTGTCTGGTAATTCTTTGGCTACTTCTTTTTTCAATCTTCGCAGAATAAATGGGAAAATTTTTCTTCTTAATTCTGCAGCAGCATCCTTACTATTTTCTTTTTGAATTGGAATTGCATATAGCCTAGAAAATTCTTCTGATGAACCAAACATTGCAGGATTTAAAAATCTAAAAAGAGAATATAATTCGCCAATATTATTTTCTATGGGTGTACCACTTAAAGCAAGCCTAAACTTACCATGTAATAGCATTGCTGCTTTTGCTGTTCTTGAATTTAGGTTTTTGATATTTTGTGATTCATCAAGTATTATGGCATGAAATTCTTTTTCTTTTATATGTTGAATATCATGTCTTAAGACTGAATATGTTGTTAGAATCACTTCTGCTTTGCCGGCTAATTCTAAATCTCTGTATTGTCCATAATAGGTATAATATTTAATATTAGGAGCAAATTTTTGCAATTCTTGTTCCCAATTAAACAGCAAGCTTTTGGGCATTACAATTAATGTGCTTTTTTGTGCTTCGGGATAAATCGAGGCTAATAATGCAATTGTTTGCAGTGTTTTTCCAAGCCCCATATCATCGGCCAAGCAGCCCCCTAAATTATGTTCATGTAAATATCTAAGCCATTTATACCCAAGTATTTGATATGGCCTTAACTCTGCATTCAGAGTGGGCACTTTATACTTTGCTTTATGATATGTTGTAAAACCCCTAAAAATAGATTTTGCATAAGGAAAAGATTTTTCTGCTGCATTTTCTTCTAATAAATCTTCGATAATTGGTAAATCGAAAAATGAGAGTTTTACCTTCTTTTTATGTTTTAAAAATATCCTTTCCAATTTTCGCATATAGTCGACATTTGGTATTGCTTGAGTGCCATTAGAAAGTTGCACATAACCATGTTGCTTATAAAAAGTGAGAGCATCAAATAATGTAAAATGCTCTTCATCAATAATAAAATCAACTTCTCCTTCTAGAAAATCTATTCCATGGCTAAAATTTACAGATAAAGTAGGATTGACAGATTTAATTTTATAAGATTTTAAGTTTTCAGCTCCAAAGACAGCAAATTTATCAACTAATAATGATAATTCTTTTCTAATAAATTCTCTTGCTAATTCTTCATGAATGATGAACAAAGTACCATCAAGAATAAAATCAGATGAAGTCCTTGCAATTTTTTTTATATGGTTTAACTTTTTAGATAAATTCTCTACAAAAGCACTTAAATCAATTTCTTGTATTCGGCTTATAAGTATTCTTTTTTCAGTATCATTTACAGAAACATATTTTTGAATATCATATTGTTCCATCAAAGTTGGTTCTGTTTCTGGTATAGACTGAGATACTCGCAGATAAAGGGTATTATCAGCATCAACTTTTTCAAAAAACAAGCTAGGAAAAGTAGAACGGATTTCACCTTCTTCTACTTGGTATTTTTTATAGGAAATGTGAATACCTGGATAGGCAGACAAAAGTAATGAGAGATAGTGTTCTAATTCATGGGGAAAAATCAATGTTTGAAATAGTCTCAATAATTGAGGTTTGCCACCAGTAGGATAAATCTCATAAATTTTTCCATTTGCATAGACGCTATTTTCAGTAAGCGCCATAACAGGGCTAATAGTTTTTCTTTTATATAATAAAAAGAAATTTGTTTCATATTGAGCTTCATGAGACTGAATGGAAACGTGTATTTGCCCTTTTATATCTTCTGAAGCAAACTGAATGTGACGCATTGCAGCATCAATAACATTTGGGCATTTTTTAAGAAGCCAAATAAGATGATCATGTTCTGCAAAATAGATTCTACCTGAAGGTTTGTCCCAATTTATATTAAAAGCAGATTTCAATATAATGGCATCTACTGCTTGTAAAAATTCTCGTATTGGCCCTTTATATTCTTTTGAATCTGGCTCTATTTCTTTTCTTTCTTCATCGATTATACGAAGATAAGCCCCATGTTCATCAAAATTTAATTGAAACAGTAATTGCTCAGGTGTTTGTGTTAAACTTCTAGAATGTAAAGATCTTTTTTTCATTGTCTCAAAAAGCGATGTTCTATGTTCCATATTTTTGGCATTGTAATTGCGTTTAATATTCAACTCAAGTATATGTACAATTAGAGTTGATAAATGAATACTGCAATGTGTTCGGAAGTTATTGTTAAAGCAGTTCCATCATTTGGTGATGTAAATGGAGCTGATTTTGGTTTTTCTGTTCAAAATGGCACTCTTATACACGGTATGATGTCTGCATGTAAAGAAGCAATATTGTCTGCAAAAGAAGTTGATTCTATGCAAACCTTGCTTTTGCGTTGTTTTCCATCTGCTGAGGGCACATTTACAGTTGAATTTTTAGAAGAATTTCAAGCTGATTCAACTTTTGCTATGCTACCTTAATAAAGTGTGTTTATACTCCTCTGGCCATTGGGTCCCAGATAAATTTGTGCATTTGTAATTGCATTTTCACATTAAGTCTATCTTCTAATATCCATTCTGCAAGATCAGTAAATGCTAATTGATTAAATACGCATGAAAAAAGCACAGCACTACATTTGTTGCTTAATTGATATTGATCTATGATCTGTTTTGCCCATTGATAATCTGTTCTTGAAGCAAGGACAAATTTTATTTCATCATGAGCATTAATTAAGCGCAGATTATCGTAATTATTTAAAGAACTCATTTTAGAATCTGGGCATTTCATATCAATGATTTTTATTACCCTTTTATCTACAAATTGAGTATTAATATGTCCACCTGTTTCGATTGCCACTGTATATCCTTTATCGCATAATAATGTCATTAATGGATAGATATTAACTTGTTCTAATGGCTCACCGCCGGTAAACTCTATAAAATTGCAATTAAACTCTTCTATCTTTGATACTATTTCTTCACCTACCATATCAAAACCACCTTTATTGTGGTCTAAAGCATATGCGGTATCACACCAAGAACAACGTAAGGAGCATCCTTGTAAGCGTATAAAAACACAACGTTCACCTGCCCTTAAACCTTCTCCTTGCAATGAATGAAATATTTCACTTATAGAAAAATGTAGATTTAAAGGACTTTCTATATCTAAAACGCTAATATCTGGCTGTATGAATTTACTCATTGAGATTATTCTTCATCTAATTGTATTGCTTCTATTAATTGATCTGGTTGTATAGAAACTATACCAGGTAATTCGCAAACATAACCAGCTGCAAAATTGCTCATAATAGCGGCCTCTTGCATGGTTGCACCACCTGCAACCGCGGCTGCCAATGTTGCAATTGCAGTATCGCCTGCACCAGAAACATCAGCTACTTTTCTTGCCCTTGTAGGCACAGAAGATATAGCGCCATTATGTTCGAATAACATCATTCCTTTTTCCCCAAGTGTTAAAAGCACATTTTGACAATGAAGTTTTAACAATAATTCTTTTCCTGCCTTAATGATATCTTCGTTTGATGTTAAAGCAAATCCCAAAGCTTCTTGAGCTTCTTTCTTATTTGGTTTGAACAAAGCAACATATTGATAAGAAAAAAAATGTTTAAACTTTGGGTCAACAAAAACAGGGATTTTATGTTCTAAAGCAAAAGAGCAAATATTATGAATCATATATTCTGTCATTACTCCTTTATTATAATCTTCAAGAATAATTCCAGATAAATGATCTGCTTTTTTAAGTGTTTGTAATATAATGTCTGCTTCTTGATTTGTAATATCAGTTCTTACTTCTCTGTCTAATCGAACTATTTGTTGATTATTCCCTATAATCCTAGTTTTAACCGTTGTAGGTCTAGTTTCTAAGCATACAATACCATTAGCTGAAGATCCATTTTCTTTTAAGATTTCTAATAAGGAATGTCCTGAAGTATCTGAACCTACAATACCACAAAGTAAAGGTTTAATTCCTAATGCTTTAAGATTTCCTGCTACATTTGCTGCGCCACCCAAATGCAATGATTCATGTTCTAAATCAATTACAGGGACAGGTGCTTCTGGTGAAATCCTTGTTACGCTTCCCCAAAAATATTTATCTAACATGATGTCTCCTACAACGGCTATAGTAGAGCCATTGCAAGACGTTAAAATTTCTTTTGCACGAAGAGATGTAATTGTATCCATGGTACCATGATTAACAGTAGAAAAAACCAATAATGTAATTACAATTCAAAAAAAAAGCAAGTTGCAAAAATAACAAAATTTTAAGCGGTTTTAGGGGATTCATTTGTAATGTTAAAAAAGAATACTGTTATCATGAGAGTATAAATAACAAAGATTATCGTATTTTTGCATATTGATAGTGTTTGTTTAGGTTTTTTAAACAATTGCAAGTATAAATAAAGCCTTGTTGGTGGGGATCTTATACTATGTAGTTTATTATCGCACATTGTGTTAGATGTTGCTTTAAGCAGACTACAATCATCATATTCAATTTTTATGTTGATACTAAATATTCTTTGAAGAATGCGGCCGACATATTATCCATTTAGATTGCGGAGTGTATGGTTCTATGAGTTCAAGAAATAATAAAATACAAGTACAGGTATTTAATGAATCTAATCAAAAACCTGTCCCTCGTACAAAGATTCAAGAAGTGGTTCGCCGTGTATTTGCAAGTGAAGGAATAAAGGAAGCAGAGATTAATGTTATCATTGTAACAGATGAAAAAATCCATGAATTAAATCTTGAATTTTTACAACATGATTATACTACAGATGTAATTACTTTTCCTTTAAGCGAGAACCCTTTGGAAGGAGAGGTTTACATAAGTGCAGACACTGCACGTAATCAAGCGGTTGAATTTGGTATAACATTAACAGAAGAGATATTAAGATTGGCTGCTCATGGTGCATTACATTTAGCTGGATATAATGATGCTACGCCGGAAGAAAAGAAAATAATGAGTACACTTGAAACAAAGTATATGCATGCTGGTCAATCTTAATCAAATATATCTGGCATGTTCATGTACGAAAGAATTATCAAAATTATAGCTGAATTTTTACAGCATATGCAAATTAGCGGACAACCCTCTGGAGACAAACTGCAGGAATTAGAAAGGAGAGGTTTTACTGTTGTAGAAATTTCAACTGCACTTAGCTGGATTGCAGAAAGGATTGAAGCTGGAAATCTTATCATTAGGTCTCAAACTAGTGAAACTTCATTCAAACATAGAATTCTTAATGATATAGAAAAAGAAGTATTCTCGCCCGAGGCCTGGGGCTTATTAGTTCAATATCAGGAATTGGGCATCTTAAAACAAGAGCATATAGAGCAGATAATTGATAGGGGAACATTGATGAATTTGTATCAAGCCGATATACATGCATTATCTTTGTTAATAATTGCTATTATGTTTCATCAGCCAGAATCCAATCATTCAATGTATAGATTGCTTTTACAAGCAGATGAGCGTATTCATTAAATTAGACCCCGTAGTTCAGCTGGACAGAACGCAAGTTTCCTAAACTTGATGTCGGAGGTTCGAGTCCTCTCGGGGTCGCTTCTTAATTCGATTCTTCTTCCCATGATTTTTTTAGTACTGCCCACATCATTTTTTTAAGATCTTCAATTTTTTCACCAGAAACAGCAGAAATTTGCATTATTGGATAATCGCCACTATGTGCAAAGTTCAATGTATCCAATATATCTCTATCTGGCTGAGTAACTGTATCCATTTTGCTTATACATATAACCCTTGGTTTTAATAACATATCTGGATTATATTTTTCTAATTCTTGGCATAGTACAGTATACTCGGTAACGGGGTCTCCACTCATTGCATCTAACAGGAATACTAATAGTCTTGTTCTTTCTACATGACGTAAAAATTGTATTCCCAAACCTTTTCCTTCGTGGGCTCCTTCTATTAATCCTGGAATATCAGCTATAGTAAAAGAGCGTTCTTCTCCAACATATACCATTCCTAAATTTGGAACTAAAGTGGTAAAAGGATAATCGGCAATTTTAGGTTTTGCAGCTGATATAACAGAAATCAAGGTCGATTTTCCAGCATTTGGAAAACCTACTAATCCAATATCTGCAAGTATTTTTAATTCTAAGGTTAATTTAAGTTCTTCTCCAGATTCTCCTGGTTCTGCATTTCTTGGTGCCTGATTTACTGATGTAGTAAATTCCGAGTTTCCTCTTCCACCTCTTCCACCACGAACCAGAGTATACTTTTGTTTGTCTCTTGTTAAATCAACTAATGTTTCACCAGTTTCAAAGTTTATAATTACTGTTCCAGCTGGAACACGAACTATTTTATCTTTTCCACTTTTACCTGTAGAACGTGATAATCCACCAGCTTTACCATCTTCGGCATCATATCTACGTTGATAACGAAAATCTAAAAGAGTTGTTAGTTGTCTATCTGCTTCAATAACTACATCCCCACCTTTGCCTCCATTACCACCATCTGGCCCACCCAATGGAACATATTTTTCTTTTCTAAAACTAACATGCCCTCTGCCGCCTTTGCCTGAACTAACTTCTATAACTGCGCTATCTATAAAATTCATGCTATTTCTTTCATTGTATATTAAAGATTAAAGAAAGCATTTCTAATGTTGATAATGCTGTCAGTGCAAAATTAAACCTTATTACTCCGATTACAGCAAGAAACTGAAATGAATATTGTAGATTTGCAAGAATTATGTACTAAATATCAAGCTTTTGATATACCTTTTTGAATATTGATGAGTAGTATTATGCCAACAATTTCATCACTCGATCCACGCATTAACAGGGCAGGCATTCCAGAAGATCCAGAAACTGCCTTCATCCCAAAAGAACAACTTGATCAATTTCACACCTATGAAGTATTTGTTCAAACAAAAAGTGGTGGACATCATAATCATGTGGGATCGGTACATGCTCCTGACCCCGAAATCGCGATGGCTTTTGCAAAAGAACAATATTGTCGTAGAGGCCAAACATTTAATGTATGGGTTGCAGTTACTTCTTCTATATTTTCACTGGATATTCAAGATTCAGATTTTTTTGAAACAGTACCCGATAAAACATATAGAGAAGTAAACGATTATATAAATACTCGTGAAAAAATCGAAGCATTTAAGAAGTCTAAACAATAAACTTATCTATATCATTATGTCCCAAGAACCAAACCAATCTGAACACTATATTGTCACTGCCCGTAAATGGCGGCCAATGACATTTGCACAGATTGTTGGGCAAGACCACATCTCTACTACCCTAAAAAATGCGATTTTGTCTGGAAGAGTTCATCATGCTTATTTGTTCACTGGGCCAAGAGGTGTAGGAAAAACTACATCAGCCAGAATTATTGCGAAAGCACTTAATTGTTTACAGCCCGGACCAGATGCAGAGCCATGTAATATTTGTGCATCTTGTAAAGATATTGTAGATGGCCGTTCCATCGATGTTATTGAAATTGATGGTGCCTCAAATAATAGCGTCGATGATGTTAGAAAGTTAAGGGAAAATTCACGTTATCCGCCAGTTCACGGAAAGTACAAGCTGTACATAATCGATGAAGTTCATATGTTATCTACTTCTGCATTTAATGCATTATTGAAAACATTAGAAGAACCTCCTCCTCATTTAATGTTCATATTTGCAACTACAGAAGTTCATAAAGTTCCAGCAACTATTTTGTCAAGATGCCAAAGATTCGATTTTCGCAGAATGGAAATTGATAGTATTGTTAGCCAACTTAGCAAAATTGCTGTGCATGAACATATTTCCATTGATGAAGAATCGTTAATTGCAATAGCAAGGAAAGCAGATGGTTCCATGCGTGATTCTCAAAGTATTTTCGATCAGGTAAGGGCTTTTTGTGGTAATACAATTGTCTCTAGCGATGTTCATCAAGCTTTGCATTTAATTGATACCGAATTCTTTTTTAGAATTACAAAAGCTATTCGAGATAGGAATATTGCCGAGATGTTTATCATTGCTAATGAAGTGCTTCTTAAAGGATATGATATTCAAGAATGTATGAATGGTATTTTAGAGCATCTAAGAAATTTATTGACAGTGCTTGCTATTGGCTCTACAAAACTCATCGAAACTTCTTCTATTTATCATGAAATATATATTAAAGAGGCAGCATATTTTACTCAAAGCCAATTGCTGCGATTAATGAATATTATTTCTAATTCAGAACAAAGCTTGCGATATGCTACCCAACCTAGAGTTAGATTCGAACTTGCTTTAACACAAATGGCTTCTCTGGATTCTACTATAGAAATTTCTGCTTTGATAAAAGAAATTCAGTCTGGTGAATATAAATCAATTCCTGCAGCAACACATTCACGCAATGATATTACAGATATCCAGAAAAAAAAAACTCCTGAACACATAATTAATGTCGCAAATCAAGTCACCAAAGAAATACCAAGTCTTCCACAAGATTGGGATTCATTTGTAAAGACTTGTGATCCAGGTTTACAAATTTTACTTCAGTCAGTTTCGCTACAATTCAAAGAAAATACTATAAAATTGAGTGCTAAACAGCAATTTATTGCAGATCAATTACAATCCAGATCTAAAGATATTTCTGTATTAATTTCCACTTTCTTTCAAATAACTTATATCCTCCACATAAATTGCGAAGGCTCTGTTTCTCAAGCAGCTCAGTCTCACTCTTTTCACATATCTACAGATCATATTGTACATGATATTCCAAAAACACAAAATCAAGGTGGTTTGGAATCTTTATCATCAAATGCCTCTTTCTTGAAAAAAGAAGAAAAAATAATCCCTACTCCGCCCCCTCAAAGACCTCTTAACCCAACAGAAAAGCATATAGTTGATGTGTTTGGTGCAAGAGAAATACCAATGAAGTAATCTATAATTTATCCTTGAAAAAGAAAATATAAAAATATGTGTTGCAACATATATGTTCAAACACATATGTTTGTATATGGCAATTACACATTTACATAATCGCTTGAAGCAAACTACATTTGAGTCCTCTACGCATGAGGTTATACTTAGTTTGCTTGTTTGTGCCGATATGATAAGAAATCAATTAGAAAAGGCATGTCTAGAATTTGCTATAACTTCCAATCAGTATAATATATTAAGGATATTGAATGGAGTATATCCAGAAGGACATGCAAGGTGTGAAATTAGTTCTAGAATGTTAGAAAAAGCCCCTGATATTACAAGATTAATCGATGGCTTGGTGTCTTTAGGCTATGTAGAACGTTGTAAATCTGAGCAAGACAAACGTTTATCGGTAACGAAGATTTCAGAACAAGGACGAAATATTTTACAAGAAATATTTCCTAAGATGAAGGAAACCATTCGAACATTGAGTAATGCATATACAGAAGAAGAGTGTAGGCTTTTTATTCAGTTATGTGAGAAATTAATTGTGTTGGATACAAAGTTTCAGGAAGGATTTTGATGAGCACAATATTTCATTCAGCTGAATCTCGTGGATATGCACATCATGGATGGTTAGAAACATATCATACATTTAGTTTTGCTCGTTATTTTAATCCAGAACGCATGAATTTTGGTGTTTTAAGAGTATTAAATGATGATAAAGTAGTTGCTGGAGAAGGATTTGGCAGACATGGCCATGACAATATGGAAATCATTTCTATTCCTTTAGAAGGAACATTGGTGCATGAAGATAGTTTAGGAACCAAAGGAACAATCAAAAAAGGCGAAATTCAGATAATGTCTGCTGGATCAGGAATTATCCATTCTGAAAGTAATAATAGCAGTACTGAGCCTGTAGAATTTTTGCAAATCTGGATTTTACCCAAGCATAGAGATATTACCCCATTATATGATCAAAGAATGTTTGGTCGATTAGAAAAAACTAATACATTTAAAACTATTGTCTCGCCGGACATAGATGATGAATCCTTATGGATAAATCAAGATGCATATATTTCTATAGGTGAATTTACAGTTGATAAAGAATATATATATACGATGAAGAAACCAAATAATGGCTTATATATGTTTATAATTAATGGAAATGTTAAAGTAGAAGATACAGTTCTGCACAGAAGAGATGGTTTCGGAATAACCGAGAAATCCTCAATTAAGTTGGAGATTTCAAAAGATTCAACAATACTCTTATTAGATATACCGTTGAACTAATGTTCACTTTTTTATACAAATTGGAGTTTTTTCAATGAAAAAATTTGTAATTATCGCAGTTGTTCTTGTATGTGGTGGTTTTGGCATCAATGCACAAAACACAAAATGGAATTTAGACCGTTCGCATTCTTCTATTAAGTTTTCAGTAAGCCATATGGTTGTATCTGAAGCTGATGGAAAATTCGGTGATTTTGATGTAAAAGTAGCTTCAGACAATGCAGATTTTTCAGATGCTAATATTGATGTAACAATCAAATCAGCTTCTATAAATACTGATGATGCAAAACGTGATGAGCATTTAAAAAGCGCTGATTTTTTTGATGTAAATACATATCCATCAATCACTTTAAAGAATGCGAAATTATCTAAATCAGGTAATGGTTATGTGTTGACAGGTGATTTTACAATGCATGGCATCACAAAAAAAGTATCTTTAGATGCTAAATTTGGTGGAATTGCTAAAAGCCCATGGGGACAAACCGTTGCAGGCTTTAAAGTGCAAGGAAAAATTAATCGTAAAGATTATGGTGTTTCTTGGAGCAAAGTGCTAGACACTGGTGGAGCACTTGTTGGTGATGAAGTTGAATTAAATGCTTCTTTGGAACTTATTAAGCAATAATTGAAAACATATTATTTTAATGATAATAAATAGAATAGCGACATTATCTTTAAAGGCTTCCCAATGTCTTAAAGGATATGTCGCTTTTTTTTATATCTTTAGTTTATAATAACAATCAATATCATATAGTATTTATAATCATGCTGCACATATACTCTCCTTTCACAAGGGAAAAAATAGATGAAATCCCATTACAGAATTTTGAGCAAGCTCAACAAAAGCTTGATATAGCATATACATTGTTTAAGGATCAGAGTAAACAGTTACCTGCATATCAAAGAATTTCTATTCTAGAAAAACTTATCGATATTATGCAAAGTTCGATAGAAGAATTGACAATAATTGCTGTAAAAGAAGGTGGAAAGCCATATAGTGATTCTAAAGTTGAGGTATTTAGGGCAATTCAAGGAGTAAAAAGCGCAATTGATACAATGCGTACAATGCATGGTGAACAAATTCCAATGGGAATAACGGAATCATCTAAAGGGAAACTTGCTTTTACTATCTATGAACCTATTGGAGTAGTATTTGCGATTAGTGCATTTAATCATCCTTTAAACTTGATTATACATCAAGTGATACCTGCCATAGCAGCAGGAACCCCAATAATTATTAAGCCAGCTGGATCTACACCAAGATCATGTATTACATTAGTAGACATGATATATAGTGCTGGATTGCCCAAAGAATGGTGTCAAACCCTTATATGTGCATCTCATATTGCCGAACAATTAGTATCAGATTCACGTATTGCATTTTTATCATTTATAGGTTCAGCAGAAATCGGTTGGAAATTGCGCTCATTATTAGCTCCGGGAACTCGTTGCGCTCTTGAACATGGTGGCATAGCACCAGTAATTATGACAGAAGATGCGGATTGGACATCGGCTTTGAAACCACTAATAAAAGGTGCATTTTATCATTCTGGGCAAGTATGTGTTTCGGTACAAAAAATATTTGTTCATCATTCAATATGTTCTGATTTTACTGAACAAATGGTAAAATTAGCAAATACATTTAAGATTGGCGACCCCTTACATCCTTTAACAGAGGGTGGCCCATTGATACATCCATCAGAAATACAGAGAGTACATTTGTGGGTTCAGGAAGCTATTCAGGCAGGTGCAACATTAGCATTTGGTGGTGAGGCTATCTCTGAAACACTATATATGCCAACAATATTAATTAATCCTCCAGATGATGCAACTGTATCGAGAAAAGAGATATTTGGTCCTGTAGTATGTATGTATTCTTATAAAACTGTAGATGAGGCAATACATAGAGCCAATGCATTACAATTTGGTTTTCAAGCATCTGTATTTACAAAGAATACAGATACTGCATTTTATATCATGAAGAAACTGAATGCTAGTGCTGTGATGTTAAATGACCATACAGCATTTAGAGTAGATTGGATGCCATTTGGTGGAAGGGACTCATCAGGATTAGGATGGGGTGGTATTCCATATAGTATTAAAGAATATTCCAGAGAAAAAATGCTGGTTTTTTCTTCACCAGCTTTAGAATAAAAAAGGTTTATATGAAATGTTTTATGATAACAGTTGCATTACCTGGTACATTTACACCAGAGTTTAGTTCATTAATACCTCCTCAGCGTGCTTATATAAATAAGCTTATGGGTAGAGGAATTGTTTCTACATATACATTATCGGCAGACAGAACAAAATTGTGGATTATCATGTTTGGCGAAGATATGGAAGAAATTGAAGAATGCTTATCTAAGTTTCCGATGCAAAGATATATGGATGCAGAAATTGATGAGGTAATGTTTCATAATAATGCAGCCCATTATGTATTTCCTATGTCATTAAACTAATGAAAACCCCAGTTGAACTTGAAGCAATAATGGCTATAGCAGATAATGGAGCTTTTGGAATACATCAAGGCCTACCATGGCATATTCCTTCTGAATTGCAATATTTTAAATCTATTACCATGAATAATCCAATGATTATGGGGTACAATACATTTAAGTCTATTGGGAATTTATTACCAGGTAGAGATCATATTGTTATAACTTCAAAAAAAATTCCAACACAAGAAGCCCTTTATATTGTTGATTCTTTTTCGGAAGCTTGCTCTGTATTACAAACATTACATTGTAAGAAAGCTTTTATTATTGGGGGTGCAACATTATTTACAGATACACTAGACTTTTGCTCTTTGGTACATGTATCTAGAATCCATATAGAGCCTAAAGCAGATATATTTTTTACTTTCCCTGTAGATAATTGGCATTGCATTCAAGAATCCGATAAGATAGTAGATCAAAAAACGGCTATCTCTTATACTTTACAGAAGTGGAAGAAAATCAAAGGATTATGAAAATCGCAAAGCTTTAGTGGGTTCTATTCTAGATGCAATATATGCTGGAATAAAAGTTGAAATAAGCGATAAAAGGAGGGATATACTGCACACAAGATAATAATGCCATGCAGAAATCTTAATTGGAAGTGTATCTACAAAATATAAATCTGCTTTTAAGGTAATCAAACCATAGTGTTGTTGCAAAGAGCATAATCCAAAACTAATTGCACATCCAAGAAATATCCCAGAAAGTCCAACAATTAAACCCTGCCATATAAACATCAAGACTATAGACTGTTGATTCATGCCAATAGATCTAAGAATGCCAATACTTTTAGTTTTTTCGAGCACCGATATTAATAATGAAGTCAGAATATTCAACACTGCAACTACACTTATCAAGCTT
This sequence comes from Chlorobiota bacterium, assembly GCA_014191195.1. Lineage (GTDB taxonomy): Bacteria > Bacteroidota > Ignavibacteria > Kapaibacteriales > UBA961 > UBA961. The sequence goes on from BJGZ01000001.1 coordinate 96,574, forward strand.
AAAACAATAGGAATTGGTTTTTTCTGCAGCTCTATCCAATTGAACATTCCTCCATGTAAATCAAAAACATTTTGAACAAAAAGCGGATAAGGAACTTGTTCTTGGATCCATTCTGATAATTCTTTTATTGGATAGTTTTCATGAGCCATCATTTCATAATGAGTAAATTCATGTTTATCCAATCCAATTATTGTATTAAGAGTCGTTTTTGGAATAAAAATATATAAATCATCGTATTGTGCCATACCAGTGGAATATATCCCTTTGATAATACATTTTGCATTAATCGGAATAGGAATATTAGGCTGTGAAGGATTAAATGTCATTACTGTAAAAATCACCGAGCTATCAGTAGACACATTAAGCTTATCAGCCAATGTTTTGCTTATGATAATTTCTTTAGATGAATCTGTAGAAAAATTGAAAGATCCGCCCTCTTTATGTTTCGGCCTTAATCTAAATTCTTGTTGATCATCTATCCCTTTTAATAGAACCCCTTCAATTTCACCTTGAGAATTTTTTCTGATAAGACCTTCTCTTTGAATAGATTTTTCAATTGATTGAATGCCTGGATATTGAAGAACTATATCTGGCAATTCTTCTGGTTTTTCGCCATTAAAGGATTGAACTCTTATATGAGCTGTAAACTTAATAGCATTTTTTTCTAAAGATTCTTGAAAACCATCTAATACAGCTAAACTTAACAATAATGCAATACAACCAATTGCAATACTTCCAGTTGCAACACTTTTAGTAAATGCAATAAAACCTCTTTTTCTTAAAGAGGTTCCAAAGCGATGAGAAATCCAATGTAAATGTTTAAATAACATACAGTTAATTTGCGATGAAATTCACCAATTTTCCAGGAACAATAATCTTTTTCCTAATAGTTAAGCCTTCTAGATTCTTTTTCACCAGTTCTTCAGCAAGTGCTAAAGTTTCTAGTTTTTCTTCGGTAGCATCTGCAGAAACAGATATTCTGGCTTTTATCTTACTATTTACTTGAACAACAATTTCTACAGTTGATTGAATACATTTTGATTCATCATATAATGGCCAATCATGAGTGAAAATACTTGTAGTATTTCCTAAAATAGACCATAATTCTTCGGCAATATGTGGGGCAAATGGTGCTAAAAGTCTAACGAATGAATTCATAGCTTCTAAAGACTTATATTCTAAAGCTGTAAATTCATTAACAAATATCATCATTTGAGATATTGCAGTATTGAAACCTAAAGTTTCGATATCCTCGCCTATTTTTTTAATTGTAGTATGAAGAATGTATTCATGTTCAGGATTATGAACATAGTTCTTTTTAATAAACTGTGATAATTGTCCATCTTCGGTAACAATTAATCTCCAAGCCCTATTTAAAAATCTATTAACACCTTCTACACCTTTAGCAGCCCATGGTTTTGTGGCTTCTAAAGGGCCCATAAACATTTCGAATAAACGTAAAGAATCTGCTCCATATAGCTTTACAATATCATCTGGATTTACAACATTTCCTAGTGATTTGGACATCTTGCGTCCATCTTCACCTAAAATTAATCCTTGATGAAAAAGCCGAGCAAATGGCTCTTTTGTAGATACTAATTGATAATCGAATAGAAATTTGTGCCAAAATCTAGCATATAATAAATGTAATACTGCATGTTCGGAGCCACCAACATATAAGTCTACACCACCACTATCGGGATTTCCACCCATCCAATATTGTTCTTTTTCTTTAGAACAGAATATGTCATGATTATGAGGATCTGTATATCGTAGATAATACCAACATGAACCTGCCCATTGAGGCATAGTATTGGTTTCTAATTTTCCTGTTTTACCTGTTTTTTGATCTTGCCAATTAATCCAAGAATCTACAGTTGCTAATGGTGATTCTCCGGTTCCAGCGGGCTTATATTCTTTAACTTCAGGCAATGTTAAAGGTAATTCATCTAAGTCTAAAGAGCGTCTTGAGCCATCGGGAAAATGCACAATTGGAATTGGTTCGCCCCAATAACGTTGACGTGAAAAAAGCCAATCTCTTAATCGAAACTGTATTTTCCCTTTTCCTATTCCATGTTGTTCAAGCCATTCTATACATTTCTTTTTTGCATCTATTGTGTGCAATCCATTTAATTGTACAGTACGATCATTTGATGAATTATATGCAATTCCATATTCAGTAAATGCTGCATGAAGGATATCAACTAATTCATTTTTACTATGTTTTACTACTTGAATACATGGTAAATCATTTTGCTTGGCAAAAGAATGATCTCTTTCATCATGTCCAGGTACTGCCATAATTGCTCCAGTTCCATAGTGAGCAAGTACATAATCGGCAATCCAAATAGGAATATTTTCTAAAGTAGCTGGATTCACAGCATAAGCACCAGTACATACTCCCGTTTTATCTTTGGATAATTCTGTTCTTTCTAAATCACTTTTTGTGCTTGCTTGATGAATATACAGCTGCACTTTAGGTAAAAATGTATCGGTAGTAATCTGTTGAACAAGTGGATGTTCTGGAGCTAAAACAATATATGTAGCCCCAAAAACGGTATCTGGTCTTGTAGTAAAAACAGTGATATATTCTGATTGATATTCTGCTAATTGAAACTGTATTTCAGCACCTTCAGAAATCCCAATCCAATGTTTTTGCATTTCTTTGGTACTTGATGGCCATTCAACGATCTCTAAATCTTGCAATAAGCGTTGGGCATAAGCGGTAATGCGAATCATCCATTGACGCATTGGGCGGCGTTCAACGGTATAGCCTTTATCTTTCCATTCGTCTACTTCCTCATTCGCAAGAACAGTTCCTAAGGCTTCGCACCAATTAACAGGAATATTAGCAGTATAAGCCAATCGGAATTCATCTTTATATGCTTCAGTTTCTTTTGGTTCAATGATATGATGAGGAATAGGTAATTCAGAAATTGGCCTGGCTTTTTGAAGATCTGTATCATACCATGAATTATAAATTTTTAAGAACATCCATTGTGTCCATTTATAATACGATGATTGAGTAGTATTTACTTCTCGTGACCAATCATACCCTAATCCTAATAGATTTAATTGTCTTTTAAAAGTATTGATATTGTTTTCTGTGGCAAGTGCTGGATGAATTCCAGTAACCATCGAATATCTCTCGGTGGGTAGGCCAAAAGCATCAAATCCCATGGGATGTAATACATTAAATCCCTTCATTTTTTTATATCGAGCAATAATATCAGTAGCTGTATATCCTTCTGGATGACCGATATGTAATCCGGCACCACTAGGATATGGAAACATATCTAAGATATAATACTTAGGTTTAGAAAAATCATCTTCAACCTTATTGATATGATGATCTATCCAATACTGCTGCCATTTAGGTTCTATGTCTGAAAAAGGATAAGAAGCCATATGTATAGTAAACTAAAAAAATTGTCAAATTTATTGTATATCAATCGTTTGTAAAGAGCATAGGCGAAAATAAATCCCACCTTTTTCTAATAATTCTTTATGTGTTCCAGATTCTGCAATAGAACCATTATCAAAAACATAAATACAATCAGCATCGATAATTGTAGATAATCTATGGGCAATGATAAGTGCAGTTCTGCCATGTAATAAATTGTGTATTGCTTCTTGTACTAAATATTCTGATTCTGCATCTAATGCAGAAGTGGCCTCATCAAAAATAAGTATTTGGGGTTTGCGAACAAGTGCCCTAGCAATTGCTAAACGCTGTTTTTGTCCGCCAGAAAGCAATACACCTCTATCACCAATTTTTGTTTGATATCCCATTGGTAAGCTGATAATAAAATCGTGTGCATTAGCCATTTTAGCAGCATAGATCATTTCATCTTCAGATATTATGTTTTTACCAAAACAGATGTTTTCAGCTATGGTATCATTAAATAAGAAAGAATCTTGAGAAACGATGCCAAATAGTTGACGATATTCTTCAATAGAAAATTCTTTGATATTGATTCCATCTATGCATATACTACCTTTATTTGGATCATATAATCGCACAATCAGATCACTCATTGTAGATTTTCCGCTTCCACTTTGTCCAACCAATGCAATGGTTTTTCCTTTATCAATGCTAAGATGAATATCATGTAATACTTCATGATTACCATCATAAGAAAAATGCAGATTATCTACACTAATTGATGAAGTAAATGTATGGATTGAAGTATTACCATTTTTTACTGTTGGTTGTTGATCTATAATGTCAAACACGGTTTCTGCCGCTACAATCCCTTTTTGAATAACTGCAGGAGTATTGGTTAGCTGTGCTATAGGAGACATAATACTAAAAAGGGCAAAAAGGAAAGTCATTAATTCCTGTGGTTTTAACTCTTTATCATATACTTGATTTCCACCAACATATAAAACAGCACATAAAGCAGAAATGGCAAGTATCTCATTTAATACAGGTACTAAGTCTACCAATTTCTGATTTTTTACAGATGCCTTTACATATCTTTGAGTTTCTTGTTCAAATTGAGTAGTCGCTTTATCTTCTGAAGCAGTAGTTTTTACCAAACGGATACCAGAAATCATTTCTTGAATTAACGATGTAAGTGCATGCATAGAAAACAACATTCTACTTGCATACATTTTGATTGCTTTTGTACTCAATTTGATGATAAGCAAACTTCCAATACTAGTACTGAAAGCTATCATTGTTAAAAATGGAGAATAAGAAAATAAAACAGCCAAGAATAATGCAATTTCTATGGGTTGTCTAAACACTGTTAAGAATAAAGGAGACACGGCTCCATTCATAGTAGCAACAGAGTTTGTTATAAAAGATATATTATCTCCTACTTTAGATCGATTGAAATAATCCATTGATAAAGACATCATTTTTCTAAATAATTGATCTCTAATGGATTTAGAAATTCCTTCTCCTAAACGAACATTTACATTGTTTCCAAGATATTTTGTAAGATTTTTTACAATAAAGAGAAATAGAATCAATAAGCCTAAATGCAATAATGTTGTAGAGTGGGAATCACTTTGCACAATACCTAAAACTGTGGTAAAGAACCATTGTTTGATAGCTGCAGAAATAGACTCATTATTAGATAGTAATGGATGTGAATTCATTGATTCGGGATTAAACAAAGCTTCTAATACAGGTTGAATTACCATAATAGTTACTGTACTAAGTACCGAGAACATAGTGTTCAAAGTAATAGAAAGAAACAGAAGTAATTTAAAATCTGATAGATAGCTTAATACCCGAAATACTGTTTTCACGTATATACCTTTAATGACGAAAATGTCTCATACCAGTAATAACCATGCTGACATTATGTTGATTTGCAGCTTCGATAACTTCTGCATCACGAATAGAACCTCCGGGCTGAATTACTGCTGTTGCTCCTGCTTCTATTGCTTGTAGCATTCCATCTGCAAAAGGGAAGAATGCATCTGATGCAACTGCGCAACCTTTTAGATTTATTCCAGCATCTTGAGCTTTTTTAACTGCAATTCGAGCGGAATCTAATCTAGACATCTGGCCTGCGCCAATAGCAAGCGTTCTATCAGAAGCAGCATATACTATGGCATTAGATTTTACATGCTTTGCAATTTTCCAAGCAAACATCATAGCTTTATATTCTTCTTCGCTTGGTTGTCTATTGGTAACTATCCGTAAATCAGATGCTCTTAACAATTCATTATCTTCAGATTGCATTAATATACCACCTGCAACTGATTTTACTTGATACCCTTGAATTGCCTTTTTTAATGCATCAAATGAACATTGTAATAATCTTCTATCCTTTTTCTTTATTAATAATGCTAGGGCATCATCTGTAAATGACGGAGCAATTAATACTTCAGCAAATAATGGATGAATTGTTTCGGCTGTTTCGATGTCTATTGTTCTATTAAAAGCTAAAATGCCTCCAAATGGAGACACAGTATCTGTTGCAAATGCTTTGTGATATGCTTCTGATAATGTATTTCCTATTCCAGCCCCGCATGGATTTGTATGTTTGATTATAACAGTAGCTGGATCATCAAATTCTAATACCAATCTACCAGCGGCATCTATATCTATAATATTATTATAGGATAATTCTTTACCATGTAATTGGGTGAAAATTTTGGTAAAATTTCCATAGAGAAATGCTTTTTGATGTGGATTTTCACCATAACGTAAGGATTGTTCGGCTTTATAGGGCAATGTTAATTGCTGCGGAAATTCAATTCCATTTTGTTTAGCAAACCATCCCGAAATTATGCTGTCATAATATGCTGTATGTGCAAATGCTTCCCCAGCTAAAGATTTTCTTAGATCATAATTAATGCATCCAGTTGTGTGAATTTCCTGGAGAATTGTATGATAATGAGCTGGATTAACGATGATGGCTGTCCAATCAAAATTCTTTGCAGATGCTCTTACCATTGCCGGGCCACCAATATCAATATTTTCAATCGCATCTTGAAAACCAATATCATCTTTTGATATTGTATGTTCAAAAGGATATAAATTAACAATCACAAGATCTATAGAGTGTATTCCATGTAATTCCATGGCTGCTGTATGATTTGTATCATCTAATCTTGCCAATAAACCACCATGAATAGCTGGGTGTAATGTTTTAACACGCCCATCCATAATCTCAGGAAATCCAGTTATATCTTTTACTGGCTTTACAGGAATACCAGCTTCATGCAATAAATTAGCAGTTCCACCTGTAGAAATTATTTCTATACCTAATAGATTCAATGATTTAGCAAAATCTATGATACCTTCTTTATTAGATACACTGATTAATGCTCTTTTTATAGGATAGGAGTTTGAATTCATATACATATCTGATTGAATAATAATACGAAAATAAGTTATTAGATTCTAAACCGCTGGTTTTTCTACAGAAATACAAGAAAATGGTTTGTTTTATCTGCCTAATAGCACAGTAAGTTCATGAAGATCTTTTAAAGCATCATAGTTGATGTCTGATGATTGTGCCCGCCATTGCCAATTACCTTCGCTTGTTCCTGGTGTATTCATTCTTGCATCAGAATATAAGCCTAAGATATCTTGTAAAGGAAGAATTGTCAGCTTTGCTTTGCATGATAAAGCTAATCTGTTTATATGCTTATGGGCATCTTTATCATCAAAATCACAAAGACAATACTTTCTAATTAATGTTTGCTGTTGTTTGCTTAACTCACTTATAAACCAACCATTTGTAGTATTATTATCATGTGTGCCAGTAAACACAATAGAATATTCTTCAATATTATGAGGTGCATATGGATGAATGGCGATATCATCTCCAAAGGCAAATTGAAGGATTTTCATACCTGGCGCACCGCTTTTACATAATAAGTCTTTTACATCTTGATCTATAGTTCCTAAATCTTCGGCAAAAATAGAGGCATCAGGAACTGCATTCTTTATTGCATCGAATAATGGAATGCCTGGACCTTTTTTCCATTTTCCATGAATTGCTGTAGGTGCGGAATAAGGGATTGCCCAATACGAAGCAAAGCCTCTAAAATGATCTATACGAATACTATCATATAAAGAAAGCATGTATTGGATTCTTTTAATCCACCAATTAAAGACAGCTTTTTTTTCTTTTTTCCATAGATATAAAGGATTTCCCCATGATTGTCCTGTACTACTAAAATAATCAGGAGGAACACCTGCGATATGTTTTGGAATTCCTTTTTTTGTTAAATCAAAAAGAGATTGATTAGACCAAACATCGGCGCTATCATGGGATACATAAATAGGAATATCACCAATAATTGCAATCCCTTTTGATTGAGCATAAGCATGCAATTGTTGCCATTGATGATAAAATAAGAATTGAATGATATACTGTCTATCCCATATATCTATTATTTCTTCAGTTTTTTGCCATTGCCACCATGGCTTATATGCATGTGCTTCTTTTTTATGAATAAATAGCACATAATCATCTAGCCAATACGATTGAAGTTCACAAAACTGATGAAAAGCCTTATGAAGATGTTGGCCTTTAATCTTAAAATTTTGGGCTGCTTCATACAGTAAAGGCATTCTTGTATGTAAGGCTTCATGATAATGTACTTTAAGATTATTTTCAGTTCTATCAGAAAAAATTGGATTTTTTTCTAATAATCCCTCTTTATATAAATGTATTGGGCTAATAAATAAAGGATTTCCAGCAAAAGCGCTAGGGCTGCTATAAGGAGAAGATTGAGTAGCTGTATCTATAGGGTTTAGTGGTAATATCTGCCAATATTTCTGTTTAGCTTTTGCTAAAGAGTCAATCCATAGATAAGCATTATCGCCAAAATCTCCACATCCGAATGGGCCTGGTAAACTAGAAATATGTAATAAGACACCGGAAGCTCTTGTACAAGAAAATGGATTCATATTAAGAACTCGAATCAAGTTTTTTTCTTAGTCGTGCGATATAAAAACCATCAAATCCATCTTTTGCCGGACATATTCTGCGTTCTTCTTCTAAAGTCCAAGATGCACCGTTTTCAGATGTAAGAAAAGCTAAAATTTGCTTTTCTCCTTCTGATGGTAAAATGCTACATGTGCAATAAACAAGGCATCCACCTGGTTTTACTGTCTTATGAAATGTATGAAGTAATTCTTGTTGAATCTGAAGGACATCTTGAATAAAAGTTGATTTACGAAACAATAATGCATCAGGATTTCTTCTTAAAACACCAGAACCACTACAAGGCGCATCAATCAGTATTGCATCTGCGGTAGCAGTATGTTTTTTGATAGTTTTTGCTTCAATCACAACTGTTTGTATATTCCAAGCCCCTGCACGCCTTGCTCTTCTTTTTAACTCGTCTAATTTATATGAGTGAATATCCATTGCAATGAGTCTTCCAGTATTTTCCATCATTGCAGCTATATGTAATGTTTTTCCCCCTTCTCCCGCACATGCATCAATAATTCTATCTTTTGGTTTGGCTAGAAGAAAAGTAGATACCATTTGTGAGCCAACATCTTGCATTTCAAAAAAACCTTCGGCAAAAGCTTTTGTCTTAAAAACTCTTGAGTTTCTAGCTACTTCTAAAGCAATATCATTTTCTGCTATAATGGACGCATTAATCATTTCCTTTCTTAAAGCATCTTTAAGATTTTCTCTTGTGATTTTTAGGGTATTTGTTCTGATATAGACTTTAGGTTCAGTTAATTGAGCTTTTGCAATTTCTTGCCATGTTTCATTTCCTAATTCTTGAATACATAAATCATGAAACCACCCAGGATAGAATGCTCCAGTTTTGTTTTTTTCAAGATAATCTTCAACCCTTTTTATTGCTTGGTCAAGATGATCTGGTGTGAAATCTTTTCTTTGTGAAGAATGTAATGTTCCACCAGATAAAATAAACCAAAATCCAACCGCCAAAGCAGAGTCTAACTGTTTACCTTGTAATCCGATTGATAATAATTCCCAACATTTAAAAAGAGAGTAAGCACATTCTGCTAATAAACCTCTTTGTTTTTCTGTAAATACTTTTTCTTTAAAAGTATCTCTTAAAGCAATATCTAATCTGCCTTGTTTAACAAAAACTCGTTCAACAACTTCACGTAAATCTTTAAGAACAGAGGTAATGTCCGAATGTTGTAATCTGGGTAACTCTAAAGGGTTTTTTGCAGACATTTTAGCTATGATCTCCTTGAAAACAACCGGCATCGTGGGGTGTCCAGGCTTTTGCAGTAGCCCTGCCACTTATTGTTAATGCCGCTGCTGACAATGATGGTAGTGAATCTGAATAAGAACAGATATAGGCGTCTGCAGGTAGATATGAATGAAGATAGGGGCTTCCTAAAAGCATTGCTATAACTGGTTTATCTTGTGTTATGTGGTCTAAAGCATGAAGTAAATATTCTGATAAGCCTACTGTTCCTTTATAAGACATAGGCTTAACAAATACTGCTAAAATGATGATATCTACTGCTTGTACAGAATCCCTTAATTCATAAGCATCATTTGGTTCTATTTCAGAATTTATGAAGCCAAAATCACATTCATTCTCTAGAGTTTGTGCTAATACCCTAAAAAAAGCTACTCCTTTATCTAAGGTTTTTTGATCATCTCCATCTAAAACTGCAAAAGCTGCAAATGAAGTTTTTTCTGAAATGGGTAATAGGTTTTTTGGATCATGAATAACCAATGCTTGTTTGGCAATATCCAAAGCTAACATTGCATGATTTTCCATTGTTTTGCTGTTTAAAGCTATTTTTTTTGAAGTAATTTTCTTAACAATAGTATCTCTGTTTTTATCGGAATATTCTATTGCTATAGGTGCTTCAGAAATCAATCCACACCATTGTTTTGCTTTGGCAATTAAATGACAATTTTCCACAAGTAATTGATAAAAGTCTGGATCTTGTTCTGCTTTTCTTGCAACTGCATCTAATGCTTCTAAGGCATTATCTGGAACAAGTGCAATAGTGGCCCCTGCTTGTAAACATAGTATTGAAGCTTCGGCAGAAGTATAATATTTGCTGATTGCATGCATATCCAAGGCATCTGTAATGATAATCCCTTTAAATTTCATGTGTTGTCTTAACAAATCTATCATGATTGTAGAGGACAAAGAAGCTGGTAGCCCAGAAGGGTCTAATGCAGGAATTGATAAATGCCCTATCATTATCGATTGTACATCTGCTTCGATAGCTTTTTGAAATGGAACTAATTCTCTTTGTTGCAATTGTGTTAAAGAATCATGTACTATGGGTAATGCAGAGTGTGAATCGGTTATTGTATTACCGTGTCCAGGAAAGTGTTTTGCACAAGCTAGAACAGATTGTGATTGCGTTCCTTTGATAAATTCTTTGATATGTTGTTCGGCATGAGATGGATATTCTGCAAAAGATCTAATATTAATAATTGGATTTTCTGGATGTGAGTTTATATCGCATACTGGCGCAAAATTCCAATGAACTCCAATAGTTTTTGCTTCTAAAGCTATAGCTACTGCTGCCTTATATGTTAAATCTGGTTTTTTAGCTTGGGCAAGTGCCATTGCATGCGGAAAATCTGTCCCACCTTCTAAACGCATTGTTAAGCCATGCTCATAATCTGCACTAAATAATAGTGGTATAGCTGCTTCTTTTTGTAATTCATCAATAAGTGTAGCGGTATATTCGACATCTCCTTGAAATACGCAAAAACCACCAATTCCTTGAGCAATTAAAGACATAATCTCTTGTTTACTAGAATCACTTTCTTGAATGGAATTAGGAACCAGTCTTGGCATTATGCATTGAGCAGCTGCTTCGCGTGGAGTAAGTTTCCAGATATGTTGAGGCATAGTTTAGAAATAGAATAGAGGAATAGTATGTGCAAAATTAGATAATGTATGCTTTATTATTATAGATTATCAAAAGAAATACTAGCAAAAAGAGAAATGAATTATTGTTTACGGAATGAAGATACCATTACAAAATATCCAGGAATGGTATAAAGCGTTAAAATTAAAGAGAAAATCAAGCCACCAATAACAGCGATTCCCATAGAAATACGGCTTTGAGAGCCACCCCCAATTGCAAGAGCAATAGGTAAAACACCTAAAATTGTTGCAAGTGATGTCATTAATATTGGACGGAATCTGCCACTTGCAGCCTCTAATACTGCTTCGAATGCTGGTAAAGATGTATTTTTTTTATGTGCAAATTCTATGATAAGAATAGCATTTTTAGTTACTAAACCAATGAGCATAATTATGCCGATTTCACTAAAAATATTAAGTGTTTGTTTAAAAAGCCATAAAGAAAATACTGCACCTGCCAAAGCCATGGGTACACATAAAAGAATAATTAATGGGTCGACAAAACTTTCGAATTGAGCAGCCAATACAAGATAAATCAGAATTAATGCAAGGATAAAAGCAAAAAGTAAACTAGATGAGCTTTCTGCGAAGTCTTTAGATGGGCCAGTTAAAGCTGTGGTAAAAGAAGGGTCTAATTGAGTATAAGCAATTGATTTCATAGCACTTATACCATCTCCTAAAGTATAGCCTTCGGCTAAGCCTGCAGAAACAGTTGCAGAAACTGATCTATTATAATGGTATACAGATGGTGGGGCACTACTTTCATTAAAATGTGTAACATTATGTAATTGAACAAGCGACTCTGTATTAGATTTTACATACATAGATTGAATATCAATAATATCATTTCTTGTATTTCTTTCTGCCTGGCCAATTACTTGATATTGCCTTCCATCTTTTACAAAATAACCATAGCGTTGTCCAGCTAAGGCAAATTGCAATGTTTGTGCAATATCACTTGTATATACTCCTAATGATCTAGCTTTTTCTCTATCAATAGACACTCTGAGTTCTGGTTTGGTAAATTTTAAATTAACATCTACGATGGCAAATTCTGGTCTTTTAGAAGCTTCCTCTAAAAATCCAGGTAAGATTGAACGTAATTTTTCTAAATCTGAAGCTTGAATTACAAATTGAACAGGAAGTCCGGCTTGGCCAGAACCAGCAGTAGATATTGTTTGTTCTTGAATCACCACACCTTTTGCTGCAGGTAATTGTTTAATTAATCGATTAACTTGGTCTGCAATCTGCATTTGACTTCTTTTTCTATCTTTTGGATTTACTAGCATCAATCGAGTCATTGCTGTATTTGTAGAACTTGTGCCGAAAGTTGGTGAAGTTACTGTTAGAATCGAGCTTTTTTCGGGGATTGAATCCATTAATAGGCTATAAATAGAATGCACATAAGAATCCATAAATTCGAATGTTGCTCCCTCATGTGCAGTTGCGCTAATTCTCATTCTACTTTTATCTTGTAAAGGAGCAATTTCTGAACTTAAGTCCTTTCCAAAAAACCATATCATTAAAAAAGAAAAGAAGGTAATGAGAAGGGTATATACAGGTTTTTTTAGGAAGGATTCAAGAGAGTTTTTATATGCTTGAATACATCTTAGTAATATATTTTCTGACCATATATATAATGATCCATGCTTTTCTACAGGTTTGATAAGCCTAGAACTTAGCATTGGAGTTAATGTTAACGATACAAAAGCAGAAATAAGAACAGATCCAGCTACAACTATTCCAAATTCTCTAAAAAGTCTACCTGTTAATCCTTGTAAAAAGATAATTGGAAGAAAAACTGCCGCTAATGTGATTGTGGTAGACAAAACAGCAAAAAAGATCTCTTTGGCACCTTCATGCGATGCTTGTAAGGGGTCCATTCCTTGTTCTGTTTTCGAAAAAATATTTTCTAATACCACAATGGCATCATCAACAACAAGTCCTGTAGCTAATACAATACCTAATAGAGTAAGAACATTGATTGAATAATCTAAAACATACATTATAAAGAATGTACCAATCAAAGAGATAGGGATAGCCAAAACAGGAATGAGAGTTGTGCGCCAATTTCTAAGAAAAACAAAAAGGATTAATACAACCAAAAGGAATGCAATGAATAATGTTTCAGCAACCTCTGTAAGTGAGTCTTTAATTGATTCTGTGGTATCAAGCAGGATTGTTAAACGAAGATCTTCGGGTAAGTCTTGTTTAATTTGATCTATTCTTTTATAAAATTCTTTAGCGATTGCTATATGATTAGCCCCGGGTTGAGGAGTAATAGCAATACCAAACATTGGTTTGCCATTTGTTCTTAATATTGTTTTGATATTTTCTGCTTCTAATCTAGCTATTCCTATATCAGAAAATTTGACTGTTTTTCCATCAAAATATCGAATAATCAGATTATTGAAATCTTCAGTAGTTTGTAATCTACCCAAAGTTCTTACTGTAACTTCGGTAGTATTTCCTTCTACACTACCAGAAGGTAATTCTATATTTTCTTTATCTAAAGCATATTTTACATCTAAAGGAGTAAGCCCATAAGCAGAAAGTTTTTGAGGATTCATCCATAATCGCATTGCATATTTTTTTTCACCCCAAATACGTATTTCACTAACACCTGGAATTGTTTGTAAGCTTTTTCTAATCGTATTTGTAGCTATATCGCTTATTTCTAGGATATCTCTTTCATCGCTTTGTACTGTAACTACAAGTATTGCATCACTATTTGCATCAGCTTTTGATACAGTTGGTGGGTCCATATCAGCTGGTAATTGTCTTTGCGATCTCGAAACTCTATCTCTTACATCATTGGCGGCATTTTCTAAACCACTTCCTAATTCAAATTCTGCTGTAATTGTACATGCGCCATCACGGCTAACTGAAATAAGTGAAGTAATGCCAGCTATTCCATTAAGAGATTCTTCTAAAGGTTCGGTAATTTTTGATTCAATAATATCAGCATTTGCACCAGGATACACTGCATTAACTGTGATAATTGGTGGTTCTACAGCAGGAAATTCTCTAATTCCTAAATATGTATAGCCAATTGCGCCAAAAAGGACAATTACTATAGACATCACGATAGTAAGAACTGGCCTTGAAATACTGATAGAGGATAATTGCATGTATGCTTATTCTTTTATATGTTGTTCTAGAATAGGAATAGGTTTTTTTAGATGTATCGTGCCCATTAAATCTCTTAATACCACCGATGCACAATGTCCACCAAATAATGCTGGTATATAGGAAACTGTTCCATAATAAGAGCGCTTATTTAATGTATTTTCTGTTAACTGCATAGCTTGTTCAGAAACCTCTTCGGGTGAAAATACTGCTGTAATACCAGATCTGATGCCACTTCTATATAATTTTTTCTTTAAATATCTGGCAAGCTTACAATGGTGAACTTGATTAAAGTCTGCAATGTCTATCAGTGTGGGGTCTGTTTTACCACCCGCGCCCATTGAACTAACAATCGGATAGCCTTTTGCATATGCTTTTTTTAATAAACTTATCTTAGGTGCTAAAGTATCGATACAATCTACTACATAATCAAAATTAGGGACTAATATTTCATCAATAATTTCACGCATAATAAATGTATTATGAACAGTTAATCGCAAATCTGGATTTATATCTAATAATCTTTCTTGCATGATTTCTGTTTTCCATTTGCCAATTGTAGACACCAAAGCTGGTAATTGTCTATTGCGATTTGTTGTATCTACTGTGTCTCCATCTACAATTGTTAAGGCCCCAATTCCACCACGAACTAAGAATTCGGCAGCATATGAGCCCACGCCACCTAGTCCGACAACTAATACATGTTTATCTAATAATGAACCTAATGTATCATTACCAAATAATAAGGCAGAACGACTATTCCAATGTGGAACTTTTGATTCAGATATGTCCATATATTGAGTGTATTGTATGTTCTATTGAAAAAGTTAAATCTTCTAATGTCATTTGTTTTGCTTTTGATGCTGCTTTGTAGATTTCTGAAATTGATACTGTAGATATATCTGTTTCAAATACTAATTGCTTATCTGGTATCATGTTCATCATATCTACTATAGATTGTCGATTATCTAATAAAACGACTCCAATGCTAAGAATCATATTTCTGTTCAATAATAATTCTGCAATTTCTGGATTTCTATTGAATCCATGAACTATCCATGGCATTTTTGGGCTAAAATCTTTATGAATTCTTAATAATTCATTAAATGCTTTTACACAATGAATTATTAATGGTTTCTTAAATGTTTCTGATAATTCTGCATGTTTAATAAATATTGTTTCTTGCGCAGACATGTCAGCTTTTGCATATCGATCTAATCCACATTCACCAATACCGATAATCGATTGTGCATGTTCTTTTATGAAAGAAAAAAAACTATCTATGTTTACAACATGACAATTCCACGGATGAATGCCAATTGTATAGAGTGAATATTTATTGATATTATTAAGAATATGAAATTGCTCTTTAGGCAATGATATATCTAATGAAATGATAGGTTTTGACAGCTCTTTATCATGCTGTACACTATAAGAATCTATATGTGTATGATTATTAAAAAACACAATTTTGCTAAAAATATTTGCAAAAGGTAAAAAAATCTCTATTTTCGCATCTCGATTTTAGAGAGCAAGAAGCCAACTTAGCTCAGCTGGTAGAGCAGCTGATTTGTAATCAGCAGGTCATCGGTTCAAGTCCGATAGTTGGCTCTCAAGCCGGAATAGTTAATATTCCGGCTTTTTTATTTATATGCAAAGTTAGTAAACTGACACTTGATACTTGATTTTGTCTTATTTCTTTTTTGATTTCTTATGTCTCAAAAAGATTCGATTCAGGATTTACTTAACTATTTATTTTCCCTACATCGCTTTGGTATAAAGCCTGGTTTAGATAGAATACAGTTTTTATTGTCTTTTTTAGAAAATCCTGAAACCTTGTATCCATGCATTCATGTTGCTGGAACCAATGGAAAGGGTTCTGTATGTTCCATTTTAGCATCAATTTTACAAAGTGCAGGATATAGAACTGGCTTATATACTTCGCCTCATATACGCTTATTCAATGAAAGAATAAGAATAAATGGAGAATGTATTCCTAATGAAGATATTGCCCGTTTAGCTTCTAAGTTGATGCCTGAAATTGAAAAAGAACATACTACATTTTTTGAAGTTACTACTGCAATGGCTTTTGCTTGGTTTGCAGAGCAGAATGTAGATATTGCAATTATAGAAACTGGCATGGGTGGAAGATTAGATGCTACTAATGTTATCGAATCGCCATTAGCTACAATCATTACTTCTATAGATTTAGATCATACTGAATATTTAGGGTCTGATTTACTTTCTATTGCGAGCGAAAAAGCTGGTATTATGAAAATTGGTTCACCTGTTATTATAGGAGAATCTAGAATCGAATTACTGTCGTTTTTTAAAAGTTTTGCAATACATAAACAAGCATCTTCTTGTATAATTATAGATGAAAAATCTGCTGTATATTCTGTTCTATACAATAGGGATCTTTCTATGCATATAGATCTTTCTATTGGAAATCAGAAGTATGTAGAAGTAAAATCAGAAAGAGCTGGCCTTCATCAAATTCGAAATATTCAAACTGCTCTTCTTGCTTTACATGAAATATCTGAATTATTCCCTTGTGATGAGCTTTCAATAAGAAAAGGTATAGAATTCACTTCTTTGATTTCTGGTATTCATGGTAGAATTCAATTATTACAGACAAATCCTCCTGTAATAATTGATGTTGGGCATAATCCTGCTTGTATTAAGCGTCTTCTTGAAACAATAGATATGTGTGGTTATTCACATAATAAATGGCAAATAGTGTTTGGTGCTATGGCTGATAAGCCTATACAAGAAATGATTAGATTATTTGCGCCTTATTGTGATGTTTTATTAGCATGCTCGCCTAATATAGAAAGGGCCATGCCGGCTTCACAACTAGCTTTATTATCTAAAGACTTTATACAGGATACTGAATATTTCCAATCTGTTGCCGAGGCAGTTTACCAAGGAATTGATTCAAAAAAACCATTGCTAATTACGGGATCATTTTATCTAGCAGAAGAAGCATTCCGCGCTTTAGATACAATTCAATTCACGTAAAAACATTCAAAGTTATAATGGTGGATACATTAATAATCCCCAATCGACATCTGGATTCTGAATAATGATATTCATAATAATTGGCACAAATTGATTCATTATAAGTAGGCATTGTTGTAATTGTTGACGGTTCATTTTTCCGCCATGCGTAGACCCACCATGAGTAAGTTGATTTCTCAGAATATAAATTCTTTCAATTACTGTCATGCAGTATAAAAGAATATTCCTTTGCTCTTTACATTGTTTTGCTTTCTGTATTGATTGTTCAAAATTAAATTCCCATTCTGTATCATCACCATGGACAGTTTGCCAAAAATCACGGAATAAATAAGGGTTGTCGATAATATCTTCTGCTTGTTCAAAACAATCTTCCCACAAACATTGAGATATACTATTATGCTTATCATGATCAATAAGTTTAGATAAGAATTCCCACATTTTTCCCCTTTCATCTTTATATATTTCTTCTAGTAAAGAAGCATAGCAAGCATTAAAAGATGTCCACAAACACATAAAACGTAAATCATCTGATAAAGATTCGTTTTCTGAAGCCTTTAGCCAAGAAATACCCCTATGAACTCGAGTTCTTGTATCTTCATTTATTATAGAAGATTGTATTAAGCGAATCTTCAATTCATGTGATATGCTCATTCTTTATTCCTGTAATTCATCACCCGGCATAGATGTAAATGGAAGTCTGCCCTCCAAATTAGCTGTCTTCTGTGCTGTATGAATACACAATGTGGTAATCTTTACAATCTTTTCTAGATTAATTTTTTCAATTTCATCTCCAACTTTATGATAATCTTCGTGCTCTCCTGTAAAATAAAAGATAACAGGTATTTTCTTTAATGCAAAGCTGGCCTGATCACTACGATAAAAGAAATTTTCTACGGTATATTCAAGTGTAAATTTATCTTGACCGAATAATCGTTCATTTTCTTCTTCATTAAGAGTGATCAGTTCTTTGCATCTAGTATTACCACCTATAAAAAGGGAAGAGACATCATTTCTACCGATCATATCCATATTAAGCATAGCAACACATTGTTGAATTGGCAAAGGAGGATTATCTACAAAAGCTTTAGATCCCAGAAGACCTTTTTCTTCGCCGCTAAAGTTTACGAATACAATATTTCTTTTGGGTTTGTGTTTTGCATTAACAAAAGATTCAGCAGCTAATAAAACTCCTGTAGTACCACTTGCATTATCATCAGCCCCATTATAGATAGAATCTTCACCAGGTTTGCTAGGTTTTCCAGTGCCGATATGATCATAATGTGCACCTATAACGACATATTCATCAGTTTTTTCTTCAGCTGGAAGCATGCTCATAACATTTCTGACAGGTACTTTTTCTGTAGTTAATGTAATATATAATGAATTAACAGTAGCAGAAAGATCTTTTGACACTGGAATAAGGGATATTTCTATGGGATTAATGAGAGATTTTAGGGAATCTACGCTACCGAATATATATTCGGCAACTTTTTCACCAACATGAATAATTGGAAAATCTGGAGAGCCTTGTCTTTTTCTAGATAAAGGTAATGCATCTGCAGGAATATTAGGATAAAGCGATGGCCAAGGAAAGCCAATTGGTTTTAAGCGTAAAGTAGTAAGTGGATCATTGATAATGATCATGCCGATTGCACCTTTTTGCGCAGCCAAGCGAATTTTAGATGTCATTCTAGAATATTTTGTGTTCTTTTTTCCATCGAAAATGCTTTTTTCATTATTTGATTGAGGTTCACCTCTAAGAATGACAACAATTTTCCCTTTTACATCTATCGAAGCATAATCATCATATGAAAATTCGGATGCAGTGATCCCATAACCTACAAACACCATAGCCGCATTATGAACTTTCTGTTTTCCTGAGTACTCAAAAGGAATAAAGTCATCTTTTAAAGCAAGTGGTAATTGTGTCCCATTTTTTTCTAAGATACATACTGTAGGAGTGTCTAAATGAAGTCTTTCTAGAGTATAATTATGGAAATATGAACCTTGAATAGGTGATAAGCCTAAAGACTTATAATGATTAGCGATATATTCCGCAGCTTTTTCGAGTTCTGGGCTAGGAGTATTTCTGCCACGCATAGAATCAGAGGCAAGAAAACCTAAATGTTGTGCGGCCTTTTGTGCAGAAATTGAGGGTAAATTATGAGTTATATCTTGAGCTTGAATTACATTGAGGGCATTACATGCTATAAGGATAGAAAGAATAATATAATTCATATATAAAACTTTAAATAAGTGAAGTATGAAACTTCATTGGAATTTCATGCCTTTCTTGCAGGATTTCCTGAAGACGCATCATAATTTGTTGTTCTTTTTCATTATGGGGATTTTGCTTTAGTTCGGCTCTTAAAAAATCTAATTCAATTTCTAAATGTCTTAATCGAAGTTTAGCTAAAGATTCCATTAGAGCTCGCCTAACATTTTCTTGCGGAATTTCTACCTTGAATTTTGTCCAATTAGCACTAATGTCTTCTTTAAGAAATACAATATCCATTATTAAATTACGAACATCTTCAGGTAAATCGTTGCGATCTGTAAGATGTTGAATAAGTATTGTATCACCTTTATCAATATAGATATCTAAAGTATATTGATATAATCTTGAAGCTGAAGGAGATAAAAATGCTTCTTTTGAAATACCAAGAACTTCCGTCATATATCGCAGAGCATTATCAGAAGTAAGTGCAATACGTAAAATTTCTTTTTCTTCTGGAAAAACCTTTATGTAACTAGAAGAAGTTTCTTGAGCAGATATAATGTCTTTTTCGGTATGTTCTTGTGCAAGAATTTGATCGGGGTATATGTTCTTTTGTTGATCGTTTTTGATAAGTGAAAATTTAGCTTTTCTTAATTCTTCGTATACTTTTTCTAATTGAGAATAACTCAATTGCATAGAATCGGCTAATTGTTGAATAAGAAAATCATGTTGAAGAGTATCAGGAACTTTTGCAATAGTTTCAACTAAAGATCTAATGGCTTGAGCTTTTCCAGAAGCAGTATCAAATAAACCTTGTTTTTTTAATGCATCGGATTTATACTGAAGAAAAGATTTAGCATCTCTTAAGGCTCTTCGAAAATCGTCTGGACCACGCATTTTAATAAAACTGTCTGGATCTTCGCCTTCAGGTAAAGTAACCATCCAGACATCCAATCCGGTCTCAACGGCTAATTCCATTCCCCTCAATGCAGCTTGAATTCCTGCGCTATCGCCATCGTACACTATATATAATTTTTTACAATATCTACTTAGCAATTGTAATTGTTCAATGGTTAAAGCTGTTCCACTAGATGCAATTACATTAGTAAAACCAGATTGAACTAATGCAATTGTATCGGCATAACCTTCTGTTAGAATTGCTTTCCCTTCGGATCTAATGGCTGATTTTGCCTGTGCCAAACCGTATAATACTTTACTTTTATCATATACTAAACTTTGAGGAGAATTAATATATTTTGGCTGATTATCATCATCATTCATTCTTCTGGCCCCAAAGCCAATAATTTTTCCTAAAGGATCATGAATAGGAAAAATTGCTCTGCCCCTAAATCTATCATATGGTTTGCCATCTTTTTCTCGCCTTAAAATTAAACCAGCATCTTCTAGAGCTTGTTCTGAAAAGCCAAGTTTTTGCATTTCTAATAAGGTGTCAGACCAAGAGTCTGGAGCATAACCAAGGCCAAAAAGTTCTTGAATTGATATGTCAAATCCTCTGCCAAGAAAATATTTTATTATGCTTTCGCCAATAGGAGAGTGAAGTGTATTTTGATAATATTTGCCAGCTGCAGCCAGAACTTTAAATGCAGCTTCTCTGCGATTATAGACTTCATTTGATTGATTAGTAACTTCTTGATCATCAGGCAAAGGAATATTAGCTTTGTAGGCAAGAGATTTAATAGCTTCTGTAAATGTAAGCCCTTGTTTATCCATGAGGAATGTGATAACATTTCCACCCTTGCCACAAGAAAAACATTTAAAAATGCCCAAATCTGGATTAACATTCATAGAAGGTTTTTTATCTGGATGAAATGGGCATAAACCAATAAATCCACGACCAGATTTCCTTAACTGCACTGTTTCGCTGATCACTTCTATGATATCAGACTGTGCTCTGATTTGTTCTATAAGATGTTCGGGGTAGCGCATAATTACTTATTAATCCAATAATTTGATGATACTACGATGAATAAGTTTTTTGGGTTCCATTCCTATAATATGAATCCCAGCAGGAATGCTAATTGAAGGCTTAATATGTCCAATTGAATCGTTTATTAATGAAGAATAGTCTACAAATACTTTAAAATCTTGAGAAGTAAGAGTAGATAGTTTTTTTACTCCACCACGAACATGTAAAGTAATTAAAGCAGGCTCGATTTTGTGTTGATGTCCATCGGGTGCTCCAATAATTTCTACTTTAATATCAGAAACTGAAATTTCCGCGGATTGCTGAATATCACCTGATATTGTTACTTCTTTTACAGCGCTTGTAATTAGATTTTTAAGTGAGTCTTTTAAGGGAACTATATATGAAAAAGGGCCAGCCAAATCTTTGAATTCTAATTTTTGAGTAGCCCAAGAAGATATTGAATTTACTATCTTACTATTGCCCCTTAAAACGATACTATCAGGCTTTACAGATATAGTACCAACAATATCAAATCCATCACGTGGAATTATAGATACTTTGGATTCTACAGGAACAGTTCCTCTAAATAACATGCCTGTAGAAAGAGAAATTGTTTCGGGATTGAGTTCAACAACTTTTTCTAAACTTATTGAAGGCCTTATCCCTTGAAGAATATCCATTTTATTAATGAGTAATTCTCCATTTCCAGATATTCTACCTGTCATTTTAGAAGCATCAACATGACATTCTGGTTCTGAACTAAAATATTGTAAATACAATAATTGCCAACCTGAGGTTCTTACTTTTATAGAAATCTCGCTTGGTGGTTGAACTTCTAATGCTCTTTCTTCTGGTAAATCAATTACCAAAGGAAATCTCATATAAATGGTTGCTGGGGTAGTCATACTCACATAACCCCATAATCCTATTGCTAGGGCTACACACCAGAGTAATTGTACTAATGAGATTCTTGGCAACATAGATGAGAGAGATATGTAAGTAATAAATTGATATGCAAATTTACGAAACAATCCATCCTTTATTTCGGCATTAATTCAATTATATCAATAGGTTTACTTTAGAATGTAAATATTGATATTTTTGAAGAAATAAGTGTTCGAAAAGTTTTTAAAAGCAAAAGTTAATCATTAAATGATGCAAATTATTGTCCTTACCATTTTTATAGCTGTAACCTTTTATGGTTGTGTATCACCCAAAAAAAATGATGGGAAAATACATGTACTTGCTACTACAGGAATAATTGCAGATATATTAAGCAATAGTTTAGATAGTTCATTTGTAGTTGAGTCGTTGATGGGGCCAGGAGTAGATCCACATTTATATAAAGCTTCAGCTAAAGATGTCGGTTTATTAAGCTCGGCAGATATTATCGTGTATAATGGACTTCATTTAGAGGGTAAAATGACAGAAATACTTAAAAAAGTGGGAAGACATAAAATGGTGATTGCTGTATCAGATGGCATTCCGGAATCATCTCTTATGTCTTTAGCAGAAGATATTCATGACCCACATATATGGTTTGATATCTCTTTATATAGTAAGGGTTTACAACATATATATATGACATTAAACAGGCATTATCCAATTCAAGCTAAAAGTTCTCGAAATAAATATGAGAAGTATCTTAAAAAACTTAATGATATGCATGTTTGGACGAAACAAAGAATCGAGTTAATTCCTGCAAAACAAAGAATCTTGATAACTGCTCATGATGCATTTGGATATTTTGGCCGTGCATATGGCATGAGAGTAGTAGGCTTGCAAGGAATTTCTACAGTAGCAGAATTTGGTATTCAAGATATTATGCGTTTAAGTGCATTAATAAAACAATATTCAATCCGTTCGATTTTTATTGAATCGTCTGTTCCTAAGCGATCTATAGAGTCTGTAATGTATAATGTACAAGCTTCCGGAGGAAGCGTATGCATTGGTGGACAACTTTTTTCTGATGCTTTAGATAGTAAAAGTAAAAAGGCAGGAACATATCTTGGAATGTTAGAATCAAATGTACAAACAATTGTATCATCACTTAAATAATAGAGTTTTCCATGGCATTGACACATAATCTTGCTGATTTAAGACAGCATTACACAAAAGGTGGTTTAGAAGAACATCAGATTCCAGATTCTCCATTTACATTATTTAATGAATGGTTTAAACAGGCAGGAGAACTTGGTGTTTTAGAGCCAAATGCTATGGTATTAAGTACAGTTTCTGCTGATAATAAGCCTTCATCAAGAGTGGTATTATTAAAGGGAATAGATGATGCAGGATTTATTTTTTATTCTAATTATGAAAGCAGAAAAGGGAAAGAATTAGAACATAATCCATATGTAAGTATTCTTTTCTTTTGGCCAGAGGCAGAAAGACAAATGAGAATAGAAGGTAAGGTTAGTAAAATAAGTAGAGAATCTAGCAAAGAGTATTTTGTATCAAGGCCAAGAGAAAGCCAATTGGGTGCTTGTGCTTCTGCGCAAAGTAGCATTATTAAGGGTAGGCACATCATAGAAGAATCGTATAAGCAATGTTTGGCCCAGTATGAAGGCAAGGATATTCCATTACCAGATTTTTGGGGTGGTTATATCATTCATCCATCATCTTTTGAATTTTGGCAAGGACGTCCAAGCAGATTACATGATAGAATGAAGTATACTAAAGAGCAAGATTCTTGGCTTATTGTTAGATTAAGTCCATAAAATATGCCCCCAAAAAAATGTATTTGATTGGGGGTATTGTACTCATAACTTTTTATCATTTATCTACTTGTAATTCTCTTAATAAAGCTTGTTTTTCGATTTCTAATTGGCGTATTTTTCTGTCTAAATTATCAAGTTCTTCTGGCATAGAATCAATTTCAATACGTAGTTTACTAGCAGCTTCATCTACCAAATCAATAGCTTTATCTGGTAAAAATCTGTCTGTTATATATCGTGAAGATAATTGAGCGGCCGCCACAATTGCAGCATCGGTAATCCTTACGCCATGATGCACTTCATATCGTTCTTTGAGTCCACGCAAAATTGAAATGGTATCATCTATAGTTGGTTCATCTACTCGTACCTTTTGAAATCTTCTTTCAAGTGCTGAATCTTTTTCTATATATTTTTGATATTCATCTAATGTAGTAGCGCCAATACATCGCAAATCACCCCGGGCTAAAGCAGGTTTAAGAATATTAGCGGCATCCATAGAGCCACCAGTTGCACCAGCGCCAATTAATGTATGAAGTTCATCAATAAAAAGGATGATTTCTCCATCAGACTCTGTTACTTGTTGAACAATAGCTTTTAAACGTTCTTCGAATTGCCCTCTAAAACTTGTACCAGCAATCAAAGAACCCATGTCTAAAGATACAATAGTTTTAGATTTTAGAGTATCTGGAACATCCCCACTTATAATTCTTTGTGCAATACCTTCTACTATTGCTGTTTTACCAACACCAGGCTCTCCAATAATAACTGGATTATTTTTGGTCCTTCTGGATAAAACTTGCAAAATTCTTCTTATTTCATCTTCTCTTCCGATTACAGGATCTATCTTTCCTTTTCTAGCTTCATCATTCAGAATTCTTCCATAACGCTGTAAAGCTTGATATTTATCTTCGGGATTTTGATCTGTAATTTTAGAATTACCTCTGGTTTCCAATAGTATTTTTTTTAGGGAATCTTTGTTAATACCTTGATCTTTAAGTAATTGAGAAGCTTGAGATTGAAACTGAGTAAAACCAAGTAATAAATGCTCTACACTAACATATTCATCTTTCATAGAAAGTGCTTCTTTTTGAGCAGTTTCCAGGATCTGTGTTAATCCATTAGAAATATATGTAGAAGTTGATCCAGACACTTTAGGCAAGGACTCCATGAATTCATTTGCTTTTAATTTAAGATAATTTAAATTAGCGCCAATTTTCATGAGAATTGGTGGTACAATTCCTGCTGAATCTTGTAATAATGCTGCAAGTAAATGTATTGGCTCGATAGACTGATTTGAGTATCCATTTGCGATCTCTTGTGCAGTTTGTAAGGCTTCTTGGGCCTTTAATGTAAATTTTTGGAGATTCATACTTTTTTTCTGATGAATAATCTGATTAGGTGCTTATTTGTGAATCATGTGTTTTTTAGACGATTCAGAATGAAAGAAATTTCTACAAACTGAATTAACTCCGTAATTTGTTCTATTATTATTTACAAAACCAACATTATATGTATATCCGAACAATTTCTCTGGAGCATCTTAGAAATCATGAACAGAGCAGTTTGGAGTGTTCTCCATTATTGAATATCATTACTGGTTTAAATGGTTCAGGAAAAACAACAATTTTAGAAGCTATCTCTATTTGTGGATTATCTAAAACATTTTTACCATCTGCTGATAGCGACCTTATAAAAAAGGGATTTGACTCGTATACAGTTGCAGTGCAGGCTATTTCTGATCTTGGTGTTCCTTATCGAGTGGGTGTTCATTATAAAGAAGGATCTAGAAAATTGATTCATTCTAGTTTAGGTGATAGAATGAATCCAAAAGATATTTTAGGCGAAATTCCCTTGATTGTTTTATCTCCTGATTTTAAAGAAATTACTTTTGGAGCACCCGATGATCGAAGAAGATTTATGGATGCTTTATTATCCCAGGCAAGAAAAATCTATGTAGAAGATGCAATAACTGTAAAAAAGATAATCAAACAAAGGAATGCATTATTGTATCAAGCAAAGATTCAAGGAGTTTCTGTAGATAAAGGATTATTTGATGTACTTACTGATCAACTTATAGAATACGGTGCTAGAATTGGTGCTGCCAGAGCATCTTTTATAGAAGAATTTACACCACATTTTTTAAAAGCATATCAAACAATGTGTGGTACAAAAGAAACAGTTTCAATTGAATATTTTCCAGATACTCAAAAAGAAAAAAAGCTTATCTCTTTTAAGGATTTTGCAGACTCATATACAATTGCCGCCAAACAATTAGAAATTGATGAGTACAGAAGAGCTACCACTTTATTTGGTCCGCAAAAAGATGATATTCATATTATGATACATGGTGGTAGAGCAAGAGAAACTGCATCACAGGGACAACATAAATCATTGTTAATTAGTATTAAATGGGCTGAATTCACATATCTACAAGAAGTAAGAAATGAAACACCAATTTTACTTTTTGATGATATATTTAGCGAATTAGATGCTGAAAGAACTCATAGAGTGTTAGAGCAAGTATTAGAGTCTGGGGCACAAACTTTTATTACAACAACAGAGGGTGAAAAGCTGATTGAATCTGTAAAAGGTGACTATAAACTCTTCACTTTACCCTTCTCTTACTAAGAAAAAAGGATATCTACTTGGTAGACATTCTTTTTTAATGCTTTACAACTACTTCTTGAAATGGCAATCTATATCTTGGACCCCATATTCCTGGCTCGGTTCCTTTACCAATGGCAATAATCATGGATATCTCGGCTCCTTTTGGAAGCTTAAGAGCTTTCTTTACTCTTATAGCATCAAAGCCCTCCATTGGGCATGTATGAAATCCTTGTGAAGCAATTGACAACATAAATGTCTGTGCAGCTAAAGCACAAGATTTATGTACTGTAATTCGTTGAAAAGCTTTGCCACCAGCACGAAAAAATGGCTTGTTAAATCCAAGAAAAAAACTGATTGCTCTTCTGATTAATCCCATAATTCCAAAAATATCTTGCATATATAGCAATGGCATAACCTTTTTATAATAATCTATTCCACCTTTTTGAATAGCATTTGGTTCACCAATAATTGTTTTTCTTACATTGTCTTCATTCCATTGTGCTCGGGATTTCCATTTGTCTTGTCTAGTTACAAATACAACCATCTGCTGTGCTGTTTTAGCGGCTGATTGGCTTAGGCAAAGTGGTATAAATTCTTCGATTGTATCTTTAGAAGAAATCCAATGGAATTCCCATAATTGCATATTGCTACTATTTGGCGACAAGATAGCATGTTCAAGTGCATTTTGAATAATTTCATCAGATACTTTGATATTGGGATCGAAGGATCTGTTGGAGCGTCTAAACTGTACGATTTTATCAAATTCTATTGAAAACATATCTTATTAATGATGATTATTAGTGTGTATCGATTCTAATAAGATTTCAGATATATCGCGTACTCGAACACTATCAACCATATCGACTGCCTTAATGCCATCTGTAATCATTGTAGTACAAAATGGACAATTCACAGCAATTGTTTTTGCTCCAGTAGCTAGTAATTCATTGGTTCTTGTAATATTTACTCTATCACCAACGGTTTCTTCCATAAACATTCTTCCGCCGCCCGCACCGCAACAAAATCCTTTATCTTGAGATTTCTCTACCTCTATTATCGTTAAACCTGGTACATTCTCTAATAGTGCTCTTGGGGCTTCATATTCATTATTATAACGACCTAAATAACATGAATCATGATATGTTATAGCATCTAAACTTACTGTAGTTTTTTCTTTATCAATAGAAAGTTTACCCGATTCGATTAGTTCTTTCACATATTGAGAATGATGCATCACATCGTAAACTCCTCCAAATTGAGGATAATCATTTTTTAATGTATTAAAGCAATGTGGACATGTTGTAACAATTGTTTTAACATGATAAGCATTCATTGTTTCTACATTCATTTTGGTTAGCATATCAGCAAGATATTCATTACCCGATCTTCTTGCTGGGTCTCCAGTGCAGCGCTCTTCAGTACCAAGAATGCGAAAATTTATATTTGCAATCTGCATAAGTTCTGCAAATGCCGAAGTAGTTTTCTTAGCTCTTTCATCGAAACTTCCTGCGCAACCAACCCAGAATAAAACATCCATTTCTGGGTCTTCTGCAGCGGTTTTAATTCCTTTTCCATCTGCCCAATTTGCTCTGTCTTGCTCGCTAAATCCTCCCCAAGGAACAGAATTTGTTTCCATATTTCCATAAATATCTGGAAGTAAGGCACTTTCCTCATTAAATGATGATTCCATCATTACCATAGAGCGTCTCATTCCAACAATTGCTGGAACATGTTCAATATTAACTGGACATTCCTGCATACATGCAGCACAAGTTGTACAAGCCCACAATGCATCTGGATTTACATAATCTCCAACAAGCTTTTTATTCCAAATATTCTGTTCATCATCATTCAATAATAAAGTAAAAAGCTGTGATTCATCAGAATCAAATTCATCTGATTTTTTTCCAGTTAATAATCCATCTGCAGCTTTTCGTACATCTTGTCTAGAAGCATTTTTCTTATAATCAGTTATTTTATCTAATAATGGAGCCTTATCCATTATTCTATCATAAATACCAACAATAATCATTCTTGGGTCTAAAACTTTTCCAGTTTGATTTGCAGGGCAAACGCTTGTACATCTTCCACAATGTGTACATGTATAGCTGTCTACATATGTTTTCCACGAAAAATCCTCTATATCTGTGATGCCAAATTTGATAGCATCTTCTTTCTCAAAATCAATTTTTTCTAGAGAATTAACTGGTCCTAAATTGCTCAAAAACACATTTGGAATAGAAGTTAAAACATGCAAATGTTTACTAAATGGCAAATAATTGGTAAAGCAAAAAATTAAGATAATATGCATCCACCAAAATATTTCAAATGAGATATGGCCCAAAGGAAGAATAGATGCAATAATGTTTGATACAGGCCTTAAAGCCCAAGAAAAATCTGTCCCCATAGCAACTCTGGCAGAGTTCTGAAGCAATAAAGAAGTAACGATACTAAAAATTATTAGTAAAATCATTCCAGCTTCAACTTTTTCATTCTCTACTTGTAATCGTTTTATTTTTAAAATATATCTGCGCCATAACGATAAAGCAGTACCAATAATAATAAGTAAACAAAAGAAATCGGTAAGAACAGTTATCACCGAATAAAGAGGTCCTAGAACATTAAAAGATAAGGCTGGATTGATACCTTCTAACACCGCTTCAGCTGCAGAGAATAGAAGAATTAAAAATCCCCAAAATATACCTGCATGTATTGGCCCGGCTACTTTATCTCTTAATATTTTTGTTTGTGCAAATCCCACTAACAATGTCTGCTTAATTCTCGCAAAAAGTTTATCAGTTCTATTGTCTGGCTTTCCATAGCGTAAATAGCCTATAAGTCTTTTTACATTATTCGCAAAAAAACCACCAGCAATAAGTAAAGTAATGATAAACAGAATACTCTTAGTATCCATGAGTAGCCTTATATAAGAAGAAAATGATGATTCCGGTTTGCTTTCATGATGCTGCAATCACAAAGCATAATATTGATTTGCAAAAATAACATAAAAATGCTTTTTAGATAAGCTTATGTTTTTGAAAATTAAATGGCTTGCATAAAATTTGATCATTTTTATTTCATTTAACTTCTATTGATTTTGTAGATTAGGCCTTTCTTTTTAACATGGCTCAGAAATTCCCCTGTTTTACGCATGAAAATACATATCTATTTATCATTTCTATTGTCTGTTTTTACATTCAATACTATTCTTTCTCAATCACATGAGAAAATAGGGAAGGCGCCACTCTTAGAATTACAATCACCTGAATCTATTGGAATTACCTTTTTTAATAGGCTGATAGAAACAGAAGATTTTAATTATAGTAGACAGTTCTTTGTGTATATAGGTAATGGTGTTGCAGCTGGTGATATTAATAATGATGGATTGATAGATCTTTTCTTTACAGGTATGCAAGTACCTAATACATTATATCTCAATAAAGGAAATTGGAAATTTGAAGATATCTCAAAAAAAGCTGGAATTTCAGATTCTGCTTCTTTGAGTTTTGGTTCTACTTTTGTAGATATAGATGGTGATGGCGATCTAGACCTTTATATATGTAGATTTAATGATCCAAATTTATTGTATATCAATAATGGTAATGGCATATTCACTGAAAAAGGTGCTGAATATGGTTTGAATTTTGAAGGTAAAAGTGTTCAAGCTGTATTTTTTGATTATGATCATGATGGGGATTTAGATGCATATATTGGTCAAAATGGGTATACTGCCGGCGGCTATGCCCAAGTGCATGGCTATGCAGATAAGCTCATGATCAATAATAATGGTATATTTTCAGATATCTCAAAACAAGCTGGAATTGATGATGATAGATATTGTTTAAGTGTTGCTTTAGGGGATCTAAATAATGATGGGTGGACAGATATTTATGTAGCAAATGACTTTGAAGCCAGGGATTTGCTCTATATCAATAATAAGAATGGTACTTTTACTGATATCGCCCCGCAGAAACTTCGTCATACTTCTCATTTTTCTATGGGCTCTGATATTGGAGATATCAATAATGATGGATTGGCCGATATATTAACAGTTGATATGTTGCCTCCAGATCATGAAAGACGTTTAACACAAATGACAACCCCTTCTACTTTTAATCCATATTTTGATTCCACTTCTTTAACCAGAAATTGCCTTCAATTAAACTGTGGAAATCTTAATTTTTGTGATATTGGTTATTTAGCCGGAATTGCAGAAACAGATTGGAGTTGGGCTAGCTTGTTTGCCGATATGGATAATGATGGCATGCAAGATATTTGTATCATGAATGGTATAAATAGAGATGGACAAGACATGGATATTGCTAGTTATAGCGTTAAGAAAAAGACTGATAAGTTTATGTGGCTTATTAATTCTTTGCCTAAAACTAGATTAAGAAATTATGTTTTTAGAAATAAAGGGAATCTTCAATTTGAAGATATAAGTAATGAATGGGGTCTTACGCAAAAGTTAAGTACAAATGGTGCTATTTATGCCGATTTCGATAATGATGGTGATCTAGATATGGCATTGAATAATATAGATTCCAATGCTTTTCTTTATCGTAATATGGCGGTTGAACAAAAACGTGGCAATTTTTTGAGGATACAATTACGCGGAGCTGCAAAAAATAGCGCAGGTATTGGTGCAAAGATCGAAGTTCATTATACCGTAAAAGGCAAAGATTTTATTGCATATAGAGAAGCCCATTCAGGTCGTGGATTTTTATCTTGTGTAGATCCAATCATTCATGTTGGATTGGCAGATGCTACTGAAATCAAAAAAGTAATTGTGTATTGGCCAGGATCTTTAAAACAAATAGTGAATTCTGTGCCTATTAATAAATTGATAACGATTAAACAAGCAGATGAAAAATATGCGGCAATGATTGATTCCAAACCATTGCTATGTACAGAAGTATCTGCATCAGAAAGTATTGATTATAAGCATAAAGAAAATCTATTTGATGATTTTTATCAACAGCGTTTAATGCCTGGAAGGCTTTCAATAAATGGACCAGCCATTGCTGCTGCTGATATTAATGGCGACGCTATAGATGACTTAATAATTGGTGGTTCTCACGAAATCCCAGCGATGTGTTATATCGGAAATGCTTCAGGAAAATTTACAATACTCACTCAACCTGCATTCGAAGCTGATTTTCGATATGAAGATCAGGGAATTTTGCTGTTTGATGCAGATGGTGATGGAGACAATGACTGCTATATTAGTTCTGGTGGTAATGAACTTGCCCAAGAAGAAATGGACCTATTACAAGACAGACTGTATATAAATGATGGAAAAGGCTTATTTGCTAAAGCTCAAGGAATAATGGAAATACCTGGTGAACAATCGGCTGCATCTTGTACAGTTGGCGCTGATTACGATAGTGATGGTGATATAGATATATTTATTGGTGCCAGAGCTATTCCCGGAAAATATCCCTTTATCCCAAAGTCTATACTTCTTAGAAAAGATATAAATGGCTGGAAAGATATAACTGATTCTATAGCTCCAGGTTTAAGTTCTATAGGATTAGTAACTTCTGCATTGTGGAGCGATGTTGATAATGATAATGATATGGATTTATGGATAGTTGGCGAATGGATGTCTCCAACTTTATTTATAAACAATAAAGGAAAATTATCAATTTCTCATCCAATTAAAGATTCAATTTCTGGTGCTTATAATAGTATAATTTCTGCAGATATCGATAATGATGGCGATATGGATTATGTGTGTGGAAATGTAGGAAAGAATACGCGATATAAACCAACCATAGAAAAACCTATAGAATTATATGTCAAAGATTTTGATGAAAATGGTAGCAATGATGTGATTATGACATATTGGAATGGTGGAAAACGCTATCCAGTAAGAATGAGGGCTCCTTTATATGCTCAAATACCTACCTTAAATAGAAGGTTTCCAAATTATCATAGTTATGGCCAAGCCAGTTTCGAAGATATCTTTGGTGCTTCAATTACTGATGCACTTCATTTTACTGCACATAATTATTCAACGATGTGGTTGGAAAATAAAGGTGCAGGACAGTTTATTGTGCATGAATTACCTATTGAGATGCAATTTTCTCCTATATATGGCTTAATTGCCGAGGATTTTAATGCTGATGGTGCAATGGATATCATGGCTATTGGAAATTTTAATGGTCCCGACCCCGAAATGTTCCGTTATGATAATGGTTTGGGATGTGTTCTATTAGGAAATGGGAAAGGTGATTTTACATATCTTCCTTCTTTACAAAGCGGTTTAATTGTACCTAAAGATGGTCGTAGTTTAATCATGATTCCTATAGGAAAACAAAATATACATATTATTGCTGGCATTAATTCTGGCAAAGCACAATCTTTTACTATCGATATCCCCAATAAAGGCTCTGTGCAAAAAAACAAAACAAGAAAATCTATAACTATAAAACTGAAAAATGGAAAAAGACAAAAAAGGGAATTTCCATTGGGGAGTGGTTATTATTCGCAAAGTCCAGCTTTTTATATTTTGCCTCAAGGCGCTACGGTAGAAAACTAAAAAGTAATTCTAGCAGAGAAAACTCCGCCATTATTGATTGGATGTGGAAGAATAGTCATAGACAAATCATCACTGATGTCAAAATCAAAAAGATGGGCACCTACATAAGCATCAACGGCAGCAATTCCATAAACAGCTAATAGATATAATCCATTTATATCTCTATTATTATTATAAAATTCTCTTTTTCTTTGTAGTAAATCAATTTCAGGTAATAATGGTGATTGTCCATTTGCAATTGCTTGATTATAAGCATCTGCATTTTGAGTATAAAGGGAGTGATTATGGAGTATCTGATAGATAAAAAAACCTGCAGCACCCGCTGCTAAAGGGGCTTTCCAATAAGACTCTACATATAGTTGGCCACTACCTGGAAATATAAAAGAATAGAGAACAGCATTAAATGGAGATTTACTTTGCTTTAATACAATGCTATTAGAATCTTTTATAATTGGGATAATAGAACTATCCTGGGCAAGTGCAGAGGAATATATCAGGCAACAAATCGCTGCCAGATAGATATATCTTATTTTATTCACCTTGTTCAAGAGTTTTTTGCGGATTGGGGTCTGAAATATGTGTAGAATCTTCTTGTATTTCATCGATATGCACATTTCTTGCTAAAGACCCTTCAGCTGGCCTAATAGAGATTGTTTGTGTTTCTGATTCTACAATTGTTGTATCTATCTGAATCTGAGATGAAGATTCATTTATAACTGTATTTGTGATATTTGTTTGTTTTTCTACCTCTGTAGAGATATCACGAATCTGAGATTTTAAATCTTCTTGTGCTTTCCTAAAATAGCGTATTCCTTTCCCTATCGAATGCATTACTTCCGGGATTTTCTTTGGCCCAAACAATAATAAAATTGCTAAGCCAATCATAAGAAATTCTGCTCCGCCAATATCAAACATGGAGTTTCTTTATTGATAGTAAAAACAATACAAAAAGCTAAAGCCTTATTCTGTGTCTTTCTTTTCTGATGTTGAATCTTTTATGTCTTCACCATTGGAAGCTTTTTTAAATTCACGAATACCACTTCCCAATCCGCGCATCAATTCTGGAATTTTTTTTGCACCAAAAAAGATAATAATGAATAGCAATATAAGTAGCCATTCCGATCCGCCGGGGAGAAAACCCATAAAAACCTCATAATGTGAAAATGATCAAGTACATAGTCAAAATATTTATATAAGTACTTCAGCTGCAGAAATCAATGATTGAAATACTGCCAATCCATCTGCATTACCAATCTGTACATCGCAACAACGCTCTGGATGAGGCATCATACCAAGAATATTTCCTTGTTCATTGAGGATGCCTGCTATATTCCTTGCCGAACCATTTGGATTAGAATCAAGATTTGTATTGCCATTCACATCGCAATATTTAAATGCAACTCTGCCTTGTTGTTCAAGCATGTTTAAGGTGTCTTCATCAGCAAAATAATTACCTTCTCCATGAGCAATAGGCACTCGCAAAATTTGTCCCTGTTCTAATCTATTTGTAAATGGTGAGACACTATTTTCAGCTCTTACATATATATCCTTGCAGATAAAATTAAGTGATGAATTGCGTAATAATGCACCAGGTAATAGACCTGATTCTGTTAAAATCTGAAAGCCATTACATATTCCCAATACATATCCACCACGTTTAGCATGCTGGGTAACAGCTGTCATAATTGGAGATACACGAGCAATTGCACCACATCTCAAATAATCGCCATAAGAAAAACCACCAGGTAAGATTATACAATCTGTTCCTTTTGGTATCGAAGTATCTTTATGCCACAACATAATTGATTCGCTTTCAGCATTATGCCTAGTTGCATAAAATGCATCATGATCACAATTTGAACCCGGAAATACCACTATTCCAAATCTCATGATTATGCCTCCATTTCATGAAGTTCAATATGGTAATCTTCCATAATTGGATTTGAAATGATTGTTTTACATGCATCAGAAAGCATTTCATAAGCTTTTTCTGCATTTTCTGCATCTATTTCCAATTCGACATGTTTGCCAATTCTTGTATTCTTAATCATTGGGAAATTTGTGGAATGTAAGGCATGTTCTACTGTTTTACCTTGAACATCTAAAATGCTCTTTCGCAAAGAAACTGTTATCGATGCTTTGAAGTGTTTCATGAGAAAATATATTGTGATAAAGGATTACTATGAGCAAAAATACAAAAACTGATTCGTTATTTTGACAATGATTACAATCAATTTTTTATTGGATCTAAGGTTTATTGAATTGAATTCAATGAAAAATCATTGATATATGATTCGTGTAAATTTCTTTCATATATTTTCATAATAAGAACATGTTCTTAAAAACCTATATTTTGTAAAAAAATATTTGATGTTTTACAATGCTGATAAATACAATTCTATGCTTCAATCTGGAATACATACCGTAAAAGAGTTCTTCATTTCTAGTGAACATTCAGACATGTTGGCGTCTGATATTATTCTTACATTTTCGGATTGCAGAGTTAAAGAGTCTATTACTATTGAACCAGATAATCAATCGTATCTTTATTGTAAAAAAATGACGGTAATGATTAGCTCTCAACAAGATTCGCAGATCTCAATTCAAAGAGAAATTCTTACTCAGAAGCAGTCTTTTACGTATAATTTTAGTCTAAATAATATTAAAGAATTGTTTCAGATTATTGATTCATATCTACATGTACCTTTTGGACAATTACATATTCAAATGAGCCATAAGGACCTCTATATAAGGTCTCAAGGAAAATATAACAGCATATCTAGTCCTTCTTTATTATACAAATATACTGCTCCATCAAAAAAGAATTGGGTTAACAAATCCTTTAATGATCTTGAAAAAGATATGCTTGTAAATCCTTACAATGCAGAAATCTTACTTAAAGCATTAGGGATTTGCGATCAGAAAGGTGTCATTATACCTTCTATGAGAGATAAATACAAGCAAATCAATCACTTCATCAATCTCTATAAACAACAATCTTCACATATTGATAATAAGAAAATTAGAATTATAGATAGCGGATGCGGAAAAGCATATTTAAGTTTTTCATTATTGTGGTGGATGATTTATAGCTGTCATCTCGAAGCAGAATTATATGGTTTAGAATATAACCCAGTACTTGTAGATTTTTGTAATACTTCTTCTAAAAATCTTGGATTGGAACACCTTGCACATTTTGAGTGTACACCTATTGTTGATTGGAATGGACCTAAAATCGACGAATTCGCTGAAGTCCATATTGCTTTGCATGCATGTGATACTGCAACAGATGATGCTTTGTTTTTAGCATTACATAGAAAAGCAGCAATTATTTTGGCTGCTCCATGTTGTCACCATTATGTGCAACAACAAATGAATATTAAAAATATGCCAGAGAATATATCTTTATTGCTAAAAGATGGAATAGCTAAAGAACGTTTAGGAGACTTAATTACTGATTCAATGCGTAAAGACATTTTATGTAGTCAAAGCTATAGTGCAGATTTAATAGAATTTACTCCATTAGAACATACTGCTAAAAATATCATGATTAGGGCTGTATATATACACAATATGCCACATAAACATAAGCAAGAAGCCCTGGAAAGATGGCAAAATGCAAGCAAAGAATTTAATGTAAAACCCAAATTGGCGGAATATATTCTCAATCAAAATTGAATATCGGCCTGAATTCCATAAGTATACTTGCTAGACCCAGAAATTGCGTCTAATCCACTACCTAATTCTTTTTGCATGGGTTTATAAATTCCCGATATATTAGTAGAAATACTTACTCTATTATGTATCAAGTATTTTGCAGAAATTATTGTTTGTACTCCTTTCCCATATAATGGATTAAAGAAGATTTGCCCTGGCAAACCCGATTCTGGGAACCAAATTGAAGCCATATAATCAGATACAGAAAACACTGTTTGTTTAATATGTATATGAAGATTTTCTATATATGGTACTGTGCCACTTAAGAGTAATGATCCCGCTAATCCATATTCACTCCTACCTGATTCTTTATATTTTTTTGACGTATATGCTACTTTATATTGAATATTTATAGTACTATGAGAAGAAGAACATCCAGCTTGAAATCTTTTGGTTTGCATCGAAGAATATACTCTGTGTTGTGGTATAAGTAATTCAGTCTCAGAACTTACTTCATCTGAAAATTGCAAAAGATAATACGTTTTTAAAGAAGTATGTACTTTACATTGAATTGAAGTAATCATACCTGTTTTAGGAAAATCATCTCCAAATCTTGGTTGTTTTGATGAATAGAATGATGCATAACCAGAAAAATATAGATTATGTGAAGCTTTGTATTCTAAAGCAGCATACATACTTGATTGATTAGTTGGCTTTATGAATCTTCCAATTGTTTGGCCAAATGGAGATAATATATCAATTGGCCAATGAGATATTCCTATGCCAATATTATAGATGTCTTTATCAAATACAAAAGCACTTTGAAAGCCATAAGCAAAATTCTTGTCTAATAAGAATTCAGATTGAAGATTAATATTGTTTATTCTATATTTTCCTGCAATAGACATTGTAATATTATGAGCTTGTTGAAAAGAAGCTTCTGAATTACTATGAATAGGCTTATCATAATTGCACATCAAGAGGGCTAAAGTAACTTTATACAGTGAATCACTTATTTCTGAAAATGCTCCATATTTTCTCTCTTTGGCATTATTTATTGCATGCTGCTCTGTGGATGTTCTATATAATCCATTAATTGGAAAACCAGTAATTGCTCCATTTACATCAAGATTAGCACTTCTATTTCGGTCAGAAAAAAAGAGCGCTGAGTGTACAGTAAGATGATTGAAAGTTTTCACATGTTCAACAGAAATTCCACGGAAATAGATGTGTTCCATCGAAGATGTCCAAGGCTTAATGGATGTTTTCCAAGAATTTAATGAAGAAATTGGATATAATCCTCCTGAAAATCTTAATCCTGAAGATAATAAAGACCCCATAGATACATGTGGAATATAATCGCCTAACAATACGGTAAGTGAGTCCTTAGTATATGAAGCATAATAACTTAAAAATGAAAAAATATATGGTTCATCCGAATCTTTACAGAAAGTAAAACCGCTTTGAAAATCACCTAAAGTCATCTGAGTTCGACTATACAATTCGTGAGCAGAGCCAGTAAAATTACTATTAATTTGTCCTTTGGATGCACCAGACTTTTGCAGATATCTGATCCTTTGTTTTACATGTAATTGCAAAGAACTAGAATCAATATGAGATAAAGATTCACCAATATATGTACAATATTGAAGTACTTGCTGTTGATATATTGATAAATGTAATGCAGTGTCTTGTATAATGTTTTGTACACTTAGGGTTGAATCTAAGAGCATTCTCTTAATTTTTTTAGCAGTAATAAGTGAAATCCCTGGTAAAAGAGCAATGTCATTATAGGTTGATTGTGATAAGTTTATCTTATTAGAAACATAATATTCATACATATCAGATTCAAATAATGCTGCTTCATTCAGTGATGGATCGAGAATCACATCGCTATCATCTTGTGAAAAACACTGTATATGTGTTCCCAATAACACTAAGATCATTAAGTGTTTCATAATCATTCCCCTGATTATTCTATTATTTTAGATGGCAGTTTTAAGCCAAGATTTCGCTTTAAGTTGTTGATATCCAACTATAGTTAAAGCAATATAACTTATCACAACACCTATCCAAATACCTGTTTCTCTTAAAGGAGTAAAATGAGATAATGCATAAGCAGTTGGAACTTGAACACCGATAAGTGTTGAAGCTACAATAATCATACTTCTCATTGTTGCTCCTGCACCACTAATTACCCGGATATTCACAAATCCAAAAGCAAAAAAGATATAGCCAAAACATGCTATATGAAGATATTTTACGGTAGCATCAATAATTGCTGGGTCTTTGGTAAAAATAAGAGCGAATTGTTCGCCAACAAGAAATGCTATAATAGCTAAGATGCTTAACAGAATAGTTAATTGTTTAACAGCTGATTTATGGAATGCAAATATTCTATTATAATTTTTTGCCCCTAGATTTTGTCCTGTTGCAGTTTCTACTGCTATTCCGACGGCGAATACAGACATAAAAGCAAAGAGATCAACTTTTAATCCTAATGTATATGCTGCAACAATTATTTTTGGGTCGAATATAGCAGCAATTTTGAATAATGAAATTCGACTAACACTTACAGCAAACATTTGCAATGAGGACCAAATACCTTGTTTGACAATGCGAATAATAAGAGGAAAGTCGAATCGAAATTTATCAAAAACCAAATGTAATCCAGATTTTCCTGTAAGAATAAGGCTTAAGGAAATTACCCCACCAATTAACTGAGCTGCAGCGGTTGCAATTCCTGCGCCCATCATGCCCATTGCAGAAATTGGCCCATATCCAAATATTAAGATTGGAGCTAGAATTGCATTGATAACAGTGGTTAATAGTAAAATTATCATTGGGTATATTGAATTACCACTAGATCTAACTATCGCATTTATTTGAAATGTTACAAAGTTTCCTGGAACACCAAAAAGTAAAGCGAATAAATAGACCTTTGTTAAATTATATACTTCTGGATCTTTATCTAAACCTAATAATTGTAATGTATGAGGTAAGAAAATCCCTAAAGTAATTGCTAGTAAACTAGAGAAAACCAGCATTGTAACAATGCCTTGAGTGGCAGTATAATTAGCTTCTTGTTTATTTCCTTCGCCAATTCTTCTGGCAACTATAATTCCAGTGCCTATAGCAAATCCGCTTCCAAAATTAAAAATTAAGAATCCTAATTGTTCACTTACTCCAATTGCAGCAATTGCAGCAGAACCAATTCTGCTAACAAAATAAGTATCAATCCATGAATAAAGCATATTCACTAAAAAACTGAATGCCATTGGGATTGCAAATGTTCTTAGTGTAGAATCTATAGGACCATGTAGTAAATCAACTCCCATTTTGCTAATGGTACTTGTTGATATTTTTGATTGTTTGGTTTGTTCGGTGTGTTCCATCAAGGAAAAAAACAGAAAAGAAAAAAAAAGAGGGCTTTAAAAGCCCTTTGAATTAAAATTTTGGATACCAGAATATCGTCAGCTTCGGTAAAGAATAAAATGAATTTATGGTAACAGGACCCCAACCTTTGAATTTTCTATCGATATCTTCCTTACCTGTTCTAAATTCTTTACCTTCAAAATCTAAGCGCCATTCTGCAGTTGGTACAAAAATGCCATAATCTGTTGGAATTTGCACCATAAAGCCAGCACCGGCATTAAAACCAATTACATTCCTAATCTCGCCCAAAATCGTATTTGAGATATAGGATAATCCTCCAATGGCAAAGAAAGCTACTTTACTTCTAGGATTTGCAATTGCACGCATACTTATATTAAAAATCTCATAAGTATTCGGAAGGGTTGAATACCCTAATTCGATTGGTTTATTATTTCGTGTATAAAGATATCCTGCTTCTATCATAATTGGGTCTATGATAGTATATCCTAAAGAAAAACCTAATGCTGCATTTCCATCATAAGATCGAGTAGAACGAGAATTAGTTCTTTGTTCAAACGTCAATTGCTCGATGGCGGTATTGGTGGCTACAAATATGCCAATACCAAAAGTTCGAGAATATGGATTTTGAGGAATGATCTCTTCTTCATATTCTGTAGAATCATCAGAAATCTGAGCATATATGGATTGAGAGAAACCAGTAATAGCACTAAAAAGTACAATTAACATCGATAGTCTGAATAATTTTTTTGCTGTGTTAGAAGTCATAGTACATACCTGCTCAAATTGTAAATCATGTATTTCGGCGATTTTTTCGGCAATATATTTAACAAAAGAGGGTTCATTTCTTTTACCTCTATGTGGCACTGGTGTCATAAATGGAGAATCAGTTTCAACCATTATTCTATCTAAAGGAACTGCTTTTACGATATCAGAAAGAGTACTTTTTTTATAGGTAATATTACCTGTAAAAGATATATGCATATTGATATCAAGTGCTTGGTATAAGGTATCTAAATCAGATGAAAAACAATGTAACACGCCGTTTAATGTTCCGTCTTGCTCTTCTTTCAGTATTGAAAGTAGATCTTTATCTGACTCTCTATTATGAATGATAACAGGCAAATCCAGCTGTTTTGCTAGGATTAACTGTTTCCTAAACATCTCTTTTTGAATTTCTTTAGGAGCAAAATCATAATAATAATCTAAACCAATTTCACCAATGGCAATTACTTTTTTGTGATCAGCATATTGTTTTACTAATTCAATATCAAGATCTGTAGCATTGGCAACATTATGGGGATGAATGCCCATTCCGCAATAAATTTGAGGATAATTATCACATAAGTGAATAATCTTATCATAATTTTTGCTTTCAATTGCTGGAATAATAATCGCTTCTAGGCCATTATCAAAAGCCCTTTGAATCATATCATGTCTATCTTCATCAAAAGAATCACCATCAATATGTGCATGAGTATCAATCAAGCCAATCATGCTTGAATTTCTCCTTTAAACATCATTGTGATTGTTCTTTGTAGTTCATGTTCTTCATCTACACCTACATCAACTTGCCAGTGAATTGGCGGCATAAAAGTATCTGCTTTTTCAGGCCATTCTACAAATTTAATAGCTTTAGAATCAGCCATACATTCCGAAAAACCTATTTCTTCTAATTCCTTTGGATCATTGATTCTATATAAATCTATATGATAGATGGTAAATTCTTCACCATTAGGAGAATTACCAAAATACTGATTCATAATAGTAAATGTTGGGCTAGATACAATTTCATTTACAGAAAAATAGGAACATATTCCACGAACAAATTCTGTTTTTCCTGCTCCTAAATCACCAAGTAATGTGATAATATCTCCATGAGATAATTTTTCTGCAAAACTTTTGCCTATTGTACGGGTATCTTCTTCAGAATATGACAAGTAGCTTTCCGATTCCATAAGCAATGCTCTAATGTGACACAAATAGTAGATAGTAAAACCAAAGGTAGAACTATGATTAACGAGGTTCAAGAATAATGACAGGTAATATCATTTCTTCTAAAGAAATTCCGCCATGCTGAAAACTATCGCGATATCTTTGCGCATAATGATTAAAATCTGTTGGATACACAAAATATGTATCCTCTTTAGCAACAATATAATTAGTATTCATTCCATGGCTGGGAAGTTTATATGCTTCAGGGTTTTTAATCATCATGGCATTTCTTGCCTCGGTTTTAACATTTTTTCCATACTTGAATCGAAGGCATGTAGAAGTGTCTCTGTCACCCATGGCCTTTACTGGATGCATGCATCGAACAGAACCGTGATCTGTAGTAATCACGATATTTATATCTTTGATTTGAGATAAGGTTTTGAGCATTCCTAGAAAACTAGAATGTTGAAACCAAGACTTTGTTAATGATCTATATGCTGATTCATCAGGTGCAATTTCTTTTAAAATGGGATAATCCGAACGCGAGTGGGCTATCATATCTACAGCATTTATTACAATTGCTGTAAGATGATTCCTGGCATATCTAAGAATATCATTTTCAATCTTTTTGCCATAATCTGTGTCTATGATTTTTACATAAGACAATTCATTTTTTAGAGTAATGCGTTTACGTTTGATCAGTGCATCTAATAATTGCTTTTCATGTGCATTTTGGCTGTGTTCACTAACACCCAATGCATCGCCCGACCACCATTGTGGATAATGCTTTTGAATTTCAGAAGGGAATAAACCTGCAAAAATTGCATTTCTTGCATATGGAGTTGATGTAGGAACAATAGAACAATAATAGTCTTTCTGCACTGTAAAATATGGCCGAATTAACTCTTCCATCATTAGCCATTGATCTAGACGCATGCAATCAATAACGAAAAAGAATGTGGGACGTCCATTTTGAAGCTTTGGCAAAAGGAATTTATCTGCTATCTGTGGAGATAATTTAGGAGCTGAAGGATCATCGCCTCTTAACCAAGATTCATAATTATTTTCAAAAAACTTTCCGAATTCGGCATTACATTCACGCCATTGATCTTTTAATGTTTGATGAAATCCTAATTCTGGATGTTTATCTAATTCTATGCTCCAATTCACAAGTTTTATATAAATATCTAACCAATCAGACCAATCCTGAAAGCCATATAATCTTCTAGAAATTTCGGTAAATCCTTGTAGATAATCTTGCGTGATTTTTTGTTCTGTTATTCTTCTTGTTTCAAGGAATTTTTTACAAGCTGCTAGGATTTGTGCTGGATTTACTGGTTTAGTTAGATAATCATTGATCTTGCGTCCAATCGCTTCTTCCATTAAATCTTCAGCTTCATTTTTGGTAACCATAACAACTGGCGTTGAGGGGTCTATGTCTTTTAAAAATCCTAATGTTTCCAAGCCAGACATCCCCATCATGGACTCATCAAGAAATATAAGGTCGAATTGTTCAACAGATGCTAATTCAATTGCATCTTCCCCATTAGTTGCTGTTGTAACGTCATATCCTCTTTGATTTAGCAGGATAATATGTGGTCTTAATAAATCAATTTCATCATCAATCCACAAAATGCGCTTTTTAGAAGGCTCCATAATTAACTACTCCGAATTTCTTACGAATAGTGAAAGCAA
This sequence comes from Chlorobiota bacterium, assembly GCA_014191195.1. Lineage (GTDB taxonomy): Bacteria > Bacteroidota > Ignavibacteria > Kapaibacteriales > UBA961 > UBA961. Next base: position 140,730 of record BJGZ01000001.1, read on the forward strand.
TACTCCGCTTAAGCGGTGCACATCAAACAAGCTCATAACAACTTATTAATAGCTGAAATGTAACTGAATAAAGGGCTCAAGGGGTATGATTTCCTCGTTAATTATAAGAGAAATACTAAAAGTGATAATACAAATATCGTGCTATGATATTCAATAGCCAAAATATGATCATTGAAAAGTACTGTGCTAAGACATATCATGATAATATTTATTGCAAGTATATGATTATCTAAGATGCTATATAATGAAGAAATTCTGCTGCAATTTTTCTGGCTTCGGTATCTGCATGACTGATATCACTAATAGATGGTTGATGTATTATTGGCATTTTATGTAATGTATATTCTATTGATTGTGGTATTTGATTGAAAGATATGTGTTTTTTTAAGAAAGCCTGAACTGCTATTTCATTGGCAGCATTTATTGTTGCTGGTGCTATTCCACCAATAGATAAGGCTTGATATGCTAGTGCAAGACAAGGAAATTTATGAATATCTGGTTTTTGAAAAGATAAATTGCCCATTGAGATTAAATCAAGTCTGGGTAAATCAGCTGGCTTATGTTCTGGATAAAACAAAGCATACATTATAGGAATTCTCATATCTGGTGTTCCTAATTGTGCTTTTATAGAACCATCAGTAAATTGAATCATTGAATGTATGATACTTTGCGGATGAATGATAACTTCAATATGTTCAATAGAAATATCAAATAAATAATGTGCTTCAATTACTTCAAAACCTTTATTCATCAATGTTGATGAATCGATTGTGATTTTACTTCCCATTACCCAATTTGGATGTTTTAATGCCTTTTCTACTGTAATAGAACTAAACTCATCATGAGACAATGTTCTAAATGGTCCGCCAGATGCAGTTAATATTAATTTTTCTATAGAATTATGGGCTTCGCCACTTAAGCATTGCAGGATTGCACTATGTTCGCTATCGACGGCGAGTATTGGAACATTTTTATCTTGTGCAGCTTTCATAACAATGCTTCCAGCACTTACTAATGTTTCTTTATTAGCCAAAGCAATCGATGTTCCTGCTTGTATTGCAGCAAGTGTAGGCATTACCCCGCTAAAGCCCACTAATGCTTGCATAACGATATCATTAGAAGCATCTGCAGCCGCAGCAATTATTCCTTCTTCACCACAAAGGATTTCACCAGTAAATTTTGTGTTTTTTTTAAATTCTTTCCAGCAAGCTTCATTACTTATAGCAACACCTTTAGGTTGATATCGTAAAGCTTGGGCTTCTAAATCTGCTATTCTGGTATGTGCAGTGAGGAAATTAAGCTGAAATTCTTCAGGAAATCTATCTAAAATATCTAATGTTTGAGTTCCAATAGAGCCAGTTGAGCCTAAAATCGTAAGAGTTCTCACAAAGTATCCTTTTAAAATGGCATCCATTTAAATGAACATGCCGGAATAATAAATGGAGCAGAAAAAAGGGAAAGTCCAAAATCTGCTGCATAGACAGAACTATGCAAACGAATACCAATAAATGCGGCAGAGTTACGGGGTTTTAAAAGATCTAAACACCATAATTCTGCAATTGCTCTTGTTTCATGTCTGTCCGATAATCTAGTATCGAAACCTATGCCGAAACCTAGTGTCCCATTTGGCATAGAAATGAGTGTAGACCCAAATGAAGATGCCTTTGCTTCATATATATCAGAAACTCCAACTTTATAGAATGCTGTAGTGGTTAATGTTGTTCTTTCCATTGTAAAGGATCCAACTGCATATATATGTTGAATTGCATTATTACTATTTGCAAAACCAAGATTAATACCTGTTGCAAATGCATATCTACCTGGCATATCAACATTGTTTTCTTGATAAAGAGTTGCTTTTACATTAAGTAATTTAACTTGTTCCTGCCATGTAATACCTGGAATTAATGATGCGCCTGCTATCACAGAAAATCTGTCCCAACCTATATGTGCTTGTGCAAAACAAAGTTCAGTGATTTGCAAAGAATGATTCAATTTAATTGGATTAGCTGTTGGCATCAAAAATAATTGAGAGTCAAAACGATAAGCATCTTCCAAAAATGAAATTTCAGCTATATCATCAGCATATATTGTATCTATATTACTTAATGTTTTTATCACAATAGATTCTTCAATGCTACCATTTTCTCGTAAAGCATCTATTCCTTTTCCTAAAGATATGCCTGTACTTATATCACCATTGATAAGCCTAAGCCTATATGCCTTATTTTCAAGTGGCTTTACAGTTTGAAAAACTGCATTATTCCAGGTGTCCTTAGCCAAAATATAAGGAGAAATACATAATAGAATTAAGATGATATATGGCCTATATCTCTTCATTCTAAGGCCTGAGATGGCATTGAGTCTGTATGTTCAAAAAAAGACATCGGGGGATTATTATTAGAAAAAGCTAATTGACCACAAGCGGCATCTATATCTAAGCCACTTGAAGATCTAATCATTACCATTACACCTTTTGCTTTAAGTGATTGTATAAATGCAAGAAATGTTTGTTCAGGAGCCGGTTTTAACGTGGCAGAAATGCCTGTAGGGGAAGTAAATTCTATTTCGTGAAATGGAATAACATTTACTTTAGAAGGAATTCTTCTTGTGATTTTTGCTAGCCTTTTAGCATCTGCTTCAGAATCATTTACACCTTGAAATAATATATATTCATATGTAACAGGATTTTTTGTTTTGCGATAATAATATTCTAAAGCATCTCCTAATTCTCTTAATGAATATTTTTTTGCAATCGGCATTATAGATATTCTTTGTGCATCTGTTGTTGCATGTAAAGACAAAGCCAATTTAATACTGGATTGTTGATCTGCCATTTTTATTATGCCAGGTATTACACCTGCTGTAGACAGGGTAATATGCTTGCTATTCATCAAGCCATGTTCTTTATCAGTAAGTATTTCAACAGCTTTCATAACATTGTCATAATTAAGTAAGGGCTCACCCATTCCCATAAATACGATATTTGTTATCTGAGTATCACAGATTTCTCTAGCAGCCATAAATTGATCTACAATTTCAGATACAGCTAAATTCCTTCTTAATTTTAATGTTGCAGTTGCACAAAATGCACATCCCAAAGCGCATCCAGCTTGTGTAGAAATGCATAATGTTTTTCTTTTTGGTTCACCCTCTGCATTTACCAATTCACTTGGGATCAGAACAGTTTCTATTGCAGTATCATCTAATAATGAAAAAAGCATTTTGCATGTTCCATCTTTAGATACTTGCTTGTTTTTTAGTATTACAGATCTAAAATGTGGTCCAAAATCCTCTGATAATTGTTCTCTTATATATTTGGGTATTACTGTTAACTCATCAAATGAATGAAGAGCAATATTTTTTTTATCATATAAGGATGTAAAGATTTGTTTAGACCTATAGTTATGCTCACCTATACTTTTAATATACGTTTCAATATCTGCAAGTGAGAAATTGCTTATACATGCCATTGCAGGATGAGAACTATTAAGTTGTTGCATATAATCCGTTTGATATCAAGAAATAAAGCCGACGAAAGGAAAAACCTCTCGCCGGCAATAATACAATTAAAGGCTAATATTAATTAGCGTGGAGTTTCTACATAAATCTGCACAGTTCTAGAAAGTAGACGTCCTGTAGCAATATCATTATCAAAAATTGGAACGTCTTCACCTCTACCAAATGCTTCATACATTGCATCAGGGATTTGTGTTTGAAGTATATCTCTTACTGCATTTGCTCTGTCGGTAGACAATGTCTTATTGTAAAGATCCGGACCAATTTTATCTGTATATCCAAAAATTTTAACTTTTGAATTCCCTTTAATAGCCGGAGTAACAAATTTCTTTAAGATTGCAATATTCTCCTCTGGAATATCTGATTTATCAAAATCAAATAAAATCAATGAGAATTTTGAAACTGTCATATCTGCTCTGGTTTCTACAGAATTCATTAGGCTGGCCCTATATTCTACAGGGATTGATCCACTAGTATCAGCTTTGCCACCTGCGGTATTTATAGCAGTTAATGTATAATCAATTGGCACTTGTGAATTTGATAATTCATTAGGACGTATTACCCAACGTTGAGCAGTTGGCGATCCTATGCCTACATATTCACGTAAAGTACGGCCTGCTTGAGATATGGACAATGTCCAAGAAGATATAGTAGAATCTGGAACTTCAATTGGACGAAATTCTAGCATTTCTGGCTTTGCAATTCTGGTTCCATCGCCTTTTATCATAATAGGTTGTAGAATTTCGCTTGAATTAGATTTAAAATCTACTCTACGATTTTCTACCATTCCATCTTCTATATTTAATGCAGAAGGATTTTCTGGGACATTTCTATTTTCTGCGCCGATTCGGTCTGCTGCAATACCAAAATTACTGGTTAAATATGTCTTGGCATATTGTGCTCTGCGTAATCCTAATCCTTTGTTTTTAGCTTCAGTTTTTCCATCGGTAGTGCCAATACACACAAGTGTTGCTTCGGGATTATCTATCAATCTTGTTCCAATTACATCTAAAGTTCTTTTATTGATTTCAATTGCATCTTGAGGTAATGCCTCTAAAGTAAATTTACCTCTTGCATCTCCAGCATTCATATACTGCATTGTTTCATCTGGTTTATCACTATTTGCTTTGAAAAATATATATGGAATAAAAGGAAATAACTCTGTGTATTGAATATCTTCAACTCTGATTCCATTAATATCAAGTTTTTTATAAGCACCACCATCCTCATAAGAACCTATGCTTTCTATACCAATTTTTGGTGCTAGGATTATTTCAGGTTCTGTTTCATTTGGCCCAAGCTTAATTGCAAATCCAATACGAATTTGATCTACATTCCATGTTGATAATACAGAGCTTATATTATTTATGATACTTTTACGATAACTGATTTCTGGTGTAAGTTGATATCCATAAAAATCAAGCGGAATTCCAGCACCAATAATAATTCCATATCTAGCTGATGCCTCTGGAATATTTATATCGGTTGCATACACTTTATTAGAAAAAGAAGCATTCTGAATATCTGCTGCTTCACTATGCTGATATGTAGCAGATATTGGAAATCCTAACTCAATACCTGTAAGAAGATAAGCTTGGCTATTTTCAAAAAGATTATTGATTTTAACAGTAGGAGAAATTTCTAAAGTAGCAATTGAAGATGCAAAAGTATGAGTAGTTGCAATAGTCCCAACACCCGCAGATGTGTCTGGCTTTGTATCCTTTGCCGATAAATCCGCACCTAAGCCCTGTATTCCAATGCGTCCTGATAAAGTAAATCGAGGTGAAAGGTCATAATTAAATATAAATCCACCATGAAAACTTAAAGAAGTATTATTGGTATTGAATATTATGTCTTTACTTAATGGTGCAGCATTCCCTGTGCCGCTATCAATTGGAAAATTAGGGGTGTGAAAATTATAATTAATACCACCATAAAGACCAAAATCAAAACCAGAATTTTTGGATGATTTAGTTTGTGCTGTTACATTAATTACTAAACATAAAACTGAAACTATTGCTAAAATTATGGACTTCATAGAGTTTCCACTATTTAAAATGTGTAAGGATTTATTATCAAACGAATTACGAGGATTACTAATCTAGCACAAAAATGCTGATTTGTTTTAGAATATGCAATTTGTTGCTATAAATGACATAAGCATAAAAGCAGAATCACTTATAATGTACTTGTGCTGATATGTTTTTTTGGAGGAAAAGGACAAAGCCTTTAGGATGCTATTTTTTTGAAGGTATTACTTTGATATCAGTACCTAATTTTTGAAGATATGATATCAAGGCAATGATTTCTTTGTCCAGGCAGGTTGATATTGAAGAATAATATCATACATCGGACATCCCTGATGATGTGCCCCGGGTAAATAACCTGTGCTCATTAAGAATTCATTAACAATCTCGCCCCCGGTAAATCTAAAATTCTGTTTAAATAGCAATGTCCACTCTTTTCTTGTTTTTAGATGATGTATATCTAACCAAGATTTAAAAGATCCCCATTCATTTTGTATTTCCCTGATTCTTTGAGCATTATAAATAGCAGCTTTGATTTTTAACTGATTTCTGATGATTCCAGAATTTTGTAAAAGCCTTTCAATATCTGATTCATTATACTGAGACACTGTATAAATATCAAAATGATCATATGCTTCTATAAAATGTTGTTTTTTCTTTAGTATTGTTAACCAAGACAAACCAGCTTGATTGATTTCAAGTATCAATCGACCAAATAATTCATTATCTGCTTCTAATGGAAAACCATATTCACTATTATGATAATGAGTATGAAGATGGGATATTCCAGCTTGTTGAATATAATTGCAATATGTTTTGTTATGTTCCATATAAAAAAAAGACCATCTAAATTAGATGGTCAATGTGGGCCCAGAGGGATTTGAACCCCCAACCAACGGATTATGAGTCCGTTGCTCTAACCGTTGAGCTATAGGCCCTAAATATGATTAATTAAATAATCCTATCATTATTCCAGCTTGTATGCCAAGACCGGATGCTGAAAAAGTGTCTGGTTGATTGGTGATAACAGAAATTCCGTTTTCTTTCCATTCACCCATAAAACTTAATGTATATCCTGCATGTAATCGTAATGAAACAACTCTTGGCTTATCATTTCCTAAAATAGGAGGAGCAAATTCCAAGGCGATTCCAGGCTGAAGCAAAACATAATTATTTTCAATTCTTTTAGCATAAATATTGGGATCAGTTAAAGATCCACCAATTGTCCCATTTGAAACAGTTGATCCAACTTTACATTGAGCTGTTTCAACTGATAAGTTTCCCCAACCTCCAGATATTCCAGGCAAAATATTCAATGAACGAGCTAATTGGAAAGCATAATCAATTCCAAAGCCAGTATATGCTAAAGAATAAAAAACCTTCCGATTATAGTTGTCATTATTAATAATAAAGGATTTTTCGGAAACCGTACTGGAACCTCCAAGATTAACAATATTTATCCTTGTATTTGGAATAATACCAATCGTTGCTACACCTAAAGCTCCGGTCATCGTAATGGGAGTAGATACATTATCCATTCCATTACTATTTAACTGAGAATTAATATCGTCAATATTAGGAGAAAAAACCGAAACCATAAAACCACCACCAACACCGAAATATGGTATTTTTTCTTCCTGAATAATCGTCTCTTCAAATGTAAGAGCATCTAACTTGTCGTCTTGCGCAAAAAGTGGGGTGTTAAACCCAATTAAAAGCAAAAGTGTACCTAAGTAAAGCTTTGACGATGCAATCATAATTTTGCTCAATAAAAGTGTACGATTAAAGTACTAAGAATACAAAAATAGAGAATTTATTATATATCTAAAATGCCTGGTTAAATAAATGACTCAATTTCCTGTGAAATTAGCTGCTCTTTTTTCTAAAAAAGCTAAAGTTCCTTCTTTGAAATCGGAAGTTCCGCAAGTTTCTGCAAAAGATTTCGCTTCAAATTCCATACCATCTGACGCATTAAGTTCTATAGATGCTCTAATGCTTTTTAGTGAAGCAGTTATTGCCAAAGGTGCTTTAGATGCAATTATTTCTGCGCAATCTATTGCATAAGGCATTAACTCTTCTGGTGAATGTACTGAGTTAACTAATCCGATTGAAAGTGCTTGTTCTGCAGTAATGATAGCACCTGTAAGTATTAATTCTGCAGATTTTGCAGGGCCTACTAGCAATGTTAATCTCTGGGTGCCACCATATCCAGGAATGATACCTAAATTAACTTCTGGCTGTCCAAATTTTGCTGTAGAAGATGCAAATCTTATATGGCAAGCCATTGCTAATTCGCAACCACCACCTAAAGCAAATCCATTTACAGCAGCAATTACAGGTTTATTGCATTGCTCTATAGCAGTAAAAACATCTTGTCCCTCACGAGCGAATATATACCCAGATTCTTTGTTTTGTTGATGTAATTGTGCAATATCTGCGCCAGCAGCAAAAGCTTTTATGCCAGTTCCAGTAATAATGATTGCTTTACATTCTTTAGAATCCTGACATATCATAATAGCCTTATGCAATTCTTGTAATAAAGTAGCATTAAGGGCATTTAATTTATCTGGACGATGTAATGAAATGATAGAGTAATGGGCTCTTTCTTCTAACTGTATCGTTGTATAACTCATAGTGTAAGCAGAATGATGTGTAAACTGTAGCGATATAAAGAGTGTAAATTAGTAAATTTGCCTGAGTACATACTACCAATTAACTATTGGAATTTAAAGTGAGACATCCTTTTTTAAGCATTCTTTTGATCCTAGTATTATGTTTTCCTCTTTCATGGGGGCATCATGATGTATATGCTTCAATGAAGAAAAAGGGAAAATCTGCTTCTTCTAGCAAATCATCATATAAGAAAAAGTCCAATAAAAAAGACAAAGCACATAGTAAAATCAGAAGTTCTAAGAGTAAGAAAGGTAAGAAAGGTAAGAAAGGAAAAAGAAAGTCGGTTGATAATATGTCTATCAAAGCATATTATGATTCCTATCAAGTATTTTTGATAGACACTACGCTTACACCTGGATTACGTTATATGCATTTTCTATATGGTCCATTAAAACATCCTGTTTATGTTGTAGAAATGAATGTATTAGATCCATCATTAAAAGTTGGGGTGATTAAAGGATTGAATAAAAATGATGGTCTTGAACGTATAGGTGATATGTTCACAAGAATAGATTCAACAGTAAGAGATAGTTTGTTAACAGCAGTAAATGCAAATTTTTGGCGTGCATATAGGAATACTGCTATCGGGCCATTAGTAACTAATGGCGAAGTTGTTCAGATGAGTAATTTTAAAAATTGGACAAGTGCTTTTTTTGACAATAAAAATAGAATGTATATCGATAGATTCGATTTATCTGGTACTATCAGAAATGAAAATGGAACTAAGTGGGAAGTTTCATATGTAAATGAACGTTTAGATTCTAATGGTATATCTGTATATAATACTTATGCTGGTTCAGAGATTCCTTTTGTTCCAAATATGGCAATTGACAAAGCAGCTCAAGATTTTTTAGACAATAAACCAGCTAATCAAGATGATTCAACAGAAGAAGAGTTGGATATTGAACAATTAAAAGCAGAATTAACAGAAGCAAAAAGACAGTCTAATATTGAGTATCCACGAGTTAAGGTTCAGATTCGTTATTTAAGAACTCCTGCAGTAAATAAAGAAGTGCCCTGCTTGGTAAATGCTGTTGATACCGGAACTGTAGGTATGCCTTTAAGGGGTGCGGTTATTTCTTTTGGTAAGAATTATCATCCAGATAGTATTCCTGCTGCTGGCGACACATTATTTATAAAATTCTCTACTGGTTTAAAAGATACTGTGCCATATATGCAAGCAGTTTGTGGTACACCTAGATTGGTTGCAAATGGCTTACCTAAGCATGAAGCAGAGTACGAGGGTTCAAGAAATGTAAGATTTGTTAGCCATAATTTGCCAAGAACAGCGATTGGGACAAATTTTAAAAGAACTAAAAATTATATTGTTATGGTAGATCCATCAGGGAAGGGCCGAGGAGCAAATCTTGCTCAGATGGCAGCTATTATGAAAAAACTTGGCGCCCATGATGCTATGAATCTTGATGGTGGAGGTTCATCTATGATGGTTGTTTGTGGAGAGAATGTATGTAATAATAGTAGGGTCCCAAGTGGTAGAAGAATATCTGCTGCTTTGGCAGTATTTAGAAAACAAATGATTTTAAGAGATAAAAACGCTAATACTGAATAAATGTAAATGCATAAAAAAAAGCGAATCAAGAGTATTTGATTCGCTTTTTTTATTGATTTCAATTAATAGGAATAACTTTTTGCATTTCCAGTAGCTAATTGAGCTATGTCTCTGTTTTCGATTCTTCTAACACCAATAAGACGAGCATCATAATAAGTGCTTTCTAAAGAAGAAACGGTAACACCATAACGTGAACTTGCATGGGCAAAAAGATTGTCACCAAGATATATACCTACATGAGATACATATACTTCTTTACGAGTATGGAAAAACACCAAATCGCCAAATTTCATTTCTGATCTATTGCGAATTGGACGTCCTATATTCCATTGCGTAGCTGCTGTACGTGGTAAAGTAAAATTACCTGCACCTGCATAAACTGCGCGTGTAAATGCTGAACAATCAATTCCTGAACGAGAAGTGCCACCAAATACATAGGTAGTGCCAACCCAATTCATAATTTCATTCATTATAAATTTTCTGGCAATACCACAATCTGTAATCTCTTTAGAGCTGTGGTCACTGGGATCGTCATCTATGTATGTAAGCCAAAGTGATTTAAAAGCATCGATATCAACCTGAACATCATCTTCTTGTTCTAGCTCAGAAATTTCTTCGCCTTCTTCAATAGATTCTTGTTCTGCTAGTGCGGTTTGATTCTCTGATTGTTCGTCAACATTAGGATCATTATCTGATAATTGCTGAGAGGAAGCCTCGGCAATAGAGCCAGTATTCGTGGCCATGTCTGTTGTCGGGGTTAGTTCTGTATCCGGTTTTAAACCGGCTAATCTTGATAAATCACCTGAATTGTTGAGCATTTCAAAGGCTAAACGTTTGCCAGCGATACGATCACAATGCGTGATGGATTTGATAAGTTTGAATCTGTGCTTTTTTAATTTAAAAGAAGCACGTTTAATAGTATGGCGCTTAGACGAATGTTTACGGGCAGCAAATGTGCTGGAGTTTGGCAAAGCTAAAGCAATCACGAAGAGAACCAAGCAGAGCCAGTAAGGTAAGAGGGGTATGTTCTTTTGCATAATCACCTCGATTGTTAATAAAAAACCTTATCTGGTATTGTGTGGTGCCAGTCCTGTGAGTCGGTCTGACGTTCTTCCGGGCGGCGAGTCATAGAGCCGATAGCGGAAGCTTCAATTAGCGCGTTTGATCCGAACATTCTCAAAGAGAAGTCTACCAAACACTTCCGGGCGGAGTCCGATAACGGAAGGTTGTGCTAATCGGTAATTAACGGTATAATATAAAAACACCCAAGGAGCTTCCTCAATAACGATTCGCTCCATTTCATTATACATCGCATATCTTTTTGGAACTGAATATCCAGGCCATAAAGCTTGTTCGTATAATGAATCCATAATCCTAGAATGAATTCTAGTATCATTAAGGCCTTTGGGAGAGGCCAGTGGAGAATAAAAAAGTGCAAGTACATTTTCAGGATCAGGATAATCTGTTATCCAATTGCCACGCCAAAAACCCAATTTGCCGCCATGCATCATCGAAGAATGCTCTGCGAAATTAACTTGTCTTAAAGATACCTTTATTCCAAGTTTTTGCCATTGCTGTTGCAAGGCTTCTGCGGTTTGAATAGTTGTTGCATTATTACCTGATTGCATAATTATAGTTGGTAAATTCTTACCATCTGGATAACCTGCTTCAGCTAATAATACGCGCGCTTTTTGAGGATTATATGTATATCCCTTCACTTCTCTGGAGAATCCCGGCATAGATGGAGACAATGGTCCATGTTCTGCAGGAACTCCTTTGCCCTTTAATATATATTTACAAATCGCTTTGCGATCTATAGCATAATTTAAAGCTTGACGCAACAATTTACTTTTCCATAAAGGATAAGCACTTGTTTCAGAATTAGCTGCGCTATCTAACATTATTCCACAATACACAATATCTTCAGATTCTTCTCGAATCAGATGATGGTCTGCATATGTTGGCAATAAAGAATCATTTTCACCTATAACTTTTGACATAAAAACGGGGTCTAAAGATAATACAATATCAAGTTTACCTTGTTCGTATTCCAAAAACTCAGTTTTTGTGTCTTTTATAAATCGTATAATAATACTATCCAGATATGGAAGCCTATTACCGTTTTTGTCAAATCGAAAATAATCCGGATTGCGAGCTAATACTAATTGTTGGTCTGATTTCCATGACTTAACCATGAAAGGTCCTGTACCAATTGGATGAATTCCAAATGATTGGCCATAATACTCTATAGCTTCTTTAGGAACAATTTGGCAATAAGACATGGTAAGCAAAGAGAGAAATGGAGCAAAGGGTTTGTTAAGTATTATCTTAACCATAGAATCATTAAGAACAATGATGCCCTTAATTCCATCTTTAGGATATATACCTGCTTTGGTAGCTTCGTTAAATTCATCCGCACCTAAAAGACGATTTCTGAAAATCCAAAAACCAGATGTCTTTACACGTGCATCACAAATCCTCTCAAAACTATATTTCACATCTTGCGCCTTTACAAAACGCTTGATTGAAGTGTTTCCAAAACATGTATCTCTATGAAAACAAATATTAGGTTTTAGTGTAAATATCCACTCTTTTCCACTAGAATCAACCTGCCAGCTTTTAGCTAAACATGGCTGAATCACATGATCGGAGTCTAAATCCAATAAGCCACTAAAAATTTGCCCACCAATTTGTATAGGAGCAGATACTCCTGCCAAACCGGGATCTAGAGTACTTAAACCCTGAGACTCATTATAAGTCAATGTATTGCTTGGTTCATTCCTTTGATTATTACCACATGAAATAAGTAATAATGAAAAGAAGAACAGAAAACATGCAAGTTCAGTTTTCAAAGTACGAAACCAGATATCTGTAAAAAATATCTTTTGTTTTAAAAAACCTGACATAGGCTTTTTACATTTCACAATAAAAGCAAAAAATTCCATATAGCCAAGCTTTTCAAATACTTGCAAGAAATAAGATATGAATATGTTCATTGTAGTTGTAATATTATTAAATCATGTAAATCTATATTAATCATATAGATAAAGCTGAATATATATATATTGTGTATAGTAAAGTTTAGTGTTGATACAAATGTAAAAATGTGGAAAAAAACTGAGACTTAATCGTTAAAAAAGTTTGAGAAATTGTATAACTTTGAGATACTATGAAAAACAACAATGTCCAAAAAGCCGTATTGGCTATCTTCTTTTTTGCAGTATCTATGTGGTTCGGTGGGGGAATTATAAGGAATGCAATTGCATTTGATTTATTTATTCCAGGCACACTCGAGTTAAAGCCTTTTTTGAATATTCAGCAAATTAATTATTCTATTCGTTTAATGGGTATAACTTCCTATTATACTATCATTGGTTACATCATATCGTTTATATGTGCTTTAGGAATAATGTTTTTACAAAGGGCACAGCTAAAGAAATCTGGTTGGCTATTTATGGCTTTGATATTATTCTTTTTGTGTAGCCCTATAGAATTTTATCAAATCTATCTAGACACCAAGCTTGTATATTTAACCAATACAATAGATTTTGTTAGTTTATTGCAAGCTGATAAATTATTGATAGTATTTCGTGAGCGATTTGATCCAAGATTAACAGCAGCAGGTTTCTTGTCATTTCTCTCATATATTACAGCTTTACTTTTTTTAGCCTGGCAGCCACTAAAAGCCAAGTAATCATCAACACATTTATATATTAACTGTATCAAAGTGAAACTTCAAAGTATTTTAGAGGAATTGCTATCCATTGCTTCTTTGTTGAATTATACAGTTCGCAGGGAGAAGGGTAATTTTAGAAGTGGTGATTGCCGCATGAAACAGGACAACTATATTGTTCTTAATTCTTTAGTTCCTTTAGAATCAAGAATTTCTGTACTGGCAAAAGTAATCTCTATGCATAATTTAGAATTACTTACTATAAAGCCAGCAGTTAGATTGATTATTGAGCAGGAAAAAAATAGGAAGCCCCAAGAAACAACTATACCGCTTGATTTTTAAAAAAAGGCTAAGAAATTTAATTCTTAGCCTTTTTTCTTTTTTAATTCAATCGCACAGGCATAACAAGGATTAATAATTCATTATTACCAGGTTCTGGTTCTATCAATGTAGCCTTATTTGCTGAAGAAAATGAAAATCGAATCATCGTATTTCCATCTATAGCTAATTGCTGTAATGCTTCTTCAAGATATTTATGGTTAAAACCTATTTCAAAATGTTCTGCACCATAAAATTCGCAAGCAATAGATTCATCAGCAATACTTCCAGATTCATCATCTTCTCCGTGAACATGGAGAATGTTGGGCTCTAATGAAATTTTAATTTGGCGACTTGAAGAAGAAGTAAATAAAGCTACTCTTCTAATAACATTTACTAATTCCCTTTGATTAACAATTGCAGTTTTATCATTGTCAGCAGGGATTACATTTTCATATGGAGGAAAACGTTCATCGATGATTCTAGTGATAATTGTAGTATTGTTCAAAGAAAATCTTGCATGTGTTCTTGTAACACTCATCAATACATCAGAATCAACTTTTCTCAGAATTTCCATAGCTCTAGATGGAATAATCACATCTAAATCTTCAGGCAAATTAGAAGCATTAATTGTAACGCGGGCTAATCTATAACTATCTGTAGCAACACCTAAGACACGATTTCCTCTAAATTGAAAAAGCACACCTGTCATAGCTGGACGATATTCATCGTCTGAAACAGCAAACATTGCTTTGTTAGCAATTTTCATGATGTCTGTTGAAGAAAAGAGTGCTGTTTCTCCTTCCGGGAAAACAGGTTGCATTGGATAGTCTACACTATTCATGCCTTTCATTGTAAACTTACCTGCTGCTGTAGTAAAGGTTAAATCAAGATTTGGGGATATGTCAATCTCTACAGTACCTTCAGATCCTAAAGACTTAATCAACTCATTAAGTTTTCTAGCTGGTATAAGTACCGAACCTTCAGATTCTACATGGCATTCAAAAGAAGTTGATATTGTCATTTCTTGATCTGATGCAATCATTGACAATGAATTATTAATCAATGTACAATGAATATGCTCTAATACAGGCAATGTTGATTTTGGTGGTATTGCTGGTAAAACACGAAATATTGCCTTTTGAAAATCGCCCAATGAGACTGAAAATTTCATTATAATTCTATGAAATAGTGTAAAAGATTAATAAGAAAAATCTGATTATAATTCGCCAAAACCAGAGTTGAAGAAAACGACAATTTCTTCGATTGCCTTGGTTTCATCTGGCCCATCACAAGTAATTTCCAATTTGCAACCAAGCTCTGCTGCTAATGTCATAACTCCAATAATACTTTTAGCATTTATTGAAAAGCCATCTCTGTCAAGAAATATTTCTGATTTATATTTTGCAGCAAGCTTTACAAGTACTGCTGCTGGCCTTGTATGTAGCCCAGCTCTGTTTTTTACTGTTACTGTTGATTTTAACATGCTTATCAAATAATCTGATTTTTACTTATATATTTTTTTAATTTACACAATCTGCATAGTCACTTCAAAAGATTTTATCATCTAACAAGATTTATTTGATTTTGCAGTGGAATGCTGATATTGAATACTTAACAGATATCGTATTTTTGTTGATATTATTGTATTCAAATCTTCTTTCATATGTAACTAAAGAGATTATTATATGCATTTTTCAAGTTTAATTGAACAAGTAGTAAAAGATTCTATTGCTACAAAAGAATTATTATTGGAGCGTCAAAAGCAAGAAATAGAGCGAATTGGACTACTTTTGGCCGATAGATGTAAGAATGGGGGCAAAATTCTTTTTTGTGGAAATGGTGGAAGTGCAGCAGATTCTCAACATTTAGCCGCAGAGCTTGTTATAAGGTTAAGAGGTCACATCAATAGGGCAGCTATTCCTGCAATGGCATTAACTGTAGACCCCTCTATTATGACTGCTGGAGGTAATGATATCGGATTTGAAAATATTTTTGCAAGATGCGTCGAAGCTTATGGACGACCTGGTGATGTATTAATAGGAATTTCTACAAGTGGAAATTCTGAAAATGTAAAAAGGGCTATTATTCAAGCAAAAAAACAAGGTGTATATACTATTGGTTTACTAGGTGGAACTGGTGGTACCTTAATTGATGATTGCGAAGATGCAGTACTTGTTCCTAGTTCTGTTACAGCACGCATTCAAGAATCACATATTATGATTGGTCATATTTGGTGCGAAATCATCGAAGAAGTGTTATTTCCTGAATTATTTCAATAGTCAGGAATATCAATAATCTGAACAAAGTGTTTTGCTTTGTATGCCTTTTTTGTCAGTAAGCCTATATAATTATAAAATAATGTAGGCTTTACTTCTTTATAAACTAAAGATGAATTCTGCTTGCTTTTTTGTATTGATTTAGCCGTTATCACAGAGCATTTTCCAGCAACATATAGTGAAATTTTTTGTGGACTATTTTTGTGTATAAAGTTTAGGATAGTTTTATCTACCGAAGAATACTGTTGTGCTTTTCTGTCAAATAGCAGAAATGTGATGTGCTGATCCGGAACTGATTGAGTAAACAATCCAATGATCGTTTTTCCTGCATATAATGAAATTGTATGAGAAATATACTTCTTATCCTGAATTTCTTGTATTTGTATATATGAGTGGATTCCACAAAAAACAATAATTGAACTTATAACTCTTAAGAAAAAAACTGTTCTATTCTTACAGTTAACAATATACATGCTTATTGAACATATTACTAGTCCATATATCCAGGCATAGTGAGATCGAAATTCAATCCATGAACATTCAGAAATCCATAGATGAACAGAATTGATAGAATTCAGTACATAATGTGATGGTAATACATATAGTATAGAAATACCTTGATTTATGGGGTACAATAGAATCGCAAAAATACTCCAAATCATAGCCAAACTTATTGCAGGTAATAAAAGGATATTTGCGATAGGACTAATTATTGAAATCGATTCAAAATAATAGCCAATGATTGGTGCCATTATTATTGATGCAGAAAAAGAGACAGAAATTGCATCTATCATCCATGGAGGTAGAAATTTTTGTAAGCCAAGTTCTATGATCTGTTTTTTTATACTAGGCGAAAAAATTAATAAGCCAATCATTGCACAAATCGACATAAAAAAGCCTGCCGAGTGCAATAAAGAGGGGTCTAATATTAACATTACTATAATTACAGCACATAGCGTATTGATAGAATATTGTTTTCTTCCTGATAATTGAATTGACATTGACATAAAAGACATGATGCCAGCTCTAATTGCGGGTGGATCCATTCCTGTAATCAATAAAAATATTGAAACACATACAGTAAAGACTATAAATCGTATCCATCCTTTATTGATAAATCCTAAAACTAAGGTTAATCCAAAAGCAATGATGCCTGCATGAAAGCCACTAACTGATAATATATGGGCAGTTCCTGCCATTGTATATGCTTTTTTTAACTCTTTGCTTATACCTTTGGTTTCACCTAATAATAAGCCTATAACTATGTTTTCTGTTGATTGTGGATATAATGAAACAATTATTGATTGTATATATTGTGAACTATAGTAAGCATAAGAATACAAGGTATTCTTTCTCTCTATAATGGCCGTGTTTCTTGATTGTGCAGAAGCACAAAATTGAATATCAAGTGCTTTGCAATAAGAAGCTTGGTTAAATAGACCAGGTAATTGAATGTGTTCTGGCAAAGAAACTTTGGCAGTACTCCATATAATCGATCCAATAGAAAAGTTTTTTGCTTGTTTTGCTTCCCCAATTGTTAAAAGAATTCTACATGATTCTATCCTTGGTAATTGCTTGGTATCTATCCATCCTTTTATAATATAGATAGCATAGACACTATCTTTTTGGACAATAGAGACAATTTCACCCTTGATCGTGGCATCCATCCTTGGAATAATTCTTTTTTGAGAATGGATTTCAATTTCATTGGATCTCTGGCCAATCCACATCCCCAAAAATATTGCGGCTATCCAATAACTGTAATTTCTTGATACCTTAGAAATTCCACTTAGTATCAAAATGAAACTAAAGATCAAAAAAGTATAAGAGTGAAGGCTATAGTTTCCAGCAATACACATTGCAATACCAAAGATAATGGCAAGCATTAGCTTTGTTGCTGGATATATAGTAATTGTTTTCATAATGTTCCCCTGAAACTGTCGCTAAAATAAAAAAACCGTTCGAATACTAGATTCAGAACGGTTTCTCAATTATCTCATTTGTTTTATTCTTCAGAACCAGCAATCTCGTCAAAAATATCTTCGCAATCATAAAGGTGTTTTTTAGAACCGGTTTTAATCCGAGTAGTTTCACCATTATTTGCAAATTCAATTGCTTTTTGTTCAAGGGCAGCTCTTATTGCAGCATCTCTTTTTCTTAAGAGTTCATCTGTTTTTCTATCGAAATAACATTTACCATCAATATATGTTTGTTCTGGCTTAGAAAAATTAGACAAAGGATTTGCGCTCCACACAACTAAATCGGCATCTTTACCAATTTCTAGTGAGCCAATAGAATTATCAACTTTAAGAAGCTTTGCCGGATTTATCGTCACAAATTTAATAGCTTCTTCTTCTGAAACATTTCCATACTTAACAGATTTTCCAGCTTCTTGATTTAATCTTCTGGCCATTTCTGCATCATCAGAATTGATTGCTACAGTAACACCTTGTTCATGCATAATTCCTGAATTTTGAGGAATAGCATCAAAAACTTCAAATTTATAAGCCCACCAATCGGAAAAGCTAGAACCTCCAACTCCATGTTCAGACATTTCCTTTGCTACTTTATACCCTTCTAAAATATGTGTAAAGGTATTTATTTTAAATTTGAATTCCTCTGCTAATCTGATGAGCATAAGAATTTCACTTTGAACATAGGAATGGCAATGAATAAAACGTTTAGAGCGAATGATTTCTAGCAAAATTTCTAATTGTATGTCTTTTCTAGGGGCAATTTTTATCCCAGGATTTGCATTAAAATCACCCCATGATTTTTCATATTCCAGGGCTGCTCTAAAGCCATCACGCATAATTTCTTCTACACCCATACGGGTTTGAGGGTAACGAGAAGAGAATTTATCTCCCCAATTAGCTTGTTTAACATTTTCACCCAATGCAAATTTAATAGTGCCAGGAAAATTCATTTTTAAATTATCTGCGTCTTCTCCCCAACGTAATTTTATCAATTGAAGTTGTCCACCAATCGGATTTGCAGAACCATGTAATAGATGGCTTGCGGTAACCCCACCGGCTAATTGACGATATATATTGATATCATCAGGTTGTAAAACATCTCCGATATGAACTTCTGCGGTAATTGCATGAGTGCCTTCGTTTACACCTGATTCAATGGCAATATGAGAATGTTCATCTATGATACCAGGAGAAATATGCTTATCTGTAGCATCAATAATTGTATCTGCTTTTTGTGGTAAATCTTTACCTATGCTAACAATTTTTCCTTCGCTTATCAAGATATCACTATTCTTTAAAATTCCATCTTTTGCAGCAGTCCATATAGTAGCATTTCTAAATAATACTGTTTTTTGTTGGGGTTTTACTAAAAAACCAAATGGTTCATCTGGACTCATAATTGGAAAAGACGGCTTTAATAATGCATCGTCTTTATCTTCTGATTTTTTTTCTACATAAGAACTATCCCTAACTGCTGTCCAACCTATTTCTCTACCTGTAGGTAATAATGCAGTCCCACGTGCATTTAAGGAATCCATAATGCCACTAAAACGTATAAGCCCAAGAATATATAGTGAATCACCATTAAAACTAAACTGAACATTTTTACCAGAATTAGAGAATTTGACAGGTATCTTTAGAGAATCTTTATTTGCAGAGCATTCTGGAGATTCAGCTTTTCCGTTTATTGTAAACTTAATTACAGGCATGGATTCTGCGATAAGCCTCCAATAACCTCGTATATCATTTTCGATAAAAGGACTAATAATATCTTCGTCGCCGGCTGTATATACAGAGCGAATTGTCCCTTTTTCAAAAATATTATCATCGGCAATAATAAGATTAGCCATTTTCCCCGGACTTATTGTACCTGCAATGTCCTGAATTCCCCAAAGTTTTGCTGGGACAGTTGTTAGAGCTGCTAGAGCAGACTCACTTTTCAAGCCATATTTAATAGCCTTTCGGATATTCTTTAAAAAGGCTGATTTATCTTTTAAGCCATATGCAGTTAAACAAAATGGAATAGACACTGAATCTAATAATGCGGGATTTGCTGGTGCAGCATCCCAAGCTTTTAAATCAGACAAAGAAACAGCCGCTGCATTTTGCAAAGTGCTAACATCTGGAACTGCGGGAAAATTTATTGGTAAAATAATAGTTGGTTTTACTGATTGAATTGAGCTTAGCCTACGATATTCTTTACCGCTTCCATAATAAATACATTGCAATCCAAATTCATTTGCAATCTTTGATGCTCTCAACATTCCATGTTCATTACCGGCTTCAAATACAATAGGTGTTTTTTTGCTAAGAACATTTGCTAAAGATTCTAATGTAAGATTGATTTCGATGCCTTGTTTTTTTGTTTGGCCATACCATTGAGCATCGTAAAAGGCTTGTCTAATTAATGCGATACTTCCCATCAAAGAACTGGGATAAGCATTTCTAGAATTACCTTTTCTAAACGATAACCATTGGCTAATATCAGATTTCACGGTAATATCTGATGCGGCGCCACTTTTAGCCAGTACTATCGCTGAGCTTCCACGCATAATGCCATCCATAGAATTTACATGAGCCATTGTAAATCCATTTTTATGCATTTCTGTTGCAGTTTTATCATCTATGCCAACAAATGAAGCTGCCCTGAACTCTGGTTTTATAGCTTCATTCCAATAAAAAGCACCTCGATTTAATGCTCCTGGTTTTTCTAATTCATCTTCGTCTTCAGTATTTCTTTTAGATGGAGCTGCATTCATTCCTACATTAGAATAGGATTCGATAAATCCAGGGTATATCCATGCACCCTTCATATTCTTGATAGTTGCTCCGCTAGGAATTGGAATTCCGATGCCAACAGACTCTATTTTTCTATTATGAATAATAATAGTTGCATTCTGAAGAATCTTACCAGGTTCAGTTATAACAGTACACTGATGTAAAGCTATATACTGTATGTCTTTATTTCTTAAACCATCAATTTTTCGGCTTTGTTCAAATGGTTGAGCATATAAAAGAAATGAACTATAAGCAAAAAAGAATACTGATATTAGTAATAGTCTTTTGCCTGATACGATAAAAGGTACAATCATTATCTATCCATATGAAAAAGTTTCTTTAAATATATGTGCACAAATTAATAAAATCAATCAAATGGGTATGCACAAACGAAGTAATTGTCTAAAATTAGTCTATGAAGTAATTCAAATCATAATGTATCGTACATAAAAAAACCTGCATCTTTTAGAAAGAAGCAGGTTTGATTGCGGGACCGACGAGACTTGAACTCGCGACCTCTGCCTTGACAGGGCAGCGCTCTAACCAGCTGAGCTACGATCCCGGACAAAAATTATGTGCAATTTAGTGTGGACTCGAGGGGAATCGAACCCCTGACCTCGTGAATGCCATTCAAGCGCTCTCCCAACTGAGCTACGAGCCCGCTCAAAAAGCGGAATCCAAAACTATGGTAATTTTATGAAAATCCAAATTTAATTTATAAAAATTTGAAATTAAGTATTGAATGTACAATTAACAAAGAAAGTAAAAGAAGTGGATTACTTTTTGATTAGATTTGCTTTAGAGTAACATAGATAGTGTTTTACTAAAATATTATTCACAATTGGAACTGATTGGAATAAATGAAGAATACTTCGTTATTTCATAGGTTTAAACTATATGCTATTATCAATAGCAATTCTAATTTTTTTATTCGTTTTTATAACGATAAATGCATTAATAAGGTCATCATTATCCGAATTATCACCTGCTTTTTTAGATGCATATGAAGCTATTAAGCCAGAAAGGGCAAAATATTTAATTTCTTTAAGGTCTACAAAGGCTGCAACTGTTAGGATGACTTTGCTTATAACAGATGCTTTTTTATTATTGGGGATAGGTTCATTGATTTTTGTGATTACAAGCAAAACATCAATTCCATTTCTTTCCGAAATTTCTTCTTTGTTTTTTGCTTTGATGTTTGTTGTTCTTTTAAAGACAATTGGTTCTGCTATAGGAGAAAGATCAGCCGAAAAGCTTACTGGCTTTACTTTTTATATTGTTAAATTTTCAAGTGCTTTATTATTTCCAATTACTTTACTGTTAGTAAGATTTGCTGAAATTCTTAATCCGCCACCTTCTGGTTCAGAGCAAAGAGAAGAATTTGATGCATTGGTAGATACTGCCCGTGAAGAAGGAACATTAGATGATGGTGAATATCGGATTTTTAAAAGCATCATGAATTTCAGTGAAATTCGGGTAGCAGATATAATGACACCAAGATCTGTAGTTTTTAGCTGCACATCAGATAAAACTGTTGCAGAAGTTGCTATGATGCCTGAATTGTTAATGTATTCTAGATTTCCAGTGTGGGAAGGTGATTCTATAGATGGTGTTATTGGATATGCTTTAACAAAAGATGTTTTAAGGGCTGCTTTAGATGGCCGCAGAAGTAGAACATTAGATAAATTAGTTCGCGAAGTATATTATATTCCTGATAATGCTTCTTTAGAAAAAACATTAGAACAATTTTTACAACGTAGGCAACATCTTTTTGTAGTGGTTGATGAATATGGGGGAATAGAGGGATTGATTACTATGGAAGATGTTCTAGAAACTATGTTAGGTACAGAAATTGTTGATGAAGCTGATAGAGTTGTAGATTTAAGGGCTTTGGCAAAGTCTAGACGTGATAAACGTGTTTCTGAATATCAATCTCATGGACAATATCACAAGCAAGAACAAGAATCTGAAGATACTAATGTAGAAGAATAATTGTGCTAAAAAAACTACTTATATTAAATCTATTATTTTGTGTGCTTGCTGGAATCAGTCAGGTACACATAGTAATTCATTTTTGTTGCGGCGAACCTGAATCTTATTCTTTGTTTAATAGTTTTGCTGAATCTTGCTGTGATGATCATTCAGAGTCCCAATTATCTATTTCTACTATAGATTGCTGTTCCAACCTTACATTATTTCTGAAATCTGATCAAGTTACTGTTCTAACACATACATCAGATTTACTAAGGGAAATCACTACTTATTGCGCATTATCTTATTCTTCTTTGTCTACATATTCGAATATAAACTCAAAATACTTATTTGATTTTCATCATTTACGGAAAACTCCACCTCCGCTTTTACGAACACAATCATTATTGTGCGTGCTGCTCATTTAACTTCAATTCATCTTTTCGAATTGGGATAGTCTTATCTGCCATGTAGTGCAGATTTTTCTTCACATATAAGGATGAATTACATGAAAAGTATTTGTAATAATCGCATATATAGAATGATTATATGTATAGTTTTAGGAACTATACTTCATTGTATTCATGTGCATGCACAAACATTAGTTATATATGTTTTTGATATAGATAATGGACAAAAACCTTTGCAGAATGCTTCGGCTTATTGGATTGGTTCTAGTAAAGGTATGATTAGTGATAAAAATGGAATGATTAGTCTTAAAAAGAGAGAAAATGATTCATTGCTCATCGTATCATTAATTGGATATAAAAAAGACACAGTTCTCATCACTAAAGATTCTGATACTATTCAAGTATTATTAAAACAAGATTTAGTGCTTGAGAATATAATAGTTGAGGATAAATCATTATCAACAATTACCAAAGCAGAAATTAGAACCGAAAGAATTTCATCGTCAAAATTAAGGGAATCTGCTTGCTGTTCTTTAGCGGAATCTTTCGAAAGAAGCCCTTCTGTAGAAGTATCGTATAGTGATGCAGCTACAGGTTCTAAATATATTCAATTATTGGGTTTACGCGGTATGTATACCCAACAATTACAAGAAGCAGTACCAGGTTTTAGAGGCCTAGCTTTGCCTTTTGCTATGGATTATGTGCCAGGTGCATTTTTGGAGTCAATCAGTATTTCTAAAGGCGCTGCATCTGTATTAAATGGATATGAGGGTATAGCAGGGCAAATAAATATTGAATATATCAAGCCTTTTAATAGCCCTTCTTTATTTGTAAATGCTTATATAAATCAAATGCAACGCTATGAAGTTAATATTGCTTCTGCTTCAGAAATTGCAAAAGGATGGGATTTTCTATTAATGACTCATGGTAGAATATTTAATCATGATATAGATGGAAATCAAGATGGTTATATTGATATGCCACTATTTAAGCAGGGTAATATTGCTTTTAAAATTGAACATAGTACTGCAAATACAGAATTTCAGCTTTTTGTTAAGGGATTATTAGATAATTATAAAGGTGGCATGACAGGGCAACATTCTCATGCTATTCATAATTCAGATACTTTGTTTATGTCTGAAACTTCTACACAAAGAGGTGAGTTTTTTACTAAGCTTGGATTTATGGAATTAGATTTTTCATTTGCAAAGTCTATTGCTTTTCAAATTTCTGGGTCTGTTCATTCTATGCTATCTACAATTGGACAAAAAAAATACAATGGAGACGAACAAAGCTTTATACTGAAAGGAATAGCTGTCCAAGATTTTGATGATCATACCTTGCGTTATGGTATCAGCTTTTTATATGATAATTATACCGAACAATTTATGAATTCAGATAGATTGAGAACAGAATATGTGCCGGGTATATTTGCAGAAAATACATTTAGCCCTCATTCATCATTTAGTTTGGTTACAGGATTAAGAGCAGATTTTCATAATCTTTATGGAATGATTATTACTCCTCGTATCCATGCAAAATATAGTATTGACGAACAGCTACAATTGCGTGCTTCTGCTGGCTCAGGCATGCGAGTTTCTAATCCAATTACAGATAATCTTTCCGCTTTTGTAAGTAATAGAATAGTTGCAATTGATTCTGTATTACATCCAGAGAAAGCTTGGAATTATGGTGGTTCTATTACATATACT
Organism: Chlorobiota bacterium; assembly: GCA_014191195.1. Taxonomy (GTDB): domain Bacteria; phylum Bacteroidota; class Ignavibacteria; order Kapaibacteriales; family UBA961; genus UBA961. The sequence goes on from BJGZ01000001.1 coordinate 165,636, forward strand.
ACATCCTTTTTTACAATGCCTATTACACTTGATGCAGAAGTATATAGAACTCAATTTTCAAATCAAGTAATAACAGATTTTGACAGAAGTGCAAGAATTATTGCTGTGGTAAATGATAGTACGTCTTATGCACAAAGTGCTATGCTTCAAATTGAATGTAGCCCTTGGCAAAATTCATCGTTAACATTGGCTTGGCGATATAATGATGTTTGGTTAACAACAAATGCTAAACAACAAAGAAAAGCAATGCTTAGTCCGCATAGAGTATTATCTACACTTTCACAAAATTTCTTTGATAATGCTTTTCAAGTTGATTTTACCGCAGTTTGGAATAGTTCAGGACGTATTTCATCAACAAAAGATAATCCAGATTATCTAAGATTTTCAGATTCTTATCCAGATTTCAGTAGATTTTCTATTCAGTGTACCTATAAATCATCCACATTTGATGTGTATGCAGGAATTGAAAATATCACAAATACTTTGCAATCTAAGGTTGTTATAGATGGTATGAATCCCCAAAGTGAATATTTTGATGCATCACTTGTGTGGGGTCCTTTAGATAATAGAACTATTTATTGTGGTATAAGAATGCAAATTCCTTAACTAAAATTCGACAGCTGAATGTTAGCATTTGAAAGGTAAAAGTTAGATTTTTACAGTAAAGCATTTAATAATTAAAGAAGATTATATCTATGTTTACAGGCCTTATCGAAGAAACAGGTACAATTATTAGTACTGAGATACGAGGCACTTCACGTCGTATAAGAATAAAAGCTCAAAAAGTTCTTCAAGATATTTCTGTTGATGATTCAATTTCTGTAAATGGTGCATGCCAAACTGTTGTAAAATGTACTTCTCATGATTTTGAAGTTGATAGTGTTCAAGAAACATTATTAAAAACAACATTGGGTTCCTTAAAGGCAGGTGATAGTATAAATCTTGAAAGGGCTATGAAAGTAGGTGGAAGATTAGGCGGACATATCGTACAAGGACATGTAGATTGTATTGCCAAAGTTGCAAATGTCTCAATTGTTGATGGTGGTGGTTGGCAATTATGGATAGAATTTCCAGCCCAATATCAAAAGTATATTGTTCCAGTAGGTTCGGTATGTATCAATGGAGTTAGTTTAACTGTAGCAAGAGTTCACCATAATAGTTTTATGTCTGCGATTATTCCTCACACGCTTTCTAATACTACAATTGGATTATTGAAAGTTCAGATGACAGTAAATATAGAGTTTGATATTCTTGCCAAATATATAGAGAATATGATGCATTTTTCTCATAATGATAAAGCTGAGAAGCCTTCAACTCTTAATCAATATTTAGATCAGCCATTGTAATTAGGTTTTTTATGCTTTCATATTCTGATATTCCTGGTTTTAGTAAAATCTTTTCTGAATTATGCTCTGATTCTGATATTGCTTCTCAAGTGTTTTCATCTAATAAAAAGCTAGAAGATATTAACTGGAGGAATGCAATTATTAATAAACAACAATATGCCGACTATACGGTAGAAATTATTCGTAAAACAATGCATCATGTTGAGTTAACAGAACTTCAGCAGCATAATTTGTTATTATTAGAACAGAAAAAAGCAGGGATCATCATTACCGGACAACAAGTCGGCTTTTTGGGTGGGCCTTTATATTCAATTCTTAAAGCATGTTCTGCAATCTCTGCGGCTACTCAGTATTCTAAAGATGCATGCAAGATTATTCCTATGTTTTGGATTGAAGATAATGATCATGATGCTCTGGAGGCTGGATCTATAAGCATTTTACAAGCAGATCATAATATTCAAGATGTATCAATATCATCACATCATATATTGTCTAATAATCATCAAGCAGTAGCAGATTTGCACATTGATGCTAGTGTCGATGAAATTTTTGACCAGATATCCCAAACATTACCTGATTCATTATATAAAGATGACTTAATGCAGGATTTGCGATCTATATATACATGCGGTATAGATTGGACGTCTGCATTTGTTTCTTTTATGCATAATCGATTAGGACATTATGGAATATTGTTTTTTTCTGCTTCTGAAGCTAGAAAAACCGGGATTTTTGCTGATATTATTTCTCATGAATGTAAGCATCCTGGACATCTAAAAACAATAGTAGAACATCAAAATGCTGTTTTAAAAGAATATGGAATTGATCCACAAGCAAATGCTTCTGAGATAAATGTATTTTTCCATAAAGATAATAATCGCATGAAGATTCATATGCCAAATCAATCGAAAAATGAAGTTGATATTGGCGATGTGTGTTTAACTATAGATGAATTGCATAACTATCTGTTTGTTCATAAAGATTCATGTTCTCCTTCTGTACTATTAAGGCCAATTGTACAAGATGCAATTCTACCAGTTATAGCAACTATTGTTGGCCCAGGAGAGGCGGGTTATATGGCCCAATTAGATCCAGTATATAAGGAATTTGGAATAGAACGATCTGCAATTTTGCCACGTCATAGTGTATATTGTATTACTCCTTCACTAGAACGATTTTTTGAAAAAAATTCTCTCAATTCTTCATTTTTTATGAAATCATGGAATGATATAGAACATGCACTTATGACAAGATTTTTTACGGATGATCAAGAATCTTTATTGTTTGATTCTATACATAGTAGTATTGCAGAACATATCGAAAGGCTTAATCAATATGTTGAAGGAATTGATAAGAATCTGATTGGTAGTGTAGCAGCTGCTGAACATGCTATCGAAAAACAAATTGATATTATGAGAAAAAAGGTAGTCTCTTCTAAAAAGAAGCAAAATGAATTGCTATTTCAAAAAGGGAAAGAAGCTATGAATTGGATGTACCCAAAAGGTAAACATCAGGAAAGAGTAATAAGTAGTATAAGTTTTGAGAATAAAATAGGAAGTAAAGCATTTATTTCTGCTATTATGGATATAGCTTCTCAAAAACCATATCAACAGTATAAAGTAGCGTTAAAACTCAATGATGTTAATGTCTAAGATTTACGTTCTATTACAAAATGGGCAAATGTTTTAAGAGCTTGCTTATACGGAGAGTCTGCAAATTGATCTAAGAGTAATAAAGCCTCTGCGACTAATTCTTCAGATTTTAATTGAGCATATTCTATACCATTATGGTTTCTTACAAATTCCATGATGGATACGATATCTTTATTCTCCAACTTACCCCTTTTTATCAGTGAAATAATCTCTTTAGAAGCTTTTTTATCAGCATTATTAAGTGCATGAATAAGTGGCAAAGTGATTTTTCTTTCTTTTAAATCATTGCCATAAGGTTTCCCAATTAGATTAGTTCGGCTAACATAATCAAGTAAATCATCTCGAATCTGAAATGCAAGGCCCATTAACTCACCAAATCGAGCCATAGAAGTACATATTTCTTCATTATTACTTGCACTTCTTGCGCCAATTTCGCAACAAGTTGATAAAAGTGATGCTGTTTTATCACTAATTATTTTGAAATAAGTAGCTTCATCAATATTAAGCTGACGACTTTTTTGCATTTGCAATAATTCGCCTTCACTCATTCTTTTTACAGCAATACTAGTAGATTTTAAGAAACTAAATTCATCTCTTTCTACAGCAATTAAAAGTCCTTTCGATAAAAGAAAATCACCAACCAATACCGATGCCTTGTTTTTCCAAATTGCATTAACAGATGGAAATCCTCTTCGAGTATTTGCTTCATCTACAACATCATCATGAACCAGGGTTGCAGTATGTAAAAGCTCCACCATAGCGGCCCCTGTAAAAGTTCTAGGGTTTACACCACCACTTATTTCTGCAGCTAAAAAAACCAATGTTGGACGAACTTTCTTACCCCTTTGGCGAAGTATATATCGGATAACTAAATCCAAAAGCGGTACTTTGCTACGCATTTGCTCCCTAAAATATGGGTTAAATGCATCTAAATGATGTTGTATCGGTTTGCTAATTTCGCTTAAAGACATAGTATATGTGTATAGGATTCAAAAAGTATGAAACTTTAGATGCCGTTTTTTTTAGGCTTTCTTGCAAAAACAGTTACCAAAATACTTATTTCATAAAGTATATAAAGTGGGCCTGCAAATACCAATTGGCTTATTGGATCTGTACTTGGTGTTAAAGCTGCTGCTATAACAAGAATTGCTATAATAGAGTGCCTTCGATACTTTCTTAATATCTGAGGAGATAAAATACCAATGCTGGAGAGGATATATGCGATCATTGGCAATTCAAAAATAAGTCCCGCAGATAATAATGTTGTCGTAATAAAACTGAAATACTCTGTAACATCAATGCTGTTTTTTATAAATTGAGACCCAAAACTAGCTGAAAAAGACAGCATGACAGGTATCATAATAAAATAAGAGAATACTACGCCAGATAAAAAGCAAATTGAAGTGAAAAAAGTGATTTTCCCTGCCCAAGATCTTTCTTTTTCATATAAACCAGGCTCAATAAATTTCCATAATTGATATAAAGAAAATGGCATTGATACAATAATGCCAGCCATTATTATTACTTTGAAGAATAAAAATGCTTGTCCAAATGGACGTAAATTTTGCAATTCCATATTAACAGTAGCTGCTGGCCTTAGTAAAATCCAATCCATCAACTCATTAACATAAATACCACAAATGATACAGCCAATAATTAATCCAATTACTGCCCAAAACATTCTTTTTCTTAATTCATCTAAATGATCAAAAAAACTCATTTCGACCTGATTTTCGGTCGTATCACTATTCATAAAAACAATGGATAGATAATAAAAGAAGTCATACTCATTCAATTACATTCATCAAATTTGTTTGATAAATCTATCATTCAAATCAAGGATATTTTTGAATATTCTAAACCATAATAAAACACAGAACAAAGTTAACATAATCCCAAGTGAATGCCAACGAAAGTACATTCTTATACTATTGCAATATGAATGCTAAATTTCGGGGTGTCCTTTTGTCATATTCTCCAAATACCGCATAAAACCTTGATTTCTAAGCATAAAATATAAGTAATAAAAAATAAGTTTGAGTGTTTATGCGGTTAGTAAGACAAGTCATTTTGTAGAAACCGCTTAATATCATGCAATTACAAAGTATGCCAGAAAAACAAGGAATTTATTTAAAAAAAATAAAAAATTCTTCTTGCATTCTTAGTGTAAAATTCTTCATTTTTGCATCCCGGTTTTGCAGGGCTTAAGAAATATAGTTCATATGAAATTCTTTATATTTTCAATGTTGAACGTTTATCTTTTATTATACTGATTCCCCTCAGTTTTTTGCAATATTCAGGTAGTAGATATGGCAATTCCCAATGCCTATCTTTGATGTATCCAAGCATTATTCATAATGTTTAAATCAGGTTTGAGAATAATCAAATCTTCTATTAATTAAGACTCAATACGCAATATTTGCAGGATTCTTTGTGTGCCTAATTTGATACTAACAGTATAAAATTTGAATTTGAAGCATATAGTACACTATAGATGAATGTTATGCCATTTTGGAAAGGAGTATCCTCTTGGCAAGAAAACGAGATACCATAGTACTTTTTCCGTCTGCATCTTCTGATACTTCTGATCAACGATCGGTAATTGAAAAAAATGCTGAGCAACAATTACATTTATCACATCCACAGAATATAGACATAGATATATCTTCTGGGGACGCATTATATCTTTGGAATCAGATTTGCACTATCATTAAAGATAATGTGTCTTCGCAGGTTTATAGAACGTGGTTTGAACTGATTAAACCTTTGTCTTGGTCTAATCTATTATTAACCGTAGAAGTTCCTAGCCAATTTTTTGTAGAATGGTTAGAGGAGCACTATAATGATTTACTTAGAAAATCACTCAATCATGTAGCTGGCGAAAACTCACAATTGCAATATGAGGTAGTAGTACGCAAGGGTGATTCTTCATTAGAAGACAGAACTATTCGTTTACCAGCCTTTAAGAACACTCCGGCTTCGGCAAGTCAACCTGCTTTACCATTTAGTGGAAATACTCATGCAGTAATTTCTGATTCACATGAATTTTTATCTTCCTTGAATCAGCGATATGTTTTTGAGAATTTTATTCGTGGTGAAAGCAATCAATTAGCTGCATCTGCAGCATATGCAGTTGCAGAGAATCCTGGCAAAACAAGATTTAACCCACTGTTTATTTATGGTGGTACAGGTTTAGGGAAAACTCATATTGCCCAAGCAATAGGCAATCACTTATTACAAAAGAATCCATCTGCAAAGGTTTTATATACAAATAGTGAACGATTTACAATAGAGTATGTACAAGCAATTCAGAATAATAAAGTAAATGAGTTTACCAATTTTTATCGTAGTATCGATGTATTAATTATCGATGATATTCAATTCTTAGGTGGTAAGGAAAAGACGCAAGATCATTTTTTCCATACTTTTAATGCTTTACATCAAGCTGGTAAACAACTTGTTTTAACAAGCGATAAACCACCAAAAGATTTGCTTGATTTAGATGCAAGATTAATATCTAGATTTCAATGGGGGCTGACAGCAGATATACAAGCACCTGATTTTGAAATGCGTATGGCAATTATTCAAAAGAAGTCACAGGATGAAGGATTTGAAATTCCAAGTGATGTTGCAGAGTATATAGCAAGAAATATAACTGGTAATGTACGTGAATTAGAAGGTGCACTTATTAAGTTAATGGCTAAAATTTCTTTGGATAGCAGAGAAATAGGATTGGATTTAGCTAAAGAAGTAGTAAGAGGAATAGCAGGAATATCTAAGCAGCAATTATCAATTCATGAAATAGCATTAGAAGTAGCGTCCTATTATCAGGTACCAGTAGAATTACTGTCTGGAAAAACCAGAAAGCATGAAATTGTGATTGCCCGCCAGATGTCAATGTATTTGGCAAAAAGTCTCATTGGAACATCGTTAAAGGGAATAGGAATCCATTTTGGTGGAAGAGATCATACAACTGTATTGCATTCTTGCCAAACAATTGATAATTATCTTTGTCATGATGTAAAAGTACGGGCTGCTTTAGATGTTTTAAAGAAGACATTAACTCATCGATAAATTGATAACAGTTAATAAACTATTAAAGGCTGATCATATTTCTATGATCAGCCTTTTTTATTCATCTCCGCGACGTATTTCTCTTTCTATATCTTTTCTTTTACTGTCTTCTCTTTTATCGTGTAATTTTTTACCTCTTACAACTGCTAATTCAACTTTAACATAGGGTCCTAAAAAATATAGTGATAATGCAACTATCGTTAAGCCTTTTTCATGAACTGCTTGTTTTAAGCGTTCTAATTCTTTTTTATGCAATAATAATTTTCTTGTTCTTCTGGGTTCATGATTTTCTCTATTGCCAAAATCATATGGGCTAATATGTGCACCAAGAAGATAGAGAGTATCATCATGTTTAGAAGGAAAGGCAGCATAACTATCTTGAAGATTGCATTGATTTTGTCTTAATGCCTTTACTTCAGTTCCAGTAAGCATAATACCAGCTTCTACGGTATAAATTACTTCGTAATCATGTCTAGCTTTTTTATTTTGAGCTATAATTTTTTTTGTTCTTTGTCGTGATTCTTCCATAACAGTATTTTATATTTAAACGATACTTCATTGTGAAGTTAATAAAGAAAAATGATAGAGAGCTATTCCAGATGCGATACCTACATTTAGAGATTCTGCAAGTCCATGTCCTGGAATATGAATCTTTGTAGTAATACAAGATTGAACTTCTTCAGAAATACCATGTGCTTCGCTTCCAACGATAAGACCCCATTGATGTGCAGAATGTGTAATTGAAGATAGGGAATGAGCTTCCTCTAAAGTCATGCCATATAATTCTAATGAATTATTTTTTTCTTTTAAAGCATCAAGATATACTTCTAAGTGCGAAGTAATTATAAAATTAGAGCGAAAAACTGAACCCATAGATGCTCTTAATACTTTGGGATTATATGGATCTGCAGTAGTTCCACCAAGAACAAATGTATGAATACCAAACCAATCAGCAGTACGAATAATGGTGCCTAAATTTCCTGGGTCTGCAATAGAGTCAAATGCAAGGAAGCTTTCAGTTGGTGTTTGACTATTTGTTTCAACTTTATTGATAATACATAAAATTCCTTGAGGATTTTGTGTGTTTGATATACGTTCAAACACTGCATCACCAACTGTATACACATTTACACCGTGATGATATAAAGTTGCAGCTACAGCTAATACTTCTTCATTAGGATTCTGAACCATTACAGCATATTCAATGTCCATAGAATTATGTAATGCTTCTAAACATAATTTCTTTCCTTCGGCAATAAATCTACCTTGAATTTCCCTTTCTTTTTTTTCTGCTAAAGCTTTAATTAAAGCAATTTCAGATTTTGGTAAAAACTCTGTCATGATAACCCAAATAATGTAAAAAAGGTATATAGATATCAGCAAATTTACGTGGACATCGGTCACATTCAAAATTTAGTTCATAATTAGCATGAATATTGGTTTTTTACTAAAAAAACCTTGACATTTTATTGTTTACTAAGTATTGATTTACGAATTTGCATTAGCCTATCTTATTGGTTTATTAACTATGCCATTTCATATCATTTATTGTGTTGTATGTCAATCAATTATTCATTCAGAAAGCATAATGATCGTGAGCTAACAGACAGAGAAAAGTTTATTCTTAGGTCTATCGTTCAGGCATATATTCTTACGGCTTCACCGGTTGGATCTAGATTTCTGTCTAAATATGTTGAAGAATGTAAACTTAGTCCAGCAACGATAAGAAATGTAATGGCTGATTTAGAAGAGATGGAGTTTATTAGTCATCCACATACATCTGCAGGCAGAGTTCCCACTGATAAAGGGTATAGATTATATGTAGATTCTTTGATGAATATAGAGCATATCTCTGAATCCGAGCAAATTGTAGTGGATACACATTTACTAGCACATCCATATGAAGGAGCCTTAAAGGATGCTTCAAGAATATTGGGTTCTTTGTCACATTATTTAGCAATTGTAGAATTACCTAATCTTGCTGATATCATAGTAAGGCAAATTCAATTAATGCCATTATCTTCGCAAAGATTATTGGTTGTAGTAGAACTAGAGTCGAAATTAGTAAGAACAGTTACATTAGAAACTGACATAGACATTCAATCAGCACCTTTGGACATAGTTTCTACATTTATTAATAGTAAAATTAGTGGTAAAAGTTTACGCTATATTCGATTGAATTTTGTTTCCATTTTACAAGAACACAGTAATTTTTTACATAGCTCATTATTCCGTCTTTTTGTAGAATCTGTTGATGTTTTATTTAAGCCCCATCAAGCTAATAAAGAAAAAGTTCATATAGCAGGCGCACAGAATTTGCTTAAGCATCCAGAGTTTGATAATCCTGAGCATGTGAGAGGTATTATTGAATTAGTTGAAAGTGAAGATATCATTATACATTTATTAGATAGAAAAGATGGAATATCTGATACTGGAATAAAGGTAATTATTGGCGATGAACTTGGAGAGGAAAAGCTTAAAAATTATAGTCTTGTTTCTGGTTCATATTCAATTTCTGGTGCTAATGGATCTATTGGATTAATTGGTCCAAAGCGAATGAATTATTCTAAAATGATATCTTTAGTTGAATATGTAGCAGGTGCACTTTCGAATCAGTAAGAATTTTTCGAGTTCATTTATTATCAGTTCATATTTGAAGTTTTACACTGCAGAAAATTTCACTATTTTTGCCTTCCGATTTTTGTAATCTATTACAAGAGGCTCTCGTGAGCTTACACGTTATCATGTTTTCATTATTAGCTATTCTTGCAATAGCTACAGGCGTTCTGCTAGTAACCAGGCGTAATCCAGTTTCTGCTGCTGTTTCGCTTATTCTTCATTTTTTTGCTTTATCAGGTTTATACTTAACATTGAATGCTCAGTTTCTTGCTGCCGTTCAAATTTTAGTGTATGCTGGTGCCATTATGGTATTAGTAGTGTTTGTTATCATGCTATTAAATCTTGGTAAAGAGCAGAATATGAGAGAAAATTTTAATCCAAGAACTGCTATTACTATTGCTATGTCTGCTGCATTAATTATGCAATTAGTATTAACATTTACTGGTAATCCAACTGGTAAAAATCAGTTATCTGCTGCTTCAGAAAAAATTGGTTCGCCCGCTGAAATAGGAAATATTCTATATTCAACGTATATTTTTCCTTTTGAAGCGATCTCTTTATTATTATTAGTTGCTGTTGTTGGCTCTATTATTCTTGCTAAAAGAACTGTCGACAAATAATCAAGAATACTACATTATTTAGGATACTTTATGCCTCAGAATATACCTTTAGAATATTATCTAGCCTTATCTGCAATTATGTTTGTCATTGGGGCAGCTGGTGTAGTCACCCGAAGAAATGCTATTATTATCTTTATGTGCATAGAAATGATGCTTAATGCAGTAAATCTAACTTTGGTGTCTTTTTCTAGTTATTTAGGTGATGCTTCAGGACAAATGTTCGTGTTTTTTGTGATGGCAGTTGCTGCCGCTGAAGCTGCTGTTGGTTTGGCTATTGTACTTTCTTTATTTAGATCTAGCCAAACTGTATATGTGGATGAGGTTAACTTAATGAAGTGGTAATATATATTACTACTCATATCTGTAAAAAGGGATGGATTCATATAATCCATCCCTTTTTTTATACAGATTCTTCTACTATTCTTTATTGATATATGGAATTGTTAATGTTCCATTTTCTGTGATTATCATAAGATAAAATGCCCCTTTTTGATGATCACCTGTTTTAAATTCGATTGTATGTTCTCCCATTAGATAATCTATTGGGCCTTTACTCATTATTGTTCTACCAGTTTCATCGTAGATTTTACATGTTATTCTCTGTGACTTATGGACAGTAAGTGCCAGATGTATTATATCTGTTGTATAATTATTAGCTGTAGTTAATGTTGCAGTAATATCCTTATCTAAATCCCCATACATGATAGGTTGTTTAAATACAACTCTTATGGGTTTAATTGAAGTGTATCGCATCATTCTTGCATTATTACCAAATTCGATGCTGCCTGAAATACTAGTTTCACCTCTTCTACCAAATAAAAATATACCGTCTATCATACAAAAATCACCTGCATTCATATACCCATTTATACATTCGCCGTTTATAGACAAAGTGCCTGGTGAAACTATAGTCCAATCTGTTATTACTAAATTGGGGGAAATATTCTTACCATTAGATTCATCACTTTTTGACACCTGTAATGGCCTAAAATAAGCGGGATCATACTGTATAGTTGCATGAAATTTGCTGCCTCCAATATCTTGAGGATTACTTGTACTTGTAAGAACTATTCTTGAAGTATCAAATAAATGTACTTGTAAAGAATCTTGAGTAAATGGAGAAATGCTTCTTCTAAAACCTAGTGAACCCGATGATCTTCTCGGTATAGATTCATCGCTATTGTCACAAAAGCTAGATGGTCCTGGATCACACATCATTAAATTCCATGGGCCTTCATCTGCCTTAATTCCAAATTCATATATAGTATGAACTTTATCAGACATCAATGGAGATTTACCAAAACCAAATTTTCCTCCTTTTACTAATAGAGTATCACTAGAAACATCTTTTCCATTAAGAAATACTTTTATTCCTTTTTTCACGCTATGATACACATATATTCCCCAATGTTGTTTGCCATTTCCTGTAAATAATTCAAAAAGGTTATAGCAATTTTGCATATCAGGTTCTTCTATTCCTAATATCCAATCATTCAATATGTATAATGTCCCATTACAATAATCTGCATACAAATTAGACCATCTGCCAATTGCTGGTTTGGATTTAGACCACTCATGCTCTGGCTTTGGATAATTTGTAAAGCTGCCATCAATAGTATGTGGCGCGGCTATACAAGAAATTGTTTCCGAAGGAGATCCAATCATTCTAAATGTTGATTGGGCACCCAATGTTCCGCCAAATGTATTCGGCTCTGTAGCAAGCCCTGCAACCCCAGCTCTTGAGATATATCTTCCATCTTCTTTTAGAACCATTCCTCCCTTATATAAATCCCCATGAAAATAAGATGGATCTCCAATCAAACCATAGGTTGAGGTATCATTACATACAGTACTTACTCCATTTGGCCTAACTGGATCACATAATTCAGGGAAGAAAAATCTGCCTGGCTTTACTTTAATCCCAAATTCATAAATGGTATGCGGAAGTTTGTGAAGTGGAGATGAATGAAAGCCTGCTTTTCCACCGATAACATAATTAGTGTCTTTTGTTACATTTACATTATTCCTAAAGACAATTGTCCCTTTATATGTACTGTGATAAACCCTGATATTCCAAGTTTCTTCTCCATTTGCTGTATAAAATGTAAAGAGATTATAGCATGTTGTGTCTGGATTTTCAGTAGCTAAATACCAATCATTTAATAAATAAAGGATTCCTTTTTCATCACAATAATCCATATATAATTCTGAAAAACGTCCGTTTAAATGCATGATTCCAGACCATTCTTTTCTATCACCAGAAACTGAATCTGTAAACTTCCCATCAATTTTATGAAGTAAACTACATTCTATTTTGGGCTCATTCCCATAACCTCCTGATGGATTATTTACTTCGCTACCCCTTTCTTTTCCTTTTGGGTTTTTCCCAGCTTCTACAGAATCTCCATATTGCTTTTTTGGGTCTGGTTCATTGCCATCTGCATATGAATCTGTATCTGTGTTTTCTTTAACAATAATTTTTGTTGAGCCTGAATCTCCATCATTGATGCGAAAAGAAATGATATGCTCACCTGGTTTGGTGTTTTCTGGTACCTTGCATGTTATTAGACAATGCGTTGCTGTTATGATATCTATTGTTTGATTGTCAAATTTTATTGAATATTTACTTTTAAAATCAAAGTTTTTAAAATCTGCTAAGAAGCACCCTGAGTTTTTGGTAATCGATATAATTGTTCCCGGTACAGCCTCTTTAGGAAAGGCTTGAATTGATATTAACTTTTGTGCTGTAATTATAGTAGGCAAAAAGTAGCATATACATATCAAGCAATACAGTACATATTTAGATTTCATTTTTTATTCACCCTTAAAAAAGAAAAAAAAGGCCATGATGATGATTCATGGCCTATATATTTATTTAGCTATCACCATTTTTTTGCTGACATTCATTCCATTTATAGAAATAACAGCATGATAAATTCCCTGCGCCAAAGATCTAGTATCAATATTTAATGAATATGTACCAAATTCTTTCATACCCTGTGATACCGTCATGATTGTTCTACCCATATTATCATTTACTGTAATCAATACATTGGAATAATAAGGTACTTGATATTCTAATGAAGAATTTCCATTGCTTGGATTTGGATATGGATCTGATACTGCAAAAGCATCTTCGGTGTCTTTAGTATCATTTTTGTCGAAATCAATGCCAACTGAAACTGGTCTGCAACCCAAAGAATCTACTGGGTATTCTATGGTTTTGGCTAATAATTTCCCATTAAATGGATAATAAATAGTGATTTTACGCATTGTGCCAGGTTTATCATTTATATCGCAAGGAGGTGCATTATAATAAATAGTACAGCATTCATCTTTTGTAATTTCTGATGTCAAAGATCTATAAATAGAATCTAATTTTCCAGCAAAATCAACTTTGAATAATTTACCATTTGTTCTAAATGCTATACCTTTTAGATAGTTTAAGCCATCTATACTTTCTTGCGATGAATCTAAACCTAATGCAATAATATAGACAGGGATATTATATGTTTTAACTGCATCTAAAGCAGCAAAAACAGAGAAGCTATCTGGAGGACGATTATTAACGCCATCGGTTAAAATGACAATTGCTTTTTTAGCATTATTAATATTTTTAACAGCATCAATACCTGTAATTAAAGCAGCATTAAATGCAGTCCAACCTTCGGGATTTAATTGATTAATAGCAGTTCTCATTAAACTAGTATTCGTTGTCCAATTAAGATCTGTGCTTACAGTATCAGAAAATGAAATAATTGTTGCAGAATCACCCTGTTTAAATTGATCAACAAATAAATTACCCGCTCTTTTAGCAGCATCTATTCTAAATGTTAAGTCATTTTCTGAAATAGGATAGGCCATACTTCCGGATCTATCGAAAATCATTGCAACTGCAATATTGCTTCTTTTTAATCCTGTTTTGCATACTACAGAATCTGGACAATAAAACATCCCTTTGTCATATACAGCAAGGCGATTATCATTCGTAACCATATCGTTTTTGACACCATTTGCAGAATTTGTGTCTTCAATTAATATAGAAGTGTTAACTCCAATTTGTATAGTTCTTTTGATAGTATCAATCATGGTCATTTCTATACTATCGCAAATATTAAATCCAGGCTTTATTTCTTCAACAAGTACTGTTAATTCCCCTTCATTGTCTGAATTAACACTTACTTTTTTTTCTAATACATAAATATATATTGAGTCAACAATTTTAAATGAGAACTTATTCCCATTACCTTTCACATCGTTAACCTGATATCTATGTGAGATATCATCTACAGATTTGACAAGAGGTTGTCCTTCAAATCTAAATCCACAATCATGAAAAGGAATGACTTTAACAAAAGATTTATCAAACATTTTATTGTCCCAATAAATATCTTGTTTGAAAAAATATATTTGCTTAGGCATGCTTTCTACAGTTTGACCTTTGGAATTTACAATGTCTTTACCTGGCCAAAATTTTGAACCATATACTGTATTTGGTATATCATATATACAGACAGCATCTGCATTATTTGTTAACTGGTCTGACCACATTCGATATGTTCCAGTAACTGTAATTCTATAAAATTTCTTTGGATCAGTTACTGAAGTTGTTTGATACGTTTTGTCGTTCTTTGAACTAACTTTTATTGTTTCTGGAAACTGGGCATAATTTGTAATTGCTGTTAAGCATATTAAAAAAACTAAACCCAATAATTTTGTACATCTATGATAAAACATATTATTACCCTATGTCTAAGTATTGTTAATGATTATTATTATTTCTTTTTGAAAATTTTCTTTCTGAAGATATTTCCATTTGCTTCGATGGCTATATCATACACACCAGGCTTTAATCCTTTTAACTCGATATTTGAACTATATATACCTGGTATTTGATTAAATTCCTGAGTATTCATTACCTTTTTTCCTGAAGCATCTAATACATATAGTTTGATAAAGGCGGAATGTTTTAGTTCATAAGAAATAGAGGCAATATCATAACCAGACACAAAAATTGGTTTTTGGATAATGATTGGAGAAGTAGAATTCATCAAGCCCTTTTCTGTATCTTTTTTATCTATTTCCAGACGTTTAACAATAATCACTTTTGTTAAAATTGAATCACCCAATGGATAGAAAATTGTTATTGTATCTTCAGTTGTTTTAGAGGAATCTTGTTGAAAATCAACTTTGATAGTGCAACATTCATCATCTGAAATTTCTATTTTTATTTCATTATATATACTATCAATGGCTTTAGCATTGTTTGCATCATAATATTTTCCAAAAGATATTAATGAAACCATTCTCAATGAATCTTTTTGACGAATTTCTAATCGTTCTAATTCTGTCAAACTTGGATCTGTGATCACCTTTTTATTGCTTAAACCTAATCCAATCGTATAAATTTTAAGCCTTCCATAAGTAGGAGAAGAAATAATATCATGAAGTTTTTTATAATCAGAGCCATCTTTATATAGATTATTATACCCATCTGTTAATACAATGATTGCTTTATTTTGTTTGTTAATTTCTTTCATTTTGTCAATTGCTTTAATAACTGCTTCGCAAAAAGCTGTTTGCCCCTTTAACACTTTACTTTTATCATAAATAGCATTTACAGCATTTTTCAGTTGAGTGGTATCGCCTGTCCAATTTCTATCAATTGTTACATCATCCGAAAATGTCATTAAAAACGCTGTGTCACCCTTTGTCATTTTACCGATAAATGAATTGCAAGCAATTTGTGCAGATTCAATTCTATTTTTCGTTAACCCTTCTTTTGTGCTATCAAGAATTGCCCCCATACTGCCAGATCGATCTATGATTAAGCCTACCCCAAAATTTTTCCCTGGTGCTGTACAATCTATTTTATAAGGACAATAAAATCGTCCATTCACATTAATCCCCAATGGTCCTTTATGTTCATCAGATTTTGTTGCATCAAAATCTTTTAAAAGGTTCTTCTTAATTGTCCCATTATTTTGATTAATTTCTAATAAAGCTGCCCCAAACTTAAAGCCAATAATTTTTTTAGTAATTGAATCTATTAATGTTATTGGATTTCCACATACATCAATAGTTGTACTAGATAATTCCTCTACTGTAACTTTTATTTGCCCTGAATTATTCGAATAATATGCTCTTGGCCCCTTATCCTGATTTAAATAATCTATCAAAGAATCAATAATCTCTAAAGCTAGTGGTTTGTCTGCACCTTCAATATTTAAAGTATAGCTATGTGATGAATTATAACCAGAATTCGGAAGAGGATTTCCATCGATTCTAAAGCCTGTCCACTTATTAAAATTATATGAACAAATTAATGGCTGTAAAAACTCAAATTGTTTTTGAAGATAATTTGTTGTGTCACCAACCCATTTAGGCAAAACACATACATCATATGTATTTGAATTAAATGTAATCCTCTCTGGTGGCCATCGTAATTTTTCAAGTTCATCTTGTGGTGCTTTATAAATATATGCTCCATCAATCCCCGTACTATCCACTGTGTTCCACATTGAATAAGTTCCCTGAACAATAACTCGATACCTTTTTCCCTTTATTAAGGTATCTGTAATAACTTTATTCCCAAAAGTATTTGCCCTTACAATGTAATCCTTCTTTGCCTGAGCAAAGATATTGCTTGTGCTACAAAAAGCACTGCAACAAATAAGTGCGACCAAGAAATATCGCAGTAAAGCATAATGCATAATCAACCCATTATTATATATAAAAATATGTTACTAGTATTTGCTAATTCAAGCTTGTTATTATATCAGCAAACAGCTGTTCCACTATAAGTGTTCTGTAAAAAATTAAATGTCAAAGTAAAACCCTGTACCACCAACCGTATGTTTTTTTATCTGTTATTTACACTACAAACATATAATGTGCCAAAACAAATAATACTAGGTAACAAAACATTTAATAAAAACAAGAATATTATCTAATATATTGATATATAATGACTTAAGCTTTTTAGTTAAATTTCTTAGTATTAGAAGTGTTTAAGTATTGATTAAGTGATTGCTACGATATTGATCTATAATTTTACCTAAAAATGAGGCTACGTAGTGTATTGAAAATTCCACACTTTACACATTGTTTACAGGGTGAATACATTCATATTTACAGATCAAGAAGAAGTAAAAAATAAAAAAGGTATTAAT
This sequence comes from Chlorobiota bacterium, assembly GCA_014191195.1. Classification (GTDB taxonomy): domain Bacteria; phylum Bacteroidota; class Ignavibacteria; order Kapaibacteriales; family UBA961; genus UBA961. The sequence continues at coordinate 183,119 of BJGZ01000001.1, forward strand.
GTAAAAAAATTGTGCAATTATTCTTTATGTGGATACGTCATAGGCACAACAGTTCATGAAAAGTGATCGATTTTTAAAACTGCATGCTTTTTTGGTGGATTATTATTGAAGATGTAAGGAACAGCGCATTGATTTGTCTGTGCATATAGATGAAGTATACACCAATACAGATTCATTATTGATAATTGAATTGCTCCCGCTTCCCACCTTTTCACCATCACGAAGCAAAAGAATGTTGAATCACCACACTTCATTCATGTAGAGTTTCAATTATTATCTTCTGATAAGATATACAAAATACCCTCATATATATGGCAAAAGCCAATATATGAGGGTATTTATTTTTATGTAGATGAGGATTATTTTTTTGCAATTTTTCTAATCTTTTTCACATCTGCTTCAGAAACAATTCCGCCATTATTTCCCCAGCTATTAAGTACATAAGTAATAACAGAGGCAGCATCTGCATCTGTGTATTTAGCAGGCAATGACGTCATAACATTATTAAACTTTTTGCCATTTACAGTGATTGCACCTTTTAAACCATTTGATACATTGTCAATAATGGTTTTAACACCTTTTGTTTTGATATAATCAGAACCTGCCAAAGGAGGATAGACAGTTGATAGACCTTGCCCGGTAGCCTGATGACATGTTTTGCAGTATTCATTGTAAACAGCGCCACCACGTTTCATCAGAGCGGCTTTATCTGGTGCTGCAGCTTTTACTACAAACAGAGAACAAAAGATTGCAATAAGGGCAATCGGAGTAATTTTTGAATAATTTCCGAACATCGGAAGTCTCCATTAAGTGAATATGAAAAAATACTATTTTGAATTTCTAGAATTATCTGGTACACAGCAAGAATGATGCTTGTTTGTTTGTAAACTATTTTGACTTGTATAATTTTTTGTCATATTGATAGTAGAAGGTAGAATTGGGCTTATATCTGGTATGCCCAAAGCCAAACCTCTTGTGATAAACAAGATTGCGATAGTAATAGTTGCCTAGCATAAATCCATTTTCTACTACCATCAATAGCTATGCTTGTAAGTTCATTTTGATATTTTTCTATATCATGTTCTGGTAAGTTTATAATCGACATAGTGTAATCCCTCCATGAATTACATAATGTGATACATTTAAAAAACTAAGACATTACAAAAATCTTTGGTTTTCCCGCTGTTAACAATGATTTTTGTCATATTGCATTGCAATGTTATTACTATACCATCAATTTGTTGGAAAAATACATGAATAAAGCTCCTTTCACTTTATTACTTGCTGAATCTTTAGGGATTGATGCACGATTATATCCTTTCACGATTACACATTCATCGTGGGAGCTTTTTGCTGGATGTAAAAGAATATTTGAAATATATAAAGATGGGATGTCTGGATTTTCTTTATGCTATGCCGGTAGACTATTACAAAAACAGTCTTTTTTTGAGCAGGAGCACATCATACAAAATATGATGGATACTTTTCAAAACCCTGTTTTAGTATTAAGAGCAGAGATACTTCCTGAACAAACATTGATGCTAAATTTGCGCAGAATGGCCATTGATGGCTCTCAATCTTTTCATATTACTGATACCAATAATAACACTATTGGTATATATCTGGTGAATACATCTGAGATTAATGAAATAGATCAATTTGCTCCTAGCTTTGAAGAAATAATTGCACATGTACAACTTGATAGGCTTCCTGTATGCTCATTATCTGTTAAAAGAATAGATTATGTATGGCAAATAATTCCTGAATTACAACAGATGATAGAAGAGACATCTTTTTCTTTTAAAAAACCAGAATTACAAGATATCCCTGATCATATTTTTTGTTTACATAAACATAATATTATACTTGGTGAGCAAGTGAAATTGATGCCAGGAACTGTATTGGATGCTTCTGAAGGACCTATTATCATGTGTGATAATGTTCAAATAATGCCTCATTCATTTATACAAGGCCCCTGCTTTATTGGAAAAAACAGCATTATAAAAGCAGGCTCTCAGATTTATGGAAAAACTGTTATTGGCCCTTTTTGTAAGATTGGTGGCGAAATTGAAAATTCAGTTTTTCATGGTTATAGCAATAAACAACATAGTGGTTTTATTGGGCATTCTTATATTGGAGAATGGGTGAATTTGGGTGCTTTGACAACAACTTCAGATTTGAAAAATACATATGGAAATATAGAAGTATCTGTGCTGGGCAGAAAGATCAATACTAATATGAAGTTCTTGGGTCTTATTTGTGGAGACCATACCAAAACAGCAATTGGCACATTGTTTTCAACAGGAACGATTATAGGTGTTTGTTCTTCGATACATAAACCTAATGTTCAACCATCAAAAGAAATTCCATCTTTTTCATGGGGTGAAAAAGGGATTCAATATATGTTTGAAAAGGCTATTCAAGTAGCAGAAATAGTGATGGCTAGAAGAGGGAAGGCATTGACAGAAGCGCATATCTCTATATTGCAATCAGAATATAAAAAAAGCTCATATTAATTACAATCAGATTTAATCAATTATTGGCATAATCATTGCAGGCTTAAGCTTAGGGTTGGGATTGTTATTAATCACATGTTCCAGCCAAATTAAAGTTATACAGATATATACAGAAATATTTTCCCTTAGGTCTGATGCTTCCCATCCAATGCTGCAAAACCTGAATGGTTTACTTGCATCAGATCCTTCTTCCCCAAGAAGGCACAGTCCCCGCGAACACTTCCCTAGTTCGCGGAGGATTTGTGTATAAAAAAGAAAAAGGCCGTCAATATGATACTATTGGCGGCCTTTTACTATATACTCAATTCTAATCTTGTTTTTTTGATACTCTAATTCTATTTTCTTGTATAGCAATTAATCTTTTTAATTCTTCTCTTTGGCCAATGGCTTGGGTATTTTCAAGTTGTGTTTTAAGAGATGAAACAATTGACAAAGCAGATTCGGCATCAATTATAGAAGACGCCTCGGCTGTTTCTACTACTACAGATACTTTGTTACGTAATACTTCGGCAAAACCACCTTCTGTAGCATAATATATCTGAGTATTATCATTATTAATGATTTTTATTGCGCCGATGTCTAAAGCAGAAACAATAGCAGCATGATTATATAGCACTTGAAATGGAGATTGAGCACCCGGTAAAGAAACAGCAGAGCATGTTCCACTAAAAATAATTTTTTGCGGTGTTACTATATCGATTTCAAGAAGACGTTCAGAAGACATATGGATATTTAATTATAAGGTACAAGAATTTACTAATCTATAATGTTATACATTCGCTTTATTATAAGCTTCTTGTACTTCGTCGATTGTGCCTTTATAGCTGAAATAGCCTTCAGGAATATGGTCAACAAGTCCATCAAGAATAGCTTTGAAGCCAGAAATTGTATCTTCTATCTTTACATATCTACCTTGGAAACCGGTAAATTGTTCGGCCACGAAGAACGGTTGGGAGAAAAATTTCTGAATTTTTCTAGCTCTGTATACTGTCTGCTTATCCTCATCAGATAGTTCGTCCATACCAAGAATATTGATAATATCTTGAAGATCTTTGTACGTTTGAAGTACTTTTTTAACCCTCATTGCAGTATTATAATGTTCTGTTCCAATAATTAAAGGATCTAGTATTCGTGAACTTGAATCTAAAGGATCTACAGCTGGATAAATACCAAGTTCTGCAATTTGACGTGATAAAACTGTAGTAGCATCTAAGTGAGAAAACGTATTGGCCGGAGCAGGATCTGTTAAATCGTCTGCAGGAACATAAACAGCTTGAACAGAAGTAATAGAACCCTTATCTGTTGAAGCAATTCTTTCTTGAAGGCCGCCCATTTCTGTAGCCAAGGTAGGCTGATAACCTACTGCTGATGGCATACGACCAAGTAAAGCAGATACTTCGGAACCAGCTTGAGTAAATCGGAAAATATTATCTACGAATAAAAGCACATCGCGGCCTTCTTCATCTCGAAAATATTCTGCCATAGTTAAAGCAGTTAAAGCAACTCGGGCACGAGCACCAGGTGGTTCATTCATTTGTCCAAATACTAGTGCTGTTTTATCAATAACCTTTGATTCAGTCATTTCTAAATATAAGTCATTACCTTCTCGGGTACGTTCGCCCACACCAGCAAAAATTGAATATCCACCATGTTGCTTGGCAATATTATGGATTAATTCTTGGATAATAACTGTTTTACCTACACCAGCACCACCGAAAAGACCTGTTTTTCCACCCTTTGTAAAAGGTTCGATTAGATCGATAACTTTAATACCGGTTTCAAACATTTCTTTACGGGTACTTAAGGATTGAAACTCTGGAGCTGGACGATGAATTGGATATGAAATCTTAGCATTTATCGGCCCTTTATTATCAATGCCTTGCCCAGTAACATTTATAAGGCGCCCAAGTACTTCTGGACCAACAGGTACAGTAATAGGAGTACCAGTATCATGAACTTTCATACCACGAACAAGACCATCTGTGGAGTCCATAGCAATGGTTCGAACTCTGTCTTGACCCAAATGCTGTTGAACTTCGCAAATTAGAATATCTTCTTTGCCTTCTGTTGTGATACGGGGTATTTCTAGTGCATTAAGCACTGGAGGAATATTGGCGTTGGGGAACTCTATGTCCACAACTGGACCAATTACTTGGACTATATGACCGTGACTCATGGAAAAACAACCTTCATTATATGGATGTTAAAGCGTAATATTCAATTAATAATCTGGCAAAATTACGAAAGTTGTTTCACAGAGCAAAGGATTAGAACATATCTCTTTATTAATTAGTGAAAAATGATGTATTATGTAAATATATTTTTATACACTTCTAAATTTATAAGCAAAAACCTTATTATTTTTGTTTATACTTTAAAGGGTATAATCTAAATTATTAGGTACCTTTTTCACTTTATCGGATTTGCATATGGAACTTCTGTATAATTCCGGATTTGGTAATGAATTTGCCACAGAGGCTTTACCTGGCGCTTTGCCTGTGGGACAAAATTCTCCGCAGAAAACCCCTTATAATTTATATGTAGAGCAATTAAATGGTTCTGCATTTACAGCTCCTAGATCTTTAAATAAAAGGTCTTGGCTTTATAGAATTAGGCCTTCGGTGGTTCACAAACCATTTGAAATGCTAAAAAGCACTTTATTTAAATCGACACCTTTTGATAATATGCCAACATCTCCTAATCAGTTAAGATGGAGTCCACATCCAATCCCAAGCGAGCAAACTGATTTTATCGATGGCATTATTACTATGGCTGGTTGCGGAGATTCGTCCTCTCATTCTGGAGTTGCGGTTCATATTTATGCTATTAATTCAAGTATGAAAGGCCGATATTTTTATAATTCAGATGGAGAGATGCTTATCATCCCACAAATGGGAAGATTGCTATTCCGTACAGAATTGGGGAATATGATGGTAGATTCTGGAGAAATATGTGTTATTCCTAGAGGCATAAAATTTGCTGTAGATAGTATCGATGGTCATGCGCGTGGATATATCTGCGAAAATTATGGAAGCCCTTTTAGAATTCCTGATTTAGGGCCTATTGGCGCTAATGGTTTGGCTAATCCAAGAGATTTTCAGACACCTATAGCTGCTTATGAGCAATTAGATGGAGAGTTTTATCTTCTCAATAAATTTATGGGAAATATGTGGCAAGCAGAATTGCGTCATTCTCCTTTAGACATTGTTGCATGGCATGGTAATTATGCTCCATATAAATATAATCTCGCTCATTTTAATTGTATCAATACTGTCACTTTCGATCATCCAGATCCATCTATTTATACAGTGTTAACTTCACCTACTGATACTCCTGGTAAAGCGAATGCTGATTTTGTTATCTTTCCTCCACGTTGGATGGTGGCAGAGCATACATTTAGGCCACCTTGGTTCCATAGGAATTTTATGAATGAGTATATGGGGCTTATCAATGGTGCTTATGATGCAAAAGATGGTGGATTTATTCCTGGTGGAAGTTCACTTCATAATTGTATGTCTGGTCATGGCCCAGATGCAGCTACATATGAAAAAGCTGTGAATGCTCAATTAGAACCACACTATTTACTTAATGGTTTAGCATTTATGGTAGAAACCTGTTTTGTAAATCGTCCTACAGAATTTGCTATGCAAACAGGTGAATTACAAAAAGATTATTTTGAATGTTGGCAAGGGTTAAAACCTTTATTTAATCCTAATCAGAAATAATAAAAGCCCCGGATATACTCTATTCGGGGCATTATTAATAAGGTATAATTATGACAAATTCAGAGTTCACTTCTACAGATTCTCCTTTGATTGGAATCATTATGGGTAGTGATTCGGATATGCCTACAATGATAGAAGCAGCCACTATTTGTAAGCAATTTGATGTTCCCTATGAAATGCATATTGTATCTGCTCATAGAACTCCTGATGATATGGCGAATTATGGTAAAAATGCCCATCTAAAAGGTATTAAGGTAATTATAGCTGGTGCTGGTGGCGCAGCTCATCTTCCTGGTATGACTGCTGCATATAGCCCATTGCCTGTTATCGGTGTGCCAATTCAATCTAAAGCATTAGGCGGACAAGATTCTTTATTATCAATAGTACAAATGCCAGCTGGTGTTCCGGTTGCTACTGTTGCTATTGGTGGCGCTAAAAATGCTGGCTTATTGGCTATTCAGATTTTAAGTGTGGCTTATCCATTTTTATTAGATAAAATGTGTGCGTATAAGCATGAGATGGCATTGGAATCGAGAGCAAAAAATTCTTCCCTTTAATATTTGCCATCTAATAGTTCAGCAAGCTTTTTTGTAGATTCTCTTCTTTCATAGCATTGGATAATTTCTTTATGGGGATTTGCTAGGGGTAATCCCTTCTTGAATGCAGAATACATTTCAAAAATTATTGATGCAATGCCTTCGATATTACTTTGATGTGCTATTCCACCAGCTTGTGTCTCTTTTATTAAATCTGCAATTGCCCCTTGTTCAGGTGCAATTGCCAATACAGGCTTCATAGATCCAATATATTCATATACTTTGCCTGGAACAATTTCTTCACTTTCTTTTGATTCATCTACAATTAATAAAAGCACATCAGAAACTTGTACATAGCTTATACTCTTTTCATGTGGAACATAACCAATGATTTCAATTGAATCTTTTAATGAAGAAGATTGAAACATATCATGAATTTCATTGCCAAAGCGTCCAATAAATCTTAATAAGACAGATTCTTTTTTTATTAAACCTTTCTCGACAAGTAATTCTAAAGCTAAAAAAAGAGCTGCAGGGTTTCTTCTACCGTACATAGAACCAGTATAAGTCATAATGAACTTATCTGGATTGTAAAGGGTTTGGTCTATCTGTTCAGGTAAAAGATAATCTGCGGAATCATATCCATTTGGTACATGAAAGAATTTTTCAACAGGCAAGCTGGGAAATTTATATCTAATATCCATAATGATTCCTTTCCAAGCACATTCTACTGCATCAGCTTCTTTAAATACTGAATATTCCATTCTTTTATCAATCCAAGCTGGTAAAAACCAACGTTTTGGAGAAGAAATAAATCCTGTCCAAGGATCTCTAAATCCTACAACCCATTGCAATCCAGTTTTTCTTTTCAAGGCCCGTGCAATAAGCGAAGTTGTGTACGGCGGTGAAGAATTGTATATTGCACTAACATTATGCTTCTTTATTAATTCCATTGCTTTGGGAATTGCTGTAGGCAACCAACCAATTCTAGCATCAGGAATAAAAAATGTAGCACGAATAAATTCTGCAAATTGTTCTTTGAAAGTTCTTTTTTGATTGTCTTTCTTGATAACATTTACATCGATTGCGACACCTTTTTTGTGTCCCATTAATAATCTATATAGATCATATGGTTCATAAATATGGGTTCTTTCAACAATGATATCAGAAGGAATTTTTTCTAATAGAGACTCATCTCTTGCAGGAAAATCGCCATTTGAGACTGTTAATACTATTGGATTCCAACCGAATTCCCTTAAGTATTGAATATGTTTTAATACCCTTTGAACTCCTGGCCCACCTGAAGGAGGGAAATAATATGCGATAACCAGAACAGACTTCATGCAAAGTTCTTTTTGAAGATTAATTGAGTCATTGTGGGTGCAAAAATAGCACGATTTATACCATAAAATACTTCTTTATCTAATTAAAAGGTTAAAGAGTTTTGTATAGATGAATATATCAGAAGTTAAATTTGATTGTCGCCATTTTCGTGGCGAAATACCATGCACTCCAAATAAATTGAGTGGTAGTATATGTACTGATTGTACTGATTATGATAAGATTACTAAAAGAATTCTTATCATAAAATTAGGTGCTATTGGTGATGTGATAAGAACTACTCCCTTAGTAGAAAAATATAGAACATTATATCCGGGATGTCATATTACATGGATTACCCATACACCTGATATTCTTCCAAAAAAAGCAATTGACACAATACTCTCATTTTCTTTTACATCTGTATTTACTCTAAGCCACAAACACTTTGATATAGCAATAAATTTAGATAAAGACCAAGAAGCTTGTATGCTTCTTTCGGATATCAATGCAATCGAGAAATATGGTTTTATCTGGCGTGATGGTCATCTAAACACAGCTAATCATCTAGCCGAACACAAGATTCTCACAGGTTTATTCGATAATGAATCCAAGATCAATACAAAAAGTTATTTAGAAGAAATATTTGAAATATGTGGATTTACTTATAATCGCGAACGATATCTTCTGAATGTAAATGAACAATTGGTTGATACATGGAGTATTCTTAAAAAAGAGGCTAATAACAAGAAAATTATTGGTCTTAATACTGGTTGTGGTAAGCGTTGGCCAACTAGATTATGGCCTTCAGAAAATTGGATTGAACTAATTCAATTATTACAAAATGCTGGATATGAGCCTTTGCTTTTAGGCGGAATTGATGAACATGAACAGAATCTAGTTTATCAACAAAAAACAGGTGCTAAGTATCTAGGAACATTCAGTTTAGAGGAATTTATTTCGATTACAAGCCAATGTGATGGAATTGTCACGGCTGTTTCTATGATGATGCATATTGCATTAGGTTTAGGTAAAAAAATGATTCTTTTCAATAATATTTTCAATAAACATGAGTTTTCATTATTTGGAAATGGAGAGATCATTGAGCCTAGCACTGGATGCGATTGTTATTATGGGGCAACATGTAATCGTAATAGACAATGCATGAATGATATCGCTACAGAGCTAGTTTTTAATGCCATACAAAGACATATTCCCTAAGTGTAGAAATTACAGTGAATATTGCATATCTATCTACTTTTTATCCTTTTCGTGGTGGAATTGCCCAATTTAATGCATCATTATACAGGGCATTCGAACATTTAGGTCATAATCCTTCTGCATTTTCCTTTTCTAGACAATATCCAGACATATTGTTTCCAGGGGAAACTCAATTTGTTACCGAACATGATATAGCCGATCCAATACCATCGATTCGTATCCTAGATAGTATCAATCCATTGTCATGGTATTCTACAGCAAAAGAAATTAATAATATACATCCAGAAATTCTGCTCACTAAGTTTTGGATGCCATTTATTGCTCCATCTTTGGGTGCTGTAGCAGGAAGAGTCAATAAGAAAACAAAAAAAATATGTATTGTCGATAATGCTTTACCACATGAAAGACGTCCAGGTGATATTGCATTAACCCGTTATTTTCTTAATAGATATGATGGGTTTATTGTGATGAGTGAAACAGTTGAGAAGGATCTCTTATCCTTAAAACCACAAGCTAAAATATGCAGACACAATCATCCATTGTATAATCACTTTGGAGGCAGAATTTCTAGAGAAGAAGCTTGTAAATCTTTACATATACCCAGTGACAAACATATTCTTCTTTTTTTCGGTTTTATCAGATCGTATAAAGGACTGTCATTATTATTAGATGCTTTGAAACTCTTGCCAGATACTTATCATTTAGTGATAGCTGGAGAAATGTATGGTTCATTTGATAAGTATCAACAACAAATAGACTCCTTAGATCTTCAACACAAAATTAGCTTGCATATTAGATATATCAGTGATGTAGAAACTCCACTGTTCTTTTCTGCTGCAGATGCTTGCATTTTACCATATATATCAGCCACTCAAAGTGGAATTATAGCAATTGCTCATCATTTTGAAACACCAGTTATTGCTACTAATGTTGGAAGTTTGAGTGATGCATTATATCATGGTGCGGCAGGTATGTTGATAGATAAGCCTGACCCACAAGCAATTGCAGATTCAGTGCATACTTTTTTTTCTAATAAGCTATCAGATCAATACATTGCTGCTGTGCAATCATTAAAAAATGAATTGTCTTGGGAAAGTTTAGGAGAGGCAATTGTAGAATTTTCTGAACTTCTGTAACTCATGAAGATTGATTGTTTTGTTTCAAGGATATAAGCAAGAAAATATATTTTTTAGGTCTGTACTATTTTCAGTCTTTAAATCCCCTTACATTCTGTAATTTTGCGTAAACAATTCGCGATTGTACTCACTGACAATCAAAACAAAAAGATTATATAATTTCAACACACAATAAAACTTAGGTGATTTACATGGATTTGTTCAAGGCGCGGCTTGATGAAAAGCTTCCCCAGCTTCGTGCAGAAAGAACATCGTTATTAAAAGAGCATGGTGATTCACAAATTACAACTGTAGCAATTGAGCAAGTTTTAGGTGGAATGCGCGCAGTTCCTGCATTGTTATGTGAAACTTCTTCAGTTTCTGCAGATGAAGGTTTAAGAATCCGTAATATTCCTATTTTAGACTTAACTACTCAATCTCCAGAAGATATATTTTTTCTTCTTTGTACTGGATCTTTACCAAATGATGCAGAAAGAGCAGAAATTAGTGCAGCATTCGCGGCAAAAGCTCATGTCCCTGATTCCATATGGAATGTCTTAAAAGCATTACCTAAAGATACACATCCAATGGTGATGCTAAGTATTGGTATCTTGGCGATGGAAAAATATTCTGCATTTAGAAGTGCATATGAAGCAGGTGCTTCCAAAGATGATTTGTGGAAAGCAACTTTGGAAGATTGTATTACTCTTCTTGGAAGCGTTACAACAATTGCTGCAGGTATTTATCGCATTCGCTTTGATAAAGGAGAGCCAATAGCACCAACTGCTGGTTTAGACTGGAGCGCAAATTTTGCTACAATGTTAGGTGTAAGTAATAATAAGTCATGGGAAGATTTAGTTCGCTTATATCTTGTATTACACAGTGATCATGAAGGTGGAAATGTTAGTGCAATGACATCTCATGTAGTAAGTTCTGCATTATCCGATGTATTCTATTCTGTAAGCGCTGGATTAAATGGTTTGGCTGGTCCACTTCATGGTTTAGCTAATCAGGAATGTTTAAGATTTATCGTGGATTTACATGAAGAGTTTGGTGGAGTTCCTAGCGATGAAGCATTAAGAGAATACTGTTTCAAACGCCTAGCTGGCGGCCAAGTAATACCAGGATATGGCCATGCAGTATTAAGAGTTACAGATCCACGATTTACAGCATTCTATAATTTTGCAGAATCACATGATCTTAATGATGATAATGTGCAATTCATGAAAAAACTTTTCAAAATTGTTCCTGAAGTTCTTACAGAACAAGGTAAAGCAAAAAACCCTTGGCCAAATGTTGATGCAGCTTCTGGCTCATTATTATACTATTATGGTATGAAAGAATTTGAATTTTATACTGTAATGTTTGGTGTCTCCAGAGCAATGGGAATTTGCTCGCAAATACTAGTTCATCGTATGTTGGGATCTTCTATTGTGCGCCCAAAATCTATGACATTTGCCGAACTTCGCAGTATGGTAAAATAATACTGCAATTAAATATTTGATTATAGGTTTATTCATATTGAATGAACCTATTTTTATTTGTGTAATATCGAATTAATGCTAAACTTTAAAAAATTACTATGAAAACTTTACATAAAGAAATGACATTCGAAGATATAAGAAAAAAAATAGGTTTAAAAAGAAGCATTTCTTTGTCAGTTGTCATAGAAAGCATAGATCAACATCATTAATAAGTATATAATAAGTAGTTTTAAGTGGATAATATAGATAAAAGAACAATATTGAGGGGGTTTTGTAGGGTATTAACAGTTGCTGTATGAGTTAATTTAGTCTGTGTAAAAAGCTGACAAAGCTTTTTGCATTTCAAATCAGGGGAAGGATACACAACTGTAGCCATTTTCAGTGAAAATGGCTACATTGTTTTTTAAAGGAAGATTGAATGATGATTAAAAATACAATCTATTTATCTAAATAATAATATATTTACATTTATCAATATATTTAATTCATAGAATGTATTAAGGGTAGGGAATGAAAGTTATTATACTTCTTTTTATTGCATGTTTGTCATTTCACAATTTGTACTCACAATTAACTTCGCATAGCTTAACCAATAGAAGAATGGGTTTATTAAGCGATGCAACTTCTGTTAGTTGGAATCCTGCTTTATTGGGTGTTGAGAAAGGAGTTGATTTATTATTTGCCGCAAATTATGATAATCAGTTTTCAAAAAAAAAACAATATGCTGGTTTTATTAAAATCAATGGCTTTGCGGGTGGTTTTATTACTTCTTTGGATTCTATCTCATCATTCCCTGTAAATATTCCGTTAAATATACATGTAGGTTATGGGTTTACATTAATCGATAAATATATGTGGGCTGGAGTAGGTAGTAGATTTTTTAAGGATTCAATAATTAATGCTAAATATTCAGCATCACTAGTTATTGCACCTTTGAATGCATTGTTATTTTCTATTGGAATAGATAATACATATACTCCTTATAATAGTCTGAATATTATTTCAGGTATGGCTTCTTATACCATAAATGATTGGTTTACCATACATACAAGATTAATGTATTCAATGGATACTACATTTTTTAGAGGTAAAAATATTTCTCCTGACTTTGGAATAAGTGCTCATATTATCAAAGATTTTTTAATTGCATCTGGGTCTATGAATCCAGTATATGATCAGTTTAGGCTTGGTCTTGAAATGAATCTAGGAGCTCTTTCCTTTGGAAGCCTGAATACATTTGATAATAATGTTACACCCAGTGTAATGACAGAGGGAAATGTATTAATACGGATTAATACCAAAGGAGATGCAAAAAAGAAAACTGATATTATTGCTGATGCTCCATGTGATACAACTGCATATAAATGGACTTCATTTGATTCCGACTCATCAGAAAGAGTTTATAATATTGTAAGGGGTCTCAATAGCAGTTATAATCAATTAGCTAATAAACTAGATAAGATGTCAGGATCTTCAAAGACTCTTTATGATACTATTTTTAAACAATATTATTCTGCATACTATCCTAAAATTTCAATAAAAGGTATTGAGCAAAATATTATAAGTCATAAAAATCCAAAATATACTGTTTTAGAACAATCAAGAATTACTACTGATACAGGCATAAAGTCTATAACAGTACAAATTAAAGATGAACAAGATAAAATGATATCTAATGCAAATGAGAGTTCATTTATTATTTCGGATTCCATGCTTCAAATAATCAGTGTAAAGCAATCTGTTTCATCAACACCTGTACCAGTAGATTTTATTCTATTGATGGATTGTTCTGGAAGCATGGGTGATGAAATCTTAGAAGTAAGGGTTAATGTGGAATCATTTGTAAATAAATTAAAAAATGCAGGGATTGACTATAGGATTGGTGGTATACTTTATAGCGATAAGATTCAAGATACTATTCAACCAACGGCAGATATTGAAGCATTTCTGAGGTTTTTTTCGAAAGCAGCAGCAATAGGAAATGATGAAATTACATCAACAGCTATTCATATAGCAACAACATTTCCTTTCAGAGAAAAGGCGCAAAGATGTATCATACTAATAACTGATGATTGCTCAATTCAAACTAATGGTAACTTTACAGAATCTTCCTTAACTCAAGATTTGTGGCAATCAGGCGCAAAGCTATATTCAATTATAAATCCTGAAAATCATAATGGAGGAATAATGACTCGATTAAGTTTGGGGAAAGAATATAGTATAAAACAACCATTTACTGCTATTTTAAATGATATAACACGAGATATAACAACAACTTATGAAGTAGTGCTGGGCAATAAACAAACGATAGTACAAAAGAATGATATCTATTTAAAAAGTACATTTTATTCAGAAAACAATGAAGAGATTACTCCTCGTTTGATAATTAGAGATAACTTTGGCGAGCAATTGCCAATGAACACAATAAACTTTTCTGACAATGCACTGATTACTTTTAAGGACAAAAACACATATACTATAGAAATTAATGCAGAAGGATTTGCAATACAGAAAGAAAATATTGATTTGAAGCTAAGCCAATTTGGTGATACACTTATTAAAAATTTCCAATTAACATCATTGCCATATTTTGTATCAGGGGTTTTAAAAGACGCAGAAGGACATCTTTTACAAGGGACTATAGTGTTAAAAGATCCATTAACTCAGCAAGAAATATCAAGAACAACCACAAATGAATATGGTATATATTCTTTGACATTTTCACAAAAAAAAGCATTTATAATAGAGCCAATTGTTCATCTATTTAAAACAATGTCAATTTTTGTAGATACACTTTCAATAAAAAGGGGTGTAATTGATACAGTTAACTTTGTATTAGAATTAAAACCAGCATTAGTTGAAGGTGTCTTATTTGATCAGAAAAATAACAAGGCATTGCAGGGTACAATTAAAATAGAAGATATGAATACATCGGTAGAATTGCTGACGATAGATACAGATTTTGAAGGAAAATTTTCGGTAGAACTAAAAACAGGGATAGACTATAGATTTATTCCTAAAGTGAAAAACTATATAAGTGATCCATTCGAGATAAAAAGGAATGTATTGCAAAATGGATATACATTTAACCCAAATATTCCATTAATGTCAATTTCTGATGCAATCGATGAAGGAAAAACATTCTCACTAAAAAATCTATTATTTGAATCAAATCAATCAGTATTGAAAACAGAAAGTGCCTTATTTTTAGATAAACTACATAGTTTTTTGATTGAATATCCTAATCTTAACATTGAAGTACATGCTCATACAGATAATAAAGGGGGCGATGCTTCAAATCTATTGCTTTCTCAAAATAGAGCGAAATCAGTAATCATCTATTTAGAACAAAAAGGAATTACTAGTACAAGAATGATTGCCAAAGGATTTGGAGAATCTAAACCAATCGCGAATAATGACGCTCCAGAAGGAAGAGAATTGAATAGAAGAGTAGAATTTAAACTAGTTAAATAAAAAAAAATCAAGGCCTGAAATACAGGCCTTGAGTGTATGTGAACCCCACAGGATTTGAACCAGTGACCTCTACGATGTCAACGTAGCGCTCTAACCAACTGAGCTAGGGATTCTCTTTATTGCAAGGCAAAAATAAGAACTATAATAGAATAATGGGAAGAAATATGTCTAATTCATAGAAAAAGAGTAAAATGTGGAGAACTTTTTGGGAAAATTATCATCACTTTTTAAATCTGCATGATAGCCTTTTGTATATTTGCATTAAATCCTTTCAAGCAAAGTTAAATAGCAGGTTAGCAGCATTGCATTTTAACAAATAGCTTGTTTATACAATTTGAATTGTTTCACTTTCCGAACTGCATTATGACTGTTGGGATAATCCTTGCCTTGGGTATTCTTGCCCTATTAGTAGCTTTATTTTATTCACGCCGCGTTAATGCGATTTCTATTGACAGTGGCGCATCTTCTCCAGAAGAAGTAGAAAAATTAACTGAGATATCATCTGCAATTGCAGAAGGCGCTATGGCTTTCTTAAATCGCGAATACAAGATTCTGGCCTTGTTTATGGCAATTTTTGCTATAATAATCATGTTTACTGTAAATGATTCTCGTTCTGGTATTTCAATGGGAATATATTCAGCAATATGTTTCCTAATTGGTGCTGGAACTTCTGTTGCGGCTGGCTATATCGGGATGAAAATTGCAACAAAAGGGAATGTGCGCACTGCAGCGGCAGCCCGAATTTCTTTAGAAAGAGCATTTAGCATAGCTTTTGAATCAGGTGCCGTAATGGGCTTTGGCCTAACAGGTCTAGCTGTTGTTGGTCTTATATTAGTTTATACAGGATTAACAAATTTCCTTCCTTCTGTTGAACCACATTTCATCATGGAAATTCTTTCTGGATTTGCACTTGGTGGTTCTTCTGTAGCATTATTTGCACGTGTTGGTGGTGGTATTTATACAAAAGCTGCAGATGTTGGAGCTGATCTTGTTGGAAAAGTAGAAGCAGGTATTCCAGAAGATGATCCAAGAAATCCAGCAGTTATTGCTGATAATGTAGGTGATAATGTAGGAGATATTGCTGGTATGGGCGCGGATTTATTTGGCTCAGTAGCAGAATCTACATGTGCGGCAATGGTAATTGGTGCAGCATCTTTTGTTGCTCTAGAAGAACCATTAAGAACTTCTGCATTGCTTTTTCCTCTTTTTGTAAGCGGTATTGGTATTGTAGCAAGTTTAATTTCACTCTTTTTTATTCGTCCTAAAACAGAAGAAAAAGTAGAAGGATCACTCAAAAATGCACTCATCATTTCTACATTATTAATGTTAATTGCATTATATCCATTTACCATGCAAATGTTGCCAGCATCATTTATTCTAGGCGAAAGAACATTTACAAATACAGGTGTATTTATTACTCTTGCAGCAGGGTTAATTGCAGGTTTGGCAATTGGTTTAATAACTGAATATTTTACATCTCATAGATATTCTCCAGTTCGTGAAGTTGCAGATGCCTCACAAACCGGGGCAGCAACTAATATTATTTATGGCTTATCATTAGGATATAATAGCGCAGTTATACCAATGCTTATCTTGGCGATAACTGTTGTTATAGGCTTTAGTTTTGCAGGAATGTATGGTATAGCAATGGCTGCTATCGGTATGCTTGGAACTATAGCAGTTGGATTAACGATAGATGCATATGGACCAGTTTCTGATAATGCAGGTGGTATTGCAGAAATGGCAGAAATGGGCAAAGATATTCGTAAACGTACAGATGCTTTAGATGCCGCAGGAAATACAACTGCAGCAATTGGTAAAGGATTTGCCATTGGCTCTGCTGCTTTAACAGCTCTTGCTTTAACAGCTGCTTTTCTTACAAGAGCACAATCAGCTTCTATAAATATGTTAGATCCAATCGTTATGGCCGGTTTATTTGTTGGCGCTGCATTGCCTTTTGCATTTTCAGCAATGACAATGCGTTCTGTTGGTAAGGCAGCATTCGCTATGATAGAAGAAGTTAGACGTCAGTTTAGAACTATTCCTGGCCTTTTAGAAGGTACAGCAAAGCCAGATTATAGTACATGTGTTGATATCTCTACTCAAGCATCTCTTAAAGAAATGATGGCACCTGGTTTAATGGTTATTATCACTCCATTATTGACAGGCTGGTTTTTTGGCGTACAAATGTTAGCAGGACTTCTAATTGGCTCTTTAATTGTGGGTGTAATGCTTGCAATTTCTATGGCTAATTCTGGCGGTGCTTGGGACAATGCTAAAAAATATATTGAAACCGGACAATTAGGTGGTAAAGGTTCTGATACACATAAAGCTGCTGTAGTTGGTGATACGGTGGGTGATCCATTTAAAGATACTTCTGGTCCGGCATTAAATATTCTTATTAAATTAATGGCAATTATCTCTCTTGTTTTTGTTCCATTCTTTATGGAAAAAGGCGGAATATTATTACCATACTTAGGTTTGAAATAATACCAGAAATTCAATGAATTATACGCCGGAATTTCAGATTTATCACTGAGATTTCCGGCGTTTTTTATATAATTATGAAAATTCTTCATACAGCAGATTGGCATTTGGGAAAATGGCTTGGATCTATATCCAGATTGCCAGAGCAAAAGGAAGTATTAGAGGAACTATGCTCTATTGTAGAGCAAGAAACCCCTGATATTGTGCTTATAGCAGGAGATATTTATGATCAAATAAATCCTCCAGTTGAAGCCGTGTATTTACTCCATCAAACATTGATGAAGATGTCTGCAAATGGAAAAAGAGCCATTATAATCATTGCTGGCAATCATGATTCTCCAGAAAGAATTGAAGCAATAGAACCACTTCTGTTTGAATCAGGAATAATTGTGGCAGGATGGCCATATTCATCACCAGCTTGCTATTCTATCCCTTCAGGAATATCAATAATATCTTCGGGACAAGGTTTTGTTGAATTGCAATTACCTAATTGTAAGTATCCAGTAAGAATACTTTTAGGTGCCTATGCAAATACATTGAGATGCACGCCATTACTTAGTCCAGAAAACCAAGACATACAATTAATACTAAAAAATCTATGGAATAATACCAAAAGCTTGTTTCAAAACAAAGAAGGCTTTAATCTATTTATAGGACATGGTTTATTCATGGGTTCTACTATTCCAGAAGAAGATGAAGGCGAACGTTCTGTAATGGTTGGAGGTGCTCAAGCAATACCTTTGTCATATATACCTGAATGCCTTGATTATGCAGCTTTAGGGCATATTCACAAGCCATTGAAATTTGATAGTGTATCATTTCCAATTGTTTATTCGGGAAGTCCATTATGCTATAGTATGGCAGAGGCAGGACAAAAAAAACATATTGTGATGGCAGAATTTGTTTCACCAGGAGAAACCGCAGTTTTACAATATATAGAATTAAGTAAAGGAAAACCTTTGCTTAAGATATATGCTCATTCTGTGCAAGATGCATTAAACAGATTATCTACATGTCAAGATTCATATGTTGAACTTCATCTTATCTTGTCAAATCACATGTCAATAGAAGAAAAAAACTCACTATATGAAGCACATGATGGAATTATTGATATTCTGCTTAAAATGGATATGAGTAATGCTGTTATTGAATCTATGCCAGACATGACAATCAGCATATCTGAATTATTTAAAAGTTTTTATAAAGACAAGAAAGGAATAGACCCATCATTTGAAATGGTACAATTATTCAATGAGGTTTTGAATAATACAAACAATCAAATTGAGTTAAGTTCAGGGGAGATTAAAGATGAAGCCTAAATCTTTAAGTATAAAAGGGATGTATTCTTATAAAAAAGAGCTACAAACTATAGACTTCGAAGCCTTATCTATATATAAGCTTTTTGGAATATTTGGTGATGTTGGAAGCGGTAAGTCTACAATTTTAGAAGCCATGTCTTTAGCTCTTTTTGGACAAGAAGGCGCCGAACGATTAGTTGGCTCTAGAACAAAAAAAAATTATCAACTCATGAATCTTGATGTTAATGAGTTGTATATAGACTTCCAATTTTATAGTAATGGTTCATTATATAGAACTCAAATAAAGGGTAAAAGAAAGAAAAATAATATTGATGATGTAACTCTAGACAGTAAAACAGGATTTAAATGGGATGAATTACTTCAGATGTGGCAACCGATTGAATGGAATAAAGCTAAAGCTGAAGAAATTATTGGTCTAAAAGCAGAGTATTTTAAAAGAGCGATCATCATTCCACAGGGTAAATTCATGGAATTTATTCAATTATCTCCTGTAGATCGCACAACAATGATGAGAGAACTTTTCGATCTCCATCGTTATGAGGTATCAAATGGAATTAAAGTTGTTCAACAAAACAATGAAAAAGACCTTCATTATTTGCACGGAGAATATGATTCAATTCATTCGATTACTGAAGAAGATTTGACTGCTGCAGAATCTGAATTAACTCTTTTGTCATTGCAAATAAAAAACAGTAATCAAGAAATTCAAGATATTGAGTATCGACTTCAACAAACTATTAAAGCCAAAAATATTCAAGAAAGATATGTTTCTTTATCTCATGAATATGAAAATCTTTTACAAGAAAAAGATATGTTCGAAGAAAAAGAAAAACATATTATACATCTTGAATTAGCAGAAGGATTTAGAGATAACTTGGTTTCTCTTGAATATATTGAACATGAGATTGCTAAAAAAGAA
The DNA here is from genome assembly GCA_014191195.1 of Chlorobiota bacterium. GTDB lineage: Bacteria > Bacteroidota > Ignavibacteria > Kapaibacteriales > UBA961 > UBA961. Next base: position 203,235 of record BJGZ01000001.1, read on the forward strand.
ACAGAAAAGAAATCACTTAATGAATGTATAGCGGATGTACAGCATAAACAAAAAGAAGTGGAATTTTTTTTAACAACACTACATGATGAATATTTACTATCAGATAATGCTATCAACAAAGTAGAAAGTCTACGAAAACTATCTGAATATCATAAAAAACAATACAAGATTATAGACTTGCAGTCTACTCTCCAAGGTACAATAACAGTTAAGCAGTCTTTACAAGAAGAGTGTAGTGAAATACATAAAAATATTGAAATAGCTCTGCAAAAAGATAATGATGATAAAAAAGAGATACATAGATTAGAATATATCAATGCAGTAGAGTTATGGCTAACAACATATACTCATATACTTAAAAACTCTGATTCATTGTCGACAACATTACGCTCTATTGAAGGGAAAATATTAGCTTTTAAACAAGAATTGAATCAAATTGTTGATGCAGTTATCATTTATGCAAAAAATAAGAAAGTACTTTCTATTCAGAAATATATCGAATTAGCAAAAGGCCATATAAATTCAGAACTTACGCTATGCAAAGAGAGAAAATATATACTTGAAAAAAAGAAAATTCTTCATGATTATACTGTAGAGTTAAAACCACATGAAGCTTGTCCTCTATGTGGCTCAACCCAACATAATCCAATGTCTCATGAGTATAATAGCGAAGAATTACATGCTCTTATCCAAAAAGAAATTGATGTGCAGGAAAAATTATCTTTTTTGCATTCTCTTGAGATTAAGTCTGGATCAATACTTGATCAATTACATACATTGTATACTGAACAGAGTGATCTCATTTTAAAAATGAATCATATTGACAAACAACTCAATGAGCACCTACAATTAATAAATGACAATGTGCTTCATCTATTGAATTCGTCCGTAAAAGAAATTGACATATATATTCAACAAGAAAAGAAAGAATTAACTCGATTAAAGGCACATGTTTTACAGCTGGAATCTACTCTTCAGGAAATGAATGAAAAGTTGCTAGAAAAACAGAAAAAAATGCAAATATTAGAGTATGAAAGTATTAAAATACAAGAACAGCAAAAGCTAATAGAAAAAGATATTCAAGAATTGAAAGACATAATTGATATCGATATAATTAATACATATATAGATTATAGTAAAGATGACATTAATAATGAATTAGATGCACTTTTATTATCTATTCAAAACAAAATAAATGAAAAAGAATATGCAGAGAAAGAATTGCAATCTATATTTCAAAAAAGAGAATTTTACTTTGGTCAAATTCAATTATTAGAGCAGCATGTGCAGTCTTTGATTTCAAATTCATTGACTGTATCTAATGAATTAGACGGAAAATTTAAAAATCAAACTGTCTATAAAAGTGTATCAGATATAAAAAATGCATTGCAATATGCTATTGATCTTTCTGAAGAAAAATCTCTAGTGAAAGTATATTATGCTAATCTTAATACATGTTTGCAAGCTTTTATTGTCACCAAGAAAGAATATGAAGAAAATCCATATGATGAGATAATTCATGGCACATTGTGTGGTACTTTAGAAGAAAAGAAGCAATTATTATCTGCATATCAAGTAAAAAGTGGTATGCAAGTTTCCCATTTAGAATCGTTAACAGAACATTTTGTTAAGAAAGTATCTTTAGGAAAAAGAATACAGACCTTAAAAAATACATCTGAACTCATCAAAGAACTGCAGCAACTCTTAAAAGGCGAAGCATTAGTTAGATATGTTGCAATGTGGCAAATGAAAGCTCTATGTATTCAAGCTAATAAGAGATTTCAACAATTAAATGCAGGTGCTTTGCGATTATCTGTCAATGATATGGCAGAATTTGAAATCATTGATTTAATGCATTCGGGTAGAAAAAGGAGTATTCATACTTTATCGGGTGGGCAAAGTTTTCAGGTTGCATTATGTTTAGCAATAGCACTTTCAGAGAGTGTTCTAGGTAATAATTCCGATAATTTCTTTTTTTTAGATGAAGGATTTGGAAGCTTGGATAAAAAAGCTTTGGAAGATATGTTGCAGAATCTTAGAGAATTATGCAATGATGGAAGAACAATTGGCATTATCTCTCATGTAGAAGAATTAAAGCAAGAAGTTTCTAAATCGATAACCATTAAGAATATCCCAGGCAAGGGAAGTGTCGTTTTTACATAAATACAATAAAATTACCATATTGAATTTTGGCTTGTGTTTTGCATATATGTTGACAGTATAATTTCTTTACTACTTATTTTGAGTTTACATGGATACTTCGGAAATATTGATAGGTCGTGAAAAATCAATAGAAATCTTGAATGCTTCTAGAGAGCGATTAAAGAAGAAAAAAGGTACTGTCATATTTATTTCTGGTGAAACAGGTTTTGGTAAAACTACTTTAATGAGGTATTTCGAAAAAGATACCCAATTAAACGACAAAGCCCTAGTTTCTATGTCTGCATGCCAAGCTCCAGTTGGTAATTTTATGGTGGGAGCACTTCAGCCTTTAGGACCATTCATTAGGCTTTTAGAAGAGCTAAAAAATTCTGAAAAAGTTTTAACACCTCAAAAAAAATTGGCTTTCAATATTGGAATAACATTATTGACTTCGGTTCCATATGTGGGCGATGTAATCGATGCAGCAAATAAAATATCCAAAGATGTTCAATCGTACAAATCAGAGAAAGATAAATACAAGGATAAAAAAGAAATTATTGACGGAAAAGAACAGATTCATATCACATTTTATAAAAGATTAGAGCAATGGTGTAATAAATCTCCATTAATCTTGATTTTAGATGATATGCATTGGTGTGATGCTGAATCGACACTTCTTTTAGAGCAATTAGCTCAAAATATCTCTAAACTACCTATCCTAATTGTTGTTGCTTATCGAAAAAGTATCGCTGAAGAAATGCTATCACCAATTCTGTCAGTTTTAAGAGAATTCAAACAAGAAACTGCTTCATATGTTCATATTGATATAACTACTTTTAATAAAGCTGAATTGCATGCAATGTGTGCCAAAATGTTGCCTAATTATATTAGCAATGAAGAGTTTGAACGAACATTGTTTGACAAGACAAATGGAATTCCTAGCGTATTAGCTGAATATCTAAAATATTTTCAAAAAGTAACACCATTTTTACCGGATGGATCAATCAATAATGAGTTTAAGCGTGGTGAATTACTGCCTTCAAGTGTTCATGCGGCTTTTTCTAAGCTCATAGAAAGCTTAAATGAAGAAGAAATTACTTTGCTTTCTTTATGCGCTGCTGAAGGAGCTGAATCATCAGCTTTTATTATTTCAAAATTGTTGAATATTGATGTTGTTTCTTCTATTCGAAAAATTAAACGTGTGCAGGCAAAGACAGGGGTTATAAGGAGTCTTGGGCCTCATGAACGATATGGTGTGAAAACCACACTTTTTGAATTTACACAAACTTTATATAGAGATTATTTTGAAAAATCTTTAGAATATGAAGAGAAAACTGCTATTCACACTCAAATATTAGCTGTATTAAATGAACAAATTAAAGATATGGACGAAACCGAAAGGGCAAGAGTAACTCCATATTTGGCTGCTCATGCAACAGGTGCTGGAGAGCTTCAACAAGCTCAGCAATTTGTTATGGATATTGCCAAAAACACCCAACAATTTGCTATGCCCTCAATGAGTTCTTATGCTTTACAACAATTTGATTCTATCACTCATGCACTTAATGCTCCTCTTTCACCAGAAATGGCAATTTCTAGGGCAAGGGCAGGTGCTGAATTAAAAAATAGTTTTCCAGAATACGATGTAAAAGAAATTGTACAATTAGCAAAAAAAGATACTGGAGAAAGCAATACTGATCATTCTACCAATTCATCCACAGATTCTGATGAACAATATGATGTCTCCCAAAACAATGTCATAGAAGATATCTTACACACAGTTCTAGAAGCAGACACGGTTGCGATCCAAAGAGAAATGTTGGCAGCTTCAGATAATCTATTATATCAAGAAGCTATAAAAATTGGAACAGATTTTCTTTCTACATATGCTGGTTCAATATCTAAAAATGATGAATCAATCATTTCTATCTTAATCGCTAGACTATCAATTACTATTGGTGATACCGAAAGTGCATTGTTCTTTATCAAAGAAGTTAAAAACTTATTAGCAAAAAATCCAGATACTTTGATCACTTGTTTATATCATAATGCAAAAGCTTCCTTGCACTTATCAGAACAGGACTTTAATTCTGCTTGGAGAGAACTACAAAAAGCTGCAAACGAATCGTCACATCTTGGATTTGAATATCAATTACTTACTATTTCTAATATTAGCATTTTGCTTGCTAAAGGAAATAAACCTTCTGATGCAGTTAAATATCGAAAAGCTGCTAAGTCTTTAGCTAAAGCCCTGAAACTTCAAGGATTTCTAGAACACTTAAAGAAATTCTCATAAAAGTATATACAAACAAATGTGGGTGTAAAATCTGTGGGGGAAAGTGGGGAAAAATTAAAATATTATTAAAGAATTATGCTAAAAGCATATGTATTATTCGCATAAGTATATAGATTATAATGAGATAGTTAAATAATATTTATACCATCAGTACAATCCTTCCTGTAGATACATAGTGCATTTATCATCTTTCTACAGGTTTTATGTGCTCAAAATCCACTTAAAGCCAATGTTTTGTTATAAATATTCTGAATTAAACTAAAATCCCATCGCTTTTTGCATCCATAAAAGAAATCAATTCAATAATCAGCAATCTCTGAAATCAAAATATAAGATATTATATATGGCGAAATATTAAGATTATAGCCATATTGATGAATGTGGAAAAGTAAAATGAAAAAAACTATCTATAATTTTAATTAATATTTGGCGAATTGGGGAATTCTGGGGATATTTGTGGGAGAAAGTGGGGAATGTGAACCAGGAATAGATAATTATAAAGTTAAGTGGAGGGAAGCCACTTTGCTTTAGAGCAAATACCGATCAAGTATGGCATGCAGCGGCTAGAGGAAGTATAGGTAGATGCAGGTGAAATTTAGTTTTAAAGAAATCTATTCCTGACAGCATTCCCTGCCTTTATTATTTTGTTTATATCATTGCTGCAACGATGGCTTTTTACAAAGGACAAGAAACCTATTCCGTAGATTCTAAAGGAAGGGTTAATATACCAGTTAAGATGCGCAGAGCATTATCACCAGAGGCTCAAGATACCTTCATCTTGACTCGTGGTTCAGACCGTTGTATAGCGGCTTATCCATTAGATGAATGGCGTAAATATGAACAAGAATATTCTAAGTTGAATCAATATGATGAGCAAAGTAGATTCTTTTTAAGAACTATTTTAGCTTGGAGTGAAGAAGTAGAATTAGATGGTCAGCAAAGAATTTCCCTTCCAAAAAAATACCTTGAATTTGCCGGAATAGAGAACAGAGTAGTAATAGTTGGGATGATGGATCATCTTGAATTATGGAAGCCTGAGGAATTTGAATCTTATCTTCAAAAGTTCGAAGATAGTTATGAAAAAGTAGCAGCTCAGGTAATGAATAAACCGCATGTCTAAAAAAAAGAAATCACACAGCAGAAAACCAAGTGTAACTATAAAAAGTGAAATTAGAGATTATGATTATCATCAACCTGTTTTATTAAAAGAATGTGTAGATGCATTAATGAATTGTGGTGATAATAGTTTGTATATAGATGGCACTTTAGGTGGTGGTGGGCATACGACAGAAATTCTTTCCAGATTATCATCAAGGGGAAGAGTTTATTCATTTGATGCAGATCCAGATGCAATTGTACACTGCAATCAAAAATTTTCCGAAGAATTATCAAAAGAACAAGATTCCCGATTAATTCTTGTGAATAAAAACTTTGTAGAAGCATCTACATTAACATATCCAGAACAAGGAGTTTCTGGAATGTTATTGGATTTGGGTGTTTCTTCAAGACAATTAGATATTGGACAAAGAGGAATCAGTTATAGATTTAATACTAAGCTTGATATGCGTTTTGGGACAGATGGAATATCAGCCGAAGAATTATTAAATAAAAGTGAGGAGGGTACACTCCACCATATTCTGCGAAGTTTCGGGGAAGAACCTTTCGCAAGAATTATCGCACGACGGCTTGTTGAGCGCCGTCGTGCGGCTCCTCTAAAATCAACTGCAGATTTACGCTATATTATTGAAGAATGTGTCCCACCACATATGGCTAGTAAAAGCTTAGCAAGAGTATTTCAGGCAATAAGAATTGCAGTTAATAATGAAATAGAAGTTTTAGAACAAACTATTAAGAATATAATACCATTATTAAATAAAGGTGGAAGAATTGTTGTTCTCTCTTATCATTCCCTTGAAGATAGAGTAGTGAAGCAAGTATTTAAAGATAGTGCAAAAAAATCTGATGAAAATCCTGATCCTCAATTACACATACTGACCCCTAAACCACTTGAGCCATCAGAACAAGAAATAGGATGGAATCCACGTTCAAGAAGTGCAAAGTTAAGAATTGCCGAAAAAATCTAATCTTAGCACTTAATCTGCCTATAACTACTTTTGAATTTGGTATATTTACAAAAAAAACCGCATCTGTAATTTATTTACTTAAGAATATTAATATGAAATCTCTTTCTACGCTGTCTATATTGATAGTACTATCATTATTAGTGAACATAAACAATGTGTTCTCCTATGAAGAAAAAACATTAAAAGAAATTACTACAGTTTCTACAGATTCATTGATTGCAAAATCATTGCTTTCTGCATATTATGGAGATACACTGGTAGTAAAAGGGGTGGTTGGAGTATCAGTATTAGTGAATGTTTCTAAAGGAGATAGACGTCCAATTATGTTAACAGGGGGAAGTTGGACAACATATCTTCAGACAGAAGCCACAGTATCGGAAAGCCAAAAAGCTGGAATTTTAATGTTTCAAAGAGACACTTTAATAAAGAATTCAGGTTTTGATAAATTACAGACGGGAGATTTGATTGAAGCTACAGTAGTTGTAGGAAGTTTGCCATATAAATTTGATGCTACAAATCAAACCAAAATCAGTGCTCCTGCATTAGAATTATTATCTATAATTCCAGTTAAAGTATTAGCTTCAAAACAGACATTAAACCCTGCGATTAAAACCAATATTTCTAAATTTTATAAAGGAAATAAAGTTCAAAATCCATTATTAGAAACTGGATCTGGTTTTATTGGGCAAAAAGTGATCTTTGATTCTTTAACAGTTACAGCTACTTCTCCTCAGATCATCGTAAGAGATAATCAAAATAATAGTATCGTAATGAATGAACAAAGTGGATATTATACTACAAAAAGTCACTTTATTGAGGAATCTGAATTTAGACCATTATCTATTGGACAAAAAATCTATAAAATGGAAGGGTATATTAGTTCATTGTTTGTTGCAGGCAGTGGTGGTGGTGGATTTGGAAATGGTAGTGGTAGTGCATTATACACATATACTATTTCACCGGCATTACCAGGAGATCTTAATTCTGGGCCAAAACCATCTCAATTATCGGTTGTAAGGGTGCAACCAGCTAAGTTATTTCCAAGTTCTTCGGATATAGTTTCTGTTATCTTCGAGATATTACCAGGTGCTAATTTTGTTCCTATCGGAAATATATTTTTAGAGTATTCAATTGATGATGGTAAAACATATAACAAAATACCTGCAGAAGAAGATATTACAGGAAATTACTTAGGAAAAATCCCTGCTCAAAGTGCTGGAACAATTGTGTATTATATGTTAACTGCAACTGATGAAGTTGGGGAAACATATAAGGGCCCAGTTAATGGAGTTTATTATTTTAAAGTAGTAGATCAATTTCCTTCAATTGCAGATATACGCCGTCCAGATACTATAGAAGCCATACGAATTATAAGTGGCTCTAGTGTTACGATAGAAGCTACGGTTATGAGTGATACAAATGATATTTTTGGTGATGGTTTCCAAAACCCTTCAAGAATAATATTACAAGATGGTACTGCACCATGGAGTGGTGCAGCAATATTTAGAATGGGAAATAATGATTCTCCTGTTTGGAAATTAAAAAGTGGCGAAAAGGTAAGATTAACAGCAAAATTGCAAGAATTTGGTGGAAGTTTATATTTTCAGTCGGTTGATACTGTTATTACTTTAGGAAAAACTGAATTATATGCACCAGTTGCATTATCAACAGCTGAATTTGGAACTAATCCTGGTGGTACAGAGAAATCTGATCAATGGAGAAATATGCTGGTGGAATTTAATAATGTTGAAGTTGGTAAATTAGAGCCATCTTCGCCACAGTCAACTGGAGAATTTTTAATAGTAGATGAAGCATTAAAAGCTACTCCAGAGGCATCAATAAGATTGGAAACAGATGAAAGTAAGCTAACATATACTACTAGAGATAGCATTGTTTCTATTTCAAAACGAGTAAAACCTACAATTGGAGAAAAAATTAGCTTCGTTAGAGGAATTATAAATGCAGATTTTAGAACAAGAAGATATAAACTGATTCCTAGAAATGATCGCGATTTTAGTATAGTAACTGATATTAAAACGGGTGATGCTGATATTCCTCAATTGTTTGTTTATCCAAATCCTGTGAAAGACAAAGCATGTATAGATATTAATATCGAAAAGGAATCTTTGGTATCTATAGATATAATTTCAACAATAACAGGTAATAAAATTACTTCTACAAAAGAGTATCTTTCTGCTGGTATATTTACTCTACAGATTAATACCTCAGAGCTAAGCAGCGGTTCTTACATAATTTCAATAATATCTGATACTCAAACACAAACACTTCCTTTAGTGATAAATAAATAAAAAACAATAATAAAACCCTTCATCACATTGAAGGGTTTTGTTTTTTTATCATTTTGTACACTTTATACATGTGGAATATATTATGTTCACTCCAAAACATCCTATAATCATAGCACCTTCATTGCTTTCAGCAGATTTTGCTTATCTACAAAAAGAAGTACACAATTGCGAACAATCTGGTGCAGATATCCTTCATATTGATATAATGGATGGACATTTTGTTCCTAATATTACATTTGGTCCAATGATAGTATCTGCAATTCGCCCTCATACATCATTGGTATTGGATTGTCATTTAATGATTGAAAATCCAGATATATATATTCCAGAATTTGCCAAAGCCGGCGCAGATTGGATTTCTGTTCATGTAGAGGCAACGAAACACGTACATAGGACAGTTCATTTAATAAAAGAGCATGGTAAAAAGGCAGGTATAGTATTAAATCCAGCAACCCCAATAGAATATGCATATGAAGCAGCTCATTTTGCAGACTTTATCTTGCTTATGTCTGTAAATCCAGGTTTTGGAGGTCAGAAATTTATAGGCAATGTATTATCCAAAGCAAAAAAATTATTCACCTATCTGCAAAAAAACAATCTTTCCCATGTACAATTGGAAATAGATGGAGGAGTAAGGTTGGATAATGTACAAGAAATAGTCAGTTCTGGTATCAATATCCTTGTTAGTGGGTCAGGTTTATTCTCTGGGGATTTATCTAAGAATATATCTGAGATGAAGCAGAAAATTGCTACAATGTAGATTTTTTATAACCTTTTAAAATTCTACTTCCTACAGCATGTCCCACAAAAAAAGTGGCAAAAGATATGGGAAGAATCGAACATAATGTTTCTGATATAATGCCCAAAAAGGGATGTAATCCGCATTGAAATAATCGTGCTTTTAACGAAGATTTTGTCAATAAATGTGCTTTATATATAGAAGTGAATTCAGGGTGTTTTTTACGTATATAAACAAAATTTTGTTGTCCGAAACTTTCCATTTGATCTAATGCAAAAGGGATAGTCTTTCCCATTACAGAGTCTGAAATAGCAGATGCATTATATATCGGGTTGCAAGAAAACTTTTTGTGTAAACGATAAGCAAATTCAGTGTCTCCACCTCCATAACTTTTCATTGTGGCATCTTGTCCACCAATCGAAGTAAAAAATCTAGTAGGTAAACCCAGATTACCAGTTGTTATATAAGTAAAGGGAATTTCCTGTCCATTCTTATATTTTCTTTTCCCTCTTGTATGTAAATATGCTGCCCACAGATTTGTGTTTGCATTTTGGTATATAATTTCACCAATAGAGACGGTATTATTCTGTTTTAAAATTGAGTGATGTTGCTGAAGGAAATCCTTTCGAGGGACACAATCTGAATCACAAAAAATTAAAAATTCAGATTCCACATAAGGTAAGCTTAAATTTCTGGTAGCATTTCTACCATGATTTTGACAATCAGCATGTTGAAGAATTCTTATAGAATAAGAAGCTTTGTAAGTATAATCTTGTAAAAAAGAAAGTGTTTCATCAGTAGATCCGTCAATACAAACAAAAACACGAAAATTCTTTATTGTTTGGTGTTCAAAAGCTACAAGACAATTCTTTAACTCTTCATAATTATTATATGTTGGAATGATAATATCGAATAAAAACATAGTTATTTATACTTTTTTAGGCCAGATTTAGCAAAATGAAAGATATCAGGAATTGCCCTGAAAAAGTCTTTCAAAGTAAAAACCTGTTTATGAATTGCGAAACGTATACCAAAAATGGCAAAACTTACATTGTAAAAGATAGTGCCAAATGAGACCATTGATTCTGCATGAACAATACCAATTAATACAGAAGCTGTAATTCCAGCTAAACAACTTATTATTGAATTAAATAATAAAGCTGGCATATCATCATAAATTATATACACGATAGCCATTGTATTCATTGGTAAAGCAATAGCAGATATCATTAGCCATTGAAAATGACCAAATGCAAGCGAATATTTTGTGCTTAAAAAAGTATGTACAGCCCATTCTCCAATTCCAGCATTCATGATAATCACTAAAACAAGAATACTACATATAGAAAATGAAAGCATTTTAGAAGTAAGAGATTTTTCAGCTTCTTTATCATTACGTGCATGAATTCTAACCATAGCTGGATAATATAAACCGCCAATTCCATCTATTAAAGCTTCAAAAAATCTAAAAAGTGTTTTAGCGGATTGAAAAATACCAACTATAGTAGCCCCAAAAAAGTATTGAACAAAATACAAATCAAGTTGTTTCATAATTGTACTAGGTAAAGCCCAAGAAACCTGATATCCACCAAATCTATAAAATTGTTGTATTGCATCTTTATCTGGAATTTCTAAGTCAATTGATGAAAAAGTAAAGAAAAGTCCTGTTAATGAACTTAATGAAGTACCAATGCCAGTAATCCATATCATATCAAGTAAAGACAATTCTGCATGTATAGAGAGTAAATAAAAAGTAACAGCAATCATACTACCAAACCAAATGCTATTGGTAATAAATACTTCTTTCATTTTAGTATCACGCAATAAGAATTTTACAGACATGATTCTAGGAAGATTTAACAAACATAATAAAGGTAAAAATGTTGCAACTTGGATAAGCCTTGGCTCGGAAAATAAAAGCGAAAGATGGGTTTTACTAAGAAAAATAATGAGAGCTAAACCCATAGAAAGCCCTGTATGGGATATCATGGACAAGGCATTGATTTTAGGTCTTAAAGAATTATCAGATCCAAAACGAATAATAGATTGCAAAGAAAAATTGTCACTTAAAGTACCAATTGTGAGTACTAATGCATCTAGTAATGCAAATAAGCCAAACTCACTAGGTTGCATTCTACTTACTTGAAGCATCCTAATAATACCATAAGTAATAAAAAGTCCTTTGTCAAGAACAGTCCAAGTAATTTTGCCAATGTGGTCTTGAATGCGCATTGCAATCCAGTATATCTATGAAATAAGTATATTGATACTATCAATAAACGTGCATATTTTTGATTATAATTAAATAAAAATTTGCTTATTCAAAATACAATGCACTATTTGCCAATTGAAAATACAATTTGTTGATTTTTATTTAGAATAAATCTTCATTTACAAAGGAAGAGAGATATGAGTTCAAATTCAATTAGCTTAGACATCAAAAGTGTGCTGGGCTCATTAGTTATTGGGTTAGTTGCTGTATTTGGTTTAGGTTGGATTAGTGGCTCTGCATTTGTAGCATTACCTTTTCCTGTACTGTCTGTATTATCTGGTTATATACTTACTGGAATGGCAGCTGGTTTATTATCAAAAGGTGAAACGATAGCAGAACCAGGTATTTCATCTGTACTGGTAAGTATAGCATTGTATTTTTTCCTTCCAGGATTACACTTGCAAGGATTTGCTGATTTGTCTCCAGAACTTATGATTACTATGGGAATGAATGGCGTATTATTATCATTTGCTGGTGCATGGGCTGGTGAAAAATTCCAAGGTACTCAAGAAGGAGAGGCATCTGAAGAACAAGTTATGGAATGGGGATGGGTTTTAGCTGGAACTATTCTAGGTGTTATGGTTACAATTTTAATGTCTACATTATTTATTGTATTATTTGGTTTAAAGACAGATCCTCAATTTATAGGATTTGTCATTGGTTTATTATCTACTGGATTTATCATTGGTTTCCGCTCACCTGGTATCACAATTAAAGAAGCTGCATTAGCAGGTTTTTTTGCTTTGGTGATAGATTTAGATGTGTTAACTATTGCACTTGTTCCACCAAGTTTTGATGGTATTATGATATCATTAGTATTAGGTACTGTACTTGCAATGGTAGGTGCATGGATAGGTGAAAAAGTTCAAGGATAATAAGTATTTCAATAGTGAACATATAGCTTTGATTATCCCATAACATTTACGATGTTTGTTATATCACTAACAGATAGTATTTTAGTGATAGCAGCATTAATGGTTGTCTTAAAAATTCGGGAATTTTTGGATAATCTTCAGTTCACTTCGTTATTTACATTATGAATTGCAGCCCTTTTGGCACTTTGTGCAGAATATACTATTCAAGTATATTATTGCTCTTTTTTATTGCTTCATGTACTATTACAGAGGCATATAATCTTGTACAAAGTAAGAGTACTGCCTCTGGTATATATAGGGGTATTGTCCTAAATTCAGGACAATACCCTTCTTTTATTTATGGTTATACCTCTAATAACAATACATCCTTATGGTTTACTAAGCATGGATTAATGTTTGATATCCATCACTCTATTATATCTGAAGTTTCAGGAAAACAGAGTGAAAAAAAATATGCTGTTTCACTAGTATTTACTGATAATAATGGTAATGACATTGTTAATGATATACAGGATATTCATCAAGTTGGAACAATTCAAGCATGTAAACAAACAAGAGAAGCTTCAGAAATTGCTGTATGTGATGATATAACATTGAAATTTCCTTCTTTAGGAATGAACTTTAAGTATATCAACAATTCTCTATCATGGATAATACATACCCCTTCCATTAATGATTCCTTGCCAAATATCTCTCTTTATGGTGCAGATTCTGTTCATTATGAAAAGGAATTATCAAGAATTACTATCCATACAGGTGGTATAAAAACTCATATAGCAGTTCCAAAACTATTTGTGAATGATAGGCATGATTATATGCCATTGATACTCAATAAAACTGATTCACATTCTTTTTCATTATCAATTGATTTACAGAATAAAAAAGAGCAAAAACTTATTATCTCATTGGAGTATGCCATATTAATTGGCGGATCAGAAAATGAATCTGCAAATGCAATAGCTTTAGATACAAGTAGAAATATATATATCACAGGTGAAACAACATCTAAAGATTTTCCAGTTTCAATCGGGGCATATATTACGCCATTTAAGGGTGCTAGAGATATTTTTATTGCTAAATATGATTCAACTGGACAAAAACAAATCTTTGCTTTAGTGATTGGTGGTTCTGCTTTTGACCAAGCATATGCAATTGCTGTAGACTTAGAAGGTAATTCACATATTACGGGTACAACAAGTTCTTCGGATTTTCCTACTACTATTGATGCTATATCAGAAAAAGGTGGATTTGGCGATGATGATGCATTCTTTCTAAAAATAAGCAAAGATGGAAAACAATTATTGTATTCTACATTTTTAACAGGAAATTCTGATGATGTAGGCAGAAGCATTGCAGTTGATTACAAAGGTGATGTTTTTCTAACAGGATCTACAGGGGCAATACAGAATAAACCACATACATTCCTTAAAACAAAAAATGCATTCGATACATCTTATAATGGCGGAGCATTAGATGGATTTATCGCTAAAATTCGTCCTATTGGAAATGGCATCAATGATTTGGTGTATGCTACATTGATTGGAGGTAATGGTAATGATACTCCGCATAGTATTTCTATAGATTCTAAAGGAAATGCATATATAGCTGGTGAAACAAATTCTCAGGCCTTTCCAGTTACTCCTTTTTCCTTAAGACAATTGCCAGGTGGCGGGTCAGATGGTTTTGTTGCAAAAATGAGCCCTTTGGGTGATTCTTTATTGTATAGCACTTTATTGGCTGGTTCTGCTGATGACAGAGCTTTAAGCATTGTATATGATGAAGTACTAAATACAATGTTTGTATCAGGTTCAACGGCTTCAGATGGAACTTTGTCTTTGGATAAGAATATAGTGCCATTCCCATTTCCTACTACCCCAAATAGTTTTGATACATCGTATAATGGTGGGTTAACAGATGGTTTTATCATGAAGATAAAGCCAGATATTACAGATCAAAATCAGATAAAGTTTTCTTCTTTTATTGGTGGTAAAGGAGAAGATATTGTCCATTCTATTTGTGTGGATGTATGCTCTGCAGTATATATTACTGGTTCAACCACTTCATCGGATTTCCCATTTACTGATGATGCATTTGATAAAAGCTGTATAAATCAAGAAAGTTTTATAGCAAAATTAGGAGCACTTGGTAATATTCTTGTATTCTCTAGTTTTTATGGTGGAAGTTTAGATGATGCTGGAGCTGGCATTACAGTAGATAAAACTGGAGCTGTATATGTTTCGGGTTATTCTGAATCTAAAGATTTACCAGAAATCAATGCCAATCTTTCAAGTAAGAGAGATGCATTTATCATAAAGGCTCAAGTTGGGATATTACCTTTAAGGCCAGAAATAAAAACAAGTGGTGCTGTAAAATTCTGCATAGGTGGAAGTGTACTCTTAGACGCAAAGTCAAACAATTTTGTATCATATCAATGGCGAAAAGATAGAGAGATTATATCTGGTGCAAATACAGCAACATATATTGCTAATCAAAAAGGAATATACACTGTAGATGTAATGGATGCAAGTGGATGTACGGGATCTGAAAAGATAGAAGTAACAGTTTTCGAGTCTCCTTTAATACAGATTGCATCAAAAGAAAGGGTGATATGTCCGGGTGACACTATTCCTTTAAGAATAACATCTAAAGATTCAATTATAGCTGTAAAATGGTTTTCTGATGCTGTGTTATCTTGTGATACTTGTAATGAGATATTAGTTCAACCAAGTACAACAACAAAATATTATATCACTGTTACCGATACAAATCGATGTACAAATACAGATTCATTAATAGTATATGTATTAGATTCTAATTCGTTAATTGTTAATCAGTTACAAGATACTTTGGCTATTTGTCCAGGGGACTCTATTTGGGCTTATATTCCTATTGTAAATAATGAAGATGTTCCATTACAGATGAAAATTTTGTCAAATGTAGATCCTTTGTTTTCTATTCTGCAAGATTCATTGATAGTAAATGGCAAAGACACTGTACTATTTCCAGTGCATTTTAAAGGAAGTGTAAATCAACAGTATTATTCATATACAGTTCAGTTTGTAAATCAATGTTCGATTATAAAAAATAGTACATTTACTGTTTCTGTAGAAAGCCCTCAACTACAGATAAAAGCAATTTCAGATACGTCTATATGCCAGCTTGATGCTTCAAGAAGATATATTACAGTAAAAAATAATAGCAGAGTATCTTCGGTATTATCTATTAATGGAGGCGCAAATAGATTTATAATTAATCCTCCTACCCAAACAATTTATCCAAAAGATAGTGTTGAATTTATTGTAGATTTTGCTGGAGATACAACTGGCACCTATACTGTGTCTTATTCTTTATTAAACTCTTGCGGTGGCAAAGATTCTATAGGAATAACAGTAAATGTTATAGGAAATCCAATGATAGTTAGTTTGCATCAATCTGATACAAATGCTGCTATTACTGGACAAAATATCATTCAATTTGTAGAAATAGATACTATTAACTTATTCAATAATTCAACTAATAAAACGGTAACATTTACTCTATATCCAGAAAAAACGTCTCTACATTTAGATTCAGTTCTCTCTTCTTCTTGTGATGTTTCTGTGATAAAATCTATAGACTCATTTATTATTACCTTAACAAATTGCAAAGGCATCATCAATCCGCTTGCAGAGCTTCATTATCGCTCTGTTATTGGGGCTACGCTAAAGCCAGAAGTAAGAATAACTAATGTATTCGCAGCAGATAGATGTATATCAGCTTATCCGGGCAAGATTGATACAATTTTATTGCTTCCTTATGGATGTGAATTATCAACCTTGAATATTTATTCTATGGTATCTACTTTATATTCAGTAGAAAGAAATCCATTACAAGAGCAAATTTCCATACAATATTCAACAGTAGAGCAAGTGCCGGTTGAATTTATAGTGTATTCAATGTTAGGAGAGCAAATTCAGCATATTCAATTGCCTTATCATAAACCAGGAGTATATCAAGTTCAGATTCAGTCCGATAATTTAGTGTCTGGAACATATATACTTCTTTATAAAGCAGGACAATATGCAGATTCACGTATCATCACAATTCAACGATGAAGGTGATTATATGTACATGATAATAAGAATATTCCTTTCTTTTTTATTGCATGCTTGTTTATCGATATATATGCATCCATATATATTAGCCCAGGAAGAATCAGATGCAAAAACATCACTACCTATATGGTATGGATTCGGATTACAAGGAATGTATGTACATCATAATACCGATGGAAATTTGCAATGCTTGAATGATCCAGCATGTCCTTCTTTTAATAGTGGATCAGGTTTTGGATTAGGACCACTTTTATCGATTGAATGGATGAAAAATAATTGGGGACTATTAAGTACTTTATCGTATAATATGGCAAATGGGAACTTAGAAATAGAAGATAGAAGAGCACTAACTGTAAATGAATTAGGACAAATTGTACCATTAGTTAGAAATCATTCTTTAACAATGCAAGTACATAATATTACCAGTAATATCGCTCTTCAAATGAAAACTGGAGATATAAGAATATATGCAGGAACGAATATTGGCTTTTTAATTAATCCACATTGGACAGCATCTTCATCATTAATTTCACCATCGAATATTACATTCCCATCAGGTAAAAGAGATACAATATTTGTTAATGAACAAACCATTCAAAATCATAATCCAATACAATTTGGAACGATAGTAGGTATTGGCTATGATGTCACATTAAAAGAAAAAGTAAAAATATCACCAGAATTAACATATACCCTACCATTTAGTTCAATGATAAGTTCATCAGATTGGAAGCAATCTTCTTTAGCATTGTCGGTTTCAATAAGATGGGGTAAAGAATCAAAAAAAGATGAAGAATTCAAAAAAGATATATTTATAGATACCATAGAAGTAAAAAGGCCTGAATTCATAGGAAAAAGAATAGTGAAAGGATCTACTCTTCAATCTTTAGAGATATCCGAAACTTCTTCTGCTATCATAACCACAGAAATTATTAAAAGAACAGATACTTTGATCATTGGAAGTTTACCACCTGCATCCGCAAAACCACCTACAGTGAATCTATTAGCTTATGCACCGCAAGATTCTGTATTGCAACAGGTAAAAGCTATTACCTTGCAAGGACAATTTGTCACAGAAGGATTTCCAATTTTGCCATTGGTGTTTTTCAAACCACATTCTTCCGAATTAGCAGAACGATATCATCAATTAGAATCTTCTGAAGGATTTAGATCTGATAGTTTAGAACCAAATTCGATACTTCAGCATAAAGACATCTTGAATATCATCGGAGAGAGATTATCGAAAAATGCAAAAGCTACGATAAATCTGTCTAGTATGTCCGATCCGATTACAGAAAAATCTGATTGTGATTTAGCATTGCAAAGAGCACAGACAGTAAAGCAATATTTAGAGAATATATGGTTGATTGATCAATCAAGAATTACAATTAA
The DNA here is from genome assembly GCA_014191195.1 of Chlorobiota bacterium. GTDB lineage: Bacteria > Bacteroidota > Ignavibacteria > Kapaibacteriales > UBA961 > UBA961. The sequence goes on from BJGZ01000001.1 coordinate 221,438, forward strand.
TCCTATGGGAAAGAATTGTATGCCAGAATCACCTACACAATCAAAAACAGAAGCAGGATTTGAAGAAAATAGAAGGGTAGAAATATATTCAGATGATGATATTATACTTAATCCTGTAGTTAGAACAAGGTATATACAGTTGACAGATTATTCTCCCAAAATCATACACTTGCATCCAGAAGGAAGTACAAATACAGGGATAAATACATGGCAACTACATGCAGAATATGGAGATAATGAAATTCTTGATACAAATGGATTAGGAATTGCTCCTATTGTAGACTATTCTTTAGAACCCAATATTGCCACATTGATGAATTCAGGAGAACCATCAAAATTTCAAGCGTCTTTAACACTGCAAGATAGAAAAGGATTATCTAATACTCGTGTTTTAGAAATTCCTATTAATAGAGATACCACAAATTATGCTGTACAACGTTTATCTTTAATGCATTTTGGAGTGTTAAAATCAACATTGAATGAGGCAGCTAAAGCATCAATAAGTAAATTTATAAGCAATTTAGAACAAGATGCCACCATTAGTATCGTAGGGTATTCCGATAATCTTGGAAATCCAATAACTAATAATAGACTGTCAAAATCAAGAGCAAAAACAGTTAGTGATTTTATTAGAAAAATGAGACCCAATTCCAATATTGTGCAAATTGATGGAGTTGGATTTTCTAAACTTCCTCCAGGTATACTATCTCACGAATTACCGGAAAGTAGATTTTTAAGTAGAACAGTTCAAATTGAAATCATCAGAAGCTGGAAAAATTCCGAGTAAAACTAATATATGAATGAAACTCCTATACGTTTAACACAATATAGTCATGGCGCAGGTTGTGGATGTAAAATATCGCCATCTGTTCTAGATATTATTTTATCAACAAATGAAGCAAAACCTGATAGTAAAAATTTGCTTGTAGGTAATAGTTCTAGAGATGATGCTGCCGTATATGATTTAGGAAATGGAATGGCATTAATCAGTACTACTGATTTTTTTATGCCAATTGTAGATGATCCATACGAATTTGGAAAGATAGCATCTGCAAATGCAATAAGTGATATCTATGCAATGGGTGGAAAACCAAGCTTGGCAATTGCAATTTTAGGATGGCCAATCAATACTTTGTCACCAGAAATAGCAAGAAAAGTAATTGAGGGCAGTAGAGAAATTTGTAAAGAAGCTGGAATTCCTTTGGCAGGAGGACATAGCATAGATTCACCAGAACCAATTTTTGGATTGGCAGTTAATGGATTAGTTGAAATAACTAGATTAAAACAAAATAGTACAGCACAATTAGGGGATATTCTGTTTTTAACAAAACCATTGGGTATAGGAATTTATACTACTGCAGAAAAAAAAGGAATATTAAAGACAGACCATAGAGGATTAGCAGCTAAACAGATGATGCAATTAAATAAAATTGGTGAAGAATTATCTAGTATTTCACAAGTTCATGCTATGACTGATATAACAGGTTTTGGATTATTAGGACATCTTTCTGAAATGTGCACAGGTAGTAATTTGTCTGCACATTTAGATTTTACTTCTATCCCATTAATGTCAGATTTAGAATGGTACGTTGAACAAGATTCTATTCCTGGAGGTACTCATAGAAATTGGAATAGTTATGGAGATACAATAGCACCACTCACAGATTTTCAAAAAGTAGTTCTTGCAGACCCCCAAACAAGTGGTGGATTATTGATTTCTGTTTCTCCATCTGCCCAAAATGAAGTAAAAGAATTATTTCAAAAGAATTTTCCATCAGTATCGATGCAATCAATAGGATATATGGAGCAGAAAGGTCTATTTACAGTTAGGGTATCTAATGGATGATCAAAAACAACAATTGTTTGAATGGAAAGATGTGTATTGGGGTATCACAATAGCATTGCTTTTTGCATGTATTATACGGCTTAGCTTTGCAGAACTATATAATGTTCCATCTGAGTCTATGAAACCTACATTGCAAAAAGAAGATATGATTGTAGTAAGTAAAATGGCTTTCTCTTTTGGTATTTCAGGGGAAATTTTAGGCATTACAATTCCACAGAACTTAAGAATTACATGGAATACACCTAAAAAAAATGATATAATTGTTTTTAAAGCTCCTGCAATAGCTTTGAAAGATTTTCCACCTATATCAGAAACAGTATATTTCGTAAAAAGAATAGGATATGGTCCTGGAGATATTAATCCAATAAATAATCAGATTATCCCATATAAAGGAATGAAGCTAGACAAGAATGATCTTGTTTGGAAGCAATTTATTGTTGATGATAGTAAACAAGAATTACAATTATTGATGAATAAAGAATATATCGTTCAGCATAATTACTATTATGTGCTTGGTGATAATTCTGAGCAAAGTTTTGATTCTAGGTTTTGGGGTCTTATACAAGAAGAATCAATAATGGGAAAGCCAATTATCATCTGTTGGTCGAAAAATACTTCTAGAATAGGATATTTTATAAAGTAGAAAAGGAAAAATTTATGAATATAGAATTTTATGGAGCGGCTCAAACAGTTACAGGATCACAACATTTATTAACAATACATGGATATAAAATTCTGTTGGATTGCGGATTATATCAAGGCCGAAGAGAAGAAGCTTCAAGAATAAATAGAAATATTCATTGGGATGCTAAAAGTATAGATGCATTAGTACTATCACATGCACATATTGATCATGCAGGAAATATACCAACATTGGTAAAAAATGGATTTTCAGGGACAATCTACTCTACGTTTGCAACCAGAGATCTGTGCTCTGTAATGCTTTCTGATAGCGCAATGATTCAAATGAAAGATGCCAGGCATTTACTAGAACATAAAGGTGAATATATAGAACCTTTATATACTATAGATGATGTTGCAGATGCTCTGTCATTATTTAATGGTATTGCTTATGAGAAGAGATTTGAACCAGTGCCAGGTGTCTTTTTTACATTCTATGATGCAGGTCATCTTCTAGGTTCTGCGATCGTATTAATAGAATGGCAAGAAAATGGAATTATAAAGAAAATGATGTTTACTGGCGATCTTGGAAGAGTCAATAGGCCAATTTTAAGAGATCCAGTTCATATTGGGGATGTAGATTATATTATAAGTGAATCTACATATGGAGGGCGTTACCATGAAAATGAAGGAGATATAGAAGCCGAATTATTAGATATTATCCATGATGTTGTAGAGAAAAGAGGAAAATTAATAATTCCAGCTTTTAGCGTTGGAAAAACTCAAGAATTGGTGTGGTATATGAATAATATATACAATAGAGGATTAATGCCAAAGATAGATGTTTTTGTTGATAGCCCATTAGCAATCAATGCAACTGGAGTATTCCGCTTACACCCAGAATGTTTTGATGAGCAAACCAGAAAAATCCTCTACAGAGATGATGATTTATTTGCTTTTCCTGGTATCAAGTATGTTAAAGATGTTATTGAATCAAAAAAAATTAATAGATCTGGTAAACCAGCAATAATTATTGCAGGAAGTGGTATGTGCGAATCCGGAAGAGTTGTTCATCATTTGATACATTCGATAAGAAAACCAAATACAACTATTCTGTTTTTGGGTTATAATGCGCCATATACTTTAGGACGTAAGATAGCAGATGGAGAAAAAAGAGTAAGATTAATGGGAGATTATTATACAGTTAATGCATCTGTAAGGCAATTACACGGCTTAAGCGGGCATGCAGATCATACAGGATTAATAGAATATCTATCAAACAGAAATATATCTGCCGTAAAAAAAGTATTTTTGGTGCACGGAGAAATCGAATCACAAAAAATACTTAAACAATCTCTAGTTGAAAAAGGATTTGCTGATATCATGATACCAGCCAAAGGTGATATCGTAACTATATAGTATTCATTAGAATACATATTATTATTGCTAAAGATTACAATCGTTTTTATATGGATAATAAAGCATTGATACAAGGAGCTGAGCACAGAATTCAGCAGATAAGATTGTCTTTACAAAAGAAAGGCATAGACTGTTTACTTATTAACCATTTGCCAACAATACGTTATTTGACAAATTTTTCTGGCTCTTATGCAACAGTATGTATAACATCTAAAAAAGTATTATTTCTAACAAATGATTTATATGCAGAGCAAATTCAGCATCAATTGTTTAAAGTAAAAGGACTATCTACCTATATAACAAGAGATCCTTATGCTTTTATTGCAAAAGAAGGATTATTAGATGATGCTAAAACCATAGGCTTCGAATCAGATAAAATGTCTTATGCGACTACATTGCAATTAAGAAAACTTCTTGCACCAATAAAATTGGTTAAAGCAAATGGTATAGCGCAAGAAGTGACAATTTCTAAAACTGAAGAAGAAATTAATCTGATCAGAAAAGCAGCATATATAACCACAGAAGTTTTTAATCATATCATTACATTAGTAAAGCCAGGAATAACAGAAGCAGATTTAGCAACAGAAATCGTGTATCAAGGCCGTAAAAGAGGAGCTGAAAAAGAATCTTTTGATATTATTGTAGTATCAGGACACAGAAGTGCAATGCCACACGGAAGAGCTACCGATAAAAAATTGCAAAATGGAGATATGATTACATTCGATTTTGGTTTTTATGTCGAAGGATTTGCATCAGATATGACACGTTCTGTAATGGTAGGAAAGGCAAATAAAGAACAAAAAGCAGTATATACATTAATAGCAGATTGCGTAGAAGCTGCAAATGCATATGCAAAACCAGGAATCTCTGGAAAAGAGTTAGATGCAATCGCAAGAGAAAAAATTGTTGCTGCTGGTTATGGTGATTATTTTCAACATTCTTTAGGGCATGGCCTAGGAATAGAAGTACATGAATCACCAGCAATATCATGGAGAAATGAAAAAGGTTTGATTCCCGAAAATGCAGTTATTACAATAGAGCCCGGCATTTATTTGCCAGGTAAATTTGGGGTTAGGATTGAAGACGATATTGTTGTGCATGCAAATGGAATTGAATTGTTAACTAAAGCAACTAAAGAATTGCTAGAACTATAGAAAAATTAGATAGATAGATTATACAATGTTTTTTATGCTTTGTCGTTAAAAACAAATTGAAATACAGAAAAGAATAATTAAACATATTTGTTCAAGATTAATGTTTGTGGAGTATAGTATACCCATGCGAAGAATTTTATCCTTCTCAGCCATCTTACTTTCATGCGTCATGGTGTCTTTTAGTACACTAAATGCACAAAAAAGTAAATCATCTAAAGCATCTAAAACTGCAAGTTTAGCATCTAAAACACCAGTAAATCCAATTGTATTAACTGTAGGCCCAGAATCAATCTCATATAGTGATTTGGAAGGGGCATTTCGTAGAAATATGAATAGAAAAAATGTTCGTTTAGCAGATGTATCTAGAGATTCAGTTCTTGATTTTATGAAGCTATATGCAAATTATCGTCTTAAAGTATTAGACGCATATGGAAGAAAAGTTGATCAAGATTCCAATGTAAAAGTTGATATAGAGCAAAACAGAAAATTATTAGCTGATAATTATTTTTTTGAAAAGAAGATAGTTGATCCAACTATAGACAAAATATTGGAAAGAAGAAAACGTGAATTACAAGTAGCTATTATTTTTGTTGAAAAAAAATCTGATACCATTGCTTCATTCCAAAAGGCGCAAAGATTATTAGGGATAGTGCGTGCTGGTGCAGATTTCGAGAAAATTGCAATGGATTCCTCTGAAGATAGAGAAACAGGCAATAAAGGTGGAGTATTACCATTTATTACAAGTGGAAGAATATTAAGAACAGTAGAAGATGCTGCTTATTCTGTTGCTCCCGGACAAATTTGTCCTACTATAGTGAATGCTCGTGGTGGTTATTTTATTGTAAAAACCCTTAGAAATGAACCAAGAATACGTGTGCGTGGAAGCCATATACTTGTGTTTATGTCTGGCAAAGATGATTCATTAAATGCATCCAAAAAAGCTGATAGTTTATTAGGCTTATTAAAAGTTGGACAATCCTTTGAAACTATAGCAAAAACACATTCAGATGATGCCTCGAGTAAAGATAAAGGAGGCTTTTTAGGTGCTTGGTATATTAGAAGCAAAGGATTAGAAGGTGCCTCTGGTGATGTATTACATCCTGAATTTGAAAGGGCCTTATATGAATTAAAAGATGGCCAGATTTCAGGTAAAGTGTTGACAGATTACGGAGTTCATATTATACGCCGTGATTCTACACAAGTGGTAAATTTAGAGATAGAAAAAGAATCAGCAAAAAAAGAATACAAGAGAATCTATTTTGAAGAAGATAAAAGAAAAATGCTGGATTCTTTAAAACTTGCATATGGTTGGAAACTTAATAGTGAAGCTTTGGCAAATATGCTATCTAAAACCGACACAATTAAAGTAATTTCAGATACCATTGCTTTTCAACATGTTAATAATCGTTCAGACATATTGTATTCTATGGGAGATAAAGGATATATCTCTGTCGGTGGATTTGTAGATACAACTAAAAGAGCAGAATACAGAGCAATTTCTGCTAATTATATGGGTTGTGTAAGGGCTATCGATAAAATGAGTGATCCATTGATTATGAAGCTTGCAACTGAATCTTTAGAAAAAGAATTTGCAGATTTCTCTGGACTCATGAAAGAATTCAGAGATGGTATCTTATTGTTTAAAGTAGAAGAACAAGAAGTATGGAGTAAACTAAAATTTGATTCATTAGCAGCAAGAGCATATTGGGACAGCACAAAAACTCATTATAAAACAGATTTAAAATATGATATGAGTGAGATTTATATCTCTAATGACTCTTTAGCTAAAGCATTGAAGGCAAGAATTGATGCTGGCGAGAAGTTCGATAATATTGCAGGCGAATATACAGAACGTTCTGGCTTTAAAGAAAAAAAAGGACGCTATACAGCGCAGACGATAAAAGAAAGTAAATTTTCTGCTATTGCAGAGAAAAAACAATTGATGCCTGGCGATATATATGGTCCTGAATCATTCGAAAGAGGATATAGTATCCTTAGAGTTAATGAAATCATTCAACCTCGTGAGAAGCGTTTTGAAGAAGCTATTTCAGATTTTGCTCCAGCTTATCAAGACCAAGTACAGAAACGATTTACAGAACAATGGCTTTCACGCATAGCAGTAAATTATCCTGTAACAAAACATATAGATAAACTAGACGAAATCTTGAAAAAAAAGTAATCAATATATAAGCCCGATACTGTATCGGGCTTTTAATTTGAAAGAATCATCCTTTTGAATAATATGTTAAATAATAATAGAATTTCACATGTGAAGTATTACGCTTTAGGTATATGCATGATTTGTAATGTATATATTTCTATAGCACAAGATGGATCTAGCCAGGTTCTAGATAAAGTGATTGCTGTTGTGGGGCGTGAAATAGTATTGCAATCTGATATTGAAGGTAGGCTTGCAATGATTGCACAACAAAATCCAAAAATCAATCCTAAAGATCTAGAAATACGAAAAAAGGTTCTTGAATCCCTGATTAATGAACGATTAATGGTTACCCAAGCTATAGAAGATAGTATTGTAGTTCAAGACGAAGAAATCAATCAAAGTTTGGACTATATGATGCAAAATTTAGCGCAAACATATGGATCAGAAAAACGTATTGAAGATGTTTATGGAATGAGCGTATCCAGAATAAAGAAAAATTATAGAGAAGAAGTTAGAAAACAATTACTTGTAGAAAAACTACAACAACAAAAATTTTCATCTGTTAAATGTACTCATCGAGAAGTACAAGATTTCTTTAATCAATACAAAGATTCAATTCCTACTGTTCCACCACAAATGGAATTAGCTCATATTGTGAAAACAATTCAGCCAAGCTCTGATGCTAAAGAAGAAGTTAAAAATTTGGCAAAAAAGGTTAGAGATTCTATAGCTACAGGTGGAATTTTTGCAGATTTTGCCAAACGATATAGCGCAGATCCAGGTTCTGCAGCTTCTGGCGGTGAATTAGGTTGGATAGATAAAGGCAAATTAGTTGGTGAATACGAAAGAGCCGCATATAATTTACAATCGGGTGAAATATCCCAACCAGTTGAATCTCCATTTGGTTTTCATATCATCCAAACATTAGATAAAAGAAAAGACGCAATTCAAACAAAACATATCCTTTTTAAATTGGGTGGATCTGGTGAAGATAAAAAAAGAACAGAAAAAATCTTATCAGATATAAAAATGAGAGTCGAAAAAGGAGAAAGTTTTGATGAATTAGCTAAAATATTTAGTGATGAAAAAGAAACTCAAGGCTTTGGTGGGTCTATGGGCTCTGTAGAATTATCAAGGCTGCCCGCTGAATTAAAAGGCATGCTTGACATATTACCTGATGGTGGTATTTCAGATCCATTACCTTATATGTCAGATCCAACTAAGCCTGCTATGCATATAATGTTAAGAAAAAAAATGATGGATTCTCATAAACCTAGCTTAGAAAATGACTTCAAAAAAATCGAACAAATGTCTATAAGTCATAAACAAAATATATTAATGGAAGAGTGGATTAAGGGTCTAAAAAAAATAATTGCCTGGGAGATCAAAGAATAATGAAGATTATTAGTTGGAATGTAAATGGTATCCGGGCTTCTATTAAAAAGGGGCTTACAGACTACGTACTTGCAATGAATCCCGATATATTCTGTGTTCAAGAGACTAAAGCAGAACGTGAACAAGTTCCTACAGATAACTGGCCACCAGCTGGTTATAGAGACTATTATCATTCTTGCTCTGTTAAAGGTGGTTATTCTGGAGTTGCTACTTTTACAAAAATCGAACCTTTGCATGTTCAAAGAGCAATTGGAATAGAAAAGTTTGATCAAGAAGGCAGAGTGATGCAAACTGATTTTGAGGAATTTACATTGTTAAATGTGTATTTCCCCAATGGTGGCTCTAGAGATGAAAGACTTTTATACAAGCTTGATTTTTATGATGCCTTTTTTGAATATTGTGAATCATTAAGAGCACAAGGTAAAAAGCTATTAATTTGTGGTGATTATAATACAGCCCATCATCCAATAGATCTTGCCCGCCCAAATGAGAATAAAAATACTTCAGGATTTATGGAAGTAGAAAGAATCAAGCTGGATTTTATAAAAGAACTTGGCTATGTTGATACATTCAGATTATTTAACAATGAACCACATCAATATACATGGTGGGATGTAAAAACAAGATCAAGAGAAAAAAATGTTGGCTGGCGTATAGATTATCACTGGGTTACCAATGACTTAGTGCCATATATAAAAAATTCTTATCATCAACCAGAACAAATGGGCTCTGATCATTGTCCCGTTATTATAGAATTCTCATTCTAACACAATGTCAATCATACATGATGATTTGTCAGAATTCCTTATTGTATTCCATCAAGCAAGAGAATTCCTTCTCCATAATAGTGTAACACCTTCTTATATTCAATCGCTTAGAAATAATTTTCCTCATCTTGACAATGATAGTATTACAGAAATCATTGATCTTGCTTTAGGTACCAATAAAGCATATAATTCAGGGGAATATGAAGCAGTATTACCATGGCTTTTTTCTTCAAAAACATATGAACAATGTAGTTCTCCTGCTATATGTTTGCATCATATGGATCGATTGCAAGTAGAAGGCAATACTGTTTTAGAGATATGTACTGGTGCTGGAATGGATGCTTTGGCAGCATTGGCTCAAAAGGCTTCATTTGTTTATACTATCGAAGCACATAAACAAGTTGCCAATCTATTCGAATTAAATTGTACGCTTAAAGAGATTAAGCATGTTTCTTTAATTCAGTCTGAAGCAGAAATTGCTAGCTTACCCAAAGCGGATATTCTATGGGCAGACCCATCAAGAAGAGAAATCCCTGGTAAAAGAAAACAGTTAACGGGTAATTATGCACCTTCAATTGACTGGTTATTAGAGATAGCTAGCTCATATAAAAGAGCTGGAATTAAAATAGCGCCTGGGGAGCAGATTAAAGGTGATTTTTCACGAGAATTTATTAGCTATAATTGGGAATGCAGAGAGCAGATTTTATGGATACATATCGATATCCCCGATGGAAGTGTTACCTTGATTGACAAAAATTATAGTTGGTATCCAAAGAATCCCGATGTACTTCCAATATTGATTTCTCCTGAAGAAATACAATCAGGGCATATACTGATTGAGCCAAATCCAGCATTAATTAGAGGAGCATTAAGTGCTTGTTATGCAGAATTTGATATTGCCGTATTTGACAGAGAAATTGCATTTGGTATACATAAAGGAAATATAGATCCTCATCCACTATTTAGAACATTTAGTATTGAAGATGTATTCCGATTTAATCGAAAAGAATTGCAATCAAAAATCACTTCAAAAAAGTGGAATAAACATACAGAGATTAAAAAAAGGGGCTTCCCATTATTACCAGAGGAAATTAGAAAAGAATTGGTATTTGCACAAAGTGATCACTATGGAACCATAGTATTAACCAGATGTGGAAATGAACATTGGGTTATATTATGTAAAAGGATTTAATCATTCATAGACTTATGTTGAATGGCATCTAACATTAATGTTACGCTTTCTACTTTTCTTTCAGATGCTTGCTCAATTTTAACGATATAATATGGAGGAATCACAACTTTTTGTCCGATACTAGGAATATATCCTGCAATATGATTTATCATTCCACCCAATGTTTGATAATCATCCGAAACAGGCAATTGATATAGCAAAAATTCATTAATCTCATCAATAGAAGCTTCTCCTGAAATTGTCCATTCTTTCTCACCACTAGATTTTATGACAGGAAGTTCTTCGTCATATTCATCTTGAATTTCTCCTACTAATTCCTCCATGATATCTTCTAATGTCACTAAGCCAGCAGTTCCACCAAATTCATCTAATACTACTGCCATATGAAACTTCTGTTTTTGCATTTTATTGAGCAAAGAATGAATTTTATCTGATTCTTGAACAAAAGAAATAGGGCGCACAATATCTTGTAAGATAATAAGAGAGCTATACGAAACCATAGTCAACAAATCTTTTGCATACACAATCCCAATCATATTGTCCAAAGTACCATTATAAACAGGCATTCTTGAATAACCTTGTTCAATCACAGTAGAAACAATTCTTGATCCCGGCATAGATAGTTCTAATGCAACTATTCTACCCCTTGGAACCATAATTTCTGCAGCTGTTGTATCCTGAAATTCAAAAACATTCTCTATCATTTCCTGCTCATTCATTTCGATAATCCCACTCTTAGAACTTTCTTCTAATAAGTATCGTAATTCTTCGGCACTATGTACATTATTTTCACTTGCAGGATGAATACCTACAATTTTCAATAGGAAATTTGCTAAAGTATTTAATATCCAAATGAACGGTTTAAAGACAATAAAAAATGCTCTTAATGGAAGTGCTATTCCTAAAGCAACAGATTCAGAGCGCTGGAGCGCAAGTGATTTTGGTGCAAGTTCGCCAATAACAATATGTAAAAATGTTATGATTATAAATGCTAATGGGAAAGCAATACTATGCGGGTTAATAGACATCCAATCTAAACCTAAAGCTAGAATAGCCTTTTCAACAATAGTGGCAACAACTTTCTCGCCAATCCATCCTAAAGCTAAACTAGCTAATGTAATGCCTAATTGGGTTGCAGATAAATATGAATCTAAATGCTCGATAATGCGTTTTGTGATAACAGCTAAAAAACTACCATTACGAATCCGTATTTCAATTTGAGAAATCCGTACTTTCACAATTGCGAACTCTGCAGCCACAAAAAAGCCATTGAGAAACACTAAAAACAGAGTAAGAATGATTTGAAGAATAATATCCTGATCCATATTATATGGTAGCTCCAGGAGGCATTGTCCTCCATGTAAATTTTTTATGACTATGAATAGAAAAATATCTACTTAAAAAGTCATGAATTGTAAAGGTATCTGATGAAGAAATATTAAATGAAGAATTATCGTCTAATAATCCTGTATCTAATTTCTGCAAGATACTCACTATCGATGAATTCAACAATATTCCTTGTTGTCCACTATGGTCCACATCTAGGCTAAGAATAGATCCTTCATAATATGAAAAGAAAAAATATTCTGAGTCTCTTATGTCAATTAATTCACCTGTGATATTGCATTTGTGAAAACTCATGCCAAAACCCATACAAAGTGCTGTCTTTATCAAAAAAGTAAAGAACAGATTATATGAAGATTGTAATGCATCTGAGTTATTTAAAAATTGCAATATCTGATGAGTAAGATCAAAAAGTTCAGGATGTGACTCTTCGTTTTCTTGGGTAGTTGACAATACTTCTGCAATTGCCATGCATGTAATTAATTTATCATAATCACTTAAAATATGATATGTAGGGGTATACTGCTCTGCAGATTTTACAAGATATAAATCTTTTTGTGTGGAATGATACCATGATAAAGTACTGCAACTAATTACTTCTAAACTGCTACCAAATTTACTTTTAGAAGATCGAACTCCTTTGGCCAATATGGATATTTTCCCATGGTTTCTTGTGTATACATGCAAAATCTTGCTTGTATCACTAAATTTTCTTCCATGTAGTATTATTGCTGAGTCTGTACGTATCATGTAAAAGGCAAACTATCTAAATTGAGAACAAAATCATCCAAATATTTTATCAAGATAACCGATTAAGCATAAAAAAAGTAATTTTGTTCTATGAAAATCTCCTCTACTAATAATATTGTGACAAATCACATTAAAAGCCATAATGCATTAAGTTATATAACATTAATCATAGCTGGTTTTTGTGTTTGTATCTTTACAGTATTAGATGGATGTGCATCGTCTCAGGGAACTGTAGAAGTAAAAGATGCTGAAAGTGCTTTTAGAGTTGGGCTAGCTGCCTTTAAAGACGAAAATTATTTTGAATCACAAAGGCTTTTTGATTTGATCAGACTTCAATTCCCAACTACCCAATATGCCGATGATGCTCAATATTATTTGGGTGAAATAAGTTATGCCAGAAATGAATATGTGATGGGAGCATTCAATTATGGAATGATTAGGCGCAGTTATCCATCTAGTGAATTAAATAAGCCAGCTTTATATAAAACAGCAATGTGTTATTATGAATTAGCACCGCCTGCAGATAGAGATCAGGATTATACCAAAAAAGCAATAGTATCATTTTCAGAATTCCAAGCCATATATTCTCAAGATAGTTTGGCAGAAGAAGCTGGAAAGAAGATAGTAGAATTAAGAAATCGATTAGCTGAAAGAGAAATGATCACAGCAGAATTATATAGAAAACTGTATTCGAATAAAGCAGCACTTGTATATTATGATGTAATCATTGATGAATTTCCAGATACAGATCACTATGAAGCTGCATTTGTAGGAAAACTTGAAGTGTTAACTGCATTAAGAAGATATGAAGATGTAAAAATAGCATTAGAGCTCTATAAAAAGAGATTTATCCATGGTAAACTTGCTGATGATGTACAATCAATCGAACAGCAATTACCTGCAGACTAAATCAAGGACATATATATGAATGGCAAATTACCGTCTGAATCCTATGTTATAATGACAAATTTAGTATTACCCAATGATACAAATCAATTAGGTAATCTTCTTGGCGGTAGGTTAATGCACTGGATAGATATAGCAGCTGCATTAGCAGCAATGAGACATTCCTCTAAAGTATGTGTAACAGCTTCTGTGGATGTTATTAATTTTTTTGAACCTATTAAACTTGGACATGTAGTTAAAGTATTAGCTACAGTAAACAGAGCTTTTAGTACTTCAATGGAAATTGGAGTAAAGGTTTATAGAGAAGATCCACTCAATGGTGTTGAAGTGCATTCATCAAGTGCATATCTAACTTTTGTTGCTATAGATCAATATGGTAAACCATTATCTGTTCCACCTATCACGCCAAATTCTGCAGAGGAACTTAGAAGATTTGAAGAAGCTGCCATTAGAAGAGCTCAAAGACTACAAAACCGTGAATTAATGAAAGCAAATAGAAGTAAATAATTCCAGCATTGTTAATCCGCACTCATAAAACTTACATTATTTGTGAAAGTTTCAATTTTTCTTGCTCTAAAAAATATTATTTAGTTATATTTGGCAGTTAATGCCTTTTTGGGCATAATATCAACCAAAGTTAAGTGTCTAAAAAACACTTATATACTATAGATTATTAAAAACTAAAATAAATGGAGTATTAATGTTTTCATTATTACTAAAAACAGGTAAAGGCATAGTATTAGCAATTGTATTAGCAGTTTCCTGCTTTGCGACAGTTAATGCACAAGGCCCAAAAGTAAATTGGCATGTTATTGCTAGCGGTGGAGCTTTAAATATTGTTAGTGGACAATATTTGATTTCTGCAACGATTGGCCAGCCTATTGTTGGCAATATTAGTATTGGTGGATATCGTCATTTTATTGGATTTTGGGGCCCTCAAGCTATAAAAGAAGAAATAACCGGTGTTAATGAATATGTATCTACCGGCGAAAATTCTTTATTATCCAATTATCCTAATCCATTCTCATTGCAAACAACAATTTCATATCAGGTTCCACAATCTGGTTTATTGTCGATAAGAATTATGGATATGGTTGGTAGAGAAGTTAGAAGTATGATTTCGAATGAATTTAGAGAAGCTGGTAGCCATAATGTAATGTGGGATGGAAAAGACAATGTTGGTTCTGATTTACAATCAGGAAATTTCATATGTGAAATGTCTTTCTCACAACATGGTGAATCAGTTAAATCTCGTATACCATTGATATTAGTTAAATAAGAATAATAATAAGAATAATAATAATACATAATGTAATGGAGAACAATATGAAACGTTTTGTTATTGGGTATTTAGCCCTATTTACAATGTTTCTTTTTACTGAAACTGTTAAAGCCCAAGTTCCAAAGTTGATGTCTGTACAAGGTATGCTTGCAGATGCCAATAATGTTCCTTTAAAAGATGGTTTATACACAATGTACTTTTCTATTTATGATTTAGAAGTAGGTGGTGTAGCTCTTTATAAGGAAGCATTCCAAGTTCAATTATCTAATGGTAGATATATGGCTTTACTTGGTGAGAGAAATGCTTTAAATCTTGCATTTGACAAACAATATTGGTTAACAATGTCGCCAGATAGTGCAAATGAAGGAGCAAGAATCAGATTAACTACTTCTCCATATGCATTTACTGCATCACATGCTATGCATGCTGATACCTCCAGTTTTGCAGTTGCAGCACATCCTGTTGGTACTGCTGGTGGTAGCTTGAATGGATCTTACCCTAATCCTACTCTTGCACCTGGCTCGGTAACTACAAGTGCTATTGCAAATGAATCTATTACTTTAGAAAAAATCTCTAAAAATTTAATCTTTTTGCCAAGTGGCCCAGCTAGTGGTGATATTACTGGTGATTATCCAAATCCAAAAATTGCAGCCGGTGCTGTAAAAAATGATCGTATAGCTGATTTAGCAGTTACATCTGCAAAAATCGCAACAGGAACAATTGATTCTATTAATATCAAAACTAGATCTATTAGCGGAATTCACATTAAAGATAGCTCTATTAACTCAAGTAAATTGGGTGGAAATGTTGTAATGGCACCTGTATCGCCTAGTTCATTTTTTACACAAACAAATGGTACTATGAATACAAATGCAGTTGTTGGCCCTAATACTTTACTTGTAGGTATTAGCTCAACCGATGCTGGTTCACATGGTTGGTTAAATGGTCCAACAGTTGCAAGCCAAGTATTAAGATTTAATGGTACAAATTTAGTTTGGTCTAAAGATAGTGTAATATTTCCTGTGATCAGCACAGGTACTGCAGATGGTGCTGCAAATGCTATGTTAGGCTTAACCAATCTAGGTAATTCTGCAACTGCACGTTTTGTATCTACAACAGGTAATGCTGTACATGCTATAACACCAACAATTGGTTCTGCATATGCAGGTTTATTTGAAGGTAATGTTCATGTAACAGGCGATATTAAAAAAACATATAAGTCAGGTAGTATACCACAAAATGCAGTTCCTGTAGCATTTGCTTCAGTAGCCTTAAATGGACAAGTAAGAAGCGCATCTGCAAATATGGGAACTGTAGTTTGGAATGGCACAGATTACGAAATTGACATGTTGGGTGAAGTCTATAATCCAATTTCTCATATCGTAAATGTTACTGCAAATACTGTTGCTACTACTCCAGTACCTGTTGTACCTCTTACAAGTTTAAGAGGTAATAGATTGGTTATCACTTTCTATACATTAGCTGGTGCAAAAACTCAAACTGACTTTCATTTCACAGTAATGAAACCATAAATAGTTAATATAAAATTGAAAGCCTTCGGTATTTAACCGAAGGCTTTTTTTTTATCTTTTAGTATAATATATTTCATAATTGTTCTTTTTCCATTGAAAAAAGTAAATTGACAGATAAAGCAATAAGCAACATATCTTTAGGTGTATATATGAAAAAATTATCACTCATTCTAAGCATGTTCTTAGTCTGTTCTATAGGAAGTATTAATTTAGTAATAGCACAGATACCGAAAGTATTAACATATCAAGGGATAGTTACTGGAATTGACGGGAAACCAGTAGATAGTTTGTTAAATATGACATTTAAATTGTATCAGGATATCTCAGGCGGACAACCATTATTTGAAGAAACTCAAAATGTTCCCATTAGTAAAGGATTATACACAGTATATTTAGGATATAAAACACCATTAAATCTACCATTCGATAATCAGTATTTTATATCTATAACAATGGATGGCATTGAATCAATTTCAAGAATTCCATTCGCAACAGTTCCTTATGCATTCAAAGCAGAGAGTGTTCCTGATAGCTCAATTAGTACTCAACAATTAAGTAAAAAAGGAGCTTCTACCGGGCAGGTATTAACTGCTGGTGAAAATGGCGTGAATTGGACAAGAATAGTAAATAAAATTATTCCTGGTGAAAATTTTTATGTATCACCTGATAGTGGATCTGGCATAGTAACAATTGGTTTGATTGATGGAAGCATAAGAGGCAATCAATTGGTAGATGGAACTATTACTCCACAAAAATTAGGCGTTCCTGCTAGCCCATTAGATAAACAATTATTGTCTTATGATGGAATTGGACAAGTACTAAAATGGGTAGACCCACCAAATGGTGGCATTATTTATCCTTATAGTGCTATAGCACAAAATACGACAACGCTATTTTCAATTAGAAATAATGGTAATGGCCCTGCAGGTAAATTTTCAGTAAGTGCTAATCCAAGTACTGCAAATGCGCTTGTTGGCGAAAATAATGGAATAGGATCTGCAATCGCAGGATTAGCCTCTGGAAATGGCCCTGCAGGCTCTTTTACAGTAACTAATATCAGTGCAACTTCTTCGGCTTTAAAAGTTGAGTCAAATTCTTCAGGAATAGGCTTAGATGCTATAATGAGTAATACTACTGCAAAGAATAGCATTGCAATTAGAGGAAGAAGCGCTAGTACTGGAGATTCATCCTTTGCAATTATGGGTACTGTGAGTTCTACTAATCCAGGAGTAAATTCAGCAGGACTTCGTGGAATAGCAGCAAGTTCTAATGAAAAAGCATTTGGAATATGGGGAACTCATAATGGAAAAGGAAGTGCTGTTTATGGCAATTCCAAATTTGGAATTGGAATGTATGGACAAAGTAAAGATAGCATAGGTATTTATGGATTTCATAGCGATACTTTAGGAGTGAATCCCGGAATATATGCAGCATCTGCTTCTTTGGCAGATTCTGCAATCGCATTAAAAGCTACTATATCATCTTCTAATCCTGGAATTAGATCAGCTGCAATAGTTGGTATTAATTCAGGGAATGGATTTAATGGTATTGGCGTATTAGGACAACATGCAGGAAAAGGCATAGCAGTTCAAGGCCAAAGCGATGCAGGTATCGGAGTAGTTGGAATCAGTAAAGATTCTACAGCTATCATGGCATATCATACAGGAATTTCTGGTTCTCAATCAGCAATCTATGCAGAAACTCAGTCAGAGTCAATTTCAGCATCTGGTATAGAAGGCTATGCTTCTGCTATAAAAGGTGGTATTGGTTCTGCTGGAATTAAAGGAATTAATAAAAGTACAAATGCAAATGGTTATGGCGTTAGTGGCTCACATAGCGGTTTAGGTTATGGTATATATGGTTTAAGTAATCAAGGGAATGGTATTGTAGGTGAGTCTTCAGAAAATGCTAATGGAAAAAGTGGCGTATTAGGACAAAGCTCTAGCAGAACTGGTACAGGTGTATTTGGCAAGGCTACATCTACTTTAGGTGTTACAGTAGGCGTTCTAGGTACTACAATTAGTGATTCAGGTATAGCAATCAAAGGAATTGCTGCTACAAGTAATGGTGGTAATCCATATGCAGGCTTTTTTCAAGGCAAGCTACATGTAACAGGTGATATAACAAAGACATATAATGCGGCATCTCCAACTGGAGAACGTAGAGCAATGCCAATAGCATATGGCTCTATCAATGCAGTTGGATTAATTCTTTCTGGAACACCTAATTTTACTGCCAGGTGGGATGCAGCCGAACAACAATATGTACTTACAATTAATAATGAAATATATGTTCCAACAACATATGTAACCACCGTAGCGCCAAATGGTGTGAATTACCCTGTGATACCAGTTACAGGAAATGTTCCTAATGATGCATTAGGAATAAGGATGTTCAATCTTGCTGGACAATCTATTCAATGTAGTTTTCATTTTGTAGTCTATAAGCCTTAAAGTATACTGTACAGTATAAGAAAAAAAGTCCCGATAGAGGTTATTTCTATCGGGACTTTTTTTATCACAGATACATTATCTAGCTATCATTAATGGTAATGATAAGACTTCATTATTCATATATGTAATAATGATAGTATTATATCCATTTCCTGGTGACATCTCAATAGAAGTACTTCCGCTTAACTTCAGTTCCAATCTAAGTTAGATTGATTGTGCTTCCTTTGCATAATGAACGTGGATCATTATAAGAAGTAATTGTTATACTGGTTTCTGCCTGTGCATATATACATACAAATGCGCTTAATGCTAAAGAAATAAGTACCGAAAAGATTCTAGACTTTTTTCATTTTATTATCCCATACTTAGTAAAACATCCTTGTTTAAAAGTATTGGGTTGTCTAGGTAATTTCTATGATAAATCTCAATTACTTAAAAAAAAGCCTGAAGAGGACTCTCTTCAGGCTTTTAATAATTATGTAAGTGATATTTATCTTTGAATAATGATTGGTAAACCAAATGATTTACCATTATGAAGATTCACAATAGCAATATAGGAACCTGGTATTGTATGATGAATATCAATAGCGCAAGTAGTAGACTGGTTTTGAATATTATGTTTTGCGATAGTTTCACCCAAAACATTTATTAATCGTACAGAATGAATTGCTTGTGCAGATTGAATTTCAAGAATTTCATTAGCTGGATTTGGGAATGCTGAAATTCCAGAAAACATATCGAATTCACTAATACTTGATGGTGAAGCATATGTTGCAGATAAAGGAATAGTAAATACTTGTGAAGCATTAGAAGATTGAGAAATTTTTACAAGTAATTCAGCATTATAAGTTCCATCTTGATTAGTAGCAAAGCTAAGTAATACTTCTTTGCATATACCTGGCTGAATAGATAATGGTAAAGCGGGAGGATTAGATAAAGTAAAAGTTGAAGATCCATTAATAGACAACTCAGTAACAGAAGCAGATCTTGTTCCAGTATTGCAAATCTTGATTAATGTATCTTTTTTGTTTACAGCTATTTTTCCTAAAATTATTGGAGTAGTAGCAATATCTTCAAAGCAACTTGTACCAGATATATTTATAAGGCCTGGAGCAGTAACCGAATTACTTGCAAAAGCAATTGAAGCATTATTTGTAATCTCTGATTTAGGAGAGAATTCTAAGCCCAATGCTTTTGTTTCATTAGCTGCAAGTATAAAAGGGGCTTTTCCTGAAATTATAGAATAATTATTAGCTGCGGGGCCACTTAGTGTAATCGCAGTAATATTTAATTCTTCATTACTTGTATTTGTTATAAGAGCAGAAATTACAGTATCCTTTGTTGTTCCTTTATTAATACAACCAAAATCAATAGTTCTTGTAGAAAGAGTTAATGTTGGTCCTTTAGAGGCAGGTTTAACGCTTAAAAAGGTTTTTGAACTAGTAACTGTTCCACATGAATTTGTAATGATACATTCATACGACCCACTATCAGCAAATTGCGTAGCTACTATGGTATATCTATCGCTAGTAGCATTATTGATATCTTTTCCATCTTTTTTCCATTTATAGCCAAGATTTGATCCTAATGCTATAATGCGAAGTGATGTCTCTGTATTAACTATTACTGTAGTATCGGCCATATTTCTTGCTATTAGAGGCTTTGATAAAACAATAAGCTTTATAGATCTTTCATTGCCTGATTCAGCACATTGGTTCTTAGCAGAAACCGTATATACACCTGAGTCAGCGCTTGCAATACTATTTATAGTGAAAGAAGAATCAGTATTTGGGAGTAGATTTCCATTCTTTTTCCATATATACCCAGAAATAATAGCACCAGTACCTTGAGCAAATAATTGAAGTTTATTGCCAATGCATAAAGATGAGTCATTCCCAGTAAAATTAGATGCTGTAATAGGAATTTGAACCATTTGTACTGTAGCTGCATTAGATGTAACCGCTGGAGAACATATGCCTGTAACAACACAGTCATATTGTCCTGCATCATTTGCAGTCATAGATGAAATAGTATAAGCTGCTTTATTACCATTGGGTATAGCAGTACCATTTTTTCGCCATGCATATGATAGAGTAGTGCCAGTAGCAGAAACATTTAAGGTAACTTGAGAGCCAAAACAGGCATTTGAAGAGCTGGGATGGCTAGAAATAGCAGGGCTTTGAGCAATAAATACAAGAGTAGCTTCGCTAGTAAGATTTGTACATCCATTTAATTCAACACTGTATTGTCCTGAAGCCCCAATTTGTGCATTAGTTATAGTATATGTTCTTGAATTTGCCCCTGATATTGGACTTGACCCCTTATACCATTTATATGTTAAAAATGGATCTTCTTTATCAGGCATCACACTTAATGTAATATTTCCACCAATACATGTTGTATCAAAAGCTTTAGGTTGTGTAGCAATAATCGGTGTAGGTAGAACTGAAATATTCGCATCATTGGTGTCTGAAACAGCGCCATTAATCACTCTAAAACGGTAATTATTACCATAGGTTGCATTTGCAGGAACTGTCCATTGAAAATTAGTAACATTTGCAGGAACAGATCCAATTTGTGCCCAAGGTAATGTTCCTGTTGGCGACATTTCAATGGTAGTTGTTCCGCTTAATCCATTGGCTGTCCATAGAATATCAAGTGGGGAATTTCTGCAATATTTAGCTACATTATTTTGAGAATTAATGACGATAGAAGCGCTGGCTTGAACATTTATGGTTATGCTAGACATTACATTCCAAAAATCACCCGTGTCACCACCATTATTATTTACTGCATTCCCGGCTGCTCTTAATGTATATACACCTGGTATAGCAGGCGCTGTCCAAGTAAATATATATTCGGTTTCACCACCAGTAATTGCAACAGGTGCTGAATGTGTTAATTCATTATTGGAGCTTACACAATTAGTCAAATTGGAAAAAGATCCTGCATTATTGTTACTACTATTTTTTACTGCAATATTTACACCTGATTTTGGCATACTTGCATGTGCAACTATAACCTTAAATGTTTTGGATTCACCTGTTGATAGGGAAAAAGGGCCATTGCCTTCTCTTAAAAAAACGGATGTTGTGGTACTTGAACCACCATGACATCCACCACAACCATTGATAGAACTTCCTGTTTTCCCACCACTAGATGCAATGATGGGGCTTATATTAATGAGTGTAGCCACACATATCACAAAAAAAGTAAAAAGTATATTAGCCATAATAGCTCCTGATATATTAAACAAATGTTTTAAACAAAGTACATTCAAAAATAAGGGAATTGATTGAGTAGTTAATATAACTATAATTTCTTTTTCAACTGAATTAGGGCTTCGAATGCTTGTAAAGGAGAAAGTGCATTGATATCGATATCTTGTAAAGCTCTTCTTATAGCATCATCACGAATTTCAAACATAGAAAACTGTGATTCTGATTCTCGCAAATGTATATCTTGGATTTTTTTATCATATTCGATAGCATTCGTATTGATATATACTGGAGAAGAAGTTTCTAAAGTAGAAAGAATATTATTTGCCCTAGAGATAACACTTGGTGGTAATCCTGCCATATGCGCAACATGAATACCAAAAGAATGATCACTTGTACCACGTATTACTTTATGAGTAAATAGTAGGCTTTGAAGCACTTCTTTTACATCGACTTTATAATTAACTGCACGAGATAAATGTTCGGTTAAGCTAGTTAATTCGTGATAATGAGTTGCAAAAAGCACCCTAGAATTCAGAATATCATGTACATATTCCGCAATTGCCCAGGCAATAGAAATCCCATCAAATGTTGCGGTGCCTCGTCCAACTTCATCTAACAGTAAAAGACTTTTCTCTGTTGCATTATTAAGAATATTAGCAGCTTCTTGCATTTCTACAAGAAATGTACTTTCACCAGCAGAAATATTGTCTTGAGCACCAACTCTTGTAAAAATACGGTCTACAATGCCAATAATAGCAGATTCAGCAGGGACATAGCATCCAATTTGAGCCATTAAAACGATAAGTCCTACTTGGCGAAGATAGCAGGATTTACCTGCCATATTCGGACCAGTGATGATATGGATTCTTTCTTTTGCATCAAAAACGGTAGAATTTGAGACAAATGAATTACCAGGATTTAACATTCTTTCTACAACTGGATGTCTACCACCAATAATATGTACATCATTGCTTTCATTAATTATTGGTTCTGAATACTTGTATTGTTTAGATACGCTCGCAAAACTATGCAAGCAATCTATTTTTGATATTACTGATGCTAGGGCTTGTATTTGTTCTGTGTATTCAATTACTTGAAGGCGAAGTTCTAAAAATAGATTTTGTTCTAATTCGCTGATTTTATCGGATGCATTGACTATTTTTTCTTCGATATTTTTCAATTCTTCTGTTATATATCGTTCTGCATTGGCTAAAGTTTGCCTTCGTTCATATCTGTGTTCAGGAACTTTGCTTTTGTGAGTATTACTAATTTCAATATAATAACCAAATACACCATTAGAGCTTATTTTTAGAGATGAAATTCCCGTTAGATCTCTTTCTCTTTGCATATATTCTTGTATCCAGTTCTTACCAGAATACATTGCTTCCACATATTCATCTAAGATTGCAGAATAGCCTCGATTAAATACATTACCATTTCCGATTACTACAGGTGCCTCTTCTTGTAATGCTTGTTCGATTAATTTTGTTAATTGATCTAATGGGACTAATTGATCAACTAGCGATATGAGATATGGTGAAAGTTGAATTTTGCCTAATAATTCTTTTAGCAGAGGAATTATATCTAAACTTTTCTTTAAGGCATATAGATCTCTAGGATTGCATCTTCCAGCGCACACCTTGGCAATTAATCGTTCTAAATCACCAATTTGTTTCATGATATATTCACATTCATGAAGAATATTTCCTGAATTCACAAAGGATTTTACTGCAGAAAGCCTTTCCTCGATGGAATGTAAAGATCTAAGAGGCCTACCAACCCACATTTTGAATAAACGGCTGCCCATAGGTGTTTTCGTATGGTCTAGAATTGCCAATAAAGACCCCTCTTTTGCCTGATCATTCATGGAAGATAAAATTTCAAGATTTCTTCTTGTTGCATAATCCAAAGTCATAAATTCCGATGGATTGAATACAGATATCCTGCTTATCTGAAGTGCAACAGATTTTTGTGTGTCTTGAATATATTGCAATACTGCACCTGCTGCAATAATACCTGCATGCATATCATGAATACCAAAACCCTTTACATTTTTGGTATTAAAGTGTTTTACTAAGACATCGTATGCAAATTGATATTCAAAAATCCAGTCTTCTAGTTTAGTTATTGATGGATTAAATGGCAAGTCAGATATATCGTCTTGAAGCTCTCTATATAATGATTTCGATATGATGATTTCTGCAGGAAGACATAATTCTAGTATATGAAATATATCTTTTTTAGCTATTTCGCAGGTGAAAAACTCTCCGGTAGAAATATCGGCAAATGAAACACCATATACCATAAAACCTGATTTATGAAATTGCACTGATATTGCGGCCACATATGTATTTCTTTTTGCGTCTAATAATTTATCATATAATCCAATTCCGGGTGTAACAACTTCTACAATGTCCCTTTTTACAATCCCTTTTGCCTGTTTTGGATCTTCCACTTGTTCGCATACTGCAACTCTATAACCAGCCCTTACAAGTTTAGGAAGATAAACATCCAATTGATGATAAGGAAAGCCTGCTAAAGGTACTTCGCCAGCATCACCATTATTTCGTTTAGTTAAAGTAATGCCACAAACAGATGATGCAATCACTGCATCATTTTCGAAGGTTTCAAAAAAATCACCCATCCTAAAAAGCATTACAGCATCAGGGTTTTTTGCCTTCATTTCTTTATATTGCCTCATCAGAGGCGTTTCTTTATCTTTCATAACTGGGCTAAAAAGTCATAATCTTACTTGTAATCAAACAATATATATGCAAATTCGTTAAAAAATGGGTTCGTTGATTATGGAAATTAGATGGATGAGATTTTTGAGTATATTCCTGTTGGGATTAAGTAAAAAGTATGAACATTAGAACATCAATTTTATATCTATGTATAACTTTCAGTGTATTCTTTACTAATCAAGATGCGTATGCAAAGAAAGTTAGCTTTGAGGGCTGGTTTGTTCAGCCTGATATTGCCGGAATATTACCAATTTGGGTAGAATTAGAAGTGTCTAATAATGGCAATATACAAGGTTGGTTTTGTTATAGAATAGATGGTGAAAAAAGTTTATTGCAGGGCACAGTAGATGGAGATGATTATAGTTTAAGTGTTCCTGGAACAAAAGGTAAATATAAAGAGGTATTAACGTTTAGTAAAGATGCTGATTCTTTAACTGGGGAATGGAAAAAGGGAAATGAATATATGTCTGTAACATTATATGATGCTTCTGAAGATCAAGAACAATTTATACCTTTACAGATTAAGACAAATTTTTCAAAAATGACAAAAAAGCATACTGATTCTATCGTAGATATTGAATATTTAATGGTTAAAAAAGGGTTAGCATCTGTAAAAGTGTATCATTCCAAAGCATCTGGAACAAGAGATTGGGCATCATATCATACGATTGATTTGCAAAAAAATAAGGAGATAAATCTTCTTGAATATGTAGATGCAAATGCTTTTAAAGCATTAAAAATTGTTTCTGATAATTATGCAGAATTACAAGCTAGAGAGCAATTAGAATCATTAACTACAGAAGATATTATGGAAATGGTACAATGTGGTTTTTCAAAAGAAGATGATTTCCACTTTGATGCTGTTGTTTTGTATCCTCATAAAACTGGGATAACATTATATTATCAAGATTTATTTGGTTTAGACGAAGCTTGCTTGCCCTATATATTCCCTATTGAATATGAAATTCCATTAAAAGACTTTACATCTTGTATAAAAAAGGGTTCTCTTTTAACTAGATTCTTTCATTAATACCTTTTGTTTTAATGTAAATTTAACAAGTAATAACATAATTGGAACCTCGATCAGTGGTCCAATTACTGCTGCAAATGCTTGCCCAGAAGAAATCCCAAACACTGCAATGGCAACTGCTATTGCTAATTCAAAATTATTTGAAGCGGCTGTAAATGAAAGTGTAGTTGTCTTCTCATAATTTGTACCCATCCATCTACTTAGATACCAACTGACAAAGAACATGATGATAAAATACAATGTCAGTGGTAAAGCTATTATTAATACATCAAAGGGCAATGAAATAATAGTTTCGCCTTTAATACTGAACATAATGATAATAGTTAGTAATAAAGCAATAAGAGTTAATGGACTAATTTTAGGAAGAAAAGTATATTCATACCAATTATTACCTTTTATAGCTATAAGTGTTTTACGAGAAATAAATCCTGCTATTAATGGAATGCCAAGATAAATCATCACACTAAATGCTATGTCATAAATGCTAATTGCTATTTCTGTGCTATTCATACCTAAGAAAGGTGGAAGCCAAGTAAGAAAAAACCATGCATATAGGCTATAAAACAGCACTTGAAACACACTGTTAAATGCAACTAATCCGGCTGCATATTCTCTATTCCCACATGCTAAATCATTCCACACAATTACCATTGCGATACATCTAGCTAAGCCAATCATGATTAAGCCCTGTATATATTCAGGTTTTCCGGGTAGAAAAACTAATGCTAATATGAACATCAGAATTGGCCCAATTATCCAGTTTTGAATTAACGATAAAATCAAAACCTTGGTATCTTTAAAGGATTCTCCAATAAGTTCATATTTAACTTTTGCCAATGGGGGATACATCATTAATATAAGGCCTAAAGCCATTGGAATATTTGTTGTTCCAGCACTTAAACTTTGTATATAATTAGGTATAGAGGGGAATATATAGCCAGAGATAATTCCCAAAAACATGGCTAGGATTATCCATAGGGTAAGATATTTATCTAAAAATTTCATTTCTTTTCCAAAAATAAAGAAGGAATGAGCTGCACATATTCTTTTATCTCATCTCTTACACGTCTGTAAATATCCAAGCCTAAGTGATCGGCAATATTTTTTGCCAAACTTGGGGGGTCATCAAAGGATTGATGAATAGAGAGATGATTTCCTGGAATATATGGACATCGCTCTTTGGCTGAATCACATACAGTAATGATTACATCCCAGCTAATTTCAGGCAAATCACTAATCAATTGTGAATGTTGTTTCGATATATCTATTCCAGATTCTTTCATAACTATAACTGCATTGGGGTTAAGTCCATGTGCTTCAATTCCAGCAGAGTAAACTGCATACTGATAACTTAGCAGTGCTTTAGCCCAACCTTCTGCCATTTGTGAACGACAAGAATTACCAGTGCATAGAAATAAGATATTGATCATAAAGTAAAATCATATTGTTGTTCGATTGCAAAATCGGAAAAAATCAAATTTGATAGTGTAAAGAAATTGTAAAGAATTTTTAAACAACCTAAATCTATGTGTATTAATATCACATGTATAAACAGGTAAATATGTTAAAAATGAATATAAGTATCTATACATGGTACGTAAACAACAACATATTATGATAACAAAGGGTAATGTAGTGATAAATTGTAGGTAACATAAACATGATAAATTTACAGTATCTAGCTAATTTATTTACGTATATATACCTATTATGTCTGCTAAAACCACTGTCGCAATTTTATACACACCATCAAAATTGACCCCTTGGAAAGAAAATATTAATCAGGAGACGATAGATTGTTTGAGTAATAATCTACCTGATTGGGTGCAATCAAATAGTATCTCATTTCAAGGATTTTCTCATTCATCAGCATTATTACTAAAGCAATATGACTTAGTACTTAATGTATGCTATGGGTATTATGAAGCTGACCAAGTAGAAATAACTAAATGGCTTTCAGAACATTCGATTCATCATACTGGATCAGATCCTGAAGCAATGCTAATTGCCCAAGATAAATCTCTTCTTCCAGATATTTGTTCTCATTTGTCTTTACATACTCCAAGTCTTATAACAGAGTTATCCATGATAAATGAGCAAACCCAATATATATATAAGCCACGCTTTGGAAGTTGTCATAGAAATATAAGTATACTTTCGGCGGCTGAGGCTAGATTAAAACTTGAAAACCCAGAATCAGAAATGCTTTTGCAACCATATATATTAGGCAGAGAGTTTTCTTTAGCAATAATTCCTTCTGAAAACATTAAAGACTATATAGCCTTGAAACCAGTAGAAATCTTACCCAAAGAGAGCAATGATTTTTTCATCGCTGGAAATAGTATTGTTCATACCACAAAAAATTTCTCTCCTGATATCACAGTTGACGAAGAAAAAAAGCTAATGGAATCAGCTTTGAATATTCACAATTATCTCGGATTATCATGTATGAGCAGAATAGATATCAGGATGAATGATAAGGGAGACATATTTATTCTTGATATTAATACACTCCCTAACTTAGACCCAGATCGTTCACTTTTACCAAAAATATGTATTCATCAAGGGGTTAATTATAGCACGCTTCTAGATAGAGTAATGAAAATGGCTTTGAAGTTGAAAAGTAAAGAAGTATGATTTAGTATCATCTATAATTGAATTATAGTTTATACACAAAGGAAAATCTAATATCTTTTCTATCATTTTTCATGTAGGTCTTACAAATTTCTTAAGGATTCTTTTTGCTTCAATCCGAGATTCGTCGGTTTTTTTCATATCCCATAATATCACTGTTTTATTTCTTGTCTCTTCTATATTTACAATAGGAAATGGATAATCAATTCCAAGGGTAAATGAATACATCGCCTCTTCTAATGGAGTGATAGACCAAGGCTTATGGATTAAATGCAAGGGAAGTATACCTAGTTCTGGACACCACTGTTTAATAAATTCTGCCTGTGAATCGTATTTTAAACTATTTGTTAGTGGATTATATGTTCTAATTGTATGCACTCCAGTAGAACCAGCTTGCATTTGAAACTGTGTAAAATGAATTCCAGGTTCATAATCTAAAAACTGTTTAGCCAAATGATAAACTCCATGACGCCAATCTTGGAATAAATGGTGAGAAAAAAAAGATACCAGCATAGCCCTTAATCGAAAATTAATCCAACCAGTTGCTTTAACACATCTCATTCCTGCATCAATTAGTGGGTAACCAGTTCTAGCTTCTTCCCATGCTTTGATAAAATGCTCGTTTTTATCAGGCCAAATATTTTCAAAAGACTTGTTGATACAGTGAGTTTCATAAGTGCAATCAGTTTCGAATTTTTGAATAAAGTGGCAATGCCATTTTAATCTCGATTGAATGTTTTTATGATTTCTTGTGTCTTGAATTGTTGTAGAATGATTAACAATTTTTTGATAAACTTGTTTTATTGATACATTCCCCCAAGCTAGATAAGGAGATAATCTACTACATGAAATTCTGCTTTTTAGTGGTTGTGAAATACTCATAGAATAATTCTGAATTCTCTTATCCAGAAAACTTTTTAAATAGATCTGTGCATAATGTTCTCCAGCAGGTTGAAATTCTTTCGGATAACTTTGCAAGTCTGAAAGTAGTGATTCAGGAATATGAAAATCATGTTTCCAATGGATAATTTTCCCTGCTTTATATGTATTATCTATTAATGGCATATTTGCCGTCTTATACCAATCTTTATCCCAATTTTTCCTGTTTTTGATGCCACGTTTAATACCATCCCTCTGACATTGAACCCAATTGATATCATGTTTAACGAAGAGTTTTTGTACGTCTATATCAGTATCATATGTTAATTGAATTCCACTTTCTTGATAACTAAAAACATTCTTTACATCAAAACTCTGTATCAATGTTTTGTATACTTCAATTGATTTCCCATAACACATTGAAATTTCTCCAGAATATTGCTGTAAAGTTATATTCATAGACAATAAACTGTGAAACTGAAATTGAAGATGTCTAATTGAAGTATCGGGATAAGAAATGATATCTGGATCAAAAATATAGAGAATGATATATGGTAAAGACTCGTTTTCTGCCATATACAATGGGGCATGATCTGATAGGCGAAGATCCCTTTTTAGCCAGACTATATTTACAGATTGTTTTTGCATTGAAATTTAAAACGAAATCCCTTTGATAGAAATTCCATTACATAGCAATCAGATGTCTTAAAAATAAACGATTAATGTTAAAAAAAAAGCCCTGATTCAAAAAGAATCAAGGCTAAAAAAATATTGTAGCGGGGGCAGGACTTGAACCTACGACCTTCGGGTTATGAGCCCGACGAGCTACCAGCTGCTCTACCCCGCGATCAATGTGACTACAAACATAGTGTATTTATCTGAGTAAGACAAAAGAAAATAGATATTCTTATAAGAGTCTAATGACTTCCTTCTTATTTGACCAATGCTATATCTACTGATTTTTTACTCTTCAACATCATTGTTGAATATCTCTGAATTTCCATTCCAAAGCATAAACCGTGCTAAAGCTAGCTTCTTTTTTACTTGTTCGTCTTTGAATAATTGAAGAATTTGATATTTTTTGATAGATTTTTCAATTTCTGTCTTCATATCGGGGTTTGCATCAATTTCCTTTTTAATTAAGTCCTTAATTGATTTTTTCCATTCGATCAAAGAAGGTGCAGCCTCTTTACCAATGTTAATTAAGAGGTTTTTATTGTTTATTGCTATAGGTTTTAGCTGAACTAAAAGATTTTTATATGATTCTTTTAAAGGGCTAATTCGTTTTTTTAACATCTCTGAAGTCTGTTCATTTTCGATATCTTTTGCAGAAACAATATCTTTGGTAAGTTGAATTCTGGAAATTTTTAAAGCTGATGCTTGTTCTCTTAAAGCATTAAGAGTAGAAAAATCTTCATTTGATAAGCCCTTGTCTAAAGTGGATTTCCACTCCGAAAGTGTAGGAAGAATATTCTGTTCAGCATATCCTTTTATTTTATCTTTAAGCCCATCTTTAGAAAGTAATGCATAAACATGGAAACTCTGAGAAAAAATCGATACAATAATTGTTGTGATAATAATTGAATACTTTTTCATAATACAAATCCTTTAGTCTAATTGAAGTTTTATATCAAATCATTGTAGAAATAGTGTCATCTTATTTAATTGGTTCAAGCGGCCTAAGCACAGAAATTCCGATACTATTTGCATTTCCAGACAGAAACATAGAAATCCTTCTATCTTTATACACTCTTTTCTTTAAAGAGGAGGCATGCATAAATAATGCACGGCCTTTTTCATCTTTAAAAATCATACCTGTATGAGAATAATCAAGTCCTGCTTTATTAGTAGCGATGGCAATAATATCACCAGTTTTTAATTGGTCTTCAATCCCTTTTACTTGGTCTGAAGGTATATACCAATGTTCTTGTGCATTAATTCTATTTTCGATTTCTGCGATTTTGGGTGTTAAAGTTGGATCTTTAACTAGTGCTGGATAATATTGAGGATTAGCCGACATAAATCCAACGTGTAGATTAAATCTTTTTCCGCCTAGTTCCTTTGTCATATCTTTAATAACTTCTTTTTTTACATTATTCATTATCCATTCAGAAGTATAATGTAATCGTGATATATAGCCATCTAATTCTCCATCACGATATCTTGTAAAAGTAACTTGTTCAAGTAATTTTGGAAATAAAGAGTCATTATCTAGATTTTTATTATTCATTTCAATTTTGAGAAGTCTGCTAATATTTAATGAGTTCTCAAAAAAAGTAACGCAGTCTAAACCAGCTAAATCAACTGTACATTGTTCGGATTCTTTTTCTAAAGTACCACCTATGTATGGTATGCCAATTAAATTTTCTCCAATTTTTCCCATGCAATCCCCAATTGGTAATTTATCTGTACCATCTCTTCTTGCCCTAGCAATAAGATGATTAAATCTTTCTCCAGTACAAAGTTCATTGTCTATAGTATTGTCCGTTTTTTTTAATTGATTTCCAAGTTGAATAATAGGAGAAAAATTAATTGTTATAAGACAACACAATAAGACTGTGTAAAATTTAGTTGAATTCATGTGTATTTACTTTTATTATTATTGATTTTAGGACATTTCATTTGTATTGCTTAAAATTGCAACCCGCTTATTAAACCGATTTTATATGTTTTAATTGTATCCTTACCCTTTAAAATATAATAGTTTCTCATATAGTTAACTTTTTCACATGATAGTAAAAGTTAATTGGGGATTTAAAAAAATTGGATAGTAAACGAGAACTCTACATGTGACTTTTACCTATTTATGACCATGAAAATAACAAAAAGAACCGGAATAGCCTTAATAGTTCTCATAGCGATGCTTTTTGGAATTGTTGAATTCCTCAAAATTAGTTATCAAAATAATCAAGAAATAACTGAAACTCTAGCAGATACTAAGCCTACAAATAAAATTGAAAAGGCCCAGATCATAAAAGAAGATTCGGAAACAATATTAGCTCTTGCTGTAGATTCCAATCAAGAAGATCTAATTGCATCCAATCTTGCAGATACTGTTATTGCTATAGCTGCACAGCCTGGAGAACCAGGGTATACTGTTCAATCAATAAAAAAACACATTGTAAAAACAAATGCAAAGAGAATTAATATTGCCTTGATAGGTGTTGATGCAAGGCTTGGAACTCTCTCTAAAAAGGCGGATGCAAATCATATTTTGTCTATAATTCCGGATAGTGGAATAATAGAAATAATATCTATTCCCAGAGATACTCCTGCTGAAGCTGGTATGCCAGATTCATCAGGACAGAACAAACTGACCATAGTATATGCCACAAGGGGCATAGGTGGTTACTTAAAAGAAGCTGCTAAAATTGCTAATCTCAATAAAATTGATTTTTATATTGAACTAGGTTTTTCTCAAGCAATGGGTATCATCGAATTGCTTGGTAATCGTGATAGTAAATCTACATTGCAGGTTTTACGATCTAGAAAAGGCTTGGGAGGAGATGATTATCAACGATGTTTTAATCAAGGACAATATATTAGACAAATGATTCTAAAACATTTTGATAAAGCTAGTGGATTATTAGGTGAACTTTTAATTCGTGGAGGTTTGTCACTAGTTAATTCTAATGTATCTGCAGATAATGTTAAATATATTGTGTCTGAGTTAGGTAAAAATGGTTTTCCCAAAAGCCCAGACTGCATTACAGTAAGGGTGCGTCCCCAGTTAATGCAGAAATTTAAAGTCTATAATTTTGCAGATTCAGCAACAGTAAAGCAATTAAAAACTAAGATTGAACGCTTTAATACTTTTATGTCAAAAAAAGATACATCCTATCGATCTTCTAAGCAAATTAATATTGCTGAAAAGCTTAACAATATTCTATCTACAGCTGCTGCCGATACTGCTAAAAGGCCTAAACAAGCTATCAATAAACTCCAGGCTTATTTTGATCAACATGCTTGGTTACAGATTATGAATCAGCAAAGCAGAGAATCGATTAGATCGCGATTTGCCTCTATTTTATCTGTATCATATTGGAAATTAGGAAAGGGTGAGCAAGCTAAAAAAGTACTTGAAAAAGTTGAATTAGAAATACAGTTGTTTAAAGCTAGCCAGACAAATTAATAAGCAAAAGGAATTGATATGGTAGAGAAATCACAACAATTAATTGATATCATCATCAGCTATGAACACTTGATTCAAGAATCATTTGCGAATTATCAGAATGCACATTTTCCTGCTAGAAACCCAGAGTTTTTCTGTTTGGAATTATGTGGGGAAGCTGGAGAATTAGCAAATTTAGAAAAGAAGTTATGGAAGGGTAAAGATATACCAATGCAAGCAGTAAAAGAAGAAATTGCAGACGTCTTTATTTGTATCCATAACTATGCAAATGCAAGGGGAATTAACTTAGCAGATGCAGTTTCTGAAAAACTAAAGAAAATTGAAGAAAAACGTTCTGATCATGAACAATTAGGCACAATTTATTGATGTATTTCCATGCATAATTGGATTTATTTTGAATCCGATAAAGACTCTGTAACTATATTGAATTTTTTTTGTCTTTAAATCTGTTTCCATGTAAAATATTTGATACTTTTCTATACCTAATAATTAAAGTATTATAAGTAAATTGCATCATTGTCAAAAAAACATACTGATTAAGTTTATTATCACCTTATTTCAATACAATTTCCCTAAGGAAAAAAATGAAACAATTGTTTCGATTTGTAGTTATCGCAATTGCTGCATGTACTTTGAATTTTCTTCAATTATCTGCTGACTCACCTCGTATGGTAATTGTAGAAGAAGCAACTAATGCAAGTTGTGGCCCATGTGCCCGCCAAAATCCAACATTTCAAGCATTTTTACAGCAGCTTGAAGTTAAGCAAGTAGCCATTCCAATCAAATATCAAGCTTGGTTTCCTGGTAAAGATATTATGAATGCAGCTGATTCAAATTTCCATAATTCACGTGTGCGTTATTATGGCTTTCAAAATATCGGTGTTCCTTGCGCTGCTGTAAATGGTTCTATATTGTCTAAATCAAGCGATAGTTATTATGATGGCGCACCATCTGATACAACAGCAATTAGTCAAGCTGTAGAGGCAATTAGGGGAACAACATCTCCTATTACAATTACTATTGAAGAAACCAGAAATGGTAATACAATGAATATTCAAGTAGTTGTAGGTTCTTCTTCTGCATTACAGTCAAGCCAAAAATTACGCGTAGTAATAGCAGAAAGATTCCACTATTATGCATCTGCTGGTACTAATGGAGAAAAAGAATTCTATAATATTGGTCGCAAAATGCTCCCAAATTTAAATGGTGAAGAATTAACAATTGCTGCCGGAACATCTAAAACTTTTAATTATACCTATACAATTCCTACAACAGGACAATATGCCCTAGACCCAACAATGTTATATGTTGTAGCATTTGTTCAAGATGAAGACACAAAAGAAGTTTTACAAGCACGTAGCAATGCAAAGGATGATGCGGTAGCAAATGTTTCAATAGAGCAACCCTTCCTTTTAACCATACCTAGAAGCAGTAATCTTACTAAAGAAGTTAAGATTGTAAATGATGGTAAGACACCTACAGAAGTAAATGTATCTATAGATAAAGATGCATATCCATTACCAACAGGTTGGACAGCAACCGTAGAGCCAAAAACAGTTACAGTTCCAGCTGGTGAATCAGTTGCAGTTAATGTAATAGTTAATTCTCCAGCAGAGGCTGCTTATGCATTAGTTGGAATTAAAGCGGTAACTTCTTATGCAGATAAATTTAACCTTGCAGGCTTGAATGCTTTTGGTGTATTATCTGAAAACCCAAAAATTATAACATATAGTGGTTATACTACTTTTGGTCTTACAAATTATAACTCTGGATTATCAGCATCTGTTAAAAAAGATGCAGTTGTTATTCCATTTAACCCAGCTATTATTCAAGAATATATGGACCAAATAGGTGGTGCTGATGTTCAAATATTCCCAATTGGTACGAATCCTGTAGAATATCCAAATTGGGTAGCTTCACCATTACCATATATCAACGCTGCAATTGAAAACGGTAAGAAAATTATGTTGATTGCTCCTAGAGCAATGAATTATGCTTTTGCAGATATACAAGGCGATGCAAATGGTAATACTGTTGGTGCACAAGATTTCTTTTCTAATGCAGGCTTAGCTTATTCACAAACTAAAGTTCGCTTTAGTGGCAGTACATTAAGTCCATTTACAGTTAAAGGTATTGCTGGTGATCCAATAGGCAATAAGCTAAATAATAATGCTACAATCCAAGGCAATACAGCTGCAAGTATCAATAATACTAGTTATACATTGTATACCGATGTATTTACTATTACAGATCCAACTATTGCAAAGCCTATCTTGTATTATGATAATGTTGCAGGTGATTTGGCTGGTGCACGTATGGAATTAAATAATACACGTATGGTATTTTTAACATTTGGATTAGAGTCTTTAGGTGCAGCTACTGTTGCAAATGAAATTCTAAAGCGCTCTGTTGATTGGTTATTATCCGGTACTGCTGCATCTGTTGATGAAACAATTGCAGAAGGATTTAATGCTGACTTATCTATGTCTATTAGCCCAAATCCATTAAGTGAAGTAGGTACAATTACTTATACAGTTAAAGGATTATCAAGCCAATTTGTTACAGTAAGTTTAGTAGATGGTCTTGGACGTGAAGTTGCACAATTAGCTTCTGGACAACAAATGCCTGGAACATACAATGTAAACTTTGATGCTTCCAAAATATCAGCTGGTGCTTATCGTGTAATTACTCGTACAATGAATGGCAATGGTATTCAATTACCATTAATGATTGTACGATAATATAGATAACTAAGGTTTAGTTTTATTGGGATTACCTTGATTGGTAATCCCATTTTTTTTTTGTAGTTTGTCATTAATTGAATAGTTCACAAATAATTCTGGAGAAATACAATATGAAAAGAGTTTTTACCCTTTTTATTTCGTTATGTGTATTGTTAGTTATACATGTAATCAATGCAAGTGCTCAAGCCCCAGTTAAAAGAGTTTTATTAGAACAATATACTGGCGCATGGTGTGGATGGTGCGTAGATGGTAGTGTGGTTGTGGAAGAATTGCTTGAATTGTATCCCGATCAAATGATTGGTGTTAAGATACATCAAGGTGATGGAATGGAAGTAAAAAACACAGTAGGAACAAAAACAACTTCTATTATGGATACTTTGGGATCTTTTATTGCGGGCTATCCTAATGGAACAATAGACCGCGTAATGTTCAAAGGACAAGCCAAAGTTGGTGTCGATAGAGGTGCTTGGAAATCATTTGTTGAACAACAAATGGCTAAGCCAGCTGAGGTAGATGTGCAAATCAAAAATGTGTCATTTGACAAAGCTACAAGAAAAATTTCAGCTGATTTTGAAGCTACATTTGTTAAAACAGCTTCCGGTGATATCCGTGTAAATTTGATGGTTATCGAAAATAATGTTACAGGAAGTGGAGCAGCATATGACCAGGCTAATTATCTCAGTAATAGACCAGGTTATGAAGGAAATCCCTACTTCAATAAGCCAGCAAAAATTACAGGCTATGAACATAAGTCTGTAGTTCGTTCTTTCTTAGGTGGTGTATGGGGAATGAAAGGAATTATTCCTGCAGTAGCAGCAACAGCTACACCATATAAAACAACATTTACCTATACCTTACCAGAAGGTTTTAATGAAAATAATATTACACTTGTTGGTGTAGTTCAAAAATATGGAACTGCCTCTACAGCAAAAGAAGTATTAAATGCAAATGAAGTAGGTTTAGTAAAATCAATAGCTAAAACAGAAACAGTTCTTCCAAATCCATATTTAAGCATAGCTAAAAATAATGAAGGAAATTCTGCAATTACAGTGAAAAATCTAGGTTCAGCTTCAGCTACTGTAAGATTAGAAATTGATACAGAAAATTCAATAATTCCAGAAGGCTGGACAGCTTCATTAGAACCATCAGAAGTTGCTTTGGAAGCTGGCGGAAATGCTTCTGCAAGTGTAAAAATTAAAACAAATGATAAACAAGGTTATGCTAAAGTAATTGTGAAAGCAATTACAGAAGGTGATAATGTATTTGCTAGAACAAGTAAAGGAATTGTTTATAATGTTACACCAGGCATGAAATATGTTATTTATGGCAAACATCAAAGATTGTCATTAAATTATGGACAATATCTAGCATATAGAGGGCAAGAATTTATTGACAAAACAATAAATCTTCCTATTGATGCTGAATTAGCAAAAGCATATCCTCCTTCACAATATGATTTAGCATTAGTTGCTGTAGATTTTGGTAGTAGAGGAGCTTTAGGTGGAAATGCAGGCTTTATATCATCTCTAAAATCAATGCTTGATGCTGGCGGTAAAGTAATGATAGCATCAGGATTAGAATTGTATTTTGGATTACAAGCTTCAAGTGCACAAACTACAAAAGACTTCTTCCAAAAGACAATTGGTGTTAGTTTAAAGAATACTCAACCAACACAAAGATTTACTTCTGATGCACAAACTGGTACAATTACAGCTGTAGATGCTTTCGGTTTTGCAGGTGTTACTGGTGATTATATTTCTGATGGAATTGATACTGAGCTTAATAAAGATGTTGAGCCAGATATTATGCCTTTCGCCTATTATACAGATGCTATGAAATTAAGTGCTGGTAGTACTGCAATTCCTATTTTCTCATTTGATGGCGACCTAACAAATATCGGTGGTGTGCGTTGGGAAAACGGTAATGCTCGTTTAGTTCTTTATACTTTTGATATGGATGGTATGCAAAATCCAAAAATCAGAGAAACCATCATGAGCAGAACAATTAATTGGTTGTTATTAGGTGCAATGGATGTTAAAGAACAAGAAAACGACCAATTATCTGTTAATGCAATGCCTAATCCATTCTCTACACATACTAAAGTTCAGTATACAGTAAAAGGAAATACTTCAGAAGTTATTTCAATGAAAATGTATGATGTGTACGGTAATGAAGTGTACAATACAGGAAATGTTCATGCAGAACCAGGTACTCATGGATATACTGTAAATGCACAAGGCCTATCAACAGGTTCTTATAGACTTGTTATTACATCACAATCAGGCAATGCTATTCAAATGCCATTGATGATAGTAAAATAATGTTTGTTTAGAAACATATTGTTACGGAAAAGCCGATATTTTGAAAGAAATATCGGCTTTTCTTTTATATAGATTTTGTAAAAAAAGTAAAGAATAGAAAGAGGTTTTGTATTTTTGCTTACAATCTTGAAAAAGGATTTAATTACACTGATTAATAAGTATTTGATATGACACAAGAAATCAAATTTTCACAAGAAGAATTAGCCGAGATTGAACGTCTAAAGGCACAATACCCAGAACCTAAAGCTGCAATTATGCCTGTGCTTTGGATGGCCCAACATAAATTTGGTTGGTTGTCAGAAGACGTTATGAAAGAAGTTGGCAATATTATGAATCTTCCATTTTCTCATGTAAAAGGTGTAGCAACTTTCTACACCATGTACTTTAAGAAACCTATGGGCAAATTACATGTTCAGGTATGTACAAATGTATCGTGCATGCTTAGAGGTGGAGAAGAAATATATCATCAATTGTGCGAGAAATATGGCATTGGTCATAATGAAAGAACAGAAGATGGTAAGATATCATTAGAAGAAGTAGAATGTATGGGCGCATGTGGTGGTGCACCAATGATAGCTATAAATGAAGATTTTCATGAAAATGTTACGCTGAAAGACGTATTGACCTTAATTGACAGTGCAGCTTAATCCTATGAAATCAATATTGACATATATACCAATAAAGACAAATCATATACTATTGATTATGTGTACAGTTTTTGTTTCTAGTGTATTGTCTAATTATTCTTTGCCAATTCATTTAATGCTTTATCCTCAACAAGTAATTCATGATTTTGAATGGTGGCGATTAATAACACATTTAGTAGCAGTTAATGATTGGTCTTTAGCATTAACATCATTATTAATTCTGATGTGGATAGGAACTGAAATAGAGTCTTTTACCCATAAATCTCTATTCTCAATTGGCCTATTATCAAGTGCATTTGTATTTGGATTACTATATGCACTATTGCCTATAAACAGTCCATCAATCGGAGCTGGGCTTTTTTCTATCTTATATTGTTCTTCTTTATGCCTAATCTTATTAAAAAATGAGGGTGTGCAATTAGGAACATTTAAAAAGATAAAATTAACAATAGCTTCTACATTAATTATTGGATTGTCAATAGTTTATCTTACGATAGGTTTTTTTTCAGTAGAAGTTGATTTTGTATATAAGGCTTCTATAGAAATAGGATGTGGATTATTAAGTGGTGGTGTTGTAGGATTGTATTGGAACTGGAAGAATAAAAAACATATAGCAACTTTATCAGCTCATAAGAAAAAAATATTTGCACATTCCGAATTGAATATTCCAGTAAAAGCAAAACAAATGATAAGTGATACATATTTTTCTATTCAGGAAGTTTCTATGTCATCCTCACAGCATAATAATGCTACAGCAGATACTATTGAATCTATGGATGATACTGAAAAACTTAATATTATATTAGAAAAGATTCATGTAGAAAGCATTGAATCTCTAACTCAAGAAGAAATTAACTTTCTAAAGAAGTATTCTGAGTCTTAATTTATTTAATGATTTTTATCTTTAATACAATGTCTAATCAAGTTAAAGTTTCAATAGGCGGAAAAGAATTCACACTGAGAGGTGAAAATGAATTCAAAATTAAGCACTGTGCACAGGAAGTTGACCAACAGTTAAAAACATTGCAAGGTACACTCACTGATCAATCAACGCAAACATTGTCACTAGTTGCAGCGCTTAACTTAGCAGAACAAAAGTTTGAATTACAAGAACAAGTAAATAAATCTCATAATAGATTTTTATCAGAAATCAAAAAAATGACAGCATTTATTAATCAAAGTATACAATCGTAAAACATTATATACACTGATTTTGACATATGCCGCTTTATACTTTTATGTTACACGTCATTAAAAAGAACTTATAAATGAAATCATAGGGATCAGACTCTTTATATAAATTACAGGCCTCGCCGATACTTATCGGAATTTTCGTACTCAATAGAATACAACTGAAAATTCAGTGGAAGTAAAATATATAAAGGATGAAACCCACCGTGTGTGAAGAGAGTTCTTTCGTC
Organism: Chlorobiota bacterium; assembly: GCA_014191195.1. Taxonomy (GTDB): domain Bacteria; phylum Bacteroidota; class Ignavibacteria; order Kapaibacteriales; family UBA961; genus UBA961. The sequence continues at coordinate 262,033 of BJGZ01000001.1, forward strand.
TCGTCTTCGGCATGCATCGAAAGATGCCATGAAAAGTATGAAGCGGTTTTTTTAACATAAAACATTTACTATATATTATCCTGTTATGTGCGCAGCATATGAAGGATGCTTTAAAACGCAAGGGCGTTACAATGACTTAAGAGTAAGGATACATTAATTTATGAGTGAAATACAAATTATCGCATTAAGTATCGTTGGTTTTGCTGTAGGATTTACTCTGGCATATTTTGCCGGAAATAAGATGGCAAAATCAAAGATTGAAGAAGCCGAAGAAAGAAAAAAACTACTTATTGAAGATGCAGCTAAAGAAGCAGCAACATTAAAAAAAGAAAAGCTTTTAGAGGTCAAAGAAGAATGGCATAAGAACAGACAAGAATTTGAAGCAGAAACACAAGACAGAAGGAACAAAATAAAATCTTCTGAACATCAACTTTCTCAAAGAGAAGAATCTATCGAGAATAAACTTGAGCTTATAACAAGAAAAGAAAAATTTATTCAACAAGCTGAAGGTACTTTTCAACAAAGAGAAGAAGAATTTAAAACAAAAGAACAATCATTAGTTCAACGTACAAAACAGATTGATCAAGCCTTTGAAGAACAAACAGCTCGTTTAGAAAGAATTACTGGTATGACCCGTGATGATGCAAAAAAGTATCTAATGGAGAATATGGTTAATGAAGCTAAATCTGAAGCTGCGCAAATGGTTAAAGATGTTCGTGATGAAGCAAAAATACATGCACATAAAGAAGCACAAAAACTAATCGTACAAGCAATTCAAAGAACTGCTTCAGATCATTGTGTAGAAACTACAGTTTCTGTTGTGAATTTAGCAAGTGAAGAAATGAAAGGTAGAATTATTGGTAGAGAAGGAAGAAATATTCGTGCATTTGAAGCAGCAACAGGTATAGACCTTATCATAGATGATACACCAGAAGCAGTTGTAATTTCAGGTTTTGACCCATTTAGAAGAGAAGTTGCTCGTGTGGCTTTAGAACGCTTGATGTCCGATGGAAGAATTCATCCTGCACGTATTGAAGAAGTAGTAGAAAAAGCCAAAAAAGAGCTAGAAGAAGAAATTATTCGCGTTGGTGAATCTGCATTATTGGAATTAAATATTCACAATATGCATCCTGAATTGATTCGTCATATTGGTAAAATGAAATATCGTTCTAGTTATGGACAAAACTTATTGCACCATTCTATAGAAGTTGGATTTTTATGTGGTGTAATGGCAGTTGAGCTAGGACTAGATGTAAATATGGCAAAAAGGGCAGGTTTGCTTCATGATATCGGTAAATGCGTTGATAGAAATATCGAAGGTCCACATGCATTATTGGGATATGATCTAGCTAAAAAATATCGTGAACATCCAGTAATTTGTAATGCAATCGGTGCTCATCACGAAGATATGGAAATGGAAACAGCAATTGCTGTTATCGTTCAAGCTTCCGATAGTATAAGTGGTGCCCGCCCTGGAGCTAGACGTGAATCGGTTGAGAATTATGTGAAACGTTTAGAAAAATTAGAAGAATTAGCTAATGCATTCGAAGGAGTAACCAAAACTTTTGCTATTCAAGCTGGGCGCGAAGTAAGAGTGATTGTAGAACCAGATAGAGTAGATGATTTAAGAGCAGATCAAATTGCACATGATTTAGCCTCTCAGATAGAAAATTCTATGGAATATCCTGGACAAATCAAAGTAGTTGTTATCAGAGAAAGACGAAGCATGTCTTTAGCAAAGTAAATTCAACATTCATTAGAATACAGGATAGAAATAATGTCTTCTACATTTATTATATCGGCCAAAAGAACCCCCATTGGTGCATTTTTAGGTTCTCTTTCAACTTTTACAGCACCACAATTAGGTTCTATTGCCATTAAAGCAGCAATCGATGCAGCTGGTTTGCCATTAGATGCAGTTAGCGAAGTTATTATGGGTAATGTATTAACTGCTGGCGTTGGCCAAGCACCTGCAAGGCAAGCTGCTTTGGGTGCTGGCATTCCTGATAGTGTTCCTTGTATGACAATCAATAAAGTGTGTGGAAGTGGTCTTAAAGCAGTTATGCTAGCAGATCAAGCAATTCGATGCGGAGATGCAGAGATTGTTATTGCTGGTGGACAAGAGTCAATGACAAATGCCCCATATTTATTGCCGAAGGGAAGAACTGGATATAGATATGGAAATGGACAAGTAATAGATTCGATGCAATATGACGGATTAACTGATGCTTATCAATTCCAGCCAATGGGTGATTTTGCTGAAGATTGTGCATCTGATTGTAATATAACCCGATCTATGCAAGATGAATATGCGATTATGAGTTATCAAAGAGCAATTGAAGCCCAAAAGTCTGGTGCTTTTATTAATGAAATTGTTCCTGTTCTGATACAAGATAAAAAAGGTGTAATTTCAATAGATACTGATGAAGAACCAGGAAAAGTACGTTTTGATAAAATTCCTGATTTAAAACCAGTTTTTAAAAAAGATGGTACAGTTACGGCCGCAAATGCAAGTTCTATAGATGATGGTGCAGCTGCAATTGTATTAGCTTCCCAATCTGCAGTTCAAAAGCATGGATTACATCCTATTGCACGAATAGTTGCACAAGTATCTTTTGCCCATAAACCACAAGATTTTAATACTGCACCAATTGAAGCAATTAAAAAAGTATTAGAAAAAGCACATCTTACAATTGAACAAATCGATTTATTCGAAGTAAATGAAGCTTTTGCTGTTACAGCATTATCAGCTAAAAATCAATTAGATATTCCATTAGAAAAAATGAATATAAATGGTGGTGCTATTGCTTTAGGACATCCAATAGGAGCATCCGGTGCAAGAGTTTTTACAACATTGCTGCATGCTTTAAAAAATAATAATAAAAAATATGGTTTAGCCACCCTTTGTATTGGTGGTGGTGAAGCTAGTGCTGTTATAGTAGAAGCACTATAGATAAAAAACAAAAGAATAATGGCAGTCTTTGACATAAGGACTGCCTTTTTTTTTCTTATCGTTACAATGAATTATGAATCAGATCATATCAATGTTTAAGCAGTTTGATACAGAATCAATGTATTCTAATTCTGCTTCATTTACCGATAGAATTAATCATGAAAAACTTGCTTTTACTAGATTTCAGTCTATGGATTATGCCCAGTATAAATCCCTTAGAATTGCATATTTATTAGAAGAAATATCTACAGAAAATTCTGCATTGAAATCCTCGATAATAGAGTATGTTTCTGCTTTTAGGCCTTCGATTGCGATTTATGCTGGATCTTTCAATCCATTTCATCTAGGACATTTAAATATTGTTCATAAAGCTTCAACTATCTTTGATAAAGTTATTATCGCAAGAGGGATTAATCCTGAAAAAGAAAGTTCAATAGATCAATGGGCTAGCGAACTTATTTCAGGATATCAAATTCTAGATTTCAAAGGTTTATTAACAGATATTATTAAAGAACAAAGTATCAGTGCTAATATTACTTTGGTGAAGGGATTAAGAAATGGGGATGACTTAGATTATGAAGTAAATCAATTAAGATTTATGGAAGAAATGTATCCTGAGTTAAAGGCAGTTTTTATTCAATGTAATAAAGAATATGAACATATCTCTTCATCTTCTTTAAGGAATTTAGAGAGAATCCAAATAGGTCTGAGCAAAAAATATATTCCCTGATTTCAAGAGCACAAAGGAGACTCCAATAATATAATCTCTTTAGTATCAGCATCTATAGAGATATTAATTCCAAAAGGTAAGGTCAATTTTTTAGCAATATGTCCATAATCAACATTAGCTAAACAGGGTTTATTCAATTTTTGAGAATATTCTATAAGAATATCTTGATAATCTCTTTGTGGAACGCTTGTAGTTGGATTGTTTGGTGGTGTAAATTGACCAAATAATAGCCCTTTGATCTTAGATAATATACCATTAAGCTCTAATTGACATAATAATCTGTCGATTTTATATTGCTCTTCCCCAATATCTTCTAATAACAAAATTGTGTTGTTAAACTCAGGAAGAAATTCTGATCCACATAAAGAAGCTATCAAACAAAGATTTCCACATATCAATCTACCTTCGGCATATCCAGATTGAATAGAAAAACTATCTTGTGTAGGAATAGTTCTTTTTTCGCTTGCATTCATCAAAATATCCCATAATGATGATTCAGTAAATGGATCGATAGAATCTGCCATATCTACTGAAGGCATTGCTCCGGAGAAAGTTATGAGCCCTGTCTTTTTAAAGATAGCACACTGCAAAGCAGTTGTATCAGAAAATCCCACAAAAATCTTTGGATGTGCTGCAATCAAATCATAATTTATATATGGAAGCATTCTTGCAGTTCCATAGCCTCCGCGGGCACAAAAAATTGCATCAACTGAAGTATCAGCAAACATAGCTTCAAGATCATGTATTCTTTCTTGATCGGTTCCAGCTAAGTAACCTGCATAAGATGCAAGTACAGAATCCCCAAGTTTTACAGTAAATCCTTTCTGTTCTAAATATGAGATACTTCTTTTTAATCGTTCTGGATCTCTTTGAGGAGATGCAGGAGAAATAATGCCAATTGTATCGCCTATTTTTAATGCTTTGGGTTTTAATATCGTATTCATATTACATGTTCTTGATTGTTTTCATAGCGATAAATGCACGTGGAAATGCTAATAGTTTTTCTGAAAAGTTTAAATGAGCTCTTTTTAAGAAAGGGTTGAAATTCATTTTAGCTATTTTGTTCAAAATTCGCCTATAATTTGTGCTCATCAATTGAACAGTTAATCTACTATCCTTTTCTAAATATCCAATTCCAATATCTGCGCTATCATAATAAGTATTAGCTCTTTCGATTTGGAATTTCATAAGTTCAGTTAAAGCAGGTGAAAATCTTTTCATTAGAATATCTTCTTCTGAAATTCCAAATGTTTTCAATTCATCCAAAGGAATATAGATTCTCCCTCTGTCCGCATCTTCAGAAATATCTCTGCAAATATTAGTTAACTGCATAGCTATCCCCAAATCTATAGCATGTGCTAATGCCTTTGGAGAACTATATCTAAAAATTTCTGATGTCATAAGGCCAACTACAGAAGCAACCTTATAACAATATGTATAAAGATCTTCGAAAGTATTAAATCTATCTAAATAGGTATCCATCAAAACACCTTCAATAAGTTCTTCTGGAAGATGTTTAGGAATAGAATAGTTTTTAAGAGTATCAGCCCAGGCAATCATAACTAAAAAAGTGTCATGATCATGATTGTTAAAGTCGATTTGGCCATTATAAACATTTTGAATAGCAGATTGCCAATTAGAAACTAATGTCCTAATATTCTCCTGCAAAGTTCCATGTGGTGCATTGTCTACTAAATCATCTACATATCTACAAAAAGCATAGACAGCATAGCAGGCTTTCCTTTTTTTTTGAGAAAGAAAGTAGCTTGCAAAATAAAATGTCTTAGCACAAGTATACGTTATGTTCTGGCAATACTTATAGGCATCTTCTTCAAGAGTAGGGTTTATAGTGTTTGGCTTTTGCATAATTAGAATCCAGCTGAAACACCAAATCGTAGTGTTCTTCTTGTAAGATACCGAGCAGGATTAAAAGGATAAGGACTTAATGGAGATTGTAAGTCTGGATATTTGGGATCATTTAAACCAAGTGAAGTTGGGTCTCCAAATTCATAAGATCTTCCTGTAATGGGATTGATAATGGTAGAATTTTTATTGTCGAATAGATTTATTACTTCAAAAGAAAAAGTAACTCTACTACCAGACCACATGAAAGTTTTCTGAAGATTTAGTTCTACCCACCACCAATTTTGTCCAATAGCTCCTAAAGGGTTTTGTTCATCTGTTCTGTATGTGGGCCTTCCATTATCTAATACTTGTTGTTTGCCAGTACTAGGGTCTATTACTGGTATTTGGGCTGTATATCTCATTCCAGACTGATAAAAGAATCTAATATATGCATTGATATTATCTAGGCCTTCTATATTAAAAAGTGGTTTATTTTTTGGAACAATAAAATTTGCAGTTGCATTTAGCTGTAAAGGTCTATCCCAAGGCATAAAATCTTCGGTAATTCTTTCTGCAGAAAGCCCTCTATCTACCAAAGCAGCTTGTTCAGCAGAACTAGATTTGCCAGTAACAACAGAATAAGTGCTCGAAATAACGCCAGTAAACCAATCGCCGATTCTTTTTTTGTATTCAATTTCTAATCCCCTTGAACGAGCATAATCTCCATTGATATATGTAGTAAAAGATCCCCCTAAAAGTCTTGGGTTTTGATTCTGGATACGCCTTGAAGTTACATAGTCAAATATATCTTTATAATATGCAGTAACAGTTAAAACATCATTTTCAGTTAATTGATTTCTTATCCCAAGTTCATAACTTATTGTAGTTTCAAAATTCAAATCTGGATTGCCATATCGTTGAAAAGTAGAATTAGCTGCTTGAGGCATCAGTTTTGCATATACAAATTGAGGTCTTGGCAGTTTATTGAAATGTCCATAACTAAAGAATAACATTTGATTTTCTGTAATTGGATGAGATACTCCTAATCGAGGGCTTAATCGAGCTTTCCAATGTCTGCCAAATAATTCGAAAGTTCCATTATTATAAGACTCTCTTTGAAGATCGGTAATTGTAGGGATATTCACATTTGCGATTGCACTATCTACAAGTAGGCCTGGTGCCCAAATATCCATTCTTAATCCATAATTAAGAATCAATCCTTTAAATGAGATATTGTTTTGAACATAGAAAGCTCCAATTGTTGTATTGGTTTTGAAGATATCATTATTTAAACCAAGTGGGCCAAGCCAAGGAGAAAATATTTCTGTCTGTTGAAGTTCTTGAAAGCGAAATTCCGCCCCTGCTTTTATTTTATTCTTTTCAGAAATATAGCTTGTTAGGTCTCCTCTTAGTGTCCATTCATCCATATAATGTTCGCGCCAAATATTACCATTTCCTGTGTCAAAAAAACCATCACCAGGAATAATTCCTAGCCTGTTGGAGTCGCCAGTTTCATAGTATTCAGCAGGAATTTGTGGAATATCTTGAGGTTCTCTATACTCAGAATAATTTTTACCATTAGCATCTACTTTAAGATGGGTAAAGAAATTACTTACTCTTAATTCATATAATGTTGATGGGCCTAATGAATGGTAAAAGGTAATAGAATTTAACTTTTGTATGGTTGCATAGGTTAAAGCACCAGCAAAATTGCTTTGATAATTAAATTGATATCCTGGGTCTGGTACTACATATTCAAGATTTGTTTGAACAGTTCTAGTATTTTGATTCATTCCCATACTATTGGTATGTGTATAAGCTAAGCGCATAGAAGGAGAGATAATCCAAGACAGTTTGCCCATAATATTCACGCTATTATCTTGTCTTAATGACATCCAAGGATTTACCAAAGTAGATCGAATTGGAACCCTAGCAAATTCAGGAGCTAAATCGTCTGAAAAATTCCCATAGAAATTAAGGAAAAAGCTAAATTTCCCAGGTAATTGAAGTCCTAATGCAGGTAATAGACTAGTTGTTATTGGCTCTGGGCCTCCAAAAGTAAATTCTGCGATATCGGTAGCGAATGAAGAATTGGTGTCTTTGTCAAATGGATTTCGATTAAATAATCTTTGAGCTCTTCTATACGATGCAGATCCTTCATATTTAGATGTTCCATCTCTTGTTTTTATATTTACTATGCCACTGGTTGCTTGGCCATATTCGGGGTTAAATCCACCAGTGATTACTTCTACTTCTTGTAGAGAGTTTGCAGATAGTTGAAGCCCAAATCCTGTTCCGGCTAATGGGTCTTGAACTGAAACACCATCTAATAAATAAGCTGCTTCATAGCCACGGCCTCCGCGAATAAAGATTTCTTTATTCTGGGAAGTTAATCCTGTTTGTTGAGTAAGCACATCTGTAACATTTTCTGCCACCATTTGCTGTATATTTTCTCTACCAATCGATCTCAGGCTTTGAGTTTCTTCTACATCTACTAAAGGTCTTTCACCAATAACTATAATATCTTTATCCAAAGAAACTTTTGATTCTTCCATATTGAAATTAAGTGTTAATGTATCATTTTTTCCTAGGGCTATCCCTGTTTTCTTTATTGTTCTAAATCCAATACGTGTTAATTCCAAAGTATAATTTGCGCCCACAGGTATTTTTTTAATACTATATTTTCCATTTGCATCAGAAATAGCTCCATAATATGTTCCTGTCATTCTTACAGTAACAGAGCTCATAGGTTTTCCGCTACCTTTCTGTGTAATCAACCCAGTGATTATACTTTGAGAATGCGCTGAAAATGAACCGGTAAAAATCAGTATACAAATAAGTAAATATCGAGTATGAAGTACTGAGGGCATTGTTTTTAATAGATAGATATGACTCATGTAATTACATGCAAATTTAGTGTATTATAGATACTTTTTGTCTAAAATCATAAGATAGCTTTTGGATTGGTTCCATAAGGACAATGTCTGCAGATATTTCTGCAGCAATATCCTCTATTTAGATGTTTGTTTTTTGTAAAGACAAGATTATTAGTTAATGGATCTCTATAATAGTCTTTACTTTGCAAACACATCTTATCATGAATTTCTTTAATTTTTTGATATTGTGAAGTCTCTTCAGATTGCATCATATATATTAATGTGTTTTGGTCTTATACAGTATTGATCTTGTGGTAATAGCAACTATGATAATTGCTCCGCCTATCATTGGCCACATTCCAATGCTTTCTCCTAAAAGCAAGAACACCCACAAAGGATTTAATATTGGTTCTAATACTGGAATTAACACAGCATCCAAGGCAGAAATATGTTTAATCGCTTTTGAATACAGTATATATGGAAGCCCTAATTGAAAAATCCCTAAAACTAATAAGGCAATAATACTTTGTTGAGAAGGTATTCCACTATCAATAATAAATGGTAAGCCTATTATCCCTGTAAGAATATTGCCCAGAATGAGTGATTCTAGCGGTGATCCATCTTTCTGTTTTCTTAAACATAGTGCTAGCCCTGCAAATGCAATTCCAGCTAAAATTGCTATGAAGTTGCCTAATATTCCATCAGGACTTAATTTCTCAATAAAAAATAAAGTCATCCCAAGAATTACAGTCAGAATAGAAATCCAATCTATAGCAGTAATCTTTTCTTTTAAAAACCAATAACTAAATAAAGCAACATAAATTGGCCCAGTATATTGCAATAAAATAGTATTTGCTGCAGTTGTTAATGTATTTGCAATAACAAATAAAATAACTGTTAATGCATATGCTACTGCGCCCATAATCTGGATATAAGACCAAGTAAATTTGGGTTTTTTTACATAAGCCCACATGATTAATGCTGCTATAATACTTCTTCCACCAGCTATTGCAACAGGATGCCAATGTATTAATTTGATTAAAAATCCACCTTGACTCCATAGTATAGCTGTGCATATAAGTAAAATTATTGCCTTAGATTTTGAACTCATGTATTATATTTTTTATTAAGAATACTTTTAATTATCACAATGAAGGTATTAGCAATTAAAAGGTGCTAAATTTCTTATTTTGTGTGCAAGATAATTGACTAAGTAATAAATGAAAAATAAAGAATGAAAAAAGTTAAGATTTTGTTTGTTGGAGATATAGTCGGTGATCCTGGTATGGGTGCAATTCGACTTTTTCTGAAGAACTTTATAAAAAAATACCAAGCAGATATTGTTATCCTTAATGGTGAAAACATTTGTAATGGTAAAGGATTAACCGATAAAGAATCTAGAGAATTATTCGAATTAGGCGCAGATGCAATTACCACAGGCAATCATATATGGGAAAACTGGCAGTCAAAACCATTGCTTGCAAATAATCCGATGGTAATTAGGCCATATAATTATCCCCCAGGTAATGCCGGCAGAGGTTATACGTTTATTAATAAAACTGGAATTCCTACAATCGGTGTATTGCAATTACAAGGCCGTACTTATATGCAAAGTATAGATTGTCCTTTTAGAGGGGCAGATTATGCATTATCCAAAATAAAAGAGCAAGCTCATATAGTGATTGTTGATTTTCATGCAGATGCAACAGCAGAAAAAATATCTATGGGTTGGCATCTTGACGGAAGAGTTTCTGCCGTCTTAGGAACACATACTCATATACAAACTGCAGATGCGTGTATTTTGCCCAAGGGTACTGCATATATAACAGATGTAGGGATGACAGGTCCTTATGACTCAGTATTAGGTATGAATAAAGAAGTTGCGCTTAAACGTTTGATTTTGCAAACAGCACATAAATATGAAATGGCAGAAAATGATGCAAAAATCTCGGGTGTAGTGATAGAAATTGATGCTGAAACTGGTAAGTCTCTCTCTATAAGTCCCTTTATGTTCCCAGAAATGAGGCGTACTATTAATGAGTAATTCCATGACTACAATTGTTCCTGGTGATATTCCACATAAAGATTTACATCAGATATTATTAAGTGGTGTTGCGCCTAGGCCTATAGCATTAGTATCTACGATTAGTAAAAATGGAATATGTAATGTATCTCCGTATAGTTTTTATAATTCATTTGCTTCTAAACCGCCAATCATTGCTATCGGGCCAGCTATTAGCGCAGCTACAGGCAAAATAAAAGATACATATACAAATATTATAGAAACTGGAGAGTGCACAGTAAATGCTGTCACTTTTTCAATGACAGAACAGATAAGTTTGGCTTCATGTGAGTATGAAAGTACCATAGATGAGTTTGTTAAGTGTGGTCTTCATAAACAAGACTCAATATTAATTAAAGCACCAAGAGTATTAGAATCACCCTTTCAAATGGAATGTGTATTTATAGAAACAAAGGAACTGGGTAGAGATATTGGTGGAAATGGAAATATCATGCTCTTGGAAGTAAAAAAGATACATATATCAAATGATGTGATTGTAAATGGTAATATTGACCCCGTTAAATTAGATTTGATTGCTAGAATGGGCTATGATTTCTATTGCAGAGCAGATGCGATGTCAATCTATCAAGTACATAAACCAAAATGGAATGGAATTGGCTTTGATGCTTTGCCAGAAGATGTACTAATAAGTGAAGTTCTTTGTGCAAGTGATCTTGCAATCTTGGCAGGTGTGAAAGAAATTCCACATATTTCTGATGAATATAAAGCAAAAGCTTTAGAGATTCTTTCAAATTCTGACGAAACAAACCAAGAAATAAACCTTGGCTTGATTTTTGACTCAACATCAATTGTTCTTAGACATAATGCAATCAAAAGATTGTTAAAAATGGGCTTTGTACATGAAGCTTGGTCTTTAATTAAAAGGTAATGTATAGAAATGGAATAGTTCGTAATTATTATACAGTTTATACGGGCTTATCTATCATTTACTTTTACTTCGTTTTTACTGTGGAAAATTATTTGGACCTATTAGGAATTTTTTCTTGCTAGGATTCATTGTTTTACCTATTTTAGTTCGTTGCATGTATTCAATGCAAGATTGTTGCATTCAATAAATGGTGCAAGAAATTATTTAAGTAGTTGTTTTTATTAGACTTAGAGAAATTTATTTCCCTTTTTATTCTTTAAAACATCTCTAAGTAAAGCCTTAAAGCAACATTTCGGAATATAACAACTGATGTGTGCAAACACATTTGGTTAACATTAAAAGTACTATATATAAATATTTTTACCTTTTCTTACATACTTCGGAGTTTCTTTATGAACCGAATGAAAAGATACTTTTTGTCGATAGGCGTTGCATTAGCTTGCATGCTTACGATATTTGGTTTTTCACCTAAAGCGAATGCACAATATTGCATTCCTACTAATCCGTCTGGTTGTTTGTATGCGGATTATATTCAAAGTTTTTCATTTGCTAACATAGCAAATAATAACAGTGGATGTAATAATCAAACAAATGGTTATCAGTATTATAATGCATTAACAGCTAATACATTAGCTGGTTCTACATATAATTATTCTTTTACAATCACTCCTAGTTATCCAGAAGGTGTTGCAATATGGGCTGATTGGAATGGTAATGGTGTATTCGAAACATCAGAAAGATTTTATGCTTCAGCTGCCACACTAGCTGCTGGCACAGTAGTATCAGGTACTGTAACAGTTCCTGCAAATGCAACCCCTGGTACTTGGCGCCTTCGTATACGTTGTGGTTATGCTACTGCTGGTATTAATATAGATCCATGTACTAATACTGCTACTGGCGAAGGTGAATCTGAAGATTATAATATTCAGATTCTTAGTGGATCCATTACAAATTCATGGCCAGGTGGAACAAATTTCCCAAATATATCAGCTAGTGGAATAGTTCTAGAAGTTGGATATGTATTTGATGGAAGTTCTAATATGTTCCCAAAGCCATCTTTATTAGTTGACAGAATTAATGTACCTGGCTATAGCCAAAACGTTACATATACAATATTAGCTGAAAATGTTGCTAATATCGATCAGAATACAGAAATGTATGCTATGCGTGATCCAAACAATTTAACAAGTAAAATAATTACTATTCCTCAAGGTCCTGGCGCTTACACATATACAGCACAGGCAGCAAGTGGTCCAATGGCAAGAATAATTCCAACAAATGATGGAACATTTACGACAGTTGGATTTCCTGGTGGAACATACAAAGTTGTAGCGACACATGATTTGCTTTTTGGTACAACAGTAGTTGCATCTCAAACATGGACAAAGGTATTTAACTTAGCAGTTAATAGAGATATTGCTGTTTCTAGTATTGAATCTCCACTACCATCAAGACGTCAAAGCTATTTAGGATCAGTTCCTATTCGTGCACGTTATATGAATGTTGGTTTAGAAACAATTTCAAGATATCGTGCATATTATGAAATCCGTGATTCAAGAAATGGTTCATTAATCAAAATGGACAGTTTAGAAAGAAGTACAGATCAAGGTGGTGGATTAGACACTGCTGGATTAAAAACAGCTTCTATCGATGAAGTACAATTTCCTTCATTTGCTGTAGCGATTCCAGATTCTTTCTGTATAGTTGTAAAAGCAAAATTATTAGAAACAAAAACAAATCAATTTGCAGTTGATCAACAAACAGCAAATGATAGAATGCCATCAACTGATTGCGCATATAAATTCCGTATGTGGTATTTGAATGATTTTGAAGCAAAATCCCTACAAAATCCTGGTTCAGCATTATTATATGCAGGACGTCCAATCAAGCCTTTAGCAATTATTGCAAATAATGGTTTAAATGCTGATGGTATTCCAGTTCAAATGACAGCTACATTAAATGGAACTGTTATCGCAACTCAAACAATTACAGTTGAAGTTCCTACTGGTTCATACAATGTTGCTCCTGCAATTTTTGATGAATTTACTCCTCCTCAACCAGGCAACCTTGAAATTTGTATTCAAACAGTTGCCCCTGGCGATCAGTTTGCTCCAAATGACAAGCAATGTTATACATTTACTATCAATGATAGAATGAATGGTAATTATACTGTTGGTACAGTACCTAAGTCAGGAATTGAAAACTTCGGTACTATTGATGCAGCAGTAAATGCATTGTATTCAAGAGGTATTAGAGGTCCAGTAAATTTCTATTTAACAGATGCAAACTATCAAGTAGGCGATGTAACTAATACAGGCGCACCTGCATTGGATCTAACATCAACTATCCTTGGATCTGGTTCTAGTGCTCCTATTAGATTTACACCAGATTCTACTTCTGTAGGATTATTAAGAGGTGGTGTAACGATTCAATTAAGATCTGGTAATGGTATTGGTGTATTGTTTGGTCAATCATTAACACCATCTAATCCAAATGCAGTATATCGTCAGTTCCCATCTAAAGCAAATGCAAATAGTGCAGGTTATATTACATTTGATGGTGGTGCACAAAAGTCATTTAGATTCCGATTATATACTGGTTCAAATCGTAAAGCAGTTTTCTATATGGGACAAAGGACAAATAACATTTCAATTATGAATAATTTAATTGAAAACGATCCTAATACTCCAGAAACAGAATATTGGTCTGCAGTACCTTTGATTTCTATCGATCAATCAAACTTATTGTTTGCAAAAGATTCAATTGGTAGTGGCGCTACTCTATTTACTTTCTCAGCTGGTATTGCTCAAAGAAATATTCCTCCTGCTGATGAATTCGGTTCAAATCGTGCAGGTTTAGATACAGTAATAGTTGAAAACAATATTACCTATCGTGGTAATAAGCAAAACAAGATAGTTAACAATGAAATTACAGGTTTTGGTATTGGTGTATTGTCATTAGGTATCGGTACATTAAAAGAGCGTAATAAATTAGTACGTTACTATAATACAGGAACTGAAATCATAGGCAATAGGATTTCTAAAGTAGGTAGAACAGGTATATTTATTGGAAATGAAGACGGAGCAAAAGTTTCAAAAAATAAAGTATATGGTGTTCTAGGTTATTATAGAAGAACTACTGTTACTGGAACTTCTACATTCATTATCGAATCTAATGGTATTGAAATTGGTTGTGCAACAGATACAACTTCAACAAATCAAGGTTATAATAATATTAATACAGAAATTAGCTACAATGAAGTAAATGATGTTGCATCATATTTCATTAGCCGTGGTATTAATGTTAATCAAAGTCAAAATAATTACAGTGCTACAGGTATTTTAGAAAATACATTGCAACCATCTGTAAGCGAGAATACAAAAGTATTTGGTAATCTAGTGTTCGGATTAAGCAGAGGTATTAACTTCAACGGTTCAAAAGTATTTAATACAGCTGTTCATAGAGTTGGTATTCAATTGACAACTGACCGTCAAACAGGACAAGCCTTTAGTCAAAATCTTGGTAATGCTTGGTCATTAACTCAATCATATTTAACTCAAGGCTCTTCATTTACTACACCTCGTACATCATTTAATCCAGCAAAGAATGCTAGATCATATTTTACACGTGGTGATGTAGTTGCTAATAATACTGTATTAATACAAGACGACTCATTATCAACTAGATGGGGTGCTGCAATAGGTATTGCAGTACAGAACTCATTTAATGCAGTAATGACAAACAATGCTGTTGCTGTTACTCAGCCTAAGGATGTAAATTCTATATCCTATGGTTTTCCATATACTGCATATTTCTACCAAGGTTTATTACCTAAGTTTAATGGTGGTTTATCATCAAATAGAAATGTTGCATGGACATCACAACCTACCGGTTTCCCAACATCTACATGGACAAAGCAAGGTTCATTTATGCGCTTTGTAGAAATCGATACATTAAGTCAGGTATTACTACCAAGTTGCCAAGATGAATTTAATACAAGAGATCAATGGTATAATTGGACTGGACAAGATATGAACAGTTTTGAAGCTAACTTTGTTGCTTCATCTACTGACTCATTATTGTTAATAGGTCAATATCCTGTTGTTTCAATGCGTCAAAAGAGTACAGTGGGAAGTATCATTAATAATGTGGGTGCAAGATTATCATATGTAACTCAAGATATTGATGGTCAACCACGTGGTACTGCACAAAATCCATATGACATTGGTGCAGATGAATTTGATGGTATTCCTTATGTAAACGATGTCGAAGTTTTAACTTTAACAGCTCCACGTGCATATAAGAGTGGTACATGTACCTATGGTGGTCCATTCTCTGACGTAGAATATGTAACAGCTGATACATCTAGTGTTCCTGTAATGGTAAGATTAAGAAATAATAGTACATTATCTCAAACTATTAGTCTTACAGGTACTTATGCTATGGAAACAGCCGCTACTAGTGGAAATGCAGTAGGTACTTATGGTGTACCTTTAACAATTAATACTATAACAGTTATAATTGGTGCTGGAGAAACAAGAGATGTTAAACTAGGTGAAGTTTCAGTTCAAACTTTAAGTACACTTGGTACAGCTTACACTTCTCCTACATGGATGCAATCAGCAGTTGATGCAACTATGCGTCCAAATGTTACTCCTAGATATGAGTTTACTGCAAGTTTCGTAAATGGTTATCAAGATGAAAATAATTCTAATAACTCATTTGCTTCACAAGCTAGATTCTATGTACGTCAGTCAAATGTATCTAAATTCATGATATCTGTATTGAATAGTGGTTTTGATCATAAAAATACATTACCTACTGCTCCAAATTATGCAAATAATGCAGTAGGCCGTATGAATACAGACAGCTTAAGAACAGCACTAGATAGTTTAGGCTTCTTTAGTGATCCTACTAAATTAGTTCCTAATGATAAGCGCGTATATCGTTATGACATTCTTGATCGTACAGGTTGGGAAGCACGTTCATTCGATTATACACCATATAAAATGTTATTATGGTCTGAAGATAATACTTTATTAATAAGAACAGAAAGAGATCAAATAAGAGCTTATTTAGCTTCTGGTTCAAGTACATTGAAGAAGAATTTGATTATTTCAACACAAAATGTTGTAACCAATCATGTTGGCTTAAATGCAACTAATGATGAATTCTTTGTAAATAATCAGCTTAGATCAAGTGTAGTTCGTAATGGTGCAGCTATTGTAACAACCCCAGTTGCAGCAGGATATACTCCTGCAGTAGTTGCTCTTGGTCAATCATTTATCGATGGAGTATTTGTTCAACGTGGTTTAAGTGAATTAATCAAAACAACTGGTTTTGTTAATGGTACTTATACAGATCCAGCTCCACGTCCATCTTTAATGAGAATCTTTACTAATGCTCAATCACAAGGTTTAGCAAGAGTTGCATTCCGTTATAGATCAACTGATGCAGGAATAGCAGATACAGCAATGGGTGTTGCTACTACTTCTACAAATTGGAATGTTATCAATTATGGTATCGATTGGAGACACTTTGCTAAGTCTGGACAACGTACAGGTTTAGAAAGAGTTCTAAGAGGATCATTTGATTATATTCAATTTAATGCTGGTAAAGTTACACCAGTTGAATTAGTAGAATTTGATGCTCGCAAGATTGGAAAATCAGTTTCTATTGATTGGTCAACAGCAAGTGAATCAAATAGTGCATGGTATGAAGTTGAAAAAGCTGAGAAAGTAGCTGGTAATATTGAATTTGAAAGAATTGAAACAGTACCTGCCGCTGGAAACAGTACTTCACGTCGTGATTATAACACAGTCGATATGAATGTACGTAATGGATCTTCTTATATCTATCGTTTACGCATGGTTGATAGAGATGGTTCTTTCAAATACAGTGATGAAGTTGCTGTAGTTATTGGTGATGTTAATAGCAATCTATCTATAAGTGAAAGTCGTCCAAATCCAGTTTCTGGAGTTGCGAGCTTTGACTATTCAGTACAAAATAGCGGTTTAGTTACTGTTGTACTTACTGATATGATGGGTCGCGAAATATCAACAATATTCAGCGGTAACATAAATGCTGGAACTCATACATTAGAAGTATCAAGTTCAGATTTAGCATCTGGTGTATATCAAATCATCGTTAAATCTGGTGATAGTTTTGCAACTCGTTCTATACAAGTTGTTAAATAATATATATCACTATTAAATATAAGGCCCCTCAGAGTAATTTGAGGGGTCTTTTTTTTGGATAATTATTTAGAGCACACAATGCAATTATATTTAGATTCCGCAAATATGAAAGAAATTGAAATTATAAACAGTTATGGTTTTATTAATGGAATCACAACAAATCCTTCTTTATTAGCTAAGGAAGATCCATCTCTTTCTATTAAAGATCTAATTGTTTCTATTTATAAAACTATAGGTGGACATGTTTCTGTAGAAGTAAATTCAACAGATACTGCAGGAATGCTTAAAGAGGCTGAAGAAATACTTTCTTGGTTCCCAGAAGCAACAATTAAAATTCCAATGATTCCTAATGGACTCGCAGCAGTAAAAGAATTGTCTAAACAAGATATTCCAACAAATGTTACTTTAATATTTACTGCTATGCAAGCACTGGCTGCTAATAATGCTGGTGCAAGTTATGTAAGTGTATTTGTAGGTAGACTTGATGATATTGGTACTGATGGCATGATAGCAGTTAAAGATACTTGTGAGATATGGGATAGACATGGTTTAGAATCACAAATAATAGCAGCTTCGATTAGGCATCCTATTCACATTCTAGATTGTGCCAAAGCAGGTGCTGATATTGCTACAGTACCTTATAAAGTATTATCACAAATATTACATCATTCTTTAACTGATTCTGGATTAGCTTCTTTTATAAGTGATCATAAAAAAATGTTAGCTGCAAAAGAACAATAAGAATACTTCATATGAATAATAAAATTCTTGTCAGAATTGTTTTACTATTTAGTTCATTTATTGTGTTAGCTTCTTCCATAGGAAGTAAGTCACTTAGTTATGTATTAGAAGATCAATATGGTAATGAACATAGATCAGTTAATAATAATGGGAAAAGACAGTTACTATTTCTTGCAGATCGATCTGGTAGTGAATTTACATCAAATTGGACAAAAGTATTGGAACCTTTATATAGAAATACTATTGAATTCGTTGCATTAGCGGATGTAAGTTCAGTGCCTGGATTTCTGAAAGGATTTATTAAAGGAAAGTTTAAAGATGCATATTCCAATCCAATATTAATGGATTGGGATGGTAAACTGTTTGAATATTATAATTGTCCAGAAGGAATACCCACTATTCTGTTTGTTGATAATAAAGGTATTATTCGATATAAGATATCAGGTAAAGGAACTAATTCAGAATTGCAAATGCTTAATGAAGTTATAAACCAATATTTATCCAAGTAAAGTTATAATGAATAAATCGCAAATATTATCAATGTTAGAGTCAGTTACAGACCCTGAAATCCCATCTGTATCAATAATAGATTTAGGTATTATAACTTCAGTAGAGTGTACAGATGAGATAATAGTTACAATGACACCTACATTTGTTGGATGTCCTGCTATTGATGTAATGAAATCAGACATAGAAAAAACATTGTCAATATTAGATCAAAAAGTAACTGTACTTGTTAACTTTGATGAACCTTGGAACTCGAATAGAATATCTGAAAAAGGAAAAATAGCATTAAAGAAATTTGGTTTAGCCCCTCCACCAGAATATACAACTGTATTAGATTTAGATATCTTATATAATGTTGCTTGTCCTTATTGTAACAGTAAAGATACAAATTTGAGAAATCCATTTGGTCCTACATTGTGTAGGTCAATACATTATTGCAATAAATGTATGCAAGCTTTTGAACAGTTCAAGCCAGTGTAAAAAAAAAGGAGTTCAAAATGAACTCCTTTTTTTTATATGTACTTTTTAGGGACTACAGTTTAATTATTTAGACTTACCTTGACTAATAATTCCGCTGCCAATTGCTTTTAAAACTATATCGCCAATTTCTTTAGCCAGTTCGCCACGAATATTCTTTTCATCAGAAAGGTATTCACCAACAGCTTGACTAACTTTTTGCTTAATCATTTCTGAATTACCATCTACTAAAGCAACAGCAACTTTGTGCATATCTTTAGAAACATCTTCAAGTGTATCTAATTGATTACGATTAGCGTCTTCCATTTTCTTAAGCATCCGATCCATACGTTCTTCTTCTTCTGTATAAAGCAAAGTGAAAGCCATCAGTGCAAGCATGGCTCCTTCCAAGAAGATAGCTCCCAAAATTAAAGAAGGACGTGTTGAAGGAATAAATTTAAGACCACGAATACCGATAATGATAATCAAGATAGCAGCACCAAAGTATGCAAGGCCGGTAACATTGTTTGCATAATGTTCTGTGAAATGGTGAGACATATACAATCTTAAACCTTTCATAAATGAAAAATTATTCTTTTCCCATTCTTGAGCTCTCATAGTATCTGAAATTTCTTTTACTACAAAGTCAGAGAAAAATTCTTGCATACGTAAGAAAATCAAATCATTTCTGAAATCAACTACATCTGTATTATCATCAAAAACACTACTAAACCGAACATTATTATTACCGTGGGAATCATTTGATTCAGTAGTTCTATCCCAAATCTTTTTAAATGCAAGTTCAACTTTGCGCCTTTCATCAACTTCCAAATCAGCTAATTGATTATCAGGTAAAGCAAGAATCTCAACTATATCATCAGAAAATCCAGTTTGTAATCTGATTTTAGATTTTGTATGATGAATTTCACGTCTAACTTTAAGGGCCATATAGCCAATTGCAGGAGGCATAACTAGTGTTATTAATAAAGATCCTGCGAATCCCACAACAAAAGCTAGAATTGTAAAGCCTAGGGCAGGTTCAATAATAATTGGATATTCACCAAGTTTAGGAGCTTTTAAAATCCACTCACTTTCCAACTTAGAGTACCCATCTAATTCTTCAGTCCTTGTAGCATTTGACAAATCAAAGATATATTCAGTATTGATGACACCTTTTAACGGTTTCCCTGCATTTTCTTGAAACTTTCCAGCTTCCGGACCTGCTTCGGAAATAACTCCTTCAACATTAATTAAAGCAATATCCTTTAATTTCTCTTTTGCTTTTTCATCTACACTGTTATATTCAGACAAAGGAATAATTTTAGTAACTCCGTCTGGTCTAAAAAGGAAAACAACAGCTCCTCGTACCATTGATGGTATAACAAAAGTATAAAAGCTGACAGCAATGACTACAAAAAGACCGATCATAATTAAATAATGAACTTTTGTCTCTTTATTATCATGATGTCCGCCACTTTTTTTATTGTCTGACATGGTCAAGACTCCATAAAAATATTATAATAACTATTTATATCTTACTAATTATTTCTTATTGATTAATCTAATGCAAATTACTAGTAATGAATCTAAATATCAAATGATTACACAATTACATAGCATTAGTTTCATTTTGATACTTGTTCCATGATAAGCACTTTTGTAATTTGTATATATGAGAAGTAAAACACTTGTCGCCAGCTCAAATCTACTCCAACATGGAACAATCAGAGGTAATTCATTCGAATCTTACCTAGCACTTAGACGCGCACTTATTGCATTTCTAATTCATATATCAGACCAGCAACATGTAAACCTTTACTACATGTGAAAAGAATTGATATTATGTTCAAACTGTACATTAATACTCAATAATCGTACCGAATTTGAATCAGTAGAAAAAAATAAAAATGATATAGTCTGATATTATTAAGACAATAAATCAGCTTATCACCTTACACATTTAAGACAATACTTATGAATATAAAAAAAATAGATTATTCACCCAAATATGTAGTTGAAGCTGATGCAGTTCTTCACGAACTGGGTAAATATATGTTAGCAGATGGTTTTGAAATTGTATATGATATATGTAAAAGTCATGGAGTATATTTACATGATGCTATAACAGGCAAAGACTATTTAGATTTCTTTACATGTTTTGCATCAAATCCTATTGGATTAAATCATCCAAAAATGACTGACCCAGCGTTTATTGAATATTTAGGAAAGATATCAGTAAATAAACCATCTAATTCTGACTTATACTCTGAAGCTATGGCATCATTTGTTAAAACATTCTTTGCGATAGCCGTTCCTGATTACTTTATACATAGTTTTTATGTAGAAGGTGGTGCTCTTGCAATAGAAAATGCATTAAAGGTAGCATTTGACTGGAAAGTAAAGAAGAACTTTAGCAAAGGTTATACTATTGAGAAGGGACATAAGATATTGCATTTCAACCAGGCATTTCATGGTAGATCTGGTTATACAATGTCTTTAACAAATACAGATCCAAATAAGACTGCATTATATCCAAAATTTGATTGGCCAAGGGTGTCTAATCCTTATATCGTATTTCCAATTCAGAAGAATTTGGAAGATCTTATCGAAAGAGAAAATAAATCTATTAGAGAAATAAAGCAGGCATTTATTAATAATCCCGATGATATTGCTGCTATTATAATAGAGCCTATACAAGGAGAAGGAGGAGACAATCATTTTCGACCAGAGTTTTTGCAACAATTGCGTGAAATAGCAAACGAAGAAGATGCATTATTAATATTTGATGAAGTTCAAACTGGTGTTGGCCTTACAGGAACGATGTGGGCTCATGAGCAATTAGGAGTTAAACCAGATATTCTTGCGTTTGGAAAGAAAATGCAAGTGTGTGGAATTTTAGCAACTAATCGAGTAGATGAAGTGCCAGACAATGTATTTAGGGTTTCAAGCAGAATTAATTCTACATGGGGTGGAAGCCTAACAGATATGGTACGTGCTACAAGATATTTAGAGATAATTCAAGAAGATAATATCTTAGATAATGTTAAGAATACTGGAAATGCTTTGCAATCTCTATTGCATGAATTGCAACAAGAGTTCCCGATGATTATTTCTAATTGTAGAGGTCGTGGTTTATTTAGTGCATTTGATTTTCCAGATGTACAAACAAGAAAAAAATGCCTTCATAACTGTTTAGATAGAGGGTTGATTATTTTGGCATGCGGAGAAAAATCTGTTCGATTCAGGCCAGCTTTAACATTGCAGATTAAAGAACTTGAAGAAGGTATGAATATAATTAGAGATTCAATTATCTCGTCATAATAAAAAAAGCCGCATCATTGATGCGGCTTTTTTGTTAGCTCTATTTAATTAAATCATTTATGGTAATAAACAAGAATAGAAGGAGTAAAAGGGCGACACCGATTTGCTGCACTATCATTTTGACTTTGATAGGAACTTCTTTCTTTGTAATTCCTTCGATAATAATAAATACAAGATGCCCACCATCTAATGCAGGAATAGGCAAGATATTTATAACTGCTATAGAAACAGATAAAGAAGCAATGAGAAGTAAAAAGTCCGCTATGCCTTTTTCTGCTTGTTGTCCGGCAATTTTAGCTATTTGAACAGGGCCACCAATACTTTCTCTAAAAGACATTTTTCCTTGAAAAATACTTGAAATAGTTTTGAAGAAAAGGCCAATATTCATATTGGTTTGATCTAGCCCAACACTTAATGCTTGAACCAATGTATAATCAGAATGTTTTTTGGGGCCAGCATATAATTGTCCGGTTTGAACACCAATTCGCCATCTATTCACACTGCCATCATATTTTGGTTTAATTGTATCTTGTTTAACAATATTTCCATGTTTCCAGGAAATTGCTAATGGATTTTCTTTGTTTTTAGTAATTACTGTCACAAATTCTTCTGCACTAAAAAAAGCATTTCCATTTAAAGAAAGTAATGTGTCACCAGCTTTAATGCCAACATTTTCTGCTGGCATCATTGATTCCACTGCCATTGTTACAATTCTTATACCATCTGGAGCAATTCCTAAGCCTTTTTTCTGAGTAATAGCATCTACCAAGGATTTTCCATCAGCTTTAATTGTCCTTTTTATATTTTCTGCGGTTTGAACTTCAATAATTCTATCTTCACCCAAATGTTCTAATGTCAAGCCAGATGCAATATCTTCCCAGCTATTGACAGGTTCATTATTTATACTGAGAATTTTATCTCCTGCTCTGATTCCAGCTGAATAGCACACAGATCCTGATTGAACATAGGAAACTGTTGTAGTAGCACTTTCATTCTTTCCTTCTGAAAAAGCAATGCTGGAATAAATACCAAAAGATAAAATAAAATTGAACAGCACACCAGCACTAATAACTAATGCTTTTTGAAAAGGGTTTTTTGATCTAAATTCCCATGGTTTTGGCTCTGAAACTAATTGATCATTATCAAAGCTTTCATCTACCATACCTGATATTTTTACATAACCACCAATGGGAAGTAGGCAAAGTCTATAATCTGTATTAGCACCACCATCCCAATTTTCTGGTAAATTGCCAAAAGTAAAGCCATTGATTTTATTCCATCCGAAAAGTCTAAATCCCATACCTATAGCAAAAATCTCTGCCCTCATGCCACAAGCTTTTGCAGTTAAAAAGTGCCCTAGTTCATGAATCGTAACTATTATTCCAATAACTTTTACAAATTGAACAAAAAGATTAAGTGTTTCCATGATAAAACTAAAAAATGTATTGTGTTTCTACTTAATGCAGATAAAATGAAAATATATTACAGAGTTATTTGACGTTGTGAGGTAATGTTGAGTGCAATGTTCATAGAAATTAATCCAAGCAATAAAAAAGTTCTTATCGTAAAGCCAGAGCTAAGTCTATGATTGCTTCTGGAATACCAGGATGACTGGTTTGATTATCATCTGCTGCTATATTAAGAGGAATAACACGAGGCATATGGCCTGTATAATATGCGGTATAAAAACCACTATCACATTTATTGAAAGCATCTACAACCATTCGATAAGCAACCCAACTTGCTCTTAATATATCAGTTACAGCAGCATTGCCCCCTCTTTGAAAATAGCTCATATCAACAGTTCTAATTTCATGTCTGATATCTCTTTTTTTAAAAATAGTCTCTAATGTCTCTCTGATTTGCGGCAAATCTTGTTCATAGCCTTCGGCTACAATTATTCTTGTATCTCGATCTCTTTCATCAACCATTGTTGCAATTTTTTCAAAATCTACATCTTCTCCGGGTGTAATTACATATTCAGCACCAGTGGCTATTCCGGCATAAAAAGCAAGATAAGCAGATGCTCTTCCCATTGATTTTATTAAATATACTCTTCGATGTGAAGATGCTGTGTCGCGAATCCATTCAAGCATTTCCAGACTTTTATCTAGGGCGCTATAAAAACCAATCGATGAGCCATATTCATTACACACATCATTATCTATTGACCCCGGAGCGCATAAAATCTTAGTTTTTATCTTGTCTGATTGTATTAAACCAAGTATGGCATTTGCGGCTTTAATGCTACCATTGCCACCACAAACAAATAAATAGTCTATTCTATTATCATGTAAATTTCTAGCTGTCGTTTCTAATAATGAAGAATCAGTTGCTAATTCAGGTACTCGTACAGTACCTAAAATTGTTCCGCCTGCAGAAGTTATACCAGCTACACTTAATTTATCTAGTTTTCTATAATTATTATAAATAAGCCCCTTCCATCCATCCAGAACACCAATTACAGATGTTTCAGGATGAATATTTAATGAAGATCTAACAACTGCACGAACAAATGCGTTCATTCCCGAGCAATCTCCACCGCCAGTTAATACTGCAAATTTCATTGATGAATTCCTTTGTTGTGCTAAATCTATCTAAGGTTACTACTTACCTAAAAATCTTGGTGAACGTTTTTCGATAAAGGCTTTTACTCCTTCGGCATAATCATAAGATTCGCCTGCTAATTGTTGATATTCAGATTCCATGTCTAAAATATCATCTAAACTTGCATCAAGACCTTTTTGTAATAATAATTTAACATATCCATATGTTTGAGTAGGGCCTTCTGCATAGGTTTTTGCTAAAGCATTTAAACCTTCTTGAAAAGCCTGTGGATGATACACATGGTTTACCATTCCAATTCTTAATGCTTCATCAGAAGTAAGTGGTTTATTGAGTGTTGCAAATTCAAAAGCTTTAGAATAACCCATAATTTTAGTGTAAAAATAATTTGCACCTGAATCTGGGATTAATGCTATTCCTATAAAGGCTTCTACTAATTTTGCAGAAGAACTCATTATACGTAAATCGCATGCTAAAGCAAGAGATAATCCAGCTCCAGCCGCTACTCCATTAATGCCAGCTATAACTGGTTTTGGTAGAGAAGTAATTGCCCTAATAATAGGATTATATCTTCTTTCTAGTGAATCTTTCAAAGAACGTTTGTTATGTCCCGCAGGCGCATCTTTAAGATCCTGTCCAGAACAAAAAGCTTTACCATTTCCAGATAAAACAACACATCTGATTTCATCATTTTCATGACAATGCATAAAAGCTTGAAGAAGTTCGTTTGTTAACTCTTCATTGCAGGCATTATATACTTCTGGTCTATTCAGTGTTATTGTGTATATGCCAGATTCAAAAGAAGTAAGTATTGTATTATAATTCATATATAGTAATTTCTATAAAATTAGATTTAGCCTAAATATATGTCCATCATAGAGGTAAATTGCTTAAATAAATAGTCTGAGTCATGCGGCCCTGGAGCAGCTTCCGGATGATATTGCACTGAAAAAACGGGCAATTCTTTATGGCAAATCCCAGATAAGGTATTATCGTTTAAATTTATATGAGTTGCTTGCAAATGACTAGGCAAACTTGATACATCAATTGCAAATCCATGGTTTTGAGAACTAATTTCTATGGCATTAGTAAGTAGATTTTTTACAGGGTGATTAGCTCCTCTATGCCCAAAAGTAAGTTTATATGTTTTTGCGCCAAATGCTAAGCCTAGTAATTGATGACCAAGACATATACCAAAAGTAGGAATACCTTTTTTGACAAGTTCAGAGATTGTAGCTATTGCATGTTTAGCAGCAGCAGGATCGCCAGGGCCATTCGATAGAAAAATTCCATCAGGATTAATCGCTAGAATCTCCTGCGCAGAAGCTGTTGCTGGAAAAACAGTTATCTGGCATCCATAACTATGTAGTCTTCTTAAAATATTTCTTTTAATACCATAATCTATTGCAGCAACTTTATATGTTTTGGTAGGAGTAGATAACGGTTTTTGTATCAGCTGGTCGTCTTGTACTGGTTGATATTGATATGGTGCAGAACACGTAACACCCAAAGTTAAGTCTAAGCCTTCCATAGAAGGAATATGTTGAGCTCTTTCAACTAATTGGTTAGTATCCGACACCTTGGCAGAGATAATTCCCCTCATAACGCCTTCGTTTCTTAAAACTCTTACTAAGCTACGGGTATCTATGCCTTCAATACCAATAATATTAAATCTCTCCATCGCATTTTGCAATGATTCTGTGGCTCGCCAATTCGAATAAATAGCAGAACATTCTTTTACGATAATACCTTCTGTTTGAAAAGCATCAGATTCAAAATCATAAGGATTTATTCCATAATTACCAATGTGAGGATATGTAAAAGTCATAATCTGGCCTTTATAACTAGGGTCAGACATTATTTCTTGATAACCAGTTAAAGCAGTATTAAATACTACTTCACCTTCTGCCTCAGAATCTAAATGGCCAAATCCATACCCAGAAAATGTTAATCCATTTTCTAAGGCAAGAATTGCACGGGGTTTTTTATGCATAATAATTCGAGGTTGCTTGAGGAATATTTTGTTCAAAAATAGGAAAATTTGATGAAACTTATGTCGTATTAAGGGTATTAGAATGAATAGAATAGTACTGTTGCTATTTCATAAAATAGGAATTAAATTAAAATCCTTATTTAACCGAACATACTTAACTAGAATTATAATAAATGATATTGGTATATAGTTTTAATTAATATATGGTTTAAGTTTTTTTGTTTGTCCATTCATTAATTATCTTGTAATTTAAAATTCTATTTTTATCGTTTATCTTTGAATTTATATATACACTTTTTTGGAGAAGAACAATGGTTTCTTTACCACGTTCCTTGCGAGTTTTAACATACTTCATTGTGATGTTAATAATGAATGCAGGTCTTTTACAAGCGCAAACTAAGCGTAGGGCAGTTATCGAAGAATATACAGGTGCATGGTGCCAATATTGTCCTAGCGGTGCGGTAGCATTTAATGAATTATCAAATAATTACACTGAAGAAGAAGTTATCATGTGTGCTGTGCACAATGGTGATGGAATGGCTTTATCTAATGATGCTGATTTTGCCCAATTCAGAAATGGTTTTCCAAGTGGAGCAATCAATAGAGCTCAATTTGGGATAAGCCCAGGTGCATGGGCAGGTGCCGTTGCAGGCATTATTGCACAAGATGCATCTGTGGATGTTATTTTAAAGAATATTGTTTTTAATAGCAGTACTCGTAGAGTTACATTTGACTTAGAAGCTCGTTTTCTTAAGGATGTAACTGGTGAAGTTCGAGTAAATGTGATGGTTATTGAAGATAGTGTTGTAGGGTCTGGTTCAGCTTATGACCAAGTAAATGCCTTTAATACACAATCCGGACATCCATTTTTCGGAAAAGGAAATCCTGTTAAAAATTATGCTCACAGACATGTAGTACGCTTATTCCAAGACGGTTCTTGGGGTGCAAGTGGAGCAGTTCCAAATAATCCTAAAGCTGGAGCTATTTATAAAAAGAGTTATTCTATCTCAATGAATGCTTCTTGGGTGCCATCAAGAATTTCTTTAGTAGGTACTGTAAATAAATATAATATAGATATAGCTCAGCGTGAAATATTGAATGCCGTTCAAGAATCCTTAACCATTCGTAGTACTAGAGCTACTTTAGCTGGTGTTGACGCTCCATATCTAATAATTGCAGCAGGTGCAAAGCAAACATATAAAGTTAATGTTACTAATGAAAACAAGGTAAATCTTGATTTTACTTTCGCAGTTAATGAAACAAAATCTACAATTCCTTCAGATTGGACAGCAACTGTAGAGCCTGCATCATTGAATTTAGATCCAGGCGCTTCTGGTGAAATTACTATTACAGTAGAAGCACCAAAATCATTTACTCAAGCAGAACTTGCTTCTATTACAATAGAAGCTTTGCCTTCAGAAGCTACAAATACAAAGCCTAAAATGTCTTATGCAAGTGTTTATGTACTATCAAATAATGCGAAGTCTGCATTAGTATATGGTTATAATGTCAATCAATTCAATGATTATTATAAAGATGCTTTACAGTATAATGAAATTGTAGGTTCTGGTATAGTATCTCTTCCAAATAATGCAGATCTATTATCTGCATATAAAGATCAGATGAAAGTATATATTTTCTCTGTTTTTGGTGGTGCACTTTTAAATGGTCAAATTTATCAAGGTTCTTCAATTGGTGGTAAAACAGAATCCGAGCCATTAGCAAAATCAGTTTCAACTTTATTAGCAGCCGGAAAACGTATTTATTTATCTGCTCCGCAATCATTATGGTGGGCTTTTGATAAATCAACTAATTCTGCCGCAGGAAAAAATCCTGATGTTATAAGCTTCTTTAATACTTTAAAATTAGAGCACACAAAACTTGAACAAAGATATACCCTAACTGGAAATACAGTATCTCTAAAAACATATCCAGTTAAAGGATTTGATAATGATTCAATTGGCGATCAATTTAATGCGATGGCAAATAATCAAAATTTTGCTTATGTAACATTTTATAATGACATCTTCAAAATTGGTGCAGGATCTTCTTGCAAGCCAGTTTTATATTCAGATAATGTAAATTCTAATATTGTTGGTGTGCGTTATACATCTCCAGAAGGTGGCAAATTAGTATTTGTTACAAGCCCAATTGAATCATATGATAATCAGGTAACACGTCAGAATTTTATTGATAGATCTATTTTTTGGTTGGCTTCTGATGTATTCGAAAAAGTAAAAAAGCCAGTTTTAACATTAAATCCAGATGTAAAATTTGGGACAGTTGAACTTAAGCAAACTAAAAATATGACAACAGACATCACCAACTCTGGTGATACTGCTTTAGTTATAATAAGTATGCAAATTTCAGGTTCAAAAAAGGCAGCATTTAAAATTATTGATGCTCCTACATTGCCTTTAACGATTGCTCCAGGACAAAAAGCAACAATTTCTTTGGCTTTTACTCCGGATTCAAAAATATCTTATATAGCTTCTTTAGATTTCACATCTAATACGAATGGACAAGATAATTCAACTACTGGTATAGACTTAGTTGGAGAAGGAATCGAGACAATGCCTGATCCTCCAGTATTTACAGGTATAACAGAGTTAAATTATGGTATTATTACAGCTAATACCGATAAAACATTGTCATTAACAAATGCTACAGCAGATGCTGTAACTGTAACTGTAGTTGAAATAACTGGTCCAGATAAAGATGCATTTAAGGCTACTGTAAACTTGCCTTATATTGTTCCAAAAGGACAAAAATTCCAAACAAAGATTTCATTCAATCCTACTCGCTTAGGTGTTCACAGTGCAACAATGAATGTAACATCTACTTTGCCAAACAATAAAACGAATGTGTATAAAGTTGCTTTGTCTGGTACTAAAGAAGAAGTTTCTGGAGTTAAAGAAGATCTTGTATTAACAAGTTCTGTTCAAATTTCTCCTAATCCAAGTTCAGAAAATGCTCATGTTTCATTTAACCTTTTAGAAAGAAATACTATTTCTTTATCTGTTACAGATATAAATGGTACCGTATTATATACTCTTTCTAATCAATCACTTGATGCTGGCATTCATGCAATTATGATTCCGGTTCAATCTATTGTATCTGGAAGCTATACCGTTACACTACGTACACAAAGTGGTGCAATTATTAATACTCCTTTTACAGTAGTACGATAATATCTAGACGAATAAAAAAAGCGTCTTCAGTTTTACTGAAGACGCTTTTTTTTGATATAATAAGGATGTCATACGATCATATTATTGTGTTAAATGGATAGTTGCTACATAGTTCACTAAACACAGCAGGTGAACTTTGTGGAGGAGCAATTCCTAAAATATTAGAGAATGCAACTTTAATAATTCCAGCTATTAATAGGACAATAACAATACTTATCAACATCCGAGCATTGATTTCTTTGACTATTTTTTCTGGCAATATAAATCCTAAAAAAGGGATTATACATAATATGACACAAATAATGCTAGGGATAGAGTATATCTGATTTTGAATCATATTAATAAAAGCATGAGGAATTCTAGGGATAATACCGAATAAAGCAATCACACTCATAGAGCTTGCTATCATCCAGATAAATTCTTTGTTAATAGCTAATCTTGGAAGAATCTCTATGCATTTAAGTGCTAATAAGATATAAATTGGCAGAATGAAAATAGAGAACTGAGAGGTTAATAAGAAAGTAACAATAAACCAAGTGATCAAAAACCAAGAATATTTTGGAATAGAATGTAAGGTTGCAGTACTTTTTAAAAGCATGTGACTAAATGGCAATACAATCAATCCAGCAATAGCAGCAGGAATAAGAGAAAAATCTGTAAGAATTGATTCTAATGCAGAAAGAGAAAAAGAGAAAGTAAACCCAAATAATGCAGCTGAAATTTGTGACCAAAAAGGTAAATCCATTTTCACATACCAAATCATTGAAAGGCCGACACCTATAACTATTCCGAATACACTAAGAATAGTAAATAATGGTTTTATAGGATGAATGATTATGAATAGAAAGCTAAGTATTAAAAATAGACCAAATCCAATAAATGAACTTAATCCCAAAAGTACTGTACATAAAGTAATTAGTAAAGGGTATCCTATTATCTTCCATATAGAATAGAATGTATTCTCTTTTTTGTAAAAAGAAAATATGAAAGCGATAGAAAGTAAGAAAAAAGTTATTCCCCATATATCTTGAGTGGATTGTCTGGCATATCCATTCCATATAAGCGATCCAGCTAAAAAGCTAGGGGCTAATAACGATAACTCTTTTGATAAGAATGTGTTTGATAATAAGTAAAATCCCAATAGCCCCAAAGCAGCTATGATTGCAGATAAAGCTCTGGTTGATGGAATTGTTTGTCCTGCAAATTTAGCCCACCAGCTTACCCCCCAAATTGGAAGTGGTGGCTCAACAAAAGGTGCTTCTCCCAAAGAAAGATAAGGAGCTTGATCAG
Source organism: Chlorobiota bacterium (assembly GCA_014191195.1). Classification (GTDB taxonomy): domain Bacteria; phylum Bacteroidota; class Ignavibacteria; order Kapaibacteriales; family UBA961; genus UBA961. The sequence goes on from BJGZ01000001.1 coordinate 293,649, forward strand.
TATAAGCCCCCCATTTATTTGAAGTATTTTCACCCTGATCACCACCAAAAATTGAAAGCAAGCCCCAATGAAGAGAAAAACTCTCTTCTCTTTTGCTCATTTCAGCAGAACCAATTCTAAAAAATGTCAGAAGTGAGCAGGCAAGGATTAAGGCTATAACAGTATGTTGTCTTGATGTCATGATATATGTCCATCTGGGGTAAAAGTTCAATAATTTTCTTTTCTTTAGATGTATTTCTATCAAAATTCCGATGAATTATATCTTCTTGTTTTGGTATTTCATACATTCCATTATAGGCAAATGTGATAACAAAAATACAAAGGGAAAGCCAACCAAGTGTCATTCTTATTGGACCGATTGAATCTCCGGAAACCGGAGGATGATCTAACTTAATAAAGAATCTTGTGATTAATGCCCAAAAAAGCCATCCATTCCAACCATTATATATCCACGGTGCATGTAATTTAATCCATAAAAAAGTTGGTAGCAGAATAGATTGAATTGTTGTATAAAACTCACCAGGGGATTCAACTACAATTTGCTCATAAAACCAACCAAGGAATGATCCAATCCCTAAAGAAAAAATAATCCACCATGAAATTCTTGCAATAATACTTTGTTTAGAACCAAACATTGCAAAGGTAATATGTCCACCATCCAATTGACCCATTGGCAACATGTTTAAAGAAGTAACAAACATGCCAAACCAACCAACACATAAAAATGGATAATGATACATTTCATTCATCGGTGGTAAATATCCATGAGGAGATGCAAATATGGACGCCAACCAAGGATATAATAATGTATCGCCAAAGTAAATACCCCACAGTGGAGCATTTGTTCCATACTGACGATATTCAGGGTGTATGGAATATAAATAATCTATTGAAGGAAGCTGTACTAAGCCAATAATAAAAATTATCAAGCATACGATAAATCCTGCTAATGGACCAGCAGCACCTATATCAAAAAGAGCTTTTCTATTAGGAATTACAGATCGTGTCCTGATATATGCCCCAAGTGTACCAAACATAGAAGCAAAAGGAATAGGCAGAGGAATGAAATAGGGTAAAGATGCATCAACTTTGTGCAAGCGTGCTGCTATATAATGACCAAATTCATGGGCAGATAAAAAAATCATTAATAAAGAAGCATAAGTAAAACCATATACCCAATTTGTGATTTCTAAAGGGCTTTGTCCTGCCCAGGCAGCCCCAGCCATCATTGAAGATGCAAATGTCCCCAAAAAAAGTAAAATATGGGTTATTATTGAATGTTTTTTGTATTGTTTGATAGGCTTGCTATTAAAGGATGATTGTGAATATGGTGGATCTTGCCGTGAAGAACTCATGTAAATATGTATCAGAAAAATAATAATTGCTAATTAGAAAATTAGAACGATTGTATCATTACGAAATTGCACTGAATTCAATTATTGCATATGCTCTGATTTTTTTTCACGAATCATTAAATCATAAATAGCTTGCATTGGATTTTTATTATTAAAAAGAATCTGATACGTTTGCTCAATGATGGGCATATCAACTTTGTGTGTGGTGCTTAATTGCCAAGCAGATTCTGTGGTAGCTACTCCTTCGGCAACCATATTCATTTCTGATATAATCTCTTTAATATTTCTACCTTTCCCAATTTCCTCTCCAACATATCTATTGCGACTATGTTTACTAGAACAAGTAACAAATAAGTCTCCTAATCCTGATAATCCTGCAAAAGTTCGGGGGTCTGCGCCAAGAATTGTTCCTAATCTAGACATTTCTGCAAGGCCCCTAGTAATTAAAGCTGCCTTGGTATTATCTCCCATTTTTAAACCATCTATAATTCCTGCAGCAATGGCAATTACATTTTTTAAAGCACCACCTAATTCAGCACCGATTGTATCAGAAGATGTATACACCCTGAAATAAGAATTATTAAATAAATTCTGTACATATTCTGCTTGTATCTGATTAGAAGAAGCAGCCATAACAGTTGTTGGAACATGTTGTACTACTTCTTCAGCATGACTAGGACCGCTTAAAACAACATAATGATCATCATCTGTTTGGTCAATATCTTTTAAAATACCAGAAACAGTTAATAAAGTATGTACTTCTATTCCTTTAGAGCCCGATATAATAATTTTATCTTTTAAAACACAGTTAAGTTGTGTGAGAACTTCTCTGATATACTGAGTTGGAACAGTAATAATGATTGTATCTAATGATTGTAAGCTTTCAATGTTAGAAGTAGCTGTAATGTTTTTATGAAGAATTGTTCCTGGTAGAAACAGAGAATTTGTATGATTGGAATTAATCTCATGAGAAATCTCATTTGATCTTGTCCAAAATAATGGATGATATCCATTCTCTGCTAATACTTCAGCCAAAGCTGTGCCCCAGCTACCAGCTCCAATAATACCAATTGATGGAGAAATATTCATACAAGTAAAAGCAGAATTATTAGAGGTATTTGTTTATTTTTTATTATCAAATTTCAAGATCTGAAATTTAGCAAACTTACTTTCAGTACCCTGAAGAATGCGATAAATATTAGTTTTATGTGCTAATAATACAATGATACTAACAGCTATCATAAAATATACAATCGTGTGATATCCAGGAATATCAACATTGAAAACATTGTGTCTTATAAACAAAGTTAATGGGATTGCAATTGCTGCAATGATAGATCCTAAAGATATATAACCAGAAAGCATCACCGCTAGTATAAATAATATTGCAGCAATACCAACTTCGCTTGGTGCTATTGCAAGTAAGAAACCAGCTCCGGTATTAATTCCTTTTCCACCTTTAAAGTTTACAAATGCAGAGAATATATGTCCTAAAACTGCACTTAAGCCAGCAATCATTTTTATAACAGTTATATCTTCAAATGGCGTAGAATTGGATATTGGCAAAGTACCATTAAATAATTGAGTTGCAATTACAACAGCAATAATTCCTTTTAAAATATCTAAAACTTGTGTTAATAATCCCCATTTCCAGCCAAGAACACGCATTGCATTAGTGCTACCCATGTTTCCACTACCTTTATCTCTTATATCAAAGCCAAAAAAACGTTTGCTAATAATAGTAGCAGATGGAAATGATCCAATTAGATAGCTACCTATGATGATGATTATAAGGCGAATTATGGGGTCCATAAGTATTCAATCGTAATATGTGCATATATAATTAAGTGCAAATATAGACAAAAAAGGTAGGATAAACGTCTTACGAAAGCGATTCAGATATCTAAACAATAAATGTTGTAATTGATATATAAGGCTTATGGAGTTGAACAATGAGTACAGACACGTATAGTAATCCAACAAAGAAAAGATTAAGCGAAATTGAAAAAGAATTAGCCGATTTAAAAGAAAAAAAATCTACATTACAACAAAAATGGAAAGGCGAAAAAGAAAGTATATCTCGTATCAGATCTTTAAAAGCTGATATTGAAAAATCAAGAAATAATGCAAGTGAATTAGAAAGAAAAGGTGATTTAGCAAAAGTTGCAGAGTTACGTTATGGTACAATTCTTCAGTTAGAAAAACAACTTGAAGATGAAAATAATCATCTAAAAGCCTTGCAAGAACATGGTAAAATGTTGAAAGAAGAGGTAGATGCTGTTGATATTGCAGAAATAGTAGGGAAGTGGACAGGTATTCCAGTACAAAGAATGTTGGAAACTGAAAGGACTAAGCTTTTAACAATGGAAGATAGGCTTCATAAAAGAGTGATAAGCCAACATGAAGCAATTCACGCAATAAGTAATGCGATTAGAAGATCAAGGGCCGGCTTGCAAGATCAAAATCGACCAATTGGATCATTTATTTTCTTGGGAACTACCGGTATTGGTAAAACAGAAATGGCCAGAGCTTTAGCTGAATTCTTATTTGATGATGATACTTCTATGATAAGAATAGACATGAGTGAATATATGGAGAAATTTGCTGTGTCTAGATTAATTGGAGCTCCTCCAGGTTATGTTGGTTATGATGAAGGTGGGCAGTTAACAGAAGCTGTTAGACAAAAACCATACTCAGTAATCTTGCTTGATGAAATAGAAAAAGCTCATCCCGATGTTTTTAATGTATTATTACAAGTTTTAGACGATGGGCATTTAACTGACAGTAAAGGCAGATTAGTAAATTTCAAAAACACAATCATCATAATGACTTCAAATCTAGGTTCTGATATTCTCCAGAAAAAATTAGTGGATATAAATGAGAATAATAGAGATGAATTGTTAATGAATGCAAGAGTTGGTATCATCGAACTACTTAAAAAGACAATGCGTCCAGAATTTTTAAATAGAATTGATGAGATCATTTTGTTCAAGCCTTTAACCAGAAATGAAGTTAAGGAAATTGCTTTGCTGCAAACCAATAAACTACAAGATCAGCTTAAACAAAAAGATATTACTCTTACTATAACAGATGCTGCTTTAGATGCCTTGGTAAGAGTGGGATATGATGTTCAATTTGGCGCAAGACCATTAAAACGAGCACTTCAAAAGTATATAACTAATCCTTTGTCTATACACGTGCTGGCTGGTGATTTTACTGTTGGAGATTCTATTATATTAGATGCAAATGACTTAGGAAATATGACCTTTAATAAAGCTTAATGGTATAAAGAATCTTAAAGTGATTAGTCATTCCAAATAAATTCAAAAACCATAATAGATACAGTTATCATTACTATGCTATAAGAAATTAATACAATAATATTTGAAAATGCATCTTCGAATCTGGCTCCATATAATGCCATGCTAATTGTTTCGCATCCTAAAAGTGTTAATGGGAGCAATAATGGAAATGATAAAACTGGAAATAAGGACCCTTTTGAATGTGCTTTAGAAATTATAGCTGCAATTGCTGTTATGCATGCAGAAATCCCCAAACTTGAAATCAAAATCATTGTCCAAAACAATAGCTGATTTTTGACAATTATGCCACTTATAAATACTTGGAAAAGTAGTACTGCTAAGCTATTAAGCAATAAGCCAAAAATGAAAGTATAAAGTAATTTTCCTATATAGACATGAATTGGTTTTGATGATAATTTGAGGAGAAGTGATGTTCCCCGCTCTTCTTCGGCTACAAAAGTTCTTGATAATCCTGTCATAGCGCCAAAGAAAATAACTATCCATAATAATGCAGAAGCTAATTCATTAGAAATTGTATCTCCAGCCATTGTAAAAGAAATAGTAGAAATCGTAATAACAACAAATAATATCATAGAGGAAAATGCATAGCGGGATCTAAGCTCGCTATATATTTCTTTATACAATACTGCGTATATTTTAGAAAGAAAATATCTCATTGTGATATATATTTAGTCTTGATGCATCGAGCAATGATTGCAACCATTATGCTCAGAAAATGATCTGTCTTCAATTTGAAGAGTAATATGTTCGCAATTAAATTTATTTTTTAATATTGATTGTGCTGATGCAAGTAAAGGTTTTGTTTCTGATAAACTTGTTGTAATATGTGCGCTTACTGAAATATTACCAGGGCTTATTTCCCAGATATGAATATCATGAACTCCTTCAATCCCTAATATACTTTTAAGTGTTTGCTCAATATCAATAACACTTATACCTTCTGGGGCTCTATCCATTAAAACAATACCAGCATTTTTCATTAAGCGTATAGCACTTCGAATAATAAAAACAGAGATTCCTGCTGACAAAATAGTATCTATCCACAAAAATCCGGTATAATACATCAAAATACCTCCAATAATTACAGCAACTGAAGATAATAAATCTGTAATAACATGTAAATATGCGCTTTTCGTGCTTAAATGATGAGAATCATGAAGCATATATGCACTTATCATATTTGCAATTAATCCGATTATTGATGTTATAAGCATAGGTTGAGTATGAACTTCATGAGATTCGAATAATCTAAGAATTGATTCGTATATCAAAAAACCACACATCGCAAAAAGAATTACCCCATTTATTAATGCTGCAACAACTTCGATTCTTTTAAATCCAAAAGTAAAGGTATTTAATAGGTTATTTCCCTTTTTACCGGCATTAAAAACTTTAAGAGCTGCATAGGCAATTAATAATGCACCAATATCTGTTAGCATATGCCCTGCATCAGAAAGCAATGCAAGGCTATTAGATAGATAACTACCGACAATTTGGGTCAGAAATATCCCAAATGTCATAGTTAAAGCAATTAATAATGCACGGCTATCTTTTGCTGTATGAGAAATATGAGTATGGTTCGAATGTATATGCATGAGTATCTATTATGTGTATTATGCAAAAAACTGTTTTTAAAAATGGCTTTTTGAAGTGTATGCAAAAAAAAACCTCTGTCGATTACTCTACAGAGGTTATAGTGTATAGTATTTTACTATTCAAACTGTTTGTAATTATTTGCAAACAATTCTACTAAATGTGTAGCTTTTGTATCATAAGCTGATGCATCAGACCAAGTATTTCTTGGATTTAAAATTTCTGATGGTACATCTGGGCATTCGCTAGGAATATGTAATCCAAAGAATCCTTCTGTAGTGAACTGAACATCATTCAGCGAGCCATTTAAAGCAGCACGTAATAAGGCTCTGGTATAGGATATTTTCATTCTTTTACCTACACCATATTCACCACCACTCCAACCTGTGTTAACTAACCATACTTGTGTGCCATTCTCATTGATTTTATCTTTTAACAAATTGGCATATACTTTTGGATGATGAACCATAAAAGGAGCACCAAAACAAGTACTGAATGTTGCCGTAGGTTCTTTTACACCTCTTTCAGTTCCTGCAACTTTAGCTGTATATCCTGATAAAAAATGATAAATAGTTTGTTCTGGCGTTAACTTAGAAATAGGAGGCATCACGCCAAAAGCATCGCATGTTAAGAAGAAAATATTTTTAGGATGTCCACCACGATTATCAGCAACTATATTACTAATAAACTTACGTGGATAGGAAGCACGTGTGTTTTCTGTAATTGAATCATCGAATAAATCGATAGCTCTAGAAATTGGATCTACTGGAACATTTTCTAATATTGTTCCAAATCTACGAGTCATATCATAAATGATGGGTTCGGCTTCTGCAGATAAATTGATTACTTTGGCATAACAACCACCTTCATAATTGAAGGTTCCTGCATCTGACCAACCGTGTTCATCATCACCAATAAGCGCTCTTTCGGGATCTGTAGATAATGTGGTTTTTCCAGTTCCAGATAAACCAAAAAACAATGAAGTGTCACCTTCTAAACCAATATTCGCAGAGCAATGCATACTCATAATGCCCTGAAGTGGCATCAAATAATTTAAGGCAGTAAAGATCGATTTTTTAATCTCACCTGCATAATGAGTACCACCTATAAGGACTAATTTTTGAGAAATATCCATTAGAATGAATGTTTCTGAACGTGTACCATCTAATTCTGGACTAGCTTTAAAATCTGGGACATGAATAATTGTAAATTCAGGATGGAAATTTTCAAGTTGTTGTTCGGTAGCATCTATAAACATATTCTTGGCAAATAGATTGTGCCAAGCTTGTTGATTAATGACTCTAACAGGCAAACTGAATTGTTCGTCTGCACCAGCAATACAATCTAATACATATAGATCAGAACCTTGTAGATAGGCTGATATCCTTGCTTTAAGACTATTAAATTTATCTTGTGGAAATGGTTTGTTTACTTTGCCCCACCAAACATTCCCAGAACTTGAGGGCTCATCTACAATAAATTTATCATTAGCGCTACGGCCTGTATGTGGAGCTGTAATTGCAATCAGCGATCCATGTTCACTTAGTTCTGCTTCGCCATTTGATATGGCATGCTCATAAAGTTCTGCTGTTGAAAGATTATAAAAAACCTCATTTAAATGCGGAATGCCCTGATTGTGAAGGGAAAGCAGAATATCTTCAGATGACTTCATAACTACACTTTTTGACATGAATAAAGTTTTGATTCCATTATAAATGTATCATTTGTTGTGATGATAGATTAATAATACAAAATACAAAATTACGGTAAAATGTCAAATATGAAGCTATATAGAGTTAAAATCATGAATTTATTTATTCATATCTATGTATCATTAACTTATATCCCGAACCATGAACATTAACGATTTCCAAGGAAGGATCTGATTTTAAATGTTTACGCAGCTTTGTTATAAATACATCCATACTTCTTCCATTGAAATAATTATTATCACCCCATATCATCAATAAGGCTTTTTCTCTGGTCACTAATATATTCTGATTCATACATAATAGTCGTAATAATTCACATTCTTTGCTTGTAAGTGCTTGTAATGAAGTATTAAACTGAAGTATGCGTAAATTATAATCAAAGATATACTCGCCTATTTTAAACTTATTTTTATTAATATCCTTATTTGAGTTTATTGTATATGTCTCATTAAAAGTAGTATCTGTTATTCCAGTTCTTCTTAATATTGCTTCTATTCTTAATAGTAATTCTTCGGCAATAAATGGTTTTATAACGTAGTCATCAGCACCAATAGAAAGACCCTTAATTTTATCATGAACACCTGATTTAGCGGATAAAAATATAATTGGGACAAGATTATCTACTATTTTTATATCATTAGCAAGTTCAAAACCATCTTTTTTAGACATCATTATATCTATGATGCAAAGGTGAGGTCTGTTTTTTAGAAATGCATTTAAACCACTTTCTCCATCTATTGCTAATTCTACATTATATCCTTTGATTGTAAGATACTCTTTAAGAATCATACCCAAGCTTGGATCATCTTCTACCAACAGTATAGATCTGTCCATATATTAAAATTAATTATAGTAAAAACCTTTTTATTGTTCTAATGGTAATTTCACACTAAATGTACTTCCATTTTTTGCATGGCTTTGAATAGAAACCGAGCCCTTATGCATTGTAACTATCGAATGTACATAACTAAGTCCTAATCCAAATCCTTTTACATCATGTCGATTGCTAGTAATTACCCTGTAAAACCTGTCAAATATTTTTTTATGATCTTCTTTTTTTATCCCAATGCCCCTATCGATAATTTGAATCAATATATCATGTTTTGTGTTCTCTGTTTTGATAGTTATATCTGGAAAATCCTTTGAGAATTTACAGGCATTATCAAGTAAATTTGTAAATACATTAAATAAATGGTGAGAATCGCCATGAATAGTTGAATGATTGGCTAAAAAAACAGAATTGATCTTGCCGCCTTTATTTCGGATATTGATCAATTGTTTGTCGATAGCTAGTTCAAGTATTTCATGAATATTAACTGATTCTAATATTAATGGAATTGACTTGTCTTCAAGTGTGGCTATCTGTAAAATAAGGTCCACATGCTTACTTAATCTGCTGTTTTCTTTATGTATAGCATCTAGAAATCTATTCCTGGTTAACTCCGATTCTAAAATCTCTTGATCTCTAAGAGCTTCGCTAGCTAAAGATATAGTTGCTAAGGGAGTTTGAAATTCATGTGTCATATTGTCGATAAAATCTGCTTTCATTTTTGAAAGTTTTTTTTGTTTCAATAATGAAGAGATACTTATTGAGAAAATACCCATAATTAACAAAATACATGAAGCCGAACCCAGTAAAAAAATGCTTAGAGAATCTATTATATATGCTTGTATTTCAGGGAATATAACTGACAATCTATAATTAGATGTTAATATGTCATGAGGAAATAATTGAACATATAGCATACTATGTATCAATTCTTCACTAAAGACACTGTGTTCTGCATATACAATATTACTTTTCTTTGAATCAACTAAACCCCAATGAAATGGAGCTAATATCCCTAATTTAGAAAACTCTGATTGTATTATGTTGTGAATATTATAGTAAGAAATTCTTTTTATAATTCCTTCGGATTTTAAAGCAATCAGATATGATTCTGCAATATCATTAGATTCTAAAATATTAGATTCTTTGTTAATTATCTGATTATTGGTGGTATATCTCTGATTGCTTCTTGGACTCTTAAACACAGAATCTGTATTATTTCTATGTGATTCTTTTGAGCTTTTAATTGCTTGTAATGTTTCTAGCTTTTTTAGTTTTAATGCAAAAGATTGTAAAGCTATAGATGCGGTTCTTAGTAATTCTTCATTTTTTATGCTAAAAGCAGAGTTGATCCAATACATTTGAAGTGCAATGAGCGAAATCATTGCAATGGTCATAATGATAATTAAATAAGAAATATGATATTTGTGCATTCAGAATATTGATTTGTTTTACCCTAATTTTGATTAGCGATAACAATTTACATAAATCAATGTAGATTTGCAGAAGATTTAACGTCCATTAACATTTATTGAATTATTATTATCAGATACTCATATATGCAAAATAAGAATAATGAATCATTAGCAGAATATGCTGCACAAAGACAAGTAGATGCATATAATGATAAAGATATAGATGCATTTTTAGATTGCTATTCTGATGATATTGAACTTACTTATCAGCACAGTGGCGAAGTATTTTGCAAGGGTAAAGTAGAAATGCGAGCTATTTATGGATCTATGTTCAATAGATGTCCTGATTTATTATGCATTATTGTAAAGAGAATTGCTTGTGGGGAATTCGCAATTGATGAAGAATTAGTTAATGGGCAGGTAAAAGGAAAAACTATTCATGCTACTGCTATTTACCATGTGAATCAAAATGGATTAATTGATAAAGCATGGTTTATGAGAGACGAATAAAAAAAGGCTGTATTTCTAAAAAATACAGCCTTTTAAATAAGCAAGTAAGGATTAACTTTTTACTTCATCCTTTTTTCGAGGGACAGCAATAGCTACAATAGTAGCATCGCCATTAGTTTTAATGGTTAAACCAGGGAAATTAATATCACTAACATGAATTGCATGTCCAATTTTTAGATCTGTAATATCAATCTCTAATTTTTCGGGAAGATCCTTAGGTAAGCAAACCACTGGTAATTTATGGATGATATGTTCCAAAATACCACCTTCTTTTATACCAATGCTTTGTCCTTTAAAAGCAACTGGAACAAGAATATTGATTGGCTTGTCTTCTTGCACACCAAACAAATCAAAATGTACAATTACATCAGTAACAGGATCGAAAGATATATCTTTCAACATGCATTTGATAGTAGAATTAGAACCTTCTACATCTAAGTTTATAATTTTTGCATTTGCTGTATACACAATAGGACGCATATTTAGCGGATGAACAGAAATAGCAATTGGCTCCTCGCCATGACTATAATATATTCCAGTAACTAGGCCTTTATTCCTTATAGCTTTAGAGGCTTTTTTACCAATATCACGGCGCTGAGCTTTAAGAACAACTTCACTCATTGACATTCTCCAATGAAATTCTTATTGAATAGTATATTTATCTAATTATTTCAAAAAGCGAACTGATCGAAGCATTATTATGCGTTCTACGTATCGCTTCTGCGAATAAGTCTGCTACAGAAATCGTGTGTATTTTATTGCTATCCCAATGCATCGGGAAAGTATCTGTAACATACACATTCTGTATTGCAGGACTATTATGAATTTTCTCTATGGCACTACCAGAAAATACCGCATGTGTACATACACCTGTGATACTTTTTGCTCCTGCAGCAATTAACGCTTCAGAGCATTTTACAAATGTAGTTCCTGTATCAATCAAATCGTCAATTACTATGATGTTCTTACCTTCAACCTCGCCGATTATATTCATCACTTCGGCAACATTATGGGAAGGCCTACGCTTATCTACCACTACTAAGTCTGCACCAAGAATCTTAGCATATGTTCTAGCGGTTTTTATACCACCAACATCAGGAGAAGCTATTGCAAGGTTGTCAGACTTAATATCAAAAAGCGCTTTAACTAATACAGTAGAACCATATAAATGGTCTAAAGGAATATCAAAAAAGCCTTGAATTTGCGGTGTGTGCAAATCCATTGTGATTACTCTGTCTGCACCTGCTTCGGTTATCAAATTAGCAACTAATTTAGCAGTAACAGAAACTCTTGGCTGATCTTTTCTGTCTTGACGTGAATATGCAAAATAAGGAATAACGGCTGTTATTCTTTTTGCAGATGCCCTACGTGCAGCATCAATCATTATTAATAGTTCAAGTAGATTTTCTGCAGGAGGATTTGTAGGTTGAACGATAAAAACATCTTTACCCCTAATGTTTTCTTCGTATTTAACCCAAATTTCTCCATCACTAAAGTTTGTAATTGTTACCGGAGATAACTCTTCTCCTAAAGACCGAGCTATTTTTTCGGCTAAAGGACTATTTGATCTACCAGAAACAATAATTAACTCTGACATGCAGAATGCACCAAGAACTGATTAATTATAAAGTATATAAGGTTGCCAATAATACAATTAAGTAATACATGGTAACCGTTTCATTCTTAGTGAAAAGCCACAAACCGTAAGCCGGCTATGGCTTCCAAGTATATATCAGCTGGGGCGGAAGGATTCGAACCTACGAATGGCGGCTCCAAAAACCGCTGCCTTACCACTTGGCGACGCCCCAACAATGTTTGCTTATAAAACAGAGTTGCAAAAATAAGAGATGCTGGTTAAGAATCAAAGAAAAAAAAATCTGAAGGGTAAATAATATAATTACCTGATATGATTATTCGAGTGAATTGGATAATATTTGAGCAGTAGAAGCGCTAAATTCTCTTTGAATTGTTATAATATCATGTTGATATAATTGTTCGTGAGATGTAAGAGTTTTACCATCTTTATGAAGTAGTGCAAATCCTTTTTTGAGTGGTTGTAATGGATATAGAGCATTAAAATGTTGTTCTAATGCAAAAAATCCTTTTTTGTGTTCGGCTAGAGTTCTTTGGCTATTTTGAAATAATCTAGTTTCTAGATCATCTGTTTTTTGAATTGCATATCGAATAGAATCTTTTACAAATTTAAAACCTGAATGTTGTTCATATCTAAGTACCAATTCTTTTTTCTGCGATATGGTTTGGGATATCACTTTCTTTATCGAATTTTCTGTATTATCAATAAAATGAATAAAATCTGAGATTGTAATAGAGGTTGCTAATTCAGCGGCAGCAGTTGGAGTAGCTGCACGGTGATCTGCTACAAAATCAGCAATTGTGAAATCCGTTTCATGTCCAATTCCAGCTATAATTGGTATGGAACAATTGGCAATTGCTCTTGCAACTAATTCAGAATTGAAGGCCCATAAGTCTTCGATAGAACCTCCGCCCCTAGCCAGGATTATGATGTCGCAATTGTGTGATTGCAATTCAATGATAGCATTTTTAATATCTTCAATAGCAGAATCACCTTGAACTAAAGTAGGCCTTAAGAGAATTTCAGATAAAGGGCTTCTTCGTTTAAGTGTAGTTAGAATATCTTGAACAGCTGCACCCGTTGGAGAAGTAATAATTCCAATGTTTTTAGCAAATACTGGAATAGGTTTTTTTCGGGAAATATCAAATAAACCTTCTCGTCCAAGTTTTAATTTTAACTCCTCGAAAGCCATGTAAAGATCGCCTGTACCCAAAGGGACAATCGAAATACAATCTAATTGATATTTTCCTTGCGGGGGATATACTGAAACCGTACCTATTGCTAACACTTTCATACCATCTTGTAATGGAAATACAAGGGTTTTTCCCCGCCACATGACAGCAGAAATTTGTGCGGCATCATCTTTTAAAGAAAAATACCTATGTCCAGAAGAATGTAATTTGAAATTAGAGATTTCACCAGTAATTGACAGAATTCCCATTCCATCTAATAATGATTTAATTGTTCCTGTTATTTGGCTTACTGTTAATGGTTTTTTTTCCATATGCATTTCATTTTCTTATTATTAATCAAAACAAATTATGAATTTTAATTGTGTATGGAAAAGGAACTGAAAACATTCTTTAATATTTGATGAAGGTGCCTATTTATAAGCCTTGGGGATATCCTTCGTTTATTGTAATTTGGCATATTATTGGCATTTGAATCTTTGAATGCCTCAGCATAAAGAAAAATAAATCATAGAGGAAGTGATTTTGAGTTCACATTTATCATACCGAGTTTTAGCTGCACAGGAAGCGCAAACTTTGGCCATATCAAATAAAGCAAAAAGATTAAAGAAGCAGGGTTTAGATATCGTCTCTCTTTCTGTAGGAGAACCTGATTTTGATACACCGGAATGTGCTAAGCAAGCAGCATTACATGCAATTTCACAAAATTTTACTCATTATACAGAATCCGATGGTATTATGGAATTAAGAGAAGCTGTCGCTAATAAATTTATTAATGATAATGATATTAAATCTGTTAGGCAGTCAACGATCTTAATTTCTGGGGGCGCTAAACAATGTATCTATAATGTGCTTAATGCTATATGTAATGAAGGCGATGAAGTATTGATCTTTGCTCCATATTGGGTTAGTTATCCTGCTATGGTAGCATTAACTGGTGCCACACCGATTATCATTCAAGCTTCATTTGAACAAGTATATAAAGTTACTCCTTTGCAATTGCAGGCTCATTTAACAATTAACACTAAATGTGTCATCTTAAATAGTCCTTCCAATCCTACTGGAATCATGTATACAGAACAGGAAATAAGAGACTTAGCAGCTGTATTACAGGATCATGATTGTTTTATTATTAGTGATGAAATTTATGAGAAGATATCATTCGGAGATATAAAACACTTTTCTCCGGGTGCCATTGAATCTATAGCTCATAGAGTAATTACCGTTAATGGTGTGTCAAAAGCATATGCAATGACTGGATGGCGTATAGGCTATATGAATGCCCCCGAACATGTGTTTAAAGAAGCATCTAAAGTACAAGGACAAAGTACTTCGCATCCATGTTCTATTGCGCAAAAAGCAGCACTTGGTGCTTTGATTGGTGGAGATTATGATGTAGAAAACATGCGAAAAGCATTTTCTTTTAGAAAGCAATTGGTTTGTGATCTACTGTCAACAATACCAGGTATTAGATTTCATATTCCTGATGGTGCTTTTTATGTTTTTATTGAATTAGGATCAATTCTTGCTGATACAGGTATTGAAGATGATGCACTGTTTTGTAGTTATTTATTAGATAGATTTTTATTAGCCTTAGTTCCTGGTAGTGCATTTGGCAATCCAAATTCAATAAGAATTTCTTTTGCTGCTTCTGAACAAACACTTCAAAAAGGGATATTACGTCTTGCCGAGGGGATTTCTTCTTTACAAAATCAAAAAAATGTATAATTCACACAAATATCTAAGCCCCGAAGCTGTTTCAAGTTTGGGATCAATTGAAATTAAAGCTAGGCTGATAGTCGAAGGCTTTATGTCTGGTTTGCATAAATCACCATATCATGGTTTTAGCGTAGAATTTGCTGAACACAGACAATATCATCCAGGAGATGATTTAAGGTATTTAGATTGGAAAATTGTAGGAAGAACTAATCGATATTATATCAAGCAATTCGAAGAAGAAACCAATTTACGTTGTACAGTTGTAGTTGATTCGAGTGCATCTATGAATTATGCTTCTAAAGGAAACATCACTAAATTCGATTATGCTGCTTGTTTGGCTGCGTCTTTCTGCTATTTAATGATGAAACAACAAGATGCTGCTGGGCTTGTATTATACAATTCAGATTTAGTGAATTTTTTACCCCCAAAAAAGAAGGCTTCCTATCTTCAAGAAATACTTAAAATTTTGGGATCAGCTGTCCCATCAATGCAAACTGGCACTTCTGATGCATTGCATAAGCTTGCTGATCAATTACCCAAAAGAGGTATGGTTATAGTTATAAGCGATTTTTTTGATGATATCCAATCCATCGTACAAGCTCTAAAACATTTTAGACACAATGGCCATGAAGTGATTGCGATTCAGGTTCTAGATCCAAGAGAAAAAGATTTTGATTTTGGTGCAGATGCTAATTTTAAAGACATTGAAACTGGAGAAGAGTTAATGACTCAGCCATATCAGATTAAGAAATCGTATACAGAAGAATTTCAACGTTTTGTGATTCAATTAAAACATGAATGCAGGATAAGAGGCGTAGAATATTTGCAGATTGATACCTCTCAGCCATATGCAATAGCATTAAGAGAGTATCTATTTAAAAGGAATCGACAATAGGAAACCAAAAAATATTTAATTGTTGTAATAAATACTATGCACGTCAAATTATTTTTTTACCATCGCACGCATTATTGCAGACTTAAAATCTTCCTTGCTTCTTGCCCCAACTATTTTTTCTGAAATGCTTCCGTCTGCTTTGATAATAAATGTAGTAGGAATAGCTCCAATTCCATCAAAAGCATCTGCAACTTGATCATTGCCAACTAGCACTGTATACGGCATATTTTTTAAGCGGACAAATTTGCTTACAGTTTTTAAAGCTTCATCATCTCTATCCATCGAAACACCTAAAACTAAAACTTCATTTTCAGAAAACTCTTTATAAAGTTCAATTATATCTGGGATTTCTTTTCTGCAAGGAGGACACCACGTTGCCCAAAAGTTCAAGAATATTACCTTTCCAGCGCCATACTGAATTAAATTACTCAAATTAGTTCCATCTTTCCATGTAAAAGTAGACGCCTTGCCGGGAACAGTTGATCTATTAACTGTTTCAATAGGAAAAACCTTGACTTTTGGTGTATTATCTGTTGTTTGAGCATATACATTGATGGAAGTAAATGTTCCTAATAAAACGGTAGATATTAATGCTAAACGAAGTGATGTGCCCTGAAAGCAATTCATATCAGGATTCCTTAACGTGAATAAGTGCTGAAAGTTGATCCATACGTAGATTTGTGACGATTGAACACATATTAGATTTTATTCGCCATAAAACCATTGTATTATTGGAACCTTTTTCTTTCTCCCAATACCAATCAGCTTTGTTAACTATTTCTATAGCTTTTGGATTGATTTGCAGATTATGGTTATCTATCATCTGATTTGGCACTTCGTACATGTATACAAATTTATCGCCTACTTTGAAAACGAAGTGGGCCAATTTAACACCTTTATATTCAGAAACAACACCACCCTGCAATTCTGCATCAATATCTGGGTAAAAAACTGGATAATTAACGCCTTTTTCTTTAAAAAATTTAGATAATTCATCTTTGTTATTGGTTAGCATCTGAAGCGGTAAATTGCCATTCTCTAAAGAATGAAAATTATTATATGCCTGAAAACATAAATTATCATTGCCTTTGTGAGTTATATTTACATAAGAAAATATTTCGGAATCAACAGAGGATTGATTATACAGTAAATAGCCTGAAATACCAATAATTATGCCTAAAGGGAAGGCAATTACAGGCTTAAGGAAAATCTTAAGTATAACATTATATACATTATAAAATGTCTGTTCAATTTTTGATGAATGCTCTGCTGTATTCAATGATTGTTCATTATCAAGAATTCTTTGAACTGCCATTTGAACATCTAGAGGGGCATGTATGCTCAATGCATCTTTGCGATTAATAAAGATGTTTTTGGTTGCCGTTTGAATTGTATGTGCTACGCGTAACTCAGTGTTAGAATCAAGACGGTTCAGAAGCTCTTCTCTAAGATCTGGGGCAATATATTCCCCATCTATTAAAGATGTGAGATTCTCTTCGAGTTCTTGTTGCTTGTAATTCACTGTAGTACTTAAAGGTGTAAAAAAAATATTAATTAATATTGTTATTGTTCATATTGTTGGGTATCATAACCACGGTTTTTGGCATACTTTATCAGTTTTGATGCTAAAATATTTCTAGCTCTGTGAAGCCTTGATCTAACAGTTCCAATAGGACATTCTAGGATTTCTGAGATTTCTTCATAAGTCATACCTTCTAAATCACACAGGATAATAGCAGTTCTAAATGATTCTGGTAATGAATCCAAAGCGATAGAAATCTCATCGTCTAATAAATTGTCAAAAATTCTTTTTTGAAGATCTGTAGATTCAGAAGACTCGCTTCTAATTAAATCGTAAAACTCTTCTATAGTATCATATTCGATAGTATCTGGCTCTTTTTTATCTTTTCGATATTGATTTATATATGTGTTTTTTAATATGCGAAAAAGCCATGCTTTGCAATTTGTACCAGATTCAAATTTGTCAAAAAAACGATAACCTTTTAAGAAAGTTTCCTGCAACAAATCACTTGCATCATCTCTATCTCTACACAATCTTACAGCAAAGCTGTATAAAGCATTCATGTGTGGAAGTGCTTCCTGCTCGAACAATGATTGCTTACTTTGTGTACTATTCATTAGGGTATTACTTTGTACTTTGGAATGAGTTTCCGAATAAATTTCTTCATTAGTAAGTGCAAACTTATCAATTTCTAAAACATAAAGAGTATTCATAACTGTATATAAATATAGAAATATATAATCCACTAATCTCTAAAAAGACATCCGGTTGAACCAGTCCACGGTATATTGTTGTATCTCACTCCCATCATTGGGCCTCTGCCTGTTCTTGCGAGTGACATCGCAGGAATGGGAACATCGTAATGTTCTGGCCAAATCAACATTATTCTTATCTCAATCTTGTTTTGTCCTTCAGGAGTATATATACAATTAGCATAATTGATTTTAGATTGAAGTATATACTGGCTTCTCATGTAAGCAGGTATTAAATCAATATCATTTTTGCTTGGTTGAACATTTACACCTTTACCAGAAAAAGAAAACAAAGGTTTAAGAACAAAAGGTTCCAGATTATCTGGAATATTTTCTATGTCAGATAAAAAAACTGTTTTTGGAATTGATACATGCTTTAAATAAGGCATTGAATTCTTACTAATAGTAAAATACCAATTAGGATGTCCTGCCCATTCTATATCTAATTCTTCATTCCAATGAAAATTCAACTTTGCATGTTTTTCTTGTAATTCGTCCACAATTGCTCTATTAAATACTCTTTTTATGTGAACCCATTTACCATTTCTTTGATGAAATAATTTGTTTCCTTCTTTTTTAACTTGTTCAATATCAGTTGTTTGAATGCCAGTTAATGTTTGTAAAGCGATAAAATCTGGTCTTGTTTTTTGCTGTTCAGGTTTATATTCCAATAAACACGTTTCATCAGGGTGATATGAACTTATTAGTGATTCTTTCAATAATGAAATATATTCTTCATTTGTATAATCAGATAAGTTGGTGCTATAATTATTAGTAAATGGATATTCCTGCAATATTGTATTTGCATAAAAATACTGATATCCAAATAGTGATGGAAAACCCTGTAATTCGACAACTTTAGGAATGTATTCGCCATCTGCATCTTGAGTAATTGCAAAATCAACAACAGAAAAAAGAGGTTTTGATGATTGATGTGGAACTTTATATAATTCTGGTATATGATTATTATATCTAGAATCACTATGAAGATCTATACATTCAATGATAATTTCTTTAGCATAATTTTCTAATTTCTTTCTTAATGAATTATTGATAAAAATTGGCATTTCTGCTATTCTAAAATCAATCGATGCCCCAATATTTTGTTCTAGTTTTTTTATAAAAGAATGATGTCTGTCTGTAGAGTACAAATTATTCGCAAAATATTCCTGATCTTCTAAAAGCATAATATTAATCCATGAAGTAAGTATTAGTTTTTTTATTGGCGAAGTTATACGGTAAAAATATCCATAATCTACTTATTCAAAGGACAATTAAATGGTAGTTTTTGGATATTTCTTAATATTGACAGATAAAGAGATTATTTTGCAAAACTATCAACAGAGATAAACAATAGAATTATGATTATTGGAATCGGAATAGATATAACAGAAGTGTCTAGAATTAAAGATTCAATTGATATGTATGGACAATCTTTTTTATCAAGAATATACACTTTAACCGAAATTGCATATTGTGAGTCTTTTTCACAAAATAGTATGTCGCATTATACAGGTTTTTTTTCCGCAAAAGAAGCATTTAGCAAAGCATTAGGTACTGGCATTGGAAAGCACTGCTCTTTTTTGTCAATCGAAATTTCTCATGATTTGCATGGAAAACCAATCATCATTATCAATGATTCATTAAAAGAATTAATAAAAGACACCCAAATTAACCTTTCAATTTCCCATACTAATAACATGGCTATTGCAATTGTAATATTATCAAAAGATGAAATAATCGAACCATTGTTAGATACTTTATCACAATCATTAATTGGACAAAGTATATGATTGTAATGAAGTTTGGTGGCACTTCTGTTGGTAATGCAGATGCTATAAAGCAAGTAGCTTTTATCATTCAAAATGATATAAGGAAAAAAAAGGTAATTGTTTTATCAGCTTGTTCTGGAATTACCAATAAGCTTTTATACCTTGGCAAAAAGTCCGCTTATATTGATGAAAAAGAAAGAATATCTTTGATTGAAGATATAATTCATTTCCATACAGATATTATGTATTCCTTGGATATTCATAGGACAACTTTGGATGCTGAATTTACTTTCATAGCCAAAGATATAGCTAAGTTCTGTGAGGGAATATCTTTGCTTGGTGAATGTACTTCACGATCATTAGATAGATTAAGTTCATTTGGGGAATTATTATCTACTCTTATTTTTTCTGAATATGTAAAGGAAATTGGATTAGATGCTGAATTGGTAAATGCTTCATCATTTATGAAAACAGATTCAACTTATACTTCGGCAAATATTGATTATGATTTAATGATTCTGCAAGTCCAGAAAACTATCATACCCAAATTTGAACATAAAGATATAATCATTACCCAAGGTTTTATTGGAAGTGATGCAAATGATATTATAACAACCCTGGGACGCGGTGGATCAGATTTCTCTGCAGCATTAATTGGAATGGCTATTGAAGCAAAGGAAATTGTTATTTGGACAGATGTATCTGGCATAGCATCTGCCGACCCAAAATTAATTTCCAATGCACATACTATCGAAAAAATGAGCTTTCAAGAGGCGAGGCTATTATCATTTTTTGGTGCGAAAGTATTACATCCAGAAACAATTTTACCTGCAATTAAACATAATATTCCAGTTATAGTAAAAAACACGTTTTCACCTCATGAAAAAGGAACTGTTATTGTTGCTGATTCAAAGTATTCTGCATCCAAGATCATTTCTATAACCTCAAAGCAAGCTGTTGGACTTGTCGGTTTTACACATAAAACTTTTTCTATCACGCAGAAAATGTCAATTATCGGAGAATTTTTGGACACATTGCAATGCGATACATATGCTTTTGGATGCCTCGAAAATAATATGTATGCTGTTATTTCATTAGATAGAATTAACTTCCTAAGTAAAGCTGAAAGCCTTAAAGATTGGGAAATATCCTATAAAGAACAATCATTTATTGCAGCAATAGGACCAAATAATGTGTCAAATAAACATCCTGATTTATTATCTATGTTTAATGAAATAATTTGTAGGCACAACTCTATGCCAATCCTTTTAAGTGGTATATCTGAATATGCTTTATGTGCTGTTATAGACCAGAAATTTTTGCATCAAACCTTGAAATCATTGCATTCAGAACTAATCGATCAATAAAATGTTTATCTCTCCCCGAACAATACTTTTCTGCGTATTCATTTTCTTTATTTCTGTTACAGATATGTATGCAGAAATCCATGAAAATGATTCTACAAACCTATACTCTACACTTAAGGAAGATGTACACTCAACTTTTTATGATTTATCTTCTATATATTCATCAAGTTCAATTGAAAACTTTAATGATTTAAAAAAGCCGGGATTATTAGTTGTTGGGTCATTATTGGGTATGACATGTGACAATACTTTTAAAACTATTGCAGAAAGAAATAAAGTAGATGTAAATGGAAAAACAATAGAGTTCGCAAATAATTATGGCAATTTATATTATCAATTAGGGATCACGGGGAGTATCTATGCAATAGGATTAATAAGTGATTCTAAGAAGCTTAGAAATACTGCAAGATTAACAGTAGAATCATTTATTGTTTCAGGATTAATTACAACAGTATTGAAATCCATTATTGGCAGGGCAAGGCCATATGCAAAAGAAGGGAATCAATCATATCATTGGTTTCAGACCAATGATGCATATTTATCATTTCCTTCAGGACATAGTACTATTGCTTTTGCAGCAAGTACTGTGTTTGCAAATCAGCTTGATACGTGGTGGGGTGATATACTTTTTTATGGATTAGCTTCAGGGACTGCATATGCTAGAATGCACAAAGATGCCCATTGGTTTTCTGATATTCTATTAGGGGGCGGCATTGGATATCTTTCAGCAAAAGCAATTTTACAAGCTCATAATGAGCATCAAAAGGATCCTCAATCAAATCGTTTTATCCCTATTCTTACTCCAACCTCATTTGGATTCGCCTACCAATTTTAAATTAATAAAATCACTATTATTTAATCGTTGTATTTGTATTATATTTTCTTAATTTGAATTGCATTAAATATTACTACAAGTATAAATATGTAGTAATACATAAGTTCCGTCTGAAACAAAAAAAAGTTCTTTATAAAAGGACAAATTCACAACAAAATGAGATGAGATAGCTGAATTTTCAGATAAGCTCATTGATAATCACCAATGCTAGAATTATATACTTTAAAAGGTATAAAAAGTACTGTATTATTTTGTTGATTTCTGAGTATTTAATTCCTCAACTTTATATTTCTTCACATTACTCATGGAGTAAGCATGAAAACTTTTTACTCTTCGCTGATAATCTGTCTTATGGCGACAGTACAGTTTGCATTTGCACAAGAGAGAGTAGTTTCTGGTAAAGTTTCTTCTAATAAAGGAAACAATTTACCTGGAACAACGGTACTTGTTAAAGGTACCAGTGTTGGTACTTATGTAAAACAAGATGGTAAGTATAAAATTACTGTACCAAGTGGTGGCAAAACGTTAACATTTAAACTTATTGGCATGAAAACCAAAGAAGTTTCTTTAGGACAATCAGATATCGTAGATGTGGTTCTTGAAGAAGATGTCGCAAAAACAGATGAAGTAGTTGTTACAGCGATTGGTATTGAACAATCAAAGCGCTCCTTAACATTTGCTACACAAGAAGTAAAAGGTAGTGCAATTTCTCAATCAAAAGAAGCCAATATTGTTGGTGGCTTGGCTGGTAAAGTTGCGGGTGTTCAAGTTATTAATTCTACAGGTGCAGCTGGTGGTTCTTCATATATTAGAATTAGAGGTGCATCATCAATAACTGGCGATAATCAGCCATTATTTGTTATTGATGGTATTCCAATAGATAATTCAATGTTATCTACCGAAGATAATACTGGTGGTGTTGCATATTCAAATCGTGCTGTAGATATTAATCCAGATGATATCGAATCTATGAATGTTCTTAAAGGTGCAGCTGCAACTGCATTATATGGTATTCGTGCTGGCTCTGGAGCTATTATTATTACAACTAAAAAAGGTTTAAGTGAAAAAGGAATCGGCAGAATGTCTGCATCTTTTTCAACTTCATTAGGCATCAATCAAGTTAATAAATTACCAGAATTGCAATCTAAATATGCACAAGGATTAAATGGTGCTTTAGGCTCTCCTGTTGCTGCAGCTAGTTCACGTCCTCGTTCTTGGGGTCCTTCTATTGATTCACTAGTATGGGTAGCTGATCCAACTTGGATCTGGGATAAAAATGGAAAAGTCTATGGAAAAAGTTCTACACCAAATGGTGTTGCTGGAACTCCTGTAACTCCTTATGATAATACAGGTAGTTTTTTCCAAACTGGCTACACAACTACCAATGCATTTAGTCTATCCGGTGGGAATACATCTTCTTCATTCTTTTTGTCATTATCAAATATGAATCAAACAGGTGTAACTCCTAAAAACACATTTAGCAGAACTACTTTAAGACTTTCTGGAGATCATACATTTTCTCAGGAATTAAAAGTAAGTGGATCTGTAAATTATTCAAATTCAGGTGGAACAAGAATTCAGCAGGGTTCTAATATTTCTGGTGTTATGCTAGGATTATTACGTTCACCAATTACTTTTGATAATGCAAATGGTGTTGATGGATCAACAGATAAATCTGCTTATACATTTGCTAATGGCAATCAAAGAGCATATCGTGGTACTTCTGGCTTTGATAATCCTTATTGGGTAGTTAATAATAATCCATTTACAGATAATGTTGACAGAGTAATTGCTTATGCACAAGCAGATTATACCCCTGCAGATTGGATAAGTATAACATATCGTATTGGACAAGATTTCTATTCTGACCGCCGCAAGCAAATTTATGCTGTAAATTCTAATTCTTATGTTGCAGGTCGTGTAGTAGAAGATCAATATTTCAATAGCGATATCACAAGTGATTTATTGGTTACAATGCGTAAAAGCTTTAATGAGGATTTGAATGGAAGCATAACATTAGGACAAAATATGTATTCCAAAAACTTAGAAAATTTATATGCTATAGGCGATGACTTAGTAATTCCTGGCTTTTATAATATGTCTAATTCAAGAACATTAAATCCTGGACAAAGTTTATCCAGAAAAAGAACATCAGCTGTATATGCAGATGCTAAACTTGATTATAAGAATTACTTATTTATTAATGCAACAATGCGTAATGAATCGTCAACTACATTGCCAAAAGACAATAATTCATTTATGTTTGGATCTGTTTCTCTTGGTTTAATTCTTACAGAATTAATGGACAAAAGCGATGCTTTGAACTATGCTAAATTACGTGCTTCTTATGCTTTAGTAGGTAAAGATGCACCTATTTATGCTACACAAACATTGTTTACAAAGGCTGGCTTTGCTGATGGTTGGACAAATGGTGTTACATTCCCATTCAATGGCTCTGCTGGTTTCCAAAAATCAAGCAGTTTAGGTGCTTCAGACTTAAAACCAGAAATGAAAACTGAAATTGAAATTGGTTTAGAAACTCGTCTCTTTAGTAATAGTATCTCTTTTGATATTAATTATTATTCAAATACTTCTACAGATCAGATATTTGCTGTTCCTGTTTCAAGTTCAAGCGGATTTACTAGCAAATTGATGAATGCTGGTAGTATTCAAAATAGTGGTATAGAAATTCAATTAGGTGGACGCTTATTCGAATCCGATGGATTTACAGCAGATTTAAATGTAAACTGGTCTACCAATAAGAGTGAAGTATTAGAACTTGCTCCTGGCGTAGATAATATTTTTATCAATGGATTTACTGGTTCACAAATTCGTGCAGTTGCTGGGCAGCCTTATGGTACTATTTATGGTGGCCGTTGGAAAAGAAATGAAGCTGGTGAAAAAATTATTGGATCAAGTGGATATCCTACTGTAGATGACGAAACAGGTGCACTTGGAAATATAAATCCTGATTGGATTGCTGGTACACGGTTAACTTTAGGATTTAATGATTTAACCGTTTCTGCTTTATTAGATATTAAGCAAGGCGGAGTGATGTGGAATGGTACTAAAGGTGCTTTGTTAAATTATGGAACACATAAAGAAACAGAAAACCGTGGTAGTATGACAGTTTTTGCTGGTGTAGTAGAAATTGTTGATACAGTTACACAAGCAGTTACTTATGCACCAAATACTAAATCAGTACCATTAAGTGAAGCATGGTATCGCGGAAATGGTGGTGGATTTGGATCTCAATCAGAAGAATTTATAGAAGATGCAAGTTATATCCGTTTACGTGAATTAACAGTTTCTTATAATCTTCCTGCTTCTATGCTAAGTGGTTCTCTTGTTTCTAAAGTTGGGCTTACATTTACTGCCCGTAATTTATGGTTAAGTACACCATATACTGGTATCGATCCAGAAACAAGTTTAGTTGGAAATGGTAATGGACAAGGCATGGATTATTTCCAATTCCCAAATACAAAAAGCTATGTTTTTGGACTTAGCCTTGGATTCTAATACTATAAATTATCCAATTAACTTTTTAACCATTAGGTGAAATAATTATGAAAAAATATCTTTTAATTATACTCGCAGCTTTTTCTACATTGTTGTTTTCAAGTTGCGATTCATGGGTTGACTCAAATATAAATGTTGATCCAAATAATCCGGTAGATGCTCCATTAAATTTGGTTCTACCTGTAGCCGAAGTTTCTTATGCATATGTTGTTGGTGGTGATTTTAGCAGATTTACAGGAATGTGGATACAAAATTTCACAGGAATTGATCGCCAATTTGATGTATTAAATAATTATCAATTTACAGAAAGTGATGGTGACAATTCTTGGTCTACAACATATCAAGTATGCCTAAATAATTTGAAAATTGTTAGTGAAAAAGCAACCGAATCAAACTCTCCACATTATCGTGGAATTGCAAAAGTAATGATGGCTGCAACAATGGGTCAAGTAGCCGATTTATGGGGCGATGCTCCTATGTCTGAAGCATTACAAGGAAATGCAAATTTAAAGCCTAAATACGACAAAGCAGATGCGATCTATGCATCTATTCAAACTATGCTAAATGAAGCAATTACAGATTTAGGTTCTGCTACCAGTACTTTTAAACCAGATGCATCCTCAGATATTATTCATGGAGGTAATGTTTCGAAATGGATTAAAACAGCACATGCATTAAAAGCACGTTATGCATGGAGACTTTCTAAAGTAGACCAAAGCAAAGCAGCTTCTGCTGCACTACAATCTATTGCACTTGCAATGGGTAGTGAAGCCGATGATGCAATGGTTAATTTTGCTGAAGATCCAACTGCCGAAAATCCTTTGTCACAGTTTATGTCACAAAGAAGTGGTTATATGACCATTGGTACAAGATTGGTAGATATTATGAATGGATTAGAAGACCCACGTCGTGATGCATATATTGCTGCAGATAAAGCAGGTAAATTTACAGTAGATTGCGATCCAGGACCATTATATGCAAGCGCTACTTCTCCTGTTCCAGTGATAACGTATGTAGAAATGATGATGATTAGAGCAGAAATAAAATTAGCAGAAGGAAGTGGTGCCGACGCTAAACAATCTTATACTAATGCAATTAAATCATCCATGAAAGCAGCAGGTGTTTCTGATGTAGAAGTTACTACATATCTTGCAAAGCCTGAAGTTATGCCAACAGGAAATCTTACTTTAGATCATATCATGACACAAAAGTATCTTGCTTTATATACACAACCCGAATCTTTTTGTGATTGGAGAAAAACAGGAATACCTTCAATAACTCCTCCAAAATTAGCTTCTGGACTTACTCCACGTAGATTTATTTACCCTATTAGCGAGCGTATTTATAATAGCGCAAATATGCCAGCAGGTATTACTACTCAAAGTAAAATATTCTGGGACAAATAATTTCTTCATTCATTTATTGAATGGCAAATGCCTGAATTCTTTAGAGTTCAGGCATTTTTTTTATTCTGTTACAAATTCACTAATAAAAAGTCTATACAATTACTTGAATAGTCAAATTATTATTCTTAATATGTAACAAATATAAAAATCCTTAACAGGGTCTGTTCATTACAATGTCTTCTTTATATCCTTTAGAAATACACTAAAATTTATAATATATTTCAGGAATTCTCAATGAAGAAATTATTCTCATTATTGATTATTACATTTTGTACCTTAACTCTAGGTGCTTCACTAGCACAGTCCAGAGAAATGGACAAAAGTAAATTAACATCTTTTCTTGCCGGCTCTAATGCTGGTAATGAATTTTATTTTTCATTTCCCGCATGTTATGATGAAGAATCACCTGGATCTGATAATTATTTGAGAGTATTTGTTGCTTCTGGTGTTCGCCAAGAAATTACCGTAGAAGTAGAATCTCAAGGTTGGAGAGAATCAAAAATTGCTGTCGCTAATGATGTTGTTGAATTTAAAATTCCAACCACTGTTGGACAACCTTTTTATAAAAGGGGACGTGATAAAGCCCCAAAAGAACAAGTATATTTTAAAGCAGCCGTTCATATTAAAGCACGTGCTCCAATTATTTGTTATGGAGTTACCCGTTATCAATATACAAGTGATGGCTTTTTAGCTATTCCTATTTCTGCTTTTGGTAATGAATATGTTATTGCTTCTTATCCTCAATATACAGCGGCAGGTTTTGGTTATTTTCTTCCCGCAGAGTCGAATATTATAGCAGCATATGATGATACAGAAGTAACATTTACTATGGGTGGAACAGCAGGTTCCATGACTACTGGAGGCCTTAAAAAAGGACAAAAAGCTACATTTAATATGATGAAAGGCGATGTACTTTGCTTTGCAAACGATGCAGATGCTCAAGATATTGCTGGTTCATTAGTTAAAGCTACCAAACCAATTGGTGTTGTTTCAGGTAATCAATGCGCAAATGTTCCCTCGGGTGTTTATGCCTGTGATTATATAAGTGAAATGGAATTACCAACATTTACGTGGGGTAAGGAATATCATGTTACTCCCATCGTTGGTCGTTTAAAGGCTCCTGTTATTCGTGTGTTCGCAAAAGAACGTGATACTAAAGTATTTCGGGATGGCCTGGATTGGATGCGTATCACATTGAATTCACGAGGCGAGGGCGATGCATTTATTGAACGCCGCGCATTTGATGGATTATTGGCTGATGTTGTCAATACAGGTGGCACGCCATGTAAAGTTATTTCTGCCGATAAACCAATTTATATCATGTTATATAATACTGGCCAAAGTGATGACAATGTAACAAGTGATCCATTTGCAATGGTTATGACCCCATTAGAGCAATATCAAAAAGAGATTGTATTCTGTACGCCAGGAGCCAAAGGTGGTTCTCTTCCATTTTTAAGACAATATGTAAACTTGGTATATGAAAATTCACCTGATGGATCTGTGCCTGATGATTTAGAATTTGCAACTGTTGTGAACGGAAAGTTTTCTTGGAAAAAAGTTAATGTCCAATTTGGTGCTTCACCAGGATATAAATTCTCTATTCCAATTAGAGGCAAAACCTATTCTATGAAACGTCTTCAATTAAATGGAGATGGTGTTTATCGCATCAGAGCAAAGGCTCCTTTTGCAGGTTATGCATATGGTTTTTCTTGGTATGATTCCTATGGCTTCCCAACAAGCGTTGCTTTAGGCGATTTAGAGAAAAAAGATACTGTAAAGCCAGATCCACAATGGAAAGTATTATGCAATGGTTCTGTGGTTGGTGCCGATGGTTCTGGCTCTGCATTAGTAACAGATAGACCAGATGATCCAAATCTACGCTCAAATCTTGCCTTGATTTATATGGATTTAGATTCTAGTTATAATTATGATTTTAATTATGATAAAAAGCGTGAATTCATTGCTGGCACAACAATCACAACTGATTGGTCTTTAAATGTTATAGATCTAGCCCTAGATGCACGTGCAATGCTCATTTTTGTAGATAGAGCAGGTAATGACACAATTATCGAAGTAAATTATAAAGCATTTAGCGTAGATGTTATAGCAAAAGAAACTGATTTTGGTTTATTAAAACCTGGTCAAAAAAAGACAAAGCAAATTGACTTAGTCAATCTTAATAAGACTTCAGCAGCAATAGTAAAAGGCTTTAGATTAAAAAGTGGTTCAACTGGCTTTACACTTCAAAATGTTACATTCCCACTTACAATTCCAGCAGGTGGCAAGGTTACATTAGATGTCGAATTCACAAAAGATGTGATCGGTGAATTTAATGATATATTTCTTATCGATGATGGTTGCGTTATAGCCGAAAAAGGAATAGTAAAAGCTAAAGTAGGTGAACCAATTATCTATGTAAGTGAAATTGATTTTGGATCTATCAAAAAAGGAACAAGCTCAATTTTACCATTATCTGTAAGAAATGAAGGAACTGTTCCTTTAACAATTACAGGCTATACAATGCCTACCCAACCTACTATCTTTAAACCTATGAACTGGCCGGCAATTTCTGCTATGAATCCATGGATTCTGGCTGTTGGAGCAACTAAACAATTAGATGTAGAATTTACTGCATTAGACAAGATATCGTATACCGATCAGATAGTATTTTCAAGTGATGCAAGTAGTCGAGACAGCATAGGCGAATTACGTGGCCGTGGCGTAGAAGGCGGATTAATTGCCCGTGGTTATGATTGGCAACGTCGCAGAACCAATGCAGGGCCTTATGTATCAGATAGCGGTATATATTTAAAGAATATAGGTAATGCTAATGTTACGATCCGTCAGGCAACAGCATTAAATCCAGCTGCAGCATATTCATATGATAATAATTTTGCGAATCAGTTAACATTAAAGCCAGACGAAGAAGGCTGGTATCCAGCTGCATTCTCACCAGCAATACCAGGTGGCGATACATTAAAGATTAGATTCGAGACAATCGATGGTATATTTACAGAAACAGAACCACCATTGCGTGGTGCAGGTATTGTTGGTCATTTAGCAACACAGAATTATGATTTTGATACAACATTTGTACAAGGAATCGTAAAACCAGTGAATAAGAAGACAGTTATTATAGAAAATATAGGTACTAAAGTAAACGGTGCAGATTTCTCTGATAATGTTCTTATTGATAGTATTTTCATAACAAATGCGGGTACAATAGCAGATAAGATAACAGGTAATGTGTATGGCACAAGTGGCTTCCGCTTTGACTATTCAGCAATGAAATTACCAGTAACATTAAAGCCAGGCGAGAAATTATCTATCCCAGCAGAATTCCAGGCACAGAAGCCAGGGATTATACTGGAGTCAATCAGCACACAAAGTGATGCAGATAATGTAGTCCAGAGTGACTGGACAGGCTTTGGCGTTGATCCATTTAAACCAGATCCACGTATTGTATTAGTTGGTGGTAAGGTAGATAATATTTGTATAGGAAGTCAAGGCATAATCTTGGCATCAGTCCAGAATACAGGAAATGTTAAGTTTCCGATATTGAATGCATTTATAGAGCCAGCTAATCCTGAATTCCTATTAGATCCGAATTCATTAACATCATTAAAAGCAACATCATTAGATTTAGCAGAAACCCGTCCAATATCAATCTTGTTTAGTCCAAAAGCACCTGTAGGTGTAAAGACAGCAATATTGGCATTGATCGGCCCAACAGATCAGGATACAACACGTGTTATCGTAACAGGTACAGCAGTAGATTATTCCTATACAGTAGTAACAAAAGGCGCAACGGGCGTAAAGATTGGATCCAGTACAGATATTGTATTATCCTTCCAAAGCGCACCGGATGCGAATGCAAATCTCCAATCAATGCGTTTTGTAGTAGATTTTGATAACAAGGTATTTTCACCAGTAGTTAACAATATCAAGACAGCTGGTAATTATGCAGGCGCAGGTTATAGTATAGGTAATGCATCGATAGTATCTCCAGGCAAGCTTCAATTTGATGTGATAGCATTAAATACGAAGATTGATAAGAGTGGCGATATTGTAACGATACCAATGAATGTGTATTTACCGGTAGATGGTAAGAAAGAATTTGATGTTATTTCTACGATCTCAAACTCGAATCTATGTGTAAATATTAAGGCATTACCAGGAAAGATAGAAATCGATCCAACCTGTGCGTATTCATTACGTGGAGTAGATAGTAAAGGTCAAGCATTTTCATTGCAGAGTGTAAGCCCTAATCCGATAGTAAATGGCATGGGCGAGCTTGTGTTTTCAGTAGGCTTTAAGGTACAGACAGAGATTTCATTGTATACAATGACAGGTGAACGAGTAGCGATCATTAATGATGGCGTCTTAGAAGCTGGCGTGTATACTGCACAAGTACCATTTGCGAATATCCCATCAGGAAGCTATGTGGTTAAAATGGTAGCAGGCCCATATATCGATCAACAACAGATATCAGTTACTAAATAAAACGAGTAACAGAATATATGAAAGGGTAGAAGGTTTTCCTTCTACCCTTTTTTTATTATATGAAA
>BJGZ01000002.1 GCA_014191195.1 Chlorobiota bacterium
GTAGTCGATTATATTAACCTGTAAAATATTTTGTAAAGAGATTTCTTGCATGTCAAATCTATAGGGTAAAACTACCTGCAAATACACAGCAAGACCAATACTTACAGTTGTAAAACTAAGAAAATACAATAGAGTTTTATGCTTTAAAAAGATATTGATGAAGCTTCCGAAAGCAATGATATATAATACATCAAAAGTATAAAAAGGGGGACTTTGCCATATAAACAGATCGATACAAGAAGCAGTTAAAAGTAAATACAATGCGCTTTTTGTTTTAGTACGAGAAGTAACAAGATATTCGCTAGAAACTGAAAATGAGATACCAGATAATAGCACAAATAAAGGTGCAGCCAAAGAGCATATGATTCTAAAAAAATAAGAATATTCTTTATTACCAATCACTGCTGCGCTATTTGCAATAATCATAATAATAATTGCAATAGAGCGAATAAAGTCAATCCATATATTTCTTTCTTGCTTCATAATGCACATAAAATGACGGCTGCAAATAACAGTAAAGGAAATAAAAATCTAAATATATAACCAGTTGTGAAGCTAGTTTAACCTTTTTTTCTTCGCCAGAGAAATCTAAATAATAGGTAATTAGCGATTGCGCCATAGACAAAGCAATCAAGAAATAACAAGTATAAAAAACCTTATCAATATATGTGATATATCCTATCGCTGGAATATCTGTACTCATAGCTGTTTGAAAAGCAATTTCACTTAATAAAGAAGTTACTGTTAATCCAGCAGCAATATCAAGTTTCTTGGCTGGTAGAAAGAACACAAAATACACTACAATCAAAATGATGATTAAAGGAATAATAAGATTGCTTATATATGGCAGAAAAGATCTATTTATTAATATTGAAGCTTTTATCCTAATGTAATATGAAGTATTTGGAGCACTGGCATCTCCAAAATTTGAATTGCAGATACCTTTTTTATGCTTTGAGAATTTGCAGTGAAAAAGGAGATCATTCAGAAGGAGATCATTTTTTCGCATTCTCTAATGTGAGATGGATTTAGAATGGTGGATTTAAATTTCTTTTTTATTATTATTCTGAAATTATTAAGTAACTTAATATGCTACTAAAATGTTAACAAGGACGCTTTTTTATTCACTTTTTTATTCAATATGTATTGAACTCGATTTAGGAGTAAATAAATGCGCTTTAACAGATATTATTGGGTCTGCTCCTTGATTATATTCTATGCAATCAACTTACAAGGTCAACTAAAATCACAGGCAGATTCCAATATACATGTTCCTTGGATTGTAGTTAAAGGCAGTGCTTCAATTTCATCAGATTTTTATGACTACACTGCAAATCCTTCCTTATCCCAAATTGGCCGGCGTCCTTCGGCATTATATCGATTGATTTTCGCACCTACAATTACGATTGCTGGAGTTTTAGTATTGCCACTTAGGGTTAACATTACGTATCCTGAAACAAATACCACCACTCCATCTATTTCAGCCCCAACTATCATGGAATATTTTACGAATCCTGCCAATGCGCTTGGGCTATCGGGATTCTCTCCTAAAATTGGCTGGGCACAGTTTCATTTAGGTTCTCATACTCCAAAATTATCGGATCTTTCAGGGGGTGATCTTCAATTGTTTGGACTTGGCATTGATATCAAACCTGGGAATTTACATATCAAGGCTTCTCATGGAATATCCCAAAGAGCAGTTGAACCCGATTTAATGCGTGGGGGAAAAGGTGCTTATCGGCGGGATATGTCAATGGGAAGAATTGCTTATGGAAATCCTGACTCAATATCTTTGGGATTAAACTTCGTGCACGCCAAAGACGATGTAAAATCTCTAAAAAACTCCACAATTTCTATCATTCCTGCGCACCCATTAAGTGATGATTCATCGATAGTCATTCCGGCAGATACTTTAAGACTTCGTGCAGAAGAAGGATTTATAGCTTCTATAGATACAAAGTTGCTTTTTACTGATGGTGTAATTCTCTCGGCAGAAGGGGCAATTTCAGCTTTTACAGCAGATCGGTCTTCGGCTTTGATAGAAGAAGGCAATAATCCACTTCGGGGATTTTATCCAACAACATCATCTACAAGATTTGATGGAGCTGGCAGTGCAAACTTATCCTTCCATTTTACTTCTTGGACACTTGCATTTAGCGCGCTTTACATGGGTTCTGGATTTCAGCCGATTGGAAATCCATTCGTTCAATCTGATCGTTTGGACCTTAAAGTATCTCCATCATTCAATTTGTTTGAAGGCGATTTTACAATTAATGGTACAATTGGAAAACGCATCAATAATCTTTCCGAGACAAAAGGCGAACAGTTAAATCAAATGATAGCAAATGGACAATTAAGCATTCGTTTCTCCGATATTATATCACTTGCTTGTACTTATTCAAATTTTGGTATTCGTAATAATCGTCAAAATGTATTTGACTCAGCGCGCATACAAAATGTGAGTGAGTCTTTTAGCATTGATCCCATGTTTACATTTACCGCATTTGATATGATGCATACGATTACTACAAGTTTTGGAATGGATCGTTTTGATGATTTCAATATAGTAAGTGGTTTAGAAAGTTCGAATGACACTCGCAGTGCAATTGCATCCTATACAGGAATATTTAATAATATACCTTTGACCATCGGTGCAAATGGCAGCTATTTGGAAAACTCTCTTTTCGCAGGGACATTGCAGGTGATGACAATTGGCATCAATGCATCATATCGTCTATTTGAAGGCTCGTTAAATCCATCTGTGGCAATTACTAAAACTAGTTCCGGTTTTGTGATAAACCCTGCTGATGAGGCATTGTTTATGAAAGTAGGTGTGCGCGGTAAAATCAACAAGAATTTTAGTATAACTAGTAATTATGCAATTAACGATTATCACTATGGCTCAGGCAGTTCTCGGGGAAATAGTTTCTCCGAGCAGATTATTCAGATAGCCATGGCATTGACATTTTGAATGAAATACAATAAATGGAATAAACATATGAACACTTTACTTCGCTTTTGTTTGATCACTGCTATATTTTTCTTTATTGGAGATGTATCGGCAATTTCTCAGCTGAAGGTAACAGTTAACATGAATTCAAGGCCAGATCCCTATCTATCAAATTGGGCTCAAAAAAAAGATGTTGTGATCGTTACTGTTGTCAATGGAACAGGATCCTATGTCTCTGCCAAATTCAATTGCATTATCAATAAAGATGGTGCTTATTTGGCAAATACAAAACCGGATAAAATGGCGATACTCTCCATTCCTCCGGGAGTGAGTCAGTATTTTGGAGAAGACCTCGTTCCTCTAGAAGCAATGGATGTAAAAAATGGTACTGATCAAACTGTAATGAAAACCGGCATGCTTCCAGCAGGTAATTATGAGTTTTGCGTCTCTCTCATCAATGCTTCTACAAATGCCATCATATCTCAACCGGTATGTAAAAATTTTACGATGAAAAGTTATCAAGCACCTATACTGTTATTACCTGTAGATAAAAATAACATTGCATTTGGAACGCGTCCTATGTTCCGTTGGACACCTGTAGTGCCCCGCCCAAGTTTTGCTATTAGCTATCGACTACAAGTGTTCGAGGTTCTTGAAGGTCAAACACCAATCAATGCTTTTCGAACAAATCGGCCAATCATGGACTTGCCGGATATCTCAAATACACAATTATTATGGCCTGCAGATTTTGAACTTCCGCGCATTGGACAGCAGTATATTTGGACAGTTCGAGCCACAGATGAACAAGGAGGCCCCATTGGTGAGCCAGATGGATATGCTACTCCATTCACCTTAAACTGTATTCAAGAGGTGAAATCAACAGGTAATGTGAAGAAATCTTTGGTAATAAATGACTCTACGCAAAACAACAAATTAGATTCCAATTCTGAAGATACAGGAAATGAAGGAACAGAGAAATCTATGGTATCTGGCGGAAACGGTGTGGATTCCAATAATATAGATCCAAATCCATCAGGACAAAACTGCGGATCATGTAGTGCAGTGGTATCAATTAATGACACAGTTGCAGGAACGCAGAATCTGGCTGTAAATGATTCATTGTCCATCGGACTATTCACCATGAAAGTGACGACTATTACGAGTGCAGATCCTGCGAGTGCATCGGGAAAGGGTGTCATCAATATTCCTTGGTTGCTTGCTAATGTGCAGGTAGTATTTGAAAACATTGTTGTGAATGCTTCA
Source organism: Chlorobiota bacterium (assembly GCA_014191195.1). Taxonomy (GTDB): domain Bacteria; phylum Bacteroidota; class Ignavibacteria; order Kapaibacteriales; family UBA961; genus UBA961. The sequence goes on from BJGZ01000002.1 coordinate 4,214, forward strand.
AAGAGGGTTGTTTCAGGTAAGGTAAATGGTGAAATAGATCCAACGGCGCCTCCATATCCACAGCAATGGGCAATCAATCAAGTAAGTAGTTGGAATTGGGTAAATAATAGTGTAGCTGCTATTGATGGCTGGGTAAAGGCAAATGGGCAACTTGTAAAGGAAGTAAATAATTTGAATGTGCCTCTAAAATTACCACTCGGTTTTAATAATGTTAAGGGGTATACGATTTGCATTTCAGAAATGAAGTTTTTACCTAATGAAGCCTTAATGGCTTCTGTTGCAACCATTCCAATTGCTAAGCTGGATGATACATTGAGTTTTGGTTTAAAGCAAGTTCCTATATGTCCGGCAGGAATAAGTAAATCAGGCCGATTAGAATTATTACAAGATATTGACATCCGTGGTATAACATCTGGGCAACCTACTTTTACTATTTTCGCCAGAGCTAAGTCTGGCACGCGTCCGGGATGTTATATCACATGGGGATGTGACAATAATTCCGATACGCTTTCCCTTGATATCGATATTGCCTTTCCTCGTGATTGGATGACGCCTCGTCCTGATCTTGACTCTACCAAACAATCAATTGTCACTCTGCTTGGCAAGACCATTAATTGGAAAGAATGGATGCTTACAGGCAATTTAGTGTCGAGCACTTTTACAGGCACGAATGGGCTTGGTTTAAAGATTAACAATATGACATTTGATTTTAGTGATCTTGAGAATACTAGTGGTATGATATTCCCGCCGAATTTTACAGGAGCTACAGATATAACCTTCAATGGTTTTTATGCTCAACAGATTACATTCTTTATGCCTGATGGATGGCGAACTTTTGCCGATTCCAATGCGGTTCCTGAGTTCAGTGCATATAATATGATTATTACCAAAAATGGTCTTACCGGAACATTCATTGCCTCTAATGTTGTGATGTTCCCATCTATGAATCTTAATAGACTGGGTGCAAGCGTTGATACCGTTAAAGTAATAATGCTCAATAGTGCACTTAATCAAGCGTATATGAGGGGAAGATTGTTATTGCCCATTTCAGATTCATCTGCGCAGAATGCTGTGACATATAAAGCTCTTTTTAATAATGTTGGAAAGTCATTCGACTTTTCCTTACAGCCGCAGAGTGATATTCAGATGAAACTTTTTGGTAATGCTAAGCTGAAAATTGAATCTACTTCTTCATTGACGATGAATCTTAAGAAGGGTCACAAAAAGTTTTTATTCAATCTTAATGGAGAGCTTGGTTGGAATGATGCCACTCTTCAAATTGGTCCGAAGTCAATCACGCTGGATTTATCGCCTGAATTTGAGAATATGAGAATATCATATGATGATTCTCTTTCGATTCCATTTAATTATAGTGCAGGAGATTGGAGTTTTGCTAGTCCGCAAAAGAAGATTTCAAAATTCCCAATTTCAATTGATAAGGTAAAATTTGGAACAGAAGCCATACAAGGGAATGAGTTATTTAGGGGTAAACTTGGATTTGATGTTGTTTTGGCACTTGATTCAAATCGAATAGGAGGTCGGGGCTCATTTGAAGTTATCGGAGCAATAGAAAAAACGAATTCAACTGCCAATTTTAAATTCAAGCCGAAATTTGTTGATTTCAATATGGGCCAGGTATCTTTATTTGCTACATTGCCTGCTGTGAAGATGAATGGCACATTGACATATTACAACAATGACATCAAATGGGGAAATGGTTTTGCTGCAACAATACAAGCAAAGTTTGCAGAGATTCAATTACAGCTTGATGCAGAGGCGCGATTTGGCTCCAAGGTTGACAATAATGTTCGATATCGTTATTGGCTTGTTGGCGCTAAGGCCATATTGCCACCACCGGGCATCGTCTTTCTTCCCGGTTATGCTTTCTATGGTTTTGGTGTAGCTGCTTGGCATAAAGTAAATGTAGATATGCTACAATCTCAGCCGAATATAAATTCTGTGGCCAATGCATCAACAAGCAATAGCTCACCAGTAAGTGGGGCAATAATGAACCCGGATAGAAATATAGCATTTGGTTTTAAAGCTCTTGGTATCTTAGGAACATCTCCCGACCCGAAGAAAATGAATTGTGATATATCAATTTTCGGACAATTCAATAATACAGGGGGCATGAGTTATATCGGACTAGATGGCCAATTGTGGCTACAGGCAAAGTTACTCGAGCGCAATAATGCCCCGGTGAAAGGTACTTTGAATATCATTTATGATTTTACGTCAAAAATATTCGATATGAATGCAGGTGTGATGGTGAATAAAACACCTATTACCGGAACTGCAAATCTTAATATGCATATTGAAGGTAAGACAGGAAATTGGCATGTAAAGCTTGGTGACCCTAATCATCGAAATAATTTAACTGTAGATGTGCTAGGAAAGAATATCGTGTCCAATTCATACTTTATGTTTGGAAAGAATATCGAGCCACCCACCGGTTTTACTGATTTTACAAGAAATGGGTTAATAAGTGCAGGATGCACCGATTTGCAACCATCCGGTTTGGGCACTTCCAATGCCGTAGCAGGTAATGGATTTGCCGGTGGCGTAGATATTGGATTTGATTCAGGAAATAAAAGTAAACAAATCATTGGGCGCCTTAGGGGAAATTGGCACTTTGCCGGTGGATTGGAATTCAATGCTTCATTCTTGCGCTATCCTGATGGGACACTTTGTGGTTACAATGGTTATAATAATTGGTATTTCAGTGCAAATGCAGCGGCTTGGGCTTTGGCATCTGCAGGCATTGCTGTAGCTCCAAAGAGCGGTGCTTTATATTGCAGTGGTGGGTGCGATGTTCCTATTGTTGATATCAAACTTGGATTATGGGCGGAAGCCGGTTTTCCAAATCCCTCATGGATTATAGGTGAAGCTAGTGCTGACTACGATCTTTTCGGTGGGATTTTTAAGGGCAGTTTTCATGCTGATGTAAATGTTGGAACAGTTTGTAGGCCTAGCGCCCCAATCGAGACAACTATTGCATCACAAGACATAGCCTCTGAACAAAAAAATCAACTTGTAAAATCAATTAGTCCTGCAATACCTGCCACCAATGTACCCTTGACAGAGTCTGTAAAGGTAATATACAATTTCGTTCCAGGCGAGAGTTTTGAATTGCAAGAAATGTCGGGAGGTGCTTCAGGTAATAGCATCAGTAGAACATTTCAAGTCAATTATTCTGTTGAAATAGAAGAAAAAAATGCGGCAATTTGGAAGCCCCTTGCATTGCAATCAACAAAAGATGCTTTGGGTGCTTTTCTATTCAGGAAAAAGAAAGTTACTACTATAAATACAACAATTGCATCAGGTAATGCTGTAATTGCCAACAATATTCCACTCCCAAATCAAAGTGGAACTTCAACAAATACAATTCAAGTGGGAGGAATTCAATTCACGACTAACACATTTCCAAAAAATGTGACTACTCCACAGAATACGAATTCCTCATTGGCAAACATGAATCAAATTACGACAGCGAAACCCCCCAATACTTCAAATCAGCCGACCGATAGTGATAATTTTAGTTTTAACAATACCGGTGCACAAAACTTTATTTCCAATACAAGTGATTGGGAAAAATCGAAGATTTATAGAGTAAAAGCAACTGGTGTTTTGAGAGAGTTTGTTGGAGGTCAATGGATTGTTGCTAAGGATCGAGCATCAAATCAAGAAATTAAACAAATAGTGACGCAAACCTTTTCAACACCGCTCGATCCGGTAGTTGTAAAAGTGGAATACAATAAAGAACATTGAATAAAACAATAATAAGTAATCACTCTTTCATGAGAGCCATAAAGATGAAGACAATAAAGTTTACTATTCTGATAGTGATTATGATCTTTGCATTGCTAGATCATAATATCACCGTAAGCCAAACATCTAATGAACTTGACAGAGCACTTGAACATAAAGTAGCTCTTATCTCAAAGCGTTATAGCGATTCCGTTGTTCTGCGATGGGCGCCAAGTACGGCTGCATTATGGACCAAAGCAAAAGCCAATGGATATACTATAGAAAGAGCGGAGATAAAAGCAGGTAAAACCGGTGCTTATTCTGTGTTGACAGATGCCCCTATAAAACCATGGACAGCATCTCAGTGGAAACAATATTCGGATGAACATGGTGGTGAAAATCAGGGAATGACGGGTCCGGTGGCGATTGCATCCATACTCACAGAAGAAACAAATGATCCTACTGATTACCCGGAAAATGATCCTGGACAACTCGATGCTTTGCGAGAGTCGCGAAATCGTTTTGAAATGGCATTTAATTTTGCTCTGATCATAGCAGAAAGAAATAGTGATGCGGCAAATGGACTTGGAATGCGATACGTTGACAAGTCTGCCAACATTGGTATTTCCTATATGTATCGAATAACTTTGCTTGGCGATAATTCACCCTATAGGGTTGAATCCGGCATTGTTGAGGTTGCACCTCAGCCAACAAAGATTGAATTTGACAATATAAATCTTATGGTCGATGAAATGGATAGATCTGTTATCATTTCATGGAATAAAACAAAAGAACACTCCACATTTGATGTATATCGATCTACTGATAGCATTTCATTTACCAAACTCACTAAAGTTCCCATGCTTACTTTGCGGAATACTGATGGCCCAGCATCCAATAGTTATCATGATACAAATCTCATCAACTACAAAGTCTACTATTATAAAATTGTCGGCAATAATGCCTTTGCAGAAAATGATATTCTTGGTATCGTGAAAGCAATGCCAAGAGATATCACGCCACCAACTTCTCCCATAGCAGTTAAGGCAATGCACATTGGTAAAAATGATGCTATGATTACTTGGGAAATGCAGGAACCGGTTAGTTCTGATCTTGCGGGATTCATAATAATGCGTGATACAGCAGTTGATGCTCCCTTTAATACATCAATAATTGAAAAACCACTTGAAAAAAATGCACGTATGTATCGAGATACAAATCTTGTTTTAGGAGGAACATACTATTATCAAGTTATTGCGGTTGATACTGCTCGCAATGCTGTTAGATCTTTTCCTGCCTATGTATCATTTGTCGATAGTACTCCACCAAGCATGGGTGTGCTTGTAAAAGGTATAATGGATACAAATGGCATAGTAAAAATCATTGTTAAACATCCGATTGATAAAGATTTGATGGGCTATAGGCTTCTTCATGCAAATGACCCTTCTCATGAATTCACGGTGAAGCGTGATCTTTTTGATCCGGATTCTGTATTTAATCAAAGCGATACAATTATTATAGATACTCTCGAAGTTCGCACGCTTACAAAGTTTGCATACTATCAGGTGATTGCTCTCGATTATCATTTTAATGAAGCCATCATCAGTAATACATTAGCAATCCCTCGTCCCGACATTATTCCTCCTGTTGCTCCAGTTATTAGTGAATATAGCAATACCGATTTAATGGTTTATCTTGATTTCATTCCAAGTTCCAGCCGTGATGTCCGCAATCACATTGTACTACGTCGAAAATATGACAAAGAAAAACCCGATAAAATATCATGGGATTCAATCAGCAATGTAGGGCGATTTGAAAATAAGTTTGGGGATACTACTCTTCTTCCTTCGCAAACATTTCAGTATGCAATTATTGCTTTAGATAGTGCGGGAAATACATCGCCACTTTCCAATATCATCAGTTTGAAACATATTGATAATATGATTCGTCCGACAGTTACAAATGTATCTGCAATCTATGATTCAACTAAAAACAATGTAATGCTGCGCTGGAGTTATACTCAACTTAAAGAGCCATTCAACTTTGTGATTTATAAAAAATCACAATCAGGATTTCAGGTCTATGCAATGATAAAAAATGATCTACAAAGAGAATTTATTGATATGACTGAAGCTCGCCGAGGTGCAAGTTATGCCGTCAAGGTTATATGTAACTCTGGAGCAGAATCTATACTCAGTGAGTCAATTGAAGTACGTTGAGTGGATTCCTTCTCTTCCAAAAACAGAAGCGTATAACAATAGAGTTTTATGTAGTTTGAAATGCGGGCATAATTGTACAGTAGCCGTATGGAAACATTAAAGTTTACAGAATCGCAGATTATTTTTGCGAAAAAACAATAGGAATCGGGAGTCAAAGTTGACGAGATATGCCGTAACATGTGTACTTCACACGCAACATATTTCAATTGAAAAAAAGAAGTATTCGCGATTGGGTATAGCCGAGTTGAAGAAGTTAAAGCAATTGGAAAAAGAGAATTACCTGCTTAAGAAACTTGTTGCAGATCTGATTTTGGATAACAGATGCTTAAAGATGTGAAAAAAACCTTTGAAATTATTCAAAGGTTTTTTTGTAGCGGGAGAGGGACTTGAACCCCCGACCCACGGATTATGATTCCGTTGCTCTAACCGGCTGAGCTACCCCGCCACGTTTATTTTCTTTTAAAACAAGAAGTCACAAAAATACGAATAAAATATAAAGACACAAGACGAAAGGTTGGGAATTACTTTAACTTCTTTAATTCATCTCTAATTTTAGCAGCTTTTTCATAATCTTCTTCTTGAATTGCAGCTTGTAATTCATCGTGCAAAAGATCTTTTTTATCAGTTTTAGCAGACGTAGTTTTCTCTTTTTTTGATTTCTTATTTGGTAAAAAGAATTCTTCATCTTCTTCATCATCATCAGAAATATCGAAAGCTTCAATTTCTTCTATGTCCTCTTCATCATCTGTCTCTAATTCATCCAAAGAGAAGCCTGCTTCTTGAAGTAATGATTCGACGATAAAAATAGGAGCATCAAATCGTAAAGCTAAAGCTATAGCATCACTAGGCCTAGAATCCACTTCTATAGTAGTATTTTCGAGAGTAATAGCTGCAAAAAATGTACTGTCTTTTAATTCATGAATACATATTTCTTTTACCTTTGACGCAAATGTTTCTATAAGTGTTTTCATTAAATCATGAGACATAGGTCTAGAAGTATGAACTCCCTCTAATTCATATGCAATTGCCCCTGCTTCTGGTGCGCCGATTACAATAGGCAAGCGTCTATCACCATCTATTTCTTTTAAAATAAGGGCATAAGAGCCATTACTTGTAGGGCTTTGCGATAATCCTAATACTTCAACTTGTACTTTTTTCATGTTTATACAGACACTATAATTGCAATCTTTTTATAAGTTATGTTGGTTTAGACGAAAAAAGCCGTGGATAATTTCCTCGGCTTTCTTATTAGGTATCTACAAATACTATTTGCCTAACAATGCTTTAAGTTTTTGATTCAGTACTGGTAATACTTCAAAAACATCACCAACTATTCCATAATCTGCAACCTTGAAGATAGGTGCTTCTTTGTCTTTATTAATTGCTAAGATAAATTTAGAAGAACTCATACCAGCTAAATGCTGAACAGCTCCTGAAATTCCACAGGCAATATAAAGAGATGGAGATACAGTTTTGCCGGTTTGTCCTACTTGTTCACTATGGGGGCGCCATCCTGCATCAACTACAGCCCTTGAGGCACCAACTGCAGCACCAAGGGTAGCTGCTAAGTTTTCTATTAAAGTAAAATGTTCAGGACCTTTTAAACCTCTACCACCAGAAACGATAATATCTGCTTCCGAAACATCAAGATGCCCTTCATTTTTAAGAATCGATACTACTTTAACTTTAGCATGAGATTCATCTAAATTAGGGCTAAATGAACTTATCGATACACCTGCAGAAGGATTTGATTTTGCAGTAAAAACATTGGGTCTTAAGGAATACACAGTAATTGGTGTATTAGACTTAACATGTACTTTAGCTTTGCCAGCAAAAACAGGCCTCATTGCAGAATCATTAGATAATTCATTACAATCGGGAATAAAACCTGCATGCAACTTAATACTAATTCTAGGTGCAATTTCTTTTCCTGTGGCATTTGCAGAAATAAAAATTGTATCCGCTTGAACAGATGATGCAAATTGGGATAAAGCTTCAGCAACAGCTGTCGAAGAATAATTATCAAGAAGTGGATGCTGAGCCAAAACCACTTTTTGTAATCCATATTCTGCAGCAGATTGTAGTGCAGTTTCAGTGCCAGAGACAGCAAAACCAGTAATATCAGCACCAGTTTGTTTAGCAGCAGTTATTGCTTCATAAGAAGTACGCTTTAAAGAATGTTCATCTTTAGGTTCTAAAAAAACAATGATATGTTTCATCTATATGTCCGATTATTAAGTATATAAGTATATGATATTAAATAACTTTGGCTTCTTCATGAAGTGCAAGAACGATATCTGATATTTCTGATTCCGAATCACCAGATACTTTACCAATTCTTTTTGAAATAGGTAATTGCATAGCCATTGTAGAAATTCTAGCATCGGTACTTAATGATGGTATTTCCTCTATTGGCTTGCTTTTAGCTTTCATGATATCAGGTAATTTGGGATATCTAGGATTATTTAATCCTTTTTGTGCACTTATTACACATGGCAAAGAGGATTCAAGCACTTCTTTTCCACCTTCTATATCTCTTTCAGCTGTGATAAGATTTCCATCAATAGTTAATGAAGAAACCATAGAAATTGATGGTAATCCCAATAATTCAGCAAGCATTGGTGCCATTGCAAATGAATCATAATCAATACTTTGGCGTCCTAGCATCAGTACATCTGGATTCATAGTTTTAGCAATTTCAGATATCTGAAAAGCTACAGAATAGCTGTCATTTTTGTGTTCATCTTTAATTAAAATGGCTTTATCAGCACCCATAGCAAGGGCAGTACGAAGAATCTCTTTAAAGGTTTCACCACCTACGGTCAGTGCGGTTACGGTTCCACCAAATTTTTCCCTTAATTGTAGGCCTTCTTCTAAAGCAAACTCATCATATGGATTTAATATGAATTTTACGCCTGTTCTATCAATTGAAATTCCGTCTGAAGCTACCTGAACCTTAGTTGTGGTATCTGGCACTTGAGAAATACAAACAAGAATATTCATTAAGATACTCCGAAATCAATAATGGTGAGAAAGTACGAAATTAAGAATTTGAATGGTTTTCTTTGAATTCTTTTTTGGGAAGATTACTTTATTTCTTTAATAAGTTCTACTCTTCGGCAACGTTTTCTAAATAAATCCAATGATTCTCCATTTCTTTTTGATGGCAAAACATGCTCGCCTTCAGACTCAGCCTGTAACAAAGTAGATGGTACTCCAAGTTTCACAAGAGTTTGAATAATAAAGTTTGCCCTTTTCTTCCCTAAATCCATATTAAAGGCATCCGATCCAATATCATCAGTATGACCAGTTAATGAAACACTCCCGATATTTTTTTCAAATTTTAATAGATTTGATGCCAATCGGATAATTGCATCTTTCCATTGAATAGTCGTTTCAAAACCATTAGAATCTAATACATATATATAGGGTTTCTGATATTCACCTAATGGAAAATTGATTCGCATTGATAATATAGCCGGGAGAGTTAAAGGTTCTGATATAAATGAGTTAGAATCTTTAGCTGAGAACGTGGCTGTAATAGTATTAAAAAATAATTTATCTGATTCTGCAGTTATTTGAACTGGTTTGTTTATTTGAACTTTAATCTTATACTGGCCTATTGTATCAGTAAACTGTTGATCAATTATCTCATTATTTGGATAAGTCAATGAAGTAACTTCAGCTCCACGAACAGGTTTTCTATTTTTTTCATCAACTATTTTACCTTCTACTGTTATTAGTTCTCTGGGGTCTAATTTGTCTGCTCTTTTAAATGCTGATTTAATGATATCAGATTTTGCAATAAATATTGATGAATCATACGAATATGCAGGATGTATTACAAACATATCAAATGCATAGTTTTGATTTGGAGCATATTGATTTGAGCTATAATATAATAGAGTATCTGTTCGTGGAGAAGGTGACGAAGGAAAAAGTTCATCATAGATTGTATTTATAGGTGAACCTATATTTTGTGGACGGCCAAATGCATTTTCTATCATTAATGAATCATCTGCAAGAATACCTTTTTCTAATAATTCTGGATTGAATTCAGCGGAAAAAATATCATAACCACCTATTGTATTATGCCCAGATGAACTAAATAATAATGTATGACCAGTTTTTGTTATAAAAGGGCTTAATTCATCACAATTTGAATTAATAAATCTACCACAATTATACGCTTTACTCCAATTCTCACCTTTTAGGGCTACATATAGCTCGGTACCCCTTAAAGTATTATTTCTATCAGATGAAAAAAACAGAATCTTTCCATTAGGTGATAAACTTGGATGCGAATCCCAATGAAATAATTCACTTGGAGGAATTTCCTTTTTAATGGTAATTTCATCTAGTTTAGATTGAGTCAAATAAATACCAGCATCACCCGAAAAAGCAGTTCCAGGAAGATAGGCTGCCAAAGTATATTGAGAATTTCCAGTAAGAAACCCTATCGCACCAGATTCCTCGTATTGCTGAGGAATAATTTCTTTTATGTCAGTTTCTTGCTCAATGTCAATTTTTCTTAATACTTGCTGTCCACCTGCAGAGGCAGTAGTCCATATATTATCTTTATCTAAAAATGAAATATTCCATTCATCTATAATAGTATTATCTAATCCATTAACCCTTTCAATTTTAAGAAATCTTTCTTTGTTTATTGATGATGTATCAATGGAATTGCCAATATATCGTTGAGGATAACAATTCTGGGTAGGAGGTGGGGGACAAATCAATTCTTTACTAACAGAGTGTTCCATTAATATGGTGCAACTATCCAAAGCACATGTGCACATTATTGCTAGCAGTATACCATAAAATGAATGTTTTTTTGTCATCTTTGATTTCCTAATTAGGGTACAAAACTACAAAGAACATAAGTGAGAGGCAATAATCAAAAAAGTAAAATTGTGCAATTGTTGTCCCTAAATAAATATGAGGTATTTTTGTACTCACATGAATGTTAATAAACGGTAAATACATGTCTCAAGATTCCCTTTTTGAAAAACAATATTCTTTAGATGATTTGACTAAAAAAGTTGATGAACTCAAACAGAAAATAGTGGCTGCTGATTATAGATATTATGTTCTAGCAGAGCCCAGTATTTCTGATAGAGAATATGACAGTGTATTCAAAGAATTGCAAGACATTGAACATGCCTATCCAGAACTCCAAACGCAAGATTCACCTACCAAAAGAGTGGGTGGACAACCCTTAAAAGAGTTTAAACAGTTCAAACATATCATACCTATGTTGTCTTTAAGTAATACCTATACTAATCAGGAATTATTAGATTTTGACAGAAAAGTCCAACAAGGTTTGGATTCCACTGATTATGCTTATGCTTGTGAGTTAAAAGTTGATGGAGTTGCTATTAGTTTGCATTATTCTCAAGGTGTTTTACAAAGAGCAATTACTAGGGGAGATGGCGAATTTGGAGATGATATTACCGAAAATATAAAAACATTACCAATGCTGCCATTACGTATATATGATACATCCATTATAACTGAAATCCCCGAATTTGAGGTTCGTGGCGAAGTATATATGGAAAAACTAGACTTTTTAAACCTCAATAAAGAAAGAGAAGAAGCTGGTGAGAAGCTTTATGCGAATCCTAGGAATTTGACTGCCGGCACATTAAAACTATTAGATTCTTCATTGGTAGCAAAAAGACCCTTAAAAATTGTATGCTATTTTTTAGAAACACATTCTCCTGCAAGTTCTGTATCTCAATCTAAAAATGTTGAATTATTAAAAAAAATGGGATTCCCTATAAGCCCATATAATGAGCAAGTTTTCTCAATTCAAAAAGTATATGAATATATCGAGAATTGGGATGCAAAAAGAGAATCCTTGCCATTTTTTATAGATGGCATTGTTATTAAAGTTGATGCAATTTCTCAACAAAGAATATTAGGATTTGTTGCACGTGCGCCTAGATGGGCTATTGCATATAAATATGAAGCATTAAAAGCAGAAACAAAACTTTTAGATATAACACTTCAAGTTGGTAGAACAGGAGCAATTACACCAGTTGCAGAATTGCAATCAGTTGTATTAGCAGGTTCTACAATTAGTAGGGCAACATTACATAATATCGACTATATCCATTCGAATGATATCAGAAATAAGGATTTTGTTATCATTGAAAAAGGCGGAGATATTATTCCTAAAGTAGTATCTAGTATCAAAGAAAAAAGAAGTTCAGACTCAATACCTTTTCAATTTCCACAGCTTTGTCCATGCAAAGTACAATCAGAAATACATAGACCTGAAGGCGAAGCAAATTATTATTGCATTCATCCAAATTGTCCTTGGCAAATAAGAAGAAGAATAGAACATTTTGCTTCTCGTGATGCAATGGATATTGAAGGATTAGGCGAAAAAGTTGTCGATCAGTTTGTAGAACTTGGCTTATTACAAAATGTGGCAGATATTTATGATTTATATGCAAAAAGAGATGAAATTTTATTGTTGGATCGATGGGGCAGTAAAAGTATAGATAATGTTTTAGCATCGATTGAAAAAAGTAAACAAAAGCCATATCATCGATTATTATTTGCATTGGGTATTCGTTATGTAGGAGAAGGGGCAGCAAAAAACCTAGCCTTTCATTTTGGATCGATGAGTGCATTAAAAAATGCAGATATAGAAGAATTTATGTCTGTAAAAGATATCGGAAAAAGCATTGCCCAATCTTTGATAGATTTCTTTGCTGATCCACAAGAAAGTACTGTGATAAAGAGATTAGAATTAGCTGGTTTGACTTTTGCTATAGATGAAGAAGAATTTTCGCAAAGAACGAATGAATTCACCGGTTTTATATTTGTTCTTACTGGTGAATTAGAAAGTATGACAAGAAAACATGCTTCTGAACTAATAGAAAAAAAAGGTGGTAAAGTTTCTGGTTCTGTTAGCAAAAAGACAAACTATCTTGTGGCTGGAACAAATGCTGGGTCTAAACATATTGCTGCTCAAGAATTAGCAATACCAATTTTAAATGAACAAGAATTTATACAATTGTTACAGATTTCTAAACCTGATACAAATAACTAGGAAATATTATGATGATACGTGTATGCTATGTGGCTATGATCGTTTTATGCGCTGCTTCAGCTTTGAAGTCAGGTGAATTACAATTTAGTCCAATACAGCCAAAAGTTGCTTCGGATACTGTCCAAATAGAATATAATGTTCCTTTTGCATCATTAAAAAAAGCAAAAGATTTACACCTGATCTGTTATGTTTTTACAGCAAATGATCAAAAACCATATGCTGTTCAATATAAGCTGTTTCAAATGGAACCTTCCAAGCCAGATCATGCTGTGTTTAGAACTGCTTTTGTTCCAAAAGAAGATGCTGTTTTGATATTAATGAAAATAAGTGATGGCAATAAATTTATAGATAATAATAATGAAGAATTTTGGGAAATGATATGTACTTCTAAGCAGGGCTCTTATATTCCAGGAAGTACTTTTAGAAGAATATTAACTTATACTGATGTATTGCCTAAGCCATGTGCTAGAAAAATACATCCCGAAAAAGCATTAGAATTATTAAAAGATATGCCAAAAGATGAATTAGGAATGTTCCATAAAAATTATCTGAAAGCATTATTGGGTTATATGACAAAAGAGATTCCCAGAGATTCTCTGCAATCTAAGATTGCAAATATATTATTACCATTTCAACCTAATTATGATAATGAACCCGAGTTTAAGGCTTTTTCTCAAGCTCTTAGGATTATAGGGAAAGGTTCAATTGCCGATTCGGTAGAAAAAATATATGAATCAATTCATCCGCTTGATGAATTCTGTGAGGATGCAGCTGCAAATAGAGTGTTTAGTTCTGCCAGCAAAGAAATGTTTCTAGAAAATGCAGAATACTTTATGAAAAAGTATTCTTATGCTCCTTCAATGATAAAAATTACAGAAGGATATGTAAGAGTACAAATTCAAAGTGGAAATTTACTTGTTGTGGCAGCCAGATTATTAAGAGATCCTGCAGTACCTGTACAGCCATGTTTGGATATAGCAGAGGGTTATATAGCAAGAGATTCTCTTAAAGAAGCTTTGAGATGGGCTGAAAGAGGAGCTAATGTTGCAAAAGATATTGCATCGGTAATTCAACCTAAGTATATGGCAAATGTAGAGTTTGCTCCAGAACAATCAAGAGATATTGCTAAGTCCTTAATGCTTACTGCCTTTATTCATAAACTTCAAAAGAATTTTGCCCAATCTTTAGCATTATATAAAGAAATTCTTACTAAGTATCCACATGATCTACCGGCAAGCCAAATGACTTTGGTGTATCAATTCACAACTGAATTATTAGATGCACTTTCTAATCAAAAAGATGCTTATCTCTATGCATCAAAAGCAATTTCAGAAGGTGTAGAAAACCAAAAAATTATAGAAGATTTTAAAAAATTGCATGAATTTTTATTTGATGAAAAATCAGATTCAAAAGCTTTTGAATTAGCATTTAAAGAATTAAAAAATCAAGGTGAAGTTGCACTTAAAAATAGATTATATGATGAAATGTTAGAAATTTCTGCTATTGCTGCTACATTAAAAGATATGAAAGGTAATACAATACAAATATCTGATTGGAAAGGTAAAGTTGTATTTCTAGATTTTTGGGCTACTTGGTGTGGCCCATGCAAAAAGTCTTTCCCTGGCTTGCAAAAATTGTATGATAAATATAAAGACAATCCCAAAGTTCAATTTGCTATTGTCAATTGTTGGGAGAGAGCCGAAGATAGAAAAGTACCCGTGAAAGAATTTCTAGAAAAAAATCCATATACATTCCCAGTGTTTTTTGATGAAAAAGATAAGCTTGTTTCTGCATATGGAGTAACAGGCATACCTACAAAATTTATCTTAGACAAGCAAGGTATTGGACGATTTATGGAAATTGGTATGGAAGAAGAAATCAAGTTTATAGAAGATTTTACCCAAAAAATTGATGTTTTACTCGCAGATTAATCCGGATAGATGAACATGTCTGATTTAAGACAAGAAATAAAAAGAAGAAGAACAATAGCAATAATTTCACATCCTGATGCAGGTAAAACTACATTAACCGAAAAGTTATTGCTCTATTCCGGAGCTATAAGAAGTGCTGGTGCCGTAACCGGAGGAAAACATAGGTCTACTACTTCTGATTGGATGAGCATAGAACAAGAACGCGGTATATCTGTATCTTCTAGTGCGATGAGAGTAGAATATGATGGTTATTTACTTAATATATTAGATACTCCTGGACATCAAGATTTTAGTGAAGATACCTACCGTACATTAATGGCTGTAGATTGTGCTATCATGCTTTTAGACGCTGCAAAAGGAGTAGAAGAGCAAACAGTAAAACTATTTAAAGTGTGCAGAGATAGAGGAATTCCAATCATCACTTTTATTAATAAAATGGATCGCCCTGCTTTGTCGCCTTTCGAATTAATGGATAATGTAGAAAAAGTGCTTGGAATTACAACAGTTCCAATGACGTATCCAATCGGTGATGGGACGGGCTTTAAAGGTGTATATGAAAGAAATACTGGCACTTTACATCTATTCGAAAAAACAGAAGGTAATAAATATCGTGCTCCAGTTGTCACAAAAGGTATTGATGATCCAAGTTTTATTGCTTTGCTTGGTATCAATGCATATTCAAAATTAAAGGAAGACTTAGAATTAGTAGAAACAGCTCTTCCTGTTTTTGAACAAGAAGATTTTCTTGAAGAAATTATAACTCCAGTTTTTTTTGGTAGTGCTATAACAAATTTTGGTATTGAAAATTTCCTCCAATATCTCATTGATCTTGCACCAGAACCTCAAGGAATGCAATCAAATACAGGTATAATTAATCCAGATGCGCCCTTTTTCTCTGGATTTGTATATAAAATGCAAGCAAATATGAATAAACAACATCGAGATCGAATTTCTTTTTTTAGAATAGTCTCTGGTGTTTTTGAAAGAGGAATGACTGCCAACCACTCTAGAAGTGGCAAAGATGTGAAGATCAATTATCCTTTTCAGATATTCGGACAAGATAGAGAGATTATTGACATAGCTTATCCTGGGGATGTTATTGGCTTGTCTAATCCAGGAACATTCTTAGTGGGTGATGTTTTGTCTACCGGACCCGATTTTTCCATACCACAATTTCCAAGATTTGCCCCCGAAATTTACGCAAAACTGTATCCTGTAAGTGGCTCTTTTAGCAAAAGTTTTAGAAAAGGAATCGAGCAATTAGGCGAAGAAGGCGTTGTCCAAATTTTTAGTGATGCTCAGCAAAGTCCTACGCCGTTAATTGCAGCAGTTGGAGAATTACAATTACAAGTATTTCAAGCCAGAATGGAATCTGAATATGGTGAGACTGTAAAGTTAGACAGATTACCTTTTACAAGAACTCGTTGGCTAGGTAATGATATAAAACCAGCTAGTTCTACTCTTACTTATGCTTATGATGATCAAGGCAGAACTGTAGTCCTCTTTAAAAATGATTGGGAAATTCATTATCATCAGGACCGAACAGAAGGGCTGATTTTACTTGAAAAACCAAAAACTCAATAATGAAATCTCTGTTTTTGTGAGTGTCCTATACCCTTGAATGATGCATTAACATTACTTAAAAGATTGATAATATATGTAAGCAATGATGTATGCTTATGTATAGGTTTAACAATGTATTGTATTGTGACATAGTAAAAAATATATCTATTCATACTAATCTTAATGTTTCTAAAGCAGACTCTACTATCTATCGGATGACAAAAAAGGTATGATTGGTGTTTTAGTAATTGTAGAAGCAAGGAATCCATTCCAAAAGGAATTATATACAGAAAACATAGATAAATATTCTAATGTATGTATGAATTGTAGTGGAATATTAGATATTTGGGAGGGTACACTTTCATGAATTTAAATTGCTAGAATCAGAAATATCCGATTTGCGCTTAGTTCTGTATTTGGCTTAGAAACTAAATTAAACAATCAAAAAGCTTCTTTTATCTCGAAAATTATCATGCTCTTTATCCATTACATAGAAATTCTATGTACTATCTTGATTTATGACAATATGCTTACTGCAAATCCATTAGAATACCGATATACAGTGTGGGTTCATTCAAGTGCAGAACCTTTGTAGAATACAACTTTTGATCAAAATCGTTGGAATCGTATAAGGCCATCGATTGGTAGTCATGATGTTGATGATAGAGGTATTCTTCTATATGTAATAATGATAAAACATTATTCCTGAACCAGATTTAATACAAAGGGTACAATCTCTCGATGGTATTTCTACAAACTATTTTGGCTTGAAAAGGGGAGCAGATTCAACATTAGCAGGTGCATTTTCTTCTTTATATATATATCAATAATCTATCAAGAACACATACTTAATATTAAAGGTTTATATGAAATTTTGCTACGTATAAATGTATAGTAGATCCACAGCCAAAAGATAGAAGATTTTAATTATTACATTAGAAGGAAAAGCATTTTCTGAAAAAGTATACAGCATGTAGGCAGAGATATATTTACTAAGTATTGGGCCGTATTTTATGATAGCACAACAATGATTGTTAATGAGAATGAATGCCAAAAAGTCTTTTTATGATTCTTTGAATTCCATGAATATATTTGATACATCGTATGTACAATATTCTAAGAACATTAGTGTGAAGTGCATTAATAAAAAGTACATCAAAATGTGTATGACGAGAAAAAACGATACAATGAAAATGAAGTGAAGTTAATCTGTTAATAATACGCAAAACATCATCTTCGATGGCTAATTCAGGAATAAAATCATGGAATTCGACAGTGATTTGTTTGAATCTACTTAGCATTGTGTCACTTAAGGAATCAAAGACAGCGATTTCTGCCCCTTCAATATCCATTTTTAATAAGTCAACAGATTCAATACCTTGTTGATTCATAAATGCTTCTAATGTTATAGATGGAACGAGAATTGTTCCCGCATTCGTAGTGGATTGAGAAAATATTGAGTTAGACTCAGGATTCTCTGAAACATGGAATTGAATGCTACCAATCGAATCGCTTATAGCATAATGAAATGTATGCAATTTGTGCTTTTGAATAATTGAAGCATACAAATCAGGCATTGCTTCGATAATATAAGCGGTGCAATCAAACTTTTCATGTACTTCTGAACTAAACTCGCCTTTATGTCCACCTAAATCAATAATTAGAGAATCAGAGTGTAATAATGAAGAGTCAAAATGATGTCCACGGATGCAAGGAATAGACATAATCCATCATAGAAAATAATAACTGATTTAAAATTACGCTTGTAATATTACAATGCCAAATCATCAAACAAAACACATGATTTAAAAGTGAATAGGTGGGCAGCACAAATAACAAAAAAATCAAAGAACTAGATAATCGAAAAAACACTTGATTATTTTGTATTTTGCTACAATTATCATGTTATTTCAAAGATTGGAATACCTACAATGACGGTAAAAAAATTCTTATTATATGGAATCCTTTTCATTATTCTCTCAATATTAGGCATATACGCTTATGTACATATTGCGGTTATAGATGAATTACCTTCATTTGAACAGTTAGAAAATCCTCCCCAAGAACTTGCTACAAGGGTACTAAGCAATGATGGTGAAGTGCTTGATATGTTTTATATAAAACGTCGAACTTATATTCCTTATGATAGTATTCCTAAAAATATAATAAATGCTTTAATATCAACAGAAGATCGAGAATATTTTGGCCATTGGGGAATACACTCAATGCGTATTGTGAAAGCATTTATAAAAAATATTTTGGCATTAAGGGCAAGGGAAGGTGCTTCAACAATTACTCAGCAATTAGCTAGAAATCTCTTTTTAAATAGAGAATTTTCTCTTGTAAGAAAAATAAAAGAAGCGATTACCGCCGTAAAATTAGAACAAACATATACTAAAAAAGAGATTATTGAACTCTATTGTAATACCGTTTACTTTGGAAGAGGAGCATATGGTATACAAGTGGCTGCAAATGCATATTTCAATAAATTACCCTATGAATTAAATATTTCTGAATGTGCATTTTTGATAGCATTATTAAAAGCACCAGAAAATTATAGTTCTATCTCTAATTATGAAGCTGCAATTAATCGAAGAAATTTAGTGCTGTCAATGATGGCAGATAATGGATTTGTTGAAGAAAATGAATATTATCAAGCACTGATGCAACCTGTATATTTAAATCAAACAAGTTTTGGTAATAAAGATGCAGGTATTGCACCACATTTTGTTGAATTAGTACGTCAAACTTTAGAAAAGGATGATACATATAATTTAAAAGGATATAATCTATACAGGGATGGCTTGATTATTCATACAACTCTGAATGCAACTATGCAAAGACATGCTAATATTGCTGTAGCAGAACATATGAAGAATTTTCAAGCAGTTTTCAGACAAAATTGGAGCTGGCGCGATAAATCGAATCTACTCTCACTTCTCATTACACAAGCAGTAAAAGAAAAACCAGAGTATATTCAAAACAAAGATCCTCAAAAAAGAGCACAAATGATTCAATTGGCAATGAATAATCCAAAGTTCATAGATTCAGTAAAGAGAAAAGCTACCACAATTCAAACAGGGATAAATATTATTGATCCATTGACAGGATTCATACTAGCAATGATTGGTGGGACTACAGAAACTGGAACATATACAGAAGAAGCTCGATATGCACTAAATCACGCAGTTCAAATTAAAAGACAACCAGGTTCATCCTTTAAACCATTTGTGTATGCAAGTGCAATGATCAATGGTGTAACTCCAAGTACAATGATAGAAAGTGGTCCTTTTAGTTATACTTTACCAAGCGGAAGAATTTGGAGTCCGAGTGGCTCTGGAAGTGGCCCCGTTCCTTTATCTACAGGATTAAAATATTCAATTAATACCGTAGCAGCACGCTTAATAACAGAATATACTAGCCCTTCTGAAGTAATTGCGCTAGCGCATAGAATGGGTATAAAATCTAAATTAGATCCTTATCCTACACTAGCACTAGGAGCAGAAGAAATAACTCCTTTAGAAATAACTTCTGCATTTGGTACTTTTTTAAATCAAGGAATTAGTATCGATCCTATCATTATTACCAAAATTGAAGACAGAAGAGGCAATATATTATATGAAAGAAAAAAACAATTACAGTTAACAGATGCCCTTCAACCATCGATTGCAAAAGCAATGGTAAAAATGATGAGAGGAGTTGTTCAAGGAGGAACCGCTGCTTCTGTAAAAGAGTTCTATCCATTTGAAGCAGCCGGTAAAACTGGAACCACAAATGATTATGCTGATGCTTGGTTTATTGGTTTAACCCCACAATTAGCAGCAGGAGTGTGGGTTGGATTTGATGATCGAAGAATTAAATTTACTGGTTGGTATGCCCAAGGCGGTAAAGCAGCTGCACCAATTTGGGGCAGAATGATGGGCAAAATTTATAGAGATCCAACCATAGGTTATAGGCAAACATCTTTTGGCTTTGAACCCTCTGAACAAGATTCATTAGATCTATTATCTCCTGGACATGTACCAATAGAAAATCGAATTCCAGAACTTCCCAAAAATAATGAAGAGCCAATTCATGAATAATGCTGAAAGAAACTTTATCTTTACAAATGCAACCCAATTACAGGTAGGAACTATTTATTGCATTGGTAGAAATTACTCTGCCCATGCCCTAGAAATGGGCGCAGAAGTACCAGAAAAACCTTTAGTATTTATAAAACCACCCGCAGCATATATTTACGGAGAGAATGCAATCATTGATAGGCCAGAATATTCTCAAGAAATGCATCATGAAGCAGAAATAGTTGTAGTTATTGGAGAGGATATACCACATGATGCCGGCGACGAAATTGGTAATTATATATGTGGTTATGGAATTGGACTTGATCTTACATTAAGGGATATTCAATCTGTAGCAAAGCAAAAAGGAGAGCCCTGGAGTACTAGCAAAAGTTTTAAGGGCTCGGCCCCAATTTCTACAATTGTCCCAATTTCAGATTTTTCTACTATGTATCCGCAACTAACATTTTCTCTATCTATTAATGGAATAGTGAAACAAGTAGGAAATACACACTTAATGGAAAGATCTATTCCTTCATTATTGCAGTATATTTCTTCAATTTTTAGTTTGCGTAAAGGAGATTGTATCTTTACTGGTACACCACAGGGAGTTGGTCCTTTATTGTCTGGTGATAATATTCAAGCCAGTTTAGATAGTTATATCACTATGAATTGTTCTGTATTGTAAGAAGAATTTTATGAAACATATGTATAAAGCATTATATAAATCTGCATCTTTTTGGACGTGTTTATCTATTACCTTCCTGTTTGGTCTTGGAGGTTGTTCAAGTTTAACCAATATGGGTAGCTTAGAGCAAATGATAACAAGAACAGAAAAAGATATTTATACCATAACCAAAAGGGATACTGCGATTATAGATGCAGTGAGGAATGCTCCTGGACAAAGAGACAATGGAATAGTATATCCTACTTCTAGAATTGTAGAAATGAGAAGAGATATCAGCCAGATTGATAGTACGACAGTGAGAGAATATCCAAATTTTATTCGGCTTGCATTATTCGAAAGTGTTGGCCTTTTATTTAGTGGTAAACAAGAAAATGGAATTAGCGGTGGATTTTTAGGAATCTTTGGATATTTTGATGAAGACTATAAAAAACAAAAAAATATGCCGAAAAAAGGTCTGTTTCCAGGGGCTTTTTATAGAATCGGTATTATGGAAAAAAGACTCCGATGGTTTGATGATGCAGCAGATTGGACATTAGGCACATCAATCTATGAATCCTTTTCAGGAGATATGGATGCTAGTAATACATTTACAGGTATATCGCCAATCTATTTAAGAAAAAGATATTTTATCAGAGAAAAAATCCCTTACATAACCATTACACCAAGCCTCGGCATTTCTTTAATTCCAGATCAATATATTAATGCTGGTGTATCTGCCGATATTGGTTCACTTGGAGGATTGAATTTCCGATCTTATCTAGGAATTATAGCAGGTTTGGGTTCTAAAAATGCATGTCCATACTTTGGTATAGGAACATCTGTTTTGGATTTCTTAAATCGTGTTCCGGAAACTGAAAAAGAATGGAAATATCAAGAGCATTCCTCCTGGAGTATTGGAATAGCCAGTATCATTGGAGTTGCTACTAATGCTGAATATCCATTTTTTGATCCTAAAACAAATTCTCCATTCAAAGGAATTATTGGAAGAATTGCCCCTGCAAGTATAGCAATTCCTTTAGGAAATAATCGATTTTATGCAGGAACTTCTTTAATTAATTTTATGCTACTTGGTCAAACAGAAGGTGGAATTGGCATTTTGCCTTTACGATTAGGATATGTGCATACATTAATGGGACAAGAACTTTCATTAGAACCTTTTGCTGAATATAATTATTATCCAAGCTCAATGGTTCACATAGGTACAAGATTAGCTCTAAGAATCAGCAATCAGATAAATCTACAGTTACAAGCAGGATATTCCACAGGATCTCCAATTGCTACATTGAATCGAGATTTTAAAAATCTCACCAATTTTGATGTCTTTTATATAGGTATAGGTATTGGTTTATATGATAGACTTTTCCAAAGCAGTGAATTGCGTTATAGAAAGAGTAAATAATTTATGATACGATATCTATGTGCTATTATTCGCACTTTTAGCATAATAATGATGATTTTATTATCTGGTTGCTCCTCGCTTATAGATTTATTCCTGCCTCCGAATCCAGATGAATTCCAATGGAGAAGCTCATTTTGGTTACGATGTAATGGGGTAAAATTATCCTCATTGCAATCAGTTAATCTAACATCAGAAAACGGGTATATATTAGAACATACCTCGTCAGCAGGATTTATGGCCCAACGTATTACTGATTACAGAGTAATGATGAATATTAAGCTTTTGTCTGGTACAGGAATAAGAATTAGAACAAGAACGACTATAGAAGAAGCAGCACAAAAACAAGGAATACTTCTTGACTATACAGATAAAGGTATAGAAATTAAAGACGGAGAACGATTGATTGCTAAAACAGATACAATTATGGCAATTCCTGGAATGGAAGAATTAATTACTATTGATTCTGATGGAAAAATAATGAGAATTGGAATAGGATGCGCAAAACCATTTATATTTGTTACATCTCAATCTGGAACTGAACATATACTTACTGAATCAATCAATGATTCTAGAGTGAGCGTCTCTGGAATTGAGATAATTCCATTACGTTTAGCAAGGCCAAGCATCTATTAATGAAAATTCACTATGCTAATATTATGAATTGTAAACGAATAATTGTTTTTTATACTATTGTGATGTGCTTTCACATACTGTTAGGTGCAGATCTATATTCGCAAATAACCGGAGCAATTAAACTCCCAAAACCTGGTGCAATGAAACCAGGAGAATATGATACCGTTGGAGTATTAAAAGCTGAAACTTTAGCAAAAGAAACATTGGGCATCGTAGAAACAGCAATAAATCCCGATACATATATTGTTGGGCCTAATGATATTATGACTGTATTTATTGCACCAATTGGCATTAAAGATGAATCCAATCATATTGAAGCTATAGTATCTCCAGATGGTCGGATTGTAATTCCAGCCATTGGTGCTGTACAAATCGGTGGATTAACACTATCAAAAGCAGAAGAAATAGTGCGGGAAAAAGTATCCTCTCTACTTAAAACTCCTTCAGTTTCATTAGTTCTTCGTAAAATGAGAACATTTAAGGTTATCATTCGTGGTTCGGTAAAAAAACCAGGAATAATCTCTGCAACTCCCTCAGATAGAGTGTCTGAAATCATTGATAGATCCGGTGGATTATTATACTCTGCTTCAACAAGATCTATTAATATTATGAGATATGGAAAAGATGAAAAACCACAATCACTTCTTGATGTAGATTTGCAAAAATTTTATGCAATGGGTGATAAAAGTTCAAATCCATTTTTAGAAGGTGGAGATATTATTTATGTACCCACTTTATCTCGCACTGAAGTATTTCAAGTGAATGGTGAGATTGGATCCGAGGGTGAATATGAGTATAAAAAAGGAGATAAACTTTCTACTGCAATTAGTACTGCACAAGGATTTTTACGTACAGCTAGAATTGATTCAATAGAAATAGCACGATTTGATCAAAATGGCTTTTCTACTTCAACATTCTTCGTGGATTGCAGTGCTTGGCCATCTTTTACATCGTTACTACATCAAACAGAATATCCAAATGACATCCTATTAGAACCAGGCGATAGAATATATGTACGAGAAAAAATAAAATGGCGGAAAATGTATACTGTTTCTATAACAGGTGAAGTTCAAAAACCAGGTAAATATGCAATTAATCCAGACTCAAATACTATTCAAGATTTAATTGCCAGGGCTGGAGGATTAACAGAAGATGCATATAATGAAAATTCTTTATTGATGCGACAAAAAGATGATAATCTAATATATGATATTGAATATTGGCGCTTATTATCGTTACCCGCAGCATCATTAACCGATAGAGAAAAAGCATTTTTAAGAGAAAAAAAACGTGAAAAAAGAGGTTTAATAGCAGTGGACTTCAATACATTAATGCGTGATGATCGAAAAATCTTTCTGTCATTAGAAGATCAAGACTCTGTGTATATAGCCCCTAAAAAAGAATTTGTGAATGTATTCGGTAAAGTACAAAAACCAGGAAGAATAAAATTTAATTCTTCATATACTTATGAAGATTATATTCGTTCGGCAGGTGGCTTTTCTGCAAGAGCAGATGAAGATGAAACCCTTATATTAACGCAAAGAGGGGAACAACTATTAGCAGAAGCAGACGATTATAAACTCTTACCTGGGGATCAAATTATGGTGCCAGAAATTCCCGAAAACAAAGTAAACTTTAAAGATATTTTGTCTGTCGTATTAACTATTACAGCTCAAATAGTAACTGTAGCTGCATTTATCTTTACTCTTTCAAGAAATACTCCATAACTTATACTTTATGCAAGAACCCCAAGAAATATCATCATATAGAGAATCTTCAGTGTTTCTGATATACATAAAACACAATATCAAAAAAATATTGATAGT
Organism: Chlorobiota bacterium; assembly: GCA_014191195.1. Lineage (GTDB taxonomy): Bacteria > Bacteroidota > Ignavibacteria > Kapaibacteriales > UBA961 > UBA961. Next base: position 29,344 of record BJGZ01000002.1, read on the forward strand.
TTCTTTATGCTGTTCTATTATTGGGATTTTGATCTCATATATCCTACCACATACATATTCCTCTACAGTAATGGTACTACCTGTTGAGCAAAAAAATGGTGGGTCTGGCATTGCATCGTTGCTATCGGGGAATTTACCATCTGGATTAGGTGGAATTATGGGCGCAAACGAATCAAAAAATAGCTTTTTATCTCCCGAATTACTGTTGTCAAGAACATTATCTGAAATGATTGAAAAGCAAGGTAACCTTAAAAAATACGATCAATATCTTTCTATCCCTGATAAAGATAAAATTTCTGAGTTGAGAAAAAGTTTATCAATTGATACAAGAAGAAGCGGAATTGTATTATTAGAAGCAAATTGGAGTACAGGATTTTTCCCCAGCTATCAAGATAAAGAACAGTCTTCCTTATTAGCATCGATCATTGCTAATCAAGCAGCTTATGGAATTGATATTATATCAAAAAATAAAAGTACCTCAACAGCAAAAAGAGCCAGAGTGTTTATTGATAAAATAATGGCAGAAAATAAAGCATCATTGGATTCACATTATCTTGCTCTTCAACAATTTCAAAAACAAAATAAAATTGTTGAATTAGAGGAACAAGGAAAGTTGATTATCGGAAATGCTGTGTTAATGGGAACAGAATTAGCAAAAGCACAAATTGAATTAGATATTGCAAAACAACAATTTCAGAGTGATGCGCCTGCAGTAACTCTTCTACAAAAAAAAGTATCTTCTTTACAAAAACAGTTTTCTTTAGTTCAATCCGGCGGAAATTCATCAGATCAATTCTCTATCAACTTGAAAAAAATACCTGAATTAGGAAAAAAATATGTGATTATGCTTCGAGATATCAAGATTATGGAACAAATCAATGCATATCTTCAAACGCAAAGAACGCAAGAATATATTCAGGAAGTGAGAGATTTCCCAGAAATTCAAATTGTAGAAAAAGCTATTCCAGAAATCAAACATATTTTTCCTAAACGATCTATTATCGCAATTATATTTTTCTTTCTAGGAATTATTTTATCTGTCTTTTATGGTATTATAAAAGCTTCCAGACAATCTTCCTTTCCTTCCCTCCAAAAAAAGTAATTCATTTTCTAAAAAATACTGTATCTTTATTCCACGTTAGAGGTGCTGATATCTTTTTGATATCAGAGAATAGGGAAAACCGTTAAAATCGGTTACGGTAGCGCCGCTGTGATATGGTTCATCCATTAAGTCAGAAGACCTGCCTCTTAACAAATTCATCAATGTCATGTGGCAACATCTGCGCTTTACCGATGTGATGAAGCATCAGTTTACTCTATTATGTAAGAATACATTTGATTATTCTTGCATAGTTGTTGTATATCCTTCTATGCTTCTCCTATCTAAATCAGCATATTCCAATGACAATATTTACATATTTTATTGGACAAATCCTGTGAAAATTCTTAGTACATTCTTCTTTTGTTTCTGCACATCATTATCAATACTTCATTCTCAAAGTCAATCTAGTATCGGTGTTGGGCATCAGCCATTATCTTTATTTCAGAACGCCGATACCGTTCATGTATTTTGTAATGGAATTGATAAAAATTTTGATGGAATATGCCAGCTAGATTCTGGTGATATACCTGCAACGTGGTGGCAAATTGATGCTTATACAAAAGCATTAAAAGGTATTTCAGTTATGGAAAGGGGATATTTTGAATTTCCATTTAGAAATGCAATAACCAAACAATATATGTATTGTTCAAGGGCCAATAAAATCGAACAATATGATCTATCAACCAGACAATTAATTGATTCGTCAATTGTGCAATTAGATAATCCATCTCAAAAAATTACAGCTATAACAGCTATTCAAAGTAGTGGTAAAGAAATAGCATTAATGTATTCATCCAAAAAGGATTATGTATCTTCAGGTGAATTTACATTATTTAGCTTGGCCAATAAGACAGTTCTTTTTTCTACATATATTGGAATAAACCCACAACACATATTAGCCTTTCCAGAATCACAAACATTAATGTGTGCAATTTTATGTGAAGGTACTTTTGGCTCTAATGATTCAAAAATATTTTTTGTCTTAAAGCCCAATAGTAATAATCCTAATATTTCAATTGATTCTATTGATATAGGTGATACTGGAAATTATCTGGCCGAATTCAATGGGATTTTATTAGCAGTGATGAATGGATCTCATGAAATTACTGCAGTTAATCTAGAAGATAGGTCGTTGATTGGCAAATTTCCAGTAGGTACAAGTGGATATAATGGTCCTAGAGAAGCGGTTATAGACCCATCTGGAATTGTATTTGTAAGTACATATAATTCAGATATAAGAAAAGGTTTACTTTCTAATGGAACTTTAGAGAACATTTTAGACCCTAAGGGTAAACCAGAAGGCATTGCATTAATTAATGGTGCTTTGTGGGTTGCAAATGCATATAAATCAGGTTCTTATGATTATGATTCAACAATTACAATTATGGAGCAAACTGTTGGAATATTCAATAATGACAATGATATATCACATATTTCTATAGATGAAAATCAAAATAGTGTACAGTTTTCAGTTGAAACAAATCAATCAGAATCGTTATTGAGATGCAGAATTATAGATCTACAAGGTGCAACTATTGTGGAGAATTCTTTTGAAGGAGAATATGTATCTTCAGACAAAACACTTTTCACAGTTAGAATATTTTTAAAAAATATCATGAGTGGTATATATATTGCTGAATATACTATAGGAAATGCAAGGAAAACAATGCTCTTTATTCATCGTAAATAAAAATTGTTTCACATGTAATATGCTAATTTAATAGTTATAAAAAAGTGCCTTGCCAGTAAATATGGTATTTTTGTACTGAAACTTACAAATGAAGGCTTATGGACTTATATTTTTTACGTCATACAACATTATCTGTAGATAATGGGATGTGTTTTGGACAATCTGAAATCACTGTATCTTCTAGTTTTTTACAAGAAGCAGCCGATACTATGAAATTAGTTCCAGATAAGCATAATGCTGTCTATTTTGCTAGCCCAACTAGACGTTGTATTCAATTAGCAGAATTTATCAGTAAAAGACCAGCTATGCAAGATCTTCGATTAGCAGATTTACATTTTGGGGATTGGGAAAAGCAATACTGGGCTGATATACAACCAGATCAACTAGATGATTGGATGCAAGATATTGTTATAAATAAAGTACCTGGTGGAGAATCGTATGGAGATGTACTATTAAGGGTACAATCATTTATAGAAGATATTAGTAAAAAAAATCATAAAACTGTTGTGATATCAACTCATGCAAGTGTGATTAGGGCAGTGTTATCATATGTATTGGAAATCCCATTTCACAGAACATTTGACATACATATTGCATTTGGAAGCATCACAAAAATTAGTGTAGACAAAGATTCATTTATTGTAGAATATATAAATAGGGTATAAATACCTTGCAATATGTAGAAGTGAGATAGATAATGAATTCATATTATGAAGAAAGTTCATCAGAAGAGTTTGCGCCCGCACAACCCTTTAATGCTAATGCAGTTATGGATTGGGCAGTAATTCTTGTTACAGCATTACTTCTGTCTCTTGGATTAATATCAATTTATAGTGCTACTTATGATGCAGGAATGAGTGAATATTTTACCAAACAAGCAATCTTCGGGTTTATTGGTATTATTGTTTTAGTTGGAGTAATGTTATTACCTGAAAAATGGCTGTATCGATTATCGTATCTATTCTATTTATCAGCAATACTTTTGTTAATAGCTGTAATTGTAATAGGTAAAACTGTGTATGGTTCAAAAAGTTGGCTTTCTTTGGGTCCAATTACATTTCAGCCTTCTGAATTAGGAAAATTCGCAACATTACTTGCAGTAGCCAAATATATGTCTTCCAAAGGAGCTGATGTTCGAAATATTCGAGATTTATCAATCATTTTTTTACTTTTTGCAATTCCGATAGCATTAATTATGATGGAGCCAGACTTTGGAAGCGCATCTGTATATGCTACAATGATGTTAGGTATATTTTTTTGGGCTGGAGCAGACTTATTTTTTCTTTTTTTGATAACTGGAGCTCCTTTTGTTGCTATTGCTGGATTTATCGGTAAAGATTGGTTTTTTGGTGTAGCAGGATTATTAACAGCAATAAGTTTACTTTTTAAAAGAGGCATATTGATGATTATATTGTCTGCATCAGTATTTGTTTTTGTGGGCTTTTCATCTAATTATGTGTATAGTGTTTTAAAACCTCATCAAAAAAGTCGTATACAAACATTTCTTAATCCAGATAATGATCCACGAGGAAAAGGCTACCATGTCATTCAATCGATAATGGCAGTAGGTAGTGGGGGAGTTACAGGTAAGGGTTTTTTACAAGGAACACAAACGCAATTACGATATATTCCTAAACAATGGACAGATTTCATTTTCTGTGTTCCTACAGAGGAATTCGGTTTTGTAGGTGGTTTGTCTGTCATTGGTTTATTAGGATTATTGATATTTCAATGTATCACTATTGCTAGGCAAGCAGGTAATGTATTTGGTTCAGTTTTAAGTGCAGGTGTGGGACTTCTTTTATTTTACCATTCTATGGTTAACATAGGGATGGCAATTGGATTGTTCCCAGTAATGGGAATACCATTGCCTTTTTTAAGTGCAGGTGGCTCTGCATTGGTTATGAATATGGCTTTAGTTGGGTTAGTTCTTAATGTATATCGAAACAGAAGAAGAATAAAGAAAACAGGATATTAATGAAGTTGAGAAACTTCACTGTAATTAATATGTAATATTCTCTTTTTTAACTCTAGAAGTAGAGGGGGAGAAACACTTATTTCTTGAATACCTAAACCAATTAGTAATTCAGTTGCAGCAGAATGTCCAGCTAATTCACCACATATACCAATATTGATTCCATATTTTTTTGCTGATTCTATTGCCATTTTCATCAAACGAATAACTGCAGGATTGAAAGGATCATAAATATCTGACACATATTCATTAAGTCTATCAGCAGCCATAGTATATTGAGTTAAATCATTGGTTCCAATACTAAAAAACGAGACTAAAGGTGCTAAAGAATCTGAAATCAATGCACTTGCCGGGGTTTCAATCATGATGCCGATTGGAAGTGCCATATCATGAGGAATTCCTTCATGTTCAAGTTCTAATCTACTTTCTTCAATAAAAGCTAAGGATATCTTTAATTCATTGATTGTAGAAATCATTGGTAGCATAAAACGAATATTTTTTTCTTTTGAGGCTATATATACTGCCCTAATTTGATTTTTAAAGATATCTTTTCTTTGCAATAAAAATCTAATGCCTCTTAATCCCAGGGCAGGATTATCTTCTTCAGCTAATCCCTCTGCATATTTATCAGAACCAACATCAAAAGCCCTAATTGTTAATGGATGAGGAAATGAAATATGAGATAATTCTTTATACCATTCTATTTGTTCTTGTTCTGTTGGAAAATGTTGTCTTGCAATAATTAAATATTCTGTTCTTAATAATCCAATGCCCTTGGCCCCATACTTCATAGCTACATGTAAATCTTCTATAGAATCAATATTCGCCATTAAATGTATTGGATAACCATCTAAAGTAGTACATTCTGTATTAGCTAATAATCCTAAAGATAATTTATTGTCATCAGCTTCTTTTTTCTTTTGAATATAAAACGATCTAGTATCTTCTGTTGGATGAACAATAAGTATTCCCGAAAATCCATCTATGATGATAGCATCTTCATCTTGCACTTTTTCGGAAATATCTCTTAATCCTATTATAGCAGGCATACTTAAAGAACGTGCTAAAATAGATGCATGAGATGCAATACCACCAATTTCTGTGATAAACCCCAAACAACCTGCTTTATGAAATAGCATAAGATCTGTTGGAGTAATTGACGAACCAATCACTATGCTACCTTCTGCAACTGCATGAGAAATTGTTCGATTTCTTAATCCATTCAAAAGACGTTCTGTAACATGATCAAAATCAATAGACCTTTCTCGTATTATTGGGTCTTTTGCCAGTGTAAAAAATTGTTTTTGAACATCAAATTCATGAATAACTGCATTTTCTGCTGTATATCCTTCTTTTATTCTTGTGCGGATGGATTCATGCATAATTGAATCCATCAGTATAAGTAAATACGTTTCAAGGATATGTGAAATCTTAGCAGACTCTTTTTGGGCTATGTCTATTATATGCTGCAATTCTTCGGATGCATTTACTAAAGCGGCAGAAAACCTCTCTAATTCTTCAGGGATTGATTCTTCAGAAATATGAATAGGATATGATGATGGACCTTCTTTAAATAATACTATTGCCTTACCAAATTCAATACCTTGGGATGTAGGAATACCTTTAAATCGTAATTCTTCACGATTTGTATCTTGGATATGTTCTGATTGGTTTTGCATGAAATATAGCTATATATATTATTGTTTATAATGTTGCCAGTTTAGTAATATGGGCTTTGCCATACCTTGAATACTAATAAAATAAGATCCTTCTTGTAAATCAGGTAATAGTAAATCCTTTTGTTCATTACTTAATATTGATTCTGATATAGATGCAATATTTCTACCTTGAATAGTATAAATATGAATGTTTACATCGCGTGATTCTGTACTGAACACTTTAATTCTAGACTCAATTGCATTGCTGTAGACAATTGCATGACAATTAGTTGGAATATAATCTGATTCTGCAGACAGGAAAACGCCAGAGACTGTGTCTTTTTCAGCTAAAATATCATGTTGTTCATCTATTACTGCTTTAGTAACTCTAAAAGGTAGTTTAACATAACCTTCATATACTCTGTCTGTCATGATGATATCTTGAGTTGATTTTTTACCATTTTCACCATAAAAAGTAATCGTAAAAGGAAGATGAAACACATTCGGAATATTTATAGCACTTTGTTTCTGTTGAATGATATATTGAGTAATTGTATCACCATTATTTTCTTTAAATTCTCTTAAGGAAGCAAATTGTAAAATGGGATGTCCGGGTTTCATTACCCATTGATCAAAGAAAATATCATAGGGGATTTTTGGATTAGGAGCATATTTCTTAAATGTAGATTTGAAATCATCTGTAATAGCATTTCCATAAGCATAATCATTCATATACTTATGTAAAGTTGAATAATATAAACTATCACCAAGCATTGTTCTCAGCATATGATATATCCAACTGGATTTAGCATATGTTGTAGCATAATTAAATATAATATCAATAGAAATACCATAAATAGGAGGTTGTTGATTCTTATTATTGATATTTAAATAATCTCTTCTTTTTGCAAGCATTCTATTCATATACTCTGTTTTACCACCCCAAGACTCACCCCATAGGGCTTCTCCCCACGTTGCACCACCTTCATTTAGCCAAATATCTCCCCATGTACCACAAGTAACTAAATCACCAGTCCATTGATGCATCAATTCATGAGCAATTCCATAGCCAGATTTTCCTGCAAGCCATGTTCTATTTATTGTTGTTTGCGTTTGATGTTCCATTCCACCAAAAGAAAATGGTTGAACGGAGGTATGTCCGTAACGTTTAAAAGGATAAGGTACAAGTTTATCTGTGAATGCCTTCATCATGCCAACTGTCATGCCTAATGAATATGTTGCATTATACTCAGATCCATCTGTTTTCGTACCATCATAATCTTTTTGCCAAACATAATTTATTATTTCTATGCTGTCTTTTTTATTGTCAGAAACATACCAATCAGAGTACACTTTAAAGATAGAAGCATTTGCAACCATAAGATATGTAGGTATTAATGTTGTATCGCGAAAGTAAAAGTCTCTATACTGTATATCTGAAGATAGTGGTCCTTCTTTTATTGATATAAGATTACCATTTGCAGCTACGGAAATATTATTTTCTCCATCATTGGGTTTAAATGGAACTCTAACTGTTATAGATGATCTGGCTTTATCATTTGGAATATCATTACAAGGCATCCAAATCCTAGCATCTTCGGGTTCACTCATTGTATAAACTAGTTTTTCTTCAACGTAATTTGGCCCAGTCCCTGGATATTGATCTACATACATTCCTTTTGGAAACACAAATAGTCCATCTCTTCCATTGCCTTTATAGGTGTACCAGATTGTCATAATATTGGTGTCTTTTGTTTTAAGTGTATTACCAGGAATACATTTCCACTCACCGTTATATGGTTGTGTAAATGAATTATATGAAAGTAGAACTCCATTATGCGAAATCGAGTCAATAGTCATTAAAGCCCCATTTAATACAATCTCTTTTGCTAAGCTGTCGATAAGCGTATAAGCAATGGTATTATGTCCACTAAATGTATATTCACTTAAAACAGAATCTGGGGTAAGAAATGGTTTTTGCCAATCCATAAATACATCATAAGAGAGAATATCATAAGGCCTTAATATTTGGGCTTGAACTCCTAACTTGTGTTCTTTTTTGTATACGGAATTACTATGGGCACAAAGTGCATAACCCAATTGCTTAGATTCTTCGAAAGCGGGGGATACTATGAATGGAATTTGATATTCTTGAGCATGAACAGTAACAGAATAACATGAAAGAATAAGTAAAAGATAATACATCATAGATTTTCTATATTTAATTGTCTAAAATTTCTGCTTCAATTTCTGCAACGCCATATTTGATCATATCAAGTTCTTCTGCTGCAAGTTTAGATACATCAAGAATCCGATGAGGATGAAAAGGACCTCTATCATTAATTCTTACAATCACAGATCTATTGTTCCTCGTATTTGTTACCGATAAAAATGTTCCAAATGGCAGTGTTCTATGTGCTGCAGTAAGAACATTCTCATCATAAATTTCTCCATTGGCAGTTTTTCTTCCATTAAATTCTGATCCATAAAAAGAAGCTTTGCCATATATCAGGAATTGTTTACTTGAATCGTGTGAAAGACCACTTTGTTCATCATCGAATACGTGATGAAATGATGAGTGCCTACTATCTGTTGTCAAAAAAAAGTGATTCCTATTCTGTTCTAATTGAACAGAGTGTACATTATAGCATGATTGTAAAGAACTTAATACTATAATAATTATAATAACAGTATATGTTTTTGTACATATTGCCATTAATCTTCTCCTAAATCCTGTGGCAGAAAGTGTGTGGAAATTAAAGAGGTAATTATTCCGATATCACTAAAAGGAAGATAATCATTATGAATAATTTGATATTCTTCATGTCCTTTTCCTGCTATCAAAATTATTTCTCTATCCAATGATGAGCTTACAGCTTCTGTAATAGCTTGAGCTCTATCTGGAATCTGTTGAACTTTCGAGAGCAGTTCAGGAGATATTCCATTGCTTATCTCAAGCAAAATTCGTTCCGAACTTTCATTTCTAGGATTATCATCTGTAAGAATTATTCTATCTGCAAGAGATGCAGCTATAAAACCCATTTTTGGTCTTTTTGTTTCATCTCTTTCTCCGCCACATCCAAAAACGACGGTAAGTCTGCCTCTACCTGCTTGATTGAGTACCATCCTACAGGTACTAAGTGCTTTTTCTAAAGCATCTGGAGAATGGGCATAGTCTACAAGTGCTAAAGCTCCGTTAGGTAAACGTAATCTTTGCATTCTTCCAGGAGCACCATCAGAAGATCGCAATGCATATTTAATTGTTGAATCATCTATTCCTAGAACTCTAGCAAAAGCTGCACATAAAGCAGTATTCTCTACATTAAATTTTCCGAATAATGGACTTACAATCTCTACATCACCTTGATGATACTCTGGTAAAGTACCTTTAAATTGTAAATTATATGAAGCACCTGAAAGATTGTGATTTTCATTTTGAATCATAATATCGAAGGCTCTAGACCTACCAACCATATATTTACTCTTAGATTTTGTTTCACTGAGCATCATATAAGAATATGGAGAATCACCCATTACCATTGCAATTGATTCTTTTGGTAACATATCGAACAGTTTTTTCTTTGCCTTAGCATAATTATCCATACTTCCATGAAAATCTAAATGATCATGAGTAAGATTTGTAAATAATGCACCAGCAAAGGTAATTCCATTTACTCTTTTTAATTCCAAAGCATGAGAGCTAACTTCCATTACTACGCTTTTTATTCCTCTTCGAATCATTGCAGCTAATAATTGACATAATTGAGGAGATTCTGGTGTAGTATGGGTAGATGCGATGCGTTCTGAACCTATAAAATTACCAGTCGTTCCAATAAGTCCAGTTGGTTCTCCATAAGCTTCTAGAATAGATTTTAAGAGAAAAGTTGACGTTGTTTTACCATTTGTACCTGTTATACCATATATGCTTAATTGCTTCGAAGGATTATCATAAAATGCATTTGAAACCCTTGATAATGCATCTCTGGTATCTGGAACGCAAATAAGAGTAATATCTTTTGGTAATTGAAGATCTGATCTATTTGTAATAATTGCTTTTGCACCACGCGAAATAGCATGGTCTATAAATGTATTTCCATCAATTGGAGGAACTGTACTGCCAGGTATAGCTACAAATAATGAGTATTCATTACAACTTCTGCTATCATAATCTATTGCAGATATAGGTATTTCTATATTTCCTTGTACAGAAAAACCATTAAGTGATGCCAATAATGTGGAAAGTAGTTTCATTGTGAATAAGAGATATTATAACAACATATATTGATGGTTAATACCATCTAATAAAAAAGGAGCTTCTATAGCTCTGAAGCCTAATGAAGAATAAAATGAATCCAAGTATAATTGTGCGGCAATACGAATAGTATGTCCAGGAAAATGCTTTTTTGTATAATGTATCCCTTGTAACATTAACTCTTTACCGAGATATTGGCCTCTTGATTCTTTTGCTACCACAACTCGTCCAATTGAAGGCTCACAATATGGATTGCCTGGTGGTAAAACTCTTAAGTAAGCAGATATATCCCCATTATCAGTTTTTGTATATATGTGCACAGCTTGCAAGTCTAAACCATCTGCATCCAAAAACACACACTCTTGTTCTACAACAAATACTTTTTCCCTTAATTGCACTATTTTATATAGATCATCTACCGATATATCTTTAAACGTTTTTATATACCATATAAACGGTTTCATGTGAATATTCTCATTCTATTTTGGTAGAAACTCTGAATAATATGTTGACTCAGCAGACATATCATCTGAGATAAGCCCTGCTTTAATCATATCTAATGCATACTCTGCAACCATAACTTGATTGGGTTGATGTAAAAAATCAAATGCTTTATGTCCATTATGCAATAAATGAGTTGCACTACCACTAACTATAGTATCTTCATGTATCAAATTATTTGCATCCATTATTGGAAGTAATGTAGGTAAAGCGATTGGATTCAAAGTCCTAAAATCAAATAATTGTATATAGCACAAATCACTATGAGAGTATTGAGTTGCTGCAATATGCGTCCATCCACCTTGATAATATGCTTGACTTTTTTTTGCAATAGCAGATAAAGTTGGAACAGAAATCAACGTAGTAGAACTTTCAAAACACCAACCTTTTGCAAAAGACATTCCAATTCTGATACCTGTAAAGGAACCTGGCCCTTCTGAGACTGATAAATACTGGATATCTTTACTTTGTAATGAAAAATCTAATAATATCCTGCGTACTAATTCAGCAAGCATATAATCATGCATATGCTTTTTGTATATAGTGTATTGGCACATCAATGTTTTTGTAGATACTTCATGTAAACATATACCGCATAATTCGCCGGTTGTTTCAATAGAAAGTAAATATATGGGTAATGAACTCATATTACAGTGCAAATTCTTTGGTTAAAGCTATTTCTAAAAATTGCAATGCACCACCATTTTTATTGACAAGATGTAATGGCATATGCATGAAGATCATTTGTCTATTTTCTCCAAGAATTCCTAATATAGGTGTGCCAGACCACTTAGGGTTTTCGGATAATATATATAATGGACTAGCCGTGACTTTTGGAAACAAGTTATAAACTAAAACAGACCCCTTTTCTTTGATTAAAACAGGGTATTGCCAAGCACCAACTTTGATTGGTTTAATTTCTGTACTATTCCTTATTGCTAAAGGATCATCAGATACTTCTTTTTGGCTTATGGAATCTATCGGAGCAAAATCCATTAGTGCGATTCTAGACTCTGCAGATAAAGGCACAGGAAATTCAGTTATAAAAATAACTTTTCCATTTGTCCTCATATATTCAGGTAATGATTGTTGAGCCAATTCTACACTAGGACTTTTGTCTGAATACCATATGATAGTTTTAAATAGTTTTAATGTTTCGATAAACATTGGCGATATAAATGGAGGCAGAGTTTTTGCCTGACTAATCACAGTTTTGCTAGAGTATATATCTAATACGTCATATCCCGATGAAAACTTACCACCAGAGATATTTTGCAAAGCATTTGTGTAAAAAGCATCAGCATCTGGGCTACCGCTGTCTTTGATTAGTAAAATCGGCCCCATGGGTTTTTTAACATACCAAACTTTACCTTCAAACGGATACTGCAAAATTTTGCTTCTTAATTTACCGATATCAGTTGCCCTTAGGTAAATTCTATTATCTGCATTTATTGTTAAACCATCAGATTCTTTGATATTAAACATCTTACTATTTAAAGGAATTTTATGCCAAGTAGCAGAAGACGAGCTGTCATTTAAACACCATTCTACCGAGGCAATTGTTTCTATTCCATCTAAGTCAGAAACAAAATATTGAAAGGTTGCAAAAGTAAATGTTGTATCAGGTAAAGCAACTGCAATGGCAGATTTTGAGTTTGTATCTATTCCCCATGCTATTAAAGGCGCTGTATTCTTTATGGGAACCTTTAATGCTGCTGGGCTAATATCTACAGAGGATGACAAAGATGGGAATGGTTCGTTATCATCATGTATTCCATTATTATTCATATCTGAAAATGCAATAATATCACCTTCTTTGGGATATATACTAAGCGAATTGTCTATGGCAGATACCCTAAATGTATAGTTTGTATCTGAAGTTTCCACTTTTAATGAAAAAATCGAATCATTCTTTTGAGTATAAAACCATTCCTTACCATTCCATGAAATTATATAGCCAATAATTAATCCATCAGAATCATCTCCCTGCCAGCTTAAATAAACCTGACTATTCTGCTGAACATGAATTGAGTCTAAAAAAATATGCGTTTCTGGCAATAAATTAGACTGTGGGATGCCTGTTAAGCCATTGCATGATATCAGTAAATATATTACTAAAGAAAAGAGAATTTTATTGCAAAAGTTGATGCTAATAATGTGATTGTTCTTCATAATATACTTGTTAATTATCGTAATGGTGCAGATGCAATTGTTATACCATGAACACATGATGCACCCTCTAACAGCAAGGTATTTGCGCATGCTTCTAAAGTTGCACCTGTTGTAAAGATATCATCTACCAATAAAATAGATGCATTATGAATTCTATCTTTATTGTTGACTTTAAATATAGTATCTGACATATTAGATGATCTTTCGGAAACATTTAGTAATGTTTGAGAACCAGAATACATAATCCTTTGTAAACAAGTATTCTCTATTCTTTTATGTATAATTTCTTGAATTCCTTTTGCTATATACAAAGACTGATTATATGTTCTTTCTCTAATTCGAGCAGCATGTAAAGGCACTGGAACTATCAAATCAATAGTTGAATACGTACTATCATTTGCAATCTTCATACCTAGTATTTTTCCAAAATCAAAACCAATTCGAGAACAATAATCATATTTTAGCGCATATATCAATAGTTCCACATTCGAGTCTGATGTTAATTCCGCATACGAAGAAATCGAACTTAATGCTGAATCATCACCTTTCTTTTTAGAATATATACTATTTAATAAGTGCTCTTTATCTGGTGAATAGTCTAATGAATAAAAACATTGATTACATAATCGAAATATTATCTGGTTGTCACCACACTGAGAATTACATATCTGGCAATGTATTGGTGAAATAAAATCTAGATATATCTTTTTGCCAGCTTCTAAAACATTCAAACAAGACTCAACATAGTTCAACATTATATCCCCTGAATTAATATCTGAATCTATTGTTCAAATGTAAACTGTAATTGTTTAATAATATCAGCCGGTAAATCAGGTAATGTTCTTCTTGATAATAGCATACCTGATAATGAAGTAATATCATTAAAAATACGCTGTTTCATGGCTGTCATAGCAAGATAATGAGATCCACTAGATCCTCCAGTTCCAATTCTAGAGCCAATCATTTTAGCTGTCATAACTGAATGTCTATATCGCCATAAAGACATATTCTCATCAAATGTAGAAATCTCATGAATAAGTTCAAAAGGCTTTTGTAATAATGGGAAAGAACGATATAAGTTTATAAATAATGCTGCCATCGTTGCTTTGTGCGAAAGAAACCGTTCACCTTTTTGAATCAACTCTTGATAGGATGAATTATCAAAAAGAGAATTAAAACTAGATTCAGCTTGATAAATTGATTGAATCCTTTGCTCTTTTTCTTCTGCAGATAAAATATCATGCTGTACAATATCATGACGATCTTTTTCAAATGTTTGCATGACAGCAAGTTTATATTCATGCCAAAACTTGTATTTGTCTGTTTCGATAAAGGGTGTATTCTCTAACCATTGCTGTACAGAATCAAATAAAGTAGGTTTCTGTAAAGCAGATAAAACCTGCGCTTTGTCTGATTCATTCAAAGCTATCATAAAATGTTTATTTAAACGCTTGGATTCAGGTAAACCCAAACGTATTTCTAAAATTCTGAATTGTAATGATTGAAATCCGCTTGCTGGATGTAATAAATCCCGAAAATCCATAAAATCTAATGCAGTCATGGTTTCAAGTACTTCAAATTGTGATGAAGTCATGTGCAAAATCTTGTTCATACGATGAATCCCTTTTACACACATTGAAATCTCATGTTCTGCAATTGACTTTTTTTGAAGCAAAGATATTACAGAGTCTAATTCGAACATTATTTGTTTAAACCATAATTCAAAAGCCTGATGTGTGATTATAAAAAGCATCTCATCATGAGCTTCTATACCTTTCTTTGAGCTTTCTGTATGCTGTGCATCTAAGATTTTGTCCAATTGAAGATATGAACTATAGTATACTGATTGATCAGAATGTGACATGTATTCGCCTACATTAGTATAATGTGAGAGTTTAACAGATATCTTTACAAATGATGTCTAAATGTATACTGCAAATATACGATTAAGAATGGATTGATTTTCTACTTAAAAGTCTAATAAATGAATACCTAGAATAGATATGCTAAATTCATAAAAGATCTAATTATTAGATATATATTCAGATTTCTTACAATTTATTTTGTAAATTTGTGATTGTTCTTTTTTCTATTCATCTTGTTAATAGGCTTTTACCATGATACAGATCATGATTCTTGGCTTACAAGAGGGCGTTTATCCATTTTCTGTAACAAGTTCTTCCCAATCAATTGAAGGTATTTTACCTGAATTTATTGGAGATACACAGATAATTGGTACTATCAAAAGACAAGGAAAGAGAATACTCATTAGTGCAGAAGCATTGTGTAAAGCATTACTTCTTTGTGATATTTCTGGTGAAGAATTTACAGACATAGTGAAAGCGCAGATTATCTTACATTATGTTATTGATACGCAACTTTTTTATCTTCAGCCAAAAACAGAGAATGATGACGAAGGTGAGATACTCATCAGAGAAGAAGATACATATATCGATATTTCCGATGAAGTGAGACAGCAATTGGCATTAAATTTACCAATGAAAAGGATATCACCTTTACATTCACAGACATCGTTTGAGGATTTATATCCAGAAAGGTCTACTGAAAAGCAAAAAACTGAACCTAATCTGCCTGATGAGACATCTCCATGGGCAGCACTAAAAGATATTAAAATAGTAGAAAATTAATTATTGACATTACCATATCAAATTGATGTAATCGGAGTTATACGATGCCAAATCCAAAAAGACGTCACTCAAAATCACGTAGAGACAAACGCAGAACTCATTATAAGGCTACTGCTCCTACAGTAGGTCCATGCGCTAATTGTGGCAACACTAAACTTACCCATACTGCTTGCCCTTCTTGTGGATATTATAATGGACGCAAGATGTTTGAATTAAATAGTACTGGCTCTGTAGCAGAATAATCCTTATTCTTGATTGCAAATCACTTGATGAGCAAACATCACGGATTAAAGATGAATCCAATTCGAATTGCCATAGACGTAATGGGCGGTGATTTTGCTCCCTTGAATGAAATTAAGGGAGCAATTCTTGCATCTAAAATATTTAGAGATCAATCTTTAACAATAGAATTTGTGTTTGTTGGCAAAGAACAAATCATTAAAGAAGCACTAAAAAACTTAGATATAAAAGATATGAAATTTTCTGTGGTTCATGCAGATGATATTGTATCTATGGATGATGATCCAACTTCGGTATTGAAAAGAAAAAAACAATCTTCTTTGTTTAAGGGTATCGAACTTCATGCAAATAGAAGTGTCGATGCTTTTGTATCTGCTGGTAATACAGGTGCTGTTTTAAGTACTGCTACTATTCTACTTGGAAGAATTAAAGGGGTTAGTAGGCCAACTATCGGTACATTTTTACCTACTCAATCGGGTAAACCTGTCTTATTGCTAGATGTAGGTGCCAATATTGAAGGCAGACCAAGATTTTTATATGAGTTTGCAATTATGGGAAGTATCTATTCTAAACAGGTTTTAGGAATTGATTCTCCAAAAATTGGCCTATTAAATATTGGAGAAGAAGAAGGAAAAGGTACTGAAAACATCATTCAAACATTTCAATTGTTGAAAAACAGTACTCTGAATTTTCAAGGCAATGTAGAAGGACGTGATGTATTATTAGGTACTTCTGATGTTGTTGTATGTGATGGATTTGTAGGAAATATTGTCTTGAAATTTGCAGAAAGCATGTTAGGACTTCTTAAAGCTAAAATTGCATCTCATGCACAAAAAGGCTTTTTCCAAAAATTAGCTGTGATGATAATGCTACCAACATTGAAACATATTCTAAAGGATTTCGACTATCAGGAATATGGTGGAGTTCCTTTACTTGGCGTTAATGGCGTGGTAATTATTGGTCATGGAAAATCGAGCCCTTTAGCAATTCAAAATATGCTTATTCGTGCAGTAGAAGTATATAATAAAAAGATAAATGTCTCTATAGAATCTGCATTGCAAATAAGTGCTGAACATAATTCTAACGATATCAATTGATCATATATATATGCCAGCAATCATAACTTCACTAGCTCATTTTGTACCTCCTGATATTTTCAAGAATTCATATTTTGAAGATAAAATTGATACAAACGATGAATGGATAAGAACCCGAACTGGCATCATCGAAAGAAGATTTCAAGTTGAAGGTGCCTTAACCGACATGTTAGTTCCAGCAGTTGAGCAATGTTTATCTGAAAGAGGTATATCAGCAACTGAAATAGATTGCGTGATTGTTGCCACAATAACACCAGATAATGTATTTCCATCAGCTGCAGCAACATTACAAAAAAAGACAGGAATGGTGAATGCTTGGGGTTTTGATCTGTCTGCTGCTTGCTCTGGTTTTTTATACGGATTGATAACCGGTGCGGGCTTAATCGAAAGTGGTGCTGCCAAAAAAGTATTAGTATGTGGTGGAGACAAAATGAGCTCTATTCTTAATTTTGAAGATAGAACTACATGTATTCTTTTTGGTGATGGATGTGGTGTTGTTTTACTTGAAAAATCCGAAGATCCAGCTTTTGGTATAGTTGATAGTATTTTAAAGATGGATGGAAATGGCGGAGAATATCTGTATATGACAGCAGGTGGTAGTGCAAAGCCAGCATCATTCGAAACCGTTGAAAATAAAGAACATTATGTTGTTCAAGAAGGACAATCTGTCTTTAAATCTGCTGTTGTAGGAATGGCTGATGTAGCCGCTGAAATAATGGAAAGAAATCATCTTATTGCCGACGATATATCTTGGCTCATTCCGCATCAGGCAAATCTTAGAATTATCGATGCCACTGCCAGAAGAATGGGTTTAGACAGTAAAAAGGTTATAGTTAATATTGAAAAATACGGTAATACAACCGCTGGCACTATTCCAATTTGTTTATCTGAACTTTACCATGATGGTAAACTTCATTATGGAGATTATATAGTATTGGCAAGCTTTGGAGCAGGATATACATGGGGAAGTATATTAATCAAATGGGGGATGAAGTAATATGGAAACTGCCTTTCTTTTTTCTGGACAAGGATCTCAATATGTAGGCATGACGAAAGATCTTCTTTCAGGATTTCCTCAAGCATCATTAATGATGCAAGAAGCTTGTGATATTGCAGGTTTTCCCCTTGATAGAATATGTGTTGATGGTCCTGCAGATCTCCTGAAAGAAACACGATATACTCAACCTGCACTGTTTGTTCATGAAGCTATTTTGTGGAATTTAGCTAAAGAATTTGTTAATCCTATTGCATTTGCAGGGCATTCCCTAGGTGAATATTCAGCACTATATGCATCTGGAGTGCTTTCATTTCGTGATGCTTGTTCTTTGGTTATATTACGTGGCTCAATAATGTTTAAAGCTGGTGAAAAACAACCAGGAACGATGTTTGCTGTTATAGGCCTCGAAGATCAAAAAGTAGAACAATTATGTCAAGAATTATCAGGTAAAGATGGTACTATTGTAGCAGCTAACTATAATTCACCAGGACAAATAGTATTATCTGGAGATGCGGAATATTTACGAGCACAGGCTCCATTATTTAAATCCGCTGGTGCAAGAATGGTGACTGAACTACAAGTTAGTGGTGCTTTTCATTCATCTTTGATGGCATCAGCATCTGAGGAATTAGGTAAAGCCATAGAATCTACTCTATTTAATAAGCCAGATAAACCAGTTTATCCAAATGTACATGCTCTGCCAATACTAGATCAAAATCAGCTTAAGCATTATTTGTTACAACAATTAACTTCTCCAGTAAGGTGGTCTCAATCAATACAAAATATGTATAATGCTGGCATAAAACATTTTTGTGAGATTGGTCCTGGAAAAGTATTACAAGGTTTAGTAAAACGCTCTATTACAGCTTCAGATATTTCGATACAGGGAATAGACACTTCACTTGATATCAAATTAGTTCAAGGAATATAAGTAGTATGTTAATTGAACCTAATGATAAAGTAATTGTAGTAACCGGTGGTTCACGCGGTATTGGTGCTGCTATAGTAACTCATCTTGCTTATTTAGGATATACTGTTTATGGTACATATAATAGTAATCCAGAACAAGCTCAATTGATTGCAACTCATTTATCTAATGAAGGTGCGCAAGTACATTTTATTCAAATGAATGTTGCTTCTGAAGAATCAGTTAGACTTGGTTTTGAGCACATTGTAAAAGAAAAAGGTAGAATCGACGGATTAGTAAATAATGCAGGTATTACCAAAGATACATTGCTTATAAGAATGTCTGAACAAGATTGGGATGATGTATTAGATACAAATCTAAAAGGTGCTTTTCTTTGTAGTAAAGCAGTTTCCAGACCCATGATGAGTCAAAGATCTGGAAGAATCATAAATATTAGTTCCATAGTTGGTTTACGAGGTAATGCAGGTCAAGTTAATTACTCATCTTCCAAGGCAGGAATGATAGGATTAACTAAATCACTAGCACAAGAACTTGCATCTCGTAATATTTTAGTAAATTGCATTGCGCCAGGTTATATCGAAACAGATATGACAGAAAAATTAAATGAAGAACAAAGAAAAGCTTTCTCAGATAAAATACCATTAAAAAGATCTGCAAAGCCAAAAGAAATAGCATCGGTTGTTTCTTTTTTCCTAAGTGAAGAATCATCCTATATCACCGGACAAGTTCTGTGCGTTGATGGCGGATTAGCTATGTAAGTAATTCAATCCATTCTTAAACTATCTGAGGTAATTCTCATGGCTGCCGTTGCAGACAAAGTAAAAGAAATTATCGTTACTAAATTGGGTGTAGAAGAATCCCAAATTAATCCAGCTGCGTCTTTCACAAATGATCTTGGTGCTGATTCTTTAGATACCGTAGAACTCATTATGGAATTCGAAAGAGCATTCAATATCACTATAGAAGACTCTGATGCAGAAAAGATTCAAACAGTTGGTGATGCGATCTCTTATTTAGAGTCACATTCTGCCTAATTGGTTGCTTCATTGCGATTAATAATCGATAATTTTTGGAATTTATTCCAATTAATTCTCTTGAATCAGCCACTTATCCTCTATAAAGGTGAAGTGGCTTTTTTAGATTTTATGTTATTGAAGCTTGATACATATATATACATCAAGAAATTATGCTTTATTCATTGAATATTCGTTGAGGCTATATGCCACTATATAATTATCCTACTATTGTTGTAACAGGAATAGGTGCAGTTACTCCAATTGGAAATACGGCAAAGGATTTTTGGACAGGAATGATGAATTCTAAAAGCGGTTCAGGGCCAATTACACGTTTTGATGCCGAGCATTTTGATACAAAATTTGCCTGCGAAGTCAAAGACTACGACCCTTTGCTTCATATAAACCGTAAAGAAACACAAAGAATGGATTTGTTCTCTCAATTTGCTATTAGTGCTTCTGTAATGGCAATTGAAGATTCAGGACTCAATTTGGACTTGATCGATAAAAATCGAGCAGGTGTCATAATTGGTTCTGGAATTGGTGGTATGTGGACATATCATCATCAACAAAAAAACTTATTTGATAGAGATGGCGTTCCAGATAGAATATCTCCTTTTTTTGTTCCTATGATGATTTCTGATATAGCGGCCGGACATGTTGCTATTCGTTATGGATTCAAAGGACCAAATTATGCTACTGTTTCTGCATGTGCTACTTCTAGTCATGCAATTGCAGATGCTTTGATGATTATGCAACGTGGAGATGCCGATGTAATGCTAGTTGGTGGAAGCGAAGCTGTAGTATGCCCAATGGGTATTGGTGGATTTAATGCCATGAAAGCACTTTCTACAAGAAATGATAGTCCAATAACTGCTAGCCGTCCGTTTGACGCTGGTAGAGATGGATTTGTTATGGGAGAAGGAAGTGGTGTTATGGTTTTCGAAACTTTAGAGCATGCTTTGAGTCGTGGTGCCGAACATATTTATGGTATCGTTGCTGGATTTGGATTAACAGACGATGCATTTCATATCACTCAGCCTGCTCCCGGAGGCGAAGGTGCCGTTAGGTCTATGCAATTATCTATCAAAGATGCTGGTTTAATGCCTCAAGATATTGATTATATCAATGCACATGGTACATCAACTTATCATAATGATAAAAATGAGTCTGCTGCAATTATTCAGGTTTTTGGAGAACATGCTTTTAATATAGCAGTAAGCTCTACAAAATCTATGACAGGCCATTTACTAGGAGCTGCTGGTGCAATAGAAGCTATTGCTACCTTAATGGCCATTAAACATTCTATGGTGCCTCCTACAATTAATTACGAAGTTCCAGACCCCGAATGTACACTGAATTATACACCAAATACACCGGTTAAAAAAGTAATTAAAGCTGCTATCAGTAATACTTTTGGTTTTGGTGGACACAATGCTTCAATTTGCTTTAAAGCATATGAAGAATAATGATATATACTTTTAAGATTATTTTTAGGTCAAGTATTTTTTAGTACTTGACCTTCTTTATTAAGTAACATAGTATAGCCAAAGGATGAAAAAGCCAGTAATAGAAATTATTCAACAGATTTACGATAACTTTTTTCGTTTAACAACTTTTAAGAAAAGCAAAAAAAAGCCAGATTTTCCTAAAATTGGTTTTCTTGTTAAACAAAAAAGAACTGAATTCGAACGCTCTATGGGTTTTAAAATGGGGAATATTGGATATTATGAGCAAGCATTAACTCATAGATCTTATTTGCAAGTGTATACTGAAAAACCAGTTATATCTAATGAACGATTAGAGTTTCTAGGAGATTCTATTTTAGGAATGATTGTAGCTGAATATCTTTTTGATAATTATGAACAAAATCAAGAAGGTGAGCTCACCAAAATGAGATCTTGGCTTGTTAACAGAAAATCCTTGGCTTTTTGCGCAAAAGAACTTCATCTTGAACAGTTTTTAATGCTTAGTTTTAGTGCTGATCAATCGTTACAAAAGGGTAATGAAACAATTCTAGCCGATGCAATGGAATCATTATTGGCAGCCATATACTTAGATAAAGGTATGGACATAACTAGGAATTTCATTTTAGAGCGTCTTATACCACTACTTACAAATGAAATGGTTATGAAAGACACCAATTTCAAAAGTATTCTCCTTGAATTAGTTCAGTCTGAAGGAAAAGAATCACCTAAATATTCTTTGATTGATTCAACAGGACCAGACCATGAGAAACAGTTTCAAGTTGCTGTAACAGTAAATGGAAAACAATTAGGAACAGGCATAGGTAAAAGTAAAAAACAGGCAGAACAAGAAGCAGCGCATTCTGCATTAGAACTATTACTCGAACATCATCGAATAATAATTACTAATACAATATCTCCAACAGAACAAGCCAATCAATCATAATACATTATAATTGTATGTACATAACATCAGAAATCAGAGAAGAATTATATAAAACATGGCAACTTTTATTATCTGCCAAAAGTATAGTGCTTACTTCTCATATAGATCCTGATGGTGATGCAATAGGCAGCAGTGTGGGCTTATATCATCTTTTAAAAGCCTCCGGTAAAGATGTTTGCATCATCTTGCATAGTGCTGTTCCAGCAAATCTTCGATTTCTTATTAGTACTACTGAATTTTATCAGGCATCCGATATACAATCAAAAGACAAAGTGGCATCTGCAGATTGGTTTTGTATACTCGATTTAAATCATGCAAGTAGATTAGGGCAAAGTGTACAAGAGTTATTCACTCATTTTACAGGACATACCGTTTTAATAGATCATCATCTTGAACCTTCTATTATACCAGACAGATTGCATTCAATTGTTAAAGCATGCTCTACCTGTGAAATAGTATCAGAAATGGCAAAATCATCTGGAATTATTCCATCTGTAGAATCAGCCACTGCTTTGTATACAGGTATTATGACAGATACTGGTGGATTTAGGCATCCAAGAACGACGTCTGATATCATGAGGCTTGCTGCTTGGCTTATTGATTGTGGTGCTAATCCTGTTATGATATATGATAAAGTTATGAATGCAGAAACTCCTCATTCTTTACGATTATTAGGTATGGCATTAAGTTCATTGCAGATACATCTTGATGGTAATCTTGTATTAATTGTGCTTACTAAACAGCAATTAGAACACTATTTACCAGAAGAAACAGAAGGTTTCGTAAATTATACTTTAAGCTTAGCTGGAGTAAAAATTGGGGCTTTAATAACTGAATGGCCTGATAAAGTAAAAATCTCACTGAGATCAAAGCCAGAATATGATGTGAGGTCGATTGCTCAAAAATATGGAGGTGGGGGACATCAACAAGCTGCAGGAGCAAGAATTTCTCATGGTGATCTACATCACATTGTACAAACAATTATCACTGATTGTGAAACGTATCTTCATTCTATATAATATCATTAATTCACAATTTTAATATTTAAAGAATCTCCTTGCCTTGCTGTTTCACCAGCCTGAATACTTTGTTCTATAATTGTTCCACTAGAATAAGTACCATCTCCTAGTACATATTCGATTGAATGTAAATACAAGCCTATGTTAAACAATATTCCTCTTGCTTCATCAAGAGTATAGCCCGTCAATAGTGGTACTATGATATCTGAATTACCAAGGCTAACCTGAAATCCTATTGAATAACCATATGGAAGTTTACTACCTGGTGGTATAAATTGATTGATTACCAATCCTCTGGGAATTTCATCATTTTCAACAAAAATAATGTCTCCAACTTGAAAACCCATGCTCATTAATTGCAAACGAGCATCTCTTTCAGTCTTTCCTTGCAAATAAGGAACTACTATTTTTTCTATACCTTTACTAACAGTTAAATATAATCTTCTGCCTTCCCTTACATGAGTTCCAGAAAAAGGTAATTGACTAATAATATTCCCCTTAGCTATTTTATCACTATATACTTCTCTAACTTCGGCAATAGATAGTCCGGAATGTTGCAATAACAATTTTGCAGTAGAAATTGATTTTCCTACAAAGTTAGGAACTGTTACTTCTTTAACAGAATGTACATAATTTGGCATTACAAAAGTATCTACAATTGTAAGAATTGCAATAAGCATAAACACAATCAAAGCAATTGAAATTATCACTTGCTTCCAATCAAGGCGAGATTGTAAAAATTTGTTTATGTTGTCAAACAATAGACTAATCACCTATAATATATATACATATGCAAGATAAGAAAATGAAACTATTCTCACTAATATTCCTCATCCTTATAATGTATTTTAATCCAGCCTATGTTTTATTGTCTCAAATGACAACATATAAACAAGGATATACCATGATTAAATGTAGTATTGGTTCTGCTTCTGGGGCAAGTTATTTTGAAAGAAATGGCAATAGAAATAGTTCTCTATATGATTCAATCCAAAGATCTCATTATACTTTTGATAATAGTATGATTAATGGATCTGTTCAAGCGGAATATGGGCTTACAGATAATCTATTAGTTAGATGTTCGCTTCCATTTACGTCTTATTCTCTTATTGAAAAATTTACTGTGGATTCAATAGGAAATCGGGTTATTAGAAAACAAATGAACACAACGTTGATAAATTATTGCTCACTTGGTGGCATGTATTCTTTTTTAAAAGGTAAAACTATAGTATCTCTATTGGCAGAGTATAGAGTCCCTACATATCAAGGTAATCCTTTAGATTCAACCAGTGATTTCTTGGGTGGTCTATCCAAAGAAGCACTAATAGGATTGCACTTTCATATACCTTTTGAAAAAAGTTGGATTGCATTTTCAGGATCTTTATCTCTTAGAGATTCAGCGTGGCAAAATCTAGCATATATACATTCTGAAATTGGATTTTCTACTGTTGAAAAAACCGCGCTCATTTTCTTTATTGATATACAGCAAGCAATGGGAGCTTCTAGAGATATTCCAATATTTGAGATTAGGCGTTTTCAGCCAGCAGAACAGTTTACCTCTGTAGGCGCATCTTTCAAGATTTTCCCAGATGATCACCTGATCTTAGATGCTATGTATTCTTTAAGAGTAATGGGAACACATGCTTGGTCTATAGGTAATGTTGCATTGGGAGCAGGATATCGCTGGTAAATGAATTCATTCTTAGAAATATCTGGTATCATAACAGGAATAATTGGTGTCTATTTAGCCATTAGACTATCCCCACTTTGTTGGATTATTTCTATTATTAATGTTCTGATTTATTGCTTTTTATTTTGGATAGAGAAACTATATGCTGATTCTTTACTCCAGGTTCTTTTTTGTATTATCTCACTCTATGGATGGTATCAGTGGACTTATAATAAGGAACTGATCATAGAAAAAAAAGTGATGTATAAGACATCATATAAAGAAATGATATTACTATGTATGTTGTTTTTGTTGAGTTCATTTGTACTAGGTTATTTCTTGAGAATATATACTGATGCATCATTCCCAGAGTTAGACAGCACCTTAACGTGTGGCAGTCTTATTGCTCAGTATCTGCAGACAAAAAAAAAGATCCAAAATTGGATAATCTGGATCTTGGTAGACATCGTTTATGTGTTTTTATTTATCAATAAAGGTCTATATTCAACAGCTGCTTTATATGCTTTATACTGCATTATGGCTATTCGAGGATATAAACAATGGAAAGCACATTAATTTCTTTTTCCAAAAACCTTTTTCAATAATTCTGTTGTTTGAGCAATTGGATCTTTTCGTATTTGTTCTTCTTCCTTTGCTATCATGATAAACAATCCATTTAAAGCTTTTTCAGTAACATATGCAGTTAAATCTGGATTAACTTTTTGAATAAATGGTATTTTATTATATGTATTCATGATACTTGACCAGTACTTGGTTGCATCTACTTTGTCTAGAGAATTCTTAATTGATGGAGTGAATGTTGAAAAAAGTTGATTATATGTGGTTTTTCTTAAAAATTGAGTGGCAGCTGTTTTATCCCCTTTTACAATAGAGATAGCATCGGAAATTGTCATTGATGTAATAGCATTAATAAAAATTTGTAATGCAGATATACTTGCATCTTCTGCTGCTCTGTTTAATGAAAGGATAACTTTATCTATTTCCGAACCTAATCCCATTGTACGAAGAGTACTTTCAACTTTTTTTGCATCTTGTGGAAATGGAATAATAATTTCTGGGTTTTTATAAAAACCATCTTGTTTAGAAACGATATTTGTTCCTTTTTGTATGCCATTTGTTAAAGCTTGTTTTAATGCTTTAATGGCCTCTTCTTGAGAGAATGGATTTGAAGCTCCAGCATCATTACGAAATAATTTTTTTGATTCTTGTTTAAGCATATCAAATAATTGTGCTTGTACTTGATATGTACACACAAAACTTCCCGAAATGAACACAAAGAAAAATAGTAGTTTAAGCATATACTTTTTCATAAATCCCTAATTTGATAATTGAATGCTTTATTGGACGCATTCTTTTATATAATAGTGTTATAAAATATTAATGGTAGAAATGGACAGATTTAAACATAAAAGGCTTATGTGTTTGGACATAGGAAAAAAGAGAATAGGAATAGCTGTTTGTGATATTCTACATATTACAACTACTCCTTTAACTACTATAGAAGTATCTTCTGATTTTATCAAAAAAATAATTCAGATTATTGAAAAAGAGAATCCTGCAGCTATCATTATTGGTATGCCAGAAGCTTCAAAAGGACAAGTAAACTCAATCGTAGAATTTATTACAGAATGCATTGTTGAACTTCAAAAATATACCATTCTTGAAATTATTTTTCACGATGAATCGTTTAGCTCCAAAGATGCTGTGTCACACATGGTTCATTCTGGGATATCTAAAAAGAAAAGAGCCATAAAAGGTAGAATAGATCAAACAGCTGCAGCAATTATATTAAGATCTTTTTTAGATGAATATGGTTTATAAATATGTACATAGATTCTTTGCTTGTGCGCTATTGATCTGTTCTTTGAATATGTATAGCGTGTATTCGCAAATAAGCAAACCCTTTAGTAATCTGTATCCTGTTTTACCCGACATTTCCGAACCATTCTTTGTAGATTGTAAGCCAGTTATTCATGCTTATGATAAAGATTCTCTTACAATTATATGTGCATTCAGAATTCAATTTGATGCATTAACATTTACAAATTCTACAAGCCCATTTGGAGAATTTGAAAGTAATCCAACCATAGAGATTGAATGCAGGGATACTAATGGAATAATTAAATATCGGACATTCTGGAAAGATACTGTTTATGCTAATTCTTATGAACAATCAAATGCTAAAAATGATTATGCTTATGGGATTTTGGATTTTAATGTAGTAAAAGGACACTATACAATTAATATATCTTTATTTGATAGGGGAAGTCAAAGCATCAAGAGGATACGAGTTCCATCAATTACAATTCCTTCTTATGGCTTTGGAACACCATACTTTACTGAATCTAATCCATCGGGAGACTTTTTTCAACCTATCATCATGAATGGTAATACATCTTTTACTAAATCTCAACAATTTGTTTGTATACCTGTATATGGTGACATAAAAAAACCAGTATATGCAGAGTTAAAAAGACTTCAAGCGTATCAAGAGTTTTCTTTCGGTACAAAACAAGTATCTGCAGCTTTAATTGAATTAATCCCTGATAAAAGTGTAGAAGTACCAATTGCAGATAAATATCATATTCTTCAAGATTGCAAACTAATGAAAGTGAATAAAAAAGGGAATACATTAGCTTTTATACAATTTCCAGAAAATGCGCTTGCTCCAGGTAAATACTCAATGAATATTATATATCCTGGAATAAAGAAAAAACAAGATACTGCTCATTTTGAATTCACCTGCATCTGGGAAGATATGCCCAAATCTCTTATTAATGCTTCATATGCAGCCGATATTATGAAGTATATTCTTAAAGATGATGAATATGATACAATTATAGGTGGTTCTGATATTGAAATTAGAACAAGATTGATTCAATGGTGGAAAAAACTGGATCCAACGCCAACTACCATTTATAATGAGGCTATGACAGAATATTTTCGAAGAGCTGATAATGCATTTACTGCATTTCAAACTATTCAAGAATCTGATGGAATAATGACTTCTAGAGGTAAAATTGCCTTATTATATGGTTTCCCTCAGTATATAGAAAAAAATATCTTGAATGGCAATATTCAACAAGAAATATGGAGCTATTCTGCAATCCTGAATAAGAAATTTATCTTTGAACAAAAAAACGGGGAAAAATACACATTAAAAAAAATCGTATCAATTCAGTAATTATATACCAATAATCTCTGAAACCTTCTTTTTTTTCAATTCCCAAAAGAAAATTCCAGTAGCTGGAATCCAAAGAACTGTCTCTACTAAGAAATTTTCATGTGGTGGAAATACACTGTACATTCCATATGATAATGTCATAATCCATGTGATAATCATCATGGAAGTATAATCTGCTAATATTCCTAATAATACTAATGGAATCATATACCATGTATGGACTTTGGGTGATAAAAAAGTAGCCCCAACCATGAGTAGATATAAAGTCTTTGCTATATCATTGCTTGTAAAGATTCTATGTAACATTGATAACATGATAATCACAATACTTCTTATAAGTGTGAGTAATTTAGGAGCAATTAACCACCATTCAGGAACCGAAAACAGAGATAATATCCATCGAATCAAATATAATGGAACACCATTAAATAAAGTAGAATTATAATATGCTAAAACGCCCAAGAAGCCATACAAAGCTTGATGATCTCCTACAATACTGCCATGAAAAAAAAAGATGGAAGGAAATATCATTGTTGTCAACATTCCTATCATTATATAGAAAGAATTTTTGTGTAAACCTTCCAATAAGATAAAGGGGAGAATCAAAATGACAGGTACAAGTTTTATCCCAAATAATATACCTGCAATAATACCTAAGCCCAAAGATGTATATATATTTCTTTTTTGAAAATGAATCATCCCACAGTATAGTAAAAGGATGAGAATAGGTAATAAAAGTACATCATTATGGGCCTGACCGATCATTTCTATCCCTGTAAAAGGGACCAAACAATAAAATAAAACAGCAGATTTAGGGTTGAAATGTGAGAAAGGTTTTATTCTTAATAATAAAAACCCAGCCAATATCTCAGAGAGTAAACAACATGTCTTCCAAGAATATAATGCAGTTGTAGATCCAAATCCTATAACTTGGGCCAATAAAGAACTTAAGGTTACAATAAGTGTATTTACAGGTGGATACACTATACTAAACTCTTTAAATGCCATTAATTGGTATAAAGAATCATGAAGATGTTTTAGAATGTCGGAATTGGCAGGATAAGCATATAGATTAAAACCATGAGCAGTTGCATTCCCATAAAATAGATATGCAAAAACATCATCAGAAAGCCAGGGATACATCGTAAACAAAATCACTCTACTGAAAAAGTAGATGAACAATGTTTGCCATAGTTGGATTTTGTCTCTAAAATGATACCATAATAAAAACCCAATAAAAGCATGGATGGAGGATACAATCAAAAAGAGATTTATCGAATAAGGATTTCTAATCGGTGGAATAATAATATAGCAGATAAAAAATAAAGCATAAAATACCATGAGTATATTATGCTTTGAATGTTTTAACCAGATTAAAGCATGAGCGGAATTCATATTATTGAATGCCAAGCAATTCTACCTCGAACACTAATGTTGAATTTGCAGGAATTGTCCCCTGTGATTTATTACCATATCCTAATTCAGGAGGTATGATAAGCTTTCTTTTTCCACCAATGCGCATTGTTGAAACGCCCAAATCCCAGCCTTTAATAACTTCACCAACACCAATCTGGAAAGAAAAGGGAACTCCACGATCTTTTGAACTATCAAACTTAACACCATTAGTAAATGTACCTGTATAATGCACGATAACGGTATTACCAAATGCAGGCAAAGCTCCAGTACCAACAGTGATGTCAGTAATCTTTAGATTAGGATATGTAGATGGATCTTCCAATGATATAGATGTTGAGTCACAAGAAATAAATAAAAAGGAAAGTACAAGTATTTTTGTTAGCACAAGTAAATGTTTCATAAAGTATAGCAAACCTTCAAAAGTAAAAAACTCAGGAATAACAATTACATTAAGCAGCTAGAACAGTTTCATCGGTAATTGCTTCACGAGTATCTATAAGAATAGGCTTAGTTCTTTCTACTTTTTCTTGAACAACCATAAGTGCTTTTAAAAGTGCTTCAGGACGTGGAGGGCAACCAGAAACGTAAGCATCAACGGGAATAAATTGATCTATTCCTTGAACTACAGAATAACTTCTAAACATACCACCAGTAGAAGCACAAACGCCCATTGAAATACACCATTTAGGTTCGGGCATTTGATCCCATATTTTTCTTACAACCCAGCTCATTTTATATGTAACTGTGCCAGCTACAATTAATAAGTCTGATTGACGTGGAGTAAAACCAAATTTTTCAGAACCAAAGCGTGCACAATCAAAGCGTGGTCCTGCAAAAGCCATCATTTCTATTGCACAACATGAAATACCCATTGGCATAGGCCACATAGAATTTCTTTGGGCCCATGATACAGCTGCATCTATTGTAGTGGTTAAAAATCCATCTTTAGATAATTGATCTATTGCCATTCTAATGCTCCTTTTTTTAAAACATAAATATATCCTGCAAAAAGCAAAACCATAAATAATGCCATTGCAAGCAATCCAACCATACCAAGTGTCTTGAATTGTATTGCCCAAGGATACATGAATACAATTTCTATATCAAAGAGAATGAATAACATTGCAACCATATAGAACTTCACAGAAAAACGTTCTCTAGCAGTAGTAATGGGTTCCATCCCACATTCATAGACACTTAATTTCTCTTTGGTTTTGTTCTTTCGTGGGCCTATAAATTCTGCAATAGCAATATTTGATAGTCCAAACAAAAATCCCACTATTACCATTATTATTAAAGGAAGATATAATTCTAGCATATATTTAGGAAAAAGAATAGTAAAAACACTAGGCAAACATAGTGGTTTTATATAATGTGACAAAACAAATCGATCAATTTAAACGAGTATTTTTTTTCTTTAAAATATCTACTGATACATATTCAAACAGAGGATATAATAGCAGTAATTCTATCCATTCGATATCTAATTTGAATCTGATATTAGAACTTTGAGTAAGACTATATACAATCGATACATAGAGCACAGAAACAAGTAAAAATACATGAAAATAGATGATTGAATAATTGTTTTTTTGGAATTGTTTACTTAAGAGTATTGTGCTAATTACAACCCCAATAGATAGTAAGAATTGGGGAATAAGTCTGCTTATGATAATTGGTAAAGAAAATATACGGTCATCATATCTATGAGGAATTATCCAAAACTGCTTAAAACGATCAATACTTAACAATACATATTCTTTAGGATAATCTGAAATAGCATTCAATACTATAGGTTTATAGTATTTTTCCATTTCAAAATCATTATTTATTTGTCTTAATGAATCAATAGATTTCTGATTTTCTATAGAAATATACTTACTCGATATTCCTGGAGATGGATAAAATCCTTCATATATATTCATCCAAAATGGTGTTTTAAAAACTACAATTGAATCAAAGACTAATGTATTCCTATATATCCATGGTGAAAAGACAATCAAGAATGTGATGATAATTGGCATTATCAATATTGTATATGTATCTGTTTTTCTTTTAATCATCATAGACATACATATCAATGGGAAAAAAATAGGTTGGCATAATGCTATTATCCATCCTATTATATATCTGAGCCAATTATTTACTTTATAATGTTCTTGTTGATATTGTATAATTAATAGTGCATATACTATTGATAAAGGAACAGTAAGTGCTGTTGATTCCAGAATAAAAGGATAATAAAAATATGCAGGATGAAGTAAAAAAAGTAAACCGACTATATTACCAAATGCTCTTCCAAATCGTAAAGTAATAGCCCACATTAATAGTAAATCAGCAATATAAAAGAGAATATGCTGTGTAGCACTTGCTAATAATTTCCCTGTTATATCTGGAAGCAGTGCAAAAAAAGTAAGAAATATGGGATAAATAGGAGTTTTTAGAGCAGTATCTTGTTGATGTAAAATATATCCTTTTCCATCAGATAGATTTTGAGCAATGTACCAATCTTCAATAGCATGAATACGTAAATCAGAGAATAGTAAAAACAATAATTTTCCTATTAAGAGGAAAGCTCCTAAAAGGCATATTCTCTGCGTCCATATATCGAGTTTTATAAATCTTATAAATGCATGCATGAAATGGTAATTATATAATATGATATTGTTTGTAAAGAGAATTTAATTGATTATGTACAGATTCATATCCATGATATCTGCTTACCCACGATTTACCTAATTCTCCCGATTGCTTGCACAAATCAGGGTTTTCTAGTAGCATCACCAATTGCTGTTCTAATTGCGAAGCATCATTGGCAATATGGAAAGGATTTTCTGGAAGCCAGTCTTTATATTCATTTGTCATATTTGTGATTACAGGAATACCCATAGATAAAGATTCGATTCCAGCTTTTCCATATCCGGTACCACCATGTTTTCCACCTACTTGATCTATAGAAATTGTACATGTAGACTTAATCTTCAGTACTTCATCTCTTGACATATTTTCTAGCAAATAAAATTCAAATGCATAAGAGCGCTGTAATTTTCCGATAACTTTACAAATTAAGTCTGTTCCTTTATAGATTCTATTGGTAGGGGAATGTACGATGCGTATTGTTGAAAAATCTTTTTCTGGAGAAATGCTTGGTAATTCAACAGGATTATATGGATAAAAAATATAATGAATATTATTTTTCATCGACAAATGATCATATTCTGTTGTTAAAGACAAATCAGCTAAGTCATCCATTTCTTTGATAATCCCACGAGAGCGTAAATCACTTCCATAATAACAATTAACGATCTTTTTGCCCATTTGCTTCCAGCGCTTAGCAAAAAAGGAATCTCTTGTAAAGTCTAAACCTGCATCATAATGAATAATAGAAGATTCATCTAAATGATAATCATGAATAAGCTGATGAATTGTTGATTTTCTGGAATATGATTGATAGGAAAAATAGAGGGATTCTAGAAAAGAAGAAGGTTTCCAATAAAAAGAGTGAGTAGTATTTTTTTTTATAAGAGATTTTTTATAACGCCACCATTTTGCGGAATTAGATCTAGAAATAGGAAAGTCCAAGCATATATCTTCTTTAAAACCTAATGGATTTGAGTGAAGAGTTATAAGTCTAGACTTATCACCCATTTGTTTATGCATCTGCATGAAATCAAAGGGTACACCTGCAAAATTTTCAGCAGCAATATGAAGAATAGTATTCAAGGCTATGTTAATTCTTTATAAAATGTATCACGGAAAATGCCTCTGCTACCAAAGTTTTCTTTGAAACGTCCTAGGCCCCAATTGGGCTCCATATTGACGGTAAATATCCCAAAATCTAAAAAGCTGAATCCTTCATATTTGTATTGTTTCATTATTTCATAAAACAATTGATTTACTGCTCTATATTCTTGATAATGTTCATCATGGCTAATATAAAAAGCTAATACAACTTTTTGATTAGCACTAAAATTACATACTCCAGCAATTAAAGTATTATCTAAAAAAGCACCCCATAGTCGTATTTCCTTTGGATATTTCTTTTTTAATAGTAAAAGCTCTTCTAAAGTATGTGTTGGTTGAACGCCATGCCTCATGAGAAGATTCTTTTTTAATATTTCATAGTATTCTGAAAAATTATCGCATTCTTTTATAATGATACCACTTTTTATCGATTTGTTGATAGCAGTTCTTGCTTCAGGTCTAAATTGCTTTAATAATGTTTGTTCATTCTCAAATGAAAAATCTACTACACTTGAAATCTCTCTTTTTAGATATACAAATTCATGTTTGATCAGAGCAAAATCTATATAATTAGATATATGTTGAGAATAAATAAGTGGAGGTAATGTAAGCTGAATAGCGTCAAAATTATTCTTTTTTGCATACTCAATTAACTGCTCTACAAGCAAAAATGCATCTCTTATATTTAACTGCTTTGGATATACAAATCCACCATATGATGCCCCGCCATGTGAATGAAGAATTTTCTTGCCATTTTTTATGATTTCTATGGCTGGAAATACTGCAAACAAATTATTGTTTCTTGTGAAATATAGAGAATTATCTTTAAATCTACCTTCTTCGTGATAGCTTAGAAATACTTGCTCGTGAAACATTGTTCCATTGTCTGAATTTTTAACAAAACTATCCCAATTTTTACTTGAAATAGGAGTATTATTTTGAACAAAGAGCTCTATTTCGGCATCTACATGCATATATATCTCAAATAAAATGTTTGAATAGAATAATATGTCTTATGATTTTAGACACAAATTTAACGGTAAGTTTGTAAAACTTAACAAGGAAAGAAAATTCTCATGCCATATATATTGTTTTTACAACAGCTCATAGCATCTAGCACTCATCTTTTTGCAAAAAGTATCACAAACTCAATTCATCCTGCTCATGTAGTATTGTTTAGAGGTGGATTTGCATTATGTGCTTATGCCGTTTGGATGTATTTATCTTCACATTCGATTTCTAAAATAGAAAAAAAAGATTGGCCTGCATTTTTTCTTTTGGGTGCATTGAATATACCAATAAATCAATTACTGTTTATTTGGGGTATTAAATATACTACTCCTGCCAATGCCTCTTTGGCTTATGCATTATCCCCAGCATTTATATTGATTATAGCTTACTTCTTTTTGAAAGAAAAAATTACTCCTTTAAAAGTTCTCGGAATTGTTATTGCTTTGATTGGGACGATTATTGTTCTATTCGAAAAGGGGTTTTTATTTGGTTCAGAACAGTTCTTAGGAAATATTATGGTGCTATGTGCAAGTATATCTTGGGCTATATATACTACTTTAGGTAAAAAATATGCTATGAAATATAATGGTGTATTTACTACTGGAATTTCTATGCTAACAGGTGTTATTCTCTATATTCCAATCGTTTTATTGATGCCATTTTCATTCGAAATATCAAATTATACTTCTTTTAATTGGTTGCAATTATGCTATTTAGGTGTCATTACTTCGGGGTTAGGTTATGGATTATGGTATTATGCTTTATCTAAAATGGAAGCAAGTAAATTGTCCGTGTTTAATAATATTCAACCAATTCTCACAACGATCATGGCATTTTTCTTATTTGGACAATTACCATCATCTGTTTTTGTAATCGGTGCCTTTATTGTTATAGTTGGCGTTATTTTAACTCAAAAAGGTTAATATAAAAGACAATACATTTTAGGGGATTACGTTAAATGATAGTAACACTATCATTAACTTTATATTTTTTGTTTTTTTATTATGAATTCAGACAAACTACAATCAGAAATAGAATCACAATCAACTTTTGATATAGTACATACGCAAAGAAACTATCATCAATCATCACAACAAAAGACTTTATCCCCATTAGAAAGAGCATTTACATATATCTCATTAGAAAAGAAAGATATAAGTGTAATCATCATGTATGGAATACTTATTGGAGTAGTATCTCTTGTAACTCCATTAACTATCAATGCATTAGTTACAACAATATCTGCTGAAATTGATGATGCAACTTCTGAATTAATTGCTTCTTACCAGCAATATATTACTGCTAAACAAGAGAATAGTGCAGCTATTCAAATGGAGAATGCTGAGAGACAATTGTTAAGTCAGGGTGAAAGTTCATTATTTACAGTTAATTTAAGAGAAAGGTTTTCTGCTGAATCCGC
Organism: Chlorobiota bacterium; assembly: GCA_014191195.1. Taxonomy (GTDB): domain Bacteria; phylum Bacteroidota; class Ignavibacteria; order Kapaibacteriales; family UBA961; genus UBA961. The sequence goes on from BJGZ01000002.1 coordinate 65,513, forward strand.
CGGTAGAGTTGTTGATGCTTTAATTCAATATCATAAAGCCTTTTCATTATATCAATGGTCAATTGCAGGTTATTAATGAATATTATTATCAATGTTGAAGAATACGATAATTCGCCTACATCTGCCTTTGCTTTAAGAAATCCATGGAAAACGAAACTTGGAAAGCATATCATCCAATGCGCAATTCAATTGATTGAATCAGATGGATATGAACAATGTACTTTTAAAAAAATTGGAATAATCATTGGTTCCCCAGAGGCTTCATTGTATAGATATTTTGAAAGTAAGCATAAATTACTTCTCTTCATTATGTCACTATATTGGTTCGCTTTAGATAAAGCATATAAGGATGTATTAATACACACGAAATCACCTGAAGAAGCTTTAAAAAATGTTATTAATTTATTGTCAGCACCTAATAATATTGTGATTCAAGATTCTATTCTGAATGGAGACTTACTCAATAATATTGTAATAATAGAATCATCAAAAGCTTTTTTGACAAAACATGTAGATGAAGATAACTTGGAAGGTGCTTTTTTAACTCTAAAAGCATTTGCGTCTAAAATTGCACATAATATTCTTCTTATTAATCCCGATTACCCTTATTCTCGTGCTTTAGCATCTACAATCATAGAAATACCCTTACAGCAATCTCATTTCTCAAAACATTTACCCTCACTTACTGAATTCAAAGCGATTAACAGTAATAAAAATGAGTGCTCAGAATGGCTATTACATTTGATCATGAATACTGTTAAAAAGTAAGGCTTTATAAACCTTTATATATCCTGTATTTCTTTATATCTGTTGCCAATGATTTAAAAATTGCAGTTAAAACAGCAGCATCATCAATATATCCAATAACTGGAATAAAATCTGGGGTTAAATCAGTGGGGAGTAAAAAATATAAAAGCCCTGAAATGAGTAAAGCTTTTGATCTCCAATGCAAAGAAAATGTCTTATCTAGTAGCATTGTATATGCAGTTCTAGCATGATGTAATAGCTCTTTTATCGAATTGCTAGAAGAATGCTCTAATGATAGCATTTTACCCGGTAATTCTTTCTGAATTCGATGTAACTCTTCTGCTTTGTTATCCTCGATTGAACAGTCCGAAGACATATCCCCCTTATCTTCATAAGAATCTTTCATAAAGATTATCCTATTGGATGTTCAGTTTTACTAGATTCTCTTGCTAATAAACCATAAGGTATAATTACACAATAACCAATTGTTAATAAAACTGGAGCAACAGAAACTGCTAAGGTATTATTCCATTGATTAGGATCATCAGAAATTGCAGTTGCCATTAATCCATAGGCTATTGCTATAATCAAAGCACCAAGACCAATGATCTTATAATTATAACTTGTTAGCGGAAAGCTCCATTCAGAATCTTGTTTTTTGGATTGTGAAGATTTACCAAAATTTTGATTTTTACTTTTTGTCTTTGCCATAATGTTCTCGTAAAACAAAAATATATAATATACTCCGCAAAAATAACAGAATTTGACCATTATCTAGCCTAATTATTATGTTGGATAATTATAAATAAAAAGGGTGCTCATTTTTTGTAATTTTGCTTCTTATCAATGTGTAAACTTGTCTACTTATTTTCTTTTTATCTCGCTTATTATGAATCCAATTCAAACAACGAATTTCCCGACTCTCACTTTATTTCGTAGGGGAAAAGTAAGAGATGTATACGATTTAGGTGATGTTCTTTTAATTGTAGCAACTGACAGAATATCTGCTTTTGATGTAGTTATGAATACCCCAATCACAGGAAAAGGTGCCATATTAACTGCTTTGTCATCTTTATGGTTCGATAAAACAAAACATATCATTAAAAATCATATTATCAGCACAAATCCTGTTGAGTATCCTAAAGAATGTCTGCCTTATATAGATCAATTGCAAGGCAGGTCTATGTTAGTAGTCAAAACAAAGCCACTACCTATTGAATGCGTAGTTCGTGGATATTTAGCTGGATCTGGTTGGAAGGAATATCAATCTACATCTACTATTTGTGGTATTTTATTACCAGAAGGATTATCTGAGTCAGAGCAATTACCTTCTCCAATTTTTACACCAGCCACAAAAGCCGAAGAAGGCCATGATGAAAATATAACTTTAGTTGAAGCAATTCACTTATGTGGGGAATCTGCTGTGGAAGCTAAAGATATTTCTCTGAAATTGTATGACTTTGCTTATCAATACGCAGCTAAAAGAGGAATTATTTTAGCTGATACAAAATTTGAATTTGGTATAGATTCTCATGGTGAATTAATGTTAATTGACGAAGCGCTTACTCCAGATTCTTCAAGATATTGGTTGCAAGAATCATATCATATTGGAAAAACTCAAGAAAATCTAGATAAACAAGTATTAAGAGATTATTTAGAAACTTTGGATTGGAATAAACAATATCCTTCTCCTCCTTTACCTAATGAAATTGTACAAGCAATCAGCGAAAAATATCAATTAGCATTAGATTATCTCATCACTTAATGTGTTAGGAATATATGATAGAACGTTATACTCTCCCTAAAATGGGATCTATTTGGAATGATCAAAATAAATTTAGTATCTGGCTTGAAATAGAAATATTAGCCTGTGAAGCACAATCACAACTTGGTATTATACCTGCCGAAGCAGTAAAAGAAATTCGTGAAAAAGCTCGATTTGATGTCGACAAGGTATTAGAAATTGAGCAAACAACAAAACATGATGTTATTGCTTTTTTAACCAATGTTGCCGAGTATGTTGGGCCAAGTTCTCGTTTTATTCACATGGGGATGACTTCTAGCGATGTCTTAGACACATGCCTAGCAGTTCAAATGAAACAAGCTGGTGAATTATTGCTAGAGCAGTTATATACGTTAAAAAGTATTCTTGCTCGTAGAGCGCAAGAACATAAATATGATGTGTGTGTTGGCAGAACACATGGAATTCATGCTGAACCTACCACATTTGGCTTAAAATGCTTATTGTGGTATGAAGAATGCAAAAGAAATATTGAGAGATTACTTCAAGCAAATCAAAGAATTTCTACCGGAAAAATTAGCGGTGCTGTTGGAACATTCGAACACTTATCACCATTTGTTGAAGAATATGTTTGTGATAAACTTGGCCTGCAACCTGCGCCTATTTCAACTCAAGTAGTTCAAAGAGATCGTCATGCCGAATTTTTATCTGTTATTGCAATAATTGGTTCTTCCTTAGAAAAAATAGCTACTGAAATAAGACATCTTCAAAAATCCGAAGTACTAGAAGCAGAAGAGTTTTTTTCTAAAGGACAAAAAGGTAGCTCTGCAATGCCTCATAAAAGAAATCCTATTGTTTCGGAACGAATATGTGGGTTAGCCCGCCTTTTACGTGGCAATGCTATGGCTGCAATGGAAAATAATGCACTGTGGCACGAAAGGGATATTTCTCATAGCAGTGTAGAAAGGGTAATATGTCCAGATTCTACTATAACTTTAGACTATATGCTAACTTTATCGATTTCTCTTATGGATAATCTTATTGTTTATCAAGATACTATGAAAAGTAATATCGAAAAAACATATGGATTGGTATTTTCTCAAACTATTTTGCTGGAATTAATTAGAAGAGGATGTACCAGAGAAGAAGGCTATGCAATAGTTCAGCGATCAGCCATGAAAACGTGGTCTGAAAAAAGTTCTCTACTTAAAAATTTATTACTCGATTCAGAATTCCTTGCTATTATTCCTGAACAAGATATTCATGCAATTTTTGAAAAAGGTACAGTATTACATAAAAGTGTTGATTTCCTATTCCAAAGATGTGGTTTATAATATTTCATGTAACATATTGTTTTTATTAATGTTGGTATATTTATTGTTATTAATATAAAAATGAAGATTTGTTGATTTTACTACTTTTTTATGAAAAAAATACACAATACTCTACTGTTTATAGTGTTTCTACTTTCAATGTATTCTGTTGATGCTCAAAGAGTATGGAATTCACTTGAAAAACCCTCCATTGCAAATAATTCTATACTCAATCAATGTATAAGTAATACAAGTGTTTTTGTGATTAGTGTAAGTGATTCAGGTATTCCTACTTGTAACTTTTATAATGGAAAATGGAAAAATACAACACCTTCTATATTAACAAATATTCAGCCTTTTTGTGATGTAGAATATGATTATAAAGGAAGAATTCTAGTTGCTACTGGAATTCAAGGTATGGGTATTTTAATATATGACATCAATAATTCTTGGATCGAGCTAAAGGCAGGGGGAACATTAGACAGTATTCGTGCTTTTACTTCTTTAGCCACTAATCCTAAAACAGGGGATATATGGGCAACAAGCAAAGTTGATGGTGATAATGAGGCTGCCCAAACTGAGGTGTATTGCTTTAAAAATGGAATAGCCGAACAAATATTTCTTTCTGAATTTGGCTTAAATAAAGTAACTGCTCAAGATATTGATTTTAATGAAGATGCATCTAAAGTATATGTTCTCTTTAATAATTCATCAACTGGTATTATCGTTTTCGATCCTGTAAAAAAATTACCAGTTAAACAGATCAAAATTCCTTATTCTACACAATTCAATGCTACTACATGCTATGGATCAAATATGTATAGAAGCAAAGTAAAAGTATTAGCCGATGGAAATTTATTGCATACTTATAATGATATTTTACCAGACAATTCTGATTCAGTGATAAATCGTGGTGGATTAATGCTTATTAATGCAATAAATGATTCAATCGTAAGATTACTAGATAATACTGAGAATATTATTGCTAAACCTACTTATAATTCTTCAGTTCTTTATTCTCATAAAGACACATTAATTCGATATCACTATGGAACGTATAGCTCTCAACCAATAGATCTTGATAAAGAAATTCCTAATCTAACTTCTATTACTGCTATTGATGAGATAAATGATAGATTATGGATTGGAACAAAATCATCTGGGATATTTTATACTGGGATTCCATTGTCTATTACAAATCCTCATAATACACAAAATGATAAAGATATGTGGCCAAATCCTGTCATAAATCCTATGCCGATTTCAATGCATTATATGGGATATACACAAGATGTGATAGAAATATTCTCTATTCATGGGAAAAGTATCATTGTTCCATGTACATATTCATCTGATCATATTGTAACAATACAAACTCAACAATTGATGCCTGGTGCATATGGAATAAAAATGCCTGATAATACATGTAAGACTTTTATCGTATCAGAATAGAGAGATATATAAAATATAAAATAAAAGCCTCGTGAATTATAGTTTCACAGGGCTTTTATTTTATAGTACCTTTTTATTGAAGGATTTTAATCCATAATCTTTCTAAGAAATGCTGGCTTCTCTATAACCGAAGATTTAGGATCACGGATAACTATTGGTTGCCCGGTTGCTTTAGCTGCAGAAGGCAAATCAGAAACTGAATTGATTCTGATAGAACCACCTTGTGATTGCCTAATAGAGTTTGGATCTGATCTACGGATAAAGCTGGGTTGTGACATTGGTTTTACTTCACGAATATTTTCAGGATTCATAGTAAATAATACCGGAGCAGATGGTTCTATTTCAACTTGAACATCAACTTTGAAAGGCTCTGGGATAATTGTCTGAACGGTTTTGAGTATTGGAGCAGAAGCTTGTGTTTGAGAAACTGAAGGAGCTTCTACTTTATTAATGATTGTTGGTATAACATAAGAAGAACGTTTGAAACCTGTTGCCACAACGGTTATCATAATTTTGTCTTCTAATGCTTCATCGTACACAATACCTTGAATTAAATTAACTTCGTTTCCAGCTGATTCTTCTATAATAGAAATAGCTTCGCTAATTTCATGCATTGTCATTGATGACCCACCACTGATATTCACCAAAAGCCCTTGAGCACCATGTATAGATACACCTTCTAATAAAGGAGAATTCAGAGCATTTTGCGCTGCTTCGGTTGCTCTATGTTCTCCAGAAGCAATACCAATTCCCATCAATGCATCGCCCATATCTTTCATAATAGATCTAACATCTGCAAAATCTACATTGATATATCCATTACCAGAAATAATATCTGATATACCTCTTGTTGCATTGTAAAGAACATCATCTACTTTTTGAAATGCTTCTATAAAAGAAGTATTCTTATCAATAATTGATAAAAGTTTTTCATTAGGAATAACAATCAATGCATCAACATATTGTCGTAATTCTGCAATTCCTTGTTCGGCAACTGTAGATCTTTTTTTTGCTTCAAAATTGAAAGGATTTGTGACAATCCCAACAACTAATGCACCAAGTTCTCTTCCAATTCGAGCTACCACTGGTGCTCCACCAGTTCCTGTTCCGCCACCCATACCAGCGGTTACAAAAACCATATCACTACCTAATAGATGCTCACGAATTTCATCAGCATTTTCTTCAGCAGCAGCTTTTCCGATTTCAGGCCTTCCACCAGCACCTAAACCGCGGGTTGATTCACGTCCAACATGAATCTTAATAGAAGCGCCATTTTTGGATAATGCTTGAGCATCTGTATTGGCTGCAATAAAGTCTACACCTTGCAGACCTCTTTGAATCATACTGTTTATAGCGTTACCGCCACCGCCACCCACACCAATAACTCTGATGCGCGCGCCGTAATTATTTGTGTCTGTATCAACAACAATCACGTTCCCCCCCGGAAATTAGATTGAAAAAAAATGGTTTCATAAGTGTCTCTGGTTTTAAATATATGTATGCTGTTCATATACTCAAAAAACTGTTCATAGAAAATTTGATATTCTTTAATTTTTCAAATATTTTATTCACTAATATAAAAAATATTATCAGTCACAAACTACAAATCATCAAAAAATTTAATTAATGATTTTAACATCGATTTTTTAGGACTTGATGGATTCTCATTCTCCACAATTTGCTGTATTGTAGATTCTTCCTGTATAGTATCGTAAGATTTACTATTGTTGTCTGCATCCATTGATAAACTATGCAATACCAAGCCTACTGCCGTCGAATAGATCGGATTTTCTATTTCTTGGGCTAAACCTCTATATAAATGGCCAGAGGGTAATCCAAGTTTAACAGGCATGCCAAAGATTCGCATCGCTAGATCTTCTGATCCACGCAATAATGCGCTTCCACCTGTAAGAACTATACCTGCTGGTAATCGATTGATATATCCAGATTTTCTAAATTCTTCAAAGCAACATTCAAAGATTTCTTCCATTCTCGGACCAATAATTCGAGCCAATAAATTCTTTTCTATCTCTAATGGCGATCTGCCGCTAATCCCAGGTATCATAAAACATTCATCATGAAGAATACTCTCTACAGTTGCATGACCATATTCTTTTTTGATATTTTCTGCTGTATTATTCAAAATTCCTAAACCAATTGCAATGTCTTCGGTTACTTTATTTCCAGCTACTGGAATAATTGCTGTATGCCTAATTACATTTTCATGAAATATGGCAATATCAGTTGTACCACCTCCAATATCAATTAAAGCAACACCAACTTCTCTTTCATCATCATCTAATACAGCTGAACTACTGGCAAGTGGTTCTAATACAACACCTTTAACTTGAACGCCTGCTCTTTCTACGCATTTATATACATTTTGCATCGCTGTTTGTAATGCAGTTATAACATGTATATTTGCTTCCATTCTAACACCGCTCATTCCAACTGGATCTGTTACACCATCTTGGCCATCAATAATATAATCTTGAGGGAGAATATGAAGTATTTTTCTATCAGCTTGTAACTTGATATTCTTTGCATCTTCGGTAATTCGTAATACGTCCGTTTTAGATATCTCTCTACTTGAATGAGGTATAGAAATAATACTTCTTGTTGCAAATGATTGAATATGATCTCCAGCAATGCCAACTACTGCTTCTTGCATTGAGACACCAGATTGCAATTCAGCTTGCTCTACAGCTATTTGAATAGACTTTACTGTTTTGTCTATATTAACTACAACTCCCTTTTTTAATCCTTCGCTTGGAGCTGTTCCTATTCCCAATATATTGATAATGTGTGTGTCGGGCTCTACAGAAGCTATCAATGCAACAACTTTCGTAGTTCCTAAGTCTAATCCTGCAATGATATTACCCGATTTCATAAGATCTTATCCTAACAATGATAATTGCACTTGCTAATTTCTATTTGTCTTAATCACATTATCTAGAGGCCAAAGCTAATTGCTTTCCAATTACTATTTGATCTTTCCAGCGAACATCAATATATCGAGCAGTACCAGATAATTCTGATGCATGCTGGAGATAAAGATGCAATTTCTCGAATTTCTTGGGCGCATTATCAATAGATCCAAACATTACTCTGGTTGCGCCATCTGTAGTTATAAAAGTAAAAGATTTAGACTGCTCATTATAATCTATTTCTGATAGAAATTCTTGTAAAGCTCCGTCTCTTTTTTGTGCTGTAGATACTAAATATTTTAATGATGATAGTACAGCTGTATCAATCTTACTGCATTTGTAAAGGCCATATACTATAGGCACATCACCAGATTGAGCAAATACTTCATAAGGTAAAACAATACCAGAAGAATCAATAAAATCAAATTTTCCTAATACTGTAGGTATAGCTAAAAATGGTTTTCTTTCCTCAATGATAATAAGTATACCTTTAAAGCCATTACTTTGAACAATTGCATTCTGAATAAATGGATGCCTCATTACCTGAGTCCTAATCTCAGAAAGCCTGTATTTTCCTGGATTGCTTCCAAGGGTATCAGCTGGCTTCAATGATGCCAAAGAAAGGATTTCTTCTTTTCTTACAGCACTATTACCAGATACGGAAAATGTTTGAATCTGCTGATTATTTCTCCAGCGTATAGCTAATATTAATAAAGCAATAATAATCATTGCCATTATAACTAATTGGCTTATAAGCCTAGCTCTGATATCAGAATAATGATATACAGAATCAATAGGAATATGTTTACCTGAGTTTTTTTTCATAGAATCTACATTTGAAGATGAAAATAGAATAACACAAAGTGTATCTTACTTTCATTGTCTCCAATTGAGATATAAGGATGAATGAGAAGTTCCAATATGCTGCGGGTTGGAACTGATGCAAAGTTACGTTAGAGAAGGCTTAAAGACAAGAAAAAAAAATATTATTTATAATAATATTGATCAAAAAGAAATAATGAAACAAGAAGAGTTTTATATTACAAAAAAGTGATGAAGAGCTCATCATTAATTTTGATAATTAAATGTAAATTGCAATACAATAAGTATAAAAATTAAGATAAAATGTTTTTTATGAAAGTACAAAAGCGCATTGCTTGGTATATGTATGATTGGTCTAGTTCTGCATTTTCTACTACTGTAGTAACTGTTTTTTTAGGACCATATCTTACAAATTTGGCTGAAAGTCAAGCTGGTGTGTCTGGTGTTTTAGAAATAGCAGGAATTGATATAGCTGCTGGATCATTCTTCCCTTATTGTGTATCTATTTCTGTATTATTACAAGCGATACTCTTACCGATCATAGCATCTTTTGCAGATAAAAAAGATAATAAGCAGGGATTGCTTTTATTATGTGCTTCAATTGGATCTGTAGCAACTATGGGTTTTTATGGAATTGATAGTTCTGTTGTCATATTGGGTGGACTTCTTTTTATACTTGCAAATACTGCTTATGGGGCTTCGATTGTGTTTTATAATGCAATGCTTTTAGATATTGCTGAACAGCATGAAAGAGATGAAGTTTCATCTAAAGGCTTTGCTTTTGGGTACTTAGGAGGTGGCTTATTACTATTGCTAAATATTTTGTTTTTTTTGCAAAAAGATTCTTTTGGAATAGATACTGGACATGCAGTTAGAATTTGTTTAACCTCAGCAGGTGTTTGGTGGCTTATATTTACTGTTCTTCCTTTTGTTTTTGTGGGTAGGGAATCATCACTATATCATGAAAAAGAGAAAGGATTAAATAGTTGGAAACAATTAATTCACACATGTAAACAATTAAAAAAATACCCTCAAACACTGTTATTTCTTCTTGCTTTTACTTTATATAATGATGGCATTCAGACTGTTATAACTATGTCCGCACAATTTGGACAAGAAGAGCTTGGATTAAGCCTTGCAGAATTACAAGGTGCAATCCTTTTAGTACAATTTATTGCTTTATTTGGCGCATTGTTTTTTAATAAAATTGCTCAAAAAACTTCTACTAAAACAAGTATCTTGATCTCTCTTTGTATCTGGGGTTGTGTGATTCTATATGGTTATGCCTTTTTGCCTAAACACAGTGCTATGCATTTTTATGCCTTAAGTTCTGTAATTGCAATTGTATTGGGTGGTAGCCAAGCTTTAAGTAGATCATATTTTTCATCTATTATACCAAAGGGAAAAGAAACTGAATATTTTAGTTTCTATGAGCTAACCGATAGGGGAACTAGTTGGCTTGGGCCATTAGCTTTTGGACTTGCCTTTCAATATAGTGGGAGTTATCGTATAGCCTTATTGATTCTTCTTGTATTTTTTATTAGCGGAGCTTTGCTTCTACTATCTGTACATACTCAAAAAGCTCAACAAGCTATACTTGATTAACATTTACACAGATATTCCTGCTGCTTGAGAAATAAGATACAGCAAAGATTCATATGGCTTTTCGGTGCCAAGATTCATTCCAATCTCACACGTAGTATTAACAGAATAATACCCATTTACCTCTGCAATTGTTGAAATCTCTTTTTTAGTTTCTAATAAGGCTTGAATTGTTATTTCTGGATGATAAAAGCCATGGTCTCCAGCAAATCCGCAACAACCTGTGCTTTCTGGAATAAATACTTTTTCGGAACATGCTTTGCTTATTCGAGTTATTAGATCTAAGTCATCATTCACTTGTACCGAACATGAAGGATGAATGATTGCAGTTCCGGGGATTTGTTTTAGTGCCAATAAAGGAAGAATTGAATCAATAAAAGTGAGAGTATGGATAGTATGAAACTGTTCTTTTTTCATAATATGATATGAACAACTCATAGAATCTGATAATACTATTGAATCAAAAGGAATATCTTTCATAAAGCCACCATATGCGATATCAGCTGCTTTTTCATTTCCCTTAGAATAATATGCCATTCCACAGCATCTATCTTGTAGATTATTGGGAATGATGAGCGAAATACCAGCCTTTTTAGCTATTTCTATCATTAATTGCTGAATATTCTTCTTTCTTCCATCAGATTTAGCAAATAAGCGGGATGTGCAAGTTGGAATATAATAGATGCTTGGAGAATAAATTCTTGAAGCATCATATTCTAATGGAAGAGTTAAGGGCTTTGGTAAATTTTTAATCCATATAGGATTGTGTAATATTGGATGTACTAATTGTGTTATACCTTTTAAACATTCGGGGCCAATGATCTTTTCAGCCAATCTTCCCATTGAAAGTGATCTTTGAATTGAATTGTCTCTTTTGCTTATAGATGCTACTTCTTGTATATGAGAATTATACTCCTGTTCAGATAATAATCGCTTACGTTCTTCTCTAACAAAAGAGCCTGTATTTATTCCAACAGGACAAGCCATTGAACATAAACCATCATTGGCACATGAATCAATTGATTGATACACTTTATATTCTTGTAACTCTTTGATAATGAATGGTGATGTAGCTAAAGCTATTTCTCTTTCTAATACTATTCTTTGTCTTGGAGATAATGTAGTCATAGATGTAGGGCAGGTGGCCTCACAATAACCACATTCTATGCACGTATCGATAATATCATTGATTATAGGAAAAGGCTTAAGAAATTGTGTATGACTTTTGGGATTATCGCTTATTAATACACCTGGATTAAGAATGGACAAAGGGTCAAAAGCAGATTTTAGCCTTTTCATAATGTCGTATAAATCAGAACCCCATTCATCTTGTACAAAAGCAGCAATATTCCTTCCTGTTCCATGTTCGGCTTTTAGCGAGCCATTATACTTATGGATGATTAATGTTGCTAGATCTTCCATGAATGCGCCAAAATGGTCAATGTCTTTTTGAGTAGAAAAGGAATGCGAAACAACAAAATGAAGATTTCCATCTTTTGCATGACCAAAAATAATTGCTTCACTATATTGATAGATTGCAAATAGGTTTCGCAAATCCTTAATCACATCAGGTAAATATTCTACAGGTACTGCAATATCTTCATTTATGATTCCTGTACCTTTTGCCCTTTTTGCACCTACAGATGGGAACATCCCTTTTCGAATTTTCCATAATTGTGCTCTTTCTGTATCATCGCTTGTAAATACAGGATCATGTATTAGGCGATAAGAGCTAAAATTCTGTATGCAATTATTGATATAATTATGTAATTCTTCTTGATTTATTGCATGATATTCAGCCAATAAAGCAGTACCATCTTCTGGTAATTGTTTTAAGATATGAGGAGCACCTATTGCATCTTCAACAGATCGTAATGCAGATCTATCCATGATTTCAAGCGCTGCTATACCCGTATTTTTAAGAGATTCAATTGCTAAACATGCATCATATACTGTTGGAAATAGTAATAAAGCAGTTGCTTTATAAGGCAAATCCGGAATAGTATGTAAGGTTGCTTTGCTGATAAAACCTAATGTACCTTCAGAACCAATCATTAATTTACCAACAATTTTTGCTGGGGATTGTTCATCCAAAAATGCATTTAAACAATACCCAACTGTATTTTTAATGGCATATTTATGTCTGATACGTTGTATAAGCTCTTCATTTTCACGTATATAATTTCTTATACTGATTAATTCATCATATATAATAGGTGCATTTTGTTTGAATAAAGTATCAATATCATTTTGTGCAGTGTGAATGATATATCCATTTGGTAAGACGCATTCAAGATTTTCGACAGTATGATAAGAATTATGAATCACTCCACAGCACATCCCGCTGGAATTATTAGCTAGAATACCACCCATCATGCAAGAATTAATAGATGCTGGATCTGGCCCAATTTTACGATTCCACCTTTTTAATGCATAATTTACCTTACTTCCAATACAACCAGGCTGAACTGTTATTGAATTGCCTTCATCATGAACGGTGATGTCTTTCCAATGTTTAGAACAATCTACGATGAGCCCACTTCCTACAGCCTGACCAGACAGAGATGTTCCAGCTGCTCTAAATGTTAAACTATGATTAAAACGCGAAGCCCAAGAAAAAAGCCATTGAATTTCTTTATTATGTATTGGAAATACTATTCCAGATGGAATAATTCTATAAGAACTTGCATCATGTGCATACAATAATCTATCGGCTATCTGCACAGAATATCGTTGTTGTGGAAAATATGATTGAAGTTCTTTGAATGCTTTTGCAGATAAATGGGATTCCAATTCATTCATAGATATGTTCCTTGAATTCTTTATAAAGCCACAATAATTCATTCAGTATCATGGCAGTAGCTCCCCATAAATGGATTGTAGGATGTATTTCCCAAACAGGTGCGATAACTTCTATACCATTACTTCGCTGTTTTGAATGAAAGGTAATGTCTGTATGAAGAAGAGTATCTAAAGAAATACTAAAAACTTCTTGAACCTCATCTGTATTGATAGAGAATTCATGGTGAGCATGCAATTCACCTACAATAATATTCATGAGTGATTGTGAAGGTGGAACATAAAGAGGGGAGAGAGCTCCTATAATCTTGATATATGATGGATGAATGCCAATTTCTTCATGGGTTTCTCTAAGAGCAGTATCGATACTATGTTCATTCTCTTCAGATCTTCCTCCAGGCAAAGAAATTTGTCCTTTATGATGGGAAACTTTTTGACTTCTTACTGTCAAAAGTAATTCAGATTCATCTGATCTTGGATATAATAAGATAGCAGCAGCAGATTTCTTAGCATCATGTGGAATTTTTGTATAGCCAGTGGGTATAGACCCATTTATTAGTGGACTCATCTTTTTATGAGAATCCCAACCGGGTAGTGGCTGTTGAAGTCTTAAAGATAAAAACTCAATAAAGTGTGAATGTTTCATTGTTTTTTAATTCGATGAGGATTTTCTGTCGTAAATTGTTTCCAAGACTTTGCAGATTGTTTTGGTGTAGACCTTTTTAAACCGTGGCATAATGCAACTGCAAGTGCATCAGTAGCATCAAAAAACTTATGTGTTTCATCTATTTGTAATATAGATTTTACCATATACTGAACTTGTTCTTTGCTTGCATTGCCATTACCGGTAACAGACCTCTTAACTTCCTTTGCTGAGTATTCTATAACAGGCAAACCTTTTAATGTTCCTGCTAGCATTGCTACCCCTCTGGCATGAGATAACTTGATTAATGATTGTGCATTCTTAGCATAAAATGTTGCTTCTAATGATAATTCATCAGGTAAAGTCCTTGCAATCACTTCTTGTATCTTGGTATATATCATACTTAATCGTAAAGGTAATGATTCAAATTCCTTCTTTGCTTCTATCACGCCATATTCAATAAGAATAAAAGAAGATGTTCCAGTTTTTTCGATTACTCCATAACCACAAATAACACTTCCAGGATCTATACCTATAAATCTCATGCTTATATTCTCTTAAAATTAGTTATGATGTCTTGTTCATCTAGAAATCTTGCTGGTCCCTCTAAATATAAATCATGATCTGATTCATATGATCCAATAGTAAGCATTTCTTTTGATGTAGGGATTATCGTGATTGGATACTTCATATCATATAATGTATGAAAGCTGATAGCAGAAGCCATTGCCCCAGTTCCACATGCCCCAGTTTCAGCTTCAACGCCTCTTTCATATGTTCTAATATAAATTGTTGCATCTTGTTGTAAAGCAATAGTAATATTTGCCCCTCTTTCTCCAAAAGCACTATGATATCGTAAAGCAGGGGCAAATTGTGCTAAATCGAAAGAGAAAAATGAAGTATTATCTAATCCTATCAGTGAAGCATCTATAATGCAGTGGTCAGAGCCATTAAAAACATATGAACAATGATAGGAAGATTGTCCAACTTCTATTTGAAGATGAGTATTAATATCAGTTATGACAGGAAAATGTACTCTAACGAGCTTTCCAGATTCAGAAAATTCAGTATGAAACATTCTATTAGCCATCATAAAATCAAATGATCCATAGAGTGGAATTGATTCTTCTATGTGTAAAAAGTGTTGAACAGCAAATAGAACCGCACATCTAGAACCATTCCCACACATAGATTCAGCAGATCCATCGGGATTGATATATTCAGCTTCAAATACAAAATCAGGATGGTTTTTCATAGCAATCAATCCATCTACTGTCTCTCCATTGGATAGAGAACATAATTGCTTAGACATCTTTTGTAATTCTTGAAGAGGCAGATTATAGATTCTATTATCAATGACAGTGAAAAGATTTCCAGCGCCACTCATAAAATGTCTTTCTATGTGCTCATTGTTCATTGAGTAACTCTTGGATATAGTATATCTGCATGTTTTAATGCTTCAATCATAGCTTTTTCTATATAGCCATTTGTTGCCAAAAAAGTACCGCCTTTTGAAATTGTAAAAGGAGATCCATCATAATTTACGATACTTCCGCCAGCTTCTTTTAACAATATTAGTCCTGCTGCAAAATCCCAACTTTGTAAAGAAACCTCCCAGAAGCCATCGAATCGTCCAGATGCAACATATGCTATATCTAAAGCAGCACTTCCTAGGCGTCTAATCGGAATCCCCAAACAAAGAATCCCTGCAATATGTCCGATACAATTTTCAGGATTATCTTTTACATCATAAGGAAATCCAGTAACTAAAATACAGTCTTCTATATTCTTAGTATCCGTTACGTGAATGGGGAAGTCATGAAGAAAAGCTCCTTGTCCTTTTTCAGCATAAAATAACTCATCTGTCATAGGCGCATATATAACACCACAAATTGGCTCACCATTTTGAACTGCTGCTATGCTAACACTAAATATGGGAATTCCATGTGCAAAGTTTACTGTCCCATCTAAGGGATCTATTATCCACTGTATATCTGAATTATTATCAATATGACCACATTCTTCAGAGAGAATACTGTGTTCTGGATATGCTTGTTTAATGATTGAAATTATGACTTCTTCGGAAGCTATATCATATTCCGTAACAAGATTATGAATTCCTTGTTTTGAATGCATAGTACATGAGGTTCTAAAGCCATTCTTTAAGATAGAACCTGCTGTTAATGCTGCAGTTTTGGCAATTTCTAATAATTGTGACATATGAACTATCTAAGATGATACATACTGCAAAAATACGAATGTACATATCAAATAATTGATTGAATATCTGATAATGTGCAATTAACTTAAGAACTGAAACAATTGATGCATGTAAACTTGCTATTTTTGTAATGGTTTATTAAAACATACAAACAAATCTTTAGTTATGGCACAATCTCGTACAACTATAAGCCAAAAAGTATCGGTGATTACTTTAGGTTGTAGCAAAAACACAGTAGACTCTGAAGTCTTATCCGGACATCTTAAAGCAGCACATCTAGAGCTAACCGATGATCCTAAAAAGGCATCATCTATCATCATCAATACTTGTGGTTTTATAGATTTAGCGAAAGAAGAAAGCGTTAATACTATTTTAGAAGCAGCTGCTCTGAAAAGAAAAGGGAAAATTCAAACATTAATCGTTGCTGGTTGCTTGTCAGAACGTTATGGTGAGGAATTAAGGAAGGAAATCCCAGAAGTTGATCATTTCTTTGGAACCGAAGCATATGGTAATATTTTAAAAGTTCTATCGCCAGATTTAAAATATGCTTTGATGGGAGAAAGAGTTATTTCTACTCCCAAGCATTATGCTTATATAAAGATTAGTGAAGGTTGTGATAATCCTTGTTCATTTTGTGCAATTCCTTTAATGCGGGGAAAACATCGTTCAAAACAAGTAGAGGATATCGTTAGAGAAGCACAAGCTTTAACAAGACAAGGAGTAAAAGAAATAATTCTTGTAGCTCAGGATTCAACTGCTTATGGACTAGATATCTATGGAAAAAGAAGTCTAGATGTATTATTAAGAGCTTTAAGTGATGTTTCTGGTGCAGAATGGATACGTTTGATGTATGCTTATCCTACCAAATTCCCTAAAGAGATTCTGCCGGTTATTGCCGAAAGAGACAATATTTGCTCTTATATTGATATGCCTTTACAACATATTTCTACAAATGTTCTTAAATCTATGAGAAGAGGTATAACAAGAAGGGCTACCGAGGAATTGATTCATATTATAAAAGACACAGTGCCTGATATTACATTAAGAACTACATTTATTGTTGGATATCCAGGTGAAACCGAGCAAGATTTTGCTGAATTGTGCGAATTTGTTTCTAATGGATTTATTGATAGAGTAGGTGTATTTACATATTCACAAGAAGATGATACGTATGCATATATTTTAGGTGATCCTATTGCCCAAGAAGTAAAAGATGAAAGAAGAACAATATTGATGGATATTCAAAAGGGATTATCTTTACAAAAAAACCAATCTTTGATTGGTACACAAGTTAAAGCTATAGTAGAGCAAGAAATTAATGGGGAATATCAATGCAGAACTGAATCTGATGCGCCTGAAGTAGATAATGAATTATATGTACGAACTGAGCAAAAACTTTCTATTGGTGATTTTATAACCGTAGAGATTGATGATACTGCAGAATTCGATTTATTTGGACATACCATATAAAAGAATGGCTGCTCTTTGTAGAGCAGCCTATTCATTTGTGTTTTATTGAAGTTTATATGTTTTTAATTCTTTTACAAAACCATCACTTCTAAATCTTGTTGCTGTAACTCCAGGAACATTCACTTGAATGTCAATAGGCGGAAATTCTTCTTTGATAATACCAATATTATCTGCTATCCACATATATTTTTTAACAGTTCCGATTGGAATTGTAAAGCCTGATAAAGTTGCATTAGGGGATAAAATTACTTCAAACTTATGAGCATTTGTATATGTCTTAGTTCCAATAGTAATAGTTTCATCAGCAGTTCTTTTACCTTTCATACTAATTACAGCATTGATTGGAAATGCTAATCCTGGGATAATCAAATTCGTAAGCGTAGTATCATACATTGCCCATGTAGAATCTTTAATAGAAGCATAATCCGCAATTTTCATCCATCTATTACCTTGTGGTAAAATTGTTTCAAGAACACCACTAGTTGAAATACCTGCTGGTAAAAGAGAGGAGAAACTCCATATTGATTTTGATTCTTTTGCAAAATAATCAGTAGCAGTTTTTACTCCTGCAATATATGTATCAAAAGAATAGCAAGATTTTCCAACATGAGAAGTTGACATGCCATTAACAATTGAATCAACTCTTAATGAACTATTATCTTTAATTCCAGTTAAAGAGTCTAAACGATAATTATTATAAACAAAATAATTACCAGCTTTTAAAGGCATAATGTCTGTTGTTGAAGTATCTGGAGTAGTAGTAGTATCACTACATCCAACTATCAAAGACAAAGTAACAATTAGTGCACATAGAGTAGCACTTTTACACAATGATTTCATGTTCTTACCTATATATTGAAAAAAATCACATATTTCTTCTGTATTGTCCGCCTACTTGATACAATGCCTTGGACATCTGGCCAAGCGAGCATGCTTTTGCGGCTTCCATTAATGCTTCAAAGATATTAGTATTATCTATTGCTGCTGATTTAACCATAAAAAGAGCTTGTTCAGCTTCATCTGCAAAAAAATCTTGATATGTTTTTACATTTTTGATTTGCAATAATTTTTCTTCATTTGTCGATCTAATTACTTCTTGAGGAATAATAGTTGGAGATCCATTTTTTGACAAATAGGTATTTACTCCAATAATGGGATATTCACCTGTATGTTTCAATGTTTCATAATGTAAGGATTCTTCTTGAATTTTATTCCTTTGATACATTGTTTCCATGGAACCTAAAACGCCGCCACGCTCTGATAATCTATTAAATTCTGCATACACAGCTTCTTCTACTAGATCTGTTAATTCCTCGATAATGAATGAACCCTGTAATGGATTCTCATTTTTTGTTAAGCCTAATTCTCGATTAATGATAAGTTGAATTGCAACAGCACGTCTTACGGATTCTTCTGTAGGAGTAGTAATTGCTTCATCATATGCATTTGTATGTAATGAATTACAATTATCATAAATAGCATATAATGCTTGCAAAGTTGTTCTTATATCATTAAAATCTATTTCTTGTGCATGTAATGATCTACCAGATGTTTGAATATGATATTTAAGCATTTGTGAGCGTTCATTTCCGGCATATATATTCTTGATTGCTTTTGCCCATATTCTTCTTGCAACGCGGCCTATTACAGCATATTCTGGGTCGATACCATTAGAGAAAAAGAAAGATAAATTAGGCGCGAAGTCATCTATATTCATACCTCTGGATAAATAATACTCAACAAAGGTAAATCCATTAGCAAGCGTAAATGCTAATTGTGTTATTGGATTTGCTCCTGCTTCAGCTATATGGTAACCACTAATCGATACAGAATAAAAATTTCTGATATTCTTTTCTATAAAATATTCTTGAATATCGCCCATCATTTTTAAGGCAAATTCAGTTGAAAATATACATGTATTTTGTGCTTGATCTTCTTTTAAAATATCTGCTTGTACGGTACCTCTTACACTTTGCAATGCCTTTTTTTTGCATTCATTATAGATGTCTAATGGAAGTACTTTATCGCCAGAAATTCCAAGTAATTGTAATCCAAGGCCACTATTTCCTATAGGTAAATCAGTGCTTTGTATTATTGGATCTGAACAATATGTAGGTGCATCTAGCCCTTTTGCTTTGTAGAGCTCTAAAATCGTATTGTGAACCGATTCTGTTAAATGATGTTCTTTGATGTATTTTTCACATTCTTGGTCTATGGCAGCATTCATAAAAAACGCTAAGATCATTGGTGCTGGACCATTAATCGTCATAGACACAGATGTTTTTGGATTACTTAAATCAAATCCTGAATACAGTTTTTTTGCATCATTTAATGTAGCTATAGAAACGCCACTGTTTCCGATTTTTCCAAAAATATCAGGCCTTATATCAGGATCTTCGCCATATAATGTAACACTATCAAAAGCGGTTGATAGTCGGGCGGCGGGCATATCTACACTTAAATAATGAAATCGTTTATTTGTTCTTTCGGGACCACCTTCTCCAGCAAACATCCTTGTTGGATCTTCGCCTGTTCTTTTAAATGGATATACGCCGGCTGTATAGGGGAATTCACCAGGGAAGTTTTCTCTCATAGACCATTTTACAATTTCTCCCCAATCTTTAAATTCAGGTACTGCTATTTTTGGTATACGAGAATTACTTAATGACTGAATAAAATTATCTACTTTAATTTCTTTATTTCTTACATAATAGGTAAAATGATCACCTTTATAATTGTCTTTTTTAGATTCCCATTGATCTATTAATGTTCTTAATTCTGGCTGAAGCTTTTGTACAAGGTGTTCATAGATACTTTGTAAATAATCTGTAGTAGAATTATGTATTTCTTGGTTTTGATCTAAAGGCATGGAATTCATATGAACATTTATCTTAATATTTTATGCAAACATACTACTAATAGGAGTATTTAAAATCATGAAATAGTTATTCTCGATTTAATTGAAATCTTAGTCTTCGATAACATTTGCTTTGATTTCACCTCTGATACCAGAGTATTGTGTTAACTCTGCATCAATAGATCCTATAATTATCTTAGTGCTTACTTTTACTGGTAATTTCCTTTCATCATCGGTAACCCACATTAATATTTTACCTTCACTTTTAAATAAACCACCTTCGGTAATTAATGGTTCTAAAACTATGCAATTGAATGTTCCGGCTTCAACTGTGATTTTTTGTTTTCCAATTATTTTTACTCCAAGTGCATATGTTGTATCATCAAAAAAATTCTTTAATGGAATAATCTCATTTTTCTTTTTTGATGCTAAATCTATGGTACGAATAAAATAAAATGCGGAAACTATATCATGTACAAAAGGAGGAATTGGGTATACTCCTTTTTGCGTATAGGCTTTATGCGCTTGTTGATCGAAACGTGCTGTAAAATCTCTTTTATAATTTCCTTCTCTAACATGTTGTTCAAAATAATGGGGAAAGATACCTTCTACATCAACCACAGTTCTATAGATATCTTTTACTCTATACAACCAATCTAAAGATTGTAAAGATTTTACCTCGAAACGAATATCATAACAGGATTTTCCTTTCATAATTGCAGGCTTGGGTAATATATAAAAACTAGCGGTACCAGCTTTTACAAATTGATAGCCAACCTTATATTCTAACTTTTCTCCAAATCCAAATGCTTCATTCTGAATATACCGTAAAGAATTCTGGCCATATAGCAATGGACAAATAAATACGAAAAGAAGAAGGATTCTAAACATTATAAGTTCTTCATTGTTAATTCTATTTTAGTTTAATTGTCTGACCAGCTTTAAGATCCTTTGGCTTAATCTTTTTATTAATTTTTGTTAACTGCTGAACACTTATTCCATATTTGTCCGCAATTTTTGATAATGATTCACCTTTGCGAATCGTATGAGATGATTTTGATGTAGAAACTCCTTTACTATTCTTACTTTTTTTGGATACAGTAATTTTTGCAGCCTTGGTATACATTGTTAAACGCTTACCTTTAACTAAGCCATTAGAACGAATACCAGGATTCCATTTCTTTAAGTCTTTTTCAGAAATTCCAAGTTTAGAAGCTATCTTAGCAAATGAATCTCCTTTCTTTACAGCATATACTTTTTTTACTTTCGCATTATTATAGCTTGTATGTAATTTTCTATTGATACTAGCTTTTGAAGGAAGAAGGAGCACTAATCCTTGGCCTATTCTGACTTTGGGGCTTAATCCATTAGCCTTTGCTAAATCTTCTACTTTGATTTCATACATCTGAGCGACATCTTGTAATGTCTGCCCTTTTTTAACCCTGTGGCGTCCATTTTTTCCAGAAGCTACATGTATCAGATTATTAGTTTTGACAATGACATCTAATTTTGATTCATTAGATGGAGTAACGATTAATTCTTGTCCATTTAATAATGCATCATTATCAAATGAAATACTATTCCAATTACGTAAATCTGTCATACGTACGCCATATTTCTGGGCTAGAGAATAGAGGGATTCACCTGATTTAACTATATGCTTGATTGTACTTTTTTGTACCGGTACATCAGATTGTATGTTTACTGAACTAGATTTTGATTTTTCCTTGGATGCAATCTGTGCTTGTTTATGTTCAAAAGAATATGATGTATCAATATTGAATATCTTAACTGGCTTAGTATTGCTTAAAGAGATTGATGTGTTCCCGGAATTTTGTTTCTCTTTTTTAACAGGAATGATGGTGTCTTTTTTAATTAACTCAGTATTTGGTAAAGTAGATGTAGCATAGATTATAGTGTCTTTATTCTGCTTGTTTTGTACAATTTCTTTTGGTTTAGTAATTATACTAATTGGCCTTTCAAGTATAGTATCTTTATTAATTGCACCAGAGCTTGTTTGTACTTTATTGTCAGCAACAGAATCAATAATCTCTGCCTTATTTTGAGCCATGAGGCTTGCAGCATTAATAATCTCTTTAGACAATCTTAAAACACTACCTTTAGATAGATTTTTGGAATTTATAGATGGATTTGTTTGCAAAACATCTTGTGTAGTAATACCATAATCAGCTGCTATCGAAGCCAGTGTTTCACCTTTTTTGACTTCATATGTAATCCATGGATGCTTATCTTCATCAGACATCGCAGAATAATTACCTGAAAAGATATCTTTAGATCCTAATGGAATTTTTAATTGATATGGACCATCTGGAGGTGTGCTTATGCCTACTAATTCTGGATTTAAAGACTTTAATACAGGTAAAGGCTGATTTGTACAATTTGCTAATGCTTTTAAACTAATAGATTCGCCAACTGTAAAGATATCATACACATATTCTGGTTCATATGTTAATTCTGATAAGTCAAAGCCATATTCTGTTGGATTAGACCCAATGATAGATGTAGCAATAAAAAGTGGTACATAATTTTTGGTTTCTCTTGGAAGCATATCTCGGATATCCCAAAAAGAAGGATTATTATCCCTTCCAAGCTGTTCGATACCTCTTTTAACAGGTCCATTCGGACCACTATTATATGCTGCTAATGCATGATACCAATCACCAAATTCATTAAATAGCCATTTTAAATAGCGCATAGCTGCGCGTGTTGCTTTTTCTGGATCTCTTCTTTCATCTATATATAAATTGACTTTTAAATTATAATCTCCTGCGGTTGCTTGCATAAATTGCCATAAACCAACTGCTTTTGCTCCAGACGTAGCATTTGGATCTAATGCACTTTCTATCAT
Organism: Chlorobiota bacterium; assembly: GCA_014191195.1. Taxonomy (GTDB): domain Bacteria; phylum Bacteroidota; class Ignavibacteria; order Kapaibacteriales; family UBA961; genus UBA961. The sequence continues at coordinate 88,976 of BJGZ01000002.1, forward strand.
TGATAAAAAGATGATTTCATCAGGCATATTCTCTTCTCTGGCAATTCTACGCATCAATGGAAACCATTTACCACTTCGTTCAAGCCATTTACGAAAGAATTTACGTCCGCGAGCTTCAGTTAAAAATGTGAGATTCTTCTCTACATGCTCATTTACTTCAAGTGGAATTGTAACTGAAGGTAAGGATAGGGGATAGGGAACACGAACAATTGTTGTTGTTGACTCTTGTTCTACAGTAGCTATATCTTCTACTTCTTGATAGATTTTTTGACGCAACATGAAAGCTGAAGATGTTTCAGATAAACTATCTATACTCTGAACATAACTTTCATAATCTTCTATGATAGATTGAGCTAAGTCTGTAAAATCTTCATTTTGATCAATTCCAGGATAACTTGCTAAAGAATTTAACGCTTGTACGGCTTCTTCAAAAAGCCTTGGAACAGATAAGGTATCGTCATTTTCGATTGCAGATAATGCCCTTAAATATTTTTGGCGTGCTCTTTCTAATTTTTGAGCAATAAAATAGTTCTGTGGTTGAATGCTATTAGTTGAATCTACTTGATTAGTAGAAGATTGATTCTGAATTGTTTCATTAGTTATAGGGTTTGCACTTTGTTGTGCATAGATGGGTATATATGAAAAACCTAGTACTATAGTTATAGCAATAGATATAATCAAAGAGTACATCCTAGATTGTACCATCGAAAACTCCCTGTTTATGATAATGTCACACGTCTTTAAGCTACAAACTGATTTTCAATATAACCTTTTCTGAAACCGCACCCAAATTGTAAATCATGCGTGCTATAAGATTGTAAAGTGTCTTTACATTGTAGAATAAGGTTTATATATTCTCGTTCTTGTAACGTTTTACTATAGATTTTAACGTATATGTAAAAAAAAAGTCCATATTCATGGACTTTAATGTGTATTGTTTTGTGACTATTGAATATTCACAATTATGCTTTGAGTATAGCCATTAATTAATCTAGCTTGTAGATAATATTGTCCCGCAGATAATCCTACTCTTTCAAAAAGTAAAGTATGATTACCCTCTGGAATATATCCAGAAATTGTACTCATTAACTTACCAGTTCTATCATATAATACTATATCAGCTATTGGATACACAGTTTGTATCTGCAATTGAGATTGATGGAGTATTGGATTGGGGAACAAGGATAATTGTAATGATAATGGATTTAAGGACTCATGTTTAACACTATTACTAATCCCTTGAAGAATAGGTAAATTATTAGCATAATTATGTAAAGTGACAGTAGGAATATCTTTTTGTGGAACGCAAAACCACTGAGTTAATAAAGAACTATATAAAGATCTAAAATCAGTTTGCATTGGAATATTATCTTCTGAGCTAACATTATCAGGGATGATAGGATTTGTTCCTAAAAATCCTGGAATCACTGAATTTCCAAATAAAAAGACGGGTCCTGCTGCGCCATGATCAGTTCCAGTTCCATTGGATTTTATCCGTCTACCAAATTCAGAGAAAGTCATACCAAGAACTTTGTCTTGAATACCTAATAATTTGCAATCATCCATAAAAGCAGTAATTGCTGTAGATAATTGTTTTAACAGATTAGCATGATTAACATTAACACCAAAACCAACATTCGTTGTACTAGAATGTGTATCAAATCCTGATAGATTAACCATGTAAATTTTTGTTTTTAATCCGCCTGCAATTAATCGAGCTACAATTTTTAACTGTTCTGATAATGGATTAGGGGTATTAAATGTATGTGCTGGATATAGAGATGATACATTCTTTGGAACTTTTAGAGCTGCATTTTTTACAGGTTTTGCAAAATTATTTAATTGCTCACCTACTTTACGTATATAAGCTAGTTCTAAACCAGATCTTGAAGAGGTATCGGTTATATCTTTTTCATTAACAATATTATAGAAAGAAGTAGGATCTGTAAACGCCATTGCCATATTAGCATGTGGGCCTTCAAAGCCAGTAGATAATACAGATCCAATTTGTATTGCTAATGGGTCGGACATAGAAGCATTAGGATATGTACTAGGATAACCAGGAAATCTGTAATCCAAATATCTTCCCATAACTCCAGTATTAAAATATTCTTCTGTATCAGAGCCAGATAACCATATATCTGTAGATCTAAAATGAGAATAATTTGGGGTTGGATAACCAACACTATGTAGTACTTTTAATTTACCCTGATCAAATAATGATTTCATTCCGGTCATTTCAGGGTTAATACCAGTAGTATCTGATAATTTTATGATTGTGTTCTCTGGAACAGCAATTGATGTTCTTGCTGCATAATATTGAGAATATTGGTCTACAGGAATAATAGTGTTTAGGCCATCATTTCCTCCATTTAACTGAATAAGTACTAATACTCTATCATCACAATCTATGGCGCCTGCCAAGGTAAATAAATTTGTAGGTTCAAATGCTTTAACATTAAAACCATTGATAATTAAGGGGCTTATTGCACTTACTGAAGCAATTGTTTGTAAAAATGATCTGCGTTTCATATATAATAATCCGTAAGAATTTTAATGGAATTGTCTATTAAATAAGTTGATATTCTGCCATTGCTAATAGATATTTTATTAGATTTCTGAGTGGCTTTTCAACAGCTGAGACAATTGCGGCATCTTGTGGAGTATTTGCTTCATCGGCGATATAGACATTCCATTTTACTGTCCATTCATAATCAGGTGAACCAGCAGTGAGGAAATCTTTTACTTGATTTTTCACTGTTTCACTAATTGGCATAGAAAATAGCCAATCACACCAATAATTAACAATGACAGTTGGATCAGTTGGATCGCCAGAATCTTTTGCAAATTGAATGACATCAATAAGTGGACCTTTGGTATAATCCATTTCATCCAATTGTAAATGATCTATCGACAAATCATTCGTAAACTTGATTCTTTTCTGTAATGTATCAGCATTTATCCATAATTCGTGAAACGATGGTTCCTGATAATATGCTGGAATACCTGCTACATTAGGTGGATTCATGATATCTAAACCCATATTTCCCATCAATCTTCTTAAGGTTCTATTTGCCCAATGCATCAAATTCAACTCTTCTGGATATAATCCCGCGGGATGAAAGAACCTTGAAGTTCCTATGATGAGATCTGCTGGCGTTTTAATAAAACAATTTCTTACAGTATTGCTATAAAAATGAGTACTGGATAATAATGTTCTTAAAATGGGTTTTACTTCAAAATTAGCTGCTCTGAATTGTTCTGCTAATGGTTTAATTACATAGTTCTCAACAGAATCATCAATTACATAATCAACAAAGAATCTATAGAGTTTTCTGATTAAGTATAATGATGTTTGTTCTTGTTTAAAAATCATTGACAATAAATCGTCAACTTCTGTCTTAGCACTGATTTCTGTATTAGCAGTAGACTTGATAATTGTGTTTTGATATGCAGATGAAAATTGTTTTGGTTGAGTATCATGATTATTAGGAGTAAAAACCAATGATACTTTGGATTGATTATCAGCCCATCCAGAAATTACTCTCCCTGCTGCTTTTACATCTTGTTCTGTATAATGAGTATAATTACCAGGAGCGATTTCTGGTCCTTTTCCTATTGTAAAAAGTTCTTGAAGTTCTCTTGATAGATTTTCATTTGGATTAGATTTTGTATTTGTATTATTATTTAAATATCTACTCATTGCCAAGTCAAACAGCATATATCTAACTAAATCTTTAGCATTTCCTAAAGATTGTTGATATAATAAGGTTGTTTGTTTGTACATATATCGAGCATCTTTAACGACAATTGCTCCGGTTGCAAAATGATTCTGCCAAAACAATACCATTTTATCATGAATGCGCATTGGCTGTTTTAGCACTATATTTATTTGCCACGACTGCAAAAATGTTAATCGTTGAGGCTCTGAACCTGATTCATATGCTGCAGATACCCATGGATTTCCAGCAGTTATTGAGCCTGAATTAGTATATGCCAGCGGTTCCTCTGGTAAAGTAATTCCAGCAAATAATATGTCTAAAATCTCATCAAGTGATTTTGTTTCTACAGAATTATATTCTGCTGGAGTACATCCAAACATTGTTCGGCGAAGCAGGTGAAGGCGAGTTTCTTTGTCCCAAGTCCCTTGAAACTTTTCTAAAGCATTGATGCGTGCTTTTTGTGGTATGTCAATTGAATCTTTTGACAAAGCTAGATTTTTAAAAAAGGAGCGACGGTTCATAAGCTAATGTGAAAAGGTTAATAATGTGCTTAATTATTACCAAGACAAATTTAAAAATATATGTAACCAAAAAGTACAATAAAATTATTTATGATCAGGAAATGTACACACAATAATCTTTTTATCTTCTGTAGTAAACCAATCTATTCCTTTCCATATTATGGGTAATTCTTCAATATGAATTCCTTTAATAGATTCTTTGGCCTGAAGTATTTCTTGGGTAAGGTCTCCACCTTTTAGAAGAATATAAGAACCATTTGGTTTTAGTAAAGGTAATGTCCAATTCACTAATTTTTCTATTGGGGCTACAGCTCTAGCCATAATGATATCATATTTACCTTTAAATTGTTTGTCGGTAGATAAGTCTTCCATTCTTGTAGTAATTGCAGTTAAACCTCTTAAACCAGTATGGGCAGCAAACATGGAGGTTAATTTCATTTTTTTGGCAATTGAATCTACCAAAGTAACTTTACAATCCTCGCGTGCTATACCCACAGGAATACCAGGTAAACCTCCTCCAGTACCAATATCCATGCATATTGCTTTTGGTGGTATTACATCTGCCTTAACAATGCTTAAAGAATGTAAAAAATGATGTTCCCAGATATTATCTATATCTTTTCTCGATATCAAATTTACTTTTTCATTCCAATAGATAAGTTCTTTATAAAACCTATCGAAACTATCTACTTGTTCATGAGAAAGTAATATTCCATTGCTATTACAAATTGTCCAAAATTCTAATGGTTCCATATTAAGTAACTTTTCCATGTAAAATGCCGCGATATCCACGTAAAAAATCAGTCGTTTTCATTTTTGGTTTTCCTTCTATTTGTAGTTCAGCTATAGACAAAATACCATCTGAACATCCTAACAAAAACTCATTAGTATTGATGAGGAAATATCCACAGTGTACTTCTTCATTTCCTATATAATGATTAGCCCTAAGTAGCTTTACCTGTTTATTATCAATTGATACAAAAGCACCAGGTATTGGATTTAATCCATGAATGAGATTTTTAATATCCTTAGCTGATTGTTCACAAGATATATGACAATGTTTTTTGAAAATTTTGGGTGCCGGGCTTGAAACTTTTTCATCTTGTACTTTTGGGATGATAGTATTGTGTATTAATCCATCACACGTTTCTAAAGCTATAGAAACACTTAATATCATAAGTTGTTGATATAGCTCACCATATGAAGTATTTTCTGGAATAGTATATTTTTTTTGAAGTAATATATTACCTGTATCTACCGAATCATTTAATAAAAAGGTAGTAAGTCCAGTTTCTGTATCACCATGAATTAAAGACCACTGAATTGGAGCTGCTCCTCTATATTTGGGTAATAAACTTCCATGAATATTAAAAGTACCAATAGAGGCTATGTGATACACTGATTTTGGCAATATTCTAAAAGCCACTACAATGATAATATCGGGTTGAAGATTCTGTAATTCTTGAATGAAAGAAGGATCTTTGAGAGATTGTGGTGTTAAAACTGGAATATTATTCTGCAATGCTGCTACTTTCACAGCAGTAGGACGCAAGTTTTGGCCTCTACCTGCGGATGTATCTGGCAATGTTACAACTGCTTTTAAACCATATTTGTGATGAATTGCAAGCATAGAAGGAATTGCAAATTCAGGAGTTCCCATGAATACAATATGTGGATTATTCTTAACCATGTATTGTTGGTTGATTATGTAACTGTTGAACAATTTTTGCTTCGATGGCAGATAACTGTTGAAGTCTAGATTTTACAATCTCATCTGGATAAAACTTTTTAGCAAGATCAACAAAAGTTAAATAATGTCCAGCTTCAGAAGCTAGTAATGTAGAATAAAATTCTCTTAGATAAGAGGGGATTGACATGCATTTAGACAAGATTGAAAAACGTTCACAAGATCTAGCTTCGATGATTGCATCAACTAATAATAAGTCTAGTAATTTCACATCTTCAGATTTTCTGATATTCTTGCTCAATTGCTGTGCATAAGAGTCTCCAGTATCTTTTGTCAACTGAATATTTTGTTGCAGAATGATAGCATATACATGTTCAAAATGTTCCCATTCTTCTTTTACAATGGCAATCATTTCTAGAACTAATTGTGGATATTGAGGATAGTTTTGAATTAAATGTAGTGCATTTGCTGCAGCTTTTTTTTCACAGTGAGCGTGGTCAATAAGAATCGAATGAATATTATCCTTTGCATTATTTATCCATTCTGGATTAGAAGGAGAGTGTAAGCATAGCATAGAAGAATCAGAAAATCAACAAAAAAATCAATAACGAAGCTGTCTGTAAGCCGAATTCTGTATTCCTGTTAGGGAATGAGAAGCATTTATCTTGAATTTATGTTGCCATAAACTTCTGTGCAGCATACCCGGAAAAATCCAGAGGGTTTTGCGAGCAGCAAAACTGTTTAGAACACTTTTTCCTTATTTGCCTTGCTCCGCGTGGGGTTTGCCTTGCCAAAGAAATCACTTCCTTTGCGGTGAGCTCTTACCTCGCCATTTCAACCTTACCTTATTAATTTAAGGCGGTATATTTTCTGTTGCACTTTCCGTCGACTACCCATTTCCCAATGGGAAATGTATTATCGCCTTTGTGTTACAAAGCACGCTGCTCTTTGGAGTTCGGACTTTCCTCACCATAGAAATGGCGCGCTTCTCCGACAGCCCCGATTTGATTATATTAATTATGAATAATTTATTCTGATATGAGGATACGTCCACAATGTTCACATAAAAACATTTGATCTGGCTTATTTCTCATTTCAACTATCTTTTGTGGAGGTACTGCATTGAAACATCCTGAACAACTGTTTTTTCTTATTTTTACTGCTGAATCTTTGTGAAAAGTACGTATCCTTTCATAGTCTGCTATTGCTTGTATAGGCATCGATGAAATGATAGAAATTCTTTGTCTTCTTTGAGATAAAATTTCATCATTATGGCCAAGAGTAATAGCAGATAATTGATGTTCTTTATCATTAAGAAGTTCTTTTGCTTCATCTAATTCACTTTGCTGTTCGGCGATCATAGATCGGAGATTTTCTTCTTTTACACCTACAGTTCTTTGTTCATCAAATATTTTGGTTCGTTCAGATCTTAGTGCTTCAATTTCATGGGTAATTGCATCAAATTCTCTGTTATTTCTTACATTAAATTGCTGAGCTGCTAAGATATCTTCTTTATCTTTTATCTCTTGTAAACGAATATGGGAATTGCTTTTAAAATGCTCTAATTCTTTCAAAGTATTTTCTGTTGCTTCTATGTTTAATGTGCGCTCGCGAAAACCATCTTCGGCACTTGCAACCTGTTGGGGTAAATCTCCCAAATCTTCATTTAATTCATCTAAAATAATATCAATTGCGGACAAATCAGAAATGGCTGCGGAAAGAGAACTCATGTGATACTCAACTCATTAAAATAAATAAACTAATCTTGGTGCATCATATATGATACCGGTGAAGTACGAACTTCCGAAACAATAAATTCAATGTCTGAAAAATCTGGAATTGAAGTAAGTATATTCAACAAACCTCGTGCCACAAACTGCTCCATTTGTGCATGACCAGGATCTATCAATGTAATGTTACCTTTTGCTTCGTGAAAGTGATGATATTTTATATCGGCAGTAATAAAACAGTCGGCTCCACTTGATAAAGCTTCATTGAAATACATCATCCCACTGCCACATACCATGGCAATTCTAGAAATTGTATCGTTTTTGCCAATTGTATAGGAAATTGGTGCTGAAAAAATGCGGGAACAATGTTGCACAAATGCATTAACTGGTATAGGTTTATCAATGTCACCAATAATTCCCATTCCAAATGAATCGTGTTTTTTGTCTGGTACTAACATCGTTAATGAATTATTAGATAATCCTAAGGCCTCTGCTGCCAATATATTTGTTCCTTTAGGATGAGCATCAAAATTAGTATGTATAATAAAGACACCAATTTTTGACTGAATCAAAGTATGAACTATTTTTCCTACTCTATCATTATGTACAATCGAAGAAAGAGGATTAAATATTAATGGATGAAAAGCACAAATAAGTTGCACATTAAGATGCTTGGCTTCTGATACAACTTCATCATTAATTTCATATGCTATAAGTACTTTTACTATTGATGTATCGGGAGGATAGATATCTATTTGAATTCCAATTTTATCATCTTTCCATGCGGTTTCTGATGGAAATACAGAATTAAGAACAGTATCTAATGTAGAAAAATTCATAGGTATGATGTGAAACAGAAAAAGAGAAAACTTCATGCAAAGTTACGAAGTATTCTGTATGTTTCCTTTTCATAACAAAAAATCATTATTTAGGTGATTGAATTAAACCTGTTGCCTGTGGAATAGTAGGAGCTATTCCATTAACATTTGGCTTTTTTCTTCTATTATACTGTATAGATGGTCTTAATTTAATGTCAGTTCTAATTGTACCACGTGCTCTAAGGGTATCTTCTGCAGTAATATAACGTTCTTTATTACTTAAACTACCTCTTGAACCTACTGGAATTTGAGAAATGGGTATTAATGCTTCTTCAAAATTGAGTGGATGTTCTGGTAATGTTATTTTTATTGAATTATCGGGAAGATCCCACCAAGGACCACCTTTTTTTCTTCTGAAGTCAAACATATCCATTATGACAACTGGTGTTCCAGAAAGTGGAATATATCTTCTAGTACCGGGCATTATCTTTGCACCTTGCCCCCAATAAAATAACCACTTTGCATCATCCATAAATTGGCGAATACAAGAATGGGAAACAGGCCTTCCTGGCATATCAAATTGATGAAATGCAGAACCTGCCTGCAAATGAAAATTCCAAGTATATGGCAAAACCCAATTATAATTAATCGAAGAATGTCGTAATATATGACGCCAATTAAGGGCATATCTTCCAGGAAATGTTGCTTTTCTTTCTTCACCGGTATTACATGCAGCAAATCGAACTAATTTCCCATATTCATAACATGCATAACTTAGCCAATGATTTGAAACAATTATGATTTTAGGAATTGTATCTGCAGCTGGATATACAGCAGGGAATACCGCATAATCAGTAAGATTAGCCGATATGATGCTTGGAATAATTATCGTATCACCAACTCTGAAATAATGTAAGTCCTTTCTATTTACAGTTGTAAATGCTCTGTACGATATTCTATTTAAACTGTCACCCTTTTTATATGCTTTTCTAATTGAATCTAAATGTTTACCATTATGTATTATCATTTTTTGATAGGTAATTTTTGGAATTTGTGCCTGTATAGCTGCTAACTTAGCAAGGTTCTTTTCCTTTAAAATAGAATCTTTTTGAAATGTTGTGAGTATAATTACTGGCTTAGATTCAGGTGTATTCCCACATGAAACCCCAATAAATGCAGATATAATGAAGAAGCATATTATTGTTTGTTGAATATGCATATCTCTAATTGTACAAAACCTATTCACTGTAAACTCTCTAAAAATTATTTACTAAATAATAATTGCAATGATATAAAAAAACCACCAAAATCTGTAATCGGAATATCCTTAATGCTCTCTAATCCTTTATCACCAAAAGGTATATAATAATATCTTCCCTGAATAGATAACATACTTCTTGCTTGATTACCTATTCCAGCGCCAAATCCTAAAAACCCTGCTGGGCGTCCATGCAATGTTGCATTGCTAATTGATGTAAAATAAGGATCATCATATTTTGCCTGTACAATTAATGCAGGCCCAATACCACAACTTAAAAAAGGCCTAAATGATTCTGATAGACTATTGCTAAATAATCTATATTGGATTCCCACAGTAAGTGGGGCACAAAATAATCGATTAACTTTTCCAGGTATAAATGGATATCCTGTATATGGATCTATATATTCAATTTCATCTGTATTTCTTGCACCCGAAACTCCCAAATGGATAAAACCAGATATTTCTTTTGAAATCAATTTTTGATAAACAAAACCAGTTCCAAATCCATTGTCAGAAAACAATAATTCTACCCCCCAAATATGTGAATATAATGTACTTGACATTGTATCAGAAAATAATGGCTTAGAGGGCGAGAAAACCATCATTGTGTCTGGAATTCCTATCCTTGGTATTGCAAATGGATGATTATTACCTGTATCTTGAGCTTGTACCTCTAAAAATAATCCTCCAAACATTGAAAGACACAACATAGATACAATCAGAAATATTTTTTTATTCAATTGGCAACATACCTTTGTTAAAAACATTGATGTGATATTTTTAAGGAGCAAAGTATATGCCATATTATTGTAATCACATGCTTAAACAATGAGATTAAAGAATTTTAAAATGGAAAATGCTATTAATGATGTATATCTATCTATATCTTGCTTTGAGCATATTATATATGAAGCATTAATACGACAATAACTTTTCTAATCCAGCAATGATCTTTTCTGTGTTTGGTAGCATTGCTTTTTCTAATGTTGGTGCAAATGGTGTAGGTGAATCAAAGGCTGCAATTCTAATAATAGGTGCGTCTAAATACTCAAATGCTTTTTCTGAAATTCTTGCTGCTATTTCTCCGGCAAAACCCCCAGTTAAAGTGGCTTCATGCGTTATTAACACTCTATTGGTTTTTTTTACTGAAGCTAATACCGTCTCTTCATCAAAAGGTACTAAAGTTCTAATATCAATTATCTCTACGGAAATACCTCTTGCTTCTAATTTTTCAGCTGCTTCAATTGCCATATGAACCGTACTGCCATATGTAATAATACTCGCATCTTTACCTTGCTTCACAATATTTGCTTTACCAAGCGGTATAGAATAATATCCTTCAGGGACTTCTTCTTTAATTTTTCTATATAAGCCCTTATGTTCATAAAAGATTACAGGATTATTGTCTTCTATCGATGCAGTTAATAATCCTTTGGCATCAGCTGGAGAAGATGGACATACTACTTTGATTCCTGTTGCTTGTACAAACCATGCTTCTGAATTTCTAGAATGAAATGGATTGGCTCCAACTCCGCCTCCTGAAGGCCCTCTAACAACTAAAGGAACTCCAATTCCCCAGCGATAAGCAGTTGTTCCTGCAACATTTACTAATTGATTAAAACCACAGGTAATAAAATCCATAAACTGCATTTCTACAACAGGGCGCATACCATTAATAGCTGCTCCGATAGCAGCACCAATAATAGCTGCTTCAGAAATTGGTGCATCTATAATTCTTTTTGGACCAAACTCATCTAGAAAACCTTTTGTAAGCTTGAAGGCTCCTCCATAAGTTCCAATATCTTCTCCAATCATAAAAACTGATTCATCTTTACGCATTTGTATTTTTAATGCATCTGCAATTGCTTCTAGAAATGTTAAATGTGCCATACTCTATATATAAATGTAAATAACATATTTATCAAGCACTTATTGTGATTATATGTGCCATTGAATTTGCTTTATCTCTAAGCTGTTGAATATCAGATTCTGGTGAGCCCCAGGCTAAAGCCACGCCCATTCTTCTGAATGTTCTTGTGATTGGTTTACCAAAAATTCGAATATCTGTATTGTTATCTTCAAGAGCTTTTTCTAATCCAAAATATTGTGGTGATACTGTTTCATTTCCACGATATAAAATAACAGAACTTGCAGCTGCTCTTTCTAATGTAATAGACGGAATAGGTAATCCTAATACTGCTCTACAATGTAATTCAAATTCAGAAAAATTCTGAGTTCCAGCCAAGGTAACCATACCTGTATCATGTGGTCTGGGGCTTAATTCAGAAAAATAGACTTCATTTCCTTTGATAAAAAACTCTACACCCCATAATCCAGCGCCTTGTAAGGCAGAAGTTACTTTTTGAGCAATCTCTTGGGCTTTTTTAAGTGCTTCCACATTCATTGCACAAGGCTGCCAACTTTCTTGATAATCGCCGCGTTCTTGTCTATGCCCAATTGGCGGACAAAATAAAGTTGGACCATTCTTTTGTGTAACTGTTAATAAAGTAATTTCATAGTCGAAGGGAATAAATTCTTCTATAATCACTTCTATATAATCACCTCTGCCACCAGTTGTAGCATATTGCCAACAAGCAGGGATATCTTCTTTTTTTCTAATGATGGATTGTCCTTTGCCAGATGAAGACATCAATGGTTTAATGACACAAGGAAATCCTAATATGTGTGCTGCTTCTTCTACTTGTTCCATTGATATTGCATATCTAAATCCAGCAGTTTTTACCCCTAATTCTAATGCTGCTAAATCTCTAATAGATTTTCTATTCATTGTAAAATTTGCTGCTTTGGCACTAGGTACAACTTGAATGCCTTGTTTTTCATAATCATAGAATCTTTCAGTTCTAATTGCTTCAATTTCAGGAACAATGATATCTGGGGAATGCTTTTGTACTATTGAATCTAATGCCTTTCCATCTAGCATAGAGATAATTTCATATGTATCAGCAACTTGCATTCCTGGTGCATGTTCATAAGAATCTACAGCTATTACATAATTACCTAAGCGTTTAGCACTTATAATGAATTCTTTGCCTAATTCACCAGAGCCAAGAACCATGATTTTTTTTACTGACATCACACTTTAATAATAAAAGGAGTAAAACATTATACTAATCTATAAATACATTTTTAAAAGCTTCTTCGGCAGCAGGAAATGGTTTATCAATAACTGCATCAATAGAAGCTCGAATTTCTTCAATGATATTTTTTCTTACACTTTGTAGTTCTTGTTCTGTATATACATGTGTAGCTAATAATTTGGCAGAATATGTAGCAACTGGATCTTTGAGTTGCCAATATGCAAGTACTTCTTTTGGTACATAACTAAAGTCATCATGTTCAGCATGACCTCTCATTCGCATTGTAATTGTTTCTATAATTGAAGGCCCTAATCCTTGTTCGGCTTTTTCTAATGCTGCTTTACATGTATCAAATACTAATTCTGGATTGGTACCATCTATTGTTATACCATAGCATCCATAGCCTAATGCTCTGTCAGATAAATTATTGCAAGCAAATTCAACATGATTTGGTGAAGAATATGCATATTGATTATTCTCTATGATAAGTATCAATGGTAATTTTTGCACAGAAGCAAAATTAAGTGCTTCATGAAATTCACCAGTTTGAGAACCTCCATCACCGATATATGTCATTGCAGCACAATATTCACCTTTTAATCTTGAAGCTAATGTAAAGCCAGCAGCTACAGGAATCATGGCGCCTAAATGCGATATATTCCCATAAATCCTTCTTGAAACATCTGCATAATGTCCGGTTCCATCTGTTCCACGCATAAGGCTTCCTTCTTTTGCAAGAAAAGTTAGCATAAGGTTTTCCAGTGTTTGGCCCATTACAAAGTGTCCGCCAATATTACGATGCATTGGAAACAATACATCTTTTGGGCCTAATGCATAGGCAGATCCAACAGAAACTGCCTCATTTCCAGTTTGTGAATACACACCACCAAAAGCTTTTCCTTGCCTATTTAATCTTTGCATTGCCAAATCAAATTCTCTGGCATATAGCATATTTTTTATGATGTCTTTTCTTTGAGCATCAGATAAAGATATTGAGGTATATTCTTGAAATTGAGTAGATGTATCTTCTGATTTTTTTTCAGTTCTCTTAGCCATGAGCTATATATATTTTATATGTGATTATGTAATTGAATTGTCAATCCTGTATTCATGGATTCTTCAGCAGCAAATGTTGCTTGCGTTATGGCATAAATTTCTTGGAATGAAATTGGCATTGAAGTACCATTCTTTACTGCTAGAATAGTAGCATCTACTTCTTGTTTATGTCCTTTTTTGCCATTGTATGATTGTGTCTTTGATTTTTTTCCAGATCCGAACACTACGGAGGTGAAATTATTCATGATTGCTGTTTTACCTTCGCAAAACACTTCACAATACTCTTTATCAATTGAACTATCACCATTTGCTAGGTATAAAAGTGTACCAATGCTACCATCAGCAAAAGTAATAATAATATGAGAGCAATCATGATGTCCAATAGCCCTATTGGCTCCAGGTAATTGTACTGCATGGACACTTATTGGTAAAGATCCAGTAAGAAATACCATACAATCTATAAAATGACATCCTTCGCCGATAATGCGTCCGCCTTGTAATGGATCTTGAATCCAACTACTTAAAGGAATAGAACCGGCATTCACTCTATACATGATAGACATAGGAGCAGATCTTTTCTCAAAAAATTTCTGAATATCTACAAAAGGAGCAGAAAAACGTCTATTGTATCCAACCATAACTCTACCATGTGTTTCAGCCATCACCGATGAAATTTCTGCAAGTTCATCTGGATGAACACATAATGGTTTTTCTACAAAAACAGGTTTTCCTTGTTTCAAAGAAGAGAGCACATAATGAGCATGAGAATCATGCCTAGTTGCACAAAAAACTATATCTGTGTCAGGTAATTCAATGATATCTTTTGATGAAGTACTAGAAATACCAAAACCATATTGATTTGCAACAGATAATGCATTTGCAGGACTAGAAGTAGATACTCCAGCAAAATGAACTTTTAATGAAGCAAGAGGAGGTAATAATTGAGCTTGAGCAAAGCTTCCTGCACCAATAAATCCAATGCCTATATGTTGTTTTGATGATGGTTTATAGTGTTTAGTTGAAATCGAATGAATTGGTGTAGTTTCTGATTCAAGATAATGAAGTATAATACCTAAATAAGGCTCTTTTTTCTCTCCAGTAATCAAAGCATAAGCATCTAATGCTTTATTAATCACGAAATGATGGGTAGTTAGTGGTTTTATTGTTACTTGGCCAGACGATATAAGATCTATAAATGAACTCATATTTCTGTTTTCTGTCCAACGTACATAGCCCACTGGATAATCTATACCATGTTCTTCATAGAGAGGGTCATAGCGCCCTGGACCATAACTACAAGAAATTCTTAATTCTAATTCTTTTTCATAAAAAGGGGAGCGAGGTATATTCATCGGAACAGCACCAACAATAACTATTGGGCTTTTCTTTCTGGAAATTTCTAGCGCTAATTGTATAGGTTCTTCAGACTGTGTACTTGCTGTTATAATAACTGCATCGGTTCCTATATTTCGAGTAAAAGACATAATACTAGATATATGTTCCTTAGAGCTAGGCAGTACAAGATCACAACCTAGTTCAGATGCTATATGCAACATAGTAGGATTAATATCCATCCCAATCACTTTGCAGCCAGAAGCTTTCAATAATTGAATAGTTAATTGTCCAAGAAGGCCTAAACCAATTACAGCAACTGTTTCACCCAAATTACAATGTGCTTGCCTAACTCCTTGTAAAGCAATAGCACCTAATGTAGTGTATGCTGCTTCATCAAAACTTACATTATCTGGTATATGTACAGCTAAATTTTTAGGAACGCTAATAAATTCTGCATGATGAGCATATTGAGCCCCAGCACATGCAACCCTATCTCCCGGAGAAAACTCTTCACATCTTGATTCAATAACAATTCCAGCAGCACTATAACCAAGTGTTTTATAAGATTCTAATTTTGATTGAATACGGCCTAAAGTAGAAATAAGACCTTCTTTTTTAACTGTATCAAGAACTTGTTTTACTTGATCTGGTTGTTTTCTTGCCCTTTCTAAAAGAGAAGACTGGCCACCAATAACAGATGTTTTTTCTGTTCCAGCACTAATTAAAGAAGCAAAAGTTTTTACTAATATCCCACCGGGTTTACATGTTGGTGCGGGAACATCTGCAATAGACATCTCGCCATTTTTTTGATATTGAACAACTTGAAGCATGGATTAATACTGGTTCTGTGAAAAATGTTATAGACAAAAATAGACAATTAGTTTCTACAGATGAAAAGGTATTGTATATATAAACTTGCATAAGAAAAAAAAGGACTTCTTTATGAATAGAAGTCCTTATTGAATTATCTAACAATTAATACTTTCTTTGCCGTTCGATAGACACCTGCTTCTAAAACATAATAATACACACCAGGTGAAAATTCTTCAGCATCTAACTGATATGTAAAATTACCACCAGCAATAGGAGAAATTGAAGAAGCCAATACTTTAATTAATTTACCATCAGATGAATATAATGATAATGTATATGGCGTGGTTTCAGGGAATGAATAAGATATAGATGCTTTTCCAGAAACTGGATTGGGTGAAATATTCGATAATGTTGGTAAAATGGTTGTATACTTCATAGTAGAAATCAAACATTCGCCGGTGATAATACAAGGACTTGTCCCTTGTAATGGTATAACTTCCATAAACGGTAAAGAATCTGTTGTAACAGAAGTGATAAAAATATTCATAATAGTGTTTATTGAATCAGGCACAGTTATCACAAATCTGGCATTAGCAAAAACACCTTTTTTCAGTGAATCCGCTTGAGACATAAACAAATCTAATGTCCCAGGAAAACTTCCATAGACGATTGATGGATATGTTATAGATGATGCATCTATGAATTTTAATGCTCTAGCATTGTATTTCAACGTTGCATTCATGGACACCGATTTTAAAAAATATGTTATTCCTTTATAATTAACCGACATATCATCTTCTATCATCAATGGAATTGAAATTGTGTCATTTAAGGTGCCTTTTATCGTATCAGGAATTGATATTGTATTGCCGATACTAAAAGCAATAGGAATTTCTGGGGCATAACCAAAGCCTTGAATAATAGAAGAATCTATAACAGGACAAGGATATGAAGTTTGTACTGTAGCTGATGTATACATATTCTGTCTTGAAGTAGGACAATATCTAACAGTATAGATAAGAGTATCGCCAACTGCCAATAGTGAATCTTTAGATGGTACCGAGCTAATATATTGAACATCCTTATTCAGATTTAAGAGCTTATCTGCTTTTACGGGCATATCACCAATATTTTTAACCATAAAAGTTCTATCAGTACAATCTAAGATTCGTACACTATCAAAATTGACAGGATTAAGAACTGATATTTCTGGTTGTAACACTTTTACGGTTGCATTATCGGGTTCAGCATAAATTCTATACAAAATAATTTTTTCTGTATCGAATGAAATGCTATCAACTGTTATTGGCAAAGTAGCTCTGTTTCCTGTT
The DNA here is from genome assembly GCA_014191195.1 of Chlorobiota bacterium. GTDB lineage: Bacteria > Bacteroidota > Ignavibacteria > Kapaibacteriales > UBA961 > UBA961. The sequence continues at coordinate 106,348 of BJGZ01000002.1, forward strand.
TTTGAAACAAATTTTGCAATCATAAATGGGAATGCAGAATCAACTTTGCAGAAATTTTTAACAGTTATTTGTGTGCCACCAGTGGGTGCTATTTTAGAAGAATAACTTGGTGGGAATTGTTGAAAACATGTATTAGAAAGATATGGAGATTCAATTCCAGCAAATAACAATTCATTATTGTCATGCCCAATTCTACAGGTAATATCAATTAATTCAGCAGGAATATCTCTAGAAGATTGAACCGGAATTCTAATGGTATCACAAGAAAATCCCGTAAATGAATTGAGTGAAACTCGTGCAGAATCAAATGATATGGAAAGGCCAAAAGGATTGGCTTGTCCATTTCCTGTAACAAATATTGTCGTATCTATATCACCGCATGGTTTACTTAAATGAAGATTTACTCTAGCTGAATAATTTCGTGGGGCCCTTGGCTTAAAATTAATGCGATAAAAAGTTGTATCACCAGGAAATATTGTATCTCTCACAAATGGCGACCCATTAGCATTAGTATAGGTAAACACTCTTTCATCTGGAACAAATGAAATTGAATCGACAACAATATTGTATTGCTCTGGATTTTTATCTATAGATGGTATTGTAATTTTAATAAATAATGGATTTAACGAAGTATCTACAGGAGTAGGAGGAAAATTAAGCGCTATAGGCTCTGGCTTATAGGTTAATGCTCTTTTACCTGCTAAAGATACCATATAATTGTTTCTTTGCCATCCACTTCCATGTGCTTTAATTTTAAGATTTGCAGCGCATACAATGTATTTATCTTCGGCTGGGGTTCTTGGACAAAATGTAAGGCGTACAGTATCTGTACTTTCTTTTGGGATAGCAAAAGGAATTGTTCCTTTGGGTGAATTTGTAGATGTCCAACTCCAAAATTGAGGAGTTCCATTTGTTATGCCTACGCTATCTATAAATAATGAATCTACAATCATCTCATGAACTAATGATTGGTTTACCAAAGGCAGATTTCTTGTTATACAATCACATGGGCGCACATAACTCCAATTCATCAAAGAAATCGGGGCTTCTAATGGAACGATGATGCCCCGGCCACGAAGACTTGCTTTTTGAATAATTGGACAAGGGAATTGCGAGTATACTGATAGCTTTTCATCATATGTTTTTGCGGTATCAGGCTTAAATCGAAGTGTCATCATGATAGAATCTCTAGGATTTAAAGTATCAGGTAATGATCTAGAGATAGATATGAGGGTAAATCCCTTTGGAATAAGCACAGAATCAATTCTTACTGGTAAAAAAGACACATTTTCGATTAAGACCTTTTGTTCTACTGAATCACCTACTTCTAGTGTACCAAAAACAGTGAGGGGAGTTACATATATTTTTGGGGTAGCTGAAGTTCCATAAAGTGGTGCTGTCCATTTTACATTAGTAGAAGAAAAATTTAGATATGCTCTGTCAGCTCTATCTGTAACTGGATCATTGGGCATATAGTTAAAAATAAAACGCAATTTTTGGTCTTTTTCAAAAGTAGTATCTGTTGGTAATGGAATTGGAGATTTGACAGTATATTTTCCTGAGCCACCGGTTAATATAAAATCTGTAAGCCTTTGTGTACTTCCAGAAATATTAATAATATCTAATGTATCATCTCGGTCACCGCAACCCAAAACATTTTCTGTACGCATAAATATTGGGTCGAATTCAAAGGTTTCTAATATGCCCTTTCCTGTGATTTCTATACAATCATTTGTATAACATCTTTGTTCAAAAAGGCATAATCTATCTACATATTGCGAATCTTTTAAAGGTTTAAAGTCTATGGGAACATTGACAGTTTGGCCCGGTGCTATTCTTGTAGATTTTCCTCCAGCGAAAAAGAATACTTCACCAACTTCTAAGTAATAGGAAATATATAGAGTATCTGGAGCTTCATTTTGAATGCTTGCAATTAATTGTTTTTGTTGTCCAACGATTGTATTACCAATATCTACCATGCGGACTGTCCACCTAACTTTTGCTTCATATCCTCTGCCCTTTGTATAGATTTTCTTTTGATATGTACAATTAACCCCTTGTATTCTAAAATAGAATATGATAGAATCATTGTAAAAGCCAGATTTATTCGGAAAAAATCTAAAGTAATTAGCAGAATATCCGGTATTTGGATCTAAGCGTAGGGGATAAGTAAGTTTTCTAGCAGTAAATCCATTTGGGATTTTTACTGAATCTACAAAAACGGGTCTTGATGTTAAGTTCTTCCATACCCACATCACTGGATTTGATAATGTACCAATACATTCGGTTCCAAAAATTGTAGAATCTATTTTTTTCTTTCCACCTTGATCTGTTATTGTTACTATTTCTCTTACAATGCCTCGTAAAGGAATCACAATTCCACCTACACATTTATCTGTAGATATAACTTTTAACGTATCAAAGAATGCTGCAGATGTATCGGTAGCTGTAAATCTAAGGACAATATCTTTGCATTCACCTGGTTTGATAGTATACGGTAAAGCTGGAGAAATTACTTTGAAAATACCAGGAATACCGGTTATAAAATTAGTAAGTGTAACATTTTCAGGACTACCTATAGAATCACTAGTATTGCAAATTTTGATTACTGTATCTTTATACTTTTGTTCAGCACATCCAGCATAAAGAGTGTCTAAATTAATAGCAGCCCGAGCATAAGACAACTGTGTTTTTCTATTAAATCGTAATGGCACAACAATGGTTTGGCCACAATCATTACCAGGAATAATCTGCAAATCTGCTGTAATTGGGCCAACAATGGCGGTTTGCACAGTAACTGTAATTGTTACAGGAGAATTGGGATCTAACTTAGCTGAAGTAGGGGACACAGTAAAAGCACTTTTATCTATGTTTTCCATACGAAAACTAACATTGCTTCCACAACTCGATGTATCGGTAATTGTAAATTGATATGATTTTCTATATTCGCATCGAATATCTTCAGTTATAGAATTTGGTGAAACAGTTACAAATTGTTTCTTTTTTCTATCAGATGGTTGGCATGAAGTTCCACTTAACATTATGCCAGTATTACCTTTGCCTGATGCATCACATAAATTGATAATATTTGCTGCTTCATTACATCTGAAATATAGTTGTAATCCAGGCTCATTAAAAGCAAGTGCTTTATTACTATTACACAATAATTCTAATGGGGAACATACTCGATTCCACATCCGAATTTCATCTAATTGTCCTTTAAATGTTCTATTGATTGAAGTATTATCAGAAAGCCCATTAATACTTCCAAAAAGTAATTTCAAGCTGGATTTTTCTGTAGGTCTTAAATATGAAGCAGGGTAAATATCATTTTTGAAAGGGCCAGCAACTAATTCTCCATTTATAAACAATGAAATTGTAGAAGCATTACCATCAAAAACTGCTGCTATATGTGTCCAAATTCCAAAATATTGAGAAAAAGGAGTTCTCAAAATAGTATTATCTACTGATTTAAGTTTTGTACCATCACCATTAATTTCAAAAACCAGATCATTATTTTGGTCTATGAATAATTGCCATACATCATTATTATCTGTTGCTGGACCCCATATTCCACCTAGAAATTGTTTTGTATTATTTACCCTCGTTAATTTAGCCCACATTTCAACAGTTAAAGCAGTTTGATTTTTATCTCTGATACCAAAATTACTCACCTCTATAAAATGGGCTCCTCGTCCATATGTTTCTGTCATTTGAACGGCTCTGCCTATGCATTGCTTATCCTTATCACAAGCTGGTTGGGCTTGCGAAGTATAAACTGATAGCATGCTTATACAGCACAAAAAGGATATCAAACAGTTCATGGGGTAGACTGCAGAAATAATGAATCAAAAAAGACAGATACTATCTATTCGATAAAATAAGAACAATTTAAATTCTATTCATCATCGCTTTGGAAATATGAAATAAGACGATGATCACGTACAGATTTACCTTGACTTTGTTTACTATAAATTTCTTCTTGAAGTTTATCAGCAAAAACTCCTGCTGCATTATATCCATATGTTTTAAGCAAATAATTTAATGCAATTACTTCGGTGATGACAGTTACATTCTTTCCAGCAAAAATGGGAAGTTTTACTGTTGAAACAGGTACATTGAGCAGGTTAGAAGGTACTTCATCTAACCCCGTTCTTGTATAATCTTTATCTTTATCCCATTCTTCTAATTCAACGATAATCTCTAATCTTTTTTGATATCGAATGGCCCTTATTCCAAACATTTTCTGAACATTAATAATACCTAAACCACGGATTTCCATAAAATGTTTAACAAGAGATGTACCAGTTCCCATTAGGATATTCTCACGTTTTTTTGTAAACATGATAATATCGTCTGCTACTAATCTATGGCCTCTTTCTATTAAATCTAATGCAATTTCACTTTTGCCAATACCACTTCTTCCAACTAATAACACACCAACACCATAAACATCAACAAAAGAGCCATGCACAACTGCTTGGTCGGCAAATTGATCATCGAGAAAATCGGATAAAAGTGCAATAGTTTTTGTTGTTTCAAAAGGAGTAGCAAACACTGCAATATTTTGTTTTACTGCAATGTCAATAAGTGAATCATCAATTTGATGATTGTTTGTGATAATTATACATGGAATAGAAAATCGCGAAATATTTTCAAAGGCAATGATTCTGTCTTCTAATTGCAATGATTGCAAATAATATAATTCTGTATTGCCAAATATTTGAACTCTATGATATGTAAAAAGATCAACAAAGCCAGCAAGCGCAAGTTGAGGCCTATGCAGATTTTTGTCTGAAATTATATTCTCTAATCCAATATTTCCAGTAAGAGGAGTTAATTGCACTGGAGATTTCATTAATATCTCAACATAAATTTCTTCTTTAGAAATCGCTTTGATTTTTTCTAACATGCTCATAAGAATCTTGACTTGGTTATAAATACGCAGTATAAACTATTCTTTACGACTATCCGATTGCTTTTCTTTTAACTTTCTTAATTGTGCAATCATTTTATCAGATGCGGCATGAATGCTTTGCTCAAAACTATATGAATGATCTTTTGAACTTAAAATGTGATGATTGACATGCACAATAAATTCAACTACTTTTTCATGTTCTTCATCAAGAATGATTTCGGTTCTTTTAATTGAAGAATACATCTTTTCAAAATGTTCTGCTGCCTTTGATGCTAAGTCTTGTAATTCTTGCGATGCCTTAAAATGCCTTGAAGTGAAGGTGATATTCATATACAAACCTTTAAAAGTACTATAAAATTCTTTTACCCATACATGATGCAAGAACATCTGATGCAAACAATGCACTTTCATTCATATTATCTAGAATCGGATTTATCTCAGCAATTTCGAAAGAAGATACTAATCCACTTTCTGCAGCCATTTCCATTATCAAATGAGTTTCTCTGAACGATAATCCGCCAGGAACAGGAGTGCCAACTCCTTTTGCAATGCTAGGATCAGCACTGTCAACATCAAAACTTATATGAAGATGATCTACACTAGACCTCATACGTTCTAATGCCCTTAATGTAATATCATAAATGCCATGTTTATCAATACTAAACATTGTGTGAGTAGTAATGCCATTCCTTTTAATAAATTCTCTTTCACCTGGATCTATAGATCTTGGCCCAATCAGTACAAGGTGTTCTGCTTTTAATTTTGGCTCGGGATACAATATTGATGTTAATTCTGTTGCTCCAAATCCTAATGAAACTGCTAAAGGCATTCCATGAATATTTCCAGAGGGCGTGGTTTCAGGAGTATTCATATCCGCATGAGCATCAATCCACAATACTCCTAATGTTTTATTATGTTCTTTACAATGTGCTGCAATTCCAGCGATAGAACCTATACTTAAAGCATGGTCACCACCAAGAATTAATGGAAAACCACCATTATCCAATACACTTTTAACTTTTATTGCTAAAGAAGTACATGCCTCTGTTATCTGAGGCAAATACTTTAATGAATTATCTTGCACACTTTGCGTTTCTTGATTTGCAACAGAAATATCTCCTTCGTCTATTGTTGTATACCCTAAACTGTGAAGTTTATCTGCAATTCCAGCTATCCTTAAAGCAGAAGGCCCCATATCAACCCCACGCCTGCCAGATCCTAAATCCATAGGAATTCCAATAATATGTACTTGCTTTATCATAAAATCTTCTGTTAAAATCATATCAATGACATAATACTTTTAAACTTACCCAAACATAGCAGAAAAGCTGCTTCCCTCAAACTCAAAAAAAATATCTTTTTTCAATAATAGTAATTTTCATGAAAATGTTTAATTTTGCGTCTCCTAAATGCCCGGGTGGCGAAATGGCAGACGCACAGGACTTAAAATCCTGAGTATGGCAACGTACGTGCGGGTTCGAGTCCCGCCCCGGGCACACCCTTTTAGTTATAGCCGTTGTTTCGGCAAAAATATGTGTAGTAAGAATATTTTCGAGATCCAATTTCTCATTCCTTTTGTTGCAAAGCTGCATAATCAACTGATAAAATATTCTTGCGAACAGTTTTTTTGGCATTATTCATGTAGTGAATAAACCATATGAAACAATCACCTTCCTTTTTGTTAGAAAATTTACTAAGTATTTATGATTTTACAATTGTAGATTTCTGGCATTGTTTCACACAGTTCTTATGTTCCAATTTGATGTAATCGTTTATGCTTAGCCCTAATAGTGCTTATATTGATGGTTTATATGCCGATTATTTACATGATCCATATTCAGTTGGCGAAGATTGGCGAGAGTATTTCCAATCAATAAAAAATAGGGAAGAAAGTGGGGTAATGGAGAGAACTTCCTTAGTAGATAAAGTGTCTATTCCTACATCTGAAATATCTTCTCTCAATACCGTATCTCCTTCACGTTTTACACAGTCTTCACACAGCATATCTGCTCAAAGTAATGACACCAATATAGCATTAGGATCAAATGATACTCCAGAGATACTTTCAGGGATATCTGCAAAGATTGCTGCTAATATGTCTAATTCTTTACATGTACCAACAGCAACTTCATTTCGCGTATTACCAGTAAAAGCTTTAGAAGAAAATCGTAATTTGATTAATAGATATCATGAACGCAATCTTAAGCGTAAGGTTAGTTATACCCATATTTTAGCTTGGGCTATTGTTAAAGGTTTAGTTAAATATCCTCATATGAATGATGCATTTACCATGAAAGATGGTATACCACATAGCATTAAGCATGCATCTATTAATATAGGTTTAGCTATAGATATTACTCGCAAAGATGGTATGAGAATGCTTGTTGTACCGAGTATAAAGCATGCCCAAAATCTTTCGTTTAGTGAATTTTGTTCTGAATATGATTCATTGATATCTAAAGCTCGTAATAATAAGTTAAGTGTTGATGAAATGACAGGTGCAACTGTTTCATTAACAAATCCAGGAACAATAGGAACAATATCTTCTGTACCTAGATTGATGGAAGGACAAGGACTCATTATTGCGGCTGGATCTATTGATTATCCTGCCGAATTCCAAGCTGTAATGCCCGATGTATTATCTACACTGGCCATTAGCAAAGTAGTTACAGTAACCAGCACATATGATCATAGAATCATTCAGGGTGCAGAATCTGGTGAATTTTTAGCTTATCTTCATAAACTGATGATTGGCGAAGAATACTTTTATGATCAAATCTTTGCACAATTACATATCCCTTTTGAACCCTTGCGATGGGCCAAAGATAATCGAATTAATCCTTTTATGTCACAGGATGAATTTGAGAAATTAGATAAAGAATCATGTGTAGCCCAGATGATCAATGCATATAGGGTAAGAGGTCATTTTTTAGCAGATGTAAATCCGCTGGGACTCCAAAGCTATTATTATCCTGAATTAGATCCAGCATCATACGGATTTACAATTTGGGATTTAGATAGGGAATTTGATACAGGTGGAATTGGTGGAATAAATCGAGCGCCTCTTCGAACTATCATCAACATGCTAAGGGATACCTATTGCGGAAAGCTAGGAATCGAATACATGCATGTACAAGACCCAGTTAAAGAAAAATATATTCAAAATTGGGTAGAACCAACAAGATTTTCTTATCCTTTTACAAAAGAAGAAAGACTTTACACTTACAAGCATCTTACTCAGGCAGAACAGTTTGAGCAATATCTGCATACTAAGTATTTAGGATCTAAAAGATTTTCTTTAGAAGGTGGAGAAACAACGATTACCTTCTTAGAAAAAACTTTAGAAATGGCAGCAGATACAGGCGTTAAAGGTGTAGTTCTGGGCATGGCACATAGAGGAAGATTAAATGTTCTTGCTAATATTTTAAATAAACCCTATGATAAAATATTTGATGAATTTGAAGGCAATTATGATCCAAATTCATTTGATGGTTCTGGCGATGTGAAATATCATTTAGGTGCAACAGGGATTTTTACTTCAAGAAATGGAAAATATGTGAGTGCAATATTGGCTCCTAATCCTAGCCATTTAGAAGCTGTAAATCCTGTTGTAGAAGGTATTGCAAGAGCATTAAATGATAGCTGTAATGATACAATGTGCTCTAGTCATTTACCAATTTTGGTGCATGGAGATGCAGCTTTTTCTGGACAAGGCATTGTACCTGAAACATTAAATCTGTCTCGATTACCAGGCTATAAAACTGGTGGAACAATCCATGTTATTATCAATAATCAAATAGGATTTACTACTTCACCAGATGAAGGTAGATCTACTCCTTATTCAAGCGATATTGCTAAGATGCTTCAAGTTCCAATTATCCATGTAAATGGAGATGATCCAGAAGCAGTAAGATTATCAGCAATTTTTGCTTTTGAGTATAGACAAAAATTTAATGATGATGTTATTGTGGATATTTTCTGCTATCGAAAATATGGACATAATGAAACAGATGAACCAAGTTATACCCAACCATTATTGTATAAAAAGATAAAAGCCCAAGTACCTGTAAGACATCTCTATAGAATGCGATTAATAGAAGAAAAAGTATTTACATCCGATGAATTAGAATTAGTTGTCTTAGATGTAAAAACCTCTTTAAATGCCGCATTTGCAGACCGTACAGCAGCCTTACTTAAACCATATAATGTGAATGAAGGTATTGATATTTTTGCTCCGATTAATACCGAAGTATCTACAACTATTCTTAAAGAAATTGTAGATAAAATATCCCATATTCCTGCAGGATTTACCGCTAATCCTAAAATTGTAGATCTATTGTCAAAAAGATCGAAAATGCTTGAATCAGATTCTCCATCTATCGATTGGGCAATGGGTGAAGCACTGGCATTTGGATCTTTGTTATTAGCAGGACATTCCATTCGTATGTCCGGACAAGATTGTGGACGTGGAACTTTTAGCCATAGGCATGCAATTTTGAAAGATTTTCAAACAGAAGAGCAAATTGTTTTGTTAAATCATCTCAAAGAAGAGCAAGGTCATCTTCGTATTTTTAATAGCTCTTTGTCCGAAGTTGCAGTACTTGGATTTGAATTTGGTTATTCTACAATATTAGCAGATGGCTTAACATTATGGGAAGCCCAATTTGGTGACTTTGTAAATGGAGCACAAGTAATCATAGATCAGTTTATATCAAGTGCAGAAGCTAAGTGGGGACAACACTCTAATCTGACATTATTATTACCGCATGGTTATGAAGGCCAAGGCCCAGAGCATTCAAGTGCTCGATTAGAGAGATTCTTGCAATTATGTGCAGAGAACAATATGTTCGTTTGTAATTTTACTACGCCTGCACAGTATTTTCATGCTTTACGTAGACAAGTTATTGCACCATATCGAAAGCCTTTGATTGTTATGTCTCCTAAAGAGATATTAAGAAAACCTATTTCTGTATTATCAGATTTTATGACCTCTGGCTTTAAGGAGATATTAGATGATTCTTCTATCAAACAACCTGAACTTATTCAAAGAATTATATTCTGTTCAGGCAAAATATATTATGATTTAATTGCTGAAAGAGCCAGAATAGGTGCAGATTCTTCTGTTGCCATTATAAGAATTGAACAGATTTATCCATTTCATGAACAGATGATTCAAGCGATTATGTCTACATATCATGCAGCAATATCTGTAGTATGGGCACAGGAAGAACCTAAAAATCAAGGTGCTTGGTTTTTTGTTGCCCCTAGATTAATTGAGCTTTTATCTATTAATCAACGCTTAAATTATGCTGGTAGGGAAGAAGGTGCAAGCCCAGCAACTGGTTTTGCCAAAAAACATGAATATCAAAAACAGCAAATTCTTAAAACAGCATTTGCTAAATAATTCACATGTAGATTGTAAAAAGCCCCCAAAAAGCCAAACACTTTTGGGGGTTTTTTTTATATAATTATCGATATGCAGGAAGATTTCTTTTTGTAATTGCCATATCTCTTAATTGTGAAGCTTTAGCTCCAAAGCGTAGAATAAAACCCTGGTTATAACCAGAAGGGAACCAATTAGCAGATAATTCCCAACAATCTAAGTCTTTGGTAATAGAGATACTTGGTGCAATAATATTATTATAGATGAGATCATAATTCAAAGCACTTTTTATCGTCCAGGTTGGAGTTAGATTAACACTAAAATCTGCTCTTATATCACATCTTTCAATAATCTGGCCTTGCACAGGTTCATTATAATTGTAGGTTAAGCTACCATTCAATGTCCAAGGAATAGAAATAGCAGAATATCCTCGTCCATTTTCTCCATAATAATCAAAATCACTTTTTACTTCATTTATTCTTCTAGAGAATCTATCGCCTACATTATCTTGCAAGATATCAGAGCTATCATTCTGTGAAATTTTACTTGAAAAAGTTCCAGATGAAAAATTTGTAGAGATATTTGCTGTAAAATAGGTGAGCCTGATTAATCCTTTTCCTGATTCTTGAAGAAATCTTCTGGATGGTACTTTAATTCCTTGGGTATTTATAGCATCATCGTAAAGAGTAAATCCAGCGCTGCCATTCAGATTAAATTTGCCTAATGATATAGTTCTAAATGAAGTATTGATAGAACTAAAACGCAATGAATCCAATTGAGGATTATAATTTCCTTGAATATCTAATTGGAGTAGATCTATATTCTTTTCAGCAGAATCGCCCTGAGAAATTTTAGCTTCAAATCGATTGCTAAAACTATAATTAAATAATGTAGAAGTCATATTGGGGCCTCTACCACCATCTTTTTCATAGAGAGAATATTCTATTTGTTTATTTCTGGTATAATCAAAATAACTTTTAATGTTTTCAGAAGTTGAAGAAGAGTATTCAGGTGAAAATGAAATACTAAAAGACGGAGTTAAGGTGTGTCTTAAAGCATTTATCCCAGCGATATTTGGCTTTATAATACCAAAAAGTCTAGTACTAATTCCAAGGGCAAATTGATAGGAAAACTCTCTAAGAGGAGATATACTAGAAATAAAACTCTCTTCTATTGTAGAATCATTAGGATTCATTGTCCGGTTTAATTTTCTAAAGAACCAATTTTCACTATAAGAAATACTTGGAGTAATAGAAAAATAGCCAAGTTTTGGCGATATACTGATAGAAGGATTATGCCTGATAACTGCGGTAGAAAAATCAACAAAACTCGTATCAGATGTTGCAGGAATGATATTTCTGCTGTGATTTTGAGTTAGGGCACCTCTAACAAAGTAAGAAATGCCAATATCAGACAACCAAGAATTTCCAGAGATCAGTTTTTTTACAGGAAAAAAGGTTGGTACATTAAAACTGAAATTCGGATTTATATTATATTCCTTCGTAACAATATTCTGCGTACTTGAAATATCAATGCCTAAACTGCTACCATTATCAAAACTTGTTGAATATCCAGCATTAGAAAATAATGATTGTTGGATTCTTTGATTGAGATCAGTTGCAAAACGATTATTAAAAGACTGAGTTGCAATATTTACGGAGGCATTTATGCGTGTTTGCGGACTTAGAATATGATTATGATTGCCGATGATACGCCAATTATCTGTAAGAGGAGAATCTTGATTTAGCCTACGTCGACCATATTCCAATGATAAAGAGCCAGTTAACTGATTCGAAACATTATATCGCCAAGAATTTCTAATCAAAAAACCAGTTTTACTAAATAAGTCTGCAGTTAATTGAGCGTCGAAATAATCACTTAATGCAAAGTAATACCCTAAGTTTTGGAATACTACTCCATCAACGGTTGAAAAATATGGAGGATTAACTAAAACGCCAGATGATCTTCCGGTTTTATTAGGAAAATATAAACCGAAGGGAATAATAAAAACAGGAACATCCTCAACATACAGCATGATTGGATCCATGAATATCTTATCATTCACAACAACTTTCATAGAAGGAGATCCAAAATAAAAATGAGGATGAGCTTTAGTACAAGTAGTATAGCATCCATTTTGAATGAATAAAGAATTTTCGGACATCTTCTTTACTTTAGAACCAAAGAAAAATCCACCTTCATCAGCTTTGGTTTCGCCCATGGTAATAGTACCTTTTTTCGTCTCCAGATTAAATAAAATCTTTTCCCCTATAAACTCTTCTCCATTATCATTGAACTTTGGAAATCCATACACTTTTCCTGTAGAATCTTTTAAACCTTCTGCTTTTAGAAGTGAAAGATTAAAATCTAATTCTATATGTTCTGCTTTTAATTCTTGTTTTTTCAATGTTATTTCAGCATCTCCATTAAGATTCATTTTCTTTTTTTTAATAAAAAGCACAACACTGTCCCTAGCAGAATAGCTTACTGTTGAATCAATCCCTTTTGATTGTTGAGCAGATGCAGATAATAATAAAGTGTCTTGAATCTGTTTTGTAGAATCAGTTAAAACAGGAAAAGCCTGCATACTATTGTTAAGCATACAAGCTAAAAGAAAACATATACTAAAAATGGAATATGATTGTAAGCGAATAATCATCTATGTAATGATTACTCCATTTTTAAGATATTGATAGAAGAAGGCACTTTAAATCTCATGGCAGTAGAAATGTTATTATTGACTTTTATATTTTGTGCTTCAATTTTCATGAGAATTTCCTTGGTAGGAACAGAAAGAGTAACATTTTTTGGTATCATAATAGAATCATATTGTTGATATCCGCTATATATAACAGAAATTTCCGTTATACCCTCGGCATTTTTTCTTTGATATTGTTTTATTAATCCATCAGTTTTAGAACAAAGTACAAATTCTATGCCACCAAGTGAATGTGGTTTTTTATACAAAATAGAGTTAGAATCTGCATAATCTGAAAGGCGAATATATTCTGCAGCATTACCTGGAATTTCAGCTCTTAGAAGTGATACATAGTCGTTAAATGACAAAGGTATAAATGTCGCTTTTGATAAATTATCAGCATTTGGTATTCCTTCGATTGCGCGTCCTTGTAAATTATCTAAAAACAAAAAATATTCTGAACTAGCGAATAATTTAGCGACACTAAACCCAAATGGCCCTGTAATATGCATACTTAAGGAATCTTTACCCAGCATGATAAATTCACATTGCGCATTATTTGTTTGCCCTTGCATTGTAACAGTTAAATCAGCATTCATTTCTATGCTTTTTAGATCTGTATTCCTTGCTTTCATAACTTCTTGAAGCAACATTGATGATGAATTATCGGTAGATGCATAAGTAAGAAAAGGAATAATCACAATGAGTGAGAATAGACGAAAAATTGAGAAAGTATACTGTTTCATATTGGTATCCGTATAGATAATCTTTAGCTAGCAGAGTGTCGGTTCAGTCTATTGATTATTTTTGCCAAGTAAAAAAAAATGAAACTATAGTGAAATCATCACTGTTATTTGAATCATAAGATCACTATACGAGAAAACACATATGGTATATGTAACAAGAAAAATGCATTTCTCTGCGTCTCATAGATTGTATAATCCAACGTTTGAACCAGAGAAAAATAATCTAATTTTTGACAAATGTAACAATCTTAATGGTCATGGACACAATTACACCTTAGAAGTTACTGTTAAAGGCGTACCTGATCCAGAAACTGGCTATGTAATTGACTTAAAATACTTGCGTGATTTACTTGATTTACATATTGTTGATAAAGTAGATCATAAGCATTTAAATTATGATGTAGACTTTTTACAAGGCATCATACCTACAGCAGAAAACATTGCAGTAAGCTTTTGGCGCATCTTAGATCCAAAAATCGTGCAAGGAAAACTCCATTCAATCAAACTATTTGAATCCGATCAAAACTTTGTTGAATATTTTGGTGATCCAATAACAATTCCCATTTATACTACTGTAGAATCAAATTGAGAAGATAATTAATGAAAAAAACAATTAATAATAAGATATTATCTTCATACACTATGCCCAGTGACATAGAAGATATGATGATTGAACATCATGCTTTAATTGATGAATTTAGCAAAGAGATTTTCCCTAAAATTAATAGTAAGGGATATCATTTATTTGATGCAAATGGTAATTCATCGGTTTCATCTGAAGAAAAAGATGAGATGATTATTCAGTTAAAAGAAAAATTCTCAGAAGTATTTGATATACTTAGAATTGATAGGAATGATCCTAATAGTACCAATACACCTCATAGATTAGCAAAAATGTGGGTGAATGAGTTATTTGTAGGAAGATTCAATGCAGCCCCAAAAATCACCGTATTTCCAAATCGAAAACATGTAGACGAGTTGGTGATCAGTAAAAATATTACAGTAATGAGTGTGTGTTCTCATCATTGGCAGCCAATAGCAGGAACTTGCTCTATAGGTTATATACCTGGAGATTTTGTTTTAGGATTATCTAAATTGACAAGAATTGTTGATTGGTTCTCTAGAAGAGGGCAAATTCAAGAGGAATTGGGTGAGCAAATTGCAGATTTTGTAACTGAAACAATTCATCCAAAAGCTTTAGGAGTTGTTATAAAATCAAAACATTATTGCATGATTGCCAGAGGCGTATCTGAATCTGAAGAGAGAGCAGAAATGGTAACTTCAGTAATGCGTGGTGGATTAAGAGAAGATTTTTCACTGAGAAATGAATTCTTGAATTTATTAGATTAATAATGGTAAAAAAAGAAATTCCATCACATATCTATGAAATTCCGTTCTGGAAAGATTCCTTGTTAGTAGCAGGCATAGACGAAGTTGGAAGGGGTGCATTAGCTGGACCAGTATTAGCTTGTGCAATCATTTTACCTATAGGTTCTATAAATGATATAGGATGTATTGATTCTAAGCTTTTATCTGTGAAAGAAAGAGAAAAAATAGCTGAAATCTTAAAAGAAAGGGCTTTATCTTATTCATTTGGGATCATAAATCATCATGAAATTGATAAGATAAATATCAGAAAAGCTACACTAAAAGCGATGTGTATGGCATTAAAAGGTTTAAGTATTGATCCTTATCATGCATTAATTGATGGTAATTATTTTGAACATCCCACAATTCCTTACACAACTATAGTAAAAGGTGATTATCATTGTTATTCTATAGCAGCTGCATCAATATTAGCAAAAGTAGAAAGAGATAAAATAATGGTGGAGATAGATAAACATGTCGATTCACTTTATTATTTTGCAACAAACAAAGGATATGGAACATTAGCACATCGCAATGCATTACAAGACTTAGGTGCAACCCCATATCACAGAAACACCTTTTTATCACGAATACTTTAACATATGCGATATTTCTTTGAAAATATATTAGTGGTTGACCCTCATATGGGAATACATGAACATAGAAATATATTGATTGAACAAGGAATGATACTTCATTCGTCTAAAGAACACATTGAAATACCTCAAGATACAATCCACATCGAAGCATCTCATCTCATTGCCGCACCTGGCTTTGTAGATATGCATGTTCATTTAAGAGAGCCAGGCCAAGAATATAAAGAGACAATAGAATCTGGAACATTAGCAGCAGCTAATGGAGGATTTACTGATATTGTATGTATGCCAAATACTCTCCCAGCTTTAGATAGTAAAATCAATCTTGAATATGTTAAAAACAGAGCAAAAGATAATATAGTAAATGTACATGTTTGTGCCGCTACTACAATTGGAAGAGAAGGAAAACTATTATCACCGATGATTGATTTAATTGATGCTGGAGCAATCATGTTTTCTGATGATGGCTCTTGCATTGAGAATGCAGAAATGATGAGAATAGCATTTGACTATGCAGCTCCATTTGATGCCTTATTAACACAGCATTGCGAAGAACATAGTCTTACAAAAAACTTTGTTATTCATGAAGGGACAGTATCAGCTGATTTAGGATTAAAAGGATACCCAACTGTAGCAGAAGAGATTATCGTATCTAGAGATATTCAATTGGCAGCTTATTGTGGCAATAGACGTTATCATGTATCCCATTTAAGCACAGAAGGCAGTGTGCAATTGGTAAGAGAAGCTAAAGCAAAAGGACAACGTATTAGTTGCGAAGTAACTCCACATCATTTTATCTTAACCGATAAAGCCGTGCTAGAGTATGGAACCCATGCAAAGATGAATCCACCATTAAGAGAGCAATCAGATATAGACGCAATATTGAAAGGCTTGCAAGATGGTACAATAGATGCAATCGCTACAGATCATGCTCCTCATGCAATACACGAAAAAAACTGCGAGCTAGCAATTGCAGCAAATGGAATTACTGGTATAGAAACATGCATTGGATTGGCTTTTCAGTTTTTAGTTAATAGTAAATTGATTTCTTTAGACAGATTTGTTTATTTATTATCAACTGGACCAAGAAATATCCTACAAATACAGCATCCTACTTTAGAAAAAGGGGAATCTGCATGTATTACTATATTCGATAAACAAGCTGAATGGACAGTAAATACTAAAAATATGAAATCAAAATCTGTTAATACACCTTTCGATAATTGGAAATTACTAGGAAAACCTGCATTTATTTTCAACAATAATCAAGTGTATAAGTCAGAGTTGTAAGTTGTTGAAATTAAAAATCTTAATAATAATAATAATGATCAAATTTGCTTATATCTTAAAAAATCTCATTTTATTTTCTTTCTCTATTCAAATATTTCCTTGTAAGAGTGTTCGTTACAATGTATTTTCGTGTGTTCGATTTGACCGCAGCTTCTTTTCGAATATTATATACTCAATCATTGCTTATGTATGAAAAATAAGTTATATCCATTCTCTCTTATCATCACATCGTTTTCGTTACTTCTACTAGTAAGTGGATGTAATATCCAAGGTTTTTTTACGAAATACGAAGATGATCCTGTGTATACAGCGCCATACTCACAAATAGCAGCAAATGCTTCTGCTTCTGGAACTGATGCTGCAAGTGCATCACCGGGCGCGCAAGTATTTACTTCAATTTGTTCATCATGCCATCAGGCTAAAGGCCAAGGTGTACCTGGAACTTATCCACCATTAGCAGGTTCTGCAATAGCTCAAGATGCCGATGCTACCAAACCAATTAGATTGATTCTTCATGGCTTCAAGGGCCAAATAGAGAGAAATGGCAAAACATATAATGGTGTTATGTCTTCTTGGAAGCAATTATCTGATCAAGAAATAGCTGATGCTCTATCATATGTTCGTTCTAGTTGGGGTAATTCTGCTGGAGCAGTAACTCCTGATGAAGTAAAGTCAGTTCGAGATCAGACAACAGGTCGTGCTGGTGCATATGAAGAAGCTGAACTTCAGCAAGCTTTGTAATTATTTTAGATATTATTTTCGTTAACGTTAAAGTTCTGAGTGTTTGTATGAATTTTGATTTATCTAAAGGTTTAGAGTGGGCATACAAAGATATGCTTACATTTTTTCCCGAAAACGTTAGCACATTTGGCGCTCAACTAGATTCAATGTTTGCATTAATATATTGGTTTTCTGTTGGTACATTCTTCCTTACCTACGGATTGCTAGTTATATTTATGATTAAGTATAGATATAATGAAAATAGAAAAGCGTACTATTTCCATGGTAATAATTTGATTGAATTTACATGGACATTATTACCTACTATTTTCTTTGTAGGTTTAGGTTTATGGAGTGATGGTGCATGGACAAAGACAAAATATGCTTCAAGGGTACCGAAACCAGATGTAGAAATTGATGTTATGGGATATCAATCAGGATTTGGATGGGAATTTCGTTATGCTGGACCCGATGGTGTATTTGGGAATAAGGATCGTGAACAAATAACAATTTCAAATCCATTTGGTATAGATTCTAATGACATACATGGAAAAGATGATTTTGTTATTATAAGTCCTGGTGGAGCAAGACCTATACCGATTCATTTGCCTGTAAATAAGAATATTTTAGTAAATCTATCTTCGAATGATGTATTACATAGTTTCTTTTTACCAAACTTTAGAGTAAAGCAGGATGCATTGCCTGGACAATGGATTAAAGTATGGTTCAATGGATCTAAAATAGGTACATATGAATTAGCATGTGCTGAATTATGTGGTACAGGACATTACAATATGAGAGGCCAAGTCTTTATTGATAGTCAGGCAGATTATGATAAATGGCTAGACGAGCAATATAAAATAACAAAGCCGGTTTTAGAAGCTCCTGTTTCTTCAGATACTACAATTGTTGCATCTGTTGATACAAAAGATAGTAAAACAACAAAGAATTAATCAATTGTCAAGATTTATTGGTACTACACTATGCAAACGGCAGTAGCTAATGCGAATGATATTCATAGTCATGATACTCACCACGGTGCAGACCATGCTCATCATGAGCTCTCATTTATAAGAAAGTACATTTTTTCAACAGATCATAAAGTAATTGCCAAACAATTTATGGTAGTTTCATTATTCTTCCTTTTTGTAGGTGGTCTGTTTGCGCTGATGATTAGATGGCAATTAGCATATCCTGGTTCAGCAATTCCGCTTATTGGTAATATATTACCAACTAATTGGGTTTCTGATGGAGCAGTAACTGCTAATTTTTATACACAACTACTTACTCTTCATGGAACAGTGATGATATTCTATGTTATCATTCCATTGGCAGTAGGTATGTTTGGTAACTTCTGTATACCGTTGATGATTGGAACAGATGATATGGCATTGCCGAGATTGAATATGTTTTCATTTTGGTTGGTACCGCCTGCCGGATTAATACTGCTTTCAGGATTCTTTTATGATTCTGGTACAGCAGCTGCTGGTTGGACTGGTTATCCTCCATTGGGCCCAACATCTGGCCCTGGGCAAACTACATGGCTTGTTTCACTATTCATGATTGGTTTTTCATCAATCATGGGTGGTACAAATTATATGGCAACTGTTTTAAATAAGCGTGCTAAAGGAATGCAATTATTCCAAATGCCATTAACCGTATGGGGTTTATTTATCACAGCAATTCTTATTGTTTTAGGAACACCTGTATTAGCAGCAGCAATATCTATGCAGTTATGCGATCAGTATTTGCATACCGGTTTTTTTATGCCTGATAATTTATTAGTTACTGCTCCAGATAATACATATGTAACAAATGCATTTATTGCTCAGGGAAATCAGTTATTAGAGCATAAGCAATTATTAGGTGGTGGTGGACAACCAATTTTATGGCAACATTTATTTTGGTTCTATTCTCACCCAGCTGTGTATATCATGATTTTACCAGGAATGGGAATAGTATCGGATGTTTTGTCAACGTTTGCCCGCAAGCCACTTTTTGGTTATAAGGCAATGATTTTTGCAATTATGGCTATAGCATTTTTAGGCTTTCTTGTTT
Organism: Chlorobiota bacterium; assembly: GCA_014191195.1. Lineage (GTDB taxonomy): Bacteria > Bacteroidota > Ignavibacteria > Kapaibacteriales > UBA961 > UBA961. The sequence continues at coordinate 126,125 of BJGZ01000002.1, forward strand.
GGGGACATCATATGTTCCAATCAGGAATGAATCCTTTATTAGGCACAACCTTTATGCTTTCTACAATTGTTATTGCAGTGCCATCTGCTATTAAGATTTTCAATTGGTTAGGAACTATTTGGAAAGGTAATATCAGATTTACAGCTGCCAATATGAATGCTTTGGCATTTATTGCAACATTTATTATTGGTGGATTAAGCGGTGTTTTTATGGCATCTGCACCTGTAGATATTTATATCCATGATACATATTTTATTGTAGCACATATTCACTATGTATTATTTGGTGGAGCTCTTTTTGCAATTTTTTCTGGCATATATTATTGGTTTCCAAAAATGTATGGTAAGATGCTTAGTGAAAATCTTGGTCGTAAGCATTTTTACTGGTCTTTTATTTTCTTTAATTTGACCTTTTACCCTATGCATATTTTGGGGGTAGGTGGACATATGAGAAGAATATATAATCCATATATCTATGAGTTTTTGCAACCATTACAACCAATGAATCAATTTGTAACATTTGCAGCTATTGTCTTGGGATTTTCTCAATTGATATTGATTGTCAATATATTTTGGTCATTAAAGTATGGTAAAGCAGCACCAAGAAATCCTTGGCAAGCTAATACATTAGAGTGGTCTGCACCAGCTCATCCAGGCCATGGTAATTTTGATACAGACATTGTGGTATATCGTGGTCCTTACGAGTTTTCTGTTCCAGGAAGAGATTCTGATTTCTATCCGCAAACAGAACCGCCTTCAGAGAATGAAGTACCGATACATTCTGGTCATTAAGCATATAAATTAGCTGTATAGCTGTCACATTTTATTGATTTTAACTGTGTCAAATAAAGAAAGAATCAGCTTCAGCGATTTAATAAAAGCGTACTTTGAATTAACAAAACCCGGAATTACCCGGATGATAGTATTAACGGCTGCTACAGGATATTACTTAGCAATACCTGTTCATTTTGAAGAATACTGTTCATCATTTGGAAATATCCTATTATTTCTTTTTGCTATGGTAGGCACTGCATTAACGTCTGCTGGGAGTTGTGTTCTCAATAATTATTATGAAAGAGAGTATGATCAACAGATGAAAAGAACAGTTTCAAGGGCATTACCCTCTGGAATAATATCAGCAAATTCTGCATTGATATTTGGAATATTGATAAGTATTGTTGGATTAAGTATACTGTACGTATATGTGAATGCATTCACGGCACTATTATCCTTTATAACGATACTATCCTATGTTTATCTTTATACACCGTTAAAAAGAAAAACTAAGATGTCCTTATATGCTGGCACATTACCTGGAGCTTTACCTGCTTTAGGTGGTTGGACAGCATACACTGGGGAAATTGGATTATCAGGTATATTATTGTTTTTAATAGTCTTATTTTGGCAAATACCTCATTTCTTAGCTTTAGCTTGGATATATAGAATAGACTATAAACAGGCAGGCTTTAAAATGCATACCTATGAAGGTGATTCCAGTGGAAATAGAATTTCAGTATTATCTATAGTATACACAATCTGTGCAATAGCATCAGCTTTATTACTATGGCAATATTCTAAACTAGGTTTTGTTTATTTATTGGGAGTTTTTTTACTTTCATTATTCTTGTTGTATGCATGCATACAATTTATGCTACATAAGGATAATAAGAGTGCAAAGCTTCAACTATATGCATCATATGCATATTTATCGGGAATATTTTTGTTAGTGTTTGTCAATAAACAATTGTAACAGCAATGTCAGGTTTATCACTTTCTCACGAACCAGTAACCGGCGTCCCTCATGGGAAGCTGGCAATGTGGATCTTCTTAGCCTCAGAGATCATGTTCTTTACAGGTTTTTTTGGAGCATTTATAGTGCTTAGAAATTCCAATTTAGAATTATTTTCACATTCAGCAGGCGAACTTAGTAAGGGATTAGCCTTATTAAATACATTCATACTTATCGGAAGCTCATTAACAATGGCTTTATCGATATTAAACTTAGAGAAGGGCAATACAGCAAAGTTTCGTTTATTCTTAGGATTAACAATACTTTGTGGATTTGGCTTTTTGATAGTAAAATCGATAGAATATTCAACCAAGTTTGGACATCACATCTTCCCTTGGACAAATGTATTCTTTAGTTTTTATTTTATAATGACAGGATTTCATGCATTGCACGTAATTGCTGGTATGATACCCATGTTTTTTATGTTCATAAAGTCATTTACAAAAAAAGGATATAATCATCCCGCTAAGGTTGAAACATTGGGTCTTTATTGGCACTTTGTGGATTTAGTATGGATTTTCTTATTCCCTGTATTGTATCTAATATTTCCATCCCATTAAATGTAGGACAGAGTTTACATGAGCAATCATCAACATCCAGATCCAGAATCTATGTTCAGTTCTTATATAAAAGTAGCATCTGCACTTTTTATATTAACTGTTCTAACATGGATAGCTGCTTTAGATTGGGTTCCAAGAAGTTGGGGCGAAGCAGGAAATTCTCTACATATTGGTATAGGATTATTCATAGCATTGATTAAAGCATCTATGGTGTTTTATATATTTATGCATTTGAAGTTTGACAATAAATTTATTAGGGCTTTTGTATTTGTTCCTATATTTTTATTCTTTGTTTTAACGTTTGCATTAAATGTTTTAGGACCTTAGATGAAGATTGCTATTGTTCTTAAAAACTTAGCTTTCTATTTATGTACTTTAATTCTATTATTTGTTATTGGTTGTTCACAAGACACAAATCAAGATACAAACAGTAAAATCCTTGAAAATCTTCCTAATATCAAAAAGGTTCCATCATTTTCAGGTATGCTTGATAATGGAAAAGCTTTTTCTGAAAAAGACATTCAAGGCTCTATTACAATAGTTTCTTTCTTTTTTGCTTCTTGCTCGGATATATGTCCTAGAATGAATACAATATTAGCTGATATTGTTACAAGGCATACATCAAAAAAATTGTCTTTTGTATCCATAACTGTAGATCCAGAAAATGATACAATACAAGCTTTAGAAAAGTATAAAAAAAAGTTTAACTACAATGATAGTAGGTGGAATTTTCTAAGAATTGAAAAAGATTCTTTACTGACTTTAACAATTAATGGTTTTATGGTAGGAAGTTCTGATAATCCTGCAAATCACTCTGCGAGATTTATAGTGTTGGATGAAAAATCCCAGATAAGAGCTTATTATGATCCATTTGACAAACAAAAATTACGTGAATTAGAAAATTTACTTTCAGAAATATCAAAGAAATGATGAAAACACTAAAATATATAAGCCTATACTTATTGATAAACATCTATCCTTTATTAGCATGTCCAAATTGTAAAGATGCCTATTCATCTGGAACAACACAGGCAGCTATAGGAGAAGGTTATTCAATAAGTGTATTCTTCATGTTATCTATGCTATTGCTGGCAATTAGTATTGTTGTCGGCAGAATTGTGTACGCAATAAGAAAGAAAAATAGAAATCAAATACTTGCATAAATATATCATTGTGAGTTTGTAAAAATGTTAACTAAAGAATTAGACAAGAAACTAAAACGTGCTTTTACGATGGGTGGAGGCATAGTGGTTGTGCTTGCGCTTGTACTTATTTTTGGTCAGAATAATAAAGTAACCGATGTAGGTTACAGGCCTGATCAACCAATTCCTTTTTCTCATAAACTTCATAGTAATGAAGACACTATTTCACATAATGGTGTAAAAATGAAAGGATTGGGTATAAAATGTATGTATTGTCATGCACAAGCGGAAATATCATCACATTCCCCGGTACCCACAACAAGTACTTGTATGAATTGTCATGTACTGCCTATGAAGCTAGAAAATGAACGTGGCAATCCTGGACCATTAGAATTAATCCGTACTTCTTATGAAAAGAATAAACCTATCGAATGGGTTCGCATTCATAAGTTACCCGATTATGCTCACTTCAATCATAGCAGACATATAAGAGCTCAAGTTGACTGTAAATCTTGCCATGGCCCCGTAGAAACAATGGGAGTAATATCTCAATTTAAACCATTGTCAATGGGTTGGTGTTTAGATTGCCATAGGAATCCAGAACAATTTGTTGTTCCAGCCAGGCCGATTTCTGGCATCTATGCATATGACTATGAGAACAGAATTCAGATAGATAAATTTATTGGAGTTCGAGCAAATTCATATGATGCAAGTGCAACAATTAAACTTGCAGCAATGAAACCACTTGTACAACCATCCTATGGAATGGTTGAGACAGCTGATTTGCCAAAGCCTGTAGTAGAAGGAATGCTTGTTCCCAAGCATGCTCAATATGGACCGGAAAATTGTTCTTCCTGTCATCATTAAATACAAAAAAAGTACAAACAACTATAGAAGTAGCTCAAGAAATGTCACAGCGACAACACTCAACTTACTTCCGCCACTATGGCGAGCTTGACAACCCATCTAATGGGAATGGACAAGAATTTGAATTCGATACAAATAAACCATTATTAGATTCTGGTGTTTCACGCAGAACGTTTATGACTGTTCTGTCCGCCTCTATGGCCATGGCTGCTGCTAGTTGCAGACGCCCTGATCATAAACTTGTGGCAGCAGTAACACCTACAGAATATCAAATACCTGGTTTACCGAATTATTATACATCAGTTTATCAACACAAAAATGCTGCTTTTGGATTGCTTGTAAAAGCCCGAGAAGGTCGTCCTATTAAAGTTGATGGTAATGAAAAGCATAGTGCTTCTTTAGGAAGTTCATCTGCTTTTATTCAAGGTACATTGCTTTCATTATACGATCCTGACAGAATACGTAGATCCAGAGTTAATGGTGGTGATTCTAGTACCTCAAATGCTGCATCTACGATTGCTGGAGCTATCAAAAGCACTGCAAATAATGGTAAAAAAACAGCAATTATTATTGATGAACATTGCTCTCCATCCTTCTTGGCATTAGCTCAAGCAATAACAAGCACAAATTCATCAATTCAATTTTATACTTTACCAGCTATAGTATCTCATTCTGCTTTAGCAAATCAAGCAGTGTTTGGACTAGATGCAGAGTTGGTACCAGATTTATCTAAAGTAGACTTTATCTTATCTGTAGATAATGACTTTTTAGGTACTGATAAAAATGCTGTGTACTATACCAAGGGATTTTCTGCTAATCGTAAGCCAAGCAAAGAAAATCCTTCTATGAATAAATTAGTTTCAATAGAATCTGGATTCTCATTAACGGGTGCAAATGCCGATGCTAGAATGGCTATTCAACCCAATGATTATTCAGCTTTCCTAAGTTCAGTTCTTGTAGAGGTAGCTTCACTTAAAGGCAAAGCTGTTCCTGGTGGCATACAAGCAAATCCCAATAATGATCATAAAGAAATAGCAAAACAGTTAGTAGCTGCAAAATCTCCATTGATTATGGTAGGCGATCATCTTCCGGTACGTATGATAGCTTTAGGACAAATCATTAATCAAATGTTAGATGTTGTTGGTGAAGGTAAGCCATTATCTTTTAGCAATAAGTATTTTAATAGTTCAGACAAAATACAACACATAGCAAATTTAACTTCAGATTTAAAAACAGGCTTAATTGAATCTGTTGTGTATGTAGAAGTAAATCCAGAGTATTATGCTGATGCAAATCTTAAAAAATTACTCTCAGAAAAAGTAAGTTTTGCTGGTTCATTATCTTGTTCATCACATGAAACATCCGAGAAACTATCAAAAGTAAATGTGCCAACATCTCATTATTTAGAAAGTTGGGGTGATGCAATAAGTTTTGATGGAACATATTCTATACAACAGCCAATCATAGCACCTTTAAATGAAAATTCATTAAGTGCGCAGGATATGTTGATGTTAATCGTAAGCTTTGTAAATCCAGCTACTTTTGCAGGAACAGAGACATATTATGATTTTATACGTAAGCAAAACCCTCAATATTCATCTACAAATGCTTGGGAAACCTTATTAAGAGATGGAGTAGCGAATACCACTGTAAGTAGTGAACTAGGAAATCCATTAGGATATTCTGCATTACCATTAGAACAAATCTCATTAAAAGGAATTATTGCATCAATTAAACCATCTTATTCTTTTTATGATGGTAGCAATACGAATAATTCTTGGTTGCAAGAATTACCCGACCCAATAACAAAAAATACTTGGGGAAATTTGGTTGTTCTTAATAAAAAGACAGCAGATTCTCTATCGATACAATTAGGTGAAATTGTAAGGGTATCTAATGAAAAAGGAAGTATAGAATTACCAGCATTTATTCAGCCAGGAGTTGCAGATAATGTAATTACACTTACATTAGGTTATGGTAAAACTGTAGGAGGAAATGTTCATGCGAATGTTGGAGAAAATGTATACAAATTACTTTCTGCAAATTCTTCGCTATATACTTCTGTATCAATTGAAAAAGTAGGAAGAAAAGAGAAGCTTGCTACAACACAAGGACATCATGCAATCGAACGTTATGATAAACCAAGTCCTTTTGATAATGATTGGCAAGAAAGAACAAAAGATATTTTAGGCGTTCAAGAAGGGTATGTAACTTTTGCATCTTTAGCAGCTGCAAGTAATGAAAATCATGGCCATGAAGCAGGTGAGCATTCACATCATATTGCTGATACATTAAGTATTGTTCCATCCTATAATTATTTAGGACACAGATGGGCAATGGCAATTGATATGAGTGCATGTACAGGCTGTAGTGCTTGTGTAATTGCATGCCAAGCAGAAAACAATATACCATCTGTAGGAAAGAAATATGTAGCCAATAGCCGAGAAATGCATTGGATACGAATAGATAGATATTATAGAGAAGATGAAAAAGGTAATGTAACTACTGTGTTTCAGCCAATGCTATGTCAGCATTGTGAAAATGCTCCATGCGAAAATGTTTGCCCTGTAGCAGCTACAACTCATAGCCCAGAAGGCTTAAATGAAATGACATATAATCGCTGTGTGGGTACACGTTATTGTTTAAATAATTGTCCTTATAAAGTGCGTCGTTTTAATTTCTTAAACTGGCATAAAGATAAAAAGACACCATTAGATTTAGCATTTAACCCAGATGTAACAGTACGTATGCGTGGAGTTATGGAAAAATGTACATTCTGTGTACAGAGATTAAATGAAGTAAAAATGCATATTAAAGATCTTGGCCGTACTAGGGTGCATGATGGTGAAGCAATAACAGCTTGCCAACAGGCTTGCCCTGCTAATGCAATTATATTTGGAGATATCAATGATCCAAAAAGTAAAGTTGCGCAGGCATCAAAGATTAAACGTGGTAATGATACTCAAGAATATAAAGAAAAGAATGGTGCTTTCAAGGTACTGAGTGAATTAAATGTGCGGCCATCGATTACCTATTTGGTAAAGGTTCGTAATACAAATGATGTACCGAAAGTATAATACAACGATATTTTAAGCAGGAATTAAGTATGTCGGTTGAAAATGTCACACAAACGGGCCAAGGAAGTTCTCAGGAACATCTAACATCCGCCTCATATCAGAATAATCCTTATCCGGTACCTGATTCGCAGCGTGAGCCGTTAGTTCTTGGAAATCCATCAATACATGATGTTACTGAGAAAATTGCAGGTATTATAGAAGGAAAAGCCAATGCTAAATATTGGGTAGCAGTATTAATATGTGCTTCTATAGCTGGTATAGGTTTTGCGGCAATTGGAGAAACTGTAACTACTGGTATTGGAGTATGGGGTTCTAATAATACTATTGGTTGGGCTTGGGATATAACAAATTTCGTTTTTTGGATTGGTATAGGCCATGCAGGAACATTGATTTCAGCTATTCTTTATTTATTCCGTCAAAAATGGCGTACTGCCATTAACCGCTCTGCAGAGGCGATGACAATATTTGCTGTTTTGTGTGCTGGAATATTTCCAGTTATCCATACTGGGCGTCCTTGGTTTGCATATTGGCTTACACCATATCCTAATCAAATGCAATTATGGGTGAACTTTAGATCTCCGCTTGTATGGGATGTATTTGCTGTAACCACATATTTAACAGTATCTGCATTATTCTGGTTTATCGGATTGGTACCGGATTTAGCAACCATCAGAAATTATGTAAAGGGTAAAACGGCAAAATCATTATATACATTTTTCAGCTTTGGTTGGACTGGTTCTATGCGTGCATGGCATCACTATGAAATTGCCTATTTGATTTTAGCTGGTTTGTCTACACCATTGGTAATATCAGTTCATACAATCGTTTCTATGGACTTTGCAACATCTGTTCTACCTGGCTGGCATACAACTATTTTCCCTCCTTACTTTGTTGCTGGAGCTATCTTCTCTGGTTTTGCAATGGTAATGACATTGCTTGTAATAGCAAGAGAAATTTTAGGATTAAAAGACTATATCACATTAAAGCATCTTGAAAACATGAATAAAATCATTCTTGCAACAGGAATGATGGTAGGTTATGCATATTCAATGGAGTTCTTTATAGCATGGTATAGCGGTAATGAATATGAAAGAACTGTTTTTATTAATAGAGCTTTTGGTGAATATTGGTGGGCTTATTGGTCTATGCTTTCTTGCAATGTTTTATCGCCTCAGATTTATTGGTTTAAAAAAGCTAGAAGAAATATTCCATTGATGTTCGTGATATCTATATTTGTAAATATTGGTATGTGGTTTGAACGATTTACAATCATTTCAACATCATTACATCACGATTTCTTACCATCTAGTTGGAGCTATTATACACCAACAATGGTAGAAGTAGGAATATTTGTAGGAACAATAGGACTATTCCTTACATTATTCTTATTGTTCTCTAAATATTTACCAGTTATAGCAATTTCTGAGATCAAAGGAATTATGCCAGGATCTCAGCCAGTTCATCATCATGATGAAGAACATCACCATTAATTAGAAAAGAATCTCTAAGGAAATAAAATAAATGAGTGATTCAAAAAATATAGCAGTATTAGGTAATTTCAAAGATCCTAATAAGATTATGCATGCTGCAAACAAAGTACGGGAAAGTGGATATACCGATTTTGATATTTATACTCCTTATCCGATACATGGATTAGATAAAGCAATGGGAGTTAAAAGGTCAATCTTACCTTATATCTCATTTGCTGGAGCAATGTTTGGATTAAGTAATGCTGTGTTTTTAATGTGGTGGACAGGTGCTGTAGATTATAAATTGAATATTGGTGGAAAACCATTCTTTTCTGTTCAATTTGGAATTCCTATCATGTTTGAATTAACAGTATTATTAACAGGATTAGCTACTTTCGTGGCCTTATGGGCATTATGTGGTTTACCAAAGTGGTATTCAGATTTACAGGATGATGCAGGATTTAAGTCTGCAGTTGATGATACATTTGTATTAAGCATCTTTGCTACTGATCAACGTTTCTCGCTTGAAACTACTACCAAATTTATGAATGAAATTGGTGCAGATGATGTGCGCCTAATAGAAGCTTAAGAGGAAATACCAGCAATGGAACAACAAACAAATAATCGTGGATTTGGATTCTATCTCAAAACTGCTATCCTCATATTTCTTGCAGGATTTATCGTTTTAGTATTGAGTGGTAATTACACTTGGTTTTCAAAGACAACACCAGTTATGGTTATTAATGATATGGATGACCAATTTAAAGTTAAACCTCAAGTTTCATCTAGTTTTTTTAATGATGGTAGAAGCGGAAGAAATCCTGTAGAACATACTGTTTCTAGAAATGGTTCAGCTTATCCCTTGGATAAACCAGATTTTGATAAAGCAGATTCACTTGTAGGTTCAAATCCTTTAGACATAACTACTGCATCTACAAGAGAATATGTCCTCTCTAGAGGTAAGAATCGTTTTGAAGCATTTTGTACCCCTTGTCATAATTATGATGGCCAAGGTAATGGTAGTGTAGTTGCTCGTGGCTTCCAAAATCCACCAAATCTTAGAGATGAAGTAACTAAAGCTAAGTCTGATGCTCATCTATATCATATCATCTCTGCTGGACAAAACATAATGAATGGCTATGGTGATAAAATTCAATCAAATGATCGTTGGGCAATAGTTGCCTATGTACGCGAAATGCAAAAACTAGGCGTTAAGCCTTAATTTCTAATGTACCACAGAAGTATATCGTTGACTCAAGAGGAAATATGAAGCCCGTCAATCTCGGTGGAACACAGTTTCAACAAAATGTTAATAAAACATCAATTATCTGTATTGGTGTCGGTATTGTTTTAGCAATAGCGGGAATGGCTATGAATCAAGCATCCATCCTACCAGCTTATTTAGTTGGTGCTATGTATGTTATAGGTATAAGCGTTACTGCATTGTTTTTCTCTGCCTTACAGTTTTTAGTTCGTGCAGGTTGGAGTGCTTCTATACGCCGTATTCCTGAAATGTTAGGATGGTTTGCTCAGTTTGCACTCATCATTTTACTACCAATCTTAATCTTTAGAAATAGTTTCTATCATGGCATAGAGAATATTCCATCGAAGGCTCCTTATACCAATACCCCTTTTTTTATTGCTAGAGTTATTGGCTATTGCTTGTTTTGGTTTTGGATGCATCGTTATATTATAGGTAATTCAATCAAGCAAGATTCAATGCCTGGTGATTATGCCCCTACATTAAAAAATTATAAGAGGTCAGCACCTTTTGTCTTAGGATATGCATTAACAATTACTTTTGCTGCTTTTGACTTGATGATGGCTCTAGAACCTCATTGGTTTAGTACTATTTTTGGACTTTATTACTTTGCTGGTAATTTTGTTTCAACCATTTCTGTAATTACCCTTTTGTTTATTTCCGTGTATAATTCGGGTGAATTAAAAGGATTTATAAGCAAAGAACATATGCATGATCTTGGTAAATTGATGTTTGCCTTTACAATCTTTTGGACATATATTCATTTCTCTCAATATTTCTTGATTTGGTATAGTAATCTTCCAGAAGAAACTTTCTACTATATTGATAGAACTAAAAATGGTTGGGAAATACTTGGTTGGGCATCATTGTTCATTCACTTTATTGTGCCTTTCATTTTATTATTACGTCAAGATGTAAAGCGTAATTTTACCATCGTAAAAGCTGCTGCAATCATTATATTAATTGCCCATTTTATTGATTTATCATGGATCATCATTCCAGGATATCGTGAACATGGAATAGAACATTTTGACATAATTGCTTTGATGTCAGCAGGTGGTATGGTTCTCTTCTTTATGGGGCTATTGCTATTTTTTACTGCTAAAAGAATGAATAGCATTAGTGGAATAGCTCATAATGATCCTTTTTTACAAGAATCTATAGACTTAATATCATAATGTTTACATTGACAATATGGTGTAATAATCTTAAAAAGGGTGTACCACATATGGCACACCCTTTTTCATTTTGTATCATATTTATTCTTTTATTACATAGCTGCACTAATCAGATAGAACCAATCCCTGATACTTGTATTATCAATGAAAATACGGGTGTATTTATTCTATGTGAAGGATTATATGGATATAATAATTCTTCTTTATGGTATCATGCAGCTTTATCAAGCCCTCCAATTAATATATTCCCTTGTAAAAATAATGGATATACTTTAGGCGATACTGCAAATGATATGATAAAGATTAATGATTCATTAATGGCTTTAATTATATCTACAAGCAATGAAATTCATATTATTAACTCTAAAATTGCTAAAGTTATACGATCTATTGTTATTGAAGGTAATGGACATTTTTTAAAAAAGGGTGTGATATTACATGATAGTCTATTACTTGTTACAGATCTGTATGCTGATATTGTCTATCAAGTTAATATCAATTCTTCTGAATATATTCCATTAATCAATCAACAATTATGTGCTCCAGAAGGAATTGCTATATATGGTAATACGATTGCTATATGTAATTCTGGATATGGAATATTTCGATTTAAAGAACCATATGCTGGAACTGTTCTCTTTTATGATATCAAAACCAATAAGTATACAAGCGTAAAAACTGGCCTTAATCCTCAATCAATTTACTATTCAATACCAAGTAAATCGTGGCTTGTTTTATATTCTCATATAACTAGTATGAAAGATTCATTAGGTGGAATTACAGAGATTGATGCAAATTCAATGAATCCAATACGGGAACATAAAGAAACCTTTACTGGAAGAGGTTTTTATGATACTTCACTTCATATCTTATATGCAATTTCAAAAAAGGGTATGCATCACATTCAATCACAAAACTCTACATTTAAAGATTCACTTATTATACCTGCAATAATTGGAAATCAAATGTATGGAATAGCAAGAAATCACAGTAATCTCTATATACTAAATGCCAGAAACTTCATGGTGAGTGGTCAAATACTAATATATGATCTACTTACAAATAGATATACATATTCGCATGAAGTCGGTATCAATCCATCTAAACTACTATTTAAAGAGTAACAAAAATCTCATTCATATTTTAATACAAGGTTGATATTCTAAAAAATTATAATTTGATGCAATGAGATTATATGAACTCTTTTTTTACTCATAGTTTTCATGTATGAGCACTTCAATTACATATTTTCTAGTTTGCTTCTTTATGATGGTATCCTTTTCTTTTGCTCAACAAAGATCTGGATATGGAATTTTAGCAGGGTATGGTATTAATGCTCATCTAGCAGATTTTAGGTCTTTTCCTCAATATCCTAATTGTTGTCCACAATTTTCACATGGAAAAGGGAATGCACCAATATTTGGCATTTTCTATGATTTCCCATTAACAAGCACATCATCATTTTCTACAAGAATTTCTTATAATGATTATCAAGCTACTTTAACTTCTTCAGAGTTTATAATCTTAAGTGGTAATATACAAGGGGAATATCAACATATCATAGAGGCTTCTTTACAGAATATTGGTATAGAATCATATTATCAATACTCACCTTATCATCAATTGAATATAGCATTAGGATTACGTTATGCATTTTATGTACAACCAACATTCTCTCAAAAAGAATTACTTATTAAACCTTTAGTAGGTACATTCCCAAATGGTAGTAGATCCAGAAATGAATTTATAGATCAATCTATTCCATTTTATCAATCTAATAGCTTTGGCCCTGTGCTTGGCTTATCCTATCAATTACCATTAAATGCTTTGCAAACATTATTTGTATTGCCAGAACTACAAGTGTATTATCCTCTAAATGATATTGTTTCACAAAATGATTGGCATATTCACCAGTATAGATGTGGACTTTCCATTCGTTATTCTCCTTTTCCTCATAAAGATATTCATAAAACATATAAAGATATCACTCTAATAGATACAATTACTATATCAGTAAAACCACCTTTTACTGAATTTACAAGAGGTATTTCTGCACTTTCTGTTGATACACTCATGTCACCAGATAGTATCGTGTATCTAACAATTCAAAAGAGAACAGATACTATCAAATATGGACACATAAAGCAATTGCAGGTTAATATATCTGCATGGGCAGTATATGATAATAATAGGGAAGAGCCACTGATTAAAATTGTCGATGAAGAATTTACTTCTGTTCTTATGACGCCATTATTGCCTTATGTTTTCTTTGATAAAGGGTCTGCTTCCATACCAAATCGCTATCAAATACTAGAACATCAACAATTACTCTCATTTTCTGAAGATAGCGTCAATAGTGATGATAGGCTTTCCACATATTATCATATAATGAATATCATTGCTAAAAGAATGAAGCTTTATCCTCAAGCAACCTTAAAAGTAATAGGATGTAATGCAGATATAGAGGAAGAACAAGATAATATTTCTCTATCTAAACAAAGAGTTGAATCGATTAAGCAATATTTAATACATCAATGTGGGGTAGAATCTAGCAGACTCAAACTAGAATATAGAAATCTCCCAGAAAAAGCTGCTAATTCTAAAACAAAAGATGGCGCACAAGAAAACCGACGTGTAGAGCTTATAGGCTCTATACCAGAGATAAATGCACCAATCCTAACAAATGAAACAATCAGAACGATTAACCCTCCCATAGTGCGCTTCAAATCGAAAGTGATACACGATAATCCATTAGAAAAATGGAGCTTGAAATCAAGGCTTACAGATTCTGTCTTTCAGCTATATAAAGGAGTAGGGGATGTTCCTGCAATTCTCGAATGGAATATAGATAAACAAAAAGGTAAGGCTGCATTCAAACAAAGTAAACTGGACTATACATTAATCGTTGACGATATCGAGGGAATGTCTACAGTTAATAAAGATTCTATACCAGTAGAATACTTATCAATAAAAAAGAAAAAAACAGAACGTATAGCAGATAAAGAGATAAATAGATTTAGCTTAATTCTCTTTGATGTTAGATCTTCTGATATAAATGCTATCAATAAACCTATAATCCAGCTTATAAAAACATATATAAAGCCAAATTCATCAATTATAGTAAAAGGATTTACTGATAAACATGGTGATATCAAAAAAAATGAAAAACTAGCAGATGAACGTGCTAAAAGTACTGCAAAAGCACTTGGATTTAGTGAGTCATCAGGTTCAGTATATTCTCAAGGTAATGCAGATACATATTCACCAGAATATCCTGAAGGCAGATTATATACAAGGACAGTTGATGTCATAATAGAAACACCAATAGTGAATGAATAAATGAGCTACATTATGCATATAATAACATATATAAGTGTAATATTTTCAATTAGTTGTATAGCTAGTGGACAAATAATTTCACTGTTTAATATTGATCCTTCATCGTATCCAATTATTCATGCAAAATTCTTGGCATTTGATAATTCTGGCAATAGGATAAGTCCAAATATTAATGAGATAATCATTAAGGAAAACAGCATACCAAGGAATATTATCTCAGTTATATGTCCGCCTATAATTCCACCTAAAGTATTATCTTCAGCATTAGTAATTGATATTTCTGGCTCTATGAAAAGGGGAGCGGGTTCCATAAGTAATATTAATTTAGCAAAAGCAGCTGCAAATGCTTGGATTCAGGGTTTACCACAAGGCAATAGTGAATGTGCAATTTCATCTTTTGATAATAAGAACTTTCTTAATCAAGACTTTACATCAGATAGGAATATACTTTTACAGGCAGTGTCTCAATTGCAGCCAGTAGCAGGGACAGATTATGATATGGCTTTATTAAATCCTCCTGCAGGTGGATTACAGATTACAAAGCGAGGCAAATATCAAAAAATCATCGTATTCTTAACAGATGGAGGCCCTAATAGACCCCCTAATGTAGCCTCTATGGTTGCAGAAGCAAAAGCTCAGCAATGTATCATCTATTGTGTTACATTAGGAATGGCTGCTCCACAATGCTTAAAAGATATCGCAAATCAAACCGGTGGCCTTGTATTTGAAAAAGTTACCACTATACAAGAAGCAGAAGAAATCTATAAAAAAATTCTTTTTATTTCTCAACAAGGAGATCCTTGTGAAATTATATGGGAAAGTGGAAGAATATGCCAAGAAGATGCTAAGCCATTAACAGAGGTTGAAATTAATTTTCAAAATACATCTGATTATGGATTTTATAATAATCCAAATGCACCCTTACCATCTATTTCAGTAATACCTTCTACTATTGCATTTGGCAGAAAAAAGCCAGGTAAATTTTATGATACTACGATAACAATTTCAGTTAAAAATGCAGACTTTACCATCAATGCAATCAAAAAGGAAAATCAGTTTTCATGTTTTAGTGTTCTCGGTAATTCATTTCCACTAATTATACCAAAAAATACCAGTAAAACCCTAACATTACGTTGTTATCCACTAGATTCTACATTGAATTATTCTCCTTTTATATTAGAATCAGATTATTGTCCAGGTTATTTTTCAGCTTCATGTGGATTCCCAGGCAAAAGATCTGCTTCTGAGTCATTACGATTAATTCACCCAAATGGAGGTGAAGTATTCGTTGTAGGATGCGATACTTTGATACAATGGACAGGTATAGGAAAAAAAGATACTGTAATTCTTGAACTAAGTAGAGACAATGGTAATACATGGTCAATGCTAACAGATAAAGCCTCATATTTAGAATACTCTTGGAATAAAGTGCCAAGACCTACCAGTAATCAATGTTTAGTACGTGTACGTCAAAATCCATTAAGAGTTGGTGCTTCTCCTTTAAAAATAAAGACATTATTAGGCCATAGTGCTCCTGTTAATAGTATAACGTGGAGCTATGATGGATTAAAATTAGCGAGTGCAGTTAATGGAGCAGGCACAATCAAAATATGGAATACTATAACAGGATTAGAATTACGGTCAATAAGTGGCTTGCCAAATGGAGCTTATACATTATCATTTAGTCCTGATGCCTTACGAATAGCAGTTGGATGCCCAGATAATAGTATTAAGATATATAATGTTGCAAATGGTGTTTTATTAAAAACATTTTTAGGACATTCTAAGCCTGTTTCAGATATAGCATGGAGCCCGAATGGTGTAAAAATAGCAAGTGCCAGTTTTGATAAAACCGTCAAAATATGGCTGGATTCAACTGGCTTGGAGCAATATACATTGATAGGTCATACAGATTCAATTTCATGTATAGGTTTTAGTAAAGATTCTAAAAGAATTGCTAGTGGTTCTTTTGATGGTACAATTAAAATATGGCATAGCGATAGTGGAACTATTTTAAGAACATTAACAAGCCATACCAATAAAGTTCACTCATTAAGTTGGTGTCCAGATGGAAGATTGACAAGTTGTTCTGTAGATAAAACTATCAAGGTATGGGATGCTGGCAGTGGGGGAGTAATTAGGACAATTTTAACCAATAACGGAATTCCAAGAACAGTAACATTCTCATCAGATGGATCAACTATAGCTGCAGGTTTTATCGATGGATCATTACATCTATATGATTCATTTATTGGCGTAGAACTCATGCCTTTATATGGTCATATAGGTTCTATATTAGATGCTGAATGGAGTCCAGACGCAATTCGAATTGCTACTTGTGGAGCAGACAAAACTGTCAAAATATGGGACATTGATATTCCATATCTTCAAAATGATATAAGTGATGCTGAATTTTCTATAGTTGAACCAATACCAGCCGGACAAGATGTGCATATGTTGCAATGTTTATTAGGTTCATCTAAAGATTCATTAATCATTAATGAAGTAACAAATCTAGGTAGCTTTCCATTTACAGTAAAATCTATTCAATTTAAAGGTATTGATTCTGCTGCTTTTGAACTTGTCTCTGGCTTTCCACCTTTTATGTTAAAAGGAAATTCAAATCAAGATATTGAATATAGATTTACGCCATTACATGCTGGATATCATAAAGCAGAGATGTTCATTATTACCCAATCAGATACATTGAAGCATATCATTGATGGAGAGGGAATTATACCATCTATTGAAGTAATCGGGAATATTATAGACTTCGATTCCGTGCATATAGGTGATTGGAAAGATTCAATGCAAGCGATAACCATCAAAAATATAAGTTCAATTCCTATTACTGTTGCCAACATTAGAAATTCAGGACCAAATAATTCGGATTTTTCAATTCTTTCTCCGCCAGGAACATTCACATTGCAACCTGGTGATACTAATCGATTGAATCTCCGATATACTGCACACTCAATTGGTAGGACAAGTGGTCAGTTATCATTTGATTATAATGCAATTGGAAGTCCGGCAATTGTACAATTATTTGGTGAAGGCTATGGATTGGGTGCCTTATTAGAAGCCCAGACACAACCTTTACAATTACTTTGTAATAGTATGATTACTGATACACTGTATATTAAAAACAAAGGGTTAGACACTCTTAAAGTGTCTAATATTAGTATTGAAGGAAATAATAAATCAGAATTCACATTGTTGTCTACTATACCTTTCAATATACCAAGTAATCAAAGTGTGCAATGTGTTTTTGAGTTTAAACCTATAGATATTGGAAGTAAATCAGCTGAATTTAGAATTTATAGTAATTCAGAATTGAATCCTACTTATGTATTGCCTATAAAAGCAAAAAAGGAATTGATTGATTTTATACTTTCTACTGATACAATTGATATCGGGATTCTTTGTCCGAATGAAAAGAAAGACACATCATTTCATGTAAAAAATACAGGCTCAATTCCATTTACTTTCTTTATTGAAAGTCAGAATATTAATGCAATGGGCCAAACATATGTATGGCCAGGTGATTCTGTTCAAGTGTTATTATATTTTAAAGGTAGCTCAGTTAATGGGTATTTTTATGAAACAATAACCATTAAAGACACAAATTGTTTGCTTGAACGTAAAGTAGTACTAAAGGGATTTATTGGAAATCCAACTATTTTTGCACAAAAAACATATGATCTTGGTTCGATTCCAATTGGTATATCAAAACAATTTACAATAAGTGCTGTGAACGCTTCCGGCAGAATCATCATTGCTGATAATCCTACACTATTACAATTCCCTTTTACTTTTATTGGTATGAACCCGTCCAAAGGTTCCATGATTTTACCTGAAGATTCACTTCATTTTATCATAGAATGTGTAGGTGTTCTAGGTAAACAACAATCATTATTAGATTGGAATTCTACATATCCTTGTTTGGGAACTGCATATAGTGATATTATTGTTGAAGGAAATAATACAATTGATACTATTTCAACAACAATTGTCATACAAGATATTATTGGCAAACCTGGCGAAAAAACAAATATTATCATGTATATCAAAAATCATAAAAACTATGATTTATTACCAGTTAATAGACCATTTAGAGCATCAGTTAAGCTGAATAATACAATTCTCTTTGTACACGATTCAAGTAATCAAACAAAGCTTGATCAATATCATTCACAATTACTTTTTAGCGGTTTTGCCCAAGATAAAGATACACTTTTAAGCATTCCAAGTGTATTGACAGTAGGAGTTACAGAAAGAGCGCCTATTGAATTGCTATCATTTGATTGGTTGCAAACTACTAAGCCAACTTTAGTGACTCGGGTTGATGGTTTTGTATCAGTAAAGGATATTTGTGATAGTGGGGGAGTAAGACTCTATATACCTGGAAACACAATGAGTTCGCTAACATCTAGGCCCAATCCTGCAGATGAAACTTTGCACATTTCATTTGGATTAGCTGAAAATATTCAGATAACCATCGATATTGTTAATTCTTTAGGACAAACCATCACTAATATTATAAATAATACTAATTATGCAATTGGTGAATATTCTGTATTATTCAATATATCTTCATTGAATAATGGATTGTATTTTTTAAGAATGCAATCTAAAAGAGGTGTTCTACAATCCCGATTCGATATTATTCATTAATCTTTAAACATTCTTTTACTATTATGAAACATACAATTCTGTCTATATTTTGTATTTGTCTTTTTTTAGCTTCTTGCGCTAATGATAATGTTAGCCCAATTACTAAAAAAGGTGGTTCTGTAATACTTAAGATTGATAATGTTATAGGAATTCAAAATCTTGAATATGATAAAACATATTCAATTGCAAGTGGTGAAAAGTATACAATTAAAAAATTGAAATACTATATAAGTAATATTCAATTTATGAAGAGTGATGGCAGTGTAACTTTTTTACAACAAGATAGTTCTTATTTTTTAGTGGACGAATCAAATTCAGCTTCTATGATTCTTTCATTGCCGCAGGTAGAGATAGGTAAGTATTTGGCTATCAGATTAATGATAGGCGTAGATTCTGCTAAATCGATGGCTCCATTAGAGAAAAGAAGAGGTGTTCTTGATATGTCAGGCTTAGGACAAGATATGTATTGGACATGGAATCAAGGTTATATTTTCTTTAAAATGGAAGGTATTTTTACCGATTTTAGTGGTAAAAACGATGATTACACATATCATATAGGTGGATTTGGGAATAATGGATCATCCTTGAATAATATCAAGGTTATTACAATTCCTTTAGGATCAACCGAATGTGAAGTTTCTGAAGATAAAAAACTTACTATCAATTTAATAGCTGACATTTCTAAAGTATTTAATGGGAAAAAAGAGATAACGATTGTAGACCATCCTATAATTACTTTTTCTCCGTTCTCTACAGATATTGCTGATAATTATTCAGCGATGATGTCTTTCTCATCATTACAATACACTATTAAGTAATTGCAAAAAATGGAAACATATATGAGAAATCAAGAATTCCAGAAAACAATGAGTATAAGCTTCAAATATGTCACATTATTTGTCTTAATGATTATACTTACTTCGTGTAAAGATATTAGTGAGCCCATAACAGATACATTCCCAGGTTTTTATACTCCTGCAAATTTTCCACAACCTAGTTATGCTTTTGCTTCAAATCCGGTTACAAAAGATGGATTTGCTTTAGGTAAAAAGTTGTTTTATGATGGAATTTTGTCGCGCACAGGACTAATTGCATGTGGTACTTGCCATTTACAAAATTCAGCATTTACACAAGTTGGACATGCCAAAAGCCATGGCGTAGATGACGGTGAGACAGAGTATAATGCACCTCCAGTTATCAATTTGGCTTGGAATGAAGCTTTTATGTGGGAAGGTGGCGTTTTACAATTAGATAATTTCCCAGTAAATCCAATTACTTCGCATATTGAAATGGATGAAACATTAGATAATGTTGTCAAAAAGTTAGCAGCACATCCACAATATCCATCTTTATTTAAAGCAGCTTTTGGTACAAATGAAATTACATCTGAACGCATGATAAAAGCATTATCACAATTTCAAGTTATGTGTATATCTGCTGATTCTAAATATGATAAAGTAAAGCGTTCTGAAGGGGCTCAATTTTCAACAGATGAACAGGCTGGATATACACTTTTTAAGGCTCATTGCGCTTCATGTCATTCAGAGCCATTATTTACAGATAGTAAATTCCATAATAATGGAATTGTAATCATGGATCCAAAAGAGCTTGGAAGACAAAATATAAGTTTAAACCCTAATGATGCTTATAAATTCAAAACTCCTACGCTGCGAAATGCAATATGGACATCACCATATATGCATGATGGAAGATTTGAGACATTAGAGCAAGTGGTCAATCATTATTCCAATGGAATCATTGATCATCCTACAGTAGACACTTCACTTAATAATCCAATAAAAAGAGGATTGCAATTTAGTGATACACAAAAAAAACAATTGCTTACTTTTTTGAACACTTTGTCTGATACAAGTTTTATTCGTAGAAGATTATTATCTGAATTTTAACATTGATGTATGACACTTAAATTTATCACTTGATAATTTTAAGTGTCATATCATAATATAAAAACAGTAATTTACTTGGTAATGATTAAAGAAATCACATGTACCATTAACATTATCTATATGAGAACATACCTCGATTCAAGCGTATTTACAGCTGTTTCGAGGTTTTTCATGATATATACAATTGCAATATAATTTGCATTATGTAAAGTAAATTAAAAAGGAAATCTCCCCTATACGATGAATGCATCTGAAATACATAAACAAGCTCTTTCAATACTAGAACAGTTTTTTGGATATTCATCTTTTCGTGAAGGTCAATTAGACATAATTCAATCTGTTTGTAATCATACTGATACATTAGTTGTTATTCCAACTGGTGGCGGAAAATCAATATGTTATCAAATTCCAGCTTTATTGCTTCCTGGTTGCGCTATTGTGATTTCCCCACTTATCGCTTTAATGAAAGATCAGGTAGATGGATTAATTCAGCGTGGTATTCCTGCAGCATTAATTAATAGTACATTAAGCACCGAAGAACAATATCATATACAACAATTGGTATTAAATGGACAATTAAAATTATTGTATATATCTCCAGAACGCCTTCAAAATCAACAGTTTATGGAGTTCTTGTCTCATGTTGCAATATCCCTTATTGCAATCGATGAAGCACATTGTATTTCTGAATGGGGGCATGATTTTAGGCCTGCTTATACGGCAATTTCTATTTCTTTAAGACAATTAAAGAAATTACCAGTATTAATAGCATTAACTGCAACTGCTACTCCCGAAGTTCAACACGATATCATCAAACAATTATACCTTCATAATCCATATTGTCATATTGGTGGATTTGATCGTAAAAACCTTCATTATCAAGTAGTTAAGACAGATAAAAAATCTACATGGCTTATTTCTTTTTTAAAAGAGTATCTATCTAATCCGGATGCCGAACAAGGATCAATTATTATTTACTGTGGATCCAGGCGTAGAACCGAAGAATTCTCTTTAGCATTGAAACAACAGAATATTCCTATTCTGCTTTATCACGCTGGATTACCGGATATTCAGCGTAAACGAATGCAGGAGCAATTTATACACGAGAAGCATCCAATATTGATAGCTACAAGTGCTTTTGGTATGGGAGTAGATAAATCAAATGTTAGATATGTAATTCATTGTGATTTGACTCTTACAATAGAAGCATATTATCAAGAAGCAGGCCGTGCAGGTAGAGACGGTATAGAGTCTCAGTGCATACTTCTGTATCATACAAGTGATAGAGACTTAATGGATTATTTCCTGAGGCAAACATATCCATCTAAAAAGGATATTATTTCAGTTTATGAAACTATATATGCCCAATGCCCTATAGGTTTTTATCAAACACAGCCCGTGTATATGTCTGCATTGCAGATAGGTAATGCATGTGGCTTAACACAGAATACAGTACAGACAATTTTACAGATAATTGAAAAGAATGCTATAATAACTATAGGAAATTCTAAGCAATCAATTACGATGGTTCAGATCATAGCAAATGAAGAACAAATCAAGAATTATATAGATAGAATATCAGAAGAAAAAAGAAATGTATTGCTTGCAGTATTAAGAATGCTTGGAGCAGAATCATTTATACGTCCTGTGAAATGTGATATTCATCGTATACTCAGAACATATCAAATTACAGCAGTTCAGTTTGAAAAAGCTATGCAATCGTTCGAAATGGCTAGAATCATCAGTACTACAAAATCTCAATATGGAAGTGGAATAAGTTTATTATTAGAACGAAATACTGTTCAATCGATACCTATTGATTTTGAAGGACTTGAAGCCCGATATCAATATGCTTTAAGAAAACTAAATAGTATGCAAAGATATGCCGAAACCCTTGGGTGTAAGCGAAATTTTATATTGGAATATTTTCAAGATATATCTCCAATTGATAATAAGCCTTGTCTAACATGCTCTTCTTGTAAGAATCAGCATATATCTACACAAAAACCTGCATTTTCTCATCAAGAACAATTTATTAGACATTCCCTATTAGTTGCTGCAGCTGAATTAGATGGAAAGTTTGGCAAAAAAACTGTCATTGCTGTTGCTATAGGAGATATAAAAGATACTAATGTCAAAAAATATCAACTTGATAAAGCACAATCTTTTGGTAGGCTTAAAGGCATAGCATTGTATTCAATACAAGATGCTGCTTCTACATTGGTGGGTGAAGGGCTTTTGCATATAACTGCATCACAATACCCTATGTTGATGATTGAAACGAAAGGAAAAGAAGCCCTAAAAGAAAAAGTAAAGCCATTACAGATAAAGTATACTATCGATGAATCAAAAAAAGTACTACAATCACTACAGAAAGTTCGTACTGAAATCGGACAAAGGGCAATTGAAGTACATGATTATTTTACTGATAATGTATTAGTAATGATGTCTTCAATGTTGCCGGAAACCACCGATGAAATGGCCAAATTGTGTAATCTTCCACCTGAAATCACAAAAAAATATGGGAATCTGTTCCTGATTAATCTGAAGTCTCATATGGAAGATGAAAAAGATCAAATTAATGGAATGACACAGACAATTCTTGTCACCTATAAATTAGCAAAGAATGGTTTGTCTCTGCATGATATATCCCAAATCAGAGCTTTATCAATAGGTACGATTGCACATCATATTCAGATTATCATAGAAAATGGATTATTTTTAGAACCTTCGCAATTTGTATCTACTCCCCTGTTACATGCAATAAAAACCTATCTTCTTAAGTTTCCTTATGCACTATTGAAAGAAATAAAAAAAGAAATCGGTGATTCTTATGATTATGCTGAAATTAGAATAGCTTTATGCTTTGCTCGAAAAGAAATCAAGTAAGTCGTTGAAAATCAAGTATAATAGACTTCCCAATTTCATCCCAAGAATGATTCTGAACGATATATTTTCTTGCTTCTACACCTAATGTTAGTGCAATATGGGGATGATTCATTAAGAACACTGAATGTTTGGCAAAGTCTTCGGCATTATCACAAATAATCAAACCTTGATCTGTTGTAGCTAGAATTCCTTCTGCAGCTATAGAAGAAGCAAGAACAGGCAAACCTAGGCTCATTGCTTCAAGAATTTTTATTCTGATACCACTACCAACAAATAATGGTGCGATAAAAAAAGAAGCTGCCGAGTATTCAGGAATTATGCTAGGAACAAAACCTTTGGCAAAAATATCTTGATTTTTCATATTCAAAATGCGCTCAGGAATATGTTTGCCTAAAACAACTAATTCTGCATAAGGTATATGTGCTTTTATAGCAGGAAAAACCCCTTTTAAGAACCAATACAATGCTTCACGATTATGAATCCAATCAAAAGTAGAGGCATGAATCATTCTATGTGGAATTTTCTCTATTGTATAATCAGGAATTAGTGTTTTAAAGTAAACACCAGCAGTTAAAGTAGATATTGAAGCATGTGGGCTGATGTGTTTAGCTATCATTGCATCATGATTTGTAATTGCATAACACATAGAAACTTTATCATAATGGGTAGCTTCGAATGATTTCAATTTTTTTGCCTGTGAAGCAATATACCAATGAACTGGATTGAATCTAGAGAGTCTATCAGCATACCGTTCCCAAATCTTACATTCAATATTATGAAGTCTTACAAATACTGGAATTCCCTTTTGTTTAGTAGCCCCCCATAAAGCTGATTCAATCATGCTAGAATGATCACAAAAAATCCCATCAAAAGTGAATTTATTTAGAATATCTTTTATTGCAAGTTGAAAATGAGCTGATCGATGTTTTGTTATATATAAAGGATAAGTAGCATTAAATACAGAAAGAAATATACTCATCAATGTATTTTTCGTATTGTGTTGAATACATGTAATGTCTGCTCCTGTATATTCCTTAAAACCCTGAATATCTTTATCTGAAGGTATGGTTCTAGATAAACACAGTACATGAACATGCGCTCCATTTTCTACTAATGATTTCGTAATGGAAAGCATACCAATTTTTCCACCATCAGTAGGTGGAAATGGAAATTGCGGACATAATTGTAAAATTCTCATAATCATGTATGAATCAAACTCTTAAAACAAATGTCTTCATTAAAAAAAGTAAGTTGTGCATGAGAAAAACTATCTTTATTTTTGGGCTTTAAAAAGCATTAATTATTATAAAATTACAGAAGAGAGGAATAGCATGCATCACTTTGCGCATTTTCTTGTGAAAAAAAGTGTAAAAGCTATAGTTGGATTATCAATTATTGGCCTACTTAGTACAGACTTTGTATCGGCTCAAACACGTGTACCAGCTACCAATCCGATACGATTAACATCTAAGATTACAAAAGATGATAATCCCAAAACACTAAAAACTGTATTAACTCAATATAGCCATGGTGACCCAACAGTTCAAGAGCAATATACTCTAGAATTAATGAATAGGGCCAGAGCAAATCCAAAAGAAGAAGGACAACGCTTAATAAATACAGCCGATCCAGACGTTCAAAATTCTTTCACATATTTTAATGTTGCTAAGTCATTAGTTACAAGTCAATTTAATACATATCCTTCACGCCCACCATTAGCTTTTAATGAAAAGTTACTTAAGGCTGCCAGAGATCATTCTCAAGATATGAAAGAAAAAGACTTTCAGGGTCATACTGGTTCAAATGGAAGTGTATTATCTGGAAGATTAGATAAAGCAGCATATACTGGTTGGTCAAATTGTGGTGAGAATGTTTTTTCTTATGCTCAAAGTATGTGGCATGCACATGCAGGATTCAATGTGGACTTTGGCCCAGACAATCAAGCTCAATTAGGCCATAGAGAAAATATTATGAATTTTGGAAATTATGTCTACACTGAAGTTGGTGTTGGCGTAAAAGAAGATACCGATCCCTCTACCCAAGTAGGTAAATATATTGTTACTCATGATTTTGGCAAGCGTGGTGATGTATATGTTTTAGGTGTGGCATATAAAGACAATAATAATAATGGTTTTTATGATATGGGTGAAGGCCTTCCTGGAATAACTATTAAGGTTTCTAAAGGGAATTATTTTGCCATTACATCGTCTTCTGGTGGATATGCTATTCCTGTAACTGGAATTACTGGCTCGGTTACTTTAGAAGCATCTGGAACAGGCTTAGGTGGTACAATTACTAAAAATACAAGCCTTTCAGGAACAAATGTTAAAGTAGATTTTACTTCTGCTTTACCTGGACAAGTTTCTTTGATTTATCCTTCTAATGAAAGTACTGAAGCAATTAAAGATATTACATTTACTTGGTATAAAAGCCCAGGAACAGTTTCGATGTACAATTTTGTATTATCAGAAACTGAAAACTTTACTTCCCCATTAATCAATGTTGAAATCACCGATACATCAAATGTTGTAAAGGGTTTATTAAAAAATGCAAAAGATTATTTCTGGAAAGTAAGAGCTAAAACTCAAGCAGGTTGGGGTGATTTTGCTTCAGCTAATATGTTCCAAATTCGCATTTATCCAAAATATGTAAAGATTATCTCACCAGATAGTAATGCTCCAATTTTAAGAGATACAACTACTCTGTTATGGACAAGAACCGATACAACAGCAATCAAATATTGGGTGCAAATGTGCGAGGATGAATGGTTTGAAACAAATGTAGTTGATGATTCCTCAATTGTTGGATCTGCAACTACACTAAAAGTAAATGTAGAATATGATAAAACGTATTTCTGGCGTATTTGTTCCAGAAATGCAGAACTTTGGAATGAGTTTAGCACACCTGGCGTATTTTACACAGTGCAAGTTCCACAAGGCATTCAATTAGTTGCACCAGCTAATGGATTTACTACATCAAATAAAAATATCCGCTTTACTTGGAATAAAGATCCAATGGAAAAAATCATTGTAGATAATCCTTTCTATCCAAAAGGTATCTTTTATTGGTTTGAACTAGCTGAGGATTCAGAATTTTCAAAAATGTTTGTACGTGATACTGCTACAAAAGATTCTACCAAATTTATTGGTAATATGAAGCCAGGAATTACTTACTATTGGCATTTAAAAGCCCATCATGAAATGGGAGAAGGCCCCTTTGGTGAGACTAGAACCGTTAAGATAACTGATCCGTCTTCTGTAGAAGATGATTTAAAAGCTGCTGGAATACTCTATCAATACACACAGAATGGTATTTCTCTTATTGCTCCTTCTTCATCTAAAACCTTAAAGGTTTCTGTTTATAGTATTGAAGGAAAAACACTCTTTAGCAATAATCACACACAATCTATGAATATAGAATGTCCAAATAATTCTGAAATTATCTATATTCATATTGAATATGGCTCAGCATCTTGGATTCTTCCAATGCAATGTATTCGTTAAACAATCTGACATAAAAAGTAAAAGGCCTTTGATATTTTCAAAGGCCTTTTTTTATGATTACATATACTGTTTATATAAGTCAGGTCTTAATTGCTTCGTCTTTTCTATAGACTTCTCCAATCTCCATTTCTTAATCAATTCATGATTGCCACTTCTTAATACTTCGGGTACCTCTAAATCCCTAAACTTAGCTGGTCTAGTATAATGAGGACAATCCAATAAACCATCATTCATAAATGCATCACTTAATGAAGATTCAGCATCACCTAATACGCCAGGAATTAATCGTACAATGGCATCAATAATCATTAAAGCAGGCAATTCTCCCCCACTAACCACATAATCTCCAATAGATATTTCGGATGTGATTAAATTCTCTCTAATGCGCTGATCGATACCTTTATAATGTCCAGCTAAAAAGATAATATTACCACATAAAGAAAGAGAATTTGCCATGTCTTGATGAAATTTTTGTCCATCAGGACTCATATACATAATATGATCATATGTTCTTTCTGCTTTCAATTGTTCTATGCAAGCAAAAATAGGCTCACATTGCAATATCATTCCTGCGCCACCCCCAAAAGGAGTATCATCTATATGTTTATATGTATCGGTTGCATAATCATGTAAATTATGGACATGAATTTCCACCAATTGTTTGTCTTGAGCTCTTTTAAGAATACTAGTTTGCAAGGGAGATATGAAGATATCAGGGACAGCAGAAATCAAATCTATGCGTAATAAACTCATATCTTATCCGATAATAGAATGTAAATAAATGAGTATTTCATCGGCATGCAAATAGGTTATATAACATAGAAAATAAAAAAGGACAGCATCCCAAGAATTACGGGTAACATTCCTTAGATGCGCTGCAAAAAGTGATATGATATATATACAAGCTAATATGGATACAGTTAGTATTGTTTTATCTAAGATAAAACTAAAAAAAACGAGAGAGAGAATACTGCTACATTGTATACCTATCCATGCACTAAAACCTCTTCTATTCATAAATTCTACAAAATATCCCATGCATAAAATAATACAGGCAATTGCCAATTGTACTTGTTCTGGTTGAATGAATGATGCATAGGTGTAATCTGTTAAAATAAGACTATATCCATAACCACATAAAAAACCTCTTAACATTAATGCCGGAAGAAAACTTGAACCAGGCATTGCAGAAAATCCAATTGCAGCTGGATGTATTGATTTTGAAATAAAGAATAAAAAAAAGAGTATCAGATATATCAAGATCATAGGATATAACATAGCTGCCATTATCATAATTGCAATGCTAGTTAATCCTATTGATATTTCATGCGATTCAGTAAAAAGAATAATCTGAATTGGAAATTTATCACGATATTGAAGCATATCAGCGGTTTTCAAGGAAATTAACCTAATTGTTTTTTTATATCTTCAATATAGACAAGAATATATTCCTTCATTGCATTTTCTACTTCTTCATGCGCAGTTCCTTTTATCATATGTGCAAGTTGTGGACAATATGATGCATAATTAGCATCATTATCATAACGTCTTATTAGAACATCATAATCCGAAGGATTTGTGCTTGTATTCGTGCTCATAGTTTCTCTATAAAGTAAGGTGAAAGAAGATTCTGAATTGTATATCACACAACAAAATTACATTAATTTAGCGTAAATTTGCCATTGCTTTACAGCATTATATTCTCTCAGACTTATACGTGTTTATAGAGAATGAATTCCCTATTGGATTCTGTTCTTGTATCGTTATACTATTAATTAAGTGTCCATATGTTTATCAAGAAAAAATTGCTCTTTATTTGCCTATATCTTATAGGTATGATATCTATTCATGCACAAGAAACATATCATAAGGTCATCATTCATAATCCCGATGGCATCGGAATTCCTCAGCTTATTCAGTATGGCTTAGATGCAGATCATGGAATGGAAATAAAAAGTAAAACGATAGAATGCATTATTTCTCATTCATCATATAAGTCTTTGAAAAACAATGGTATTAATGTAGATATTGCTGTGCCTGATATGCAAGAATATTATGCTGAGAAGCTTAAATCAGCACAAAATCAAGCAGTAAAAGATCAATTAATCCCTAAAAATCTAATAAAACCAGATAATTTCAATACAGGATCAATGGGCGGATATTATACGCTAGAAGAAATCTATAATGAAATGAAAAAAATGCAAGAATTTTCCCCGGAATATATTGGGAAGCCCGATACACTTGGATATACAGGTGAAAATAGACCAATTCTTTCTTGGCAAATCACCTCGCAACCATTTAAACAATTACCTAAAACATTGTATACCGCATTGCATCATGCAAGAGAACCAGCAGGTGCAACTACACTTATATATTTTCTTTGGGATTTATTAGAAAAAGGTAAAAAAGGAGATACCCAGGCACAATATCTCTTGGCTAATAGATTATTGGTGATGATACCATGTTTAAATCCGGATGGTTATGCATTTAATCAAGAACAAAAACCACAAGGTGGTGGACTTTGGAGAAAAAATAGACGAATCATAGATGCAGAAAATGGAGTAGATCTTAATCGTAATTATGGACCAGAAACATATTGGAATGCTAATAATGGTGGTTCTTCTACAGATCCCAAATCTGATGTCTACAGAGGTGAAAAACCATTTAGTGAGCCCGAAACGCAAGCAATTAAAAGACTTTGCGAAACATATCAATTTGGCTTCATTATGAATTATCATACATACAGCAATTTATTTATTTATCCATTTGCAGCGATATCTCAAGAAACACCCGATTCTATGCTATTAAGAGGCTTTGCTGCTGATATAACACGATATAATAAATATTCAGCTGGTAGAGATTTAGAAACTGTAGGTTATACTACAAGAGGAAATTCTGATGATTGGGCATATAGTACTTTTGGAGCAATGGCATTTACTCCAGAAGTGGGTAATCGATTCGAAGGATTTTGGCCTGGAATTCAAAGAATTATACCACTTGCTGCAGAGAATCTTCATTGCAATTATCAAGGATTATGGAGTTCTGCCGATAATATATGTTTAAGACAAGCAGTTCAAAATATATCAACATTACAAGATGATGGTGGAATAATAGATATAGATTTTCAAAATATTGGTAGGTTATCAGCTGATTCACTTACGCTGATTTCTATTAGATTTTTGAATGATTACATAATCAAAAGTGATACATCATTTGGTATGAAATATATTAAATCAGGTGATTTTATTCGAGCTTCAATCTCCTATCGTTTACAAAAGAATTTTCGAAATGGTGATACTGTTCCTTTTATCGTTTCAAGAAATCAATATGGCGTAATAAGGTCTGATACTTTATCTATGCGATTATATAAACCAGAAATCATTCCTGTTTTTTCAACGATAAAAGATACCTCAAACTTTATCTTAAATTCATGGAAGCCAATATATATTAAACAATTAAATTCTTATGCTTTAACC
The DNA here is from genome assembly GCA_014191195.1 of Chlorobiota bacterium. Taxonomy (GTDB): domain Bacteria; phylum Bacteroidota; class Ignavibacteria; order Kapaibacteriales; family UBA961; genus UBA961. The sequence continues at coordinate 157,255 of BJGZ01000002.1, forward strand.
GATAGTCCAAGCAAGAATTATATACCACAAGTCGATTCATATACCGAATCCTCTGTATTATTTGATCTATCACAATATCGTGCTGCAGAATTTCAATTTATTGCTAAATGGAGTATTGAACCTAGGTCAGATTTTGCAGTAGTACAGTTATCTGATAATGAAGGTAGAACATGGAATTCTTTACAAACTTCAAGAATGAAGCTTGGTTCAGGTATTGGAGGTGGTAAACAAGACCCCAAAAGTTATGGCTTTGAAGGAAATTTTCCTGATTGGGAATATCAAACTGTATCTTTACAGGATTATATTGGAAAAAAAATCAAACTTCGTTTTGGTGTGTTAAGTGATGAAGGTGCTGAATTTGATGGTTTTTATATTCGTGATGCAAAAATACTTGGATTCCAAGATACAATGAGTGATATCAAAGATACACCTCAAAATTCTCATGAATTTGTGTCTGAATTATTTCCAAATCCAGTGTCTTCTCCTACTATATATATTACTTTAGCCTATAAACAAGCTCAATTACCTGCAATGAATTATCGGTTAATGATTCATGATATTAAAGGAAAAGAATTATATAGACAATCATATTCTACTCTAGGAAGTAATGAAGAAATAATACCAATCAATGTATCAGGTTTCTCTAATGGAATGTATACAGTCTCGATTTATGTGGATGATTCAATAGTATATTCTCATTCATTACACATCGCATATTAATGAAAAATATATATATCAATCATTGGTATCAAAGGCTTTTAGCAGGTTTAATGCTTGTATTGATATATATAGGAATCTCATTACTTTTTCCTGCTTTTCAACTATTTGGTATTTGGCTTCTTCCATTTGGTATGATAGCAATTGAGTATATGCGCGGTGGTAATACAAGCACTGCTGGTTTTGCATTAGATTCTTATACAATAAAAGAAATAGTGATAGGAACTCTGTCCGGAATTATACCTATACTACTTGCAATAGTTATCCTTTTCAGTGCTGGTATGCTATCGATAGAGTATGGGAAAGGTATTTCTTTTTCAACTATGATGATTATATTTTCTTCAGCTTTATTGGAAGAATGTATTTTTAGGGGGATAATATTTCAGGCTTTAGCAGATAGATTCTCTCCAACTAGAACTATTATCATTATTTCTATTGTATTTTCATTATTGCATCTATCAAATCCCAATGCAGATCTGATATCAACAATAAATACGTTTTTGGCTAATTGTTTCATGAGTATAGCTTGGTATCGTAGTAAAGCACTTTGGTTGCCAATTTTGTATCATGCATCTTGGAATATTACACAAAGTGCTGTAGGAATAGAGATCAGCGGAATTAAATTTGGTGATGGTTTTTTAAAAACAACAATACATGACTCAATATTTTCCTCGTTTTTTATAGGCCCATATGGTATTGAAGGAACTGTATATTGTACTATTGTTTTGCTTCTTTTAATTGCATATACATATACATTAGGAAACTCGCCAATTCGTCATGCCACATTGTTCAGATTAATGTATCCAAACATTCAATCTTCATGATCATCATTAATCATATTCTTGTTTCAGTATAATTATTAATTATGAAAATCTTACTAGTATTATTTTTCTGTTGTATGTGTTCAACAAGTACATTGAAAGCCCAATGGATAATGATGAGATCTGATGCAGATACATTGGTTCAAATGGGCGCAACAATGATTTATAATATGGAATTTGATGCTGCAAGTGCATTGTTTAATAAAGTTATCAATCTATATCCTAAAAATCCTGCAGGATATTTTCTTGATGCAATGGTAGAATGGTGGCGAATTCAAGCAGACAGAAAAAGCAAACAAAATGATGAAAAGTTCCTCTATAAATGTGCTCAAGTAATAACATTATGTGATGAATTATTAGAAGCCAATCCAAATGATTTATCAGCACTATTTTTTAAAGGTGGAGCCTTAGGATTTAGAGGAAGATTTTATGCCGGCAGAGAATCATGGTTAAAAGCAGCAGATGATGGACATGTAGCATTTGAAATATTGCAAAGATGTCACCAAATTGCTCCAGGAAATCACGATATCATGTTAGGAACAGGTTTATATAATTATTATGCAGCCGTATTACCAGAACAATATCCAGTATTAGCAAGTGTGATGATGTTTTTGCCTAAAGGAGATAAGAATCTAGGTCTCATGCAATTATCAGCAGCAGGAAGAAGTGCTAAATATGCAAAAACAGAAGCCAAAGTTTCCTTGTTACAAGCATATTTTCAATTTGAAAAAAATCCATCAGAAGCCTTAAAAGTAGCCCAAGACTTATTAAATCAATATCCCCAAAACCCATATTTTCACAGATATGTTGGAAGATGTCAAGTTATGATGGGAATGTATCCACAGATGGAACAAACATGGAGAAATGCAGTACAGGCATGCATTGATAAAAAAGTAGGATATGATCAACAAACCGCCAGAGAAGCCATGTACTATGTTGGTTTAGCATTAATGAATAGAAAAGAATTAGACTCATCATTAAAATATTTTTACAAATGTGATGAAGCAGGAAGATTTTTGGATGAAGATGTTTCTGGATTTACAGTCAAAGTAAATCTAAAAATTGGCAATATATATGATATCAGAGGGCAAAGAGAATTAGCAATTCAGCAGTATAAAAAAGTATTAGCATGGGAAGAAAGACAAAATTCACATGAAGAAGCTAAAAGATATTTGCAAAATTCTTATAAATAATAATTTTCTTCTACTGGAGAATAGCGTGTCTGAACTTGAACAGAATGCATATCTTTCTTGGAAAGCTATTGCACAGAAAGAATTGAAAAATCAATCTCCTGATTTACTTGAAAAAGTAAATGCAGAAGGAATTACTATTAAACCCTTATATACTGCAGCAGATCTAGAATCATTAGCTATTCAAGAATCTATGCCAGGTATATTCCCTTTTACTCGTGGTCCATATGCTACAATGTATGCAAATAGGCCTTGGACTATCAGGCAATATGCTGGTTTTTCTACTGCTGCAGAATCCAATGCTTTTTATAGAAGAAATCTTGCTGCCGGACAAAAAGGGTTATCCGTAGCTTTCGATTTAGCAACTCATCGCGGCTTTGATTCTGATCATCCCAGAGTAGTTGGTGATGTTGGAAAAGCTGGTGTTGCAATCGATAGCGTAGAAGATATGAAAATTCTCTTCGATCAAATCCCTTTAGATACGATGTCAGTTTCCATGACAATGAACGGCGCTGTTATCCCAATATTAGCCATGTTTATTGTTGCTGCCGAAGAACAAGGAGTTCAACAACATCAATTATCTGGTACAATTCAAAATGATATTCTTAAAGAATTTATGGTTCGGAATACATTCATATATCCTCCAGAACCTTCAATGCGAATTGTTGCTGATATTATCGAATATACTAGCAAGCATATGCCCAAATTCAATAGCATTAGTATAAGCGGTTATCATATGCATGAAGCCGGTGCAAGTGCTGTTCAAGAAATGGCCTTTACCGTTGCAGATGGACTAGAATATGTACGCATAGCCTTAGCAAAAGGTTTAGATATTGATGAATTTGCCCCAAGACTTTCATTCTTTTGGGGTATTGGAATGAATTTCTTTATGGAAATTGCCAAAATGCGTGCTGCCAGACGCTTATGGGCAGAACAAATAAAACAGTTCTCACCCAAAAAAAATAGCTCACTAATATTAAGAACACATTGCCAAACCTCTGGTTGGTCTTTAGCTGCTCAAGATCCTTATAATAATATCATTAGAACTACAATCGAAGCGATGGCTGCTGTATTAGGCGGCACTCAATCACTTCATACGAATTCATTTGATGAAGCTTTAGGATTACCTACAGATGCATCCGCCAGAATTGCCAGAAATACTCAATTAATTATTGCTGAAGAAACACATATTACTGAAGTAGCTGATCCAATGGGTGGTTCTTATTATGTAGAATCCTTAACAGAATCATTATATCAAGAAGCTAAAAAGATTATTGCAGAAATAGAATCCATTGGTGGTATGACAAAAGCAATCCAAATGGGAATTCCCAAAAGGCTTATCGAAGAATCTGCTGCAAGAAAACAAGCTTTAATCGATCAAAAACAAGAAATTATCGTAGGTGTAAATAAGTATGTGCCAGATGAACAAACTGAAGTAGATGTATTAGATATCGATAATACAACTGTTAGAGCATTTCAAATTGAATTATTACAGACCATAAAACAAAATCGAGACCAAAAAGCAGTTCAAGAATCTTTAACTGCATTATATACTATAGCTGAAAATAATTCTGGGAATCTTTTAGAAGCTGCCATTCATGCTGCTCGATTAAGAGCAACTCTTGGAGAAATTTCCGAAGTAATGGCTTCATCATTTGGACGATATGAATCACAGGTATCAATAGTAAGTGGAGTATATGCACATTATAATGAACATAATGAAGGATTTCATGCTGTGCAAAATGAAATAATCGCTTTTGAACAAAAATATGGAAGGCGTCCAAGAATTATGGTTGCCAAACTTGGACAAGACGGACATGATCGCGGGGCGCATGTTATTGCTACTGGCTTTGCAGATGCTGGTTATGATGTCGATTTAGGACCATTATTCCAAACACCTGAAGAAGCTGCAAGACAAGCCATAGAAAGCGATGTCCATGTAATTGGGATTTCTAGTCAAGCGGCAGGACATAAAACCTTGATTCCCCTTTTGATTGAAGAATTACATAAACAAGGTTCATCTGATATCATTGTAGTTGCTGGAGGAGTAATTCCACCAAAAGATTATGAGGAACTCTATCATGCTGGAGTTAAGGCTATATTTGGTCCTGGAACAAATGTATTGGATGCTGCCCGAGAAGTTCTCCATAAAATAGATCAAACTCTTAGTTAAAACACAAAAGGCATTCAATAAAATGAATGCCTTTTTTATGATTAAGCTTATATATTTCAGCTACAAATTTTTGCAACTAAGTCAATAACTCGATTAGAATAGCCCCATTCATTATCGTACCAACCAACTACTTTAACTAAATTACCCATTGCCATTGTAGATAGTGAATCTACAATACAAGAATGAGGATTTCCTAGGATATCTACAGAAACCAAAGGATCTTCAGAATATTCCATAATTCCTTTAAGAGAAGAATCAGCAGCTGCTTTTAAAGCTTGATTTACTTCTTCTTTTGTTACGTCACGATGAAGAATTGCTGTGAAATCTGTCACAGATCCATCGGGAACTGGAACTCTGAATGAAAAGCCATCTAATTTTCCTTTTAATTCAGGTAATACTTCTCCAACTGCTTTAGCTGCACCAGTTGTTGTAGGAATAATACTAACAGCAGCAGACCTAGCCCTGCGTAAATCTTTATGAGGTAAATCAAGTATTCTTTGATCATTTGTATATGCATGCACTGTTGTCATATACCCTTTTTCTATCCCAAAGGAATCATGCAATACTTTTACCATTGGAGCCAAACAATTCGTAGTACAAGATGCATTCGAAAGAATCACTTCAGAGCCATTTAATGTATGATCATTCACACCTAATACAATAGTTTTATCTAATGCATCTTTTGCTGGAGAAGTAAGAACAACTTTTCTTCCATGTGCTAAATGTTTAGATAATTGGTCTTTAGAACTAAAAACACCAGTAGATTCAATAATGCAATCAAGATTATTCCATGGAATATTTTCTATCTGTTTTTCTGCAGAAATAGCAATAGATAGACCGTTTACAAGTATTGAAGATTGATCAGCTTTCACTTCACCATTAAATCTTCCATGAACCGAATCATATTTTAGTAAATGTGCTAAAGTAGGAGCGTCTGTTAAATCATTGATACCAACGATTTCAAATAAATCAGGACGCGCACTCGCAACACGAAATACTAAACGTCCGATGCGACCAAAACCATTAATTGCAATACGGATTGCCATGAATCAATTTCCTTGAAAAGAAATAAGAGATAAATCAGAATTCAACTTAAACAAAATTACAAATTAGATGGAAGTATTCTAAGATTGTGATAAAAAGTGCTCAATTAAAATTATTATATGGTGCTTGTTGAGTTAAATTTAAGCAGTAATTTTGCGAATGCTCTTGGCTTTTATGGTTAACTAAGATTCTATGGCTATTCATCCCCTACTTACTAATTCTGTTGATTTTGAACTTCGTTTTTGTGTCGAAGTTCTCAAACTGGAGTCTCTTCATTTGGGATATTCAGATAATCAGAATGACATTATCTACTCTTTAGACACACTTCGTAGTGCTCAACAACGATATACTCAAAGTTTATTAGATTGGACGCCATCAAATGTGCAATCTATTGTTGATGTTGGTTGTGGTATTGGTGATGTTGCTTTTGCATTCGAAAAATCTGGTAGAATAGTTCAAGGCATTTCTCCTGAAAAAAATCATGCCTCGATGTTTAAAAATACGCTTCCTGGTAGTTCATTTATACATTCTAAGATTGAAGATTATTATCCTAAACAACAAGTTGATATGTTATTGATGAGCGAATCAAATAATTATTTCTCTCTGAAAGATGGATTAGATGCTGCACATCGTTGTGTTAAGCCCGGTGGATATATTCTTATTTCTGGATTTTATCGAACTTCCGATCATCCCTTAATTAATACCAATATGGTGTATACGTCTGATTTAGAGCGTGAATGTGCTCAAAGAGGAATTGCTGTCATAAAGTCTGAATGTACAAGCCATAAAATATTACCGAGTCTCAGGTTTACTGAATCTTTGTTTAGACACTATATGTTACCAACATTACATATTGTTCAAGATTTACTTATGGGTTTCTCTCCTATTATTCGTCTGTTTCTAAAACTTTTTATGAGAAAATCAGGTGGCTTTTTACATACTCTATCCGAATGGTATGATGCTAATTTAAGCGAGGGCTTTTTTACTCAGCATATGGCTTATCATAGATTTTTATTACGTTTACCTGTTGATAAGAATCAAAGCGTATGAAGAAGTTCATTCTGATCATATTATTCTTTTTTGCTGTTCGCGTACAAAGTACTGAACAAGTAGAATATGTAAGCGTTAAAGGTAGTGTCACTTCTCCACCAGTAGAGAGTTTGGTAGATTATCCCTGCTTAGAAGAATGCTTAGAACTTACTATGTATACAGAATCAGAAATACCATTTTCTGATGATATTCCTGACACTTTATCCCCTCAAGAATTTACATATGCTGGGTATCCACGAACAACATTAATGGGGACAGCAGCATTAAAAAAAACATCAATTAAAAAGACACCTTTTTATGTATTAACAGGAACTTATGCTGCAGCAATTACTGCATTACATATCTATCAAGTAAATACAATTTGGGATTCTACTTCTTCTTTTAGAATTATAGAAGACGGTAATTATGGATTATATGTAGATAAACTAGGACATTTTTGGGGTGGATATTTGAATGCATATATATTAAGTGAATTTTTAATGGGTTCTGGATTAAGCCATGAAGCAGCAACAAATTGGGGCGCTGCAATGTCTTTTACATATCAAGCATATGTAGAAATATTAGATGGCTTTGGTACTAATTGGGGATTTAGCCCTTCTGACATGATATCTAATATAGCTGGTATTGGATTCTTTTTAGGACAACATTATTGGCCATTTTTACAAAATTTTACACCAAAAGCTAATTATTTCCCACCATCTTGGTTTGGTTCAAATAGCAGACAAGCTTCCTCATCTTTTATCGATGATTATAGTGGTTATACTTTTTTGTTGAGTGCTAATGTCCACAATCTATTACCTAATAGTATAGCCTCATATTGGCCTAAATGGCTAAATCTCGGGATTGGATATACTGCTAGAAATTTGATCTTTAAAAATGGAGATAGAAAATATTTATTGGGTTTAGATATTACACCTGCTATGGTTTTACCTGATGGCCCCCCATTCTGGAATTGGATAAAACAATCATTGAATTATATTCTTTTACCATTACCAACTATAGAATTTAGCGATAAAGAAGGCCCAAAGTTTAATCTCTTTTATCCTTTTAGAATCACAATTGGAAATGTCCATTTTTAATACATAAACTATTTTTACAAGCTAGCAATATCACTCAAGGCAAGGCGTCTATGCAGCGCACCCATGGGGATGAAATGGTCTCGACGGGGTGAATGTAGTACGAAGAAGCATGCCGAGCTACGCTGGTGGAGCTCGTTAATACAACCGGCGGAACACATAAGTGGCAACACTATGAACTACCGTTTAGCCGCCTAATCCATAGGATAAAGCCGTTAATCCATTCGACCATCGTCGGCCCTTAGGCGATGAATCGGGTGTAACTTCTTAAAGGGATGCTTTCAGGACATTGAATCGGTACCTGAATTAAGATTATGATTCATCGTATAATTGGCCTGTCTATTGGTGTACGATTATACTAAAATTATTAATAGACTGAGCATGGAGAGGCTTCGGCTGCAGCATTTCGGACGCGGGTTCGACTCCCGCCATCTCCACAACCTTCTGGTTGTTAGGATACATTAACCGATAATTACATCATGTAGCTATCGGTTTTTTTGTGGGTGTACTTTAAGTGTAGCTTTATACTACATTAATCCTGCATATTTCTTATGTTCACATCTTTAAGCCTTCATACATACGAATAAATTACGGATAGAAACGTATATTAGCGTATATTAACAGATAAATACGGATATATTATTATGAGTGTATTGATTCATACCTTACATCTTGATTTAGACATGAAACTGTTGACTTCACTAAGTAAGATTGACAGATTTGATGCTGGATGGGCCTCCATAGAAAAGCGTGAATCTTTTTCTTTGCTTCAGCTTAAGGCTATTGCTACTATTCAAAGTATTGGTGCATCTACTCGAATAGAAGGATCTCTTATTACAGATGACGAAGTAGCATTATTGATAGAACATTTCACTTCTGCAACTTTAGATAAAAGAGATGAGCAAGAAGTAATCGGATATTACGAAGCTATGGACTTGATTACTGAAAACTATAAAGTGATTGATATATCAGAAAATCAAATCAAATTTATTCATCATGTATTATTGAAATATGTTGAAAAAGATCAATGGCATAGAGGTAGCTATAAACAAGTAAGCAATGTTGTTGCTGCTGATATGTTTGATGGCACAAAGCATTTTTTACATCATACAACAGAACCTGGCTTGGCTACTGAAGATGCAATGATGAGCTTAATTGCTTGGTATCATACTGATAAAGAAACATTACCATTGATCAAGATTGCGGTATTTGTATATGAGTTTTTAAGTATTCACCCTTTTCAAGATGGAAAAGGAAGGCTAAGTAGATTGTTGAGTAGCTTATTACTGCTTAAACATGGATATTCTTGGATTCATTATATGAGTTTTGAACATGAAATTGAACAAAGAAAAAACGAATATTATTCAGTTCTCATGAAAACTCAAAGAAATAGGCCGAGCGAAAATATCACCGAATGGCTGATGTATTTTATTAGTTGCTTGTTAAATATGCAAGTAAAATTAATGAAATCACTAGAAGCAAGTAATGTTGCAATTTCTTTGTCACAAAGAGAACATCAAATGGTTACTTTTATTCAATATCATGCTGGTTGTAGCTCTTCTTCTATTTCCTTAAAGCTACAGATTCCCCTACCTACAATAAAAAAATCACTCAATACTTTAATCAATAAAAATATCATAATGAAATCTGGAATTGGTAAATCTACTGGGTATTTTGTTAAGTGAATCTAATCATTCTATTCACATTGTTTACAGTTAATGAATGTATCTAAACACATTTTACCGATAATTACATCATGTAGTTATTGGTTTTTTTATGTGTATTTGAGTTTATAATTTATCATCAATACATTGAAAAATATAATAGTTACAGTAAACATTAAGATCTTTGCTGAATAAAACAAGAAAGCCAATGCATAAGCATTGGCTTTCTATGATAGTGTTACTACAGTAAATATCTTATTTAAGTGACTTTAGAGTTGGAACAAAATAGATAACATTTTTATCAGCATTATTTGATAAAAGTGGCATTGATTTTTGCTCATATACTCCTGTTCCACCAATACCAAAATCATCATCATTAATAATTCCAATCATATTATTATTAATAATAACGATGCCTTCTGGTTTATCATGTGGATAATTTGGAATACTCATTATATCTACGATCTCTGATTTAGAAACAGCAATTATACCTGCGGCCTTTATCTCATCTGAAGTAGATTGTTCAATTGTTTTTGCATTAATTAGTTTACCACCTGCATCTGCAACAGTTATATCGGATGCATTTGCAATATCAATCTTGAATATTTTTTTGAAATTTGTAGCATCTTTACCTGGAATATTTCCATCTCTTTCTAATACTAAAAATGTAGTATTTGTAATCGCTACAATTTCACTAACAGCATAATTTACATTGTCAAGAATATATACATATTCTTTAGCGGTTCCGGTAGCAATTTCATAGAATAAAATTCTTACTGCTACTGCTGTGCTTTTAACTTTGCTATCAGGATTATATAATGGAGATTGCATCATACCAACTAGATATTTTTGATCTGGTGTAATTGTTATTCCTTCCATTCCTCTATTGGCACGTCTTTTTGCGAATACAGAAGGAATCTTCTTTCCACCAATTCCACTTCCAAATGGATTAATTCTCTCAATTGTTTTTCCAGTCTGATCTAAATGCAGGATATGTGGACCATATTCATCACTTACCCAAAATGTACCATCATTTGCAATAACAAGTCCCTCTGGATCAATTCCATTTACATCAAGATTTATTGCATTCCCTGTTAAATCTAAAGCAATTTCACCTGTTCCACCTGCACCTGCTGGATTTGGTAAACCAGTTAATGCTTTACCATTTTCGTCTTTGAATGATATAATACTTTGTAATACTAATGAATCTCCAACTAGTTTAAATTTACCCATGTGAGGATTAAATTCTGGATTGGAAAACACTTTAACACCCGAAGCAGATCCATCAATATTTGGGCCTCTATCTGTCATAATATAATAGATGCCTTCAGCATTAGAAGTAATACCAGAGCCATAACCTCCATTAATAACTTTTATGCCATTAGGAGTTGTTGACATAACAACGTTTTTATTGACAAATGCTTGTTCCGGATAGGACATTGGCGTGATAGTATTGTTAGTACTTTCTGTACATCCAATAAACATACTTACATAACATAATACACAAAAAAGAAACACATTTTTCATACTACTCTATACTAAAAATGAACATAAAGACTATATTTCATAGTCAATATGTGCGTTTGTATATTATTGAATTGTTTTGATTGTATTATGAAAACGTTATGTCAATGTAAATGTGCTCTATTCACATCCTTTTGACTGATTCCTATCTTTAGTACAATTTGTTTAACAGAATAAATACGTATATTGTTCAGAAATTAGGCAATGATAATTGTGAATTGATTATAGGTTTTAATGTTATTTTAGAGTTTTAAAGAAGGGTATACTTATCAGAAAGTATTAATTTCTATACATGTAAAAACGCGGGTATTATCAATTTGTAGACAAAAATATTTTTCAATCATATCTTCAATAAATGGGAAGATAGGATTTGTATTTTATATTATCAGGAGGACATACGATGATGAGAGGTTTACTTCTAACTTCTTTGCTTTCATTACTTGTTTTGGGTTGTTCACCAAAAATATATGAACATCAACTTAACTGTAAAAGTAATACTGAACAGATTTTATCAAAGTTTGTTCAATTGGTAACTTCTGAAGGATTGACAGTAGAAAATCAAGACTCTAAATTAGGTTTTGCTAATGCAAGTTCATCCGAAGATTTTAGCTTTTGGACAGGTGTGTACACAAGAAGGTTTTGGACAATTTCGGTGGTAGAAGGAAAAATATTTGCTACTGCAAAAACTAATACCTATACCAAAAATATTTTTGGTACTATGACTGGTAATACAGATACATATTATAAAGATGATTCAAGCCAAGACTGGGGTTGGTATTGGAATGTAAGAGATGGTTTAGAAGCATTGTGCGGAACTAAATTAGTGATTGTAGAAAAAGATACCTGGGAAAGACAATCCACTAGAAAAAAACAAGTCAACTAATTCGCTTGACATTACTTATATCATTTCGTTTATGGGTAGACTTTATCATCTACCCATTATTATTTGTGCTAAGTATGCTCAAAAGGAGGACATCTACCCTTTGTGTTTTTTTCAGAAAAATTGATTTTGTCTTAATTCCCTATCTTGTTTCCTATTATTCTTATTTCTTCAAAAAACCATATTCATATACTTTGGGTAAATAATCATGAATCCAAAATCTCAGAGTTCATTACATCAGCAATAAATACGCAGCTGCGGCTGCACCACTCATTCTTCCGCCATTTGTGGTGGCTATAATGGTTCCGGAAGGAGAATTTCCTTTTCTTACTTTATTGCCATCAATAAAGGCAAGTATTTTTCCTGCAGATGAATTGCCTTGTCTAACAAAATTACCAATAACGGTTGCAATGATAGTTCCGGACGGTGAATTTCCTTTTCTGATACGCTCTCCGTCAATTGTCATTACTATCTCACCAGAAGGTGAATTCCCTCTTCTAATCCTATTCTTATCCATTGTTAATATGATATTTCCAGATGGGGATTGTCCCATACGCATAATTTGAGCAGATATATCATCTGCAAGTGCAAACAACATGAATAAGCACACAATTATCATTCTCATACATACCTCTTTTATTCAGAAAGAATACTTTTTATTATTTCTTTTTCGATTTCAGCAAAACCCATATCACCTTTTGGCTGATATTTCATTCCATTAATAAGTATTATGATTCCTTTTTTATGCAAAGGACTCATATACACTATTGTATAAGCACCATTTGCTCTGCCAATATGTCCTATCCAAGGAAAATCCTTTATAAATGGCCCTTGCTTCGTTTGAATAATATGGCAAGCCAAACCCCATTCTTTGAATAAATTATCAAATTGTCCAGCATTATTATTAAGCTTTTCTTTCCACGATGAAGTAAACATCTTTGTTCTTAAAGCCTGCATCGCAGAATCTAATAAAAATTGTCTAAAAAAAGAGGCTAATCCAGTACAATTAATTCGTAAACCAGCTTGTGGAGAAAAACGTAAGACATTTAAGCCAGGTGTATAATGGAGAATAGATGTAAAGACGGAATCATAATGCTTGGTATAATAATCTGCTTCTGGATGCCATGTTTGATTCTTCCATAGATATTGTGGGCTTAATATTGCGTCTTTAGGTAATTCTTGGACAATGAATCCTCCATGGACGGAATATCTTTGTAAAAGCCTTTCACGAACAGATAGATAAAAAGGTTTTTTTTCAATTGTCTCGATGATATGAGCAAGAATTACAAAATTCAGATTTGTATAATGAAAATATTCTCCTGGTTTTATAGCAATAGACTCCCCTTTTTTTGTTGTACTAATTGCAGGCAGAAAATGATAATTCCCTTTTGTAGATATGTGCTTTAAAGGTTGTATTGACTGTGTTTGCAGTGAAGAATCTCTAAAAATAGTTTTCATTGCATAATCTACAATAATCTTACTATCCTTTAATGTGGATGTATGATTCAAAAGCATCTTTATAGTAATAGGTATTTTGGGATAAGCAGCATTATACAGAGGAAAATCTAGGAATTTCTTGATATCATCATCAAGCGAAAGCTTCCCTTCTTCACATAATTGCATGGCAATCATGCCGGTAAACATTTTAGAAATGCTTGCAATCCTTAGGAATGTTGAATCAGAAAATGCTATACTATCGGGGAATGCATATCCATAAGAAAAAGAGTGAATATTCTTCTCCGAAAATGAAGCAACTGAACCCCCAAGAACTCCATATTTCTGAAATATATGCCTTAAAATTTCTTGCTTTTCTTGAGGCAATGCTTGTGCTATTTGCCCCAAACTTTTTGACTCATTAGCTAAAAGAAAAGTAATCAATAGAAATTGTACAAGTATTTTCATCATGTATATGGAGTAAAAAAAAACGAGACGAATAATCGCCTCGTTTCTAAAAATTCTCTTTTGTAATGATTACATATTATAATGTAATTGCAAGATAAACGGTGATGGGCCGGTTTGTGCTTTATACACATTTAAACCAATTGCAGCCTTCATATTTTTGGAAATTTCATAAGATCCGCCAACATTCAAGCCATTCATCCAATGCTTGCCAGACATATATTCTGCTGTTACATGAATTTTATCATTAATTACTTGATATTCAATGCTTGCCATTAAGCCTATTGTAGATTCACCAAACATACTTTCATTACCATAAAATAAACCAGCATTAATGTTGGCTTTGGCAAGTAATTTATTTGCTGTTACTAAACCATAGACATAATAAGCATTTTTAGAATTCAAATAATATGCTCCACCTATTGTAAGATTATGGTCAGCAGTTAATACTTCGCGATGTTGGGAAGTAATACCATACCAACTACTACCACTAGAATAGTTTAAGAAATTTAATCCTACTTCTGTGTCTTTATTGACACCATACATTCCATACACTTGTGTTCTGTCTAATGAGTTTGTTAAAAAAGTATTTGCTTGAAAATGCATTTTACCCTCTGGTGTAACTACAGAGTTAGGTACATTAAAATGCGTCTGCTGTGACCAAGAAGTAAGGCTACCCATAATAATACATACCAAATAAACGAGAAATTTTGTGGATTTCATATGTCTTCCCAATAAAATATAAAATGAAGGGGCTAGTAGTTCCCCATTTGCTGCATATTCAAATTACTAAAAAAATATGCATTGTAAAATACTCTCATAATATTTTGTTTGATAGCATTTGTTTGTCATCAATAGAATCTTTAATTTAGACTAAATCTAAATAAGATGCATTTGATTTCTTCACATATTTTATTGGAAAGGTTCTATGATACGCATACTTATACCTTTATATACGACTATTTTAGTCTTGTTTTTATCATCATGTGTTGATAATTCAATTGCCCCTTTGAATACCCCATCGATTTATGATTCTACTCAATATTCTCATATTTCTAGTTCAACAATTAGGATGAGAGCGGATGTAAATACATTATTAGATACTATACAGTCTGCTAGAATAAACGGAAGAGCCCCAGATTCATTAACATTATTTGAATTATTAAAGCCTTTTTCAACATTAGGAACAAGTACTTTTCAGAATACTAGTATAGGTTTTATACAAGAGTTTTCTAAAACGAATAATGGCATATATAATCCACGATTATCAATAGCAGAAAACAAAGAAGGTGGAGTGTTTGCGGGAAGAGTTTTTGATGAAAATGGACTAGAATATCAAGAGATAATCGAAAAACTATGTTTTGGGAATCTGTTTTATCATATGGCATCGCGTTTATCATTACATGATAGTACCACGCATCTTTTCATAGCATTATTTGGGGCTCACCCTTCTTTTCCAAATTCTGATATCACACAAAGCAATCCTGATGTGTTTAGTGCAGCATATGCAGCAAGAAGAGATAAAAATGATGGAAATGGTTTTTACACCAATGCAAAGAAGGAATTAATTCGATTACAAGCTGCAATAAAAGCTGGAACTAATTATAAAGAGGATGCATTATCGGCAAGGAAGCAATTCTTTACTATATGGGAAAAATCTTTGATGGCATCTGCAATTTCATATTGTTATGCTGCACATGCAAAGTTTATTCTTACAAATCCAAGCGATGAAGATCTTGCTTCAGGACTTCATGCTATTAATGAGTCAATAGGATTTGTACTAGCATATAAAGGAGTTTCAGAGAAATTAATTTCTGATACAGAACTTGATGCGATACTTTCGCTCTTACATTCAATGCGTCCTTCACTATTTATAACAGACGCCTATAATACCACACCAGATATCCTAAAAGTTATAGGAAGGATTCAAATGGTTTATGGCTTTTCTTCTCAGCAATTAGAAGATTTTAAAATCAATTGGGTTACTGTTCAAAACAGAAAATAATATGAAATATATACTTGTCATATTGATATTACTGCAATTCTCTTGTACGGGGAATGCTCCATCTAATCCAGATTCTCAATTTGATAGAACGCGAATGCTTGATTTTACTGCCAAACAGATTATAATACCAATGTATGCTGATGTATTGAGCCATTCATATACTTTGGATAGTTTGTGTGCAAACTTTATGCTTCAACCAAATGAGACAATGGTTATAGAGATGAGACAAGCATGGAGATCCTTGGCAATTTCATGGCAATATTGCTCGATGTTTGATTTTGGCCCTGCCGAATTTTCTGATGGAACCCTTTTTGAAAATATTGGCATATATCCTGTTTCAGTTACAAAGATGATAAGTAAGATAGAGACAAAAGATACCCTGTTTGCTAATTTTGATAGAGATACCAGAGGTATTTATGCAATTGAATATCTATTGTTTAATGATTCCTTGAATACATATAAGTTGTTGACAAATAAAGCAAATAACGATGTAATTTATCTAAAAAAATTGATTCAACATGTCATAATAAAAGTACAAACAGTGCATAATGCTTGGATTAATGGATATTCACAAACATTTATTCAAAACACTGGTGTACAGGCAGGATCTTCTATTTCTGAATTGTACAATTCATTTGTTCATTCATATGAATTAATGAAAAACTATCAATGCGGATTACCTTTTGGATTAAAGGTTGGCCAAGTATCAACAGAGCCAACAAAGACAGAGGGATTTTATAGTGGAATTTCGACAGAATTACTGTATCATCATAATCAGGCATTATTATATTTTTGGCGAGGATATGCAAGGCTAAGTCCTCTATCAAGTCTGAGTGGTATAGGATTTAAAGAGTATTTGTTGTCTATAGCAACTGGAAAACAATTAGTAGAAGATACTGAATATCAATGGGAACAGATTTCAAAACAAATATCACTATTAGACAGATCGATACCATTATCAGTGATGATAGATCAAAAAATGCCTATTCTTTTAGATGTATTTACAGAATTATCTAAACATACACATTTCTTGAAAAGTGATATGTCTTCTCTATTAGGTATTTCAATTACATATACTAGCAATGATGGTGATTAGTGCAATTCTTGCAATCATTATCTGCTCCAGTTTCTTCTGTTTCATTGGGAATATTTAGAATTTCCTTTGGTGCTTTGATATTGTTAAGTACCATTCGTTTTATAGCTTTAGGCTGGATAGAAGAACAAATAATAAAACCTAAAATACATTTTCAGTATTATGGTTTTGAATGGATAACTGTTCCTTCGGCATTCTATGTATATATTCTGTATTCTGTATTAATCATTGCTTCATTCTGTGTAATGATAGGCTATAAATATCGCATAATGAGCGTACTATTATTTTTAGCCTTTACATATACTGAATTATGGGATATATCCTATTATCTTAATCATTATTATGCAGTAAGCTTATGCAGCTTTTTATTATGCTTTTTACCTGCCCATTGCATATTCTCTGTCGATAGCACATCTAAACCATCTATTTATCAAGCACTTATACCAAGATATTATATATTACTTTTACAATTTCAAATTGCTATCATTTATCTGTATGCTGGAATAGCAAAGATTCAGTATGATTGGTTGATAGAGGCTTTACCTCTTTCTTTATGGCTTCCTTCGCATGGTGATATGCCAATTATTGGTAATGTATTATCTGCACGCTGGACAGCATATGTGTTCTCGTGGTTTGGAATGCTGTATGATTGTACCATTCCCCTGTTTTTATCAATACAAACTACAAGAATATATGCATATATAGCTGTTATATGCTTTCATACAATAACAGGGATATTGTTTCAGATTGGAGTATTTCCTCTAGTAATGATAGTGTTGACATTAATATTTTTTCCTCCAGAACAGCTATTACAGATAATAAACAGAACTCTCACTGTGTTTAATACTTCAGTTAAGGTAAGAGCTGATATAACTAAGTATACAAGCTTTTCTATTCATCCAATTATCTATGGTTCATTGATTGCATATTGTCTATTTCAACTATTATTTCCTTTCAGATATGTATTATATCCCGGTAATGTTTTTTGGACAGAGCAAGGCTATAGATTTGGTTGGCGAGTAATGTTAATTGAAAAGTCTGGATATACTCAATTTACTATCAAAGACTCATTAACAGGAAAAAAAGGCATTATCGATAATGCTGAATGGCTAACTGATCATCAAGAAAAGCAAATGAGTATGCAGCCAGATTTGATAGTACAATTCGCGCATACTTTATCTACCTATTATCAAAAGAATGGATATACTCATCCGATTATTACTGCAGATTCATGGATAACATTGAATGGCAGAAAATCATATAGATTTATTGATCCTTCTATAAATTTAGCAAGTATCAATGATTCATGGTTTCATAAAGAATGGATATTATCAGAAGGAGTATCTAAATGAAGATATTCTTGATAATCATCTCGATATGTATACATGCACACGCATTTGGATATTCGCATATAACCAGCAATGAGATACTAACATCAAAAACAGTAAAAATATTGTGCATGATTATGTCATCTGAAACTCAGACAGCAATTCCATTTGCAAAAATTTACTTTTTTGATGACTTGCAGAAAGTAATGCGATCAGATAGCAATGGAATCTTCCAAAAAATTATAGTATGTAGAAAAGATAGTATAGCATTAAGAATACAAGCAAATGGATATGAGTCTATTATTGCTACTATAGCATGCAGTGAAGAAAAACAGATGATAATGCTTCAAACCAAAAAAATGCAGGTTAAAGACATCATCGTGAATGCAGAGAAGAACTCATTAATAAGTGCAAATAAAGTTGAATCAATACAAGAATCTGCTATTTATGAAGCTAAAAAGACAGAATTAATTATTCCAGATTTATTGAATCCTAATAAAGCAGTAATGCTAGCAAGACAATTGTTTTCTAGGGTACCAGGATTGAATATTTGGGAAAGCGATCAAGCTGGACTTCAGCTTGGTATTGGAGGCAGAGGATTGAGTCCAAATCGTACAGCCCATTTTAATACAAGAATGAATGGCTATGATATAGCAGCAGATCCACTTGGTTATCCAGAATCATATTTTACTCCGCCAATAGAAGCAATTGAAAGAATCGAGATAGTTCGAGGGGCTGCTTCGCTTCAATATGGACCTCAATTTGGTGGTATGATTAATTTTAAGATGAAAAAAGGTATAGATTCTGTGCCATTGCATGCAGAATTCAGAATGAATGGCGGATCTTTTGGATTAATGGGTATATCTGCATTAGTTGGAGGAGAATCTAAAGGATTAAATTATATCAGTTTTTACTCATATAAACAAGGCAATGGATGGCGTCCGAATTCCGATTTTTCAGCTCATACAGTGTATTCTGCTTTATCATATAATATAAGTGAACATCTGACGCTAACATTTGATGTGACAAATCATCATTCACTAAGTCAGCAACCAGGTGGTTTAACAGATAGGCAATTTCAGGTAGATCCTTCGCAATCAAGTAGATCAAGAAATTGGTTCTTGATAGATTGGCAGATATATGCTTTGAATATCCTCTATGAAATATCGCCTATAACCAGAATACATTCTCGAACATTTTCTGTTATAGCACAAAGATCATCTGTAGGTAATCTTCAGAATATTTCAGTGTTAGATAATGGAAAAGAAAGAACATTAATAGATGGTGTTTTTGCAAATATTGGCAATGAAACACGGTTAATGCATACAATTTTTATCAATGATATACCGGCTAATATTGTATTGGGTGCAAGAATATATCAAGGATATTCAGTTCAAAAACAAGGATTTGGTTCAAAAGGATCGGATGCAGATTTTACATACTTAGATCAAGATAATCCGGAGCAATTATTGTATAAAAATCCAGGTAAAAATATTGCAGGATTTCTTGAATGTGTAATCAGGCCCACAGAAAACTGGAGCATTGTTCCAGGTATACGAGTTGAATATATTGCCACATATGCCAATGGATGGTATAAAGATAGAATAGTAGATCTTTCTGGTAATTTGGTACAATCATCTACATATAATGAACAGAAATCAAATCTACGATCCTTTGGATTGTTTGGTCTTGGAACAAGCTATGTATTTGATAATGGACTTGAATTATATGCTAATTATGCGCAAAATTACAGAGCAATGACATTTAGTGATATGCGCATTGTTAATCCAAATTTTATTGTTGATACTAATTTATCTGATGAAAAAGGATTTAATGCAGATCTAGGAATTCGTGGCTCTTTATTTAACGGCTTATTCTATAGCGATATTAGTTGCTTTTATTTAGAATATGATAAAAGGATAGGAACAATCTTAGCAGCAGATAAAGCCCCTTACTATATACCATATAGATTAAGAACCAATATTGGATCATCTAGAACGATTGGGATTGAAGCAATTGTAGAAACAGATATATGGAAACTGTGGATTGATGATGATTCAAGAAGTGTAAAGGCATTTATCAATGTTTCATATCTAGATGGAATATATACTTCTTCTTTGCAGACAGGAATAAAAGGCAAACAAGTAGAACAAGTATCTCCTTTTACATTAAGGACAGGATTACAATATGAACAAGATAAACTAAAAGCAAGTATTCAATATTCTTATGTGTATAAACAATATTCAGATGCAACCAATGCTGAATATACATCAAATGCTGTGATTGGTTTAATCCCCTCTTATTCGATTATGGATATTTCATTGAGTTATAGACTATTACAATCATTGATTGTTGATATGCATATACAAAATGTATTTAATGAATCATACTTTACAAGAAGAGCCGAATCATATCCAGGACCAGGCATTTTACCTTCAGATCCCAGAAATATTACCTGTAGTATTCAATATTCATTATAATTATTTGATCATTTCTATTGTAATACAATCATTATATGATCTTCCATAGGGTAATTCTTGCGTAAATAATACTCTATTTGGGTCTTCACCATAGTTTAAAAGCTTTATAGTACTATGTTTTCCTGTTTTAGCTACGTTGAGTTCTATTTGACTCTTAATACGCTCTAGAAGCTTTTGTACCCTGTTTTCATTCTCTTTGGTATCTCCATTTGCTCCAGAGCTTCCGATCAATACTATTTCTGTGTGATTATTGAGTTTTGACTGAACTAAAGAGACAATTTCTTCTATGAAATATTCTGGTTTTTCATATCCTTCATGTAACACTGTAAATCGTTCTGCACTCATCTTTGCAGCATTACTCATTGTTAATGCAAAAGAAGTATCCGCTTGTAATTGAATACCTGTTGATTTTTCTGCTTGAACCGAAGCTGTGAATTTTCCTGAAGCTAATGCACCATTCAATAATGAAGTTGCATTTATAAAGGTTTTTTGAGTTGAAAAAGGACCGATATTCTTCATAAATTCATCAGGGCCTTGTAACTGCATTGTCCATGATGAAAGATCAGATGGTGAATATACTCGAATCTCTATTTCATTTTCTGGTGGATCTACGCTTTCAAAATGTAATAGTACTGGTTTTAGCAAAGATGAAGAGTTGGACTTAAGAACAATTCTTCTACTATCTTGTCTTTTAAAAACAATATCTACACTATCATCACTATCATAGTTTCTTATGTTTTTTTGATTATTATCTTCTAATTGTTTGATTCGCCCTCCATCTATTCTAAATATTCCAGTTAGATAGTCCTTGATATATCCAGCAATAATAATCCCATCTTTTTCTTCTGGTGCAATACCTGTAATATATAGTGTGTCCTTGGAATGCGTCATCCTTGAACCGATAATATTCAACATTTGTTGATAAACCATTATTCTTTTTGAAGCATGTTTCTGCTTATCACTATCGGTAATTATATCATCTAATTGAGATTCTGAAAAAGACGCTGCTTGCTCGCTAGAAAGTTGTTGATAATAAAATGGAATATTTGAGTTATTGGGTCTGAAATATACTATAGGAAGTAAAGGGAAATTCTCTGCGATTCTTCTTTTTCCGGCTATCTCTTTTGGAGTTTTAACATAAAAAGATAAACTATCAGTAGCTGGAAATTCTTTATCAATAGTACTCTTATTGAATTGAAAGTGCAGTGAAATGCCGGCTCTGATTGATACAGTAGACCAAATATTTGCCAAACCGCTATTATTTACTGAAAACTCCCCTTTTCTTTGATTAACCATCCAAGAAGATTCTAAAAATGTATATAGTTTGGATGAGAAAGATCCTGCAGAAAATGATAATGGAGTTTTATACATAATGCCACTAAGAAAACCGGGACATACAGCATTCATAGCAGGAATGGGATTGTCATTATCACTTGCATCAATACGGTTAATTTTATTGTGAATAAGAAAAGATATGCTTGGTCCAATATATAAAGACAATGTTGGTAAAACTGAATAATGAAAAGATATATCATTAGTGATATAAGCTAAAGAAGGCATCATTTGTCTGGAATTTGCAATAAACTCATCTTGAATAATCCCACTTCTATTATCATAAGAAGTACGTAATCTAAACCCAATTGTAGGTGATGAATATGAAACAAAACCACCTGTATACATAAGAGGATTACTTATTTCAGATTTTCCTTTATTAGCAAAATTAGTAGCTAAACCAATAGATGTTAAGTCTTGATAACCTACACCAATGGCATTGATACCAAAGCCAAAATCTGTTCCATATGTATAAGAAAATTGGGCAGAAACTGGCAGATAGATCAATAGACACAGTACACTTGAAAAAAAAGTATAAATAAAATTCATATATATTATGCTATGTTCATAAAAAAGGTATCAGACATTCTTAAGCGTTCATATTCATTTCTTATCACATTATGAAGCGGCATTCTTAATTGTGGATCTTGTTCTATAATCTGTTCGGCAGTTTTCTTACTATGTTCAATTATTTCGCTATCATTAATCAAATCAATAAATAAAAATTTAGGAATACCAGATTGTCTTGTCCCCATAATATCCCCAGGCCCCCTCAATTTCATATCTGCTTCAGCAATCTGAAATCCATCATTAGTTGAAATCATCGTTGTTAATCTTGCAATTGCAGATGCTCTTTCTAGGTGTAGATCTTCGGATTTTTGTTTATTGATATGAAAGCGAAAATGATCTTTTGTAGCAAGAAAACACATTGATTGTAGATCATTTCGCCCAACTCTTCCCCTTAATTGATGTAATTGTGCTAATCCAAAACGTTCGGCATTTTCAATTAACATTACTGTTGCATTTGGTATATCTATGCCAACTTCTATAACAGTTGTAGATATTAAAATCTGATATTCTTTATTCTTAAATGCTTTCATCACTCGTTCTTTTTCATGCCATGGCATTTGGCCATGCAGTAAACCACAAGAATAGTCAGTAAATACTTCGGTTTTTAGAGATTCATAATGTTCAATTGCCGATTTGGCATCAATAGTTTCTGATTTTTCAACCAAAGGATAGATAATATACGCTTGTCTTCCGGCTTTGATTTCTTGTTCTATCGTTTGATATGCCCTATCTATGGTAGAATCAAAAACAATTTCAGTTTTGACTGGTTTTCTACCTATTGGCATTTCTTTGATTGTAGTACTATCTAAATCCCCATATAAGGTCATAGATAATGTTCTAGGAATAGGAGTAGCACTCATTACTAATATATGCGGAGATAATGAATGATGTTGTGGGGATTCGATCAAGGATGCCTTTGCTAATTGTTTTAATTGGGCTCTTTGCATCACTCCAAAACGATGTTGTTCATCAACGATTATTAATCCTAATTTATGATAAGAAAGCCCAGCCATTTGATCTTTGCCATGTGAAGCAAACAGGGCATGGGTTCCTATAACAATTTGTGCTTGGCCGGAAGCAATTTCTGATAATACTTGTTTTCTTAATGATGTTTTTTGTCCACCAACTAATAGTGTGACATGAATATTATAAGGCTCTAAAAAAGTAGAAATAGAATGAAAATGCTGTTCAGCTAAAGTTTCAGTTGGAGCCATTAACATTGTTTGATATCCTGCATCGATAGCCATTAGCATAGCAAATAAGGATACGATAGTTTTTCCGCATCCAACATCTCCTTGAATCAAGCGATTCATTGGTTTGCCAGATTCAAAATCATAAGCAATATCCCATAAAGCTTTTTTTTGATCTTTTGTTAATTCAAAGGGTAATGCTTGATGTAAATTTTTAGCTAATGAACTTTTGCTTGGAATATAAATTCCCTGTTCACTTGTCTTTTTTCCTTGTTTTCTTAGTGCGATAAACAATTGAAAGAAAAATAATTCTTCGAATTTCATTCTATTTCTGGCATCAAGTAATTCTTTTGTTGACAGGGGTTTATGTAATGCTTGTATTGCTTTATCTTTAGGCATTAAGCTTTGAGAATTAAGAAATGAATCAGGCAACGATTCATCAATTAATGATTCAGAATATTCAAATACAATATCAAACATAGAACGCATCGTTTTAATTGAGATATGCGCATTTTTCATTGCTTGATTAATTGAATATTTTGGTAGAATGACCCCTTTTTTAAATTCTTGTTCATCTTGAGTATCTAAAATGATGATTTCAGGATGCTGAAAAGTTAATTTTCTCCATTTTTCATCATAATCTGGTAAACCACTAATTCCAAGTACAATTCCTATTTGTAATACTTTTTTAAAATATGGTACCATATTAAAAAAAACGATCTCTGCATATGCATTAGATTCATCGGAAACTTTTGCAATCAACATTTTGCGACCCTGTTTTCCGAAGGATTTTTCTTGAATTGATTGAATCGAAGCAACAATTGTGATTTCTTTTTTAAGAGAAATAGCTTCATCTATATCCATAGATACAGAATTGAATATATCATTCTCTTTCTTAAATTTATGGTGAATACTTGCTATGCTTTGGACAGAGGTTCTATCTATATATCCATAAGGAATATAGTACAATAAATCTTTAACGGTGTGAAGTCCTACAGATGCTAATGCTTCTGCTCTTTTAGGTCCTACTGATTTTACATATTGTAGTGGAGTATGTGCATAAATCACATATGCGGATTCTTCTTCACTTTTCTTCATGGATATATTTTCATGAATCATTTAATCATATTGAGGAATAAATTCCTGAGCCACTCGTTCGCAATACTCTCTATAAGAAGATTTTGGTAATCTTTGTATACATTGATTATAGTCTTCAGCTGTAATATAGTTCATTTGTAAGGCAATTTCTTCTAGGCATGCAATCTTTAAATTTTGTCTTTTTTCTACTGCATGAATAAATTGGCTTGCTTCTAAAAGACTTTCGGGTGTACCTGTGTCTAACCAAGCAATACCTCTTCCCATTAATTCTACCCGTAATTTTCCTTGTTGGAGATACTGCTTTTGAACATCTGTTATTTCTAATTCGCCACGTGGGCCAGGTTCCAAATTTTCTGCAATAGAAATTACATCATTATTAAATACATATAATCCTGGAATTGCATATCGTGATTTAGGATGTTTCGGTTTTTCTTCAATGCTGATGACTGTACCATCTGGGTGTAATTCAACTACTCCATATCGTTCTGGATCATGAACTTGATAGCCAAAAATAGTTGCACCTGTATTGGATTGTAAGGCTTTTCGAAGAAAATCTAGCTTGCCATAAAATAAATTATCCCCTAAAATCAAACATACTTGATTATTCCCTATAAATTCTTTTCCATAAATGAAGGCTTCTGCAATACCTTTTGGTGCAGCTTGTGCCTTATATTCGATATTGATACCCCATTGATTTCCGTTTCCTAAAACTGATTCAAAATGAGGTAAATCATGTGGTGTAGAAATAATCAGAATATCTTTAATCCCTGCCAACATCACAGTTGCCAATGGATAATAAATCATTGGTTTATCATAAACAGGCTGTAATTGCTTACTTATAACAGCAGTTAAGGGGTAGAGTCTTGTGCCACTTCCACCTGCAAGAATAATTGCTTTTGTTGCCGTCATAATTCTCATCCGTTTTTAAAGTAATAGATAATATAAGTACAAAAATAAAAAAAGGCAATAGAACAGAACTAATAATTCTCTTGCTATAGCCTTATAATAACTTGAACGTAGAATACTTATTTATCTAATCTTCAATTCCTTGATCTAAACTAAGAGGATTGAGAGGATCATATTCTAGATGACGATGACGAACTAATTTAGCTTCAATTAAAAAGATGACATTTTCAGCAATATTTGTAGCGTGATCAGCAAGTCTTTCTATATTACCTAAAATCAAAATAAGTTTGATACCTGTATCAATAATGTCAGCATCAGATTTCATTAATGTAATGATGTCCTGAACATGTTCGCGTTCAAGATTATCAACTGTTGAATCTGTAGGTAATACATGTTTTGCTAAATCGGGATCATTATTCACAAATGCATCAAGGCTTGCTTTTACCATAGTATAGGCTGCATTAGTCATTTTATCGATACCTAAATCTTTTACAAGAACATGAATATTTGGGTCTGCAACAACATATTCAGCAATCTCGGTTGCCATATCACCAATTCTTTCTAATTCATTGTTTATTTTAATTGCTGCCAATAAAAGACGCAGATCCGAAGCTACTGGCTGTTGTAAAGCAAATATTCTTTGACA
The DNA here is from genome assembly GCA_014191195.1 of Chlorobiota bacterium. Taxonomy (GTDB): domain Bacteria; phylum Bacteroidota; class Ignavibacteria; order Kapaibacteriales; family UBA961; genus UBA961. Next base: position 183,941 of record BJGZ01000002.1, read on the forward strand.
TTGTTTATCAATTTTAATATCAAGTTTATCTACTTTATCATCCCTTTCAATAATAAACTTAGCTAATTCTTCATTACCTTCTAATAAAGCACGAAAAGCTAGTTCTACTTGTTCTTCTACCAAACTGCCCATACGGATAAGCCTGGTTCTTAATTTATCTAAATCATCTTCGAATGAACGATGCATATATATATATCTCCGAATCTAAATGCTTGAATGTATAGATTATATCATGTTGTAAAATACAGAAAAAGTTTATCCGAATCTTCCGGTAATATAATCTTCTGTCTCTTTTTTTGTAGGACTTGTAAACAATGTTCTTGTTTTATCAAATTCTATGAGATTTCCCATATAAAAAAATCCAGTTACATCACTTACTCTGGCAGCTTGTTGCATATTATGAGTAACAATTACAATAGTATAAGATTTCTTTAATTCTTCAATTAACTCTTCAATCTTTGCAGTAGAAATTGGGTCTAGAGCAGAACAGGGCTCATCCATTAATAGTATCTCTGGATTTACCGCTACCGCTCTAGCGATACACAATCTTTGCTGTTGTCCACCAGATAAACTAATTGCTGAATCGTGTAATCTATCTTTTACTTCATTCCACAAGGCAGCCTTTCGCAAGCTTGTTTCTATGATGCCATCTAATTCAGATTTTGATGGTGAATCTGTTAATCGCAAGCCATAAGCAACATTTTCATATATGGATTTAGGAAATGGTATTGATTTCTGAAAGACCATTCCTACTTGTTTTCTTAAACTAACTACATCAATTTCAGAATCATATACATTTACATCATCGATAAATAAACTTCCTTTGGCGCGAAAAGAATCTATCAAATCATTCATTCGATTAATAGAACGCAATAAAGTAGATTTACCACAACCAGAAGGGCCAATAAATGCCGTTACTTTATGTAATTGTACTTCTAGAGAAATATCATTTAAAGCATGTTTTTCACCATAAAACACATTGAAATTATTAACTCGAATCTTGGATGAACTTTCTTTAGCCATGATGATTTCTTTATATGTCTGAATTATTTATGTGAACGACGAATTCTTAATCTAATATATGCTGCAGTAAGATTTAAACTAAAGGCTAAGATAAGCAATACTAATGTTGAAGCATATTGCAATGGAAGTGCATCTGCAGCATTAGGTGATTGAGTTGCTAATACATAAATGTGATAGCCCATATGCATAAATTGATCTGCTAAGCTGTCAGGCAACTGAGGTAATGAATATACTGCTCCAACAAAAATTACTGGTGCAACTTCTCCGGCTCCTCTTCCTATGGCTAAAATTGTACCAGTTAGAATGCCCGTTAGAGAATTAGGTAAAACTACTCTCCAAATTGTTTGCCATTTGGTTGCACCTAAAGCTAAGCTTGCTTCTCTTAAATCTTGTGGTACATTCCTTAATGCTTCTTCTACGGCCACAATAACAACAGGTAATGTTAATACAGATAACGTTGCAGCTGCCCATATCAGCGATGGTTTACTCCAAATTGTTGTCTGTGCTGCTGTATCTATGCCTTTACCAATAAATTGAACAAAAAATCCAACTCCAAATAATCCAAATACGATAGATGGAACTCCAGCTAAAGTATTGACTCCAAATCGAACAGATCTGGAAAAGAATGATTGTTGCCTTGCATATTCGGAAAGATATATTGCGGTGGCGGTTCCAATAGGAACACCCAATAAAGACATAATAAAAACTAGAAAAACAGTGCCATAAATAGCAGGAAAAATACCACCTTCAGTATTATTATTTCTTGGAGCTTCCGTTAGAAATGCCCATGTTATTCCAGGTGCTCCATGCCAAATAAAATGTAAAAGAAGTAATGCTATCAAGAGCACAAGAAAGATAGCAGCAAAAAGAGGCAATCCTGTTGAAAGTTTACTTTTTACATAATAATATGATGAATGCTTTTTTTGAAGCAATAATTCTGACATGATTATGCTCCTTGGAATTTTTTAGATAAATACTTTTTTACAAATAACTCAGTAAGAGCATTTATTATAAAACTTACCAAGAATAATAAAATTCCTAAAAAGAATAGAATATTATAATGTAAAGATCCCCATTGAACTTCGCCAGTTTCAGATCCAATAGTAGCAGCTAGTGTTCTTACTGGATGAAAAATATTCCAAGAAAATAAAGCAGCATTTCCAGTTGCCATTAATGCAATCATTGTTTCTCCAAAAGCTCTTCCTATCCCTAATAAAATTGCAGCAACTACTCCTGGTAAAGCAGCTGGCAGCATAACCTTAAAAGCAGTTTCAGATTCTGTAGCTCCTAATGCTAATGAGGCTTCACGATAACTGTTAGGAACTGCCGATAAAGCATCTTCAGATATCGTAAATATGATTGGTATAACAGCTAATCCTAAACCTATTCCACCTACAACTGCAGAATAATGAAAATCACTTATTGTTAATGCACTGTGAATCCACCGATCACTAAATGGTAGAATCCAGCTGATGATATCTGCTATATTGGTACATAATGGCTGTAAGAATTGAGTAGTACTATATACGCCCTGCACTACAGTTACTAAGCAGAAAAAACCTAATACAACCGATGGAAATCCAGCTAATACTTCTACTGTAGGTTTGATGATATCTCTTATCCATGCTTTAGCAAAAAACGCACAATAAATTGCTGCAAGAATTGATAATGGGGTTGCAAATAAAAGTGATACCAGAGTTACTTTAAATGTTCCAATGAGTAAAGGTTGAATTCCATATTTAGGCTTTTTACCTACAGGCTGCCAAGTATCAGAAAACAGATTAGCCCAAATGGATTGTGATTCGGTTTCCTTAGCTTTAACTAGTTTCTTTACTTCTACTATTTTTACTATCTCTCCAGTTTCTGGATTGTAAATTTCTGGTTTAACTTTTTCTTCTGATTTATCTTGCACTTTTTCAGAAACTGCTTTCTTTGGTTTTAATTCTTTTGCGGTACCAAAAATCAAGCCGCCAGCTTCTTTAAAGATGAAGATAAAAATGAGAAATATAATAATAATAGAAAAACTCGCTGTTAAGCGGATAATCCATTCTATTATAGCTTCAAAAGGACGAAATTTACTTTTTTTATATAATGTGGAATTACTACTCATCAAAAGGACCTTAGGTGATTTATAATTTTTTTGTTGGAAAATAACCAACATCAAGAACTACTTTCTGTCCTTCTTTACCAATTACCCAATCTATAAATTGTTTAGTTTCATGTAAAGGGCGTTCACGCAAATAAAAATATAAAAAACGGGAAATTGGATATTTTCCATTTAAAATATTTTCTTCTGTAGGTAGATAAGCTATTGAATCTTTGTGTACCGAAACTTTAACTTCATTCACGCCTTTAGTATATGCAGCTCCTCCATATCCTATTCCCCATTGATCCATTGCAATTGCTCCAACCACAGCTGATGTTCCAGGCATATGTTGTGCTGAGGGGTCAAAATCTTTATTCAGTAAGACATGTTCTTTAAAAAATTCATATGTACCTGAATTATTTTCCCTGCTATATAATATTATCTTATGATCAGGACCACCAATATCTTTCCAATTCTTGATCTTACCAGTAAATACATCACCTAATTGTTTAATTGTTATAGACTTAATAAGATTTGTTTTATGAACATATACACTTAAACCATCACGAGCAACCCTGATTTCTATAGGTGGTTTGCCATATTTTTGCTTCATTTGTAGTGCTTCAGCAGATTTCATCGGACGGCTAGATGAACAGATATCTGTAGTACCATTAATCAAAGATGCTATGCCTGTTCCTGAACCTCCACCGGTAACTTGAAATTGAACTGATTTGTCTGGATATTCTTCGGTCCATTTTTGAACCAAAATCACCATAGTATCAGAACCTTTCAGAGTTAATACTTTTTCTTCAAAAGTAGTACCTGTAATAAGCAAAGAAATTGTAAAAAAGAGAATCAATCGTCTTTTCATATGTTTCACATCTATTGGTTCAAAACAATTATCACAAAATACAATATTGATTTTTAGCTCAGAATTTTCCAAGTATTATCAATCCTTAACATTGGCATTATTGATGTATAAAGAGAGATTTCCATGTCTTATCTTTTGAATGCCCTACTACTATATAAACACCCTTTGGATATGAAGATATATGTATATATGCATCAGCATTATTGTTCATTGTTGATGTCCAATAACAATTGCCTACTAAGTCATATAATGAATATGTAATGTGTTCCATATTATCAAAAGAATCATTCTGTTTTATTACAAGATTGCCATTTGATATATAGACAGTTGGTGCATTTTGTTCTTCATTAATACCAGTGCTACTTTTAACACTGAATTTTCGGGAATTAGGTGCTACAGATGCCCCAGCTGAGTTAATTGCTTGGACACGCCAATAATAACTTTTACCTACAACAATTCCTGTGGAAGCAGTATAGAAAGTATTTGTAATAAGCGATCTTGAGAGTTTTACTGTTGAAAAATCTGGAGTTTCAGATACATCTAATTTATAAAACACCGCATTAGGCACTGATGTCCAACGATATGTTATCGAAGTTGATGTAGTTATGGTATCAATACCAGGAGAAATTAATTCTGGTGAATTAGCTTTTAGTGGTAAATCAGTAATATAAGATGCATATACACCTGATCCATGTGTAGCAGCTACTACATATCCTTCTTGTTCACGCGCATCAAGCATCACAACAACAGCATTACCAATAGTATTAGACCCCTCTTGCTCCCAACAGGTTAGTGTACTGTCTAATACAGATGTTGAAAATAAACCAACACTTGTTCCTACATAAAACATTGTTCCATTCTTTACAGGAAGTATTTGTGCCCATCTACACGATGGACCTTTTCCCCCCCCGCTTTGATTTTCTTCTAGATTACCTGAGACAGGTGTCCAGTTTTCCCCACCATTTGAGGTATAAAACATACTTAAAACATTATAATTACTAAACACAACTAATGCCTTATTAGCATCTCTGGGGTCAATAGCAATATTCTGAATATTTGCATTGACAGGAAATTTACCTCCAGTTATCTCAATAGGTATTGGGTCGCCTTTATCAGCATCTGTAATCTTATAGAGATTCCCTTTATTTGTTCCATAATACAGGATATGATTTGTTGTTTTAGCCGATGAAACTGCGCTTATACTTTCGCCTTCTGGTAAACGAGTAAAAGATAAACTATCCCAGTTTATTGCAGTAGAATCCCAGCCACCCATAGGCATATTTTTCAGATTATTATTTCTCCATAGTAGTTGTCCGCCTGCTACATACATGATATTCTGATTGGTTTTATCGAGAGTGAATGGATTAATAAATAAATAATTTTTTCCACCTGCTGGGTCTATTCTTCCTTTAGAAATGATATTGCCTTTATCATCGATAATCATTCTGGCAATCTTTCCTTGCTGAGCAGACATATAATAATTTTTACGATTATCTTCGACAGCACAAAAAGCACCATCATATGTTAATTTCATTTCCCAAAAATCTGATGGAAAAGAGCCTGTTGTCATATATGTTCCATTATCTTGGGTTCCACCAATAATCACAGAATTATTGGGTGTTGCATGATCTATGGCTATCGTATAAAATTGAGAAGTCAAATATGTATAATTACAACTTGTCCAATTGATACTATCTTGCAAACAGTTTTCAGTTTTAAATATTCCACCATCATTTGCAGATAAAGCTTTATTGGGATTATTTGGAAAGAAACATATAGCATGTTGGTCTGGATGATGATTAGGATAGATGTCGAAATATGGTCTTTTAGTATATGGTTTATATCCTCCAATCCAAGTTATAGATTCTGTATTTCTAAATCCATTTGTGGATCTGTATAGATTTGTACCACCAATAAAAACAATATTAGTATCAATAGGATGATATTTTACAACCAGATCATAACCTTGCTGAACGATTAAATCACCAAATTCCCCACCTAATGCAGGTAAATTATCTGATCTATTTTCCCATAGTCCACCACTTGATTTACCATCTTCACTGATGAAAGTATATTTCCATAAACTATTCCATTCAATATCACCTCTAAAGTTCACAGCCTTTTTTCCAGAATTGGGTGTATGCCCAAAAATGAGAACTTGATTTTCATCGATTGGATTAATTTCTATGATCATTCTATATGTTTGTGTTGGAAAATTTGGAGGAGTAATATTAGTCCAATTGATTCCATCGATAGATCTCCAAATCCCTTTTGTAGATGAAATTCCCCCTCCTCCAGCAATAGAACTCATACATGCATATACTATTCCTTTTGGACTTACTTTTACATCTGTAAATAATGAATAATTATTTCCAGATCCACCTAAAGCAGCTTTAAAGCTTTTGCCACCATCGGTAGTTCTATATATACCACCTAAAGCGGTTGATACATATAGTTCGCTTTGATTAAGATTAGATGGATCGATAGCTATATTAAAAATATATTCATAAGCACTTTCCCAGGTTTGAGGTGTATTTGTGGCTGTAATAGCTAATTGTTGCCATGAATCTCCATTATCAGTAGTACTAAACAGTCCGTCTCCGTTTAATGAAGCTGAATTTCCATAGAATTCTCCAGATCCACAATACCATGTACTTGTTTTGCCTGGCCTAATATCTTGAGCTAAACAGGTAACGCTTTGTAATTGCTTATTTGAAAATGTTTTCTTCCAAGATAGACCCTGATTTGTACTTTTAAACATTCCAGAGGAAACTCCGCCAGCTAAAAGGATTTGATCATTCATCATATCTATTGCTAATGCTCTGGTTCTGCCCCCAAGATTTGCTGGTCCAGCAGAATACCAATTTTCACTAGCTTGAATCTTAGCATATGGATTTTCATGAGCGATGTGTCTTTTTGGTAAAGTACTAGCAAATTCTAATTCTGCAGATCTAATACCTTTTGGAATTTGACCTGTTGCTGGATCGGCCAATAACATATGCATATAGTTATTTCTATCTTGTATCGACATAGCATCTAAAACAGAATTTGTGGGTTTCGATGTATCATATATTTTTCTTAAAAAAAAGATAGATAATAAAGCGATACATATGAATACAGGATATTTTTTCATAAGATTTTAATTACGGTAAAGGGAGAAACAACATTGAATAAGACTCAGCTTCCATAAGAAAATGTTTCGCAATAGATAATGAACAAGGATGAGAATAATCTAATCGTTCTGGATGCCACTGCACTGATAATAAGAATGAGTTCCCATTTGGGTCGGCCCATTCAATTGCTTCTATGATATCGTCATGTGAATAAGCTGATGCAGTAAACATTGGAGGTAGATGTTGAACTGCCTGATGGTGAGAGCTATTTACTTGTATCGAATCAGTTTTAACAATTTTTCTTAATAATGAACCAGGCTGTATCAGAATTTCATGGACACTATCTATACCATTCACAGATCTATGTTCTATGTCGGATTGTATATCACTAGGAATATCTACAATCAAAGTTCCACCGGAGAATACATTGATAATTTGTTCGCCTCTACAAATTGCTAGAATTGGAATATGAAATGACGTACATATTTCAAACATTTTCATTTCTCTAGCATCTCTGATATCATCTACTGTACAATCTTTAAGCCTGTCGGATTGTCCATAAAAAGAAGGATTTATATCTTCTCCACCAGTAAATACAATTCCAGAACAAGTTTTTACTATGGGTTCTATGTCCTCTAATGCATACTCATCCAAATGGACAATATGTGCATCAGGATGTGCTTCAATAAGCCATTTAGAATAATTCGTATAGGATTCCGAACCTGATGAAAATGATAATGCTATATTCATAATTATGTATGTGATATTGTAAAATTGCTAGTTAAAAGTGTTTGTAAGAAAAGTAAAAACTCTTTTTTTCCTTCTATTATATCAAAAGTGATAGGTAATACAAAACATTGAATTGAATGTTGTTCAAAAGTCGACCGATATGCATATAGTTTTACTGCATCTTTTTCTGTAGTGATTATTGTTTTTAGATGTAAGTGCTTCATCTCATAGATGATCTGAGAAATCACTTTGTCTGTATATTGAACATGGTCTTTCAGTTCTTTGCTCTTTGTTATGCTATATCCTTTTTCTTGAATTGAGGCATGAAATCTTCGTGGATGTGCAATTCCGGATAATGCATAGATTGAACTGTTTTGTAGAGTAATATATGATTTATGGGATACTAATATATCATCAAGAGGATACAGAGATCCTACATGAATTGAACTTTTGCACATAAGAGGCTTATGTTTGATAAATGGTTCAATTTTGTCTAAAGGAAATGTATCTGTGCAAATGATAATGTCTGCCCTGAGTAAAGCATCAAGAGATTCTCTTAAAGTTCCCCAAGGAAATAAGTTCCCTTTTATATCACTAGAATGTAGCAAAACAATATTACAATCTCTTTTAATTGCACGATGTTGAAATCCATCATCAATAATAATTGGTGTTGTAAAATGAGATAATGCCTTGTATTTGGGCTGGGAGACAATCACGCTATGATAATACCCAGATAATGCTTGCATATACACTTCATCTCCACATTGTTCTGGCATCATATCATTGTGCATCATATACGAAGATGATACAGTACAAATTCCTTTGCTTGTTCTTTTGTAACCACTTGAAAGTAATGATACTTGTATGAAGTTGTCTTTGCATATTTTTGCTATCATAAGTGCGCATGGAGTTTTTCCAGATCCACCTGAACTGATATTACCAATACTTATCACAGGATATGCTGATGAATATACTTTTAACATATTATGTGAATACAGATAATTTCTCATCTTTACAAAAGCATTATACATGGAGAGATTCTCCATTTAAGATATTTTCACATGAATGAATAATGTCTTGAATCTCTTCACGATTGGATTGATCTTGTAGAGGAACAATTTTTGTATAGTGTACATTAATTGTAGCAAAAGGTAGAGGCAAAGAAAACAGATCCCAACTTTTTTTGAATCTATATGCTGATGAGCAATCAATTCTACACAAGAATAGAGGCTTAGAAGCTCTAAAAGCTGCTATCACCGCTCCGGGTTTCATATGGTTTCGAGGACCTTTTGGCCCATCTGGAGTAATCAAAAAAGTTCTTCCTTTTTGAAGTTCATCAACTGCACTTTGAAGTGCTTCTTTTCCATTATTTGAAGAGCTACCTCTTATAACATCAATCCCCCAGTGATTGAGAATATTGGATAACACAGATCCATCTTTACTTAAACTGACAATAGCAAAACAAGAAATATGTTTATGAATAAACCATCCAGGAAGCATAGATCCATGCCAAAAAGCAATAATGGACGTTTGATTGGGGATTTCACCAATAAGCTTGAATCTCCAGCTATAGGCTAATACAGTAAGAATATGTATGGCAATTTTTTGCAATAGTTTCATATCCGATTCTTGAGATAGTGTTCTATTGTTAATGCTGCTCTTTTAGAAGCGCCTGGGCCACCGAGTAAAGTTCGGATTTTATGAAAACCTTGAACTTGATTTTGTATAGCAATTGGATCGTCTAGTAAAGAAAAAAGAGAAGTATGCAGAGATTCTGCTTGTGCATCAGATTGTATAAGCTCAGGTATCAGATTTTTTTCTAATAATATATTTGGAAGAGAAATACTGGTTAGATGAATTTTACTTTTTGCAATCAGATATGAAATATAAGATGTTTTATAATAAGAGATAAAAGGCATACCAAGTAATGCTGCTTCAAGCGTGCTCGTTCCAATCTTAACAATACCTGCTTTTGCAGTTCTCATACACTGACGTGCATTTGTAACTATTTCGTCTTGTGAAAATTGTTTAAGGCCAGGGTGATCGATAAGTCTTTCAGGAACACAGAGCAAAGGCTTAAGATCTCTCTTTTTACATTCTTCAATGATAGGCCTCATTAATGGTAAATGCTTGTACAATTCTTGACTTCTAGAGCCTGGCATCAAGCAAATTGTTTTATCTCTGTTTTCAGAAAACTCGTGAATAAACAGTGGATTATCTAAAATGGGATGTCCAACAAAAGCAGTTTCAATATCAAAATTAGAAAAGTAAGAATGTTCAAATGGAAATACTGTCATGATAAGATCAGTAGATTTTTTTACTTGTTGTGCTCTATTACTTCCCCAAGCCCATAATTGTGGTGCTATATAGCAAATAGAGGGAATTCCTTTTTGTTTAGCGCTTGCTCCAAGCCTCATATTAAAACCCGGATAGTCAATCCCTATAAAAGCATCATATCTTCCTTTGGAAATTTCTTTTTCACAGAGGTTTAATGCCTTCTTTAAAAAAGGATAATGTTTGATGACTTCCCAAAAACCAACAATATTCATTGAATCAAAATGCACCAAGGAATTCAATCCTTCGGCAAGCATATATGGTCCACCAATGCCAGTAAAAAGTGCATCAGGAAATATTATCTTAAGCTCTTTCATCAGTAATGCTGCATGAGCATCACCCGAGGGATCGCCAGCTACTATAAAAAAAGAATAATTCATGCTACAAAAATACATGCTTATTTTCTTACTGCTAATAAGAGCAAAAAAACTATTATTTTGTACGTATATTTTTTAGAAATAATATATACATCATGACATTTTCATCTGTAACGACTCAAGCCTTTATGGTCCTTAGATTTCTGCTAGTATTGGCTATGTCCATTTGTAGTTTTTCTTGTTCAGAAAATACATCTAAGGATTCCTATATTCAGGCTGAAAGGGCAACAAATGATGGAGATATTGCAAAAGCGATTTCTTTATATAAATCAGCAATTGAAGCAGATAATTCTTTTATTGAAGCATATCAAAAATTGGGGACAATATATTATCTACAGAATTCATATGAAGAAGCTATTACTTTACTGAATTCATTATTAATAATAAGTCCCACAAACTTTGATGCCCACTTTATATTAGGAAATATACATTCTAAATCTGGGAAGTATACCAAAGCATTGTATCATTATGAACAAGCTTTAATCACCAATCCGAACGATGCAAAATTGTATCAAAATATGGCATCCGCCTATGTGAATGTAGATAATACTCAGCTAGCCTTGAATTATTACAATAAAGCCTTATCTATAGACTCCAAAGATCAAGAAATTCATTATGATCTTGCCAATACTTTAGCAAGAAAAGGCAATTATTCAGAAGCCTTGCAACATTATCAAAGTGCAGTTCAATTGCGTCCTGATTATGCTGAAGCATGGCTATTTATGGGAGTTACCTTTTATAAATCAGGTAATAATGCAGATGCAGAGCGTGTGTTTAACATGGCAATTAGTTTTAATCCTTCTATGACATTAGCCTATAAGTATTTAGCAGCAATTGCTAAAAGCAAAAACGATTTAGCATCCTATAATAATTATACAGGTATGATTCTAGCAGCGGATAAAAAAACTCTAGAAAGTATTCCCTATTTTTTAGAGGCAGCTAAGATTAATCCATCATTATATGAAGCCCATTTTAATGCGGGATTAGCATATTTTGCAATTAATAATTCATTAGATGCTGCTAGGTATTTAGAATTATGTGTAAAAACAAAGCCTGATTTCTTGGAAGCATATAAGCAATTAGAAAATGTTTATAATAAACTTGGTGATAGCAAAAAACAAGAAAACATAAAGACCATCATTAATTCATTAGAACAAAACATTGTTTCTAAATAATCATCTTAAGGAGAGAAGACATGAAATCTGTAAAAAATCTTTTATTATCTGTTGGCATCATATGTATGTGTATGATGCAAATACATTGCTCTAAAGGGCCATCAAATGTAGACTTTTTAACATTTAAAGCAGAAATGTTTATGCGCTCTGGAGAATTAGACAGGGCTCAAGAAGATATAAGTAAAGCTTTATCAGAAGATGCAAAAAATACCGAAGCTAATATTGTTCAAAGTAAAATTTATGTGATGCAAAATTTACCTGAAAAAGCTATTGCTTCATTACAATCAGCTTTAGAATCAAATCCAAAGTCTTTAGATGCATTATATTCTCTTGGTTTTTTGTATACAAAAACAAATGAATTCCAAAAAGCAATTGACCAATTTAATAAAGCCTTGGAAGTTAAACCTGATACATCCTTAGGTTATAATAATCTAGGCGTAGCTTACCATTCCTTGAAACAATATGATAAAGCAATAATAAATTATAGAAAAGCAATTGAGAAAAATTCAAAATTTGTTGAGGCATTCTTTAATATTGGTAATTCTTATGTAGCTATGAATGATATGCCAAAAGCAATTGAATCATATAATAGAGCAGTTCAATTAAAGCCAGATTATGTAGCGTCATATTTAGAATTAGCATCTTGTTTCAATAGGATTGGTAATCCAGCTGAAGCAGGAAATAATACAGGTTTATATTATTATTTTAGTAATAAATTACCTCAAGCAATTGATGCATTCTCTAAAGTTGTGGCTGCTAATCCTAATTATGCTGTTGCCTATCATAATATGGCAGCATCCTATGATAAACTTGGAGATAGAGAAAAGACAATTGAATATTTTCAAAAAGCTGCAAAACTTGGATATGCTCAAGCTCAAGAAATATGTAAAAAGAATAATATAGCTTTCTAAAAAGGAATACTACACCCAATTCCTGATGAAAGTGGATAGATATATTTTATAATAGATTCTAATTGCTTACCATGTTGATGATGGGTTGTATAAAGAGCACAATCAAATAATAATAAGAAAGCTCCTTGAACTATAAGGCTATTACCGAAGCCAAGTAACTGAGTTTGTGAAGTAGTATTAGATTTTTCTTTTAGATATAAGCCACCAAGCATGTATGCAATATCTAATCCAATATTTAATGCAAGTAATTGTTGTATAGAAGACTGTTGGTGTATTGCAGATTGAAAATCATATAATTCCGGCTTTGCATAATAACCAAAGCCGGCAATTGCAATATTTATAATATTCCAACCAGCATTCATTTGCCAGAATGCTTTTTTATCTTCTTGCGAATGTAAAGAGCCATAAATACCAGTAGTAATATTTAATAATGCCCAGCTTCCTAATACAGACATACTAGTTGTATTGATAGCATAATATTCATCTCTAAAAGCATTTAAAGTAGTGTCCTGACATAAGACACTATAACATGGAAACAATAAACTTATGAGAACTATTCGTATAAAAAGAGTATTCATTGCTTTATTCCTTGGTTTGATTAGCAGTGTATATTGTGCACATGCACAAATTCCATCTGTAATTGATGATAATATGAGTATCAAGGGCGATTCATTGATGAATCAAAAATTATATTCAGAAGCTATCCAAGCATATCAAATTGCATTAACTACAAGTAAAAATAAAGAACTAATCGTAAAATATGCTTATGCATTACATATGAATGCCGAGTACAAGTCAGAAATACTTGCTTATGAAGATATACTCAATGGTACTCCTGATGATATGTCAATATTATTAAAAAAAGGTATAGCACTAACATCATTGGGAAATCTTGATGATGCAATTACTGTGTATCGTTTTTGTTTAACGATTGATTCTTTAAAACCTGAAATATGGTTTCAGATGGGAAAAACATTTCAAGTTGGCCAATATCATGATAATGCATCTCAATGTTTAATGAAAGCTATTCTCTTAAAAAATACATATGCAGAGGCTTATCAAGAATTAGGTACTTCATTATTGGCACTTAATAATATTGATACCGCTATTATTTCTTTTAGAATTGCTTTACAAACAGATTCAACTTTAAGCGAAGCTTGGTTAGGATTAGGTAATGCTTTGAACCGTTCTAAACAGACAGATAAAGCAATGAAAGCATATAAACATGCTATAATGATGAAACCAGATTATTCTGAAGCATTTAATAATCTAGGTATGCTTTATTATTCTATTGAACAACCTGATAGTGCAATAAGTGCTATTAATTCTGCTTTGACATTTGATTTGGAAAACCCCATTTACTATAATAATGCTGGTTTAGTTACTTTATCATTAGGTGATACATTAAGAGCTTTTAAATTTTTTAGAAATGCTTTGCTTTATGATTCACTTTATATAAAAGCGCTCTATAATGCTGGCTTATCTTTGCATTATTTACAAAAAGATAGAGATGCTATAGAGTTTTTTCAAAAAGTACTTGCTATAGATTCTAAACAGGCTGAATATTGGTATGCATTAGGATTATCTCATGCTAGTTTACAGGACAATGTATCAGCTATGGGGTATTGGCAAAAAGCATCTGAACTTGAACCCAAAAATGGTGAATACTGGTTTGCAATGGGAACAATCTATGCTAAAAACGGCGATACCAAACAGCAAAAGAAATTGTTTAAAAAAGCTGCAAAGCTAGGAAGCATCAGTGCTAAAAATTGGCTTAAATATAATAGTACATCTAAACGATGAAAGATATTTCCTTCCGAAATCTTATCATTCCACCAATAGGAATTCTATTTTGGACTATATCTGCGCTGTTCATCATATTGTCTTTTATAGCATGCATTGTTGAATTAGTTGATCTTTCAGATAAATATTCTACAAATGGTATTATTTTATCGTATACAGAAGACAATGAATCCGGAAGATATTATCCCATTGTTCGCTTTAAGGACAGCTTACACATATCGCATACATTTACCGATGCAACGGGGTCTTCTGTCCCTCTGTATTCTATAGGTACTATCGTTCAAGTTGATTATATGACTGCAAATCCGTGTGCATCAGAAGTAACAACATTATATTTTAGATGGGGATTAACTATCGGACTATTTGGTTGTGCTGTAATGTTTTTTGTTCTCGGATATTTGTTTAGTGAACGCTTGATATGAAAAAAAGTCTCTATTTCATTGGTATTGCTGGCTCTGCAATGGGAAATGTTGCGGTAGCTTGTGCCAGAAAAGGTTTCACAGTATCTGGAAGTGATTCTGGAATTTACCCACCAATGAGTACATTTCTGGAACAAAATGGAATCCAGATGTTCCATTCTTTTCATCCCGATAATATACAATCTTCAAATCCAGACATGGTTATTATTGGAAATGCAATCAGTAGAGGGAATCCAGAATTAGAATATGTTCTTAATCATAGAATATCATATACCTCTATGCCTGCTATTGTTCATGATGAATTAATAGCGCATAATACATCTATTGTTATCACCGGTACTCATGGTAAAACAACAACAACTTCTATAGCCGCTTGGTTATTTGAAGATGCAGGCAAGCAACCAGGCTTTTTGATTGGTGGAATGCCTAATGGATTTGACACCGGATGTAGGCCTGTACCAGATGAATTACACAATACTGATAAAGGCATTTTTGTGATTGAAGGAGATGAATATGATACTGCTTTCTTTGATAAAAGAAGTAAGTTTTTTCATTATTCTCCTACTATAGTTGTAATCAATGCAATAGAATTCGATCATGCCGATATCTTTAATTCTCTTGATGATATAAGAAAATCATTTAAAACTATGATTCGTCTTATCCCTTCAAACGGTTATTTGATCACTTGTGCAGATTTTACCGAGACATGTGATATTGCACTTGATGCTAATACACAAGTAGAAACATTTGGTTTGCATTCTAAGGCTGATTGGCATATTGCAGATATCAAAACAGATGAATTCTCTACTGTTTTTACTGTATACTATAAAAACTCATTCTTTGGTACTTTTACTTTTTCTATGAGCGGCGAACACAATATTAGAAATGCTGTAGGAGCATTAGCATCATGTTTTCATGCTGGATTATCGGCAGAAGAAATCAAAAATGGATTAGCCACGTTTAAAGCACCAAAACGAAGAATGGAAGAAATTGCTATATGGAATAATTGTATCATCATTGATGATTTTGCACATCATCCAACTGCAATTTCAGAAACAGTCAAAGCAATCAAAGCAAAATATCCTCATCGTGATATTATTGCATGTTTTGAACCAAGATCAAATACTACAACTAGAAATATATTTCAGAAAGAATTTGCAGAATGTTTTGATGGCTGCAAAAGTGTGATTATCGGTCCGGTTAATCGTCCAGAACGATATAAAGAATCCGAAAGACTCAATATTCCCCTTTTATTGCAATATTATTCTTCCAAAGGTGTACAATCATATTCTGTACAAAGAAATGATTCACTTTGGGGTGAAGAGGCTATAGAATATATTAAAGAATGTGCCCAAACACATGATATTATTGTACTTATGAGTAATGGTAATATTGGTGGATTACGAAATTTACTTCAATAATTAATAAATAATAAGTGTATTATGTCACAACATACTCATTCACTTCCTTATCGTGTATTGTTATATTATAAATATGTAACAATTGATAATCCAATTGAAGAATCAAAAAAACATTTAAAATTATGTTTATCATTAGAATTAAAAGGGAGAATCCTCTTTGCTCCTGAGGGTATTAATGGTACAGTATGTGGTACTGTTGAACAAACAAATGAATATATGCGAATAATGCATGCAGACCCCCGTTTTCATGATATGTGGTTTAAAATTGATGAAGAACCTGAACATACATT
Source organism: Chlorobiota bacterium (assembly GCA_014191195.1). Classification (GTDB taxonomy): domain Bacteria; phylum Bacteroidota; class Ignavibacteria; order Kapaibacteriales; family UBA961; genus UBA961. Next base: position 200,493 of record BJGZ01000002.1, read on the forward strand.
TAGAAAGATGTTTGTAAGGCCAAAGAAGGAATTAGTAACATTTAGACTATCAGAAGATGTAAATCCCTTGGAAAAAACAGGAGTTTATCTTCAACCAAAAGAATGGTTTGACATGATGCAAGATCCTGATATTGTTATCATTGATGGAAGAACTGATTATGAATGGGATTTAGGACATTTTAAAGGTGCTATTAGGCCAAGCATAGAGTCTTTTAAGGAATTCCCCGAGTGGATCGAGAAAAACTTATCTGATTTTAAAGATAAAAAGATGTTAACCTATTGCACCGGTGGGATTCGATGCGAAAAATTATCAGCATATTTATTAAAACAAGGATTCAATGAAGTATATCAGCTTCATGGTGGAATTGTAGGCTATGGAAAGGATGCTGAAGTAAAAGGAGCCTTATTTGATGGTACATGTTATGTATTTGATGAAAGAGTTTCAGTACCAATCAATCATACAGAAGATGCACACTTGATTTCACATTGTGTTTATTGTAAAACGCCTACAGATTCCTATGTCAATTGTGGTAATTTTGATTGTCATAGACAGCATTTCCAATGTTTAGAATGTGTTGCTAAAACTAATTGCTCCTGCTCGGACACATGTATGGAATCTCCAAGACATGAATATAAACCACCTTTTAACAGAAAATTTGAGTCTTATAGAAGAGTACCTCGTAGAAACCAAACGGCTGCAGAAAAATAAATTATTATCCCTGTTACATCAACTAAAGTAGCTACAAAAGGTGCTGAGGATGTGGCTGGGTCAAAACCTAATTTTTTCATTAATAATGGCAACATAGAACCAGATAAAGTACCCCACATTACAACTCCTATTAATGAAACTCCAACTGTTAAACCAATTTGTATAGAATTATCACCATATACATTACTTATCATAGACCATAAAATGATTCTTGAAAATCCAATTATTCCAAGAATACAACCAAGTAATAAACCAGACAATAATTCTCTTTGCAAAACAAACCACCAGTCCTTTAAATTGATTTCTCCTAAAGATAAAGCACGGACTATTAAAGTAGCTGCTTGAGAACCAGAATTACCGCCACTAGAAATAATTAAAGGTAGAAACATAGTCAGAATGACGGCTTTTTGTAATTCTTGTTCAAAATAACTTAAAGCAGTTGCTGTTAACATTTCACCTAAAAACAAAAGAATTAACCAACCTGCTCTTTTCTTAATCATTGATAATAGTGCAGTTGCATCATATGGTTTTTCTAAAGCTTCCATACCCCCAAATTTCTGAAAATCCTCTGTAGCCTCTTCTTCTTGAATATCCATTACATCATCAAAGGTTACGATACCAATTAATACCCCGGCAGAATCAATAACAGGAATCTCTGAAATATCATATTTTTCCATCACTTTAACAGCTTGTTCTTGATCTTCGAATGCAGATAATGAAACAGCAGTATTATCCATTAATGTGGAAATCTTACTATCTGGCTCTGCAAAAATGAAAGATCGTAATGGAACATCATCTTTTAGGCATCCACGTGAATCTGTAATATAGATACGATTGATTGTTTCACTTTTGCGACCATGAGTTCTTATATATGATAAACCTTCGGAAACTGACCACTCTGATCTAACGGAAACAAAATTCACTGTCATTAAACGCCCAATGCTTTGCTCGGGATAACCAAGTAAGAATCTTGCTTCTTTCAAATCCTCTGGCGATAAGAGAGATAATAATCTCTGAGTCATTTCAGCTGGTAATTCTTCTAATAAAGTCGTTCTATCATCAGGTGATAAACCAGTTAATAATTCTCTTGTTTCTTGATTTGTTAATTGATGTAATAAATAGTCTTGATCTTCGGTTTCTAAATACGAGAATAGTTCTGCTGATAAATTTCTTTCTAAGCTTCTAAATAGTAAAACCTGGTCTGTATCGTCTAAATCCATTAATAAATCTGCAATCTCAGGAGTAGTCCAAAACGATAAAACTTCCCTTAAGGCTGGCCAATTCCGCGTTAGGATTAAGTCTTGTAAATCAGGTTTTAATAGCTCTTTTAGCATGTCAATTAAGTGTATTATATCTTACTGAGAATTATGTTCTTTAAATAGATAGCATTTTAAGTGCCAAGCAGAACATATTATTAATTCTTGACTTGTTTGTCAGATAGTTCAATCCATCGCATCATATTGTTTTCAGATTCTTGTTCTAAAAAAGACATTTGTTCAGATTGTTCTGCAATTTTCTGGTACTCATGAGGAGGAATATCTTCTAACAGTTTTGCCATAGCTTTAATCTTCATTTCATGTTCTGCAATTAATTTTTCTAATAGTTCATGTTCATTTTTTTCATGAAATGACAATCCCTTTTTAGTTTGTGTAGTATTTTGTGCCTGAGTTTTTACTTCTTTATTAGATATAAGAGTTGTTTTTTGATCTGCTTGTTCTTTTTTCTCTAAATATGCTGAATAATTTCCAGGATATTCTTTGATCTTTCCATTACTTTCAAAGGAATAAATTCTTTCAACGGTTCTATCTAAAAACGATCTATCATGAGAAACAATCAGAAGAATACCTTTAAAACTATCTAAATACTCTTCTAATGCACCTAAAGTTTGAATATCAAAATCATTAGTTGGTTCATCAAACATCAGAACATTTGGATTTCCCATTAATGTTCTAAGAACAGCTAAGCGCCTTTTTTCACCGCCAGATAATGTATGTACTAATGAATAATGCTGTTTGGCAGGAAATAAAAATCTATCTAATAAATCTTTTGCCGTTAAATACCGTTCTCTGCCAACTCCTGTGTCTATGTATTCTGCTACTTCTCGTAAATTAGCAATCAAGGTATCGTTTTCTTTTAATGTTTTTACTTCTTGGTCAAAATAACCTATCGTCACTGTATCCCCAATTGATACATAGCCTTCATCTGGTTTGAGTCTTCCAGAAAGAACATTTAATAATGTTGATTTCCCTGCTCCATTAGGACCAATTACACCGATACGATCGCCGGGTGCTGCCCTATAAGTGAAGTCTTTAAATAAATAATCTTGTTTATCTAATTTACTAATTGAGACAGCATCTATTAATTTTCCGCCTAAAAAACGATTTCCTACTTCTATTTTTATTTGTTTTTGTTCTTCTGGTTTAGGTTCTGACTGCATTTTTGCTATCCAGTCAATTCTACTTTTTTGCTTTGTTCTTCTTGCTTTAGCACCTTTTTGTAGCCATGCTAATTCAGTTCTCAATTTATTTCTTTCATGTTCCGCTGTAGATTCTTCAATTTCTGTTCTGGCTTCCTTTTTCATTAAATAATACTCGAAATTACCATCATAACTAAATAACTTTTTTTGATCTAATTCTATAATTCTAGTGGAAATAGCATCTAAAAAATATCTGTCATGTGTAACTAATAATAATGCTTTATGAGATTGCTGAAGTCTATCTTGTAACCATTGAACAGAATCTGCATCAAGATGATTTGTAGGTTCATCTAAGATCAATAAATCAGGTTCAGATAATAATGCTCTGGCTAGGGCAACTCTCTTTCTTTGTCCTCCAGATAAGGACATAACATCTTTGTGAATATCTGTGATTCCTAATTTTGATAATAAGATCTTTGACTCAGTATCTAATCCCCAACCTTGTTCATTATCAATTTTTAATGCCAAGTCATGCATTTCTTCTTGTTGTTCATCTGTCATTGATTCATTTGAAGCAATCTCACATAGTTCATCATATCTATTGATCATCACTATGATATGTTGTTTTGCTTCCATTACAGCTTCTATACATGTTTGTTGATGAGCAAAGCTTGGTAATTGCGACAAATATTCGATCCGCACGTCTTTTGAAATTGCTACAATTCCATCATCTGGTTCTTCTAGGCCGGCTATCAATTTTAAGAGTGTACTTTTTCCTATCCCATTACGACCAATGATACCAATTCTCTCGCCTTCCATAATACCTATACCGATCTGTTCGAATAGTACTTTTTCATTATACGATTTAGTAAGATTATGTGCTGAAAATATCTGTTTTGCCATGTTTTTACCTTAATTAGATGATATTGAGATGGCATGTGCCGATGCCCAAGCCCATTGGAAATTATAACCGCCAAGATGTCCGGTTACATCTACGACTTCTCCAATAAAATATAGATTTGGTATTTTATTAGACATCATCGTTTTGGAGGATAATTCTTTTGTATTCACTCCTCCGACGGTAACTTCTGCTTTTGAATATCCTTCATTACCAGCAATTATTGGTTGCCAATTCATTAGCTGATCTGCAAATATCTTTCTTGTTTTTTCACTATAATGTGAATACGTTTCACTTTGCTTATGATATTGTGCCCATGCATATGCAAAGCGTTTAGGAAATATAGTTGATAATGCATTTTTCCAATCCATTTTTCCAAAATCGCCTTGTGCTATTTTAGCATAGTTTGATGGATCAATCAGGGTATTTATAGTAACTGAATTAGTATGATTGATATATGAGGAAGCTTGAAGTATTGCTGGGCCACTTAGACCTTTATGCGTAAACAGTAAACCTTCTTTAAATATGGGAGATTCTTCAGTTTGAATCTCTGATTGAATAGACAAACCAGCTAAATCCGAATAAGGAAATGTTTCTGCTTGAACAATCAAGGGAACTAATCCAGGTTTAGTTGGGATAATAGTATGTCCAAAAGACAATGCAATATCATAACCAATACAACTTGCACCCATTTTTGGAATAGAAAGTCCTCCACTAGATACAATAACGCTTTGTGAGGAATAGATTCCTTTATTTGTATGAACAAAAAAAGAATCAGATTTTGTTACTGACTCTACTTTGCATTGTAATTCTAATATCAACTTATTCTGATTTATCTCAAACATTAACATTCTAACAATATCTCTTGCCGAAGTATCGCAGAACATTTGCCCTAATACTTTTTCATGATATGGTATATGATATTTTTCAACTAGCTCTATAAAATGATAGGGGGAATATCTGGATAATGCAGAAGTACAAAAGTGTGGATTATCAGAAATAAAGTGAGATGGACTAGTATGAATATTTGTAAAATTACAGTATCCGCCACCTGAAATGAGAATCTTTTTACCTGGTTTATCTTCAGAATCTATAATTCTTACGGTTTTTCCTAACTGTGTTAATTTTCCTGCTGCAAAAAGTCCGGCAGCTCCTGCACCAATAATAATAAAATCTGAATGTAAAAAATTGGTGTTCATGTTGACAATAGAGATGTGTGTAGAGATATATAATGTGAAGACAGTTTAAAATAGCTTTATGATATAGAAATTTTCATCTTAGGTTATGGCAATTGGCTTTTTCATTAAAAAGCCCTGAATACCAGGGCTTTAACTATTTTTTAATCAACTCTTTTACCCATTGATTGATATCCTCGATTAATTGTTTATCAACGTGATCATAAATAGTATATTCCATAGGACTAGCCTTCCCTACTCCTTCCATAAAGAGATAATTCAATGATGGATATATTTTATAGAGATTTTTTGCATGTTGTTTAGATGAAGACAAGGACTTTTTCCAAAGATTAAAATCTTTCATAGAAGATTGAAAATCTCTTTTTCCATAGGCGATAAAACATGGTATAGACAATGATTTTGTTAATTCAGCAGGATTGTAATTTTTTAAAGACAACCAATATGGTGCTGGTGTTTCAAGTAATAATTGTTCATTAGGTGTATCTGGTGAAAGAGATTTAGATTTTACTGCAGCATGCTGTTTCTTTATCTTTTCTAATTTCTTTTTTGCATCAGTAATATCAATTATCGTATCTAAAGTAAGTACATATTCTAATTGATCTAGTAATACATCCTCTAATGGTCTTGATGGTGCTCCAAGCATTATCATTCCTTTTAGACCTTCGATTTTTTGTGCAGCTCTGGGTATGAACATCCCGCCTGTACCATGACCTAATAAAAATATAGCATTCGTATCTGTTTCTTTAAACAGTTTTAACGCTTTAAATGCTTCAATTGCATCTTCTGTACTTTCAAAATCAGGAGTTACTTGTATTTTTTTTGATCTTATTGTCGAATAGTAAGCTCTTGTCCTCTTTTCAAAACGTAATACCCCAATTCCTCTTGATGCTAAACCCCAAGCTAAATCAGCATATGGCTTATTTGCTACATAGGTGCCGTCTTCGTCTAAAGGACCACTTCCATGAATAATAATGACGAATGGATATTTTCCTGTAGCTAATGGTAATGTAAGCGTTCCATTAATTTCCCAATCTGTTCCTTTACCTATCATTATATCTCTAACTTTTACAGAGTCTGCATAGGCATATTCAGGAACTGTATAAGTATGCTTTCCATATTTAGGTTTAAACTGGGCTATAAAAAATCCATCTATTTCTGCGGTCGATTTAAAAGCAGTTCTTATATCCCAATTGCCTGTTGCACATCGTAATGAATGTACAATTGCAACTAGATTTGTATCTACTGGGTCAATATCAATTCTTGTATCAAATTTCTTGATAATTCTTCCAGCTTTTTTTTCAAATTGTTCCCAAAAGAGCCTCAATGTATCTGCTGGGAATTCATTTTTCATCTCAGGTGTAAAAAAACTATGTGCTTTAACAAAATCTTTGACAAGAATTGCTTGAACGCATCTATTCGAATTTGCCATTTGCCAATCTAGAACAGATTTAAATGGTTGTGCTATACTTGTTGATACAAGTATTGGCAATAAGAATACACATGAAAATATATATAGAATTTGTTTGCTAGTTTTAATCATTATCTTTTTGTTGAATGTCAAATTGCATTAATATTGGGCAGTGATCAGAAATCTTATCTGCGATTTTATCATCATACATTGATCGTGTATTAATAATAAACTCACTATCTTTTTTAAATCGTTGAACACTCGTTTTGGTTATTACTATATGATCTATACCAAAAAGATTTGGGTATTTGCAGCTTTTAAGATTTTCACTAAGGAATACAAGAGATGAGTTCTGTACCAATGGGGTTAATGTTGGATCTTTAATACGTTTTGGAAAATCATTAAAATCTCCAATAATAAATAGATCTTGCTCTTTGGTATTTTGTAATAGAGAATCTACCCATACACCAGCTATTTCACTTTGCTTATATCTCATTTGTCTAGCTAATATTTTTAATGCTTCTGTAGAATCATATCTCGATGAAGATTTAAAATGTACTACCATGATGGTACAATCAAAGTTGCCTTTTTTTGCATTGAATACTAATCCCGGACGATTTCGAATGGGGTCAACTGCAATTGGTAGATATTCATATGAATTATCTACAGATACAGATGGCTTGTATAAAACAGCTAGATTTTGAGAGCGTCCACCTTTGCCAATTATATATTTATACTGTGGGATAAAGGTAATAAGCTTATCTAAAGATGTACTATTCTCTATTTCTTGTAGACATAAGATTTCTGCACCGCTTTCTTGTATTACATCAGCTATCCTTTTATAATCTGATTCATCTCTTTGAATTGTATCATCTATACCATCGCCTAACCAAGCAATATTAAATGTTCCAATAGATAATGATTGGTCTGAAACAATGGTAGAACAAGAACTTAAACCAATTGACATTATTATGGTGAAAAGAGCGGTACTTATATACTTAGTTAATGTAATCATATGTATTAACAACCTTTTACAAACATAGCTTTGAATATATATCCTGCGAATTTTGGATTTTCTTTCAATCTTCTTACTGAATATCCATACCAATCACTGCCAAATGGTACATAGATTCTCATGGCATGTCCAGAAGATATTAATTGATTTCTTCTTTCTTCTCTTACACCTAAAAGCATTTGAAATTCAAATCTATCTGAATGAATAGATTGTTGTTGAATATAGCTTTCTGCATCAATGATTAATTTCTCATCGTGGGTTGCAATGCCAGTTTTTTTTCCATTTCTTAACAGTATCCTTAAGAGTTTCTTATAATTTTCTCTTATTTCAGAAGGATCTTTAAATGCAATTTCTGGTAGTTCATTATAAATACCTTTGCACAAACGAATATCGGGATCATACTCTAATAAACTAAGGATATCTGATTCGCTACGTTTCATATATGCTTGTAAAACAACACCTATATTGGTGAATCCTTCTTTCCTTAGCCTGCGATAAAAATCAAGAGTTTTAGTTGTATATGGACTATTTTCCATGTCCATTCTAACAAATAATCCACATGAATTCGCCTTACTAACTAATAATTTTACATTTTCATATGCAAAATCTGAGTCTATATCAATGCCAAGAGAAGTTAATTTCACTGATAAATATGCAGGTAAACCATGAGTATGTATTGCTTGAATTACCTCTAAGGAAGCATCCCTTTCATGGATAGAACGTTCTTTTGATATTACAAATTCACCTAATACATCTATTGTAGCACAAGCACCAATTGAATCTAATTGCTGTACGGTTGCTATTGCATTCTGTATAGACTCTCCTGCTATATACCGAGAGGCAACAGTTTTAACAATTGTTTTGGGAATAAAAGGCAGTGACTTTGCAATAAGACTATTTAACATATACTTCGATTATTTCTTTGTGAATTGAATTGTTGATGTAGAATGTTCGCATGTAATTGATATATAATAAGCTCCAGCACTTAAATGTTCAACAGAATATTGAAGTGAAATTGGATTATTATCTATGCTTATGGCTTCCTTTATTGTAGATATTGCCCGACCCTGTATATCAAAAAGGGATATTGAAGCATTATCACATATTTGTTTTGCTGAAATAGTAATAGTAATTAATTGTTCTGCTGGATTAGGAATTATTGATGATTGAATATTATCAATATCTATATTCTTGATTGACGATATAGAAGAACAAGGGCTTTTCGATGTAATATAAACTGGAATAATCGATGTAATTAATGATGTATCTTGTTTATACACAATTCGAATTAATGCACGAGATGAATCCAGCTTTTTATCGATTTGCCAATTGAATATTCCAGACACAGCATCATTGCCTAATGTATTGGTAGCAATCCAAGTTGCTCCATTATTAGTAGAATATTGAGTATTAACTCTACCAAAAGCAATATTTTCTGATTTCCAAGTTATAATATTTTGCTTTCCTACACATAATGTATCATTAGGTTTAGGAAGGATAATGGTTAATTGTTCTTTGGCTAGTTCAAAAGGACCAGTAATAGAAAATAAAGTGGAATCTTCTAATGAAGTTACTTTGAAATAACATTCTTTAGCTACTATATCTGGAACATTGACAGTTGAAGAATTACTTGATAATGATCCAGAAATTGTTTGCCATGATTGTTTAGCATCGATAGAAATTTCAAGTTTTACTTTATCAACTAATTTTTTTGTCCAAGCTAAAGGTACAAGTTCTTTTATACCAATAACTTTTTTACTTATATCTGTACCAAAAATCAAAGAAGGTGCTTCAATCGAAAAATTCACCCACGATGTATCTTGATTCATAGGATTTAATTGATCATATACCCTTATCCTACCTTGAGTAGTAGGCGCATTAGGAATATTCCAATTATATATGCCTTGTCCATTTATTGCTTGTTGTGAAACTGCAGGTATATTTTTAGAGATTGTTTCCCATGTTTGGCCACCATTGATACTATACTCTAATGTTACCGTTTGTACATTGACAGATGTCCATTCTATCGACATTACTTTTCCAACTACAAAGGTTTGTCCACCCCAAGGATATATCATATTAACTTGAGATATTTGAGCTGGTTGTATACATGATTTCGATTCTAAAAATTGGCGTAAATATGTATACACTCTTGGCAAAAAAGTAAAATCGACGGCATTTTTGTTATTGGTTAAATGACAATAACTCATAATTGAACCAAAAACAGGTTTCGGAGCACTTTTATTACAAGATTCTTGTGAATAAGAGATTTGACCAGCATAATTTGATGCACCGGTTAAACATGAATCCAATGCAGGTTTCCAAAACCAACAATTATGTGTATGATATGCTCCAATATTATGTCCTAATTCATGTGCTATTGTAACGATATCTTTACTATATGCATTAGAAGGTATAATACTGCTTCTAAAAATTCCGCTCACAGAATATGCTTTAGATATGTCTCCATCGCAAATATTCCCAATTCCATTTGCTATCCCTAAAACAAATGTTCCATTGCCTGTTCCAGAACTTCCCACTGCATCTAAACAATGAACAATAGCTCTTGTATCTTTTGTATTGGTATTCCAACGTGATTCCACTTCTTGCAATAAAGCAGGTGTATTAGATCCATCATTTTGATATGGGTCTTGATTAGAAGCTGTCCAAATAATAATCTTTGGAATGATAATATTCACATTTAATTCTTTACGATATAAAGAGTTAATGCCATTAAATAATGCAATAATATATTGAACTGCACTAATAGAATCTTTTCTTCCTGGGCCATTAAAGAATGAGCTTGTAGACTCTACGATAACAGGAAGTTCAAGCATTTCATTCGTAAGGGTTTTCTCCCCTTTTGAATATTTTTCAAACAATTCTTGTGGCGTTGGAAGATTATTTGGTTTTTCATCGGTTAAACATTGAGCTTGTGCTGTTTTGTCATCGTGTATAAACTCATTCTGACTTATTATATGATGCTCATTATCTAATGCAAGTGTATGAGATGGCGTTAAAACGAATTGTTCACCGCTAGATCTCATAATCCAACAATATATATGTCCTTGTGATGTGGTTAATAAAACAGATGAACCAGGTTCATTGTGTATTGTACCAATAAAACTAGATACAAAAGGTAAAGGAATCTGTTGATTTCCAATAAAAACTTTTGTTCTAGAATCTACACTACTTGGAGAAATAGTTAACTCTACAGTTGATAATTGATTATTTCCTATAGGGAAATTATCTAATACCAGTGTTTTGTCTAATTCAGAAAAAGCAGCAATTACTTTCTCATTTTCTAGTGAAAAGGAAGAGAAAGTATATTGTAATCCTTGCGGATGAGCAATAGTTGATTCCTTTTTTCCTTTAATCAAAGAATTGAAATCTGAAGTAGCTGCAGATATATTCTGAGTATAAAGAATGAAGAAAAACAGTAGTAAAGATATATATAATCGCATAGAATCTCTTATTTAATGCTGAATAGTTAATGGCACTGTAATCTTGGATTGTCCACAAATGAGCGAAACAAAATATGTTCCTGATGGCAATTGTGGTAGTGAAGCATTAAGAGTGTGTTCGCCAATCGTTAGATCGAGATTCTTTTGAATAGTATGAACAGATTCACCATTTATTGAATTTATTGACAATTGGGCATTATAACACAGATTTGATGAGACAATTGTGATTGACAAATTCCCATTAATTAATGGATTTGGTGAAATAGAAAGTTGTGGCAATGGTGTATTGCTTTCTTGAATATTTGTTGCACTACAATTAGCTGAATTCACTATAGACATAGCGCCTGTTACAAAAGCAATAGTTGAATCAGATTTAGCAATTGCACGTACAATTGCATTTGGTGCTTCAATTGTTGGAACTCTCCAGCGAAAAACTGATGTCCATGGATCGATACCAAGTGCATCTGAAATATTTTGCCAAGAAGATCCGGAGTCAGTAGAATATTGAAGTAATAATTTTGAAGTAGCAATATTTTTATACATCCATGATACTATAAAGTCTTTTCCAGCACAGAGAATATCACCTGCTTTAGGAGTATTCACTGTAAGTACTTCTTGGCCAATACTAAATGGACCTGTTTGAGAAATTAATCCATTATCGTCTGCGCTGATGATTCTTATATAGCATTTATTTGCTGTAATATCAGGCATTGCAAATTGAAAATTTGTACCTGATTGGCCGGAGCTTACAGAATTCCAATTTGCTCCATTATCACTTGAGAATAAAATAGATACAGAATCAATATTGGTTTTAGTCCATGCTAAAGAAATGCTTTCTTTTTGTCCATATGATTTACCATCTAGATTATTAGTTAATGCCAATGCAATCACAGGAACAGAAATTTTGAAATTGGCCCATGTTGTATCATTAATATTTTCATTAGTAATATCACAAACACGAAGTCTACCTAGATCTGTTTTGATTTTAGGAACAGTCCATTGATAAGAGCCTTGTCCATTAATTTGAGATGCACTTGATGCAGGCAATACAGATTCAATATTTGACCAACTTGAACCCGCATCAGTAGATAATTGAATTTTTACTGAATTCACTCTAGAAGAAGTCCATTCAACTAACTGTTTAGTTCCAGCATTAAATGTTCTATTTCCTGCAGGAGCTATCATTTTAATTTGGCTTGTTTGTACTTCAGTTATACATCCCTTTTTTTCTAAATTAGCACGTAAAAAAGTGTAAACTCTAGGTAAGAAGGTAAATTGAACAGTACCACTATTTGTTAAATCACAATAACTCATAACCGAACCAGGTACTGGGCGTGGAGCACCAACATTGCATGTTTCTGAAGAGTATGATTGTTTACCTTGATAAGCAGCACCACTAGATAAACAACTATCTAGCGCTGGTTTCCATGCAGAACAATTATGGGTATGAAAAGAGCCAATATTATGTCCGATTTCATGAGCACTTGTTACTACATCGTTTACATAAGATGTTGTAGGAAGAGCAGTATATCGGGAAATTCCAGAAACTGAATAAGCATTTGAAACAGAACCTGAACATAAAGCATCGATGCCATTTGCAATACCAGCAACAAAAGTTCCATTACCTGTCTGAGAATTTCCTTGTGCATCTAAACAATGAACAATATCTCTGGTACGATTAGTAATTTTAATCCAACGATTTTGAACTTCTTGCAATAAAGCTGGGGTATCAGCACCATCATTTTTATATGGGTCTGGCGCATCAGTTGTCCAAATTTGAACATAAGGTAAAATGATATTTAAATTTAATTCTCTTCTGTATAATGTATTGACAGCATTGAACAATGATACAATATAATTGGCTGCCTTTTGTTCATTGCCGGAAGCTATTTTTGTGAAAAATGTTGAAGTAGTTTCTACAATTACTTGCATTTCTAACATTCTATTATCTAATGTTTTATCGCCCTTCTTCATGAGTTCTGCTTCGATCTGAAATGGCATAATCCCAGAATGACTATATTCTTGAGTGCCACATGTTCTTGCCTTATGAAATTGATCTGTTTCTAAGGCACCATCAGCATATAAAATATGAGGTCTTTTTTCTGTAATTGAAGAATTGTTTGGCCCAATAACAAAAACTTCGCCATTTGCTCTAGATATCCAGCCATGCATATCACCATTGGCATAACTAAGCATAATATGAGATCCAGTTTCGCCAATAATCGAACCACTATACGTTAAAACATGAGGTATAGGAATTTGTTTATATCCTACCATAAATATTGTGGATGCATCTATACATGATTGAGTTAATTCTAAAGTAATAGTAGAAGTAGTTTTTAAAGAAATAGGAAAACCGATGATAGACAATGTTTTTTCAGAGCCATTAAAGATACGTGATGCATCATTTGAGGCGATATCAAAAGAAAAAACAGATTGTTGAAGCGTAGAAGGCATGTTTTTTTGATTGGATAAGCCTTGTACGATAAATGAATGAGCATCATAGGTATGTATTGCAAATGTAGGAATAAAACCTAGGATACATAATAATGAAAGCATCAAAATGCGAACAATATTTTTCATAGAATTGACCAAATATATAAGTGAAAATTAAAGTCTTAAAGAATAAAGAATAGTGTGCAAAAATACGGAATATGAATCCTATGACATCACTATTTTTTCGCTACAAAATCTATGTCGAATTCATATTAATGGATATTGTATATCCATCTATAATTCTTTGATCTATATATTATTTTACTTATGATATACATGCATTGATTACTAAAAAAACACATTCTTTCAAATTATTCCTCTTTGTTTTTTTGTAAATTTGTAAAGTATTTTATTAAGTAGCTGATAAAAAATCTCAATATCATACGTATTAATCACTTATTACCCTGGAAATCATGCAGCATACATCAGTTCCCGATCATAAAATGGGATTAGACGGTGCCGAATTTCTTGCGATTATCTATCGAAATACATGGTTACTTGCAATTATTACCATTGCTAGCGGATTAATTGCATTTGGATGTGCTTGGATGATGCCTAATTGGTATGCATCAACGATTAGTTTTGTACCTCCAAATAATGCTAATTCGATGATAAGTGGAATGATGGGTAATGTTTCGAGTGCATTAAAGGATTTGGGATTGGGGAAAATGAATAAAGGAGAGAGTTATTCATATTTAGTAATACTAAATTCTAGAAGCTTAATGGATACATTGATATCTCGATATGATGTATCGACGGAATATCAAATACCTATAGAAAACAAAGAAGATTTGTATAAAGAATTCTTAAGTAATTTTGAAGTTGAATTGTCTCCCGAGGGAAATTACAATATTACTCTATATTCAAAAGATCCTAAAAAAGCCGCTTTAATGGCAAATGATATTGTTCCAATCGCCAATAATATATCGAATAGATTACAAAAAGCGGAAGCTGAAACAAATCGTTCTTATATGGAATTACGTTTATTAAGAACAGACTCTATTCTTAAAAATATAGCTGATCAATTAGGACAATATTCTTCAAAAACACTTGTATTTTCTCCATTAGATCAATCTCAGGCGGTTGCCGAGGCACTTGGAACACTAAAGTCGACAATACTAAAACAAGAAATTCAAGTTGAGATTTTAAAGAATACTTATGGTGATTCAGACCCATCAACAGTTGCTGGCATACATTTATTAGATGAAATGAAAAGCCAATTATATAAAGCTGAAAATAAACCTGGATTTGCTGGTAATTTTGCTTTAAAAGACGCTATAAAAGTTGGATCTAAGTATATGAAATTATATACAGAATATGAGGCCATGTCTAAGGTTAAAGCATTTCTTTTACCAATGCTGGAACAAGCAAAGCTTGATGAAATCAGAGAAGCCCCAACAATGTATGTACTTGATTATGCTAAGCCAGCAATAAAAAAATCACGTCCAAAACGCTTAACTATTGCTGCAGGAACATCAATTGGTGTATTTGTTCTATGTTGTCTATTCCTGATTATTAGAACACAAATGAAAAAAGCTTCATCATATTATGCCGTTGAAAAAAAATCACAAGAAGTTGGAGAAAGCATCTGATGCTAGATAGCCATACAGGCAATGCTTTACCAACATTTCATAATGAAGTACATGGCAATATTATCCTTGGCATTGTAAGAACACTAGAATTCGATCAAGTTTCAAATTTTTTATTAACATTGCACAAGACAGGATATACAGGTACTGTCGGTTTTTTTTGTGATGATATATCTGAAGATTCTTTACATAAATTTTCGGCGATGGGAATTTATAAAGAGAATTTTAAAGAAGTAAGAATCAGCATTCCATTTACCGGAAAAAAAATAAATGCATATCGCCTGTTTAGTCCAGTGCTACGCTCCTATTTTTATATAACATCCCCTAAAAGTCAACAAGATTTTGCCAAGAACTATTTTCATATTCACCAGTCACGACACTTTTTATATACAGCATTTATCGAACATCATGGTGCAGAGTATAAAAATATCATGCTAAGTGATACCAGAGATGTGATTTTTCAAAAAGATCCATTCGATTTTACAATTGATGATTCTTTGCATTGCTTTTTGGAAGATAAAGCTACTACAATTCTTTCTGAACCTCATAATTCATCTTGGATATTAAGGGGTTTTGGCAAAGATATTTTAGATTTAATAGGTAATAATACAATCTCTTGTGCTGGCATTACTATTGGAAATACTCAGGCTATTCATACATATACATCATTAATGTGTTCTATATTATTATCACCTACAGTGAGGAATATTGCTGGAATTACAGGTTTAGATCAAGGGATTCATAATTATGCAATAAGAATGGGGCTTTTAGATTCTGTTCTAAGTTTGCATGAAAATGAAAATGGGCCTGTATTAACGATGGGATTAATGCATAGAGGCCAAATCAATACTAATCAATCTGGACATATTACTAATAAAGATGGTAGTATAGTACATACACTTCATCAATATGATAGACATCCTTCTTTATTGGAAGCATTTCCTCAATTTTTGCTACACCGCTAAAATACTAGCAATATTGATGTAATAATATGATCAAGCAAATTTCTCAAGCAATATCTACCTTCTTCACAGAACATGAAAGTGTTATGAAGAATTTCTTTTCAATGTCTTTTATGAAAGGATTGGAATATATTGCCCCCCTTATTCTTATTCCATATTTAGTAAGAACTCTAGGAATCGCAACCTTTGGTACAATGCAAAGTGTAGTTTCTTATATGTATATTTTTTACATGCTTACCAATTATGGATTTTCTTATTCGGCCGCTAGGCAAATATCAGTACACAGAGATAATAAAGAGAAAATACAACAAATAGCATCTTCGGTAATGGTATTGAAAATCCTTTTTATGATTGCTTCATTTGTTCTTATGATTATTGGGGTAATCATTTTTCCACATTTGAATGCCGAATTTGGACTTTGTTTACTAACTTTTGGTTTTGTAGCTGGAGATGTATTATTACCTGTTTGGTTATATCAAGGATTTGAAAAGCTACATATTCTTTCAAGATTCCAAATTATTAGTCGCATCCTAATATTCGCTTTTACCCTTTTACTCATTAAAACTCCAGAAGATTATCTACTCTACCCTATCATCTATTATGGGATACAATGTATTGCAGGATTTGCATCATTATTGTTAATTCCAAGGCTATTTGGCGTACACTTTATTATGCCTAAAAAAGAGCATATGATAGAAGAGTTAAAACTAGGAATAGGCCCATTTAAATCTATTTTGTCGCAAGCTTTATATGCAAATCCTCGACTTTTTTATTTATCTCTTTTTGCGCATCCAATTGTAACCGGACAATTTGCAGTAGCCGAAAAAGCAGCCGGTGTTTTTCAATTATTTCCAGTATGGTTATTTGTATTTTCTGCTTTACCCAGATTATCACTTGTATTTGAGCAAAACAAAGAAGAATGCTTTGAAAAAATCATACATTATCAAAAAATCACAATAATATATGCTTTGCTGCTTTTACCATTTGCAATGTATTTTGCCCCAGAAATTATTTTTGTATTCTCTGGTGAATATATTGAAGAAGCAGTGTTTTTATTCCGTATTATGTACCTTGAAACTGTGATTATTCATAGCAATATATTTATTCTCCATTTTTTTGCTGCCAGTGGTAGATATGATCTGTTCTCACGTATCTACATCATTACCTGCATAGGATCTTTACTTATGTATGCAGTAATTGTTCCTACATATGGTGCTTTGGGTATGGCATTATGTATTGTAGCCAGTGCACTTTTACTTGTTTTTTGTACACAGTATACTATTGGCCAATACAAAAACATTATTCTTTCTTCTTAAACAAAGTACATTTTAAGCAAAGTCTAATTTCATAAATTTGCTTAGATTTTATTGATTACAATACATAAATGTTAAAGGTATATCATGGCAATGAGTTTAAATGATAATGAATTCGGTAGTTCTACCAGAGTATCTATCTTTAAAACTATCGTCATTCTTGTATTAGGTATATATATAGTTAGGCTAGGATATCTACAAATAATCAGAGGAAATGTATATCGTTTAAAAACAGATATTCAAGCGATAAAGCAAATAGTAATCGATCCATTCAGAGGAAATATATTTGATAGAAATGGTGAGATGATTGTTCATAATTCACCTTCTTTTTCAATTTCAATCACTCCTAATGAATTTAAGTTAGAATCTATACCCTTACTTTCTAAAATACTGAGTGTAGATTCAATGTCGATAGTAAATTTTTATGAAGAATCTAAAAAATTATCACGTGTAAAACCTAATAAGATATACAGAGATGCAGATTTTCAAACGATTTCTTTAATTGAAGAAAATCATGAATTCTTACCAGGTGTTGATATTTCTGTTGAATCAAAACGTTTGTATACAATAGATGGGAATATGTCTCATATACTGGGTTATTCCAGAGAGATAAGTTCTAAGCAAATTAAAACAATGGGTGATTATTATTCACCTGGAGATATTGTTGGATATGCTGGAATTGAAAAAACATATGAAAACTTTTTACGAGGTACCAAAGGAGTTCAATTTGTTGCGGTGAATTCTACCGGACAAAAAGTATCTAGTTTTCTAGAGGGTAAAAATGATATTACTGCCGAAGAAGGATTTGATTTAAGGCTTGGCATCGATAAGCCTTTACAAGAATTAGCAGAAAAACTGTTAGATGGCAAAAGAGGTGGAATTGTTGCTTTAGATCCAAATTCTGGCGAGATATTATGTATGGTTAGTAAACCCGATTATGATATCAGACAATTCAGTGGTAGAACAAAATCTAATTTGTTTAGTCAATTATTAGTTAATAAGGATAAACCCCTCTTTAATCGAGCCACTCAAACTAATTATCCTCCTGGCTCTACTTGGAAAATGCTTATGGGATTAGCAGCCTTAAATGAAGGTATTATTAATCCGAATACTACGATAAATTGTCCCGGATATTATGAATTTGGAGGCAGAAGTTGGAAATGCCATGGTGCACATGGTTCTACTAATATTAAAAAAGCTATTCATGTTTCTTGCAATGTTTTTTTTAATAAACTTGGACCCCAATTAGGAATTAAGAACTTTGAAAAATATGGAAAAATGTTCGGTTTTGGAGTAAAAACATTTATTGATATTCCTGAAGATACCAAAGGAAAACTACCTACTGAACTATTCTATAAGAAACAAAGATTAAGTGATGGAGAGATTAGAGGACGTCTTGTAAATTTAGGCATTGGGCAAGGTGAGCTTGGGGTATCACCTCTACAAATGGCTGTGTATTGTTCTGCATTAGCAAATAGAGGTACTATTTATCAACCTCATATGGTTCGCTCTATTTATAATAGAAAAACCCATCAATTACAAGATGTTGAATTAGCATATAGAATGTTACCTAGTTTTAAAACAGAATATTGGGATGCAATTCATAATGGTATGTATGATGTTGTAAATACTCCCGGTGGCACCGGATTGGGTGCCAAAGTGCCTGGTATTGATGTATGTGGTAAAACTGGTACTGCTCAAAATCCTCATGGCGAAGATCATGCTTGGTTTATTTGTTTTGCTCCAAAAGTAAATCCTAAAATAGCTATATGTATTCTAGTAGAAAATGCAGGATACGGAGGTACTATTTCTGCTCCAATAGCACAAAGACTTTTAACAAAATTCTTTTTTCCACATCAAAAAGATTCAACTGAGATTAAATCTCCAGCTATCACTTCGGCTGTTACAGAAAAAAAGATTGCGAAAAATATAGCCAAAACTAACAAAACTCTTGCCGTTAATCCGCGATGACTATTAAAGATACAATACTGAAAGTAGTATGTATATGTAGTTTGATGTGGATAGGCTGCTCAAACCAACATAATAATCCTGATAAACAGATTATTACCTTTTGTCATTTTTGGTCTGAACCTGCACAGATAAAAGCATTATATGCTCTTATCGATGAATATGAACAGCAAAATCCTAATATAGATATCCAAACAACTGAATTATTATGGTCTGAAGGAAAAGCTAAACTATTCATGTTACTGTCTTCTGGCAAACCTCCTGATA
Source organism: Chlorobiota bacterium (assembly GCA_014191195.1). Lineage (GTDB taxonomy): Bacteria > Bacteroidota > Ignavibacteria > Kapaibacteriales > UBA961 > UBA961. The sequence goes on from BJGZ01000002.1 coordinate 220,194, forward strand.
TTATTCATATAGGTTTAGAATGGGCCCCAGAATTTATTTATAATGATATCTTCTATTCTGTAGACCCACCTACATCAATCCCCTCTACTTTATTATCAGCTATTGTAAAAGATTCCTTAATCTATGCTTTACCGTGGACTCTAAACACAAGAGCTGTTTTTTTATCCGGAGATGCAGTTCAATTAGCACACAAAGACACCATGTCTTTAGAAGATTTTACACATTATATAATGTCTAGCAAATCTTGGGGTGTAAATGCTACAGAACCACATACGCTTTTAAAAAAAGTATTACCTATTATTTGGACGTATGGCGGAAGATTATTTCAATCTCTGCCATTAAGTAGCAGTTTCGATTCAGCTTCATTGTCTGGATTTACTTTATATGTTCAATTAGCACAATATGGTGTACTTGCACAATCTAGAGAACTGGATAAATCATTTGTTAATGGTTCTCTTCATATGCTTATATCTGGTCAATGGCTTATTCCTTCACTGCATAATATTCCTCATTCGGTTTTATCTAGATTCCCTGGAAAATCCGGATTATCTGTATTAAGTGGTGATTGTTTGGCAATAAGTGCAAAATCTACTAAAGCCAAAGCAGCTCAAGATTTTATTACATATCTTACCAGTGATTCTATAGCTTCAAGATTTTGTACTGCATTACCAGATGCAGGAATTCCAGCATTATTGTCTACAGACATATTCAAAAAAAATCTTAGTTCTGATTATGCTTCTTTTGCTGAACAATGCAAGCATGCTATACTTTTGCCTTCTACTTCTGTATTTATAGAAGCCGAAAAAATATTAGAAGATGAAATTATGGAAGCTGTTTATGGAAGAAAAAGCTCTGATGAAGCTTTTTATCAAGCAAAAAACCTCATTTTACAATTGGAAAAGTTATATGGAAAGTAAACATATTCACAAAGTATTTGCTTTTATTGCTTTTTGTACTGCAAGTATTACATATATTTTAACTGCTCAAACTTCAATTCCTTTTTGGGATTGTGGGGAATTTACTTCGGCAGCAATTTGGCAACAAGTTCCGCATCCACCGGGAGCTCCATTATTTCTGATTATTGCAAAATTGTTCGATTTTCTTCCTTTTGCAGATCCAGCATGGAGAATTAATCTTGTATCTGTACTATCAAGTTCATGTACAATCCTGTTTGTGTATCTATCTATAGAAATACTACTAAAAGAATGTTCAAAATCCGTAAAAGATATATATAGATATACAATAGCTTTATGTGGTTCACTGTGTTTTGTATTTAGTGATACATTTTGGTTCAATGCCGTAGAAAGTGAAGTATATGCTATGTCTACACTAATAGTATCACTGATTGTTTATCTTATCCTCCGATGGCGCGATCAATCCCATCAATCAAATAATACTATATATCTTCTTCTCATCTCCTATTTAATTGGCTTGTCTATAGGAGTTCATCTTTTTAGCATTCTTACTTTATTCACAGTAATGATGCTAATATATTTTAAGAAATATGAATTCTCATGGTTGGGATTTGCCAAAATGACGCTTTTATCAATTGGTATTTTTTCTTATGTCTATATCGTTTTAATCAAGACACTTCCTTCATTATTAGCTGGTAATTTCCTCATATCAGACAATGGAAATTATGTTTTTCAAGAATCCTCTTTTATTGTTCTCTGTGGACTCATAGTCGTATTTATCCCTTGTATTACATTATATATTGCTCATAAGAAAGGACAATCCTTAATTAAACTTATTGCTTTGTGTATACTCTTGATTATGGCAGGTTTCACAACATATACTCATACTTTTTTGAGGTCTTCAGCACATCCTCCAATGAATGAAAATGCACCTAATACAATGAGTAAATTAGCATCATATATAAATAGAGAGCAATATGGGGATGCTCCTATGTGGCCAAGACGTTATAAAACAGGAACTGAATTCGAAGAAATGCATAAAAAATATGGTAATTGGTATGCTCCTTCATATATCAAAATTGATATGGGCGATGGAACATCTAAGTCTACGTCAGATTATTCGACTATGAAAATTAATATTCCTGGAGAGATCAAGTATTTGTTCAATTATCAGATTGGACATATGTATGTGCGTTATTTTCTATGGAATTTTATGGGTAAAGCAGGTGATTTACAAGATTCCCCTGCATTCTTATATTCATCTCCAAAAAAAGAAGTAGAAATATGGAATTATCTTTCTGATTATAAAGACATGTTTCCTATTCAACTTTTTGCTTTGCCTTTCATAATGGGTATTATCGGACTTCTCTATCACTTAAAGAATGCTCCTAAAACTGCATATTCTTTTATAACTTTATTTATTATGTTGGGTGTGTTTGCTGCTATTGCACAAAATCAACAGGAGCCCCAGCCCAGAGAAAGAGATTATTTTTATGTTGGGTCTTTTATGGTGTGGTGTATGTGGATTGCCTTAGGATTTCAAAGCATTATCTATATAATTGTCACGAAAGTAAGATTGACAGTCTTACATTGGTGTTCTATTATGTTTTTATTCTTTATTCCTGGATTAATGGCTAAAGAAGGCTGGTTTATTCATGATAGAAGTAAGAATACTTTGGCATTCGATATGTCATATAATATGCTTCAAAGCTGTGAAAAAGATGCGATTCTTTTTACAAATGGCGATAATGACACTTTTCCTCTTTGGTATCTACAAGATGTAGAGGGTATTAGAAGAGATATTCGTATTGTAAACTTAAGTTTAGCTCAAATGGGTTGGTATCTTTCTCAATTGAAGCATGATTCACCTTGGGGTGCAAAGCCTATTCAATTAACATTTTCTGATGCTTCGCTAGATGCGCCTGAAAATTCTCAAGATTCGCCCAAGCCTATATTGTCTGAAGCAAGATCGATAACTATTCCGATAGAACAATCGAGAATATCCTCATACTTTGTCATTCCAGATAATGCTACACAAACTATGACGTTTACCTATACTGCTTCTCCGGCTGGTGAACAGAATGGCAAGCCACTATATGTATTTGGAGTTGAACATCAAATGATTGCAGATATTCTACAAAATTCGGCATTTACACGGCCAGTATATTTTTCAATGACAGTATCTAAAAATTACTATTCTGGTTTGGAATCTTATGTTAGACAAGAAGGTATGGCTCTTAGGGTATGCCCATTCAAACAGTCTGAAGATCAAACCGAAGCTTTTTATGAGCCCATCATGGATGCATGTTTTTTACATCCAATTAATGGTAATCAGATGCAAAAACAGCAAGCATATGGATATATATTTCGAGATTTAGCAGATAATTCTCATTATTATGATGAGTTTTCTAGAAACTATTTAAGAAATTATCGATTATCTTCAATTAGATATGCTGACTATTTAATTAAAGTGGGACAAAATAAAAAAGCAGGCATTGTATTAAATTCAATGAATACACATATTTCCCCTATTCATTTTCCAATGAACTATCTGTTCTATTTACAAATTGCAGATGTGTATAGAAAAGCTGGATATACAAAAGAAATGTCATATTTCTCATTATTAGGTGCTCAATATGCAGATGCATTAATAATGAATAAAAATCTTGCTGCACAAGATCCATATGCAAAGGATTTTAGTCCTTATGTGGCTGCTGCCGAAGGATATCAATATTCTGGCAGAATTAATCTTGCAATAGAACGATTAAGGACTTTTTTACCTGAAACGAATAATGATCCGTATCTTCAGAATAAAATTGATGAACTTGAATTACTTGTATTAGAAAATAAAAAACAGTATTCTGAAGCATTAAAACTTGCCGAAACATTCCTAAAAAGATATATGGATCCTGCTCATAAGCGATTATTGGTATTAGTTCCTAGAATGGAACAAAAGGCTAATGAATTAAGAGTGATTCTTGGCCTTTCCCCTTTGGAATCGATGACAAGAATTCTTAATTAATATGAAAAAAGTACTAACTGTTTCTTATACTGGTATGTGGGCATTTATTGAATCTGCCTTTGGTAGTATTTTGCATGCTGCCAAAATTCCCTTTAGAGGCATGTTTATGACTGCATTTTCATGTTTTTGCATAGAACATATTGCCAAGAATAATAAAGGATTTTCACATAATATCCATTCATTAGGTTCTGTACTATTAATTAAAGCAATTGCTTCTCCACATTCTCCTATTGGCGCATATATAGCAGTTTCTTTTCAGGGCATTATGGGATTATGGATATATAATTCAATGTTTTCAACATTTAGATTATACCTTTTTAATTGTATTGCTCAAGTAGAAACAGCCCTTCAAAGAATAATAGGAATTGCCTTTACTTTTGGATTTATTCCCTATTTAGTATTACAGACACATCAAAAGAATGAATTGATTTCATGGTTTCAATCATATAATGTGGCTCATTATACATATATACTCTCACTTCTTTATATAGCTTTACATCTATGTGCTGGTATAGTATTTCCTTATATGATATCTACTTATGGAGCTTTGTCCCCAGAAGAAATGCAACCATTTATTGAAAGCTATACGGAAATATCCGAACAAAACAATACAAATAGCAAGAAGAGATCGGTACAAGTGTTATTGATGAGGGGATGTATTCTTAGTATTGTATATATATCAATGTATACGCTATTGTCAGAAAGAATACCTTCATTTCTATATTCTTTGATTATCAGTATAGTATCTATAGCTTTCTTATTATTGATTATATATCCAATGTTTACTATACTTTTTGATAGATATATGAGAAGAAAAATACATAAAGATTATAAGATTATAGATGTAATGGATGAAGTTCAGGGCTTAAAGCAACTGTTTAAGGTATATACACAAAACAATAGATCTCAAAATATCATTACAAAATCAATCCATTTTATTCGAATGCTCATAAGCTTATAATAAAAAACCCGATACATAAGCATGTAACGGGTAGTTAAACTACATACATAATTATGTTATTTTTTGGGATTAGCAGCGATAATGATAGTATCTATAAATCGTTTATATCTTTCGGCATCAGCGCCATTTAGGGTTGCTCTTTGTAAAAAACTGAGTAATACTTGTGCTTGTTGAACTTTAAAATCAATTGATAATAATTCTGTAATTGGTTTATTTTCTTTTTGTGCATTCACAACAGGATTTATCAAAAGACTCTTCACTTCAAGTAAGGCATCTACTTCTGAACCTTTTAATTCAATTTTATCTAATAATTGAATAATAAATATGATCTCTGAAATAGGAAAAGATGGTTTAATTGTTTGCTGTTGTTGTTGTTGTTGTTGTTGAGTTTGCTGAGCACAAAGGGTATATGAAGTACTCATCTGTAAAAAACACATACAGAACAATATCAACGAAAACGAAATTGCTGATTTCATAGCAAGACCTAATAATTATAATGAAAATTGTAAACTTAATCTGTGAAGAAAACTTTCTGTTCCAAATGTATTCATAGAATAATCAAAAAGGAAAGGCTTGGTTTTAATTCCTAAACCAGCTGAAAAGCCTGATAATTTTCTTTTTCCTGCTGTACTTGAAGACGTTCTAAGTACATTATCATATCCTACTCTTACATCTAACACCTTACTAAGCGTTAATTCACCACCGATTGCAAAATTACTAAATCTATCAAAAAATACATCTACATTATCGGCTAAATGATGTAAGCTTACATTTAATAATAATGGTAAACCTCTTAATCGATGATTTATACCTAATCGTACGTCAACAGGTAATTTATCAGAATAACCATTAAACGTTGATAATTGGCTTCCAATATGTAATAATGAAAAACCAATATTTGTTCTGGATTTTGGAATAGTATATAATAAACCAGCATCTATACCAAAAGCCATAGACCTAGCATCTGCGAGGGCAGCATAGATAAGTTTACCAGTAATACCATATAATAAATTACTATCTAATTGATTGCTATATGTACCAGAAAATGCAATATTATTTGCAGTAAAAGTTCCAATTATAATCCCATTTTGATCTGTTTGATCAAATGTCCCATAATTAGTAAATAGTGCAGACAAAGCAATTCTTTCAGTTTTCAATGTATCAAAAGGCAGAACATATATGGCCTGTCCAGAATTTATATCTAATACATGTTTTACAAAGCTAATACTGTGTTTTTGCTTAAGCACAGACCCCAAAGAACTTGGATTTATAGCAATAACAGATGGATCATCTACTATACTAATTCCTGAGCCTGATAATGCTGCAGTTCTGGCACTTATTCCTAATTGTAGGAAATCATAAGGATTTTGTGCAAAAACACAAGTACGTGAATAAAAGCATAGGGTAAGAATGCTTAGAATAAAAGTCAATTTCATAGATATATCTCCATTAATTCATTGCCCATAGAATCTATACTGTTAGCACGTATTGTATCTATAAATAATGCGGGAGGGCGAATAGGTTTTTTGCTTATTGTATCGATAAAAGTATGCAAGGTATACCCCTCAGAAATAATACTTTTATCCTTTTTAATTGAATAGTGTATTCTTAATAATATACCACGTTCAAAACTACATATAGTATCTATAGAAAGAACATCATCATAATATGCAGGAGATTTATATGAAATAAAGGCTTCAATTACAGGTAATTGAGCGCCATGTTTTTCTAAATCAGCATATGGTAATTGTAAGGCTCTTAGTAATTCAGTTCTTCCTATTTCGAAATATTTTAAATAATTTCCATTGTATACAATACCCATTTTATCTGTATCGGCATATAATACCCTTACTTGTGCAGTATGATATACTTTGAAAGAATCTGATAAACCTTTATTCATATTCACTTAATCCACTTGAATGATGTCTAATAATCTTTGTAAATCATCAAAAGAATAAAAATCAATATGAAGAGATCCTTGTTCATTAGAAGATACATGTATTTTTACTTGAGTAGCAAAATGATCTCTTAATTTGTCTTCTATGGATACTATTGTTGGGTTTGTTTTAGAGGAAACTGATGCCTTATTCTTCTTACCTTGCGATGATGATGTATCAGATGACTTTGAAAAATCCTTTATGATATGTTCTGTTTTTCTAACAGAATAATCATGCATTATAATTTCTTGACATAACTGTATTTGATCATCTGGATTTGACAAACCAAGGAGTGCTCTTGCATGGCCATTGGAAATAGCATGCAAAGCCAATTGCTGTTGCACAATTGATGGAAGTTTTAATAATCGTAAAAAGTTAGAAATAGTGCTTCTATTTTTACCTACTTTTTGAGCTATTAAATCTTGACTTAAAGAACATTCATCGATAAGTAATTGATAACCCATTGCAATTTCTATATCATTAAGATTTTCTCTTTGAACATTTTCTATTAATGCCAATTCGATCATCGCTTCATTAGATGTAATATCTAAAATATACGCAGGTATTTTATCTAAACCAGCTTCAATCGATGCTCGAATTCGGCGTTCGCCAGATATTAATTCATAACCATCATGTTGTCTGCGAACAGTAATTGGTTGAATAACTCCATGTTCTTTAATGGACAGAGATAATTCTGCCAAAGCAATAGGATCGAACATGATTCTTGGTTGAAATCGATTTGTTCTTACTTTGGTAATATCAACTAATGCAATAATTCCACTATCATAACCATTATCATCTGATACAATGGAAGTAAGTCCTTTTTGTATCGCAGATGGAATCAATGCACCCAAACCTTTGCCAAGACCTAATTGAGTTTTCATATTAATTACTTTCAGGAACGATAAATCCATTATTAATGAGAATCTCTTTTGCTAATTCTAAATAGTTCAATGCTCCAGAACTAAATGCATCGTATAAGAGAATTGGTTTGCCATGACTAGGAGATTCTGATAAGCGTACATTTCTATTTATCAAGGTTTTGAATACTTTATCTTCAAAGTGCCTGCTTACTTCTTGAACAACCTGATTCGATAAGCGAAGTCTACTATCATACATAGTCAATAATATACCCTCTACATCTAATAAAGGATTTAGATGCTGTTTTACGATAGAAATAGTGTTTAATAATTGCCCTAAACCTTCTAAAGCATAATATTCACATTGCACAGGAATTAATACAGTATGTGCTGCAGTTAAGGCATTTAATGTCAGAATTCCTAAGGATGGAGGACAATCAATAATCACAAAATCATATATATCAGAAAGTGAATGCAATACATTCTTTAACATATATTCGCGATCTTGCATTGATATCAATTCGATTTCTGCACCAACTAAATTGATATGAGATGGCAATACATATAAATGTGGCATTTCACAAGATACCATAGCATTCTGTATAGGAATCTTACCTGCTAAAACTTCATATATTGTTGAAGCTACAGTTTTAGTATCGATGCCTAAACCATTAGATGCATTAGCTTGAGGATCCAAATCTATTAAAAGCACGGTATGCTCTGCAGCAGCTAAAGATGCAGCTAAATTGACGGATGTTGTTGTTTTTCCAACTCCCCCTTTTTGATTAGCAACTGCGATAATTTTTGACATAATATTCCTAAACTTCAGGTATAAAACCGATGCTTAACCAATAATGAAGAAACGCATTTAACACTAATGAATGTTGTATCATTCCAGAACGAATAAGTTCAGGAACCTGTTGAATTGGAATCAGAACTGTTTCAATATCTTCATGAGCATCAAAAGATATTTTGGATTTTAGCTGGCAATTTGTCCAAAGAAAACAATAACAAATATTATTCATAAATGCTGGATTTGGTTCTATCTCTGCTAATAAAATAGATTCTCCGGTTCCTGCATATCCTGTTTCTTCAATACATTCTCTTTCGGCTGCTTGATATGGGTGCTCTCCTTTATCTATCAATCCACCTGGTATTTCTAAAGAAATATCATCTTTTCCATGCCTATATTGTCTTACAAAAACAACTTCACCATCTGATGTTAAGGGAATAATATTTACCCAATCAGGTGATTCCAACACTACAAAATCGCTATTAGTTGATTTGTCTGGATGTTTTCTTGTTACAATATGAGAAGAAAATATTTTATAATCATGTTTACTGCGGGCTGCTATAGTTTTCCATTTTGATATCATATTATGCTTCTTGTGGAGGAGTTAATGATCTATGGCTTCCATCGCAAAAAGGTTTCTTTTCACTTAATTTACAGGTACACCAACCACATATTTTTTTATTTTCTATGGTCGTTTCTAATGGAGAAAAAGAACTACCTTTATGAGATCCATCACAAAATGGTTGATTTTTTGACTTCCCACAAGTGCACCACCAATAAGTGCCAGGTTCCATTTCTAATTTTATTGGTGAATATCCGCCGATTTCTGGTTTTTCCATGTGTGTAATTCCTTACATTTTTTCTGGTGATGAAATGCCAAGAATGGCTAATCCATTGTGAATAACTGTCTTGGTAATTAAAGCAAGATTTATCCTAGCTTGACTTATATTCTGCTCTTCGCCAATGATTCTGCAATCATGGTAAAATGAATGAAATGCAGATGCTGTTTCTCTTAAATATTCTGCAATAATTTGTGGCTCCATAGCATGTGCAGCTTTTAATGTAGACTCTTCAAATCTTGATAATGCAGTTATCAGAGTTAATTCTGCAGGTGCTGTTAAAAAGTGTAATTGGGCATCTAAATTTGGTATTAATTCTTTATCTGCCGCATTAGATATCATCGAACAAATTCTGGCATGTACATATTGCAAATAGTACACTGGATTTTTATCATTTTGTTCTCTTGCTATATTTAAGTCAAATTCTAACTGAGTTTGAGCTCCGCGCATGATAAAAAAGAAGCGTACGATATCTGGACCAACTTCATCAATTAATTCATCTAAAGTATAACTTTTACCAGATCGCTTAGACATCTTTACTTGCTCCCCATTTTCCCATAAGGTAACAAATTGATAAATAAGAACTTTAAGCTTTTTTGTATCATAATCTAAAGCCTTTAAAGCTGCTGTTACATCTGGAATTGTTGCAATATGATCTGCACCAAAAATATCAACAATTATATCATAATTTCTTTCGAATTTATTTCGGTGATATGCTATATCAGGTAATCTATATGTTGGTTCTCCTGTTTGCTTAACAATTACTCTATCGGTTAAGGATTCATCGATACGTGAAAAATTAAACCAAGTTGCTCCATCTTTATCATAGCTTAATCCTTTTATTTTCAACTCATTAAGCAAAATATCAATAGTTCCATCATGATATAATGAATCTTCATTAAAAAATGTATCTTGATGAATTTTCATTTTCTTCAATGTATGTAATATGGATGAAAAGCACCATTCTTCACCAATTTTCCTCAATGAAAATAAGATTTCTTCAGTTGGATCTCTGTACTCTGCTCCATATAATTCAATAGCCTTTTGTGCTATATCTTTGATATAATCACCATGATATCCATCTTCTGGGAAGGGATACTCTGGTGTACCGCATAATTGACGATATCGTGCAAATATTGACTTTGCAAGCATATTCATTTGATTGCCTGCATTATTAAAATAGTATTCTCTGGTTACCTTATAACCAGCCCATTCTAATAAATTTGCAATCGTATCACCAATAGCAGCATTTCTACCATGACCAAGATGTAATTTACCTGTTGGATTAGCACTAACATATTCTACATTAGCTGATTTTCCTTTGCCATACTCTGTTCTTCCATAATCACTCCCTTTAAGGCGTATAGATTCAATTACTTTATGGAATAAAGTTGGTTTTGCATAAATATTGATAAATCCGGCACCCGCAATGTGTACAGACTCAACTATATCATCTTCAAACACTAAAGCATTGATGATATCTTGAGCAATATCTGCAGGTTTCCTTTTTAGATGTCTTGCTAAAGTCATGGCAATATTTGTAGATAAATGGCCATGTTCAATTAATTTTGGTATGTCAAAGACAAGTGGAACAATATTATGTGCATGAATAGAAATCAATGCTTTTTCGAATACTGGAGCAATTAAAACATGCATCATTATTTACTTATCCTTTGTATATCCACTACTTTGCTCTGCATATCGTGCAGGAATTCTTCGATTATTCTGTAAATCATTAAGTAATGCAGTTTTTGCTGTTTTATTCATCTTTGCTGCTTTACTTTCTTGAATTGTATAAAAATCTGCTTCACTCCATAATTTTTCTAATCGATAAAAATCTCTTGCATCTTGATGAAATACATGAACTACCACATCAAAATAATCTAGGATAACCCATTGTTTAGCATCCCATCCTTCGGATTTTGGAAGGCCTTGTCCAGCATCTTTTCCTGCTCTTTCCATTCCAGCAGATACAGCATCAACTTGAACTTCTGATAAACAAGAACAGAGAACAAAATAGGTTGCCGGGGCACCTTCTACATCGGTTAAATCAAATATCAAAATATCTTCAGCTTTTTTATCTTCTACCGCTCTAGCACAATATAAAGCATATGCTTTGCTATGGGCAGCATCTCTTTTTCTTTCAGTTTGAACTAACAAAATAACTCTCCAAATAATATAGCAGTAATAACTGCTGAATAATCAATCATTCAATTGTTCTTTATGTAAAACCTTTAAGGTTTCATGTTCTAATGTATACACAATAGGTATTGCAGTTGGAATATTGAGCTCTAAAATATCTTCTTTAGACATCTTATCTAATTCGGCTATTAATGCTCTTAAAGAATTTCCATGAGCAGTAATAAGCACATTCTTTCCTTTTTGTAATTCAGGAATAATAGTTTCATGAAAATATGGCAAAACTCTTTCTTGTGTCATCTTTAATGATTCTCCATTTGGCGGAGCTATATCATAGCTTCTTCTCCATACTTTCAGTTGATCTGATCCATATTCCTTACCGATATCATCCTTATTTAAGCCTTGCAGATCTCCATAATGTCTTTCATTAAGTTTGTCTGATCGATATGTAGGAATAGATTGAATACCAGCTTGTTTTAATGCGATTTCTGCAGTTCTTATTGCACGCATAAGTACCGAAGTAAATACTATATCAATTGGATATTTCTGTAAAATATCTCCTGCATGTGTAGCTTCAATTTCGCCTTTTGCAGTTAAATCTATATCAACCCAACCTGTAAATTTATTTTCCAGATTCCATTGGGATTGGCCATGTCTTAATAGTATTAAATAAGGCATATAAATAATAGTATAATTATGAATTATTCCATGTAGGTTTTCTTTTTTCAATAAAGGCTTTCATTCCTTCTTTTTGGTCTTCACTTGCAAAAAGCATATAAAAATTCTTGCGTTCAAATTCTAAACCTGCTTCTAAGGTTGTACTATAGGATTTTAGAACTGATTCTTTTATAAGTCTTATAGCAATTGGGGCTTTAGATGCAATTTCTGTGGCTAATGCAATAGCTTCTTGAAGATAACCTGAAACAGGTACAACTCTATTAACTAAACCTAATCTCCATGCTTCATAAGCAGAAATCATGCGTCCAGTTAATGCCATTTCCATTGCTTGTGCTTTACCTACTATTCTTGTTAATCTTTGGGTACCACCTGCTCCTGGCATTACTCCAAGATTAATTTCTGGTTGACCAAACTGTGCAGTTTCGCTAGCAATTAACATATCACAATGCATAGCTAATTCGCATCCCCCACCAAGTGCATATCCAGAAATTGCACCAATCAGGGGTTTTTTTAAGAGTCTAATTTTTTCCCATCTTGAGAATTGATCTCTTTCTAGCATGTCAATTGTTCCTGCATCAGACATTTCAGTAATATCTGCGCCTGCCGCAAATGCTTTGTCACTTCCATGAATAATCATGCATCTAATATCTGATTGATTATCAAAATATTGTAAAGCATCTACTATTTCAATCATGGTTTGTAAGCTTAATGCATTCAGTACTTCGGGTCTATGTAATTGTACAATTCCTATACCTGGTTTAGGAATATATGTTTTAATACATGTATATGTATTCATTGTGTTCATAAAATATTTAAAGAAGTAAACCTGCTAATGTTGCAGTAAGTAAATTTCCTAGTGCTCCAGTAGCCATTGCTTTAAGTCCTAATTGCGCAATATCTTTTTTTCTATGAGGAGCCATTTCACCAATTCCACCAATTTGAATTGCTATTGAACTAAAATTTGCAAAGCCACATAAAGCAAAACTAGCCATTCTAATTGTTTTGGGGTCTAATGATTGTTGTTTTATCATTTCTGATAAATCAGCATATGCGATAAATTCATTCAAACTTATTTTAGTACCAATAAGAGATCCAAAAGCTTGAGCATCTTGCGGGGGAACTCCTAAAATCAATGCAATGGGTGATAATAGCCATCCAAATAGTTGCTTTAAATCAACTGGAAAATTAATTCCATATTGAAATACTAATTCATGAATCCAATACATACAGCTATTTATACCTGCTACTAAAGCAATAAAAGCAATTAACATTGCAGCAATTCCAAGTGCTAATTTTATTCCGTCTGAAGCTCCATTTGCAGCTGCTTCTACAATAGTATAACTGTGGGCAAGTGCAGGCTCTGGCAATTGATTGTGGTGTACTTCTAAGGATGGTACTACGATTTTAGAAAGCATTAATCCTGCTGGTGCAGCCATTACACTTGCGGTAATAAGAGATTCTGCAGGAACACCCATTTGTATATATCCTGCCATTACTCCACCTGCAATTGTAATAAAGCCTCCAACCATTATTGTGTTTAATTCAGATCGTGAAGCATTACCTATATATGGTTTAATTAATAATGGTGCTTCTGTTTGACCTAAAAAAATATTAGCTGAAGCAGATAAAGATTCTATACCAGATGTATGTAATGTTTTACTCATGCACCAGCTCATTCCACGCACTATGTGTTGCATAATGCCAAGATGATACATAATAGACATCACAGAAGAGAAAAATATAATTGCTGGTAAAACCGTAAAAGCAAATTGAAATCCGAATGTTTGAGCAAATTCAGGTTTTACGATATTCCCAAATAACATTTCAGATCCTTTAGATGCTAATCCTAAAAATGCTGTCACTGCATTACCACATACTCTTAAAAAATGAATGCCAAATGGTATTTTAAGTACAAGAATACCTATTGTTATTTGTAAAAGAAGTCCTATACATACGATACGCCATGGAAATGCCTTTTTTTGTTCAGACATCAGCCAGCACAAAAAAATGATAAGAATTATTCCTAGAATACCAATAAAATGATTCATACATTATAGCCACTTATTTTGTTGATACCATTCTACAGTTCTATAAATACCTTGTTCCAAACTAATTTTTTGCTGCCAATTAAAATGTTCTTTTGCTTTCTCTACGCTACAGATCCAATATGGCTGAATTATATCCATTCCTTTTTCATAATTGAGTACTGGTGGTTTAGAAGAAAATTTTCCCAAAAACTCTGATATTCCTGCTAAACCCATTACCACAGTATGTGGTACACGAATTGAAATCAAACTCTTTTTATTACATGCCTGCTTTGAAATTTCTGCGATGGTATCCCAAGAATAAAATTCTTCAGAAGAGATAAAATAGATTTCACCTATTGTATTATTGCTCATTGCGGCTTCTATAATGCCTCTTGATAAATCAATTCCATGAATAAGGCTTACCTTCTTTTTATCAAATCCAATCAATGGAGCTATTCCCCTATTAATTGCTTGAAAAAAAGTAAGCACTGCTGTATCACGTTCTCCATATACTGCAGGTGGACGCACAATTGTGATAGGCATATCATTCATATATGTTTGAACTATTTCCTCTGCTGCCTTTTTTGATCTTCCATATGCAGTTATGGGTAATAATGGACTTTGCTCATTAACTGGGTTTTGTAATGATGCCGATGGGCCAGTTACAGTTTGACTACTTACATGTAAAAATCGTTGAAGATTTGGAGCATACAGTTTTGCAGCTTCAAGTAGATTTTTTGTTGCATCACGATTACCAGCCATAAATTCTGCTTCATTTCTAGCTGCAGTTAATCCTGCTACGTGAATAATCATATCCATATCTTTTACTGCGCTTTGCAATGATTCTGGATGAGACAATGAAGCATTAATAATAGAAAATGGTTTGCCTTCTAACCATTGCATATTGCTTGTAGACCTAGCTATACAGTAGATATCTGCATCATAGTCTTGCAGTAAATCCGCAGTATGGCTTCCAATAAAGCCTGTAGCACCTGTTACTAATACCTTCATTATTAATCTTCTTCCTGAAATGTTATTAATTCTCCATTTGATAATATAATATCATACTCAGGAGAGATATCGCCTCGTGATATTTTTTTTAATTTATTTTGCATAAGTGTTTTACGTATACTAGAAAGTCTATCCGAAAAATAAATCCCATGTAAATGATCTATTTCATGTTGTAAAACTCTTGCTAATAATCCATCAGCCTCGATTGTATGTTCTTTCATATTCTCATCCATAAATCGAACTTGTATGGCCTCTGGTCTAATAACTGTATCTCTAAGATATGGTAAGCTTAAACATCCTTCCTCATAATCAGTATCTTCATCTGAATAATACAGAATTCTTGGATTAATGATAGTAAGCGGCTTTGTTTGTTCATATCCTGTCATTGGAGAAATATCGATAACAGTTAAAGATAATGGAGAACCTACCTGGTTTGCAGCTAATCCGATACCATCTGCATAATGCATCGTTTGTTTCATATCAGCAATAAATGAAATCAAAGAATCATCTATTGAGTTAATGATATCGGCTTTTTTTCTCAGTATTGGATGATCAAATACATAAATCGGTAAAATAGACATAACATTCTTACTCTTTAAAATCCTAGTTCTAATAAATATGAAGAAAAAGGCTCTGAAAAAATATTAAGAGATTCACCATATTTCTTTCCTTCTGGTACAAACAATAATGAACCTAATGTATCAGAATTATCGTGAATAAATGAAGATGTTGCTAATATTGTTTCTTCTTCTGGACGAAACTGATTATCACAATCGTGAATAATCACAGAAAACCCTATTTCTTTAATAGATTCTTTTATCTCTGATTGGATTTGATTGCCAAATAACAGTAATGGTATGGCAATTTTTAATGAATATCCAGTTTTAGTTAGTGATGATGAATGTTTTATTGACGATAAAAGCGAGGTGCTTACAATGTTATCTTCAGATTTAATAATTGAAACTGTAGAATTTTGTTCTAAAAAATCACCTGGTTTTATTGAAATAGCCATTGTTCCACTATCAGAAATTATGAGCTTTTTATCTGTACTCTTTTTCTTCTTATGAATTCTTTTGTCAATATATTGATTAACATCTGTTGATGGTGGATGAGTTGTAAACCAAATGTCTACATAATCAGATGTGCATGTATCACATCTGCCATATATCAAAGCATCATCAGTTACAGAAATATCAAAAGTCAGATAATCAGTATCATAATGAATATTATGAATCTCAAAAGAGCAATCTGAATCACCTTGCCAATAAAAAGCTCCTTTGACAGCAAAATCAGGCTTGTGAGCTAAAACTCTACTACTTATACCTTTTATTTCTTGTACATTTTTTGAATATGCAGGTATTGACAAATAACTATGATCATAAGCAATATTATCGGTTTTAATATCTATTAATTTTTCTTTTGATTCTAATGTCTGAAAATTATTATACGTTTCTCTTGTATAGCCGGCAATTCGTGATGTAGAAAATTCATCTGTATGAATAACAAAACCATTGTCGAATGTATATCCCTTAATATTCCAATTAAACTGTTCGATTTTGCTTGTAATAAAGCATGTATTGTGTCTAATCACAATGCCAACTTCTAAAGGCATTTCAACATAAGTATGTTCATATTCTGCAATCTTGGTTAAAAAGCCTTCTATATCAGAGAATAAGTAAACTGTTACTATTTTTTTCTTGTCTGCATTATTCTTTACAACAAATGCTAAATCAGGATATGTATCTCCAGAAAAATCTGCAATATCCCAACTCCACACTTTGCACTTCGTAGTATCAGGTATTTGTTTCTGAATATCTGCAATCATTTCTTCATCAAAATATAGAAGAAGTTTTTCAGAAAAATCAGACATTGTCATACCAGATTGAGCTTGTAATTGAAAAAAACAATTACCTTGAACAATGCACATAAGAAATATGTAAATACAGAATTGCTTCACATTAATGTTGTAATAGTGAAAAGACTTCTTTTTTTATATCTGAAGCTGAACTTTTAAGCCTAGCCCCATATTGCGATACAATTTTAGATGCAGCATATGAACCTAAATGTCCTGCATGTTCAACTGTATATCCATTTGTTATGCCATATAAAAACCCACCAGCAAACATATCGCCAGCGCCGGTAGTATCTATTGGAATTGTTGGATAAGCAGGAATGCTAATATCTTTGCCATCATAATGAATATAAGCACCTTGATTGCCCCGCGTCATAACTACATGCGTACATACTGTTTTTAAATATTCAAAAGCATCTTGCTCATTATACATTTCAGAAAATGCACATGCTTCTGCAGCATTGCAGAAAATCATATCTGTATAATGTAAGATTTCTAATACTCTGTCTTTAAATACTTCAACCACAAAAGTATCAGAGAAAGTAAAAGCAATTTTCGTGTCGTGTTGTTTGGCAATTTTCACTGCTTCTAAAACTGCAGCTGCACCACCTGATTCTGTAATTCGATACCCTTCTGCATAAAGCCATTCAGATCGAGAAATTGTTTCTATCACTAGATGATCTTTATTATAGCTAGAATTTACCCCAAGATCTGTAAGCATTGTTCTTTCAGCATCAGGAGTAATAAGAACTAAACATGTACCAGTTATCGAATTCGGAATAATTTCAGCTTCTAGATGTATGGATAATTGACGAAATTCATCGGCATAAAAAAGGCCCATATCATCATTTCCAAGTATTGTTTTATATGCAGCTTTTCCCCCAAACTGTCCAATAGCTATAATTGTATTAGCAGCAGATCCACCACTTGATCGATGTGGATGATGCGCTTGTAATGATGTTATTGTAGCAGATTGTTCCTGTGGGCTAACTAATGCCATTGACCCTTTCTTTAAACCTAAAGGAGCAAATTGCTGCTCATTAATTGTAAATTCTATGTCTACTAAGGCATGGCCTATGCCACATATATGTAAATCTTTATTCATGATTACATTCGATATCGTAATATTTAAAAAATAATAATGTAAAAATACGGAAAAAAGCAGTTTTGACAGCTATTTACCTATAGTTCAATACAAGAAAATAGCCATAATCCACTAAGAATTATGGCTATAAAAATTTGTTTCTAAAAGATTCTACAGGCTAATTAATTTGTCCAATTCAATGAAGTACCAATTACAATATTCCTTGGCAAACCTGGTTCTAAATATGCGGGCGATGTAAATTTGGGTATATCTGGATTTATCCATACACCTGCAGCATATTGTATATCTAGAAGATTTTGCACCTTTCCAAATATTTTCAATTCAAGATTATTCGATATTTCTACATTGTACATAATACCAATATCAATAGTTGAATAAGCATCAATCTTTAAAGTATTAGCATCATTAGCAAAATATGAACTCATATTTCGAATTTCTGCATTACAAGAAAATTCAGAAAATGTAATAGGTGTGTATTGAATCTTAAACGATCCATAAGAATTTGGAATTCCAGCTATCGAATTCTGAGCATAATCTTTATAAGATGCCCCAGTTGGATTTCCATTCACTAGTGAATCTTGTTTGTATTCGGTATATACATTTGAACTTAATGTAATGGATGCACTTATACTTAATCCATTTTCCCATTGTGCAGAGTGGCTACATTCAATACCGGTTCTTTTGGTTTTACCTGCATTAAAGTAAAATCTACCACCAGAATATGGAACAATATCATTTTCTGTTGAAATCGTATATATAGCTAGATCTCCTTTAATTTTTGCTTTGCCTAATAGCAAATAATTATCATGAATAAGATCACATTTATATCCTGCTTCTAAAGACAAAGATTGAATTGGTTGCAATAAAGGGTTGATAATATAAGAACTTAAAGAAGCCGGTGGGTCTGTTTCATTTGCAGCAGGGACTTCTATTCCACCACCAAGATTTGCATAAACAGACATATCATTTTGTAATTTCCAGGTAATTCCTGCTTTGGGTGTAATTCTTTCAAATGATTTCATTTCATTTTTATATACTGGCAAAGCTCCGTCTATATAAATATCGGTGAAATAAGAGATATTATCATATCGAGCACCTATAATGAGTGAGATCTTTTCACCAAAAAGTATTTCATCTTGGAGAAATACTCCAATATTTTCGGCACCTTCTCTTTTATTTGTTTTGAGAATATCTCCTCTTTCTCCATTTTTAAGAGAATAAAATAAGATAGCTCCATCTTGATATTGATAATCCACACCACCGATAAACATTTGGTGAATGTCTTCTGAATAATGCATTGTATGTTTCATTACAATGTTTCCACCTGTATGATAGCGGGTAAAGTCTCTAAATGTATTACGTTCAGATCTTTGTAAAAATTTGCTTTGTAAATAGGCCATTCCTCCAATTCCAAGATCTTGTGTTATAGAATGATCGATCGTAAATCCAAGTCTTCCGGCGGTATTATTACGTCTTTCATCTCTTTGAATAAAGGTAGGATTAAATGTTGAAGTATCTGCACTTTGTTGTGGATTTGAATCAAATTGAACTTGATTTAAAGGACCAGGTATTCTAAAATTTGTATTTCCTGCAAGTATAAATAATCCTGTTTTTGTTCTTTGATTGATTTGATTAACTAATCCACCACTACATTGAAAAGCATTACTTTGTGAATGTTCTCTCCATCCATCAAAGCTATTTCTTCCAATAGTACAATACAATAAGCCAATATCAGTTTTTGTAGAAGCTTGAAATGTTGTTTTTTGTAATCCAAAACTTCCAATCTGAGATGAAAGACTAAGTATTGTATTATCTGTTTGTGGTATTGTAGAAAAACTAATGATACCACCAGAAGCATTGCCAAATAATGCAGAACTATTAGACCTGAGAATTTCCGCGCTTTTTAAAGCTGCGGGGTTTATAAAATCTAAAGCGGTTCTTCCATCAGGTTCTGTTTCTGGAATACCATCCACTAAAACGCGTATTC
>BJGZ01000003.1 GCA_014191195.1 Chlorobiota bacterium
GAACATTATAACTTTGACAATCTACTAATGGTGCTTCCCAGACAGCTCTACCATATGTTCCTGCCCTTAGTACTCCGGTTATATTAACAATTTCAAGATTATTAATGATGACTGAAGGTAATCCTGTATTATAAGACGTCCATGAAGTTAAAGTGCTATCGCGATAATAGACTCCGATATCAGTTCCAACATATATTCTATTTGAAGTATTTTTTTGAAAAACTGCTGTATTAGTAGATACTTCAGGCAGCCCAGTTGAATAATTTTCCCAGTTTACACCTAAATCCTTAGTTATGAATACTTGTCTATTTGGTGTAATTCCACTTAAAGTGATAATTGCATAGTTTGGATTTGTAGGATGAAATACAAAATCCTTAATAGAGCCCGAAGTAATTCCATTAGGAAAACTAAGTGATACCCAAGATTTACCGGAATCTTTAGATAATCTACATGTTGATGAATTCCCAATTACTATGATAGATGTATCAACTGGAGAAATTGATATAAAATTTAATGATCCTGAATTATTAGCGAAATCTGATACCTGTTTCCACGTATTTGGTTTTCCATAAATATATGAAACCCAGAGATTTGCAAAACCTGCATACATAATAGATGGATTTAAAGGATTGAAAATAAACGGGGTTACCCAATTACCATTTTCACCGGTAACATTTTTGTTAATTGCATCATTAAATGATGTACCACCATTTGTGGATACATAAATGCTTCCATAATAAATAGAACCATATACATAATTAGGATCATCTGGATTGATTAAACAATTCATTCCATCACCACCCAATACTTGTTGCCAATCCTTATTCAAACCTAAATTCGTTCCATTATCTTGAGCGCCCCCGATGATCATGGTTGGATCTGTTTGAGAATTAGCAACATGATAGAATTGCATAATATTTAGATTTGATGAAAGATCTGTCCAAGAAGTACCATTATTTGTTGTTTTGAATATTCCACCATCTGTTGCTGCATATAATGTTGCACCTAATGCTGGTTCAAAATCTAAATCATGAATATCTGCATGTACATATGGTGAATTTTTATCGCCATACCAATGGGCAGAAATTCTCCATGTTTTCCCAGCATCTGTTGATTTCCATATATTAATTCCACCCACAAATACAATATTTGGATTAGTTGGCGAAACAGCTAAAGCTAAATCATATGTACCCTGGCCGCCATTATCTTGTCCATCATAATTATACCCTAAAATATTGGGTTTCAAAGAAGAAGTATTTGCTACCCATGTTTGCCCAGAATTTGTAGATTGATAAAAACCACCAAAAGAATTACCACTGCTAATCAAGGCATAAACATTATTTACAGAAGAATTAGTAACTGCTATAGAAATTCTGGATGTAGTACTTGGAAATGTTGTATTTGAATTTATTGTCCACTTTTCTCCACCATCAGTAGATATATAAAAGGAATTTTGGGTAACACCATACATAGTTAATGGAGTAGCAGGTTTAAATTCTATATCTCTAAAATTACCTGCTTGCTTAACTGTCCAAGTTTTACCAGCATCAATTGATTTATATATACCATTATTAGATGCTGCATATAAGATATCGCTACTGGAAGGGTGAATTAATATCTTGCTAATTAGTCTTGTAGAACTTGTTTTAAATGTTAAGCCAGTGATATTCCATGTTGCTCCGGCATCTGTTGACTTAAATATACCAGCAGAAAAAGTATTTTGACCATCAGCATCACCCGTAGCAGCATAAATTGTATTTGATTTATAATCATATGCAATATCAGATATACCAAGAGAAGGTAACTTATCAGTGGTAGTTTGCCAAAGTGCTCCACCATTAACAGTCTTCCAAATACCACCACAAGCAGCACCTGTCCATAATTGAGAATTATTAGAACCCATCGGAGTAATACAATTAGTTCTGCCTGCTCCTGCACCTTTTGGAACTACAGGAGATCCAACATATTTCCAAGTATTTGCTAAAACAGTTTCGGGATATTTATAATTGATTCCCTGTTCACTTTTATTCTTTATATCATTCTGTTCAACCAGATGCAATGGATTTGGGAATGTACCTTTTAATGGATCAACTCTATCTTTCCAAAAATATTCCCAACGTTTAAACTGAAGAAAAAGCTCGGCATCAGGACTTTCTTTTTCATCTTCGCTAAGCTTTCTGCTTTTAAAAGCTTGTTCATAATATTTATATTTTTGTTTAGTGAATTTTTTGATAAAATTCGATTGAATAGAATAGAAATTAGATTCTGGTTGAGCAGATTCTTGACTTAATATTGGATAAATATTAAGTACACACAAAACTGAGCATAGAATATATATGTTCATATAAAAAGAAATAATTTTGAAAAGAATTAGATTCTAACTGGTAGAATAACTACCGGTATACTTTCTAAATATAGGCGCCTTTGCACGGCAAATACAGTATAATTATGTAACCATTTAGAGAAGATTGACTCCTCTGGGAAGACAACTTGTCCACCAAAAACTATAGACTGAGGATATTTCTCAGAAATTATTTTAGATAAATCAGCAACTGTAGAAACAACATCAGTACCGACTTCAGTAAATGCTTCTGCATAAAAACCATTATTCATCATAAAATTAACATACTTTTTTGCTTCTGAGTCGATATACATTTTTAGGTTTTCAACTTCTTCACTACCTTTAAAATTACCTGCATCGACTACACCAACTTGAACAAAAACAAAGTTTTTAAATACACCTTCAAATGTTCTCATTACTGTAAATAGAGTATGCAAACCTAAACCTGAAAATCCATTAACAAGAAAAACAGCAGTTTTTCCTTTACTACTTACAATTGGAATATTATTAGAATCAGGATCGGCGATTGATTTGTCGTCAATTGCTGTAAGTACTAAATCATCTAAGCGTCGTAAAAGTTTCGATGTTTCATTATAATGTCTTCTGAAAGATAATACTAAGAGAACCAAACTTCCCGTCATAATAAGAGTTATCCAACCACCTTCAGTAAATTTGATAATGACAACAGCAATAAGGATAAATGCTGATAACACTAATCCTAATCCATTAATTGCAATTTTACGTTTCCAGTATTTAAATGTGGTTTTAACTTGCAACCAATGTCTAACCATTCCTAATTGTGATAATGTAAATGTTATAAACACATTGATTGAATATAACACAACTAATAAATGAACAGATCCACCGGATAACAACATGATTATTCCAGCGGTAATTCCCACTAATAATACTCCATTTTGCGAAACTAATCTATCGCTAAGCATTGCAAAACGTGTTGGAAACCATCTGTCTAGAGCCATATTAGAAAGTATTTGTGGTCCACCTAAAAAACCAGCCTGAGCGGCTACAAATAATAGGACAGCTTCACTAAATAATACTATAAATAATACTGTACTGGATAATTCGCTCCCCAAATTCATTGTTAATTTATCAAATAGCACAGCATTTAATGTTTTACCTTCAACATGTTGAACATTGAATAAAGCATATGCTATCATTAATCCTACAGCTACAAAAGCTAAAGATACAGCCATATATTTCATTGTAGTTTTTGCTGTCTCAACTCTTGGTTCACGTAGAATAGGCATTGCATTACTTACAGCTTCTATACCTGTATATGTACCTGCACCCATGCTATATGCTCTTAATAAAAGGACAATTGTTCCCCACCAACCTAATTGTGATGTTGCAGAACCTAATTGATCTGCTGTTTTTTGAGCTACATCTGGTAATTCGAAAAGATGTGTGCCAAATACATAAAATATTGCGGCAACATGTGTAATTACAAATATTATAAATATTGGTAATAAAAATGTTACTGATTCCTTAATTCCACGTAGATTGAGAATAATCAATAAAGCTGTCCCCATTATACCAGCAATTAATTTATATCCATGATAGTCTAAAGGTAAATAACTGAATAAAGCATCTACACCGCTAGCAATAGATATTGTAATAGTTAATACATAATCTATTAATAATGCACATCCTGCTACCATGCCAATTTCAGGAGATAATAATTTACTAGCAACTAAATATCCACCGCCGCCAGATGGAAATAATTCTATAATCTGAGAATAGCTTGCACTAATTACCATAATAGTAATAGCTGTTCCTATAGCAATAAATATCGATAAATATGGATATTCCCCTAATGCCCTAAAAGCTTCTTCTGGGCCATAGCAAGACGATGATAATCCGTCTGCTCCTAAACCAACCCAAGCAAAAAATGCAACTAGAGTTAATTTATGAAACATTGAAGTATCTTTTAGATTTTTACCTTCGCCTATAAAAACTTTCTTTAAAGTAGTAACTAGTTTAGACATATTAACATTTGATTAGTACAAGATTCATTATTAATTTCTTGGATTATTTTCACCCAAAATACCAGAAGGAATTGGAGATTTTAGACCATATTTTTCAACTGAATGTTTTTGTATATGTTCAATAGCTTCTTGGATAGAATCAGTAAATTTTATAAGTGATAAATCTTCTTTATCTATAGCGCCTTCATCTGCCATGGTATTAAGCATAGTATCAAGACTTGCATAATATTGTGTACCTAAAACTACAATAGGAAAATCTTTAATTTTTTTTGTTTGAATTAAAGTTAAAGCTTCAAATAGTTCATCCATGGTTCCAACACCTCCAGGTAATACAATAAAACCATAAGAATATTTAAACAACAAAAACTTTCGAACAAAGAAATACTTAAACGTGGCAAATGAATGCATAAATACATTAGGATATTGTTCGAAAGGAAGCAATATTTTAGCACCTACAGATAATCCACCATGTTGAAAAGCACCTTTATTTGCAGCTTCCATTATTCCGGGTCCTCCGCCAGTCATGACAGTAAACCCTAATTCTGCTAACTTTTTTCCTACTTCAAAACCTATTTCATAATAAGGATGATCTTCTCTAAATCTAGCAGATCCAAACACTGTAATACAAGGCCCTACAAAGTGAAGAATCCTAAATCCTAGAATAAATTCTTTGCAAATAGAGAATGTAAATAGAAGTTCTTTAAGTCTAGATTTTGGGCCTTCTAAAAAAAATAGTTCTTCTTTAGAGGAAGGTACTTGTAATTTATTTTTCATAGGTTTTAAAACTCGATACATGAATTCAAAGCAAATTTACTAAGAATATAATCCACGATACTCAAAATATTCAGTTTTTATCCTTTAGATTGAATAGAATACACTATTACATTATCTTTGTCAATCAAATACTATACTTATTTATAGGATATATATCAATGAGACATTTTCATAATTATATTAGTGGAGTCTTTACTTCTTCTAATTCTTCCGAAACTTTCGCCAATACCAATCCTGCAGATAGAGATGATTGTATCGGTATATTTCCAGATTCAAATGCTATAGATATTAATGATGCTGTACATGCTGCTACATTAGCTTTTAACTCTTGGAGTAAATTACCTGCACCAAAACGAGGTGATATTCTACGAAAAGCTGGAGATATTTTTACAAGAAGAAAAGATGAACTTGCTTCAATAATGACAAGAGAAATGGGAAAACCTATCTTTGAAACTCTAGGAGATATCCAAGAAGCAATAGATACAGCATATTATGCTGCAACTGAAACTAGAAGATTATTTGGTTATACAACTCCAAGTGAAATGCCAAATAAGATGAATATGTCTTTTAGAATGCCAATTGGCGTTTGTGGAATTATAACTGCTTGGAATTTTCCAATTGCAGTACCATCTTGGAAAATACTTCCTGCTTTAGCTTGTGGTAATACTGTTGTTTTTAAACCTTCTGAAGATTCACCACATTCTGCACATATTTTTGCCGAAATACTTGAAGAAGCTGGATTACCTACTGGTGTTTTTAATGTAGTATATGGAAAAGGTTTAACAGGGTCTTTGTTGGTAGATCATCCAGACATAAGTGTTATTGGATTTACTGGTTCAACAGCTACAGGTACTGCTATTGCCTCTAAATGCGGTGCATTAAATAAAAAATGTTCATTAGAAATGGGTGGGAAAAATGCTCAAATTGTAATGAATGATGCAAATATGGAATTAGCTTTAGAAGGAGTTTTGTGGGGAGCATTTGGAACCGCAGGGCAACGTTGTACAGCAACTTCAAGATTGATTTTACATAAGGATATCTATGATGATTTTATTAATAAATTAATTACAAAAGCTACATCAATCAGAATTGGAAATGGATTACACGAGAATACACAAATGGGACCTGTAATCAATCATAAGCAATTAGAAAAGATTCAAGAGTATGTTCGTATTGGAAGGGCAGAAGGAGCTATTTGTGTTCTTGGTGGCGATATAGAAGACAAGAATGAATGTGCAAAAGGATATTTTTTCAAACCAACTATT
Organism: Chlorobiota bacterium; assembly: GCA_014191195.1. Lineage (GTDB taxonomy): Bacteria > Bacteroidota > Ignavibacteria > Kapaibacteriales > UBA961 > UBA961. The sequence continues at coordinate 6,387 of BJGZ01000003.1, forward strand.
TTTATTGATGTATTACCAAATATGAGAATATTTAAAGAAGAAATATTTGGACCTGTCTTATCTGTCACAAAAGCTGATTCATTGCAACATGCAATTGAATTGGCTAATGATTGTAATTATGGTTTATCTTCATCGTTATTTACTGGAAGTGTAGATGCTGCTTTCCAAGCGATTAGAGATATACAGGCTGGGATTACTTATATAAATGCTCCCACAATTGGTGCCGAAGCTCATATGCCATTTGGAGGCATTAAAGGAACTGGGAATGGACATCGTGAAGGTGGTTGGACAGCATTTGATATTTTCACAGAGTGGAAAACAGTATATGTAGATTATTCTGGAAGTCTTCAAAAAGCTCAAATTGATAATTATTAATATATGTCTGTAAGTTTTACATACTGTTATTTGTCTTAACAATATTGCACAAGAGTATCATTATGCCTGTTGGCAATAAGAATCAAGCTAAAAATGAATCCCCTAAAAGAACAGAACAACACATTTCAATTGAGATCGTTGAACTATTCGATCTTTTCTTAAAAGGAGATGATAATGCAGCTTTACTATTATTCAACACATTTAATAAAAGAATTTATCTTTATTGTGCAAAGATTGTTAGTAATACTTACATAGCTGAAGATATTACTCAAGAAGTTTGGGAAAGGATTATAAAATTACGGTTTCAAGAAGGTACAAATATTTTAAACCCGATTGGATTTATTTTTACTATAGCTAGAAACCTATGTTTAAATCATATCAAACTACAAAAGCACGTTATTTCACTTGATTCCTTAGATGACTTTCGATTACCCTCTGTACATCAAGCAGGTAGTACCTCGGTAGAAGAACTTGTTAATACTTCCTTGAATGCATTAAAATTTGAAGATCGGGAATTACTTGTTTTGCATATGTATTGTGGATACAGATTTGATGAGATTGCAGAAATGCTTAAGATATCTCCAAATGCTGTTTGGACAAGAGCTTCTAGAGCCAGAGCGCAGCTTAGAGAAATTATTTCTAGATATCAAAGAAATGATAAAATTATATAAATTTCTACATTTTGGACTAGCTAATGGATATATCACCACATATTGAAATTGATAGGTTTACATCTGGTTTAATGTCACCAGAAGAATGTACGCAATTTCTTTCTAGAGTAGGGACTGATTCTCATTTGAAAGAATTATTTGATGCAGATTCATTGTTAACTTCTACAATTGAACATCAAATGAAAACACTATTAACGCATAATCTAGCTTATTCTTCAAGTATCTTTACAGAATCTTTACTAGTTGCACCTACCATTTCTGGAGGCTCTTATGCTTTAATTTCATCTATAAAAGGTAGTACAATAGTAAACACGGTTCTTATTTGTTCAATTGTTGGTTTATTTTCATATTTGATTATTCATAATACATCAAAAGATATCAGTACTCAAAATAATCAATACCTTTCTACGACTAATCAAAATCCATTGATACATACTTTACAAGCTCCTAAGTATATCGAATCATATTATACACCTACTGAAACAGCTAAAGGTAAAATATGTAAATCTTACAAAACAATTTCAAAAGAATCTATTGTTAAAACAACAGAACCACCAACTTTTAAAACAGTAATACTAGAAAATTCTCATTCCAGATTTAGAAAAAAAATAGATATTCCTAATTAATTTTTTGCATAAAATATGTAGACCATTATTATGAACAATAATGGTTTTTTTATGTATGAACTTATATAAAAGTTCTATTTTTGTAACTTAGCAGTAATTATTATTTACTTTCTCTTAAAATGATATGCCTTTCAGATCTACAAAAAAATACTTACAATATAAATTTGACACATTGATGTCTAAGGGAGTCATATCTCTTATTTCCGGCTTATTTTTTATATCAGTAATCTTTGTTTTTATCATTGCAATTATTGGTGCATTATTAGGTATTAATAATAGCGAGACAACAACAATTAGTTTTTGGGATTTAGTGTGGTCTACAGTTTTACATTCTCTTGATGGAGGTGTTATAAGCGCTAATAAAGGCAATTGGATGTTTATGACATTGATGTTTATAGCTACACTTGGTGGGATGGTATTGATATCAATACTTATTGGTGTATTAAATAGTGGTATTGCAAAGCAATTAGAAAACTTAAGGAAAGGTCGTTCATTAGTAATAGAAAAAGATCATACTGTCATTTTAGGATGGTCACCTCAAATATTTTACATTATAAGCGAGCTTATTACTGCTAATAAAGGGAAGAAAAATGCTTGTATTTCTATTTTAGCTGAAAAAGATAAAGTTGAAATGGAAGATGAAATATTCATGAAGATTGAAGACTTTTCAAATACAAAGATTGTATGTAGAACTGGTAATCCTATAGATTTAACTGATTTAGAAATCATCAATCCACATACTGCTAAATCTATCATTATTTTATCACCAGATACAAGTAATGATCCTGATTCACTTATGATAAAAATGATTTTGGCCATAACCAATAATCCACAAAGAAGACCTGATAAATATCATATTGTTGCAGAAATAAGAGATCCAAAAAATATAGAAGTTGCTAGGCTAGTGGGTAAGAATGAAGTATCATTTATTTTGATGGAAGATGTTCTTTCTAAAATCATAGCTCAAACTTGTAGACAATCAGGATTATCAGTTGTATTTCTAGAACTTCTAGATTTCAAAAGAAATAAGATTAACTTTTTAGAGGAAAATTCTTTAGTAGGCAAACAATTTCATCGTGCATTATTTGCCTACAATGAAGCAACACCAATTGGTATTAGATATTCAAATGGAACAATACAATTAAATCCTCCTGGTAGCAGAGTGATCGAACGTGGAGATAAAATTATAGCAGTTGCCGAAGAAGGGTCTAAAATTCATTCTACAGTAAATCCTGATTTAAATATAGATGGAACTGCTGTTATACTAACAGATATTATAAATAGAAAGCCTGAGAACACACTTATACTTGGTTGGAATAGACAAGCCAAAACAATTATTTCAGAACTAGATCATTATGTAATTCCAGGATCAAAAGTTAATGCAGTTTCAGAACATAATGATATTGAACATGAGCTGATTGTATTATCTAAATCACTAAATAATATTGAGTTACAATATACATTTGGCGATACAAGTAATAGAAGAGTTTTAGATAGCTTAAATTGCAAGCAATATGATCATATTATCATTTTAAGTTATTCTCAAATTCTTGATATTCAAGAAGCTGATGCCCGAACAATATTTACATTATTACATTTAAGAGACATTGCTGAAAAAACAGGACATCCATTCTCTATCGTAAGTCAAATGCTCGATGTTAGAAATCGTGAACTTGTTAATGTAACAAGCGCTGATGATTTTGTAGTTAGTGACAAATTAAATAGCTTGATGCTATCTCAAGTTTCTGAAGAAAAAGATCTTGCATTAGTTTTTGAAGATTTATTTAAGTCTGAAGGTTCAGAAATATATTTAAAACCTGCTTCTGAGTATGTTGAGTTAAGAAAACCAATAAATTTTTATACTATTGTAGAAGCTGCTAAAAGAAAAAATGAAATTGCTATTGGTTGTAGAATGTTATCAAGATATGATGAAGATGCTATTGAGCAAGGTGTGATTGTAAACCCTGATAAGTTTAAACTATTTACATTTTTTGAAGAAGATAAAATTATCGTTCTTGCAGAGAATGATTGGTAATTAAAGAAGACAACACAGCCATCCTTATAGCCAGGCCATTATTAACTTGTTCTCGAATTAGTATTCGTTTATTGTTCATTATCCCCTCTTGAATTTCCATTCCATAATTTGCAGGGCCTGGATGTAATATTATTACATCTGTATAGCGTTCAAGCATAGAATAAGTTAAACCAAAATGCCTAGAATATTCATTCATATTCACAAGTGATAGATCTTGCATTCTTTCTTTTTGAACTCTCAACATACTTACAATATCTGTCCATTCTAAAGCATCTGACAGCCTAGAAAAATATCGTACATTCCAATGTTTAATATTTCTCGGAATTAATATTCCTGGAGCACAGATTCCTACCTCTATACCTAATTTTTGAAAAAGTTGAATTGTAGATCTTGCAACTCTACTATGTAATATATCTCCTACAATTGTAACCTTCTTCCCTTGTAAATTTCCATAATGCCTATATAAAGTGAATGCATCCAATAATGCTTGTGTAGGATGCTGATTCTGCCCATCACCAGCATTAATAACATGTCCTTTAACATTATTACAAATTAAATCGGCTGCACCGCTATAAGGATGACGTACAATCCACATGTCGATATGCATTTGATCAATTGTCTGAATAGTATCGATTAAAGACTCACCTTTTGAAACACTACTACCATTTGATTGGAATACAATTGTATGTGCACCTAGTCTCTTACAAGCGATTTCAAAGGATATTCTTGTCCTTGTAGAGGACTCAAAAAAGGCAAGGACTACAGTTTTACCGTTTAAAACTTTTTCTATAGAATCTGTATTAAGTGTCTTAAATACATTAGCTTGATTAAATAATTGATAAATATCAGATATTATTAAATCATTAACCGAAAGTAAATGTGGATTCATACTATAACTTGTAAAAAAAAACCGTTCAAAAGAACGGTTTTTTAAATTCACTAAAAATAAAATATTATTTATTTTTTCTTAGTTGCTTTTGATCCTTTTCCAGCATTAACTACTTCTTTTAAGGATTTACCGGCAGAAAATTTAGGAACTGTACGAGCAGGAATAGTTAATGCTTCACCTGTTCTAGGGTTTTTTCCAGAACGTGAAGCGCGATTACTTGTACCGAAAGTACCAAAACCTAAAAGGGCCACACTTTCACCAGCGCCTAATTGCTCTGATATAGAAGCAAATACACTGCTGACAGCTTTTTCTGCAGCTACTTTAGTTAACCCAGATTTCTCAGCAACTGATGCAATGAGTTCTTGTTTATTCATCTAATTTCTCCTTAAACACAATATGCTATAACGAATTACATTTGCAATTTAGCATAAAAAATATGAACAAGACAAGTACTATTTTCATTAGACCAAATAAAATTGAATATTTAGCTTGTTTTATTAACTTTTTACGATAAATACTTGAATATTGGTATAAATACTGACATCCATAATAACAAATACATAATCATAATAGTATAGAGTGCTGCAACAATATCGTCAGCAAATACCCAAATGCTACCTTTTCGAGAATTAAGCCAAGAAATAGGAAATGGTTTTGCTATATCAAATAGTCTGAAAAATATCAGAGCAATTACATTCCAGATCCATGTCTTTGGAAATATTGGAACAGATAGAATTAACCACATACCTACAACTTCATCAATTACAATCTTAGAAGCATCATTTCCCCAGTGATCTTCTAAATATGGTACACTCCACAAACCTAATATACATGCTGTGATTGTCATGATGATTATTACATATGATGGTGCATTAAATATTACAATTAATAATGCCAAAGTTGAAGCTATTGTACCAGGAGCGATACTGCTATAGCCAGCACCAATAAATGATCCTACTCCTATCTTTGTTATCGCAATCCAATCACTTTTTATTAGAGATTTTATCAGTATACTATTTTGAATAAAATATTCAACAGATGTATACATTGTAAGTATAGTTATACCTAACATTGCTAAGTAAATAGAGTATTCTATAGTACTTTTATGATCAATAATAATTATTAACATAGAAGAATTATTTAGAATGATAAGATATATCAATACAATTAATATATACACCATTTGAACGAAGGTTTTGGTTTTTGCAGCTTTTGATGTAACAATAGGAGTGCCTAATGTATCGGCATATAATCGTAATAAGGTAGTTATGATGTCTCTTGTTGTTATTATGACTATCATCCAAAGTGGAATAATATTCATACTTACAAATGCAAAAAAGGCTGCACTTGTTAACACTTTATCTGCTAATGGATCGAAAAATAAACCAAAATCTGATACTTCTTTTCTTAATCGAGCTAACATCCCATCAAAATAATCAGATAAAGCTCCGATAGTAAATATTACACATGCAATATTTATAGACTTTACATCATTATTTGTAAGTAAGACATAAAAAATAGGTGCAATAATAATTCTACTAAAACTTATAATATTTGGTAGAGAATAATTCATAATATTTGGATGCTTTTAATCACTAAAGAAGTAAGTTACAGCAATTATTTAAGTTAATAAGTGTAAAATCAATAATAGAAGAGTCGTATGAATAAAGCTGAACTAGCTAAAAGTATTTTTAATACTTCATATTTAACCGGTGAATTTTTATTGCGATCAGGTAAAATCAGTAATGAATATTTTGATAAATACTTATTTGAATCAAATCCTTTATTACTGAAGCATATTTCAAGATATATGGTTGAGCTTTTACCAAATGGTACAGAAATATTAGCTGGTTTAGAAATGGGAGGAATTCCAATTGCTACCGCAATCTCTTTAGATTGTGGATTACCAGTAACATTTATAAGGAAAAAGGCAAAAGATTATGGAACATGTAAAGTTAATGAAGGTCCTTCAATGGAAGGGAAAAATATAGTTATTATTGAAGATGTCATTACAAGTGGTGGGCAAGTTATTTTAAGTGCACAAGACATAAGAAAAACTGGTGCAAATATATTGTGTACAATTTGTGTGATTAATCGTCAACAAGGTGGCTTGGAAGCTTTAGAACAAGTTGGAATCCCATTAATATCATTATTTACAATGGATGAATTAAAATCAGTAAGATAAATCACTTTATATCCATTCATCAAATGATGAAATAGCTGAAAAGTCCTGATATGGTGCATATTTTCTCAGTATATTTAATAATGCACTCATATCTTTTGGCATATCCGCTTCAAACCTAATTGGTAGATTTGTTCCTGGATGTATAAATTCTAATGCAAAGGCATGCAAAGGAACTCTTGACATTATGGGTTTCTCTTCTGTGTTCTTAGCTAATTTAAATTTTCTTTTAATTGTAGATAAGTAAAACTCACCAATACTACCATAATCTTTATCTACAAGCATTGGATGTCCAATTGCCGCTAAATGGACCCTAATTTGATGCTGACGTCCTGTTCTTGGCCTACACTCCATAAGTGATGCTACTCTAAACCTTTCTTTCAACAAGACTTTTGTGAACGACTCTTTACCTCTGGCAGATGGTTTCATTAATCCTTTCTTTACAGTGTCAGGTGCTAATGGAATATCAATTTCCAATGATTCCTTCTCGAATATTCCCCTCACAATAGCATAATATATTTTTTCTACAGTATGTTGTTCAAATTGCATACTTATATGTCTGTGTGCATCTGCATTTTTTGCGAATACTAAAATTCCCGATGTATCCCTATCTAGTCTATGCAATGTAAATACTTCTTCAAATTGATTTTGTAAAAACCTTTTTACATTTGGTGCATTATGTTCGAATCTATCAGGAATACTTAACATTCCAGATGGTTTATTGACAATGATTATGTCATTGTCATGATATATTATAGTAGGTTTCATAGTAACTTAATTTTTTAATTCCCAATCTTGGCCTTCACATGGCAATGAATTATTACTGATATGCTCGTCATAAAGGATACACATTTGTCCAGTATTATCAAAATGCTTACAACTACCACACATAGTAGATTCTGCTAAATTTTCAATCCTATCATTAAAAATAGAATATTGTCTAAAAGAAGGATAAATAACAAAGAGCATTATTGCTATTGCAATAAAAATCCAATATTGTTGAAACATCCATTCATCAATAATCCACCATGTAATTATCATTATAAGGGCTAATCTAAGCATTGCTCCTAAAACAATACTTCCTGTTGTTATCAATGGGATAGGATTATCATTGTTGTCTTTACCAGTATTTGTAAATCTATGTAAGAATGTATCAATTAATCGATCTATCATAATATCTCCTTTTTGAAGTATGACGAATTACAATGAATAACATTATCAGCATGGTTATTCATGATAAATTCTATTTTTCCATGTAGAACCTTTGTTACATAATCGTTCATACATTGATATACAGCCAATATAAATAATTGAACAGGCAGTTAAAGGATACAAAAAGATCATATATTTTTTAAAACGGAAAAGCTGGCCTACAATATATTGTATTAATAACATTATCAAGATATGTAGAATGATGATTATTGAAAGTATATCAAACGGTTGATTATACATAATAAAAGGTAGTAAAATGAATGGGAGTATATAAGCAATGTATAAATGGAAAAGGAATAAAATCATAATTCCATAGTTATAATCAAACCCTGCAAAAATGTTTTTGGAGAAACCTTGAATAATTTCACTAGCATTATTATACATCCTACAAGATAATATTGAAGATCCATTTTTTAAGCTGATTGTGCCTCCAGCACTCTTTATCTTTTTACCTAATTGTATATCTTCTACAATCATTTGTTTTACTGTCTCATGACCTTTTACTGAGCCGTATATTGACCTTTTAAACATCATAAACTGTCCATTCATAGCTGTAAAAGCAGGATTTGGACTGAATTGTATTGCTTTTATAGAAATATAAGCTGTATATAAAGTAAGCATCATAGGAATAATTATCTTTTCTACATATGTATTCATTATTTGATTAGGTACAAGAGATAGAAGGTCTATGTCTTCTTTAATGATTATTTCTGTTGCTGTTAATAAACATGAAGATTCATGAATTGTATCTGCATCAGTAAATATTAGATATTCACCTTTTGCAAGTATACTTAATTGATGACAAGCATAATTTTTACCCATCCAATCTTTAGGTAGGGGTTTTCCTTGTACTACTTTTAATTTTTCAGGATATTTCAAGCATAATGATTCAAGAATTATCAATGTTTCATCGGTAGAATTATCATCAAGTACAATAATCTCATATGTTGGATACTGTTGATTAATTAATGATTCTATACATTGCTTAATAACTTTTTCTTCATTTCTAGCAGGAATAAGAACACTGATAAATGGAAAATCTTTAATTGTTGAGATTGATATTGGTTGGATGGGTTTAAATGCTAAACGATTTTTTATTGTTACTATTAATAATATCAATAAAATGAATAAAGAAGCTATAATTACAGGTAAAATTTGAATCATGTGTTATTATAAAAAAATCCTTTCCGAATACTATAATAAGGAAAGGATTTACATTGGAAGGAAGTTCTTAAGAATTTAAAACTTGAAGAAATTCTCTATTGTTTTTTGTTCCATCTAATTTATCTTGAAGTAAATCCATAGCTTCAAGACTTGTCAGATCACTCAATACTTTTCGTAGAATCCATATCCTAGCTAGCTCTTCTTGAGACATCAATAATTCGTCATGTCTTGTACTAGATCTGTTGACATCTATTGCTGGGAATATTCTTCTTTCAGCTAATTTTCTATCTAATACTAATTCCATATTTCCTGTACCTTTGAATTCTTCAAAGATAACTTCATCCATTCTGCTACCTGTATCAATTAAAGCTGTTGCAATAATAGTTAACGATCCACCTTCTTCAATATTCCTAGCTGCACCAAAGAATCTTTTAGGTTTATGTAATGCATTTGCATCAACTCCGCCAGATAATATTTTTCCAGAATGAGGAATAACGGTATTATGTGCTCTTGCTAATCTTGTAATAGAATCCAATAGAATAACAACATCTTGCTTGGCTTCTACCAATCTTTTAGCTTTTTCTAAAACCATATCTGCAACTTGTACATGTCTTTCTGGTGGTTCATCAAATGTAGAAGATATGACCTCAGCTCTTACAGATCTTTGCATATCGGTTACTTCTTCAGGTCTTTCATCAATTAACAAAACAATCAGTTTCACTTCTGGATGATTTCTTGCAATAGAATTAGCTACTTTTTGTAAAAGTACCGTTTTTCCAGATTTAGGAGGAGATACAATTAATCCACGTTGACCTTTACCAATAGGTGACAATAAATCAATAATACGCATTGAGTATTCATTTGGTAACGTCTCTAAGTTTAACCTTCTATCAGGATATAATGGTGTTAAATTGTCAAATATTGTTCTATCTCTCATTACATCTGGAGAAACAAAATTAACTGACGCTACTTTTAATAATGCAAAAAAACGTTCTCCTTCTTTCGGTGGTCTTACATCGCCTCGAACCGTATCACCAGTTCTTAAACCAAACTTTTTAATCTGAGAAGGTGAAACATATATATCATCAGGAGATGGCAGATAATTGTAATCAGATGCTCTTAGAAATCCATATCCATCACCCAAAACCTCTAAAACGCCTTCACTAATAGTTCCTTCAGATGCCTGATCTTTAGACTGTTTTTGTGCTTGAACTTCAATTATTTTAAAAATTAACTCTTGCTTTCTAAGATCACTATAATCTTCAATTCCTAATGATTTAGCAATTCGAGTTAACTCAACAATTTTCTTTGACTTCAATTCTGTAATGTCAATCACACCAGCTGAAGAGGTAGATGTAACCGTATCTACAGAACTTTTTGGTTTGTCTTGATGAGAATAATTTTTAGGAATAGGAGCTGGTCTACTTTGATGCATTGAAGAAGTATCCCTATTTGATGTTCTTGGATCAGAAGAGCGTGGATTCGTGGGTTTAGAATTATTGCGTGTTGTCCGCATTATAAATACCGGGTAAAAGTGTTTAAAGTATGTTTATGTATGCAACATATACATGAAATAGAAGGATATGTAATGATTTGGGAATGTGCTATTGTTCTGTGTAACCTGATAAAGAACAAATGCCAAATATTGCGGTTGGTATAGTACCAAAAACAGCTGCTTGCGATGCAAATATGAATGATATATTTCACATAAAAAAATAAAATATTTTGTAATTGTTTAATCTTCAGGAATTAAATCAAAATTAACAGACTTTTTAAGTGCAGAAATCGCTTCATTCATTTGGCTTTGAGATGAGTATCCCCAAAGAAGGATTTGATAATAAGAAATACCATTATGAATTCTTCTATCAAAATAAGACATGATTTTCTTCTTTTCCCATTTCTCTATCATTGATAAAGCTTCTTGTTCTGTATTAACTTTTTCAGCTCTTATTTCATAGGGTAATAATGAAGGGTCTATCCATCTACATTCTACTCTGCGATTCATGATAGTTTGATAATATTGATTCTCGACTGGATAAATTGGTTTAATATTACTTAGGCCTCGTATTCTTATTTGATTTGGATCAACACCTGTCATTATTAAGTATTTTCTTATCGAACTTGCCCTTTGTAATGCTAATGCTAATGCATCATCATTAGACTCTAGTAATGATGAATAGCCAATCAATTCAATAATCTTTGTTGGATTCAATTTTAAAAGAAAAGATAGATTTTGCAAATGCACATAGAAAGAGGTGTCAATAGAAGTATTTGAATCATAAAATAAGTTGACAATCTTATATCTAGATAATTTTGAATTTTCATCTACATTACTCAGTACTTTTAGCGATAACACAGTATCATTCAAAGGTATTTGTACAGATATGTGGAACGATTCTCTACTTTTAAGAATAGAATCAGCAATCAATATCTCGTAAAATGTACCTTTATTGATTCTCATTAAAGAAATGAGTGAAGAAACACATGTATTGGTATCAGAAGAAGATAGATCTAAAAAAGAACCTCCAGACTTAGAAGCCAAATATTTCAATGAATAATTGTCTAAAACCTCATTATTTATATTACATACATGAATCGATATATTTCGTTTTTGTGCATTTTTTACAACAGATTCAGCATCATGAATATAAGATCCATTATCTGGGCCACTTGTCAAAACAATGATATCAGCATCATCAGCTATATTTTTATTCTTTAGAATAGAATCAATTACATTATAAATACATCTGATTCCTTCTGGTTTATATCCTTGATAAGCATTAATTGCACTTAATAGATCATATTTATTTCTTAGAATTTGTTGTGAAACTATTGATGTATTAAATCGTATAAAATGGAGTGAATCAATATCATTTATCTTATTAATTGCTTGATATAGATAGGTATTAATGATTGATTGATTATTCATCATTTCTATAGATTGGTCTAATGCTATAATAATGGAAGATTGTTTCGAAAGACGAACTTCGGGTTTTACTTTGAAGCTGGCATTTATCGTAGAATCTTCATTATGAGAAGAAATTGATGTTTCAAGCATCTTGTCATTAAGTATTGTGCCTTGATTATTATGTATTGAGAATACATATTTATGATGAGAAGAATCAAATTGAACAAACCTTTTATGTACTAAACGCAATGATTGTGATAATGAATTATTAATAGATAATAGATTATTGTTAGAAGTATTTTGAGGATATGAATCTTTAGTATTATCAACATAAATTGTTCTTAATTGAACTACGGAGTCATTCTTTCCCTTATACGCTATTATTTTATATGTTGTATTTTGCAAAGGTAGTAAAACAGTAGAATCTATTGCTTTATAAGCAGTTAAATCCCCATCAATTTTAACTGAATCTGCATTTTCAAATTGCCATGATAATTTTGCTTTTGAACCCTTAGTGATATCTGTTTCACCAGATATTTGCCTTAAAGTGAGTTGTTTTGTGGATGTACAACCCCATTGACATAGTATTAAGATAATTAAGAAACAATAGCGCATTTGGAACATGTGAATGTGTGTATTTTTTTACAAATTTATAATAAATACTAAATGATTTACAGCTTATGCAAATAATTTTATTGCTTTTTTTACACTATGTATAAAAATATCAATTTCTTCTCTAGTATTATAGAAAGCAAATGATGCTCTGGTAGTAGCTGGCACATTAAAGAATTTCATTAATGGTTGTGCACAATGATGTCCAGCCCTAACTGCAATGCCATCGCGATCTAGTAATGATGCCATATCATGTGGATGTATTGAATCAACAATAAAAGATATAGCACTCATTCGCTGTTTCGCATTACCTATAATTGTTATTTCTGGAATTGATTGCAATAACTCTAAAGCATATAGATAAAGAAAGTTTTCATATATATGTATACTTTCAAATGATAAAGAAGAAAAGAAAGAAATTGCAGTACCTAACCCTATAATTCCCTCTATATTTGGTGTTCCTGCCTCGAATTTATGTGGCAAACCAGCATATGTAGATTTTTCAAATGTAACTTTATGTATCATATCGCCTCCACCTTGATATGGTGGCATTTGATTCAAAAATTCCTCTTTTCCATAAAGAACACCAGTACCAGAAGGCCCATATATTTTATGTCCAGAAAAAACCATAAAGTCACAATCTATTGCTTGAACATCGATAGGAATATGTTGAATGGCTTGGCATGCATCTAATACAACAGGAATATTATGCTGTCTTGCTAAGCTTATTATTTCTGAAATAGGATTTACCGTACCAATTACATTCGACACATACACAATAGATATAATTTTTGTTTTATTACTTATTAGTTCACATAATGAATCAATCAGTAATTCACCGTTTTTATCAATAGGTATGATTTTTAAGATACATCCTTTCTTTTCACAAAGTATTTGCCATGGTAATATATTGGCATGATGCTCCATTTGAGAAATAATTATTTCATCATCTTTTTGTATAAATGCATCTCCAAAAGAAGAGGCAATAAGATTAATTGCTTCTGTTGCTCCCTTTGTAAATATAATTTCTGATTGTTTTTTTGCATTTATAAAAGATCGAACAATCTCTCTAGTTTGTTCAAATAAGTCTGTAGACTTTTGACTTAAATAATAAACTCCCCTATGGATATTGGCATTATAATTCTGATAAAATTGTGAAAGGGTATCTATAACAATTTGTGGTTTTTGTGTAGTTGATGCATTATCTAGAAATATTAATGGTTTATCATATACCGAAGTATGCAAAATTGGAAAATGATCTCTCCATTGATTAACCAGATGTAGATATTTGTCTTCTATCATAAACGTGTTAGATAATGTGAAATAAGCACATCAATACTCTCTTTTAGATCTTCATTTGGTATATCATCAATAATTTCATTCATAAAAGCTTTCATCAATAAAGTTTTAGCTATGTTCTCTGGGATTCCACGAGAAATTAAATAGAAAAGTTGATCGCTATCTAAAGCACCAGAAGTAGCACCATGACTGCATTTAACATCATCAGCAAATATTTCTAATTGAGGTTTTGTATTTAATGTAGCATTATCTGATAATAGTAAAGATTTGTTGGATTGATAAGCATTCGTTTTTTGAGCATCTTTAAAAACAAATATCTTTCCATTAAAAACAATTGTTGATTCATCATGTAAGATATGCTTAAACAATTCATTACTTTCACAATGCGGAGCTATATGATTAACAACTGTATGATTATCTATAAATTCATTTTTTTTAGTTAAGATAGCACCATAAATGTTTGCTTCTGCATGTTGCTCTACTAAAGATGCATTAATTTCATTTCTTGTAAATGCTGTTCCGGCATTGACAATATGAATTGTTGAAATAGCCTTTGTTTTTATGGTAGAATAATGACCATAGAAAAGATAATTTTCTTCTAGTGAAGTTTGATTAACTGTATAATCAATTGAACTATTTGGATGAACATCTAACTCTATGATTTCATTGATAATATGATGTTTACCATGTATAGTATATGATTCTAATAATTCTACTTTGGCGTTTTCTTGGACACTGATAAACAATCTAGGATTACACAATAATGGCTGACTGTCATGTGAATTTCCAATGAAATGATGTATCTGAATTGATATATCTTCACCTGGATGACAATTCACATGAATTCCATGATTAAACAGAGAGGTATTGATGTCTACAAATGGATTATCTTTTGTATTAACTAATGTGTTGAAGCTCTCTGGTAGTGATATGTCATCCAATACTTCTATGTCTACATTTTTATTTATATTTTTTGATAAAGTTGATGAATAATGACCATTTAAGAATACTATAGCTGAAATTTTGGAATCAACTTTCATGGTATTATGTAATGGCAATTCAGCAAGTTGAAATGACGTATGTATGTGTTTATATAGATTTATATATTTCCAATCTTCTTTTGTAGGGTTTGGTATTCCTTTTTTAATAGCAGATTTCTGGGCACTTTGTTTAATCGTGCTTAATGGTTTATCAGAAAGCTTTTCTGCACTAAAAAGAGAAGAGTTTAATAAATCAGATAATAAATATGTATTCATGATATGATAATATATTCAGTAAATAAAAGGAATGTTTAGGCTAATGATAAATCTTCTTTAATCCAATCATAACCTCTAGACTCAAGTTCAAGTGCTAAGTTTTTATCACCTGATTTTACAATTTTTCCTTTATACAATACATGTACATAGTCAGGAATAATATAATCTAATAATCTTTGATAATGAGTTATAAGAATTGTTGCATTATCTTTTGTTTTTAATGTATTCACTCCATGAGAAACAATCTTTAGAGCATCTATATCTAAACCAGAATCAGTTTCATCTAATATTGATAGCTTGGGTTCTAACATCGCCAACTGGAAAATCTCATTTCTCTTTTTTTCTCCACCAGAAAAACCTTCATTTAAAGATCTTTGAATAAAAGAAATATCGATATCAACTAATTTTGCCTTTTCTTTCATAAAAGATAAAAAATCCATGGCATCAAGTGTTTCTTCGCCTCTATATTTTTTAATCTCATTCAATGCAGTTTTAAGAAAATTTGCTGTTGATACACCAGGTATTTCAACTGGATATTGAAAGGCAAGGAATAACCCTTCAGCTGCTCTATGTTCGGGCTTCATATCTAAAAGATTCTTACCTAAAAATTCAATAGAACCTTGAGTAATCTCATAATCTTCTTTTCCAGCTAAAACAGATGCTAATGTTGATTTGCCAGATCCATTTGGACCCATTATAGCATGTATTTCGCCTGGATTCACCTGCAAATTAATTCCTTTAAGAATTTCAGTATCATTGATTGATGCGTGTAAGTTGTTTATTTTCAACATAATAATATATTTAATAAAAATTGATAATTTAATTTAGCCAACACTACCCTCTAAACTTACCGCAAGAAGTCTTTGTGCTTCTACGGCAAATTCCATTGGTAATTGATTCATAACTTCTTTGCAATATCCATTCACAATTAATCCTACAGCTTCTTCTGTAGATATTCCTCTTTGATTGCAATAAAATAATATATCCTCTCCAATTTTGGATGTTGTAGCTTCATGTTCTACAACCGAAGATGAATTGTGTATTTCTAAATATGGAAATGTATGTGCACCACAAGTATCACCTATCAATAAAGAATCACATTGAGAATAATTTCTTGCATTCTGAGCTTTTTTATGAACTTGAACCAATCCTCTATAACTATTTTGTGATACACCAGCAGAGATTCCTTTTGAAACGATTCTACTTCTAGTATTTTTACCTAAATGAATCATCTTTGTGCCTGTATCTGCTTGTTGATGATTATTTGTGACAGCTACCGAATAAAATTCACCGATTGAATCATCGCCTTTCAATATGACAGAAGGATATTTCCATGTAATAGCTGAACCGGTTTCTACCTGTGTCCACGATATTTTTGATTTATATCCAGCACATAATCCCCTTTTGGTAACAAAATTATAAATACCACCTTTGCCATCCTTATCACCTGGGTACCAATTTTGGACAGTAGCATATTTTACTTCAGCTTTTTCCATAGCTACTATTTCAACAACTGCTGCATGTAATTGATTTTCATCTCTCATAGGCGCAGTACAACCTTCTAAATAGCTTACATAACTTCCTTCATCAGCTACTATTAATGTTCTTTCAAATTGCCCTGTATTCTTAGCATTAATTCTAAAATAGGTTGATAACTCCATTGGACAACGTGTTCCTTTGGGTATATAACAGAATGATCCATCGCTAAAAACGGCTGAATTTAAAGCTGTATAGTAGTTATCTCCCACTGGAACTACAGATCCAAGATATTTACGAACTAAATCAGGATATTCTTGAATTGCATCACTCATAGAACAAAATATTACACCAATAGATAATAACTTTTCTCTAAAAGTTGTGGCAACAGATACACTATCTAATACTGCATCTACTGCTATGCCACTTAATCTTTCTTGTTCAACTAAAGATATTCCTAGTTTTTCAAATGTCTTTCTTAGTTCTGGATCTATCTCATCTAAAGATTTTGGTGCCTCTTTTTTCTTTGGCTCTGCATAATAACTTATCTCATTAAAATCTATAGCGGGATATGTTACATTCGACCATTGAGGTTCTTTTAATGATAGCCAATAATGATATGCTTTTAATCTCCATTCTAACATCCATAATGGTTCATTCTTTTTAGCAGAAATCATTCTAACAATTTCTTCATTTAATCCGATTGGGGCAATCTCTTGATCTATATCTGAAATAAATCCATATCTATATTCTCCAGTTACTATATCATCAACTACCTGCATTCCATTATCCATATATTTATTTCTCCATGAAGAATCTTAAAACAGTAACTCAACTTCATATGTACGAACTTGAGGTGTATTCAATAAAAAATCTTTAATTGTGATAGATATAAATAATTCATCCATCTTTTGCTGAATAATCAACATTGGATGTCTTATTGTACAGTGATCAAATGTTTGGCATGTACAAGTACTTTCAATATTTTCATTGTGATTATGAGAACATTCAACAATATTTGTAGAATTTCTTTCTATAGATCGAATTACTTTATCAAGAGTGATGGATTCTGGTTTTTCTTGTAAAATATATCCACCTTGAACTCCTTGAACAGATCGAATAATCTTAGATTTAGATAATAGGCCTAGTACTTTAGCAAGCAATTCAAATGATATTCCATGTGAATCAGAAATTTCTTTTGCGGACACTAAAGTTCCATTACTTAAAGCAATATGCTGCAATGCTAATAAAGCATATTCAGTCTTTTTTGTTAATCGTAACATATAACATCACCTTTTTGATAAAGGTTCATAGAATTATACAAATATAAGACTTATTTAGTCGTATATTCATAGAAAGTAATTATTACATGATAAATTCATTTTTTAAGATGATTTTCAGGGGATTGTAAAAGTATTAGGGTATAACGGAAGAGTGATGTAAAGATTATTATTCAGCATAATCTGATCTTAGTGTAGGATTATCAGTCGAAAAAACTGTCTTTATCGATTTTTGACAACTTTTATTATTTATTCATTCAAATCATAATAGATAGAATCACCGTTGTCTATATATAGATTGTTATTGTCTTGAATTACATGTAATATTCCATTATTGCCTATACTATCAACAATTGCTGATTCACCTGTATTTACAATAGTAATCTCTTTTCCAATAATGTTAAGTGCATCATGCCACAATGTATATATATATTGTTCATCATATTCTAGATATCCAAACAGATTACTTAGTATAGTGGATTGTAGTGATTGAATAACTACATTATAATCGTCATCTAATATCTGGGACAATGATATTGCTTTGTCTTTAATTGTCTCATCATATTCTTGTTGAAAGACATTAAGTCCTATACCAATAATAACACTTTCAAGATGTGAGCCTATATATTCCGTTTGAATAAGAATACCAGATATTTTTTTCCAGGACATATTTTGTCGGATATAAATATCATTAGGATATTTAATTCTGATCATATCAGGAGAAAGATATAAAAACAAAGAAGCCTGAACAGCTAATACTGAGCAGGCTTGATAATAAAAGGGCGAAATATGATTTTTAAGCATTGTTGAAGAAAGAGCAATACTTAAGTATATATTCTTATATGAATCTCCAAACCATGATTTACCATTTCTTCCAAATCCGGATTTTTGTGAATTTGAAGATATAATAACAGAATTAGAATATTTTTTAAATGCTCTTGCTATCGTATTTGTACTTGAAATAGCATCATAATGGAGTATAAGACTCATATTATTTACATAATAATGCTTTCTTGTTCTTACTAGCAGCAACATTAGATGGATCTAATTTTAATGCTTCATTATAATTTTTACATGCATTTTGGCTGTCATTTTGGCTTTGATAAGCAAAACCTAAATAGACATATGGAGTAGCACTATTTTTATTTATATCAGACCATTCTTTGGCATATTTAATAACAGAAGCGAATTCTTTTGATTCTAAATTTATTCTGCACAAAGCATCCAACACAGATTCTCCTTCTTTTTTTGTAGAAGCATTATTGGGATTTTCAAGTATTGATTTAGAATATATTTGATATGCTTCAGTAAGATATTGTTTTCCTGCATCACTTTTTTTTATAGCATTAAAAGAATTATACATAGATATTCTTGCTGGTATGCTGTTAATTTCTTTTGTTAGATAATCTTTAAAAACGATAATTGCAGAATCATGTTTTGCAGATGAATACAAACAATTCCCTATATAGTAAATAGATTTCACGCTATTGGTATCCTCACACATATTTATACGTTTAGAGAAAACATTAATCGCTTCATCATACTTCTTCATACTCATCAAAAGATTAGCAAATCTAAACATAGTATTACATTTTTTATCGGGACCTTCTATTGCAGAATAAAATGCCCTAACTGCTGTATTAGTATCTTTTGCAAAAAAAGCAGCATAGCCATAACGCTCATAATTAGCTTGGTCAATCTTAGTTAGAGTTCCATATAAATCACTAGATTCTTTATACTTTTTTGTTTCAAAGTAGGTATGTGCTAACATTTCATTTGCTTGAACAGTAATTGTATCAATCTTATTTCTTACAGCTTCAAGATGTACAACAGCAGAATCAAATCTTTTAGACTTATACCATGCCTGCGCACAATACCAACGTCCAAGCCAACCCTCTGGTCTCAATAAAGCATATCTATTAAAAGATGAACCTGCTTCAAGAAATTTGGAGGCAAGAAAAAATATTTTTCCTTGTTCATAAAAAGCTGTAGCGTTTTTGGGGTCTACTTTAGTAATATAATTCCATTCATTTAAAGAACGTCGAAAATATTCTTGAGATAATGTTTGATCCATTTCCATATTACCTAAACGATAATATGAGCTTGCTAATTTAATTCTGGGTTCTAATAATTCTTTATTTAATAAGATTGCAGATTCATAATTATCTTTGGCTAATTCATATACTTTTTTTGCATAGTACAAATCACCTAATCCTGTGAATATTTCAGCTCTTTTATCATCACTTTCTCTTGCTTTTAACAATGTATATTCGGCTTGTGCAAGTGAATCTGCTTTTAGATAAATATTTGCTAGAGCTATTAAATTATCAGGGTTTTTATCCATCCCCTTTTTCTTAAATAGCTTATTCATAATATTTACCGCTTCAGTAAATTTTGAAGTGTTTGCTAAAGCTAAAGCATACTTTCTGGTAAATGTCACATTATTTGATTCTATTTCTAAGGCTGCTTGTAAAACTTTGAGAGCTTCTGCATGATATTCCATTTCTACATAGACATCTGCAGCTAAATCTAACAATTCTAATGAATTTGGATTTTCATTAATTACTTGAGAGGTCAATGAAAGTGCTTCAACATATTCCTTTTCGATAATCGCTTTCTTAAATCGTTCGACAGTACTTTGTGCTTTAACATGTAAGAAAGCAAAAGAGAATACAATTAATGCAATGATCAATCTCATGAACATATACCTGTAATAATAGAATAACTTATTTTAATTTAAATGATATTGGAACTGATAACCAACACGCAATTGGTTTTCCATTTTGCAATGCGGGAAGAAATTGAGATTTCATAACCGCATCCCCTGCAGATTTATTGAATAATTCTGAATCAGTTATTTCTATGATAAACTTTTTGGCTTTTCCATTTTTTCTAATTAAAACTCTCAGTGTAACCTTACCTTCTATTCCCGCTTTTTTTGCTAATTCTGGATAAACAAGATTACTTTGTATGAGGGAGCCATCGACAAATGGTTGCTTATTTACTGCAATAGTTTCATCAACAGTTGGATCTGGTTCTTTATCATCTTTAACTAAAAGTACATGTTTTTTTCTTATTTCAATATTTGATGGATCTATTTTTAATACATCTTCATAATGCATTCTAGCTGCCTCAGCATTATTTTTTTGCATGGCTATACTTGCTAAAGAAGCTGATGCTTGCCATAATCTATTATTTAATTTCTTGGCTTCAAGATAACTTTTTTCAGCTTCTGCAGATTTGCCAGATGCCAATAATACATCAGCATATGATAAATGATTCCAGGGGTCTTTTTCATTTGCTTTTACAGCTTTCAATAAAAATGTAATTGCAGATTTATAATCTTTTTTTCTAATAAAAAGTTGGCCTATTTTTCTGTCTATACCATAATTTGCTTCTTGAATTTTACTTGCATTTTTATACAATATTAATGCAGAATCAAGTTTATTAACTTCAATATAAATATCACCTGCCAATAATAAAATATCAGCATCTTTTGGTTGATCTTTTAGAGTACTCTGAATTAATGAATAAGCTTTTGTATAATCTTTACTATTGAAAGCTTTCTTAATAGCATCAATTGAACCATATATTGGTAATGTTAAAGTTAGTACAATTGATACAATAAGTACTTGAAAATGCAAAGCAAATGAATGATAATGTTTAGTATTCATATTAGTCCTCTTGAATCAAATTATACTTTGCAAACACAGGAATTAAACCGCAATCTAAAAGTACTTTTTGAATTTGTGGGTCTTTTTCCATAAATGTTGCAAAGCCCCAAGGCAAATTTTGTCTTTTTTCTTTAAGATATGCAATAATAGGTATTCCAAAAGGATATTTTTTTTGTATGATAAATCCTTGATGTACAATTTGTGGTGGAATACGTGTTCCTGTTGAATCGATATATCCTATTCTGAATGATTTTAATAATGGATTCTTTTGCACATATGATAAATATCCCAATCCTATTGACTTCCCTTTCAAAACTTCAAAAACTATTGAATCTCTAGAATTAATAAATTTTGCAATATTTTTTGCGGAACGTAACAATTGCGAAAAAAAGGAAATTGCATTTGCATATTCTGAAGATTGTGCGCCCGGTATAAGTAACATGGGTTCAGAATTTATTTTCTGAAAATACATTGATAATCTAATTTTTCCAGAAATATAATCTGTTAGTTGATTCATATTTATTGTATCGATTGGATAATCTTTAGATACAAAGAAAACAAGACCATCATTAGCAATATGTATTTTCTGGAAAGAATTACCAGACTGTTTTAAAAGTGAATCTTCATCAGGTAAATAATTTCTAGCTACAATAATACTCTTTGTCTTTTCCGAAAATAATTCAGTCATTGATGATCTGGCATTCTTGGAAAACAAGGTTATATGTGCATCAGGAAATGCCTTTTGATATACAGGCATTGCATTATTAAAGCAAGTATAGATTGACTCGTCGCAAAACACTGTATCAGATCCTCTTAATGGAGATTCTATTGTTGAATCTGATTGCTTATCATTTGTTTCACAGCTGATGAGCATTATAGATATAAGTAGTAGAAGTATACACTTATTATATGTTTTCTTCATTTTTTTCACTATCTGAATCTTGATTCTTCTTTATAAAATCTTTCCATTTAAATAAATACATAATTAAACGGACAGAACCTACAGCAATCATAACCCAACCAATCCATTGAACTGAATCATTGGATTCTGTTGGTAAATTAAGCCAATTTGAGACGATAAAAACTCCCATAAGAATTGTAATTACTCTTATAGAAATATTTAAATAATAGAATAAAGTAGTATTCATAAGTACAAAAAAGCGCTGTGAACTATACTCTCATACGAGAATTAAAGTAAACAGCGCCTAAAATATAGTTAAATAATCAACGTAAGCGAAACACAATAGGAATAACAACCCACACTTCTACAGGTTGACCATTTTGCGTAGCAGGTGGAAATACCTGTGCCATAATAGCTTTAACAGCTGCAGGATTAAATAATTCAGATGCAGTTTCTTCAACAATTGTTCTACCTGGTTTAGGCTTACCGTCTTTGCCTATAAGAACTTTAATACTAACACGTCCTTCAACACCAGCCCTACGAGCCATTTCTGGATATTCGACTCTTCTTTGTAAATCAGGTAACACCCTCGAAACAACTTCATTATAATCTTGATCAGTTACAATAAACTCATCTGGATTAGGTTCTTCTTCTTTTTGAACGGATAAGCCAGCATCTGTTGGTAAATCATCGATATTTATTTGTTGTTGATCACCTATTTGAGAAGATGAAGTTGATATTTCATCTACAGATGCAAATATTTGATCAGGAGCAACCATAGCATCTGGAACTGGAACTGGGTTTCCAGCTTGCGCTAGAGTACCGGTTACAATAATCTCAGGTGGAGGAGGAGGTGGAGCCGCATCTTCACTTATAGGTGTATCTATCATATCTAAACGGGCCATACTTCTATACGGTGTTTTATACACCTTTTTTTCTCTCAAAGAAAATGCAAATACTGCTATTATACAAAGGATTAAAAAGGCCATTACATAATAGAATCCACGTAATGTAAATACCCTAATAATCATTTTTAATTCATAAGCACCATATTCTTTTGAAGATATTACAAGTGTTTCCGGAGTTGATAATATCATAAGCCTATTATCTCCTCTTTATCTATATCAGTTAAAGGAGCTATAGTAAACTTTCGTTCACGATTTAATTTTTCTGCTTGTAATGCTTGAGTTATTTTAATTTCTGCAAGATTTAATTCATCAAGAATATTAACTACTGTTTCATAATTGACATTATCATCAATCTTGAGTACGGTAATCAACTCATTTTTTAAATCAAGATTTGATTTAATTGATTGATTTCTTAAATCTTTTAGAATTATTGGCTGAGGTGCATCTTTTGCTTGATTGTAAAAGATTTTACCATCGCCACGAACTCTAATAGTAAACAATTTTGATTCTGCAACTTCTACATCTTCAGTTTCAGGAGGAACTGCCATGTCCATAATTTGTGGCGTTGTTAACGTCGTTACGAACATAAAAAATGTAAGCAAAAGAAAAGTAATGTCTACTAGAGGAGTCATATCAATACGGAAACCAACGCGTTTTTTTGTTTTGCGTTTACTATGTTTTCCGCGCTTCTGCCTACCGCCGCCTCCTAGTTCTCCACCACCAGCCATAGCGTTCTCCTATTGCTCTTTGTCTGTTACAAAATTAAACTGAGTTTGACGACTTCTTCTCATCACTTCCATAACATCAGCTATCCATTTAAATCGCACTCTACGATCAGCATCAACAGCAAACTTAAGACTAGCTTGTTCAGCTTTAGATTTTTTCATAGCATTAAAAGCTTTAGACTGCGTCCTAGTTGCTTTCACTAATGCTTCTAATTCATCTACTTTAATAGTTTTAATCTGTGATTTTGAAAGTTCTTTCCTTGCTGGTGTTAACCACTCAGAAAGGCTAGGATCTTCTTTTACCAAATTCCATAATTCAGGGTTAGATACAGAATAATAATATGCTGTATCAGCTACTTTTGTAGAATCTAAAGCGATTTTGATAACTGCAACATCCTTTTCAGGAAGTTTAGAGGTATCAGCTGCAGATTTAGGCCTTTTTATCTGAAACTTTTGTTCATTGTCGGCATCCGACTTAAATTTTGCCGTGAACATGAAAAATGTTAAAAGAAGAAAAGTAATATCTACAAGAGGGGTCATGTCTATAACAAAACCCGTCCGTTTCATTTTCACCTTTGGCATTATTCACTCTCCAATTGACTGAGAATTGCGGGATAATGATTCATGCCGCTACTATTTCTTAACTTTAATT
Source organism: Chlorobiota bacterium (assembly GCA_014191195.1). Taxonomy (GTDB): domain Bacteria; phylum Bacteroidota; class Ignavibacteria; order Kapaibacteriales; family UBA961; genus UBA961. The sequence goes on from BJGZ01000003.1 coordinate 31,232, forward strand.
GTTAAAATTTCCATAACTGATAAAATTGCTTCATCAATCATATACACAAAATTGTCGACCTTAGTTGTAAAGAAATTAAAAGATAAAATCGATACAATGGCGGCTGCTAATCCAAAAGCTGTATTATACAATGCTTCTGAAATACCAATAGATAAAGCTTGTGCTGATACTGCTCCACCACTTGCTCCAAGAGCAGCAAAAGAACGAATCATTCCAAGAGTGGTACCTAATAATCCAACCATAGTTGAAACAGAAGCTACAGTAGATAGAATAACAAGATTCTTCTCCAAAAGAGGAGTTTCCAAGTTTGTAGCTTCATCAATTGCTCTTTGAACTTCAGATAGTTTCTTTTCTGCATCATAAGTAGAGTCATTTTCTAATTGTACATACCGTTCTAATGAAGAGCGTAAAATATTAGATAATGAACCTTGTTGTTTTGCGCAAGCTTCAATTGCATTATTTACATTACCAGATTCTAAATTTGTAGATACTGTTTTTACAAATTCTCTTAAATCTCCATTACCTTGTGCTTTATTGATAAACAAATATCGTTCTACAATAAATGTGATTGCTATAAAAAGCATACCTAAAAGTGCTGCAACAAGTGGCCCACCAGTATGGATAGTACCCAAAGTGTTTAAGGGTTCATGACGACCAAATGCATCCTTAAAATTTCCCGGGGCTCCCATAAATAATCCCCAAATTAAATCTGCAATTGCTAACCACAGAAAAACTATAAAGGAATTAAAAGAACGGAACATAGAATAGCTTATTCCTGCTGCTGCAAACAAAACAATACCAACGCCAATAATGACGTATGAAAACTGATCCATACTATTTCCACATATGAATATTAATAATAGGTTGATTGCATCTTAACATTATAAAGAATATATGTACATAATTCTTTATACTTAGTTTATACTCTTAAAATTTTGTGAATTAAAGAGTACGATTCAAATCTACAAAAATTTCTACTTTCAGAATCTTATTTTTTGTCCACATCATCATGTATTATTTGAATTTAATGTAGGATATAAATGAGATGTTCTCAAAAATTCCAATAATCAATATATTCTTCCCCAAATAACTCGGTCTAGTCCTGATAAATCTTTTAACACATATATTTCTGATGAGATATCTATAAACATTTTCTTTATGACATCTGCATGGTCTGAATGAATCTCGAAAAAATAAGCTCCACCTGTATACATCAAAGAATGAATATTGTTAGCAAAAAAAGTATAAAATTTCAAGCCATTTTCATTATCTGTTAATGCAATGTGGGGTTCGAAGGATAATTCAGGTTGCTTATTTATCATCTCTTCAGAAGCCATATATGGAGGATTAGATATCAGAATAGTACTTTTTTCAAGTGAATCTTTAAATATATCTGCTTGAGAAAAATTAACGGTAACATTATTGATTTCTGCATTGTGTATAGCAATATGTATTGCTTCAGCAGAAATATCTATTCCAGAAATCGACTCAATTTTTTCAGGACTTGCTTTTGATGCTATTGTTATTGGTATACAACCAGAGCCAGTACCTATATCTATGATTTTCTGACTGTGATTTTGTTGCAGTAAATATTGTAATACCGTATCAACAAGTATCTCAGTTTCTGGCCTAGGAATTAACACATGATTATTTACATTGAATTCTAATCCATAAAAGTGAGATTTTCCCACTATATATTGCAAAGGTTCTCTTTTCGCTCTTCTACCACAATATTCTCTAAGAACAGATAATTCATCTTCCTTTAATGGTCGATCATACATTACATACAATTGTACCCTTGATATATGTAATGTATGGCATAACAGAAGTTCTATTGTTAATCGTGGACTATCAATACCTTTTTGTTCAAAATATTCTTTACCCCAATGAATAAGGTCTAATATTGTCCATATTTTACCAATTTCCTTTGCCATATCAAGCAGCTGGAATTAATGACTTTTTAAAATATTCTTGCAAGGATTTTACTTCTGGTTCATTGGTAATAGATTCCTGAATTCCACTCAAAGAAGCATAAGCAGCCGCTAAAGTAGTAAATAAAGGTATTTTATATTTTAATGCTGTTTGGCCTATAATATGTTCATCATATCTTGCATTTTCTCCAATTGGTGTATTTATTACCAAATGTACTTTTCCTTCTGACATAGCATCTATTATGCTAGGCCTTCCCTCATAGTGCTTTAATACTTTTTCAGCACTAATACCATGCTGTAATAAGAAATCAGCTGTTCCAGATGTTGCAATCAAGGAGAATCCTAGTTCAGTATAACCTCTTGCTATTTCAGCTGCTCGTATTGTTTTTTCAAGATCACTTAAAGAAATAAAGACTGTACCTTTTAACGGCAATGTATTTCCAGATGATATCCTTGATTTAATAATTGCTTTTCCAAATGTACTATCAATTCCCATAACTTCACCAGTAGAGCGCATTTCTGGTCCCAAAAATACTGATGCTTTAGGAAATTTGATAAATGGAAATACAGATTCTTTAATTGCCACTCTTTTAGCCGAAAGAGAGAAATCTCTGACACCTATATCTTTAATTTTCTCGCCAAGCATAATTCTCATTGCGATTTGAGATAGATTTACATTTGTTGATTTTGCTACAAATGGCACTGTTCTGGAAGCTCTTGGATTGACTTCTAAAACATAAATTTTACCACTTTGTATTGCAAATTGAATATTCAACAGGCCTATAACATGTAAAGCTTTTGCTAACCTTTTAGTATATAAAACCATGATGTCAAATTGCTCATTTGTAATTGAATAAGGAGGCAATACGCAGCTAGAATCACCACTATGAACTCCTGCCTCTTCGATATGTTGCATCATACCGCCAATTACTACTTCATCACCATCAGATACTGCATCAACATCAAATTCATATGCATTCTCTAAAAATCTATCAATCAGAATTTGATTATTAGGAAATGCTTCAATAGCCTTTAGAACATAATGTCTTAAGGATTCTTCTCTATAGCAAATCTGCATTGCACGTCCACCTAACACATAGCTTGGCCTTACTAGTACTGGATATCCAATATGTTGAGCTACCGAAACTGCTTCATCCGCATTTAGAACTGTTCCCCATTCTGGACAAGGTATTGCTAAATCTTGTAGCAAAGCTCCAAAACGTTTTCTATCTTCTGCTAAATCAATCCCTTCATAAGATGTTCCTATGATTGGAGCACCATATTCATGTAATTTTTTAGATAACTTTAGTGGTGTTTGTCCTCCAAAAGTAACTACTACACCATCAGGCTGTTCAAAATCCAAAACATTCAAAACATCTTCAAATGTTAAGGGTTCAAAATATAATTTAGTAGTCGTATCATAATCAGTAGAAACTGTTTCTGGATTACAATTAATCATTATAGTTTCATAATTAGCATTTCTGGCAGCAAAAACTCCTTGAACACAACAATAGTCGAACTCAATTCCTTGTCCAATCCTATTAGGACCACTGCCCAGGATAACTACTTTTTTATTATCTGTTCTTATTGCTTCATTTTCATATTCATATGTTGAATAATGATATGGAGTATCTGATTCAAATTCTGCAGCACAAGTATCAACTGTTTTGAATACAGGTATGATGCCCAAATTTTTTCTATAATGTCTTACTGCATATTCATCAGTTTTTGTTAATACTGCAATTTGAATATCAGAAAAACCAATTTCTTTTAAATATCGTAAATGAGAAGCATCAATTTCTTCGAGTGTACTATTATGTACAATAAGAAAATTGGCTGCATCAACTATCTCTTTAAATTGATGTAAAAACCATGAATCATAGCCAGATAATGTATGAATTTCTGTAATTGATACTCCAAATCTTAAAGCATCACACACATCATAAATAGATACTGAGGTATGAATTTTTAATCTATTCTTAAGGTCTATTAATTGATGTTCAGATATACTATTTGAAAGGTATATATCAGAATCAAAGCCAAAACCAAAGCGTCCTTTTTCTGTGGATCTTAATGCTTTTTGAAAAGATTCTTTAAATGTTCTTCCAAATGACATTGCCTCGCCTACAGATTTCATCTGAATTCCAAGTATGTCTTCTACATCTCTGAACTTTTCAAAATCCCATCTAGGAACTTTCGTAACTACATAATCAATAGATGGTTCAAAGCATGCGGGTGTTTTTTCTGTGATATCATTAATAATTTCATCTAAAGTATAACCAACTGCTAATTTAGCAGCTATCTTAGCTATTGGGAATCCTGTAGCTTTAGAAGCCAAAGCAGAACTTCTAGAAACCCTAGGATTCATTTCTATAACGATAATTCTACCATTTTTAGGATTAACAGCAAATTGTACATTAGATCCACCAGTTTCTACACCTATTTCTCTCATAATCTTTATTGCTGCATCACGCATTTGCTGATATTCTCTATCAGTTAAAGTTTGTGCTGGTGCTACTGTAATAGAATCACCTGTATGAACTCCCATTGGATCAACGTTTTCGATTGAACATACAATCACACAATTATCTTTGGTATCTCTCATCACTTCTAATTCATATTCTTTCCACCCTAAAATAGATTCTTCTACAAGTACTCTTTTAATAGGACTTGCCATAATCCCAATTTCTAGTAATTGTTTGAATTCATCCAAATTATAAGCAATACCACCTCCAGAGCCACCCAATGTATAAGATGGTCTTATAACAGCTGGAAATCCTATTTTTTGGATAATAACCAATCCTTCCTGTAACGAATTTACAAATTCACCTTCAGGCATTTCCAAATCACAGTTTTTCATAGCCTGTAAAAATAATTCTCTGTCCTCTGCTTTTTTAATAGCAGATACGCTAGATCCAATTAAGGTAACATTATATTTTTTAAGTATACCTTTTTCATATAAATCCATAGCTACATTTAATGCAGTTTGCCCTCCCATAGTTGGAAGTATAGCATCTGGACGTTCTTTTTGAATAATTTTTTCTATGTATTCTGATGTGATGGGCTCTATATAAGTAGCATCAGCAATGATAGGATCTGTCATTATTGTAGCAGGATTAGAATTTACTAGAGAAACTCTAAAACCTTCTTCTTTCAATACTTTACAAGCTTGTGTGCCACTATAATCAAATTCGCATGCTTGTCCAATTACAATCGGACCACTACCTATTACTAGTATTGAATGTATATCTTGTCTACGTGGCATCAGATTTATCTTGAAAATGATATGAGGTATGTTTCCGGCGGAAACAAATATTCACATTTGATGGTATTTTAGCAAATCATATGTATAAAAAATATATACATTCTTAAAAGCTTTCATGAAAACATTATTTTCTTTACACTCTAATTTTCTGAACATTTTAATTGTCAGTTATATCATGTTCTTCATTAGTAAATAAGGCATCTGTATATTCTTCGGCATCAAAAAACTGTAAATCATTAATTTTTTCACCAATACCTATAAATCTGACTGGTAAGTTTAATTCATGAGATATTGGAATAATAATTCCACCTTTTGCAGTGCCATCTAATTTTGTAAGCACGATGCCAGTTACGGTAGAAACCTTAGCAAATTCTTTTGCTTGTAATAGGCCATTTTGTCCGGTAGTAGCATCTAAAGCGAGTAAAACTTCATGTGGAGCATCTGGAATTAGTTTTTGAATAACTCTAGATATTTTCTCAAGTTCTTGCATAAGACCAGTTTTATTGTGCAATCTACCTGCCGTATCGATAATAATAACATCTACATTTCTTGTTAAACCTGCTTTAACTGTATCGAAAGCTACAGCAGCTGGATCTGCCCCTTGTTTTTGCTGTATGATTTCTACATCTGCTCGCTGAGCCCACACTTCTAATTGTTCATTTGCAGCAGCCCTAAAAGTGTCTGCAGCACCTATTAACACTTTTTTTTGTTTTTGCTTAAAATTATAAGCTAATTTCCCTATTGTAGTGGTTTTTCCTACTCCATTCACTCCAACCATCATGATAATATGAGGTTTAGAATTATGTACCAAGCTGTAATAATCATCATGTTTGATATTAGATGAAGAACTTAATATTGCTAGAATTTCTTGCTTGATCAGATTATATATTTCAGAAGAATCTTCATAACCTTCCTTTTTAATGATATCTTTTACATTATTCATAATATGAAGTGTTGTATGAACACCTATATCAGATGTAATCAAAATTTCTTCTATTTCTGATAATAATTGTGCATCAATTTTTCTACCTGAACCAAGAACAAATCTTAATCTATCAACAAAGGCATTTCGAGTTTTTTTTAATCCTTCGGTTAATTTATTAAGGCCAGATTGCTCAACGATTGATGTTACTTTTTGTTTAAATCTATCAAATAAACCCATTTTTATGCATTTTTTATTGGTGAAAGAAATGATTTCATTCTTATTCCATAATGAATAAAAGAAATTATTAGCATGATGGAAGATAGTATATAACTAGCTTGAATATAGATGTACAAAGAATCAACAAATGAACAGATTAAAGTAATTGCTACTGAAATTACAGCAACTTTGCCCATATACGTAGATGGTAGTACATAACCTAGTTTTCTGCTAGAAAGTAAGCCAGCAATCAAAATGGCTATGTCTCTTCCTAGAACCAATGCAATGTACCATATCGAAAGTTTACCAACTAACATTAGCGAAATTGCAGCCGAACCAACAAGTATCTTGTCTGCTAAGGGATCTAATATTTTTCCCCATTCAGAAATATCATTATACTTTCTAGCCAAAAATCCATCTAAAATATCGCTTATATATGCTAATAATGCCAATATCAGTAAAAGTGAATCCGACCAATCATAAAGGATTCCAATGCATACAGGTATTGCCAATAGCAAACGCAATAAACTTATAATATTTGATAATGTAAAAAATCGGCTACTGTACTTCATTAGCGTTGTATGATAATGAATGATGGATAATACATTTCATTATTAACTTTTAGCATATAATACCCATTGGGAACAAAGCTTGGTAATTGTGAATATATATGCAGATTACTTTTCATAAGATCTAATGAATATATTTCACCTATTGGGCTTACTAGTGAAAGGCTATGTATATTCATTGATTGTTGTAGATACAGATGTAATGATTCTGTTATAGGATGAGGTGCAATTGTAAATACTTTACCATATTCTGGAGGCATTTGTATCGAGCCAATAGTGATTGGTACAGTACAATTAGATATTACTGAATCATTTCTTTGATTAACATAACCAATCAATGGTAAGATTAAGGGCGAACATGTATCAGATATGATAAGAGTATCTGTCCATAGTCCTATTTTATATGGTGTAAAACAAATAGTAAATGAATATGCTTCACCTGGTTTTATCTGAATAGGAAATTGTGCAGGAGGTATTGAAAAAACAATATTATGCACTAAATGTGGTGATGGTATAAAAATATCCTGATTTGTGTTTTTATTTCTAATCGTTAATGATATGCAGGAATCCTTACCAAGAACCAATGAATCAAATGAAAATGATGAAGAAAAAAATGATTCAATGTTATTTTCTATTGAAAGAACGGCAATCGAGACAGTATCTGTATAAAATTCACAACCATTTTTGTCAATCACCCTTAACCAATAATCTCCTTGCTTATCAACAAACTTTTGCAAACTTGAATCTCCATCATTCCATTTATAGACAGAAAATCCTAAAGGGGCTAGTAATTGGGTTTTTTCATTTTTACAAAGAGAAGTTTTTCCATTAACATAAATTTTGGGATTCACATTTTCACTATGAATTATTGTGGGTGTATTAAATATATATACACATCCATTTGTATCAATAACTTTAACCGAATAATCACCAGATTGAGTAATAAATATTGAGGATTGCTTTTCTGTTGTAGACCACATACAAGATTGAAAAGGGCCTTTTACAGATGCTTGTAATACTTCTTCTTTACATAAAATAGAATCTCCACTTAATTCTAAATATATGTTTTGTGATGGTAAATATTCAAAAAACAAAGAATCTTGATGCCATGTACATGAAGCATAATTATAGGATTGTAAATAATACCAATCAGAACTTTGAATAATAATCTTATCTTCATTAGAAATTTGATTGTTTTTATTACCTTTATGCCATGAAAATTGAGAATATGTTCCTTTTGGAGCAGATAATGTAATTGAAGAACCAAAACAATAAGGTGGATTAGGTTTTTGAATCATAAATGAAGATTGTGTAGGTATAATATATTGGTATACGCCTTCCCCCACAGCCCAACCTGTAGTATCATTAATAAACCAGATATCATCAATATTAGCCGAACCAATGCCACAATTCTTTTTTTCCCAGTTTTTACCATTATTACTTGTATAAAGTACTTCACCTTTATCTCCACAAGCCCAGCCACGATTTTGATCTAAAAGATAAGCTCCAAACATAGCTTTATTAACTATTGTTGTATTCCAAGAACCGCCACGATCAGTAGAAAATCTTAAAGATCCAGTTGTTTTATTCCCCCCCGAACAATCTTCTCCAGCTGTTGGCAATAAAAAACTATTTCCTTTATTGGTTAATTCTTCTGTCCAATATTTAGGCCCAGAATAAGAAAGGACTGTCCAAATATCGCCTCCATTGATGGTTTTCCAAAGGACACCACTTGAAACAGCATATCCCAAACCATTTTTTTCATACAGGATTATATCACTCATACCAGATTGATTTTCAAAACCATAATTAATTTGCCAAGTTAATCCCCCATTTGTAGTTTTGATAAAGGTTTGATTGTCCATGCTACAACCACCTCCAACAACAAAACCATTTTCTTCATCAACAAAATAACATCCCCATATTTGTGATACCGTATATGGTGGAGAAATATCTTTCCAAGTAATTCCACCATCAATACTTTTATATACACCACCTGGCCCAGAAACATAACCAACCATCTGCGAAGGAAAATGTACACTCTCTAGAAAAGGATTACCGAAAATTATCGCACCATTCCACGATTTCCCAGCATCAGTAGTTCTAAGAACTTTTCCATCAAAACCAGTAATCCAGCCATAATTAGGATTAGATGGTAAGAAAAACACATCTAAATAATATGAATTAGCAAAAGGGGATGGCAATTGAACTTGTTCCCACTGAGCGTGAATAGCAACAACACTTGTAATTACAAGAAGTATATTGACAATTGCTTTAAAGAAAATATTCATATAATATGCGTGGTATGTTATGGGTGCAAAACTATAATATAGACATGACATTAACTTCAGTTTTTATTTCAACTATGGAATCATATGTATTTTTAATTATGTTATGTATAGTTTGTAGAAACTAAGCCAGAAATTATTTATTCTTAAGTTATTGTATATACTAAGAGTAATTCTTATTTTAAAGATGTTTCTAAGCATAAAAGTTTATATGTACATTAAGTCAAACAGTATATATGGATAGCATCACATTTAATAATGAGAATTATTTCTCTTTTGGATCGTATGAATAATGTTTTCCATCGATTATTTCCTATTTATATGGTAGAAAAATTATGAAAAGAAGATCTTTCCTATCCTTTTTCATCCCTGATAATCATAGTGATAAAGTAGAGAAACCCTTAAATGCAAGTATCAATCCCTATACAAAGCCTTTAGATACTCTTACTGCTACTCATTTACTTAGACGCTTAAGTTTTGCCCCAAGCCCAGCTTTAGTAAAGCAATTGATTGGGAAATCAGCATCTGAAGCAATTACACTGATATTGGGTAATGAAGAAATGCAGCCATCTGCTCCAAGCTGGATTAATTCATCGACAGAAAATCCAAGAGGTGCAGATATCTATACTAGAAATTCTATCGAAGGAGGTTGGAAGAATCTTCAAGGGCAATTACAAACGTGGTGGCTTACAGCCATGCATAAAGAAACTTTACCTGCATCAGAGAAACTTACCCTGTTTTGGAGTAGTTTTTTTACAACTGAATTTGTAAGTGATGATACATATATTCCACCTCAAATGCTGTATAGACAAAATGCACTTATTCGTAAAAATAGATTAGGAAATTTTAAAAGTTTTGTAAAAGATATCACCTTAGATCCATCAATGCTTGTGTATTTGGGAAATGTTTTAAACATTAAAGGAAGACCAAATGAAAATTATGCAAGAGAATTAATGGAATTATATACGTGCGGTATTGGCTATTATACCGAAGGTGATGTGAAAGAAGCAGCAAGAGTGTTAACCGGATGGAAAGTGGGAATGTTTAATGATGAGCCAGCCAAAAATGGTATTTATAATACCTATTTTCACCCACCAGATCATGATAATGGCTCAAAGCAATTTATGGGAATGCCAATTCCTTCTAGAGATGATATTGCAAATACAGAATATCTGGTAAAAGTAGAAGAGGTTAATGATCTTATAGATATACTTTTTGATGTACGAGCAGATGCTATTTCTAGATTTATAGCTAGAAAAGTGTACTTATTCTTTTTTTATAGTAATCGTGCTGTTGTAGATGAAGAATTTATCCAAAAAGCTGCCAAAGTGTTTAAAGATAACAAATTCGAAATCAGGCCTTTAATTGAAGTAATGCTTGGAAGTGAATTCTTCTTTAGTGAGTATATAAAAGGTGCTCAAATAAAATCCCCAGCTGAATATGCATTAAGTATTTCTCGTCCACTTAATAAATATCAAGCCGATATGGCAAATGCATTAAAAGGTATGGATCAAGATTTAATCGATCCTCCAAATGTTGCTGGATGGGAAGCACATCAAAAGTGGATTACTACGAAAACATATCCAAATAGAAAAGTATATATCGAAAACATCATAAAAGTATTAACAGATGATGAATGCGTCAATTTTGTAAAAAGTTTTGATCAATATGATGATCCTTTAGAATTGGTAAAAAATATTATTTCTATCCTACTTCCTTTAGGTGTAACTGATGGATATAGAATGTATTTAACCGATGCAGTTCTCTTAAAAAATCAGCCTGCTTATGAATGGACAACAATGCTTAATTCAAAAGCCACGGTAGCGTTAAGAATTAAAGACTTATTAAATGACATAGTAAAAGCTCCTGATTTCCATCTCTGCTAAATTAAACGAGTATACAAAGAACATTAAGAGAAATAATATGACAATACATCGACGCACTCTCCTTAAAGCTGGCGCAGCAACTGGTGCATTAGCTACATTTGGTAATATTCCAGTATTTGCGTTAAATCCAGCAAAAATGTTGGGTACAAATGTTATGAATGATGATTCTATTCTTATTATTATTCAATTGTTTGGTGGTAATGATGGATTAAATACTATTATTCCTGCAGATGATCCGAATTATTATGCTATAAGACCCAATATTGCGGTTAAAAAAGACCAAGCAAAACGCATTTTTAATTCTAAAGTGTATTTCCATCCAGCTTTAGTAAATAATGTATATAAAAATGGTTTCTTAGGTTTGATTGAAGAAGGAAGATTAGCTGTTATACAAGGATCAGGATATGAAAATCCAAATCTCTCCCATTTTAGATCTACAGATATTTGGTTAAGCGGCATTAATTCTTCAGAACCTGATGCTAAACTGAGTGATGGATGGTTAGGACGATACTTTTCATCACAATTACCGAATTTTCCTATTGAAGTGCCCGAACATCCTTTGTGTATTCAATTAGGAGGTTCTTTGTCTATGCTATTTAAAAGTCCTAAAGGTGATATGGGGATTGCTTTATCCTCACCCGATGAATTCTTTAAAAATGGACAAGGTTCTTCAACGGGCCGAGATATCATACAAGGCAATACTCCCTATGTAGAAGAATATAATTTTATTCAAGCAATTGCTAAGCAAAGTGATACATATTCTACGGTTGTAAAATCTGCATTTGATAAAGGTAAAAATTCACTCAATTATGCAGCAGGATTTCCAGCTCAAATGGCTACAATTGCTAGGCTTATTTCAGGTGGTTTAAAAACCAAAGTATATATGGCTTATTTAGGTGGTTTTGATACACATGTTCAACAACAGAATACTGATAATTCAGGATTACATCCCAATTTAATGGCTTCTTTAGCAAATGGAATAAGCCAATTTATGGCAGATGCTTTATCTCAAGGATTTGCTAATAAAGTTGTTGGATTAACAGTGTCTGAATTTGGTAGAAGGCCTTATGAAAATGGATCTAATGGTACAGATCATGGAACAACATCTGTTCAATTTGCATTTGGAAATAGAGTACAAGCCAATGTATTTGGAAATGATCCAGATTTACAAAACTTTGATAGAAATGGCGATCTAGACTATGATTTACAAAGAAATATTGATTATAGAAGAGTATATGCAGAAATATTACAGACATGGTTTGGGGCTACCAAAGAAGAAGTAACAGAGATTTTTGGAGAAAGAGTTGTTCCTCTTCCCTATTTACAATCTCCCATAAGTTATGTTGCAGATTCATTTGCTGGTGAAAACAATAATAAGCTTCGTTATTCATGCAATCAATCTAATGGACAGAATGGACATGTCCATTTTGAATTAAAAAATCCTGCAAAGCTAGAAGTCAATATCTATGATATTGTAGGTAAGTACTCTTCAACAGTGTATAACTCCGCAGCTATACCTGGACTTTATGCAATACCTCTACAAACTGATTTACTGCAAAATGGAACTTATATATGTGAAGTCCTAGCAGATCAAAACCGAGAAATACTTACTTTTAGCATTGTCCATTAAGGTTTAATTGTGTGTACGATATCTGGTTTTATGCACTCTGTATGTCTAATATTTGTATTAGGATGTGGAGCAACATATACATATGCACAAAATATACCTAAAACTATACCTGCTGAATTTAGCCATATCGATTCAAAAAATGCTCCATTATATCTAAAACCATTAATTACAACTATTCATCAAAGTTTAACTTCAAGTTTATTCACTGAAGCTCATTATCAAGATGATTTTTCTTTAGGGTTTGATGTTTCAATAGCAGCGATGCAAATTCCAGAAAATGCTAAAAATTACACATCAAGCATACCTGATATTTATGTAAACAATACCAAAGAATATCAATCATTAACCGGAACTGGAATACATAATCCAGTTACAATTCAACAACCAACAATTTATGGTGGTACTTCAACGCCATTGTTTGTAGTTGGACAAAACCAAACAGCAAAATCATTAGCTTCACTTGACGGAAAAAATATTGATGCTATACTGGGATTACCTATCATTCAATTATCTCTGAATCTTCCTATTTATTCTCAAAGCAAATTTTGCGCAGCTTATTATAATCAAGGTGATGTATCCCTATCATTTTTAAGAGTTGGTTATAATCAAAGAATAGATAAGCTTATAAAAGGTTTGCTTCATGATCAAACAATGGCAATTGCATTGCATGGATCTTTTAATGAAATTTCAATGGCATTTGGTGATTCTATTAAATCTCATTTTTCGTCACTTGCTATTGGAATACATGCAAGTAAGAAAATTAATAAATCATTTATGATTTATGCTGGATTTCAATGGGAAGATATTCAGGGAGGATTCGATGGTGCAAGAAAAAAAGTAAATGGGCAAATAGATAGTCCATATCCAGAAGTAAAAAATAATGAACATTTGCAATTTAATTTCATGTCTGATAATGCATACAAAATGATAGTAGGATTAAAAGCCAAATATGGAATTTTTGATTTTTTCACTGATATTTCTTTAGCATCCCAAACAATGATAAATTCGGGTTTTTCTATATACTTTTTTCGTGATACTGATTTCTACTAATGAGAAGACATTTTATATATAGTTTTTTTTGTGTCACTATGATATGTTGTCTCATATCTTGTGATACATTACCTACAGTATTTCAAGAACCAAGAGCTCAATATGTTATTGATACTATTGAGGTTATCAATAATTTTCAGACACCTTTTTCTGCTGTTACTTCATATAATTTTATTGATGATAATGGAACCATAGGTAATTTTTACAAATCGAATAGAGACAAAATCAAAGAAGCTTATATATATAGCATCGCATATTCTATTGATTCAATTGCCTTTGACCCACTTAGGGATTCGCCATTTGTAACAAATCAACAACTTTTTAAACAATTAGTATTTGATTCTATTAATATCTTTATACAAGTAAAAGATGATGTAACAAAAGAATGGAAAGTACCAGTACGATTTGCTTCTTTTAATCAGATAAGAGTTTCTAACTATTACAGAACTCCGCAACTAGTTGTATTACCAGATTCATTGAGTAAAAGTTTAGGCTCAGATCTACGTCTGAATCCAGAAATCAGAATTATGAAAAAGATATCTAAGCCACAACAATCTTCGGGGTATTTCAAGCATTTTGGATCAAGAATTCAGATAGCGATTGGCTTCACATTAAATTATTAATATCGTATATGATACAATGTATTTTAGTATTTCTGTTGTGTTTTACATGTCAACTTCAAGCGCAAAAAGTTAATAATGATGAAGTATACACATTAGCAATTAGTTATGAGAAATCTGGTGATGCAAAGAATGCCGCTCGTTTATATCAGGAATTATATGCCAAGGTTAATACAAATAGTGACTATCTATACGGCGTTTCTAGAACTTTACAAAGTTTACAAAGATTTCCAGAATTACTACCAATTATAGAAGAGTTTACAGCTCGATTTCCAACTATAGAACACTTTTCTTTATGTTCATATATTGCTAAAAAATCGGGTTTTACTGAAAAAAGCAATACATATTGGGAGCAATCTTTACAATTAGTGTCAAAACTTCCCAACGATATAGTAAAAGATAATGCAATCCGATTAGTTGGAAAGTATCAAACAGATGCTCAATCAGGCAATAATGCAATTCTAACCTATAAAAAAGGAAAAGAACTACTTAAGAATCAACTAGGATTATATTCAGATGAATTATCTCAGTTATATGCTTTAATCAAAGATTATGAATCTGGCACAAAAGAGGTATTAGAACTATTCTCACTCAATCAAAATTATGCTTTAGTTCAAGGTAGGCTTTCTGCATATTTAACCACAGTTGAATCAATCGAACATATTGATAAACAACTTTCTAAACAGTCTGATTTACTACATTCATATGCATTATATAAATTATATCAGTGGTTTTTAAGGGAAACAAGACAATATGATAAAGCTCTGTCTTTGGTGAAGAAAACTGAGAAATTATTTGGTTCAAAAGGAAGAGATATAATTGATTTTGCGGATATATGTAATAAAGATGGAATATTAGATATTGCAAATGAATCCTATTCTTTGTTAATAGATCTAGGTACATCTTCACCATTTTATTCAAAAGCAATTTTTGGTTATGCTACAGTTTTAGAGCAAAGATTAACTATTCTTAAAAAAACATTTCCAGATTCTATCCCAAAAGATGACATACTTTATATCATAAGTAAATATGATGATATTGTACAATCATCCCCTTATACAGCCATTGCAAGTGAATGTCTTTTAAGAAAATCTCAATTACAAAGTAATTTTTTGGATGATAATGTTTCTGCAAAAAAAACATTAGAACAGATTATCCAAGGATATGCTCATAATTCGATTTCAGTGCTGGCTGCTAATGAACTTGCATTATTATTGATTAAAGAGAATAATAGTACTCAAGCAAAAGAGATACTTCTACATAATATCACAAAAGCATCTCTTGATCAAAATGAAACCGATAGAACTCAGTTTATTTTAGCTGAAATGATGTATTTTGAAGGCAATATAGATTCTGCTATTGTGCTTTTATTACCAATTTCTGGAAAACCAGAATCTGATATTGCTAATGATGCTCTTGAACGATTATTGTTTATTGAAGAGAACAAACAATATGTATCAGACTTAATCATATTTGCAAAAGCAGAGTATTATGAAAGAATGAGGAAATATTCTGAAGCTATACCAGAATTTAAAAAGATTACTGCTGAGGGTGATTTATCAGAATTAAGACAGATTAAAGTTGCTGAAGTTTATTCTAAATTGAAAAATATTAACAGAGCAATTGAGGAATATTCCAGTTTTCTGATACTGTATCCAGAAAGTATTCGAACAGATAAAGTACTGTATACAATTGGAGAGATGAATATTATTCAAGGGGATAAAGAAAAGGCTATTATATCTTTTACTGATATTTTAGTGAGATATCCTAATTCTATGTATGTAAAAAAATCGAGAGATATAATCCGTAGACTAAGGGGTGATGTACATTAATCGAAAGGATTTTCATCAGGATCTTCAAGGGTATCACTTTCATGATAAGTAGACTTTTCTGAAAATATAGAATGGATATATCTGATTCCCCCAACAACAAGATATAACAACATACTTGGGAAAATCAAAACTCCTTTACTGAGTAAAGATCCTATAAAACCAAAGCAAACAAGCAATGAAAAAATGGGTCGAGATTTTAATAAATTAATGCTTGGTCTTGGAAGATTATCATATTTTATTGTACTTATCATAGCCAAAGAAACAATTACTATGATTAGAGTAGTGCTAATTACATTAAAACGATCGGGAATAATATGTAGTGGCAAAAAGAAAACAATATATGAAACTAAAGTAACAGCACTTGCCGGAATTGGCATTCCACTAAAAAACAACTTATCCTCAAAACCTTTAAGCTGAACATTGAATCTTGCTAGCCTATAAACACCAGCTAAAACAGGTAATGAAGCAATGAGAACTCCTGTAGAATTCCATTCATACATCATACTTTTATATACCATAAAAGAAGGAGCCAATCCAAAGGAAACAGCATCACATAATGAGTCTAACTCAACTCCTAATTCACTTGTTGATTTGGTTAACCTAGCCATCATTCCATCTAAAGCATCAAATATTCCAGCAATAAAGATACAAATTGCAGCCCTATCATAATTACCATCGGAAATATGAATAATTGCAGTAAAACCTGAGAACAAATTAGCTAAGGTAAATAAATTTGGAATGATTGAACGTGTAATTCTCATAGAAAAATGTGCTTATTCTTCATGTTTATTATTTGGAAGAAAGGGTATAAATGAAAGAAGAAAATTAACAGATTGTTCAAGATCATCAAAAGAACCATTATTATCAATTATAAAGTCTGCTTTATTAATAAGCTCTTGATCATCAATTTGATGCTTCATTCTTCTTAGAATATCTTGTTCTGATAAATGAGTTCTTTCTTGAACTCTACTAACTTTAATCTTTTGATCAGCTACAATGCCAACAATATAATCAAAACCATATTCTAAACCAGCCTCAAACAAAAGTGCCATATCAATACAAATCAACTCAGCTCCTTGCTCGGCTGCTTTCATAGCATCATTGAATAGTCTTTCTAATAAGGGTGGATGAACAATTTCATTTAGTTCTTTTAAAAGATGGGTATTTCCTTCTGCAAATACAATAAAAGATATAAAAGAAAAATCAATTTCACCATTCTGTAGAATTGATTCTTTACCAAAAGTTGAAAGTAATTTAGATTGAATGTCTGTATTCTGCTCCATAATTTCTTTTGCAAGATTATCAGCATTTAATACAATATATCCAGATTGTGCGAACAAAGTACCTACAGAGGTTTTTCCAGATCCAATCCCACCAGTAATCCCTATCAATAAAGGTTCGGAATTCTCTTCGGTTAGATCATTGTCATCTATTATTGTGTCTATCATATTTGATGGAATTGATTTGTAGTAAACATTATTTCTTTACTATTTATCTGATTATCATTTCTCACATTGGTAAATCTACGGAATTTCGCTAATTTGGTGTACATGTTATTAATGTGATTCTATTTGAAAAATACGCTGTAAGGAGTACATTAGATGAAAGTTGACGTCGTGATGCCAAAAATGGGCGAATCCATTCAGGAAGGAAAAATTTTGCGTTGGTTAAAAAAACCAGGCGATAATGTTGAGCGCGACGAAATCATTCTGGAAATATCGACCGACAAAGTAGATACAGAAGTTCCATCTCCAACGGCTGGTATTCTCACTGCACTTTTAGCTCAAGAAAACGATACAGTAGAAGTTGGTAAAGTGATTGCTCAATTAGAAACTGAATCTTCAGCCGCTATTGTTCATTCAACTCCTGCTCCAGTTATAGAAAAGCCTATAGTTACAGAACCTTCAAAAGTAGATGAAAAACCTATTATTGAAATTTCTGTACCTAGCCCAAGCATGATTCCTTTAAATAACTCAGCAAATATTACTGAAGTTGTGATGCCAAAAATGGGTGAATCTATTCAGGAAGGAAAAGTATTACGTTGGTTAAAGAAACCAGGTGATACAATTGAGCGAGATGAAATTTTATTGGAAATATCAACTGATAAAGTTGATACAGAGGTTCCATCTCCAGTTGCCGGCACTGTATCAGAGTTAAAAGCTCAAGAAGGCGATACTGTAGAAGTTGGAACAGTGATTGCACTCATTTCTTCTGGCACAGTTACTGTAAGCAATCAATCCAATCCTATAGTTGCACCTGCACCAGCTGCAGCATCTGTACAAGCACCAAGTATTGTACCTCAATCAATTGTTCATACCGAAGAAGTGGCTACACCTATAATTGATATACCTAGACAAAGTGGCTCTCGATTTTACTCTCCATTAGTTCGTTCAATTGCAGAAGTAGAAAAAGTAAGTCTACAGGAATTAGAATTAATCAAAGGAAGTGGACTAGAAGGTAGAGTTACTAAAGCTGATATTTTACTGCATATAGCCAATAGATCTTCTGGAACTACAGTTATTCAAAGTACAGTAGTTGTTCCACCTGCTCCAATGCCAATTGCAGCTTCTATACAACAAAGTGCTTCCGTTCCTTCTGTAGCACCAGTGCAAGTATCTGGTAAGAATTGGGGTAATGATGTTGAAATCATTCCTATGGATAGAGTCAGACAGATCATTGCTGATCATATGATAAAATCAAAACAAACTTCTCCACATGTTACAAGTGTAGGAGAAGCTGATGTCACCCAATTGGTTCATTTTAGAGAAATAAATAAATCTGCATTTGAAAAGAAAGAAGGATTCAAGTTAACATTAACTCCATTTTTTGTAAAAGCAATTGTGGATGCGGTTAAAAAGTATCCGCTTATTAATGTAAGCGTTGATGGCACAAATGTTATTCGTCATAAAAAAGTGAATCTTAGCTTTGCAACAATATTACCTGATGGGAATTTAATTGTTCCTGTAATAAAAGGTTCTGATACCATGAATCTTTCTGGTATTTCTCGTTCAATTAATGATTTAGCACAAAGAGCTCGTACTAAAAAGTTATCACCTGATGAGATTACTGGTGGAACGATTTCTATGACAAATATGGGTGCATGGGGCTCCTTATTTGGTACTCCAGTAATTAATCAACCACAAACCGCTATCATCGGTATATATGCAGTTCAAAAACGTCCTGTTGTGGTAGAAGTTAATGGAGAAGACATGATAGCTATACGTCATATGTTGTATATATCAATTACATATGATCATAGAGTTATAGATGGCGTATTGGCATCCTCTTGTTTAAAAGAAATTTGCCAAGGTTTAAGTAAAATGAATGCGTCTACAATAGATTTATAAATAACAATAAGGCTCTCTTTTTAGATAAAGAGAGCCTTTCTTATATACATGAAAACAATAAAACACATACATATTATAATCCTTTCTGTGATTATGGTATTATCTCAAGTGTCTGCAATTATGCATACACATGATTTTGTTTTATGTAACACAAAAATTGAAAAGATACACATATATGGTATTGAATATGCTCATGATTCAGCCAGTGTATCAAATCATGTACATTGTGCTTTATGTGATATTTCATATAGTCCTGGATTTTTGACAATTCATAATAATCAAACGATTTTAGAATTTTCACCTGTACAATATTCACATACTTCCCCCTCTCAATTCTACGCTTTTTGTAACTTACAAAAACAATCTAGGGCACCCCCTTATACTGCTTAATTAATAGTTTAATAATTCATTAAGTAGTATACATTATTAGAGTTAAAGATGTTTTCACGTGCATATTTATGCTTGTGGGTATTCTTATTTCTATGTTTTGCTAGTGATATATATGCTCAGAATATGAGAACAATATCAATTGTAACTCAACTAGAAAAAGGATTAGCTAACAAAGCATTATCTCAGGTATCAGTACTTATTGGTACCAAAGGTATAAGAACTGATATAAACGGATTAGGTTGGTTGACGGTATCTAAAACAGCCACATATTCACTTAAGGCTAGTTATCCAGGTTATGTTTCCGTTCAAGATACTTTATCACCAGGTGATGATACAACCATAACAATTGTTTTAAAAGAAATAAAACTTTATCAGGCCAATAAGATAACTGTTAATGCAGATAGAAATGGTGTATATGGAACAGCAACACAACAAATTAAAGTAATTTCCTCTAAAGAATTAGATGAACATAGAGGGCAAACCCTAGGTGAAAGTTTAAATGGACAACTTGGAATAACAACTATTCAAACTGGGTCTTCAATTTCGAAGCCTGTGTTAAGAGGGATACATAGTCAAAGGCTTTTAATATCCAATGATGGAATAGCACAAGAAGGACAACAGTGGGGTGCTGAACATGCTCCTGAGATTGATATATTATCAATAGGTTCTATACACATTCTTAAAGGAGCAGCTGGAGTAGAATATGGCCCTGGAGCAATGGGCGGAATGATCAAAGTTGAACCGCCTTCAATGATGGATACTGCTGGTTTAAAGGGTATTATTAGTTCTAATTTGATGTCCAATAATCGACAAGGCTCTTTGTCGGGCTCACTAGATGGAGCAACTTCTTTGTATAGTGGAGTATTATCATTAAAAGTTCAAGGAAGTGTTCGAAAAGCAGGTGATATGGAAGCTGCTTCTTATGTATTAGGTAATACTGCATTTACAGAAAAGAATGCTTTTATTTCTACATCATATACTCATAGTAATGGAATAATTGTTAAGAGTAGATTTTCGACTTTTACTTCTGAATTAGGAATTTTCAAGGGAAGCCATATTTCTAATTTGAGTGATTTATTGCTGGCTATAGAAAGAGGAAAACCATTAAAAGAATATGAATTTTCATATGCTATTGCTAATCCCAAACAATATATTGTCCATGATTTATGGGCAAATTCTATGTTTATTCCTTTATCTGAGAATATTAATGCAGAAATAATTCATGGCTGGCAATTTAATGATAGAAAAGAATTTGATGCACATAATTTGCGTATTCCTAAAGATTCAGTTAATGCATTAAATGAAGCCCTAGCAATGCCGGCTATGAAGCTTCAATTAGTAACGCAATCACTAGATATCAAATTCAAGATACAACAACCAACTCATCATCTTACTTCTACGTTTGGATGTTCTTTTCAGGATCAAAATAATGTACGCTCAGGAAAAGTATTATTAATACCTGATTATACATCAGTAAATATTGGCTCTTATCTATTAGCAAATTATATAGATAAATCTATGATTTATAATATAGGAATTCGATATGATAAGAAGAATATTGACGTTCCAGCATTAAATACCCCAATAAGAAAATTTCAAGATACATCACTTTATTTTGATGGTTTTTCTGGTGCTGCTGGTGTTCTATGGCAATATGACACAAATATACAATGCACGATAAATTTTGGAACTACATGGAGAGCACCACAGATAAATGAATTATTCAGCAATGATATACATCATGGAACTGCGCAATTTGAGATTGGAGATATTAGTCTTAAAAAAGAGCAATCTTTCAGCATGGATATCAATACTATCTATAGTGAACCAGATTTTCATGCTGAATGTAGTATATATTCAATGTGGTTTGATAATTATATAGTAATGTTACCAGACAAAGAATTTCCAACTGTAACTGTTAGAGGTACCTTTCCTACTTTTAGATATTCTCAAACAAAAGCTATTATATATGGTTTAGAATTAATGGCAGAGTATCATATGAATGATTGGTCCAAAGTTACAGTTCAGACTACAATTACAAAGGGTGATGATAAAACTAACAATTCACCATTGTTCCAAATTCCAGCTAATAGGTATCAGGCTAATATTCATGTACATAAGCAAGATTTTCTTTCTATTTTTCATGATGCTTTTGCTGAATTTGGTTGTTTATTCGTAAGCACACAAGATAGATTTGCGCCTGATTTAGATTATGCAAATCCCCCATTGGGATATCAACTTTATAATATCTCTTTTGGTGGTACAATACATACAGGATATGATAAGTATATTTCATGCACAATGAGTGCAAACAATATATTCAATACAGATTATAGGGATTATCTCTCCAGATATCGATATTTCTCTGCTGATCAAGGATTTAATCTAACATTTAGATGTTCTTATTCATTTTCACTATTATAAAAAAGGAAACTATTATGAAATTTATTAGAATGAGCATATATATATTATCACTATGTTTAGTACAGTTTTTATTTCCATCATGTAAAAAGACAGATCCTGTAAAACCACCAGTTAATGAACATGATTATGCTACTGATGTTATTATTACATTAGTGAATCAAAGTAATCCTAAAGACACTATAATTTCGACTTGGAGTGATTTAGATGGTCCTGGAGGTAATAATCCTACTATATCTGATACTTTACGATTAGCAAAAGGAAAAAAATATAATGGATCTATCACATTATATAATAAATCCAAAAATCCGATAGAAAACATTACCAATGAGATTATTGAATTAGCAGATGAGCATCAGTTCTTTTATACACCATCATCAACAATAAATTCACTCATTGTTTCAATTTTAGACAAAGATTCTAAAAATTTACCAATAGGTTTATTATTTACAATAGATTCACCTATATCAAATCAAGGTATTGGTTTGTTAAATGTTGTATTATCTCATTATGATGATTCGCCCAAAGATGGAATTAACAGAAGCGCAGAAACTGATATAGAAATAGACTTTCCAATATCTTTACGATAAGAATTTATAGTTATACGCATATACATTATTTAGAAAGTCGATATCTGGAGAGATAATCTACATTGTAAGTTTTATATAATGTCAAATAAAGAAGTTAACTGTAGATATGCTATGTGATATGTACAGTTAACTACTTTTCTTTGGTAAATTCACATCGTACTCGTAACATTGCAACAATAATAACCCTTTATTATCCTTAAAAATGAGCGATCCAAATTTTGAACAAGAAGGCTTCATGCACGATCCTGATGCATCTATATTAAAAGATGCATTAGAGAAGAGCAGAAAAGTATTAGAATCTGGAATTGGTTCATTGCCTCCCGCTGATATTTTAGAAGCTTTAGTACATTATTGTATAGAAACTGGCCATAATAAAGATGCATTAATGATTGCAGATGCTTTATTATCATATGAGCCATTTTCTGCAGATGCATGGCATGCTAAAAGTGTTGCAGAAGCTAATAATGAAAATTACGATGCAGCTAAACAATCTATTATTAAAGCGCTTTCATTAAATCCTTCAGATGCATCTATTCAAATCACTCATGCTATGTTAGCAAATCAACTTGGTGATTCTGAACAAGCATTACATATATATACTTCTCTATTAAAGATATATCCTGGCAACGATGAAGTCTTTTATGGCATGGCGCAATTACATGAAAAAGCAGGAAGATATCATGAAGCAATTAAGATTTTAAAGTTTCTATTAAATAGTGAAGATTTTAAGAAAAATGCATTAAGCGATTTAGGATATTGTTATGATTGTTTGTTTGATTATACTCATTCACTGTTTTATTATGAAGAATATCTTAAAATAGAACCCTTTGATAGTACAGCATGGTTTAACAAAGCAGTAGTGCTATGTCATTTAGAGCGCTTTAATGAATCTGTCGAAAGTTATGATTATGCATTGGCAATAAAAGAGGATTTTGCAGGAGCATGGTATAATCGGGGTAATGCATTAGGTTCTATAGGTAAGATATCCGAAGCAATTGAATCATATCAACAATCATTATTATATGAGCCAGAAGATACCTCAACTTGGCATAATTTAGCAAGTTCTTTAGAAGAGACAGGTGAATTTAAAGATGCTATACATGCTTTTACAATGGCATTATATCATGATGAGAACCATTGTGAATCGTATTATGGTAGAGGTTCTTGTTATGATGCATTAGAACAATATACAGAAGCCCTTAAAGATTATGATAAAGCACTAGAATTATTTAGTGAATATACTGATGTGTGGTATGCAAAAGCTGATGTTTTATTTAATATTCAAGATATAGATGGAAGCTTGGATTGCTATCAAATTGCATTAAAGTTGAATCCAGAAGATAATGAATGTAGACTAGATTATGGATTAACATTAGCTGAATCAAAGCAACTTGAAAAAGCGGAAGAACAGTTCTTATATCTTATTCATCATAATGCAGAATGGTATGCAGCATATTATGAATTAGCTAAGATTAAACATATCCAGAATAATGAAAATGAAGCTCAAGAATTACTTAAAAAGGCTATTTCATTAGATAAAACAAAAGTTGAAGAAATGCAATCAGATTTCTTTCTTTATTGTAAAAACAATCAATTGATCGATTTATTCTCAAAAATTATATAGCACCATTGGAGTAGAAGCTCATGAAAATGACAGTAATAGGGGCAGGAAATGTTGGCGCCACAACGGCACAACGCCTTGCAGATAAGCAACTTGCTACAGAAGTAGTTCTATTGGATATAGCCGAAGGAATTCCCCAAGGAAAAGGTTTAGATATGTATGAATCTATGCCAGTTGAAGCTTCAGATTGTAGAATAGTAGGTACAAATTCTTATGCAGATACTGCAGATTCAGAAATTGTTGTCATTACAGCTGGATTAGCTAGAAAACCAGGAATGAGTCGTGATGATTTATTGGTTGCAAATGCAAAGATTGTAGGTTCATGTGCTGAACAAGCTGCAAAATACTCTCCTAATGCCTTTTATATTATTGTGTCTAATCCATTAGATGTAATGACTTTTGTTGCATTGCAAAAAACAGGTTTACCAAGAAATAAAGTGTTAGGTATGGCTGGTGTATTAGATACTGCTAGATATAGAACATTCTTATCAATGGAGTTACAAGTATCTGTAGAAGACATTCAAGCCTTTGTTTTAGGTGGCCATGGTGATACTATGGTTCCATTACCACGATATACTACAATTGCTGGAGTTCCAATCACTGAATTGTTAACTCAAGATAGAATTGATGATATCGTACAAAGAACCAGAAATGGTGGAATAGAAATAGTAAATCATTTAAAAACAGGAAGTGCATATTATGCTCCTTCTGCTGCTGCAGTTCAAATGGTAGAATGTATTGTTAAAGATAAACGACGTATTCTCCCCTGCGCAGTGTTGCTACAAGGTGAATATGGCCTTAATGATGTGGTAGTTGGTGTTCCTGTTAAAGTTGGTAAAAATGGAATGGAAAGTATATTTGAAATTACATTAAATGAACATGAAAATGCAGCATTAATTAAATCTGCTGACGATGTAAAATCTAATATGGAAAAATTACGATCACTTGCATATTGATTATAAATAAACATAAGAATACCGGGCTTACTTTACGATAAAGTACCCGGTTTTCTTTATATATATATAGATTTTTAATTATATACTAGATATGGCAAATCAACAAACAAAATCATTTGGTAAAAAAAACCAAACTCTCAGTCCTCGTCCATTGATTCCAGAGAAATACCAAGATACAGCATATATAATTGCTCTGTTTTTATCTGTTATTCTTTTTCTTTCTCCTGCTTTATTTACTGGAGGAAGCTTTAATGCATCAGACAATATTGCCTCTTTTAGTTTTGATACATATCTAAAAAATGCATCAAAAGCTGGTGAATTCCCTCAATGGATACCATATATATTTGGTGGAATGCCTAGTTATTCTGCTTTATTAACAACTGGAGATAGATCTTGGGACTTTTTATCCTCATTGTATTTTGGAATTTCTAAGTTTATGGGGATTATTTTTAATAATGATATTGCAAGAATTGCCTTCCATTATATCATGTATGCAATTGGTATGTATGCACTTATGAGATCGAAAGGAAAAGATAGATTTATTGCATTCTGCACTGGGTTTGCAGCAGTATTTTCTACTTTTATTATCACTTGGATCATGATTGGACATAATACTAAACCGATAGCATTAGCTACTTTTCCATTTATTTTATTATTCCTTGAAAAGTTAAGACATAAATTTTCGCTAGGATATGCATCCGCACTTGTTCTTGCTGTACATGTTTTAGTTGAATCAACCCATGTTCAAATGGCCTATTATGGCATCATAACATTTGGTTTATATCTTATTGCCATAAGTATATCTTCAATCATAAAAAAAGAATCTTTACTTGGTATAATTCGCTCTTCGGTTGCTTTATTGATAGCTGGTATTCTAGCATTTGGAATGTCTGCTGATAGATATTTAAGTGTACTTGAATACAAATCATCTTCTACAAGAGGATCTGGTCCGATTCAACAAAGTACAACAAAAGCCCAAGATAATACAGGTGGATTTGACTATGATTATTGTACTAATTGGTCTTTTAGTCCTGAAGAAACAATCACTTTTCTTATTCCTAACTATTTCGGTTTTGGTAAATTAGAATATAAGCCTAATAAAAATACAAAAGGACAAATTGTTCAGTCATATTGGGGGCAAATGCCTTTTACTGATGCAGCTAACTATATGGGAATTGGTGTTTTAGCATTAGCATTAATTGGTATCATTGCTTTTAGAAAAGATATATTTATTCATTATTTGATTGCATTAAGTTTAATTTCTTTGTTTTTATCCTTCGGCAAAAACTTTCCCCTACTCTTTGATTTCTTCTTTTATTATATGCCCGGATTCAACAATTTCCGTGCACCTATGATGGCTTTATGCGTTATGCAATTTGCAATACCAATTTTATTTGGTTATGGAATATCTGCTTTAACTAGTTGGAGAGAAGATAGACATCCCAATCAAGACAAAATATTGTATTCACTAGCAGGTGCCTTAGGTTTATTATTAGTTTCAAGCATATTTATCGATCAAGGATCATATTCTGAAGCAATTGCACAGACACAGAAAATACCTCAAGAACTATTCCCTTTCATCTATTCTAGCATGAAATCTGACTGGTTCTTAACATCTTTTATTGGAATCATAACAGTTGCTATTTCATTGCTTTACGTAAAAGGAATTCTTAAAAAAGGAATATTTTATACAGTATTCGCAATTATTCTTATCGTTGATTTATGGCGCGTTGCTGGACGCCCAATGGAAGTTAATAAGGGCGATGTGTTTAAGAATGAATTTACAACACCAGATTTTGTGAATTTTATTAAACAGGATAAGTCACTATACAGAATAGCAGATTATGTATATCTAACTCAAGGTAAAACTAATGTCCCAGCATATTTCGAGCTTCAAAATGTTCATGGTTATCATTCTGCAAAAATGAGATTATATCAAGATGTTTTAGATATAGCTGGTGGAGCAGGTGGAAATGCAATCACAAATCCATTTTTGCTCAATTTATTGAATGTAAAATATATGGCAGCACCGCAGCCATTATTCGAAGGAATTAAACCTGTTTATGAAACCACGATGCAAACTTCCCAAGGTTTGATGCCTACTTTAGTATATGATAATCCTGGTGTATTGCCCAGAGCTTTCTTTGTAGATTCAGTTGTTGTAGCAAGCGATATATCTGTATTAAATCATCTTAAAAATGGTGATTTCGACCCAAAGAAAATCGCTTATGTACATAATTCATTATCTAGCAAGATTGATAATGCATTAAATGCAAAAGCAAGAATACTATCATTTCAAAATGAAAGAATTGATATTCAAACAGAAAACTCAGGCAATAATTTTCTTTTTGTTAGTGAATTGTATTACCCTGTCAGTTGGAAATGTTTTATAGATGATAAAGAAACAGAAACGATTCAAACCAATTATGCATTTCGAGGAATCATAGTTCCAGCTGGAAAGCACAAAGTATCATTTATCTATCGTGGCCAAAGATTTGAGCAGGGCAAAATGATAAGTTTGATTGTTAATATTCTGACGACACTTTCTTTTGTTATTGCTTTTTTTCTTGAAAGAAGAAAATCAAATAGCTAAACATGATTGCTTTTGCTCAATAATTTTGCCGGAAGATGTAGATGTCTAGAAAACAAAAAAGACAAGAAATAATAATTGAACAATTGACAATTGAATCTCTTGGTAATGAAGGAGTAGCAATAGCTAGAAATGAAGAAGGAATTGTTCATTTTATTAAGCATGCTGCACCTGGCGATATTATAAAAGCAGAAATTAGACATAAGAAGAAACGCTATGCAGAAGGTATTATTAGAGAGATAATAGTACCCTCTTCTATAAGAATAGAACCAGTGTGTTCACATGCGGGCACATGTGGTGGATGTTCTTGGCAACATATTGGTTATGAGCATCAATTATATTGGAAAAAACAGCTTACAATTGATGTTTTTGATAGAATTGGGAAAATCCCTTATAATCATATAGCAGATACTTTACCTTCGCCTCAGCAATTGTATTATCGCAATAAAATGGAATTTTCATTCGGTTCTAGTAAATGGCTGACAGAAGATCAAATTTCTAGCGGATTAGATTTCAAAAAAAATTTTGCATTCGGACTTCATATTCCAGGTAGGTTTGACAGAATATTAGATATTGAAGCTTGTTATATTCAGCCCAAAGCTGGAAATGCTATCCTGAAATTAATACGAGATACAGCTTTAGAATGTTCAATAAGTGCATATAATCCCAGAACTCATGGTGGATTTTTAAGAACTTTATTAGTACGATCAACTGTAGCAAATAATGAACTAATGTGTTTATTAATTACTCAAACTCCAAAAGAAGAAAGTGAATTTTTATTTCTTGATTGGTGGCAAAAAGAAGCTAAGCTGTTAATACCTGATATAACTTCACTAGCAACAGTAGAAAACAATTCTTTATCTCCAATAGCTCAGGGTGAGATTACTTTTATGGATGGCTCACCTTATATTACTGAAAAGGTTCTAGGAATTAATTATCAAATTTCTCCATTCTCATTTTTTCAAACAAATTCTTATCAATTGCCTTATTTGCTGGAGTCGATAATTAATCAAGCAGATATAACTCATGATGATATTGTATGGGACTTATATTGTGGGGCCGGAACAATATCTTTTCCAATTGCCAAAAAAGCAAAACATTGCATAGCTATAGAATTATCTCAAAGTTCAATTAATGATGCTAAGAATAATCAAACAATTAATGAAGTTGAAAACATAGAATTTTATTGCTTTGATTTACACAAAAAACAAGCTATAGACTTTCTGCAAACATTATCAAAACCTGATATTGTTATTATTGATCCTCCAAGGGCTGGAATAAATCAAATTTTATTAGATCATCTATTAGAGATTGAATCTCCTAAACTTATCTATGTTTCTTGTAATCCGGCAACTCAAGCAAGAGATTGTGCAATTCTATCTGAAAAATATATTATTATACATATTCAACCAGTGGATATGTTTCCTCATACTGCTCATATTGAATCCATAACAACATTAATACTGAAGCAATAATACTATTACAATATTTCTGATATCTATATCCAGATAATTTTCCTAATTTATTAGAATAATAAGCGTAGTATTCTCCCCCTAAGTTCAAAGCAGACACATGAAATGTTCTATCATAATAATCTTGCATCTTATTTCCTGCACTTTGTTTGCGCAAGATGAAATGAATCTTCGTAAAGATTCTATGATTATCACTAAAAGTACAATTCAAGACAAAAGTTCTTTTAGATATGGAATTTTGGGAGGTATTTCTTCAATCCAGAATACATCTTCTTTGTCTATAGTGCCTGGAGCAACAGATTGTGGCTTTTTAACAGGTGGAAATGCACAAGGCACTTTTGGTGGTATTCATGTAGATTACTTTGTTTTAGATGATTATATAAGCTTGTCTGGTAGAATACTCTATGCAAGTAGACCTGCTACATTAACAGCGGAAACATCCAATTATCTTGTATTAAATCAAGATTTACAATATTCACCCTTAACCATAGAGCATAATTTTACTGCAGAGTTAGAGTATATAATTGCTGATTTAGGAATTAACTTTCAACCATTTCAAAACTTTCCTGTGTATTGTAGAACAAGTTTTGATATTGGAGATTCAAAGATCAAGAATTCTTATCTTCATTATGAAAAAATCCTTTCCCCCATTAATGTATTATACCCGAATAATACAAAAATTAGAGTTACAGGTACAGGCTCATTAGAAACTGCTTTGTCTTATGGTGTTAATATTGCAGTTGGCGCATATATTGAATTTCAACCATCACTATATATTAATCCAGAAATACATGTTCGCAAAGGTTTAAATTCTATTCTACAAAATGATCAATCATGGACAATTTCATCAATAGATGCTTCTATTGGAATAATGTATAGATATCATTCATCAGTGGAAGTTATTGATACTCAATACATTAATAATGTACCTTTAATTCCACCACCCACTCCAATTGTAAATCTTATTCCGCCAGTAGCTATTGGGACAATTTCATCAAATCCATTATCAATCCAAGAAACAATTGTTACACAAACATTTCCATTATTGCCATATATATTTTTTGACAGTATATCAACTGAAGTTACATCACGCTATCTAATTGATAATACATCTTTTATTGAGTCTAATTTATCGAAAGAGACATTAGAAACGTATTATAATATGATAAATATTATTGCCAATAGGATGAAATTATCTCCCCAAAGTTCTATAGTTTTAACAGGAACTACTGATGGAAAAGAACTCTCATCAATTGCCAAAAGAAATCAATTGGCTTTGCAAAGAGCAGAATCTATAAAGAAAATTCTAGTTTCTCAATTTTTAATAGATTCAAAGAGAATTGCAGTCAAATACAGAGATGTACCTGTATCTTCTTCTTCAGATAAATATCCAGAAGGAATTGAAGAAAATAGAAGAGTGGAAATTTCATCTGATAATATTGAATTATTGCAGCCTGTTATTCATACAAAATTTCAAGAGTTTGCTCCTATTTATAGAACTCAAATGTTTAAGACAAGTGTAGATACCCCTTCTATTGTGCAATCATGGCGTCTTGATATTTCATATAAAGGACAAGCTATTTCTAGTATTAATAATAGTGGAATCCCTCCAGAGCAGCTTGAATTAGAATTAGATGCTAAAGATCTTATTGCATTAGGAAATTCAATAAATATATCTGATTCTTTGGATGCTTCTTTAACCATTAAACAAGATAATGACATAGAACATGTATCCACTTGTAAATTGGCCATTAATAAAACAATGAATCAATTTGAAATCAGTAGACTTAGCTTGATTGTTTTTGATTTTGACCAAAGTGATATATCAGATGTAAATAAATCTATGATGAAGTCTTTTGTAAGAGATGCCTTAAAACCTAATTCTATTGCTACTATTACAGGTTCTACAGACAGATTGGGTGAGATTGAATATAATGAAGAGTTATCTGTAAATAGAGCAAATACAGTAAGAGATTATTTAAAAAGTATACAACCAACAGTTAATATTGGGTCCACAAAAGGTATAGGTGCTTCTCTTTTACCTTTTGATAATAATTTAGCAGAAGGTCGTTATTACTGTAGAACCGTTTCGGTAGAAGTAAAAACCCCACGACAATAATATATTAGAATGTTATTGTAATGATATTTGTTACACTATTATACTTAACTGGAAATGAAGCTAATGATGTTGCACTTCCAGTGGTAGGTTGTTTCTCTACTTTGCCTGATTCCGGATTAAATTCAGCTCCATGGCATGCACAATATATATTTGAGTATTCTGTGTCAGGTGGTTGCACGGAACAACCTTGATGTGAGCATATACTTGTAACAGCTAAAAAAGAGGATTCAGTTAATCGAATAATTAAGATGTCTTTATCATTATTTTGATTAGGTACATTTTTATAAGCAGCCCCACCTACTTTACTCAATGCTTCTAATCCCGGTGTATTCAAAGGAAAGTCTATTTGAGTACCATTTAATGAATTTCCAGAGGGTGATTCATTGGATTCACAAGATTGTATTAAGCCAGCCAAACTTCCAGCACAGAATATTATACCAGCACTTTGTAATGCATTCGATATGAATTGTCTTCTTGTTGGAATTACTGAGAATTGGGGTACAATGTCATCTTTCATTTATCATTTTTCATATTAATAGTACAAATGTAATTGGGCGCCCCAACGTGATATATATCCTGGAGCTGAAGTATCGAAAATTCTATATTCTGGTCTAATTTCAATATTTGGCAGAGGAAATACTTGTGCTCCAAATACCATTTGTTTTATGATTGACTGATATGAGTTATTTACGATTAACTCTGAATATTCGAATCGAGTAAAAGGCAAAAACCAACTAGTTGCTTGCCAAGTAAGTTCTGCTAAATAGCTTGTATTTTTACCCTTTTCTCTGGTATTATTTATTAATGGCATTTTCCTGCTGGAAATATCTTGTAAGTCTGATAGAGACATATCTACCATGAAAGAAAGCTTATCAGTTAATCCAATCCCCATAAATGCATTTATCAATGAAAAATCTTGATTATGTAATATAGATGTTCCAATATATGTATTGATAGTATTATCAGAAAATCTTGGCCAATAGACAGCTCTAGCAGAATACATCAATGATCCATTCTCAACATTACTGACGCTATTTTGTTGAGCAGTCGCATTAGAAAATATTCCAGCATTCACTGTTAATTCATGAATACTTTCATAGGTGAACTCAACTCCTGCAGCAGAAAAATAAGGAGCTAATATTGTCATTGAATTATATGGTGTAATTACATTTTCATTTAACCAACCAGCAGATAATTGACGAATCATCATTGTATGATCATCATATCTAATGCCAATTGTTGGCTGAAAAAATCCAAGTCTTAATTGTGGTAAAGAATTATCTGATTGTACAATCACAGAGGCAGACCAAGACTGCTGTCCAGGATATCTAACTGGCCCTATATTATAATTCCCCTCAGCCTGTAACCACGGTAATAATTGATAACTGCCATATATAGACATCTGCATTGGTAAGATTCTTTGCTCTTTTGATTCATTTCTTGAGCGTATTAGTTGTAATCTCATATCAAAACCGATATTGCCTTTATTACCAATCATTGACCTAATAGAATCTTGTAATCCCCACAAGCCTTCAGCATTAATGTTTTCAGGATTAAATGCACCAACATCTCTATAAGAATACCAACCTAGATCATTTCTTAAACCAGACCCTTGACTATTTACATGGCAACTAGAGCATCTATTTCCAGATATGAGTGAAAATTGAGGAAGTGCAAATAATTGTACATTATATATCAAAATGCAAGCACAACACATAATCAAAAAACGCATGATTTTAAACACTTAGTATGAAAATTAGAATGTAAATATTTTTTGATTGAACTAGGCAAATCTATCAAATATTATCATCTATTTTCCATTTTATTTTTACACTTTTAATAAATTTATATATTCATAATATTCAGATTTTATGCCTACAGTAATGGAAAATTAGCTATATTTAATGAACTATTTTTTGTTACAATATTTTTATCTTTTTGTATTTAGATGTACCAATCGAAACTTTTTACTCCTACACTTAAAGAAGCACCTTCTGAAGCTCA
The DNA here is from genome assembly GCA_014191195.1 of Chlorobiota bacterium. Lineage (GTDB taxonomy): Bacteria > Bacteroidota > Ignavibacteria > Kapaibacteriales > UBA961 > UBA961. The sequence continues at coordinate 64,954 of BJGZ01000003.1, forward strand.
AATTCCTTCTCATATATTGATGTTAAGGGCAGGTTTAGTTCGTCAATTAGGAGCAGGAATTTTCTCATTCTTACCATTGGGATATCGTATTGTAAAAAAGGTAATGGGTATTATTCGTACAGAAATGGACAGAATTGGCGGACAAGAGTTTCATTTACCTGCTTTAAACCCAATAGAAATATGGGAGCAAACTGGTCGAGTTGAAGCCATGGGTGATGTTATGTTTCATATTAAGAATAGGGATGGTTTAGTATTAGCCCCTACTCATGAAGAAATAATGACATATCATGCAAGGCAACATGTAAAGTCTTATAGAGATATGCCTCAAATATGGTATCAAATACAAACCAAATTTAGAAATGAGCCAAGGCCTAAATCTGGTGTTTTACGTGGAAGACAATTTACAATGAAAGATTCATATTCATTGGATAATTCATGGGAAGCATTAGATACTAGCTATGATAAACACGCCGAAGCATATAGAGAAATATATAAAAAGTCTGGATTAAAGTTTTTTGTTGTAGGTGCTTCTTCAGGTTCAATGGGTGGCAGTGATTCACAGGAATTTATGGTAGAATCTTCATTTGGTGAAGATACATGTGCTATATGTGATATTTCTGGATATGCAGCAAATATCGAAGTAGCAACTAGTGCTTTACAGCCTATAGGTAGAATCCAAAGTGATGATTTACCCTCAAAATTTGCTACTCCACATGCTAAAACTATTAATGATTTAGTAGATCAGTTTTGCTTTGATAAAAATAGATGCGCTAAATCAGTAATATATATTGCAGATTCCAAGCCTTATTTAATTCTTATGCGTGGAAATGACGAGTTAAATGAAGCCAAGTTTCAACATTTTATTGGTGCTATTCAATGTCGAGCAGCTGATCCTGATGAATTATTACACATTACAGGTGCTCATGCTGGATCAATAGGGCCAATAGGTATTAGTTCAACATGTACTATTTATGCAGATAATCTTCTTAAAGATGCTAATGGTCTTATTTGTGGAGCAAATGAGGATGGTTATCATTATTCATCATTAGATTTATTAAGGGATACAAATGTTCATGCATATGCAGATTTTAGAGTAGTTCATGCAGGTGAACCTTGTATTAATGGAAATAATCCTTTAAGAATTGTTAATGCTATTGAAGTTGGACATATCTTTAAATTAGGGACGAGATATTCACAAGCTCTTGGTGCAACATTTGTAGATGAACAAGGAAAAGATCATCCGATTATCATGGGCAGTTATGGCATAGGTGTAGAAAGAATAATAGCTTGTGCTATTGAACAAAATCATGATGATAAAGGAATTATGTGGCCTTTATCAATTGCACCATATCATGTTCATTTACTAGGATTAGGTTTACATAAATCGGCAGAAGCAGTTAAAGCATGTTCTGATATCCATACAATGTTAGAAAATTCTGGTATTGAATGTTTATTTGACGATAGAGATATTTCACCAGGAATAAAGTTTAATGATGCTGATTTAATTGGTATTACATTTCAACTTATTGTTGGGGACAAAGGCCTTAATCAACGTCAATTAGAATTGAAAATTCGTGCAACTGGTGAACGTATTCTTATACCGATTAGCGAAGAATATGGTGGTTTAACGAATATATTAACGACGATACAAAAGCAAATAATACATAATACAATACAATGAATCAATTAGCAGATTTACATACTCATACCATATTTTCTGATGGTATACTATCTCCTACAGAGCTTTTTACCAAAGCTAAGGAAGTTGGTTTGAGTGCTATTGCTATTACCGATCACGATACTATGGATGGATATTTAGCTTCAATCCATATTGCCGAAGAACTTGGCATTCAGCTTGTACCAGGAATAGAATTAAGCTGTTATGAAAATGCAAGAGATTATCATTTATTAGGATTTTTTCAAGACCCTGATAATCCTAATCTAAAGAAGAATCTCGAATTATTTAGACATGAAAGAGAAAAAAGAGCTGAAAGAATTGTCAATAAGTTAAAAAGACATAATATTGATGTTAATTTTAATGATGTTTTAGATAAAGCTGGTGTTGCACCAGTTGCTAGACCTCATATTGCAGCTGTAATGATAGATCAAGGTCATTCCCCTGATATCAAAAAAGCTTTTGATCAATATTTAAGTTATGGTAAACCAGCCTATGAACCAAAATGGAATTTCCCTGTAGAACTTGGGGTTAAGCTACTGAATGAAGCAGGTGGTGTTGCTGTTTTAGCTCATCCTGGAAGATATTTACCACAACAAATATTAGCTAATTTTATACAACAAGGCTTAGATGGAATCGAAGTTATCCATCCTTCTCATTCTGAAGAAACTCAAAATTATTATAAATCTTTAGTCGATCATTATTGTTTGCTTTCAACTGGTGGATCTGATTTCCATGGTTCGCGTGAATATGATGCAACAAATTTTGGAAAATTTGCTGTTCCTGTTTCATCAATAGAAGCAATTCAGTCTTTTTTGAAACATTAATAATTATTATGAACTCTATCAAAACTATCGAAGGTAATTATAGTCATGCATCCGGTAATTATGTTATTGTTGCAGCAAGGTGGAATTCTTTTATAGTACATCACTTAATTGAAGGTGCAATTGATACATTAAAACGTCATGGTATTAATGAGTCTTCAATTCATCTTGTATATTGCCCAGGTTGCTATGAAATCCCTCTTATCACAAAAAAATTAGCTTCATCTGGGAAATATGATTCAATCATAACATTAGGCGCTGTTATAAGAGGTTCAACCACCCATTTTGATTTAGTTGCATCTGAAGTATCAAAAGGGGTTGCACAAGCTTCATCAGATACAGGTATACCATGTTTATTTGGTGTGTTAACTACCGATACCATAGAACAAGCAATAGAAAGAGCTGGTACAAAGGCAGGAAATAAAGGCTCTGAAGTAGCCCTAGCTGCAATTGAAATGGTTTCTTTAATGAGTAAATTATCATAGTTATCTTTAGATACATACTTCTTTTCATAAAAGCAGATTGTTAATGATCTGCTTTTTTTATACTAAGTATGTACGAATTCATATTTTCTATTTTTATGATGAATAATCAAAATATTACTTCTTTGCTTCAAGAAGAAAGACTTTTTGAACCTACAGAACAATTCAAACAGAATGCTAATTTTTCATCTAAACAAGAATATGATGATTTAAGAAAGCATGCTCATGAACATCCACTCGAATTTTGGGAACAACAAGCACAAAATCTCCATTGGTTTGAATCATGGAAGACAACTCTTGAATGGGATTATCCCCATGCATCATGGTTTAAAGAAGGGAAAATCAATGCATCTTACAATTGTTTAGATAGACATATTAACTCATCCCATAAAGATAAAATCGCTATTTATTGGGAGGGAGAACCTGGTGATACAAAATCTTTAACCTATTCTGAATTACATAAACAAGTATGTACAATGGCAAATGGTTTATTATCACTTGGTATAAAGAAAGGTGATATTGTTGCTATTTATATGGGTATGATTCCAGAGGCAATTATCGCAATGCTTGCATGTGCACGAATAGGTGCCACACACAATGTAATTTTTGGCGGATTTTCAGCAGACTCTTTAAGAGATAGAATACAAGATTCTCAAGCAAAATGCTTAATTACTCAAGATATTGTTTTTAGAAAAGGAATAGAGTTATCATTAAAACAAACGGCTCAAGAGGCGGTTCTTCAATGTAATAGTATACAACATATAATTATATTTCAAAGGACAGAACATCAATGCTCTCTAAATTCTGAAAAAGAAATTTTGTGGCATGACTTGATTAAACAACAGCCAGATAATCACATCGCACAAGGATTTGATAGCGAACATCCCCTATTTATTCTGTATACTAGTGGTTCTACAGGAAAGCCAAAGGGATTACTTCATACTACGGGTGGCTATCTTACTCAAGCACATTATACTTTTTCGCAAGTATTCGATATAAAAAATGAAGATATTTTTTTCTGTACAGCAGATATAGGCTGGATAACTGGTCATAGTTATGTAGCATATGGTCCATTATCAGCTGGAGCAACAATTTTGATATATGAAGGAGCTTTAATTTATCCAGATGCTCATAGAATTTGGAATATCATTGAAAAATATAAAGCTACTATACTCTATACCGCTCCAACAGCTATTAGAACATTTTTGAAATTAGGAGATCAATTTCCATTAGCACATAATTTATCATCATTAAGACTTCTTGGAACTGTTGGGGAACCGATAAATCCTGAAGCATGGATATGGTATAAATCTATCATCGGAAAAAACATATGTCCAATTGTAGATACTTGGTGGCAAACAGAAACAGGTGGAATTATGATTGCTCCTATTCCAGGTATTATAGCTACAAAACCCGGAAGTGCTACTTTGCCATTACCTGGTATTTTAGCAAATGTAGTTCATAAAGATGGATCACAATGTGAAATCAATGAAGGTGGCTATTTGGTAATAATGTCTCCATGGCCTGGAATGGCAAGAACCATTTTTGGAGATAATGAACGCTATAAACAGGTATACTGGAGTGAATATCCACCTAATACTGAACATAAAGGATATTATTTCACAGGAGATGGTGCAAGAATTGATAAAGATGGATATTTCTGGATTATGGGCCGAGTGGATGATGTAGTTAATGTAAGTGGACACCGTTTGGGAACTGCCGAAGTAGAAAGTGCATTAGTTTCTCATCCAGCTGTTGCAGAAGCAGCAGTAATTGCAAAACCAGATGAGATAAAAGGGAATGTTCTTATTGCTTTTGTAACAATAAAAATAAATGTGAATTATGATATAATTGCGCTCAAACAAGAATTAAAAGATCATGTTTCTATTCAGATTGGATCTATCGCAAGGCCAGAAGACATTCGTTTCACAGAATCTCTACCCAAAACAAGAAGTGGTAAAATTATGAGGCGTCTTTTAAGAGAATTATCATCTACGGGAATGATAAGTGGAGATACAACAACACTAGAAGATTTCAATGTGTTAGAACAACTTAGAGAAGAAGAATAGTATAATATATCATTGTATGCTATAAAGATAGTTTGTCTAAGGAGTCAAAAACAAATGCATGAATGGGCTTTCTTGTTCTTGGAGTAATTTCTCGAGTTTTAAAAGGTTCAGGTAATAATTCATGACTATCCCGATAACCTAAAGCAATTATACTAACAATATTACAATTATTGGGAATTTTTAAAAGAGATTCAGCTATTTCCCTATTGAATCCTCCCATTTGATGTCCTAATATTCCTAATTCGGCTGCTTGCAAAAGTAAATATGTTGAAGCTGCACCTACATCATGCCATGCATGAAGATTCATAGATCCATCTGGAAAATGTGTATTAGCAATTACTGCAATTAATACTTGTGCTTCCTTTGCCCAAACCTGATTTCCACCGGCTAAAGTACTATACAGTAATGAAAATAATTCTGAATCTTTAGCACCAAAAACAAAACGCCATGGTTGCTCATTCATACTGCTAGCTGCCCAAGAAGCTGCTTCAAATAGATGATTAAGCGTTTCTATATGGATTGGTTTCGTAGAAAATGATCGCGCGCTCCACCTATCTAATAATAATGGATGGATTTCATATTGAGTTGATACTATTTTAGGGTGTTTTTTCATATTACTTTTTAACATTGCTTCCAGTGCAATTAGTTCATTAAACAATTCTTTCGATTCAAATACCCAGTACTATATAGTAAGGCATAATTATTGATAGATTTACCATTACAATACAAGCATAGTAGATTATTATATTATAATAATTTTTAAGATACAATTCACTTCTTTGCAGCATAGAAGTAATTCATGGAGAAACTATGGCATTACCACCAGATAATATAATAATTAAGCGATCAAAAGTTATATCTCATACTTCAGATTTTAATGCTGATGATAACGATATGGACGAATTTAAGCAAAAGTCTTTACATAAAAAGACAAAATACAAAGAAGATATTTTACCACAATTATCTAATAGGCAAACACAGATAATAGGAGTATTTCTCGCTTTATTTTCTTTATTGATTCTTATTGCTTTACTAAGCTATACTTCAAAGGACGAAGCTAATGCTGATATTCATCTACAAGATATCTTTAGTATCATAAAGGGAGATCAAGATATCCAAGCAAAAGCAGATACAACTTATAATTTGCTAGGATTATTCGGAGCAGTATTAGCAGATATGCTATTTAATAAGTCATTTGGATTTATTTCAATTATATTCCCTTTCATTGGATTTATTTGGTCTAAAGAATTATTATTTAATGATAAAGTCTCATTACAATCTATCAGGTCAACAAGTTATATTCTTCTCTTTAGTCTGATTATATCTGCATTTTTTGGAACATTATCATTACTAGTCCCACAAATAAGAATAGAATGGTATGGCACAATTGGTCTTTTTCAAGCAAATATATATAGTTCTTTAATTGGCAAATTTGGATCTTTATTATTATGTATTGTAGCTGGTTTTATAACAATTACTTTAGGATTAAATATCACCTTACATACTGCTATTTCTACTTTATCGCACTATATATCTTCTTTATTTTCATGGTTAAGAACATTTTTTGAAAGAACACATTCACAATCTTCATCTATTAAAGAAATTAAGAATAAGTCAATTTCATTTAATGACACATATCAACAACAAGAAATTGACAACAATGAAGAACCTGTGCAAATTGTCAAAAGGATGTCAACAATCACTCAACATTCAGATGATATGCAACGTCATATGCCGGTAATTATTAGAGGCAATGAATTTAATGATAGCGATGATCCAGGAATCATCTTAGCAGAACGCCCTAGAAAGAATACTAGTAATTTAACATTCGAAGAAGCACTTGCTGAACGTTCAGTATTCAAACCACCTGTTGAACATAAAGAAGAAAAAAAAGCAAGTGATAGTATTCAAATAGATTTTACTAATGAGGCAACACAACCATCACTAGTTCTTAATATTCAAGAAACTGTATTGCAATCTTATGATTTACCTCCTAAGGATTTACATCATTATCGTATGATGATACAGGATGAAAAGATAAAATATAGTCCACCAAACCTTGATTTATTAAAAAAACAAAATGAACATGTTATAAAGGTTGATGATGCAGAGTTAAAAGAAAATGCACGATTATTACAAGAGAAATTACTAACATTTAAAATTACTATTCAGGATTTAACTGTAACGCCTGGCCCTGTAGTTACACAATATGAATTTGTTCCTGCAGCAGGTATAAAGATATCTCAAATCGAGAATCTATCTGATGATATAGCATTAGCTCTTAAAGCACGTGGAATTAGAATAATTGCACCAGTACCAGGTAGAGGTACAGTTGCAATCGAGATTCCAAATCATAAACCATCACTTGTTTTATTTAGCAGTATTATTAAATCATCTAAGTTTCATGATTCTGAACATCGTTTATCGTTGGCTCTTGGCAAAACGATTTCAGGCGAAGTATACTGTGCAGATTTATCCAAAATGCCTCATTTATTAATTGCTGGTTCAACTGGGGCAGGAAAAAGCGTTGGAATAAATACAGTTATATGTTCCTTATTATATAAGATGCATCCTAAAGATTTAAAATTTGTGATCATTGATCCCAAAAAAGTAGAGATGACTTATTATGGGTTTTTAAAGAATCATTTTCTTGCAATATCTCCAGATACAGATGAACATATCATAACAACCCCACAAAATGCTGTAGCCGTGCTTAAATCTTTATGTGTTGAGATGATGAATCGTTATGAAATATTAGCAAAGGTTGGACAAAGAAATATTGTTGATTATAATCAAAAAGTAAAAGAAGGTAAATATAAAGATAGTGGAACAGACCATTCTCCTATGCCTTATATTGTATGTGTTATCGATGAATTAGCAGATTTAATGCTAACAGCTGGAAGAGAAGTAGAAGAGCCAATTATTAGATTAGCCCAATTAGCCAGAGCTGTCGGTATCCATATGATTGTAGCAACTCAAAGGCCTTCTGTAGATGTTATAACTGGCCTTATAAAAGCGAATTTTCCTGCTAGGATCTCCTATCAAGTAGCATCTAAAATAGATTCTAGAACAATCATCGATGGCGGAGGAGCTGATCAACTATTAGGTAATGGTGATATGTTGTTTTTACCAGGTGGCTCTCCAAAACCAATTCGAATTCAAAATTCATTTTTATCTACCGATGAAGTTGAAAATATATGTATGCATATAGGAAATCAACAAGGATATTCTAAACCGTATATGTTACCTACTTCTATCGAAAAAACAACTGGTGGTAGTAGTTTGATTGATGATTCCAGAGATGAATTATTTGAAGAAGCAGCCAAAACAATTATTAGACATCAACAAGGTTCTGTATCATTATTACAAAGACGATTAAAAGTTGGATATGCCAGAGCAGCCAGAATAATGGATGAATTAGAAGCAGCTGGCATTGTTGGCTCTTTTGATGGTTCTAAAGGAAGAGAAGTATTATTAAATAATGAAACAGATTTAGAAGCATTATTATAAGTGGATTATACGTGAAAAATAAATTTAAATTAATTGCAGGACCTTGCCTAGCTGAATCAAAGGAATTATTGCAAGAAATTGCTGAAACTCTTAATCCTATTGCAATAGAACTTGATTTTGATTTTATATTTAAAGCTTCATATAGAAAAGCTAATCGCACAAGTGGTAATAGTTTTACTGGTATTGGAGATCTACAGGCATTACAATATATATCAGAAATAGCACATTCCATTAACAGACAATCCATTACCGATATTCATGAAACATCAGAAGCTGAGATAGCAGCTTCATATGTTGATATTTTACAGATACCTGCATTTTTATGCAGACAAACCGCATTATTAGAATCAGCTGGCAAAACAGGTAAAATTGTAAATATAAAAAAAGGACAATTTCTAGCTCCAGACGATATGAAAAAACAAGCAGATAAAGTGTTTCATATTGGTGGCAAAGAAGTGTGGTTAACAGAAAGAGGAACTACTTTTGGTTATCATGATTTAGTAGTTGATTTTAGATCTTTAATTATCATGAAAGAAACTGGATTACCTGTTATTTATGATGCTACCCATTCATTACAACAACCTGGCGGAGGAGAGCAATCAGGTGGCCTTAGACAATATATTGCACCTTTAGCAAAAGCTGCTGTTGCCTGCGGCATCGATGGGATTTTCATAGAAACTCATCCATATCCACATTTAGCAAAATCCGATGCTGCCACTCAATTCCCACTTGATAAAATGCGTGATTTTCTTCATGAATTAGCTGATATTCATTCTCTTGTTTCAAAATCATGAACTATCTGTTAATGATATTAATGTGTAGTTTTCTTTTGTCTTGTCAAGATGAAAACAAACAAACTATCCAGATAAAAGATACAATAATAACTAAAGATATTCCTACACATGAAATATGGAATTTCTCTATGGTTTTTACTGATTCTAATAAAACTAGAGCTATTCTTAAAGCGGGAAAAGCAAGAGTATTCGAGCAAAGATATGAAACATTATTAGACTCTTCGGTTCATGTAGACTTTATGAATAAATCATCTAATGCAGTTGGCTTTATGATTTCAGATTCAGCTAGAATTGATGAAAATACAAGAGACATGTTTGCTTCTGGACATGTGTTTGTTCGCTCAGATAGTACAAATACAACGCTAAAAACAGCTACTTTAATGTGGAAAGAAAAACAGCAACATTTTTACACTAAAGATAAAGTTCATATAACTACATCAACCGAGATAATCGATGGTTATGGAATGGAAAGCGATATATGGCTTAAAAGCTATAAAATCTTCAAAGTTAGTGGTACTAAACAAATAGAATAAATAACATGATTATATCTGGCCAATACATTGATATTTCTAAAAGAGAAATATATCCTGCCGATATTGGAATCGACAATGGAATCATTGTTTCTATTACTCCGTGTATTAAGGCCCCAGAAAACTATATAATGCCTGGTTTTGTAGATGCCCATATCCATATTGAAAGTTCTATGCTTATCCCTTCAGAATTTTCAAAACTTGCATTAGTACATGGCACAATCGGTACTGTTTCAGATCCACATGAAATTGCCAATGTTTTGGGAATAAAAGGCATTGATTTCATGATAGAAAATGCTAAACTCTCCCCTCTTAAATGTTTGTTTGGAGCCCCTAGTTGTGTACCAGCAACATCATTTGAACATTCAGGTGCAACTATTTCAGCAGACGATATTCACCAACTTTTATCAAGAGATGATATTGGATATTTAAGTGAAATGATGAATTTTCCTGGTGTGCTCAATAATGACGAAGAAATATTAAAAAAGATTGCTTCAGCACGATTTTATAATAAGCCAATAGATGGGCATGCTCCTGGATTATTAGGTAATGATGCTAAAGCATATATATCTCATGGTATTAGTACCGATCATGAATGTACTTCTCTGCAAGAAGCATTAGATAAAATCTCATATGGTATGAAGATATTAATCAGGGAAGGGTCTGCTGCGAAAAATTTTGATGCATTACATCCATTGATTTCATTATTTCCAGATATGTGCATGTTTTGTAGTGATGATAAACATCCTGATAGTTTATTGGAAGGTCACATCAATATTCTTGTTAAAAAAGCTATTGATTTAGGATATGATCTTTTTGATATACTATCAATTGCATGTATTCATCCAGTTATTCATTATTCAATGCCTATTGGTTTATTGAATATAGGTGATCCTGCCGATTTTATTATTGTAGATTCACTCATTGATTTTACAGTACAATCTGTGTTTATCAATGGTGAACAAGTAGTTCAACATGGAATATTACAGTGTTCTATACCTTCTTATTCATATAATGATATGTCAATATGTAATACCAATTTAATTACAGAAAAAGACATCATTCTTTATGGAGACACTTCACTTGTACATGTGATAGAGGCTATTCCTGGACAAATAGTAACTGGCAGATCTATCTATAGAATGGAATCTATAAATGGTATATTATCTTCTTCTTGCAACGATGATATTTTAAAGATTGTAGTTATAAATAGATATAGTATTTCCAAGCCTGCAATTGGTTTTATCAAGGGATTTGGTTTAAAAAGCGGAGCAATTGCATCAACTATAGCCCATGATTCTCATAATATTATAACTATTGGAGTGGATGATACTTCTATAATAGAAGTTGTTAATGCACTTATAGAAGTAAAAGGAGGAATTTCTTTATATAACAATACTTTATCAGTATTACCATTAGATATAGCAGGTTTAATGAGTAGTCAAGATGCATATACTATTGCGAACAGATATATAGAAATAGAAACTTTAGTTAAACAAACTGGTTGCATAATGCCTGCTCCATATATGGCTTTATCATTTATGGCATTACTTGTTATTCCAACCCTAAAATTGAGTGATATAGGATTATTTGATGGTGAGATTTTCCAGTGTATAAACCTTATTCAATCAACGTAAATCCCAGATATATGTTCTACATTGATCATTATTTTTATATATAATCGTATCTGGATTCCCCAAATACCCTGTCATTTTTTTTGAATATATTCCTGCCTGTTTAGGATGAGGTTGATAGACAATATATCTCCCACTTTTATCTGTTAATAATTTCTCATATACAGATACAATGAGCGCTTCACTTCTAAATTCCTTTAATGTTGCTTGCAATTCAGCTTGAGCTTCTATTGAATCAATTAGTTTTCTATTTGAAACCAATCCTTCCAAATTAATTATCGTACCTTTATGAATGTATCCGGTTAAACCTGATCGATCTCCCATTGCTGCAATTTTTATATTATTATGCAGAAGCCATGTATGAATCGAATGTGCATGAGTATAATTACTAGATTCAGATGATAGCGCATTGTGAACTCTATACATATATTTAATACTCCACAAGCCTATTATTATCATGAATAAATACAAGATAGATTGCTTTAGATATAATGTTTGAACATCATTACTAAACAATAGTATACTACTTGGTACAACTAATATTAGTGGATAAAAATACCAATCAAATAAAGCCCAATCACTTCTTGTACTTACTACTATAAAGTATAAAATGATAGAAAACAGCATTGATTGAACAATTAAATCACGTTTTTTAGATAAAGATATGATGAAAAATACGATAGAAATAACATACAATGATAGTTCAAATGGATGATAAAAGAAGTCCTGCCAAAAATGAAAACTTAGTATAAAGGGATAGATTGTTAATCCCTTTGCTAAGCCACTAATAGGAATGATACTTTGAAATGACAGTGTATTGATATATAGATAAGAAGCTATTACGATACACGCAGGAAGAAAATGTATGAAAAAGAGATATTTATTTTTTCTTTCTAATGCAGAAAAATAAAAGAACAAAGGCAAAGTAAGAAGGATTACAGTATCAATTCTTGATAATAAGATAAACAAACAAAGACTTGATAATATAGTATAACTTGCTTGTAATTGTGGTTTTACAATATTGTAAAAGAACATATACAATAAGGGAATTGTAATAACAATTTCCATATGTAATAAAATTAGCTTATAAGAAATGAACCAAGATATAAGGAGTATTAGATCTTTTTTAATGCCAGATAATGAATATAAAGAATACAATTTATTACAAGATCGATATATCTGAATACTTGAGCTTATAATTAATACTTGTAATAAAATATAGAATAAAAGGGATTTTGTACTTCCTGAAATGAAAGCTAATACTACAATTATTGCAAGATATAATGGATGATAACCATTTGTTAAAGTAATGCCATCAAAGCTAGACATTCCCTTTTGGAGAATAGTATCAGCTATAGTTGTATAGTAAAAATAATCATCTGGAACAAAGGCAGAAATAGCATATTGGTTATAATAAAAAGTATAGACAGAGAATAATGAAATGAAAGCCGTTATAATATAAATAGAATATGCAACTATCTTTTCAGGAATATGATCACTTTGCATAAAGTATATTAAATAGACAATTTCTTAAAAATAAATTCAGGCAGGTCTTTGATAATTCTCATGATAAATCGCCAATAGAAAGGGACATAGATACTATCCTTACGATTAATCATCCCCTTATATATAATGTTTGCAGCTGATGTTGCACTGATAAATAAAGGGCTTTTGGGTAAATGTGATGTCATAGGTGTTTCTATTAAACCAGGCTTGACAGTCATAACATGAATATTATGAGGAGCTAATCTACCTCTCAGTCCAGACATTAGCGAAGTAAATGCTGATTTTGCGCTACCATATATATATATAGTTTTACGACCTCTTTCCCCTGCTACCGATGAAATTCCTATAATTTGTCCTTTTTGTCTTTTTTCAAAATACTCTGCATATAATAATGCTGGTATGGCCATACTTTCAAAATTCAAAAAGAATTCATCTAATGCATAATCTATATCTGTATTTGCTTTCAATTGATCAGTTAATGATCCTTGTGCAAGGATAAGTGTATCTATTTCTTTAAGCACTAACAATGCTTCTATAAATGTCTGCTTTAAAGACTCTTTATTCAAAAAGTCACATAGAATAAATTCAGCAGATTGTGCTCCTCTACTTTTTAAATCTTTACATACAGTATCGAGTCTATCTTTATTCCTTCCTATCAACACAAAAAAACATTCTTCATTGTGTGCAAGAAGTCTCGTCAATTGATGAGCTATTTCAGATGTTGCTCCATATACAACGATTCTTTTCATACATTCTTTAATAAGTTGGAGTAATAATATGCGTTGTTAATAAAGCATTATTTTTAAAAATTGCAAGTGCAGTCCATGAACTTATATGAACGATATGTGGAAGTTCATTTATTAAATAATTTCCCTCTGGTAGAGCTAATGTACTATTACTAAGTAAGCCTCCCTGAATATCATATTGATATATTGTAAGTATCTCTCCAGCTTTTACTTCTATGTGATCATTAATATTTATCGATTGCTGTTCTTCAACAAGCATTGGATATGTATGTTTTGGTAAGAGTCTCGTATCGATGCCACATGGATATGTTTCTTGATTGATAGAAATCGATATAATAGAATCATATCCTGGTAAAAGAACAGGATATCTTCTTTTTCTGAATTCTGAATCCTTTACTTCTACATAACATGTAATTGTATTATTCTTTATTTGATTATGTGGTATATCTGCAGCAAATAAATGTGGGGTATCAGTTGGATATAAAGTATACAATTGCAATCTATTTGCATTATAGACACTAAGTTTTGGATTCACAATTGCTGTTTTGGACATGATATAACATGCAACTCTCTGCAAATTATTAATAGGATACGTAATAAAAGGTGATACGATTATACCAGCTTCTAGCATTGCTTGTTTAACATTAGCTAATCCATAACCAATAGCATTATTTTTTTCATTTGCATTCTTTGCTGTTGCATAAAAAACACGTCTTACTTCACTTGAAGTTAATTCTGGGAATGCAGACAATAAAAGACCACTTATACCAGCCATCAAAGGGGTAGCTAAAGAAGTGCCATTTGCAGCTGTTAACTTTGTTGTATCATTATATTGGATGCAAATTACTCCAACACCTTGAGTAGCTATATCAGGTTTAATTTTACCATCGCCTCTGGGGCCTCGAGAAGTAAATCCAGCAATAGTTGTATCTGGAGCTAATGCAGCGACAGCAATAACACTATCAGCATCAGATGGAGTGATAAGCGTACTATCTTTGGGACCATCATTTCCTGCAGCTGTTATACAAACAACGCCTCTTTTTACAGCTTTATTTACCCATTTGGAGGTTATTGTTGTTTTGCCATCAAAGTCTGTAAACAGATAATTTTCTTCATCTGGTTGATTAAATACACTGTATCCCAATGAGGATGTTACAATATCAGTTCCTTGTGATTCTGTCCATTCAATAGCTGCTGCATAATTATCTTCTTCAAGATGCTGCTCTGTGGGAATATCTTCAGTTTTTGCCAACAAAAAAGATGAGTGTGGCGATATTCCAATCAAGGAGTCTTGAAGAAATCCAGAAACAGTTGAAAAACAAATTGTTCCATGATTATCTTGTCCATCAACATCCCCTGGTTGATTTTCGGTAATGGAATCTAATTGAATATAATCTCTTTCATCAATTACTTGTGCATATTTTGTAGCAAAATGTTGTTTCCACCTAAAGCCTGAATCTAAAAATGATATTAAAGCATCTTTCCCTGTGATACCCATGGAGTGAACAAATGGTACTTGTAATAAAGCCGCTTGATTGTATGATGGGCCATATCGGAATATTCCGCAATTATCAATGTCTGGTGTAATAATTTTTAGATTATTAATTGGATCTTTTATAAAAGTTGAATTTATACTTATCGTTTTTTGTTGTGGAAACAGTTTATTAGCTGTTCTTTGTATATTCTTTACAAATGATAATTTTTTTACTAAGTTCATTTGATTTGAATCTGCGCTAACAACTACATAATTACCCCATCGCAAATGTAATCGAACACGGTTTACATATGTTTGTAGAGTATCTATATAAGGTTGATAAATAGGTGCATCTTCAATTGTAAAAAGCAATGAATCTGGATTATTTTTTATTCTTCGATTTTTTGACTTTTCTGTATGTAAAGCCTCTGTGCTAATATATAGAAGAGATCCACTCTTAAATTCTAAAGTGCCTTTATCTTTTAAAAATATACGCCAATACAAGCTGTTTTGAGCATGAATGTGTATCGAGTACAATGACTGAATAATAACACATAAAACGAGAATATTTTTAATAGACATCGAGATACTATAAAATGTAGAAAGAATATATTTACGGCACATAAAGTGATAAATACTTTAGAATATCATAATAATAACCTAACAAATTAGGCATTTTTAGAATTAACATAATACTTACATAGAATATGACAGCAAGATTTTCTTTCCACCATCAAGCCGTTTGGTCTAAAGCTAATGTATACGGAATCATCATTGCCAAAGGGAACGATACATTAGACTTACTACATAGATTATCAACTAATAATTGTAATACTTTACAAGTATTAGAGGGCACTCAAACTGTTTTAACAAATGAAAAAGGAAGAATAATTGATATTATCTCAATTATTCAATGTCCTGATTGTACTATGTTACTTACATCATATGGTGCTGAAGAATCAGTTCTACAATGGATTAAGAAGTTTATTATTATGGATGATGTAATACTTCATATTGCAACAAGTGATTATAAGATGATACAAGTTCATGGACCTCAAACTTTACAATGTATTTCATCATTTGCTGGTAATTCATTAATACATCTTCCATTGCATCATTGTACTATAAGCACAGTTGAATCACGTAATGTATATATCATAAGGGTACCTGCACTTTCAGAACTTTGTTATACTTTAATATATAGTTCATTAGACATATCAATTGATACGTTTTTTGAGACACAGAATGATATCCCTTTTTTAGAAGATAATCAATATTGGATAATGCGATTAGAAGCAGGTATGGGAACATATAATAATGAGTATTCTCATATGTATAATCCCTTGGAAGCAGGATTATTACATCTTATAAATTTTAAAAAGGGATGTTATATAGGGCAAGAAGTCATTGCTAGATTAGATAGCTATAATAAGGTAAACAAAAGATTAATTGGTATAAAGTCAGAATATCCCATAATCAAAAATTCAATTATTACACATGATGATAAAGAAATAGGAATGATTACTACTTCATGTTTCTCAGATATGCATGGAAATATTGCTTTAGCATATATTCGTTCAGAATATGCGTTTCAGAATGATACTATAACTTTTGAACTAGAGAAACAACAATATAGTGGTATCATTAATCTTTTACCTTTTTCTGATGAATCATGAAAAGACTCAATTAGAGGTAAAACTAATATATTACTGCATCAAAAAGAACTCATTCATTACTATAAAGAAGCCAAAGAATTGTCTTCTTTATTAACAGAGTGGTCATTGCAATTGGAACAAGAACATACCTTTACGATTTGTACTGGTGGTGGACCAGGAATCATGGAAGGAGCAAATAGGGGTGCTTTCGAAGCTGAAGGCACATTAATTGAATTAAATATTAGCCTACCTTTCTAACAAAATCCTAATCCATTTTTTACACCTGATTTACACATAAAATTCCATTGTTTCTTTATGAGAAAGCTGTGGTTTGTTCATATGAAAAAAAGCTATGATTATATTTCCTGGAGGATTTGGAACTTGAGGAGAGTTATTTGAAATATTAGCCCTTATTTCAACAAAAAAGATACTTATAAGCATCCCAATTCTAATTTATGGCGAAGAATTTTGAAAAAAGACAGTATATTTTGTGTACTTAGCTGAATTGGGTATGATTTCTGTAGAGCATTTATTATTATATCGATATGTAAATTCTCCTCAAGAAGCATTTAATGTATTAAAAGCTTCATTTACAAATAATCAGAAATCAACATGATGATATCACATACTCAAAATCATGAATTAGAACTAAGAAAAAAGATTAGTCCTGCATTATTATTAATTGATGACCCCGATGAAACAGTGTCTTCTCATATAATTGAGCATCTTATTTCATTCGGTGGATCAATTGCGCCAATCATTAGGACAGAACTAAAACACCAAGACAATCCTATAGCTTATAGAACATTACACACTGTATTAAGTTCTATAAGAACTAGTTCTTTAGAAGATTTAACTAATTATATAGAAAGACATAGATCTAAAAATACGACTATCGATTTATTTACTACATTTGAATTACTATCACATTTTGGTTTCCCAGAAACAAAAGCATGGATAATTGATGCTCATTTGAATGCACTTGCAGATTCTGTTAGAGATGATATTATAATAACATGTGCAACAAATGAGCAAAGTAGAATTAATTCACTTAATTCTGTATTTTTTACTCAGTATAATTATCGCCCTCCAACTTCTCATTATTATCTACCTGAACATTGTTATCTTCATAGTGTTATAGAACATAAAATTGGTATTCCTCTTGCCCTTTCTGTTTTATACATGTTAGTTGCTAAAAAGTGCGGAATTGTTTTACAAGGTATAGGAATGCCTTTACATTTCTTGGTAAAAAGCCCTGATTTACCCACTTTTATTGATGTGTATAATTATGGTATTTCTATCACAAAAGAGGATTGTTACAATTTCTTAGCTAAAGCACATATTCCCTATCAAGAAAAAATGATTAATGCTGTTTCTTATGAAGATATGATAATTCGTATGCTAAGAAATTTGCAATACTGTTATAAGAGAGAAGAAATGGATTGGGAATACGAACATATAGAACGAGTATTAACAGATTTAACTATTCAAAATGCATAAATGAATCACTCCCCTTCTTTTTTTATATTTACTGATGATATAATGGAACAATTAGAGTTCCGTTCTATTTTAAGTAACTATTCTTTAGATTTCCCTACGAAATTTGATAGTGAGTATTTTAAAGAGCAACACGATTATTCTATACTTATTGTCAACCTTCATTTATGGAATAATAATCCTTATGATATAATTATGCATTGGAAAGAATCCATAAATTCTCATCAGACAATATTATTAGCATATACTTCAGAAAAACATGATCACCCAAGCATACATAAAGCTAAAAGTGCTGGTGCTGAATTAATTTTAGATAAAAATCAGTTACTTGAATTATTACAATCTATCATTGAAGGTTTTTCACATTAATGTGAATTTCCAATTATATCTTCTGAATATGTAATAATCGCCTTAACAATTCCTGCGGCAATATTGTTTTGCCCTGCATCTGAGATAAGAATCTTTTCATCTGTAGAATTTGATAAAAATCCCGTTTCAAACAGTACATTTGGCATAGAAGCACCAACTAATACTAGAAATCCAGCTTGATTCACCCCTCGATTATACATCTTTGTATTCTTTGCAACATTCTTTTGCAATAAAGCAGCAAAACGCTCGCTGAATCTAACAAATGCAGCTTGAGCCATTGTTGCTACAATAAGTTTTTCTTCATTTAAATCTTCATAGCTTGATTGTTCTTTTTCAAGCTTTATAGATCCGTTTTCTTTTTCAGCAACACGAACAGCTTCAGAATTTCTGCCAGATCTTAGAATATATGATTCACAGCCATTAGCTTGATGTGGTTTGGTTGGCATGGAATTACAATGAATACTTATAAATAACTTCCCTTTATATTGATTAGCAATATGTCCACGACGATACAATTCTATAAACGTATCATCAGTTCTTGTCATAATTACTCTTGTAGAAGGCAAGGATTCTTTTAGCTGATCTCTTACTTTTTTTGCAATTGCTAATGCAATATCTTTTTCTTTATATCCATTTATACTAAGTGCACCAGCATCTTCGCCACCATGTCCAGGATCTACAACAATAACATCTAATTCCCATTTTTTCTTTTCTGTAATTGAAGGTTTAGGAATTGGTGTAGTTGGGGTATATTCTATTGATAATGATATTTGATTTGAAAGTATTTTTTTTATTGAAACAGATTTAATTTCATGTTTTAATCGAATTTTATACAGTAAATATGTTTTTATCTGCTCTGTTTTAAATGACACAATGGGATCGCCATCAATTAATGAGCTTAAATCCCTAATTCCATTAATTGTATTGGGAAATCGTACAATAATTTCTCTACCAGAAAACTCGGGTTTTTGATAAGAAGAAATAGACATTACAGAATTAAATAGAATGTGAATATGAGAATCTTTAGCAGATATAGTTGCATTTGTTATAGCAATTTGTCCTTTACCAGAAATTTCTGCTTCTATTGATAATTGCTCAATACTTTTTAGTTCTTCTTTTTTTTCTTCATTATTTTGATGTGATGTATTCATTAATTCATCTTCGGAATGATGCAAATTCTCTGGAATTACATAATGTCCTGGTATTGAATGAATTATATTATTCACATGTTCTGTAGATGGATCTTTATATAATTCATTATTAAAGCTTTCATGTTGCTTTTGATCTATTGCAGATAAAGATTCATCTTGATCAGTTATATCTTGATATTCATTGACAGTTTCTGCGGCAAATGTTCCAGCTAATACTGGATTTTCTACTGAGGATAAAGAGTATGTATTTTCATCAATTTTGGTGGTAGAAATGATACCTAGATTTGATAAAGCTTTTAGGAAGGATTGTATAGGTACTGCAAGAATCTCTTGCTTATATAGTGCAGGAAATTGCATTGCTGCTATATAGGATTGTCC
Source organism: Chlorobiota bacterium (assembly GCA_014191195.1). Classification (GTDB taxonomy): domain Bacteria; phylum Bacteroidota; class Ignavibacteria; order Kapaibacteriales; family UBA961; genus UBA961. The sequence continues at coordinate 85,248 of BJGZ01000003.1, forward strand.
ATGAGATTTTAATTCTACAAATGTATTGCCAGATTTGCACGTTAAGTCCCCATTTCTCAGCTTTATCATTGATTTGATAGGATTATATGTACTACCAGGAAATACTGAGTGGCTTATATCAGCCAATGTGCAAAAATGAGTAGATTTATAGAGGAATGTAGGAACCTTTGTAAGTCTTCCATTTGGTAATGAAAACTTGAATTGAAAGGTTGATTCGTCACATTGTACTAAAGATGAATATGAAATGACACTTGAAAAACACAAGTTCAATACTATATATAAAGTACGAAACAATGATAACACTGTTTATCTACCTCGAAATTGAAGAGAAATAATTATACAATAAGAGAAGCTATCTGCTTTGTAAGATGCAATAACTTTTCGTCTTGATTAAATGTTGCTTGTAATTGTAATCCAATGGGTAAACCTTGATCATTATAACCAGCTGGAAAACTAATAGCAGGAATTCCAGCGATATTAGCTGAAACAGTAAAATAATCTGATAAATACATCTCTAATGGATTAGATGATTTTTCTCCTCTTTTAAAAGGCGCAGTAGGAGTAGTAGGTAATAACATGAGATCAGCTTGATCAAAAATTGATTTATATCCATTTACTATGACGCGTCTTGCTTTTTGTGCTTTTTTATAATAAGCTTCATAATATCCTGATGAAAGCACATAAGTACCAAGCATAATTCTTCTTTGCACTTCTTTTCCAAAACCATCCGATCTAGAAGCTGTTGTCATATCTTGACTTATATCATTATTCACTCTAGCACCATATCTAACTCCATCATATCTTGCCAGATTTGATGATGCTTCAGCAGTGGCTAAAATATAATATGTAGGTATCCATGCAGAACTAGCTGGTATAGATAATTCCTTAAATGTACATCCTGCTTTTTTAAGAGATTGAATCGTAGTATCATATACTTTTCTTACATCTTGAGAAAGACCCAACAATTCATTTTCTGGCAAGATTGCTATAGTAAGTGAATGATAATCTATAGAATTATCTACGTTGGAAAATGAATCTGATGGAGATAATCGAGAACATGTTGAATCATATTCATCTTCCCCACTAATGGAATCAAAGACTAAAGACACTGTATCAATATCTCTTGCAAAAATCCCTATTTGATCTAATGATGATGCAAATGCAATTAATCCATATCTGGAAATTCTTCCATAACTTGGTTTGAATCCGTATACACCACAAAATGCAGCGGGCTGTCTAACAGATCCTCCTGTATCAGATCCAAGTGCTGCATGACAAAACCCTGCAGCTACAGCAGCTGCAGATCCAGATGATGAACCTCCAGGAACATAGCCAGAAAACAAAGGATGATCTGTTGCACCAAAATACGAAGTCTCGCCACTTGATCCCATTGCAAATTCATCCATATTGGCTTTACCAAGAATGATTGCACCTTTTTGCTTTAATCTAGATATAACAGTTGCATCGTATACTGGTATAAAATCTTGTAGCATTTTAGATGCACATGTAGTTCTTATACCTTTTGTAGAAATATTATCTTTAATAGCGATATTGATACCATCAATAGATGATAATGAACATGCTCTTTTATCAGTTTCTTTAGATGATTGAATTGCATTATCGTTTAACAGTAAAAAGGCATTCATTGAACTGTTAGCATTGATATTACCAATATGTTGTTGCACAATAGTATCAAATGTGGTAATTCCAGATATCACATTTTCTCTATCTTTACTATAACTGTTAGTCATTCCAACCTGAGACTTTGATTAGAAATTAAATTGTTTTGCTTGAGCCAAAAGGAATATTCCTGTTCCGCCAAAAAACATAATTAAGCCAACCCATTCGAACATATTAGTAAATTGAGAAGAAGCTTCTTCTGGATGATCTAGGGGATTTGGTGCATAAGTCGAAGTTATACCAATTACCATCCCCATAAATGATGCTACAGAACCTGTCATCCATAAATGTGAGCCAAATGGATTTGCACCATGTGATATTTTAGACACTATCATTGTGTCTAATATTAGGCAAATAGCACTAATAACAATAGCACCAAGAAATTTACCAATTCCTTTGCCAATAGATGATGTGTGTGAACTCATTGTATTTGTCCAATTTAGAGTATTATAAATATATATGCTTTTTTACATTTTAACTTTCTTTTCATCAACCAAGACTATAGAGCCTTCTATCTTATTATGCAGTATTGCAACTACATGACAATGTTCTGGCTTCCAAGGCTTACCTTGAAAACTAATTGTATATGTTTTACTAACTTTAGAGCCTGGATTTTGCATTCCTAAAGATTCACCCCAAGTACCAAAATTTCCAATTGCTGCTCTTAACATGTGCATGTGTACATAAACACTATCATCTTCTGGAGTTTTACGATAATCTTTTTGCCAATACACTATAGAGTCTTCACTTACATACACTGATAAATATTGATCAGCATTTCCTTCTTCAATCCAAGTAGTAGATACATTTACGGATAATTCTTGTGTAGATGCATTATATGTTGGAACAATTTCCATAGCTGCAGTTGCTTTTTTGGAGAGTTGATTGGCAACTTCATTGGCCCAGCCATCTGGGGCGATAATTTTTGAGCTACCTAATGTTGATCTATTCACCATACCATTAGGTTGGCCACCAGTAGCACCTAAAAATGTATTAAATAATTCATCACCAGGACTTGTCCTAAAATCTACTTTATATTTAGAGCCGCTTGGCCTTGCAAATGTTTCACCACTATGAATAGCTAGAAGAATTACTTTATCAGGATACGATTCACTTAATGCCTTTGCTTTATCTGCTGCTGCAGGACAATTTCCGCATTTGAAGCCAGTAAAATCTTCAATCAATACTTTTTGAGTACCTGTAACTTCTATTACAGTACCAGATGTCTTATAGGGAGTTTTTAATGGGTCAATTTCATCACAACCACTTATCAATAATATAGAAGTGAAGAAAACTGTAAGATTCACAATTTGTTTCATAAAATAAGCTTTAAAAAGTTGATGAAATAGACAGAGAAAAACCATTAGAAGCAGGTACTGGACGGCAAACACCACCTACACACAAAATTCCGCCTCTTACTCTTCCATAGCCCATACTTATCCTTAATGCATCCTTTACATAGATAATATTACCACTTAGATAATTCAATCTTCTATCAGGATCTTCATTCCCATAATTATATTCATTAAAAACAGAAATAAACCATGATGGAGCAATTGTATATTCAGCTAATGCATATATCCAATTGCCATTATTATTGTCTAACTTTGGATGAATTGTTTTTCCTAAAGAATCTAATTCTCGGGGTTGATCAACTCCTAAGCTATCAATAAATCTATGATCTGCAGACATATGTTGGAATTCAAATCTGATTGTATGAGTAGCATTAAATGAATAAATAAATTCACTTGTAAAAACATTAGAAAGGATTGCACCTGTTCCAGGAGCAACTTCAATCAATTCTTTAAGATAGTATTGGCGCATGAAACCAAAATTGGTTTTAAATTCTTTACTCCATTTCTTTTGAACTTCTATATTGAAATCCTCGAAAAACAGTTTTTTTCCAAAAGAGAGAAATTTTGTAGAATACAAATTTCCTTCTGATAACAACTTGCCATTTACTGTATTTGTATCATATACATTTTTGGTTGTATCAATTGCATGGACTCTAGAATAATTAAGATTGATAGTAGTTCCATATTTTCCACCCAAAAAGCTTCCTTTAGTAAAAGAATATAATACATCAGCTTGAAGCCCTATTTCTCCATTTGGTTGAGTTGAATATGGATATAGTGTTAAAAGCCTACTTGTATATTGTTTTGTTACTGCTGGTAAAAAATTAAGGACTAAATCAGTAAGCTGGGATCTTCTACTTGAGCGAAAATCCATATTATCAATAGATTTAAGTGATATTGACACACCCAAACCAGGCTCTGAATAGGAACCATTAATATATAAGGCTTTACCTTCATTAAAGGTATTATTATTTGTTCCCTTTGGATCATTTATTTTATGTGCATACTCTGCTGTAAGTGCTAATCCTCCTGCAAGGAGAGTCATTCTAGAGCTATAAGAAAGTACATTTTCTGGTAATTTATATGTTGGATCTAAATCTTGTTCATATTTACTTACTATGCCTCCTCCAAAACGCAATTGCCAACCACTTGGCATTATAGAAGCTTGTTCACTAAAGTTTTTCAGGAAATCATCTACGTTTAATTCACCATCTATACCGCGAACTATTCCAGGCCCCAAAGAAAAGAAGGAACGTTGTTTACCAAATACCCCTGTCAATTGCAAACCTTTTACCATTGATACTTTGGCACGAATACCATCTAAGGCATTATCTAAACCTAGTCCTCTCTCTTCATAGGTTCTCAATATCATCCCATTACCAAACTGTTCATAAAAATTTCCTATCGTTATATCATAATCATCATTTGTATAACGAGCATAACGATAAGCAACTCCATTATTTCCTTCTTTGCCTCCCCAATTAGGAGAAAACCCTAATATTTCTTTCATATACGCTTCATATCTTATACCAGCACTAAAATTTCCCCTTGTAAAATTAATATTCATAAAAGAATTTGAACGTAATTTTTCAGGAACAAATTGAGCTCCAATTAGTGAATCTTTGGTATAAGATTGAACATCTACTTGAAAATTACCACCTAAAGTACTATTGTCAGAATTCTGAGCAAATACAGAAACGTGGATGGTAGATATAATAATAAGTAATAAGAAAGGAGTACATAGTCTTTTCATAATCATGTTGGGAAAGTAAAAAACAATAACTTTTTAAAGAAATAATAAAAAGCTTTCATGCTGCATATGAATAATTTTTATACAGACTAATCAATTAGTGTTCTTTAACTGGTTGTCCTGCAACAACTTGTTTAATAACTTCATATAATTTATCTTCATCGCCAGGAGCATAAGAATTATGCTGCCATACAACTTTTCCATTCCCATCTATCAGGAATGCATGCGGAACATTATTTACATTCATTGCTCTTTTTAAATCACCATTTTCATCAAGATAGACTTCATATTCCCAACGTTTTCCATTGATAAATGGGGCAACCTTAGCAGAATTACGAACATCATCAACTGAAATTGCAACTACTTTAACTCCAGTAGCCTCTCTCCACTCATCATATACATTACTTATATTTGTTAATTCTTGAATACAAGGTTTGCACCATGTAGCCCAAAAGTTTAACAGAATGGGTTTTCCATTATTAGTGATTGAACTTGCATTAACTTTTTCTCCCTTAATATTTTTTATCGAGGCAGACGGAATTACTGCTTTTGTAGAATCAGATTCTTGAGCGTGAATTGATGACAAAGAGCTAATCATCAATAATGAAATGAAAAACAAGAAGGATTTCATGGTGATTTCCAATATTTACAAATATTTACAAGGTAATCTAGTGTTTAATATATTTAAAATATATTATGTTTTTAATTACTTTTCAGAAATGTTAAACCTAAATTAAAAAAAATCTTGTACTAATGTGATGTATTATGTAGATTCTGCGTGTTTACAAGATGTTTTTACACTTATGCTTTGCAAATTTATGAAATCTTATCCCAAATATTTTCTATTTACCTTATTCATATCAACTTTGATTTTTTGTTCTACATTTAATGAAACTTTTGGACAAAGTATTGAACTTTTTGAATTCCCCACCGAACCTGTATTGTTCTCATCCATTGAAGATATTGCTGATATTCATTGCAAGGTAAAAAATACTAGTACCCAACCAGTAAGAGTATGGGTAACAATGGATACATCTGATTGCTTTAATAAACATAGGGCATACTTTTGTTGGGAGCAATGTTATTCTTATGGTGTAACTGATCCTCGAAAATTTTCAACTGGCAAGCCTATTACAATTGCTGCTGGAAAAGACACGAATGCTTTTAAAGCATATATAGACCCAACAGCCATCATTCCGGAAGGTATAGCAGGAAAAAGTACTTTATCCTTTGATTTTTTTAATGATGATGATCCTTCTGATAGAGTATCTGCTAGGTTTACTTTTATCATAGGTAATGCATCCTCGATTAAGGAATTTAATGCTGAATCTATCAATATTGTTTATAATACTGTATTAGACCAATTATTTTATACTGGAAATGCCTCTATCAAAAGTGCTTTTCTGTATTCTCCTTGTGGTAGTGCAATAGACATACATTCTACACTATCTCTTCATGGAACTCCTAATGGATTTTATGGATATAGAATTATTACAGAAGACAATAAAATATTAAATGGTGGTTTGCTATTGCATAGATAATAATGCAGCATTAATATTATTTTTAAGCTCATTTTTCACATGAGCTTTTTTTTTGAGAACTGTTCGCCATTTAATTGAAGAATAATAAACAATCTTTTGTATTTTAGAGTTGAAATAGTTGCAGCTATTTCGAATTTAAATGCTTGATTTCGAGCATTCCCCTATTGCCAAAACTATAACATTACTAAGTGTAAGCACTATATGTCACAAGGCGCATCTAAAATCGTTGTAATTGAAGATGATGAAATCGTATGTTCTACCATAAAGAAGGCTTTAGAAAGTAAGTATGATCACGTTTCAACTTTTACAGATCCAGAACTTGGAATTAAAGCCTTAGAAGAAATTCAACCTGATTTGCTTTTGCTTGATATTTTTTTAGGACATCTAAATGGTATCGAGTTATTAGAAGATATACGTTATCGTGGCTTTACTATGCCCGTAATTATGATGACAGGGTTTTCTGATATCAAATTAGCAGTTAGGGCAATGAAGATTGGTGCTGAAGATTTTATCATAAAACCATTTGATATTGAACAATTAGAAGTAATCGTAGATAGAACATTAGTTAATCAAGCACTAAGAAAAAAAGTAAAACAATTAGAAGAAGTGCTTAATAGTGAAATTTCAACAGAAATTCTGGGGAATTCTGCAGGAATTATTAATGCTATTCAAATAGCACATATTGTATCCAAAGCTGAGGATACAACGGCATTAATTTTAGGAGAATCAGGCACTGGCAAAGAATTAATGGCTCGTTTTATTCATAAAAGTTCTGGAAGAAGTCGACATCCTTTTGTAACCATAAATTGCGGAGCAATACCAAAAGATTTGGCAGAGAATGAATTTTTTGGCTATGAAAAAGGTGCATTTACTGGTGCTACTGAGAAGATAAAACCTGGAAGATTTGAGCAAGCAGACAAAGGCACTATTATGCTTGATGAAGTTGGTGAACTCAGTTTAGAAATGCAAGTAAAACTTCTGAGAGTTCTTCAAGAAAAGTCATTCTACCGTTTAGGTGGTACCAAAGAAATTGAAGTTGATGTTCGTATTATTGCTGCAACAAATCGTGACTTAGAACAATTAGTAGAAGAAGGCAAATTTAGGGAAGATTTATTTTATAGATTAAATGTTGCGCTTATAGAATTACCTCCACTTCGAGAACGTCAAGAAGATATCCTTCCTCTTGCTAGTGTCTTTATCAATGAATTCAATAAAAAATTTGGTAAAAATATTACAGGGTTTACAAATGAAGCCTCAGAGATTATGCAAAACTACTATTGGAAAGGAAATATTAGAGAATTACGCAATGTTATAGAAAGAGTTTTATTGTTGGAATCAGAACAGATTATTACAAAAGATTCTTTGTCATTTTTAAAACAGCATAATTCTCAAATGCAAAAACAAATTGACTTAAATGAAGGTCAACATATCTTACAATTGCATTCTCAGGGTGTATTAATGAATAATGTAATTAAAGATCTTATTCAACAAACTCTTATTATCAGTGGCAGTAATCAAATTAAAGCAGCTAAAATTTTAGGTGTATCGAAAGATAAACTTCGTTATAGAATGGAACAATTAGGTATTCAAACAAATAAATAGGACATATTTGAAAATCTATTCCTTCAAAGCTTGCCCTATCCTTTATTCATTCATTATCTTTTCTATATTGTTATGAATACATTCTTAAAAAGACTTCACGCATTTTCTATACTATCTATTCATGCATATTTCATTATTAGTATATGCGTCTGCTCTCATACTATCCAAGCACAACCAAAGATTGCTACTATAATACCTGATATTTGTTCTCCTGGTATGAATATATATCTAGAAATTATGGCTCCTAGTGATTCAATTGGTGCATTTGGGAAATCAGGGTTTTCTCTAAATAATCCAAATAGTAGAGTAATTGTTCGTGCTTTAAGGGATACAGATACATCAAAAGTAATTTTTAGTCCTTGTATTATAAGTTGGGATGGACGCCTGATTTCTACTCATGTATTTGTACCGCCCGTAGAATTAGGCGGACCTAATCCTCCAACAGATTTATGGAATCAAAATCCAATTGAATTTCATATTCCAATTCAGGTTATCGTTAATGGTATTTCATCTAGCATTGATACCTTATATATAGTTCAACCTTTTGGGTTTAATGATAGAGGTGGTGATATTTTCAATAGAGTGTTAGGTGCTGGTGGTTGGGGTAGGCGATCAAGAAAAGGAGCTATGATAGTTACAAATATGGCATTACCGGCTAATTCAATTATTACAGTTGATACGTCTGATTGTGATCCATATCTACTAGGAAATCAAGGCTATTTACCATTTATTCTAATATCCAAAACAGCAATCAATGGAAGAAATTCAATAATATCAGTAAATGCATCAAATCAACATGCTGGTCCTGGTGGTGGAGGCGGAGCTGGTGCATTTTGTGATGTTGTAAGTACAAATAGTAATGGTGGTAATGGTTATACCGGAGGAGCGCCTGGTGGCAGAAATGGTGCTAAATTACCTTTTATAAGTGATTTTTATACCAAACCAGGATTAGGTACCGCTCCTTCATTGAATAATCGATCTGGAGGTTCTTCAATTACCGGAGTTGTTGGTGGAGAAATAAGAGCTTTTGAGGGAGGTGGAGGTGGCACTGGACATCCATTTGGAAGTTCTGGTACAGGCTGGAATGGAACAAATAATGATATTTTTGGAGGAAATGGTGGTGGCTCATCACCTTCAGATCGATTATATGGAGGTGGTGGTGGTTTTAGAACTCCTGGCGTATCCTCTAATGCTATAAATGGTGGTAATGCACATGGCAATACATGTGTAGTGCCTATAGCTGGTGGGAGTGGTGGTGCTACTGGAAATCCTCAACTTGGATTTGGTACAATTACCTGTTCTGGTAGAGGCGGAGGTGGTGGTGGCACAATTCGTTTATATGCAAATGAAATACGAGACTTGAAAATAAATGCTAAAGGTGCAGATGGAGAAGCAAATAATCCTAATGGTGGTTCTGGAAGTGGTGGACATATAGGCATAGGAGCTAAGAATTCTCTTAGTAATATTATCCCTGATATTAGTGGTGGAACCAGTATTCCTGCAGGTGGTGAAGGAAGATTTAGATTTGATGCAGCCACATATTCAGATACAACTTTTTATATGTATCAAAAAACTAATTCTATAAGCCAACCTTATTTTAGAGGGCCATCTACTGGTGAAAAGAATCTTGTTATCAGACAAGGTATAACGCTACTCCCCTTTTCTGGTGGTTCTAATGAAATTACATTTTATATTAAACCAGATTCTGGCATTTGGAGAGTATTAGATGTTCCAAGGAACAATTACTCTTATAAAGGGGATAGCATTGGAATAGATTTTTCTGATATGATAAACTATCCTGAAAAACTATTTTATATAGTTGCTTTACAAGATAATTCCATGTTTTCTTCAAAAAATGCATTTTCTCAAGAACCATCTTTTGTCATGTCTCAAGCTGGAGCTAATATCTTGTATTTAAGCGATCAGCCAATTATTAAGTCCGATAGTGCCGTTGATATTCAACCAGCTTTGATATGTCCTACAGATAAAAGATTTGACACCTTAACAATTTACAATGTTGGAGGGGCAGATCTTGAACTTAATTCAGTGTATTTAAAGAAAAACAATACAGGAATAACATTAAATGATATTCCAGGTAATGGTACAATCATTAAACCAAAAGATTCATTAAGACTATATTTCACTTTTGAAAACCCTATAACTAAAGGTGATATATATGATACTTTATATATTTTTCATAATGATTTAGGGAAAAATAAAAATCCTTGGATTATACCAATTCACGGCAAAAAAGATGAGATTGCCTTAGCATATTTAGATGGAAATAAAAGTACGATTATTAAAGAGTTAAAGTTTGGTAAGGGTTGTATTGGATCTACTTTATTTAATGAAGCTGCTATTTTAAATAGGTCAAGCTTTCAATTACAAAAAAGTGATATTCAATTAATCAATAGAAGTAAAGGTATTTTTTCTTTTACATTACAAAACACCTTTATTGATTCTAATTCAAGCGGTTTGATTCAAGTTATGTATACAAGTTCTTCTTTAGGAGCTGATACTGCTTTCATTATATCTTCGGTTGGAAAATGTAATTATGCTGATACACTTTTATTGATTGGCGAAGGTATCGAAACTAATCTCAGCTTAGATAAATCGATACTTTCTTTTCCAGCCATTCCAGTAGGACAATCAAATATCCAATCAATTACATTGAAAAACAAAGGAACAAGCAATGCCTATATTGCTTCTGCTCCACTTCCAAATCCCCCATTTTCTCTGTTCAAAACAACTCCATTTACTCCTATTCTTCTTTTGTCAGGTGATTCTATCATATGTGAATATCAATATTCACCAAAGAAAAAAGGGAGTGATTCTACTACTATACAATTCATCTCTTTAAATACATTGGGTGCATGTAATGATACTGTTTTTTGTTTATTAAAAGGTTCATCATCTTTACCTCAACTTACTGTATCATTACCTATTATAGATCTTATAGATCCTTCAGAATCTACATTTACTTTTCCGATTAAGTATACCATTAACCCCAAAGATTCCATTAAAGCAAATATGGTTCTTAACTTTTTAGTTGATAGCCGTTTATTTTATCCTAAATCTTGTACTAAAGGTATATTGAAATCATGGATTCTTAATACATATAATCGTATTGTTTCTTTAGAATTACAAGATGAGTGGATTTCACCAAAGGATTCTGTGCTTACTGAAATAAGTGGTATAGTTCAATTAAGTGAGATTGAATCAACAACATTAATTTGGGATACTATTTATTGGAAAACAATGCTTCAATCAGTAGATAGTTCTATCAATGGTTCTTTAAAGATCTCGATTTGTCAGAAAGGTGGAGACAGATTAGTAAAACATTCATCTACATTATTTACTGCAACAATATCTCCAAATCCAACTCATATTGATGGAATTCATTCATTAGAATGCAATTTCCCACTTATTGAATTAGGAACATATTCTATTACCGTTCTAGATCAAACTGGAAAAAAGATTTGGCAAGAATATCTGTATGAACATACTATTAATATGATTGGACATACAATGTCAGTTAATATTCCTATGAATAATGTTAGTTCAGGGGTATATTCTGTTATTGTTTCATCCCCAACGCAGAGTACTGTTGAACGTTGTATTTTATTGTCACATTAATATGTACAGCCAATATGTACAATATAAATACACTATATTTGCGCCCTTATATAAATCGGTGTGTAGCGCAGCCCGGTAGCGCACTACTTTGGGGTAGTAGGGGTCGTGGGTTCGAATCCCGCCACACCGACAAAAAAAAAGCTCTGATTATAGTATCAGAGCTTTTTTACTTTATCATAATGATTAGAAATTATAGGTAATATTAAGGCTAGACATTCTTTGCAAGATTGATCCACCAAATATTTGATAATGTCTTCTATCTAAAACATTAAAAATAGTTCCGCTTACTGTCAATTCTTTATTAACTTCATAAGATGCATTCAAGTTTACTAGCCAATATTCAGGAACATATCCTTCGAATAATCCAGCTACCCATGTAAATCCAGTGACACCACGTACTTGTACTCCAGCAGAAAAACCATTACTTTCATATTGAAGTCCAATATTTAGTTTATGAGGTGCAGAATTTGGGACAATTTTATTAGCGAATAATGGATTATTTTCTTTTACATCAAAACCTAAATAGGCATAATTTGCTTGCATGAACAATTGGCTTGATAGATAATAATTGACGCCAATTTCCACTCCATATTCATCGATGATACCAATATTTGTTGGAGTAATAATTAGAGCTGGCTTTTTAGTTAAAGGATCAATTGACAATCTATCATAAAACAAAGGATTTTTTGAAGCTAATGCACTCTTTAATGCAATATTAGCTGAATCTGAACTGTATCTTAGTGGTGAATAAACATCAGGAGCTAAACCACCTAAAGGAACTGAAATAAAATTAGTTCTTCTATTGGTATACATATCAATTGTTATAAACAGATCTTTGGATATTATCCCTTTATATCCTAGTTCATACGATAATGCAGTTTCTACTTTTGTTTGTGGATTTCCTAGATTCCATTGTGATAATGTACCTAAGCCAAGAGGCTGTACATTATATTGAGTAGCAATCGCTTTGTCGATAGAATCAACATTAACTGGTGCTCCGGCTGCAGATCTTCTGTATAAATCTGGATAGCTAGGTCTTAAAAATGATCTATTTACCGTAAATCTTACAGTATGATTAGTAATTGGATTATAGACTAATGCTAATTTTGGAGAGAACTGAGTTTCAAAAAAAGTTGATTTATCTATTCTTGCTGCACCTACAATTCTTAGATTAGAAAGCATAGAATAATCGATTTGAGCATAAACACCGCTAAATGAATTAACTAAGCCATCAGGATTTAACAAAGGTGTAGCACCAATAATAGTAGTATTTACATCTTGAATTTCATGTGATGCACCAAGAATCAGTTTTAATTTATCGTCTAATAATGATTTGTTCCATTGGGCATCAATTACATACACATCACTTTTTTCAGCAGAACTTGCAGCAGCATTAAGAACAATCTGTGGTGAAGCAGTATTTCTTCTGTTCCAGTGTGCTTGAACATTAATATCTTGAGAATTATATGCTAAACGAACATATGGCTTTTCAGTATCATTAATAAGGATACGACCTGTTTGATTAACAAAATATTCTCCACCATATTTTGAAAACCCAAATTCGGTTGTAATACGCGCATCTGGATTTAGAGAATAATCAATTCTAGCTGAACCAAACATATTTATAGCATTCTTATTTGCATTAATTAAAGAATCAATACTTCCTATAACTCCAACACCTGCTCTATTTCCTGTTACATCACTAGATAAACCAGGATATTCAAGAATTCCACCATTTTTGATATCTCTTGAATTAATCCAACTTTGTCTTTGAGTAGAATATCCTGCATTCAGTTTATAAGAAATATCACCAAATTCACCTGCATGTCTGATATCACCTCTCAAGGTATTAAAATCACCAGCGGTTAGGCTTAGTTTGGTACCTAATACATCTTTTGGAGCAGAAGAAATGATATTGATAACGCCATTATATGCATTAGGACCATATAATGCAGATCCTGGGCCACGAACTACTTCTATATGAGCGATATCCCCCATATTTGTTTGGAAAGAGTTCCATTCAACTAAATTTAATAATGGTGTCGAAGGGTCTCTACCATCTAGTAATATAAGAACACGTCTATTAATTGAATTATTAAACCCTCTCATATTGACATTAAAATCATTCATGCCGCTTTGTACTACATCAACGCCTTGAATATTTTCGATAGACTTTGCTACTTGTCCATGAGAAGCAGCTCTTGTAATTTCTTTTGGGAGAAGAACAGAAATAGCAGCAGGTGCATCAGTAATTTTTTGTTGAATTCTTGAAGCGCCATATACAGTAAATTCTTCTGTTCTGGCTTCTTTTAATAAATCAATATTTTTATTTCTTTTTGCTTTGATTTTACCATCTATTTGGGAAAAAGCAGTAAATGCTCCCATATAGCAAATCACAGCAAAAGACATACTTATAGAAACAGTTCGGCACACATTAAACATAATCTTAGGTCCATATAATAGTTTATGATTGATTCGAAGACAGAAAACCTTTCTTCAGTTTTTTTTCAATTTTATCTGCAACAAGTAACCTTAAAGCTGGCATCATTAATCCAGATCCAATCACTGATTGCCTAAATTTATAGGCTTCTCTTAAAGAATACGATTTACCATCAAGAATCCATTGTAAAAATATTCCATCTGATATTCCTAATTCTAATACGGAAAAAGAAGCTGAGTCAACGGATTTAAATAATTTTAATTTTTGCATTTGTTGAGTAACTTCTTTGCCAATTAATTCTAATTTTTTTTTCATGCTTCTAATTCTGTCAAGAAAGTGATCATCTTTACTTCTAAGAGCGTGCGCCCAAAATTCGAGTAATATTGAAGCATATTCAGCATGTTTTTCATAAAAATTGACTGTAGTGTCGATTAATGCATCTGCTTTTGATACCGGATCTAAATGAGATTCAACAGCTTGTTCCATTGCCATTTCATAATCATCCATCCAATAATCATATACAGCTAAAAATAATTCTTCCTTTGTAGAAAAATACTCATATATAGTACCTTTCCCTATCATTGCTGCCTCTGCAATGTCTTGCATTTTTGCAGAATAAAAACCCTTTTCTGCAAATACACCTATAGCACACTGTATAATAGACATCTTCTTTTCGGATCTTAAGGATTCTTCTATTTTATTTCTAGACATAGTATTAACAAGTTATGTATTCTCTTTTTTGACCAACGAGTCGAAATATAGATGTATTTACAATAATCACCAAACAGAATAATAATTCTTGATATTAAAACTATAAATCATGAAAATCTCATGTATTTCTTTTTAGGATTTTTCATGAGATTACACTTTCTTATTTTTGCATAAGAAATTCTATAAACAAGATTAAGATATCATGTTCCTTATGCATTCTACAGAGCAAGCTCCAGATATACTAGAAATTTATGAAATAGAAACAGTTGATTCTCAAAATGCCAATGGTAATGGAAATGTGATTCTTTTTAATGATGATTATCATACTTTTGATGATGTTATCGTTCAAATTTTAAAAGCAACACATTGTTCAATACAAAAGGCAGAACAGTATACGTGGGAAGTTCATAATAATGGGAAATCAAATGTATTCCAAGGTTCCATTGTAGATTGTCTTTTTGTAAGTGCTGTACTTGAAGAGATTGATTTAAAAACACATATCGAGTATTAATTTTATGGGAAAGATTTTTCTTATAATTATTGCAATCATATTATTTATAACTTTTTTTATAACATTTATCAAGGGAGTTTTTAGGAGATTTTTTATAAGAATTATTAATACATCTCAACAAAAACAAACAACATCAGATACAGTATTATTTAAAAATGATAAAATCACTGTTTTAGAAGAAAAAAAGAATCCCCGGAAATAGAACAAATGCATTCGATTCAAACCAAAGATACTCCATTAATAATGGCTATTGATTTAGGAACAAACTCTTTTCATGCTATCATAGGATCTGTGAATTCTAAAGGTATACTAAAAATACATAGTAAGGATAAAGATCAAGTAAGGCTTGGCAGTGGAGCAACAGATATGAAGCAATTGCATACAGATTCCATCAAGAGAGGAATACAGGCAATGAAAAAATTTAGTGCTATGTCTGAAAAAGCTGGTTCTACGATTAAAGCTATTGGAACAAGTGCTTTAAGAGAAGCTGAGAACAGAGATGACTTTATTGAAAAAGTAGCATTTGCAACTGGTATTCATGTTGAAGTAGTTTCAGGATATGAGGAAGGGCGATTAATTTATGTTGGTGCAGTGCATGCTTTACCAATTTTAACTAAAAAAGCACTCATCATAGATATAGGTGGTGGAAGTACAGAAACGGCAATTGGAGTTCTTGGTGAAGTTAGTTATGTTCATAGTGCTAAGCTTGGTTCTATTCGATTAACCCAAAGGTTTTTTCCTAATGGTATTGCTAATGAACAATCTATCAAAGAATGTAGACTACTGATTCAAGGTGATTTAGCCCCAACATTCTCTTCTTTATTAGAGCATGGATTTGAAACAGTAGTAGGGACAAGTGGAACAATATATACTATTGCAAATATGTGTTTACTATCTAAGGGCATCGTACAAAATGAATCATTAAATGGCATAACAATTTCGAGAGAAGAAATTTTAAAACATATTTCTCTTATAACTGCTGCTTACTCAACACAAGAAAGAAGTCTTATACCAGGAATAGAACAAAAAAGGGCAGATATTATTCTTGCAGGAGCATTAATATTTGAACAAATTATTTTAGGATTAAACATTCAAAAAGTCACAATATCTGCTTATGCATTAAGGGAAGGAATTATTTTTGATACAATTCAAAAAGAAAAAGATATCAGAGAATTTCATCATTTAAGCAGATTGAGATATGAAACTGTCTACCATTTATGTGAAGTATACACAGTAAATATTGAACATGCAGAACATGTAAAGAATATCGCATTAAAATTGTTTGACGATACAATTACATTACATGGATTGGGTGACTCAGAAAGAGAACTTTTAGAAGCTGCATCATTATTACATGATGTTGGTTATCATGTATCCCCAGAGCAACATCATAAGCACAGTTATTATATTATATCAAATTGCGTAATGCCAGGTTTTACAAATGATGAATCTGATATCATTGCAAATATTGCACGATATCATCGAAAAAGCCATCCTAAAAAGAAACATCTTAGCTTTTCACATCTATCTTTAGAAAAACAAAGAATAGTAACGATTTTATCTGGTATTCTAAGAATTGCGGAAGGTTTAGATAGAAGACAACATCAGATCGTTGATGATTTATATTGTACGATTAAACAACATGAAGTTACGATAAGTGTCAAATCCTTAAAAGGTTTATTAGCTGATATTGAGATTTGGGGAGCAATCAGAAGAAAAGGATTATTAGAAGAAGCTCTGAGAATATCTGTATCATTACATATCTCAAACTAAGTGTAGATATTCTTTAATACTTGTGTTCAAAGCCACGAACATAGCTTATGGTTTTTATTGTACAATCTAAATACTATCGTTGATAGAATTGTTAATTTACTATGCACTTTCTATAGTAAATCCATATATCATGAGAATTCTCAGTAAACATATCTGTATCATATTGATAGTATTATTCATTATGAATAATAGTTCTTTATATGGTTATACCCTAGAAGTACATACTCGCATTACTAATCCACCTGATTGGCTGATTAAATCACCTCAAAAATTACAACCCAAAATAGCATTAGTCCTATCTGGTGGAGGTTCTAGGGGCTTATCTCAAATTGGAGTTTTAAAGGTTTTAGAACAAAACAAAATACCTATAGACTATATAGTAGGAACAAGTATTGGTGCAATTGTAGGTGGTTTATATGCATCTGGATATTCGGCTGATACTTTAGAACATATCGTAAATAACACAGCTTGGGACGAGATGTTTTCTTTATTGAAAGATCAAGATAGAAATGATATGTTTTTAGATCAGAAAATTGATAATGATCGAATGCTGATTACACTTCGCTTTAATGATTTTTCTTTTGTTGTTCCAGAAGCTATTTCCAATGGAAATAACTTTCAATATTTTCTTCAAAAGTTACTTTGGGATGCACCCTATTTTACTTCTCATTCTTTTGATAGTCTAAAAATTCCTTTTAGAGCAATAACCACAGATTTAACTCATGGAAAAGAGTATATCATTAAAGAAGGGAATCTTATCAGAGCAATAAGGGCAAGTGCTACCATACCATTGCGTTATACCCCTATTATTATAGATAGTTCTCTACTAGTTGATGGTGGAATTAAGAATAATATACCAGTAGAAGCAGCTCAATCGGAATTTTCACCAGATATTATTATTGCCGTCAATACAGTATCTCCTTTACTAGTCAATCAAGATTTGAATACACCTTGGTCTATTGCCGATCAAGTTGTGGGTATCTTGTTAAGAGATAATGAACAAAAAAGTTTATCTCTTGCCGATATAACAATTAGTCCTGATTTAGGATATACAAAAAACACAGATTTTTCTGATATTCATTCTTTGCTAACCAAAGGTGAGAATGCAGCACAATTACAAATAGAATCTATTAAACAATTGATTATCCTTAAACAAGACTCAATATTTAATCAACAATTAATAAAACCTCTTGAAAATATTGATTCAATAAAGTTTAATCAACAAATAGTATCTGGAAATACGCATGTCTTGCGCACTCAGTTTTCAAATATTCTTAAAGCATATTTTCAGAATCAATCTCTTTGTAATGATATAGAATGTATCAATATAAAAGAAGGTATGTTGAATGCAGAGCCCTTGTATCCATCAATCATATCTGCAAGCACCGTTCAAATACAAGATTCATTGCATATTTTATCAGAAAATGTAAAAAAAACTATTCAAGAATCAGTAAGTGGATTAATACTTACACAGTTCAATCTTGATACAATTATTAAAACAAAAGAGAAGATTCTACATGTTCTTAGGAATAATCACTATAGTTTTATTGATGTTGACTATATATATGATAATCAAGGAGATAGAAAACTCACATGGATAATAACAATACCAAAAGTTCAAAATATAATCATTAGAACAAATTCAAAAACTGTAAGTGATATACTTAAAAGAGAGATTGAAACAATCCCCTCACTTTTACATAGTAAACTTGTAAATGATTCTTGGGAGAAAATTTCTGGGAGTAATGCTTATCAGGATATAAATTTT
Organism: Chlorobiota bacterium; assembly: GCA_014191195.1. GTDB lineage: Bacteria > Bacteroidota > Ignavibacteria > Kapaibacteriales > UBA961 > UBA961. Next base: position 104,015 of record BJGZ01000003.1, read on the forward strand.
AAAACAAAGATTATCAATGATACTTTCCTATTAGATATTGCAGTAAAACAATACCCAAATCAAAGTATCAAATTAGGTGCTCGTGTAGATAATGAAAGATTTGGTCAGCTTAGTTTAGAAGCTAAACAAATGGAGCTTTTTGGTAAAGATATAGAAGCATATATCAATATTGCGGGTGGACAAAGAAATTACAAAATCGAAGGAACATTAAAATTCCCAAGTATACTTAGTTCTTTGTGGAATTGGAATCTGACCGCTTATTCTTTATCAAAAGGTATCTATACATACTCAGATATTTTTTCTAGTGATTTTAATAGTTATACTAAGAGAAAAGGAAATGAGCTTACCGAAGAACATTTTGGGATAAAAAGTGTTTTTTCAAGATATTTAGGGAGATCTGGTTTATTATTACTTGATATACGATATGATAAACAACGATTCTTTGATAAAATAGAAAAACCAGATTTTATGTACAGTAAGATATGTACGGCTAAATTGACTGGGAAATATGATACAAGAGATAATGCTGATTTACCCAGTAAAGGAACATTTCTGGAATTTTCTTTAGAGTCAAGTATTTTTTCCTTCGAGAACAATCCTTCTTTTTCTAAAGCTCAATTTGCATTAAAAAAATCATTTACTTTTGATAACCATACATTTACACCTTCAGTAATATTTGGCTTTTCAGATAATACATTACCCATTGCAGAATACTTTTCATTAGGTAGAGATGATATGTTCTATGGGAAAAGAGAAGATGATAAGCGTGGTTTACAATTAGCACTAGCTTCACTAGAATATAGAATCAAATCTTCTGTAAAATTATTTTTTCCTACATATCTTTCTATACGATACGATATGGGATCTACTTGGTCTTCTTTTGAAACTATTAAAATCGTAGAACTACAACATGGATTAGGTATAGGAATAATAGCTGATACACCCATTGGAAATGCCAGAATTACCGCTGGCAAAAGCTTCTATTTTGTAAAAAATCCAGATGGTATTGTTCAAGGACCCCTTTTATTTTCTTTTGCGATTGGCACAAATTTCTAAATCTTCATTTTTTTTCAATAATTCTATGTCGGTATACTGACAATATTTCATATTTTGCTGTCAGTTTGCCTTATTTTACATCCAGAGTCAATCATGAAATCAAATCAACAATTAAAAGATATTGCTTTTATTCTAGGCTTATCAATGATACTAGCATTATGGTTCAACTTTTTTGGACATTCTAATGGTATCAGTCTTATCAGAGAAAAGCAAGAAGTTGCTATTGCTTCTGATGATGAGTTTTTACTGATAGATACTGCTTCAACACTTACTGCAGATACTGTAAAAGTAGCAATTGACAGCGTTTCTTTGATGAAAAAAGCATTACAAGATTCTCTGAAGAATGTAAAAAGACTTCAAGATTCACTTAAAAATATCTCTGTTGAGAGTGGACCAATAAAAGCTAAATCTATTGTGTATAAACAAATATTACAATTATTAAAAGACCCAAATGTACTTGTGATTGATGCCAGAAATGAGCATGAATTTGCTGAAGGTCATATTCCTAATGCTAAGCATGTTTTTGCCATGGAATTCGAGCAACATATCCCAGAATTAATTGCATTACCAAAAGATAAAAGAATAATAGTGTATTGTGGCGGTGGAGACTGTGAACTTAGCCATGATGTTTGTAATGGATTAATTGGATTAGGATTTCAAAAAGTATATATCTACATAGGTGGATGGGAAGATTGGAAGAAAAATGGATCAGGTAAAGGTGTCTAATGAAAGCAGAGGTTATTGACAATACTACACAACATTTTTTACAAGTACGATATGGAATCATTGGTAACTCTCAGGTAATTTCAGAAGTTATTCAAAAATTATTGTCTGTTGCTCCAACTGATTTAAGCGTTTTAATTACTGGGGAAACTGGCACAGGTAAAGAGGTATTTGCTCAGGCTATTCATGGATTAAGCAATAGAAAAAAGTACGCTTTTGTGTCTGTTAATTGTGGAGCAATTCCAGAGACATTATTAGAATCAGAATTATTTGGTCATGAAAAAGGAGCCTTTACAGGAGCTGTTGAACAAAGAAAAGGCTTTTTTGAAGTTGCTAATCATGGTTCAATATTTTTAGATGAAATTGGAGAAATACCAATTAGCACTCAAGTAAAATTATTAAGAGTGTTAGAAAGCGGTGAATTTTCTCGATTAGGGTCTTCGGATATTCATAAAGTAGATGTACGTATCATTACGGCTACAAATAGGGATTTAGAATATGAAGTTAGAAATCAACAATTTAGGCATGACCTCTTTTTTAGATTAAACTCTGTCCATTTACGATTACCTGCCTTAAGGAAACATCCTGAAGATATTCCCCTATTAATTGAATTCTTTAGTGATAAAGTTGCTCGTAAATTAGGAATTGAATGTAAAGGTGTTTCTTTTGAAGCAGAACTTTTATTAAAAAGTTTTCCATGGCAAGGTAATATTCGTGAATTAAGAAATTTTATAGAAACTGTTGTAACACTAGAGCGTGGGGCTTTAATAACTCCTGATCTTATTAAAAGACATCTAAGAATACAAGTTGATGATTTTTCAAGCTCAATTCGTAAAGAAGAATCAATCATTATACTGCCTAAACCAAATGATCAACATAGCCAGTCAACATCACAAGATGAATCTCTTCTTCTGAGAACTTTATTAGAGCTACATACTGATGTAGCCGATATTAAACGAGCATTAGCTGCTATATTTGATAAAATCACTCATATCGAAGTAAATCAATTACAAACAAACGAGATGCACAATGAATCTACTCAGCAGGTAGAACATTCTACAATTTCAGACAATATGACCCAAGAACTAGATTTTCGATTAGAAGAAATGGAAAGGAAATTAATTATAGCTGCATTAAAGCGTTTTGATGGTAATAGACGATTAGCTGCAAAAGTTTTAGGAATTAGTGAAAGAACATTATATAGGAAAATAGTAGATTATCATTTAATGGAGCTTTTCTAATCTTCGATATAAACTTTATACAAGAAACTTCATATATATTCTATCGATCTCTTTTGAATCCCTTTAAGAGATTTTTTACTTAGAAGTATTCCTTATCTTAAACATATAGAGTTCTAATCTCAATAGAATTCTTACTGATTTCACATGTTATATTCAAAATAGAGAACAGTTCTATGGACTCTCAATTCTCATTAGAAGAAATAGCCTTAACTATTAAACAAGCTCAAGAATTTGTAGCTCGTAGAGTAATAAATAGAGAGGAAGTTATCGAGCAAGCTTTTTGTGCATTTCTTACAGGCGAGCACTTACTTCTTCAAAGTAGAACAGGTGCTGGTAAATCATTATTGGCTGAACAGTTATTTGCATGCATAGAAGGTGCAAGAACTTTTAGAGTGCAAGCAAGTAAAGAGCAGCAACCAGATACCTACTTTGGTGGATTAGATATTGAAAAGTTAAAAACTGGTAAGATTTTTCATAATACCGAAGGTTCATTAGTTGAATCTGAATTTGGCTTTATAGATGAAATTTTTGATGCAAATGATTTTACTTTAAGAGCCTTGCTTTCTCTATTAAATGAACGCAGATTAATAAGAGGTGTTCAAAATGTTGAAGCAAACATTCATACTGTGATAGCTGCTACTAATTATCTAAGAATCAGCGAAGTTACAGAGGCAATTCTTGATAGATTTCTTTTTAAAGCAATTATATTACCTGATAAAGACCCCTTGATTCAATTTAAAATTGGAGTGCAATATTCTCAACATTCTAATCGCATAATTGCACCAACAAAAAAAATACCATACAATCATTTATATCGTTTAAAAAGAATGATTAATGGTCTTGATTCTACCTATGAATTCAGAATCTCTGCAGAAATGCTTTACTTTACTAATTTGGTTATCAGGCATTATGAGTTTGCTAGAAATAGAGGCCTAAGAGAGAAATTTAAGGGACATCAAAGTAATGAATATTCAGACTTTTACATTTCCCCAAGAACTCAAGCAAAAGCTTTAGATTTATTAAGAGCATTAGCATTTCTGGATGGCAGAACATTAGCTGATTCTCAAGATGTAAGAAAATTATCATTGATTTTTGCAACTGCAGGGCTACCAGAAGAAACTCATTTATTTGATAAATCATTTACGGCGGTATTTAACTCGCTAAATGCTGGTAATGGTTTTGAACAAATCAGAACACTTATTGCCTATGAATCATTGCTAGAACAAATTGAAAAAGATCCCTTTATCCTTCAGCAACCTTTAGATAAAACCCTTTCTAATTCACAACTTAGACGATCTCTATTAGACTGGATTAAAGATGCTTTGCAAATTGATCATACTGTGCAACAGAATAAAAAAGTCCTAGAATCTTTCCTTAAAAATTTGATTCCAGTATGCGATGAAGTGCGTGAGTTAAAGAATTCATTAGAAAAAGAAACAACAAAAATATTTCAACAAATCGAGAATTAATCTCTTTATTTTTTTGTATCAATATATCTTATAGTCATGATATCCAAACGTAATGAAATAGAGAATATGGATTTTTTTGGAAAAATGATTGAATTAGGGTTTCTAGATACAGTTGAAAATGACTTACCAGAGGACTTCACTCTCATTTATGAGATTGCACGTATCCTTGAAAACGAGCTAAATCCACTAACTAAACAATTAGCTCCTATTTTATGGTTAACTCAAACACAAGAAGATAATTCTTCACATGAAAAAGAGATTATCCCACATCTACCTTCAGGCGATGATTATGAAGCTAATCTAATTTCTAGTTTTAGAGATATTTCTAAAATTTACCCTCATCAGTTTTTACTTCCTGATGAAGTATTCATGCAGAAATTAGCTGAAAGATCATTGTGGATGCCTACACCAAAAGCACCAAGAAATTATCGATATCAAGCTGAATCAGATCAGTTTGCACCAGATTCTAGAAAGCAAAAAATATATCTATTATTTGATACTTCTAAATCAATGCAAGAATTGTTTAGAATACATTTGGCTAAAGCCATTGCATATTTTTTTCTGAAACAAAATCAAAAAGAAATGGGGACAATCTTCTTTAGGACTTTTGATGCAGATATTGGCCCTTTACAATTAGTAAAAGATAAAATCGCTTTTGATAATTTAATTGCTCATATAATGGGTTTAAAAGCAGAGGGGCGCGGTACTGCTATAGAAAAGGCTTTAATGACTGCTATTCAAGATATACGTGTAGACAGTTTTATGGCGGAAGCTGAAATACTTGTTATTACAGATGGTGCAGCACATATTGATGTTGACAAAGTCAAACATTCTCTTGGTGAATCTATTCGTATACATTGTATCAAAATAGGTTCTGCAAGCTTAAAACCAGATACAAAAACAATATTGAATCTTATTCATTCAGCAGAATCTGATGATGCAAAACTGATAAGAGAACTTCAGCATAAACTAAAAGATTTAGAATATTCACATAAAGCTACTCAAGCTGATTCTAGAAAATTATTTATACTTGGTGAAATTCAACATCTTAATAAACAAATACATGCCCAATTAGATAGATATTCTCAAAGGACCATGGCTAATTATGGAAATGAAATTTCAGAATTGTCTGATATTTTTATCAATGTTGAAGATATCAAATCAGAAAAGTTATTTGCATTATCTAAAGATAGAATTGATGAATTTGTTCAATTATCATCTGAACTATTAACAATATTAAAAGATGATCCTTCTGTAGAAGACGCAAAAAAGGCTGCTGTCTTATATGATCATTTACACTTATTATTAAAGTATAATAATATAGAAATACAGAAATTATCACAAAATACAGATGAATTAAAACATATTTTAAGTTCATTCTTGCAACAACAACAATCTCAATCTGCAAACAATACCAGTTTAGACTTATCAGATAATGACCATATACAATTATCCAGATTACTTAAAACCGGAATGCAATCTGCAGCTAGAATTCCATTGGCTAAATTATTATTGATTTTATATCGAAAAATTAAACGATCTATTGTTTTATGGAGAAAGAATAGATTAAGACCAAAAAAGAGAAAACATAATAATTACAAATAATGATGTACATCATTATTACCTTTAATTGAATTGTCTAGTTTAGTATCATACAATCACTATTAAGGCTTTTGATAATGTTACCACTTACTTCAATTGTTGTACCTACCGATTTTTCTGAGCATTCTGATATTGCTATTGTATATGCTAAAGAATGGGCTGTACAATTTTCGGCAACTATACATTTAGTTCATATAATAGAACCAGTAGTTTTCCCTATGGATTGGGGTTATTCTCCTATTGATTTATCTACTGTTGAAAAACAATATGTAGACGCAGCTCATCAACAACTTATACAAAAAGTTGAATCAATAAGAAAAGAAGGAATTTCTATCATTCCTGCTATTGTTCATGGTGGAAGAGCTTCTGAAGAGATTAATAATTATTGCATTCAACATGCTATCTCTATGATATGTATGGCAACACATGGAAGGGGTGGAATGGAGCATTTATTATTAGGCAGTACAACAGAAAGGTTAATGAGAAAATCTGCTTGCCCAATAATGGTAATAAAAGTTCCATAAAGCACTATGAGAAGCGTCCAACAAATAGTCTTGTAGATAACCAATGCTTTAAGGCTATCATTATTTTGTGAATAGAAGAGACAGTTATCTTCTTCATGCTAAAAACATTATAATCATTCAATTCTATCTTTTCTAATAAGCGATAATAAATTGCATCCATAATTTCAGCGGCTAACATTGTATTTCTTTCATCTGGACGCAGTGCTGTCCTAGCTTTATGATAGTATTCTCTTGCCCTTTGAGTTTCATATTGCATTAAAGCTATAAAGTTTTCATTATACACTTCATTCATTAAGTCTTTTTCTGAATATTTGAATTTATCCATATCTTCTTTTGGTAAATAGATATATCCTTTATCTTTATCAGCTTTAAGATCTCTTAATATATTAGTTAATTGTAATGCATAGCCTAAATTGACAGCATATTGCTTTGTCTCTTCATATTTGTAACCAAAAATCTCAATACACATCAATCCAACAACGCCAGCTACGCCATAGCAATATTCTTTCAATTCTGCGAATGTTGTATATCGATATTGATACAAATCCCTTTCGCAACCATCAATCAATGTTAAAAAATATTGTTTTGGAATATCAAAACGCTTTATAACTTTACTTAAAGGGTAGAAATATGGCTGCAAATTCTTATTTGCATAAATCTTTTCGATTTCATTACGCCAGTTGGATAAAATTCCTTTCTTCTTATTTATTATGTCTACATTCTTGGATGGATATTCATCAACTATATCATCTATTTCTCGACAAAAAGCATAGACTGTATTAATTGCTTTTCTTTCATCTTTGGGTAAAAAAGTAAACGAATAGTAAAAACTCGTTTTTGATTGATGAGGAGCAATCTTAATATCTGATTCTATGTGTTCAGTATCTTTCATAATGATTTAGGTATATGATCTTAATACTCGAATTAATGCTTTACAGGCCGTAACTAGGATTCTATGAACAGACAATGATATTTTTTGTGATAATAATACTTTTCTATGCGCTCTAGTTATCTCTAAAATAGCATTTCCTCCCTCAATAATAAGTGCTATTTCACATCTTAATCTAAAAGAGTCTAAATGACATATTAAATGAGAACCTTTGTCAAATAGTTCTTTAGTCTTCATGTACATCATATCAAATGCATGATTAAATACTTCATCAGATATGATGTCATCAGTGTGCAAAGATACACCATTTAAAAAATCTTTCGGAATATATGTTCTCCCATTTATCTTATCTATATATATGTCTTGCAAGAAGTTTGCCAATTGTAATCCTGTACATATATAATTTGATAATTCTATGGTAGTTTCATTCTTATTTTTATGTAATTGTAAAATGATATCTCCTACAGGATTTGCTGAATGTGCACAATAATCATATACATCTTCCATAGACTTTGGTTGCGTAAAGACACAGTCTTGTTTAAAAGCTTTTAATAATTGTAAAAATGGTGCAAGACTAATCTTTGTTTGACAGAACATATCTTGCAAGGCTATCCACAATGGATTATCTCCTGTATATTGTTGTGAAAAACATATTGTTATATGATTCTCCATCATCTGGAGATAATATAATTGCTTTTCTACATCAATTTCTAAAGATCCTTCATCGGCTATATCATCTGCGATTCTACTAAATGAATAGATTGCTGCAGTATACTTTCTTATGTGCTGTGGTATACATAAGGAAGCTACAGGAAAATTCTCATAATGCATCTTTGTTATATTCAAACAAAAAACATACGATTCTTGTATAGAACTAACCCTAAATACTGGTGAACTATATTCAACCAGATCAATCAATTCTTGCAGGCTAAACCAATGATGTATTTTTTGCATAAAGTAAAAAAAAACCCGCATGAAAATCATACGGGTTTCTTAAAATAGTTTTTAGAAATTAATCACGAAATAATTTACCGCGATTGTCTTCGATTTCAGCATTATCTTTTAAAGCTTGAAACCATTGAGGATAAGCTGAATTCTTTGCTGAAGCAGACATTGATTTTTTCATTTCGGCACTTTGCATCTTAAATGCTTTCATATCAGCATCTGTTTTTTGCAGTACTTGTGTAATAAACCAACCTTTCTCTCCTGCAACTGGTGCATTAATTTTATTAATAGGAGCATTCATTACCGATTGAGTTAAAACAGGTTCTAAGCCAAGCCCAGGAACTGAAGCTGTGTTTTTAACATCAGTAACAGACTTTACTTCAATAGAAGGATCAAATTCTGCAACCTTAAATAATCTATCTGCATTTCTTTGTTGTAATTGCTTTACAATATTTTGTGCTTTGGATTTAATAAATGCTAGCTTTTTTGAACGCATTACTTTTTCAGTAAGTTCATCCTTCATATCTTCAAATTGTTTTAAACCATTTTGTCTTTCGCCAGTTACTAGAGCAACCACAAAACCATAATACTTTAATTCTAGAGGATCAGAAACAGTTCCAACTTTTTCTGAGAATGTAAAATTGGTAAGAAAACGAGATCCTAATATTGGCATATCTTTATCAAAAAACATTGTTTCTACGATGTTTTTCTTTAATGATTTACCTAATTGGTCGATATCTGTTCCATTTTCAACTTGCTGTTTAAAAGAAAGTGCATCTCTTTTTAATTGCTTCTTTGTGTTTTGAGACATAGAAATATTAATAAGAATTTCACTGTACTTCATTTCTTCAGATGCTTTATCTTGAACTTTAATAATATGATATCCAAAATCAGTTTCAATTGGCCCAACAATAGAGCCAGGTGCATTATTGAAACAGGCATCTTCAAATGGTTTTACCATTCTACCTTTAGGAAAGAAATCATATTCACCACCGCGATCTTTAGATCCCTGATCTTGAGAATATGTTTTAGCCAATAAAGCAAAATCTTCACCTTTTTTAGCTCTTCCTAAAATTTGTTGTGCCAATGCTTTAGAACTATCTTTATTTGTTCCAAAATTAATGAGGATATGGCTAGCTTTTACTACTTCGTTTTCTCCAGCTCTTGTACTATCAACATGATAAATATATGTTCCAGACATTACCTGTACTGGACCAACAATATCCCCTGGCTTAGATGTTTCAAGCAAACTTTTAACATCAGGTGCCATTGTTTTAATCATCACATATTCATTCTGTTTACCACTATATTCAGCTAAATATTGTTGAAACACTGCTTCGCGAATCTCTGGAGTAATTGCTTCATTGATAGATTGCTGAATACGTGCAATTTTTTTCTGAGCAATTAATGTATCGCCCTTTGAAGGCTCTAAAGGAAAAGATACATATTTAATTTTTCTAGCATCTTTTTGTTTGGTAAACTCTTTTACCTTTTCATATTCAGCTTTTAATTCTTGATCTGAAGGCTTACCACCTACTTCTTTATCGGAAACTTTTAAAATGTCTAATAAAATATAATCGAAAGACATATTTGTATTTTCATTTTTAAATTTCTGTTCTAGGAAAGTAGGAGATACAATAGATGAAGCAGCACCAACGGCTCTGCGAAAATGATCAGCTAATCTAGACTTGTACAGAAAATCTTCGATTTTAATCAAACTTTTTTTGAATTTTCCAACTTCTTCAGCTGGATCAACTGTTTGAGGAATCACTCCTCTCTTTTTACCTTCATTGATATTTTGAGCAATGATGTCTGGATTAGTCATAACTTCAAGATATGCTTGACGATTAAATTTTCCAGTTGAATCAGTAAAATTCTTGGTAAGATAATCCGGTGGGCTGTCTAACATTAAATCTAGAACTTCATCTTGTGTAACTTTGATTCCTGCTTTATTTGCAGATTGTTTAATAAGAATCTCTTCTACATACTGATCCCAAACGGATTGACGTATCTGATTCTCATCTACTTCTGCTTGAGGATTCTGCTGTGTTTGTAATTCAGCTTGTTCTTTAACACGAAGTTCAAATTCTTGATACGGAATATTTTCACCATTAATTACGCCAACAACTGCATTCGCTGCTGTGGTACCACTGTTGAACACTGTGCTTATACTAGAATCTGATATCACCATAAATGCAATAAAAGAAATAACAAATAGCACCAACAGATACGGCGAAATATCTCGCATACGTGAGATTATACCCATTTTACCTTACTCCTATGCTTAATAATTGAAGTTCGTCTTACATAAAGAACATAAGAATTCTTTAAAATTTTAGAAGTGCAAAATTACCTCTGTTTATGCTAATTTCCAACAATGAATTTGCCTATGTGGATAATGTAATTTCATTACATTTATTGATTGCTCTTAATTACCATTGCTTGTATTATACATTTGGCTTTTTCTCTTCATTGGCTTGATTACAAATTGATTATTTTGTATAAGTACAATTTATTTTACTTTCTGTGTTTCCATATGGTTTCTATCTCAATCCAATATCATGGTGATTTACATTGCCAAGCAATTCATGGCCCTTCACATGCTGAGTTATCAACAGATGCACCAATTGATAATAATGGCAAAGGAGAAAGTTTCTCACCCACCGATTTATTAGCTACTGCATTAGGTACGTGCATGTTAACAATTATGGGTATAGCAGCTAATAATCATAATATTAATATTAAAGGAACAACATTAACAGTAGAAAAGCACATGATTAATCAACCTGTAAGAAGAGTAGGATCATTATCTGTTTCTATCGTGTTACCACAACAAGAATATTCTGCAAAAGAACGTGATATTTTAATTCTTGCTGCTAAAACGTGTCCTGTAATGCAAAGTATACATCCAGATATTTCAGTTAATACTACTATGGAGATAGCATCTTGATTTCCTATTCTACAATAATATGTTCTTCTATTTCAGCATTATGTGTTTTGTCTACATTTTGTATGCAAGCACAATCTGTATGGTCTTCCAAAAAATCATCATGGATTGGAATATCTTCTGCAGATAAAACTGCAATAGAGGATTTTAGTAAAAAATATACTAACTATCTATACAATGCAAGAACCGAGCTTTCATCAACAAAAGAGTTAATAGAAGAATCCAAAAAGAATGGCTTTACAATCTATTCAAAGCTTTCTGATATAAAGCCAGGAGCAAAATTACTTTTTATCAATAGGGACAGAGCATTAATCGCATGTATCATTGGTGCACAACCATTTATAAAAGGTAGTCGATTAATTGCAGCTCATCATGATAGCCCTAGAATTGATATAAAAGCTAGGCCATTATATGAAACCGAAGGTTTTGCGATGTTTCAAACTATTTATTATGGTGGCATTAAAAAGTATCAATGGGCAAATTTACCATTGATGATTTCTGGAAGAATTGATACTAAAGATGGCAAAACTACCTGGATTGATATAGGTAAGAACCCTGAAGACCCAGTTTTTGTTATTCCCGATGCTGCGCCACATGTTGATTCACCTTTAAGGAATAGAACTTATACAAGTGTATTAGAAGGCGAAGAATTAGACCCAGTCATTGGAAGTATTCCAGATGATAAAAATTCAGTGTTTAATGGTGTTATGTCTTTATTACATCAACAATTTGGCTTTCAAGAAGAAGATTTTGTTAGTGCTGAATTACATATTACTCCAGCATCTCCACCAAGAGAAATTGGTTTTGACAGAGGTTTGATTGGTAGTTATGGTCAAGACGATAGATCTTGCAGTTTCGCTGCTATGCATTCTTTACTTTCACTGAATGATATTCCAGAGTTTACTTCCCTAGCATATATTGTAGATAATGAAGAAACAGGAAATGTTAATAATACTGGAGCAGCATCAATCTTTTTAAATTCAGTGTATAGTATTATTTCTGAAGCTACTACAAAACAACAGTTTAACACAAATATTACAAATCAAGCCCTACATAATGCATTAGTTATTTCTGCAGACGCAAATGATGGGATTAGCCCTTTATTCCCAGGATTATCAGAAAAGTCGAATGCTGCAAAACTAGGCTATGGTATTTGCATTAAACGATATGGCCGTTCTTTTGATGCTAATTCTGAATTCACAGCTAAGATTAGAAATTTACTTGATATCAATGTAATACCATGGCAAACAGTTACCTATAAAGTAGAAACCGGTGGCGGTGGTACTATCGGTGGACAAATGAGCAAGGATGATATGAATGTTATCGATATCGGTATTCCTTTGCTTTCTATGCATTCTCCATTTGAAATCAGTTCTAAAATTGATTTATGGAATTTAAATAAGTTTTTCACCGTATTCTACTCATCTAAATGAAACAGTATCTATCTGCATTAGCTAAGATAAATGTAGTACTTATACTATTAGTAATACTTGCTGGAAGTGTTGTTCGATCTACTCAATCCGGTATGGGTTGTCCTGATTGGCCTAAATGTTATGGATTATTTATTCCACCAACACATATTGATCAATTACCACAGAATTATAAACAGATATATGCTCATCAAGGTATTCCAGCAGAAGATTTTGATGCGGTGAAAACGTGGATTGAATATATAAATAGATTATTGGGTGCAATTCTTGGCATTACTGTCTTTTTACAATTATTATCTTCTTTATATCATTGGAAACAAGATAAAACCATAACACTATTAAGTATTGCTATTTTTTTATTAACAGGTTTTCAGGGATGGCTTGGTGCATTAGTTGTTGCTTCAAATTTAGCACCCTTAAAAATTACTATTCATATGCTAATGGCTATGGCCTTGTTATTATTGGGTACACATATCGCCTGGAAGCCAAAAATTATATCTAGTATTGTTTCTAATAAAAAAATATCATACTTCATCGGACTTAGCATAGTAGCTGTGATTATTCAGATTTTGCTTGGTACACAAGTAAGACAAGAGATCGATCAATTAGCAAAGGCACTCAATTATTCTCAAAGAGATATTTGGATTAGCAATGTGTCTTCAATATTCTCAATACATAGATCCTTTGCTCATGTGATTCTTCTGATACATGCATATATTATCTATATAATTTTTAAAACTAAAACAGATCTATCTTCCATTAAGACAATAACTTATATGATAGCATTTACTCTATTTTTAGAAATTAGTGCAGGAATCATATTGAACTATATGGATATGCCTGCAAGTATTCAACCTATTCATCTATTACTTGCTTCTGTTCTTTTGTGCTTGGATTATATTCTGTTTTTAAATAGTAAGCCTGTAAAAGCCTAATCAATATTTCTGGAAAATAAATGTATACATGTAGAAGAGATCTTTATAACAAATGCATCATACTGTTCATATGTTTTTATGCATGTATATCTAGTATCAATGCTCAGAATATTAGGGATAATTGGTTTTTTGGAAATAGGGCTGCTATACATTTTTCTAATACAAGTCCCAAAGCACTAAACAGCTCTGCAATGGTGGCACCAGAAGGTTGTGCAACACTCAATGATAGTTCAGGTACATTATTATGCTATACAGATGGCAATGCGATTTGGAATGCAAATCATATCATCATAAATGGCACTAATTTTCTTGGGGGAAATCCTTCGGTTGCCCAAAATATTCAAATCATTCCATATCCTGGAAAACTATCTCAATATGTATTTGTTTATATAAAAGGATCTGCAGAAAATCCGCCGATGAGTCTTTGGTATACTGTTTATGATTCCATTTCAACAAATAATGCTATTCAAATTATTCCACCTTCGCTGTTATATGATAATATCACAGAAAAGTTAGTTGTTATAGAAAATAATATAGGGAATGGTTATTGGATTTTTACTCATGGTTTTGCTGATAATAATTATTTAGCGTTTCAGCTAACAAATACTGGTATATCTAAAAGTCCTATAATATCTACTGGTAGTTATAACTTTAAAACAAGTAAGTGGAATGCAAGCGGCGTAATGAAATGTTCTCATAATAGTAAAAAACTTGCAACATGTATTAGAGGAGAATCAGATACAAGTTTTGTAGAATTAACAGATATTAATATTAGTAATGGTAAAGTAAGTAATCCAGTTTTAATTCCTTTTCCAATGTTAACCTATGGAGCCGAGTTTTCTAGAGATAATAAGTATTTATATATAAGCTGTGGACTATCAACTAAAAAAGGGATTTTATATCAAGTAGATATAGGATCTAGTACTTTTAATAAAACAGAAGTTTATAATTCCCCCACAGAATGGTTTGGACAATTGCAATTAGGTAATGATTGTAAAATATATTTAGCAAAACAATCCTCTGAGTCCTTAGGTACAATAACTAATCCTTCTGGTACAGGACCAAGCTGTGGCTTTTTGATAAGTGGATTGATAGTGTCTCCCGGCACTTCTACATTAGGCTTACCTACTTTTATTCAAACAAATTCCTCAATCATTTCAAATTCTATTCGATATTCTTCTGACAATATTCTTGATAGTACTCAGTTCTCAATACAATATCCAAATGCAACAAATTATTATTGGGATTTTGGAGATCCTTCCTCTGGTTCACAAAATGTTTCTAGCGAGAATCAGCCAAAACATGTATTCAATAAAGCAGGCTCCTATTATGTAAAAGTATATCTAAGTGGACCATGTGGATATGATACATTATATCAATTACTTGAAATTAAAAGCAAAAAGAGTCTTATTGTTAATGTGAATTCTGCAGTATTAGACATTGTATCAAATACATGCAATTCACACATAATAGTTAAAGATTCCTGGCCATTTATAAAGGGCGATTTGGTTCTGCTTATTCAGATAAAAGGCGCTGATATTGATTCTTTATATCCACAAAAAGAAGATGGTTATCCACATCAACTTAATGCTGCAGGACTATTTGAATATGCTAGAGTTAGTTCTGTTAATGGTAATACCATATATCTTCAACAAAGATTACAACAATCGTGGAATGACACATTATCATGGAAACAAACTTCTGTTCAATTAGTAAAAGTTTTCGAAAAAGATAATTATACATTAAATCAATCTGTTAATTGCGCGGTATATGATGGAGAAAAAGGAGGAATAATCTCTATTTATGTACATGATACTCTTACATTATACTCAAATATATCTGCTAATGGCGTAGGTTTTAGAAGCCCTCCTTATAATAATTCAATTACTATTTCTGAATATTCGAATGACTCTTTTATCACTTCTCTATCACAATATGGTTCTAGAAAAGGAGAATCAATCATAGCAGATTCCTTTATTGGTGAATATACAAAAGGTAGAATGAATCTAGCCACAGCCGGTGGTGGCGGAAATGCCCTCAATGCCGGAGGAGGAGGAGGGGCACAATTTGGTAATGGTGGTAATGGTGGATTTGGTTGGAAGGATACTGTCAATAAATCAAATAATATTAATGAGTTAAGTGCAGGATTAGGTGGAGTAAATGGTTATATATCACAAAATGTTATAGTATCATTTTATTCACAATCTTTTGGACAAAGAGCTTTTCTTGGTGGTGGTGGTGGTGCTGGTTTTTCACCTATTAACACTGCATCTGGACAACCCACAAGCGGTGTTGGTGGAGGTATAATATTTGTAAGAGCTAAGACTATTATTGTAAAAAATCAGAATGTTTTGATTGAAGCTAATGGAAATGCAGGATACCCTTCAAACAAAGGAGGAGCCTCTGGTGGTGGTGGTGGTGGCTATATCCATATTCAAGCAGATACTATCATCGGGAATATTCAATGTTCTGTTCAAGGTGGTAATGGAGGCGATAATAGATCTTCTAAAGACTTAGGACAATTTGCCCCAGGTGGTGGTGGTGGTGGTGGTATCATTGTAACAAATACATCAAGAAATGCTTTTTCTTTGAAGCCAAACTTTAATGGTGGAAAAAAAGGTATATGCACACAATTTGCTGATTCATTTGGAGCACAAGACGGATATTCTGGAACTATACATTCAAGTGCTGATAAATTTGACTTAAGCTTACAAAATAATTCTGGTTATTCTCCTACCCTTCCAAATGAATATTATATCATTGATTCTATCCATAAAAGTAATGATAGAATAACTCTAAAGAAACCCTATCAATTATGTATGGGAAGTAAAATCCTATTAATGCAATTAAATACAAGCGATAGCTTTATAATTAATGCACAAGGAAAACAATATGGCGAACTTTCTGACAGAGGCACTGCCGGTAATTTTGAATTTGCAAGAGTTAAATCCATTGAAGGAAATGATATTATTTTGGAACAAACTGTTGTACGTTCATATAGAAATTATGTAAACAAATTTGGCATTACAGTTTCCTCCTTTGTAGTTAATGTACCCGAATACGAAAATTTAACAATACAGCAGCCATTAACAGGAAATTCGTGGCTAGGTAATAATGGTAATGGTGGTGTACTAGCAATAAGTGTTAAAAATACATTGTCATTACAAGCTCCTATCCATATGGATGGCAAAGGTTTTAGAGGAGGAATAGGACTCAAAAGTCCAATATGTGCTGATTCTCATATTATTGATCTATTTGGAGTTAAAGACTCTTCTTTATATGCTCAAAAAGGTGAAGGTATAAGTAATATTGGCTGGAATATAACCAGCAATGTACATTATGCTGGAAAAGGTGCTATTGTAAATGGTGGTGGCGGTGGAAATAATCATAATGGTGGTGGTGGTGGTGGTTCTAATTTGGGATGTGGTGGAAATGGAGGTTGGGGCTGGAATTCGATAACGATTAATGACAATAAACTTTCTGGAGGAATAGGTGGATGGCCTTTCTCTATAGCTATGATCAAGAATGAGCGTGTTATTTTTATGGGTGGTGGTGGCGGTGCAGGCCATACAAATGATTTGCATGGAAGTAATGGAGCCAATGGTGGTGGTATTATTATCATACAAGCCAAAACTATTCAAGGAAATAATCAGACTATTTCTGCTAATGGATTACATGCAAAGGATGCCGATTATGATGGTTCCGGTGGAGGTGGTGCAGCAGGTTCTATAATATTAGATTGCCAAGATATACAATCACATCTCTTCTTAGAAACCATGGGTGGTAATGGAGGAAACACGAATATACATTTTGATGGTCCTGGTGGAGGTGGAGGTGGTGGATTTATTGGATTTACCTCACAAACATCGCCAAACAATACTAGTGTCAATGTAAATGGTGGTTATTCTGGAAGACATCTTTTTGACAGATATGGTGCCGAAGATGGATGTTCTGGAACAGTAGTTTCTGATATTGTTTTATACGGTGATAAACCAACAAATATTAATATTCAAAATGATGATATATCCTCTATTCAGATATTACAAACTGATAATAGCATTCAAGTGGTAAATCTACCAATACATAGCTCTATCGAATGTTTTGATATATTAGGAAAAGGGTGGCTTCTACATAGAAATATTCAATCAAGAGATTTTAATATTTCTACAGAGCAATTTCCCAATGGAGTATACTATCTTGTTATTTCACATAATGGCTTGATACATAATTCACATCCATTTTGCATCATTAAGTAAGATTTATGAAAGAGACAATACACGGAAACAAAAAAAGAATCAAATTTATATCAGAATGCTTGAACAGATTTAAACCTGTCTCTGTATTAGATATTGGCTGTGGAAATGGTATTTTTTTAACAATTCCCTTAGCACAACATTTCGATAACATTACTTTTTGTGGTATAGATTCAGATGAACCAACTATAGCATTAGCAAAAAAACATAATGAATTAAATAATTTATCATATTATACAAATGATGAGTTTTTACATCATCACAAATATGATTTAATCATAGCCTCTGAAGTTATCGAACATGTAGAAGAACCGCATCAGTTTTTACTGTGGACAAAAACTCATCTGTCTGAACATGGTCATATTATCATCACAACTCCTAATGGTTTTGGTTGTTTCGAATTCACTACATTTTTTGAAACAATTCTAGACTTATCAGGAATAATGAAATTGTTAAGTTCATTACCTTTTTTATCTTCATTAAAAGTTGGTAATTCATATACAAATAACGATATACAAGAAAAGCAACATGATACATTAGCAATAAGCCCGCATGTTAATTTCTTTAGCTATCGAAAATTAAAAAAGGTATTTGCAGAAAGCGGATTAATTGAAAAAATGTATAAACCACGATCAATGTTCGGAGGTTTAGGATTTAATCAATTGTTTAGATCGGAGTCTGTGCTAGAATGGAATGCATCAATTTCAGATTCGATGCCAAGACAAATAGTGAGTGGCTGGATGTTTGTGTTAAAAAATAATCCAGATTTTTCACCTAATACAACAACTGTATACAAGCGTAGTCTAAATGAACAATTTCGCCGATGGTTAACTGCTAAGCGTTGGAATATTATATAATATCAAACACTCTTAATGCTTCATTTACATGGTTATCAGCAGAAAATGAAGAGTTAAATATATACTTGATGATACCATGTTCATCAATACAAAAAGTAACCCTGCCTGGCAGCAATCCAAATAAACCATTAGGAATGCCCATAATTTCTCTTACTTTACTGGATTCATCACTTAATAGTGGATAAGGTAAAGAATTTTTCTTAATAAAAGATTGATGCGAATCCATAGAATCTGAGCTTATACCTATCACTTGAATATTATGCTTGATAAACTCTTGATAATGATCCCTAAAAGAGCAAGCTTCCTTAGTACATAAAAAAGTATCATCTTTAGGATAGAAGAACAAGACAGTCTTTTTGCCATAAAAAGAAGAACTATAAACACATTCGCCAGTTTGATTTTGCAAACTAAACTCTGGGATTGTCATCCCTATACTTATTTTCATTCTTAATATGATCCATTACAATAGTATAAAATAAGCCAAGAGATCCCACCAGCAACTATTGGTATAACGATATTATCATCTACTTTTAATCTATATGCAGCTGCTTCTGCAATAGCAGCAAAAAAAGTACCTGTGCTAACCGCAATAAAAAAAAGAAAGTCTAAATGGAAAATCTGCGTCCAGGTATAACAAACAATAATTCCAACGATAAAAAAGGTTATGCTTCCCTCTAAAGATTTATCTATAAACTTTGTTTTACCGATTTTTCTGCCAATTAATGCTGCAAACATATCACAAAGAATGACAATCGAGAAAGCGATAATTGCAATCGTTTTTGGGAAAACAAAGACTGTTAATACCGCAGCTACCATTACCCATGAGGCACCATTAAGAACCAAAGATGTTCGATTAAGCTCATGAGGACGCATCAAATGACCAATAATACCATGAGAAAATGATCTAAAAGCCGGATTATAATGAATAAAAAGATCTATAATTAATGTTATGCATGTTAAAGGAAAAAGTATAGATAAGGCGGTTGGCCTATCTATAAAATAATAGATAATTGGAATCAGCATTGAAGTTATATGAATTCCCTTTCGCTGTAATTCATTAGTATAGGTGATTTGCTGATTATTTGTCATTTTTGTACATATAATAAAGTGTAAAGGACAAGATCGTGTTGCAATTATTTGCACCTGCAAAAATAAACCTTGGGCTCCAAATAATTGGAAAAAGGAATGATGGTTATCATAATATTCACTCTCTTTTTTTTCCAATCAAAAGTATTGCAGATATTTTAACAATAGAATTAGCTCAATCTGTTACTCTAATTTGTAGTCAAGAATTAGATATTCCTAATGAAAACAATATAGTGTGGAAAGCAGCCAATTTATTAAAGCAAAGATACAATATAGACATGGGAGCTAAGATATCACTACAAAAAAATATTCCTCATGGTGCAGGATTAGGTGGTGGAAGTTCAGATGCTGCTACAATATTAAAGGGTCTACAATTATTATGGAATATAGATATATCACCCAAAGAACTATCCGAAACAGCCTCTGAATTAGGAAGCGATGTCCCTTTCTTTTTACAAGATCATCCAGCACTTATTCAAGGAAGAGGAGAAATTGTTCATCCATTTATGTTTTCTTGTGAATGGACAATACTCATTGTATTTCCCGCTTTACATTCTAATACTTCACGTGCATATGCTGGTTTATACACAAGTAATTTCCCCAAAATTGAAGTAAATTTTATTGATGCTTTACAACAATCAAAAGATGATTGTTCAAAAATGAAAGATTTATTATTTAATGATTTTGAATATAGTATTTTTACACAATTTCCTGAATTAGCAGAGATAAAGTCACAGTTGTATACACAAGGTGCCTTTTTTGCTAGCATGAGTGGTAGTGGATCTACAATGTTTGGTTTATTTTTAGATACAACTACTGCACACAAAGCAAAATCTGCTTTTCTAGCGCAACAATGCATTGTAGCTCCATTTACATAATATAGAACTTTTCATTTATCTTCACATTTTTACTATGAATATTGCACTTATCAGTGCCGAAGTATCTCCCTTCGCAAAAGAAGGTGGATTATCAGATATTACTTCAGCATTACCAAAGGCTTGGCAAAGTTTAGGGCATAATGCAATCATTATTCTTCCCAAATATGGAGATATAGATACCGATTATTTTAAATTAGAACCATTAGACATAACAATAAGTGTCCCCATTGGTTACTGGACAGAATATGCTAGTCTTTGGAAAACAACTTTGCCTGGTAGAGATGATGTTACTGTCTATTTTATAGAGAATCAAGACTATTTTGCTAGACATGGCATTTATGGTAATCCCGAAGGATTTAAAGATAATGATAGGCGTTTTTTGTTTTTAAGCAGAGCAAGTTTTGAATTATGTAAAGCTATAGGATTCAAACCTGATATTATGCATGCACATGATTATCATACCGCAATGGTAATGCCTTTTCTTAAAATGCAGTATAAGAATGATCCTTTTTTCTATACAACTG
Organism: Chlorobiota bacterium; assembly: GCA_014191195.1. GTDB lineage: Bacteria > Bacteroidota > Ignavibacteria > Kapaibacteriales > UBA961 > UBA961. The sequence goes on from BJGZ01000003.1 coordinate 125,374, forward strand.
TTGGAGTTCTAACTCTGCATAATTTAGCATATCAAGGATGGTTTAACCCCAAAAAGATATTTGAATTAAGTGGTTGGCCTTGGCAAGAATTTTACCCTGGTAGTTTTTTTGAAATGAAGGGTCAATTCAATGCAATGAAAACTGGAATTATGTTTGCCGATAAAATAACTACAGTAAGCCCTACGTATGCAAATGAAATTCGGTGGACAGAATATGGTGAAGGATTACAAGAATATTTACATCAAAGAAGTGCAGATTTAATTGGCGTTCTTAATGGTGCGGATTATCAAGAATGGAGTCCAGAAAAGGATGCACATATAGTTATCCCTTACTCATTAAAAAATCTTGAATCAAAACAATCGAATAAAAATTTCCTCCTAAGGGATTTTCAAGTTCCAGCATATGACCTAGAACGAGACATACCATTAGTGGGTATGGTTAGTAGATTAACAGATCAGAAAGGAATTGAGTTATTAGAACAAACAATTGAAGATTTTATAAAATATGGTGCAATACGGCTTGCTTTACTTGGTTCTGGTGAAAAAAGATATGAGCAATTCTTTCATTATTTAGCTAATAAGTATCCTACAAGAGTATTTGTAACTATAGGATATAACAATACACTTTCTCATAGAATTATGGCTGGATGCGATTATCTATTGATTCCATCTCGATTTGAACCATGTGGATTAACTCAAATATATGCGATGAAATACGGTACAATTCCAATAGTTAGGCTTACAGGTGGATTAGCTGACACTGTTAAAGAATATAATCCATCTACTAGAACCGGAGATGGATTTACATTTAATGGCTTTAGGGCACACGATTTTTCAATTGCTTTAAGGAAAGCTTTGGCACTATATAAAACTGAATGGCACTGGGATCAAATTCGCAATAATGCTATGAAAAAAGATCTTTCAGTCATGTATTCTGCACAAGAATATATAGATGTTTTTATATGGGCTTTAGAAAAAACTCACTAATATTAATGAGGAGTAATAATTCCCTTTTTTATTAGATTTTCGCCGGTAATATTTATTTCTTTAAGAATTGATTTCTTGTGTGCTAGCTTCCAATCTCTAAAAGCGATTGGCAATGCTTGTTGTATATGATCTACAGGTACTATATTCATATTTTCTAAAATAACGGGATTAACCTCTGCAATATCTTTCTCATTTCCTTTTGGAATTAATACCGTCATAATTCCCATTCTTTTTGCTGCAAGCAATTTTTCATTCAATCCACCAATAGGCAAAATTGAACCTCGCAATGTTATCTCTCCCGTCATTGCAATATCCCCTCTTAATGGCAAACCGCTAGAAGCAGATATCAATGCTAGTGTCATTGTAATTCCAGCAGATGGACCATCTTTAGGAATAGCACCTTCAGGTACGTGAATATGGATTTCTTTATTTTTTGAGAATTCTTCTGGAACACCTAAACTAGACCAATGAGAGCGTACATACGTTAAAGATGCCATTGCAGATTCTTTCATAACATCCCCAAGTTTTCCGGTTAAGGTTAATTTTTCTGAACCGGGCATAATACTCACTTCAACAGGTAATGTATCACCACCAACACTTGTCCAAGCAAGGCCTGTAGCTATTCCTATTTTGTCTTTTAGAGAATCTGCTTTTCTTTTATACCTAGGTACTTTTAAAAATATTTCTATATCCTTAACAGAAATTATACGTTTCTTTTTAGATTTTTTTTCTGTACCGTTTGAAGCTAAACTCACAACATTTCTGGCAATTTTTCTAAAAAGTGAAGCTATTTCACGTTCTAAATTTCTTACTCCTGCTTCACGTGTATATTCGGTAATAATCTTCATCATTGCATCATCATCTATAGACACTTTAAATGGCTTAAGACCAAATTCGGTTAGGAGTTTAGGAACTATATGTTTTTGCGCGATTTGTAATTTATCAAAATCTAAATAGCTAGGAATATCTATAACTTCCATTCTATCTAATAATGGACCTGGAATATCATATTTAACATTTGCAGTGGTGATAAAGAGTACTTTGGATAAATCATATTCAATCTCTAAATAGTGATCGCTAAATGTATTGTTTTGTTCTGGGTCTAATACTTCCAATAATGCAGCACTTGGATCACCTCTGAAATCCATAGACATCTTATCAACCTCATCCAATAAAATGACAGGATTGATTGTCCCTGCTTTTTTCATTGCAGCTATAATTTTTCCTGGTAAAGCACCGATATATGTTCTTCTATGACCTCTTATTTCTGCTTCATCTCGTAATCCTCCCAATGATATACGAACAAATTTTCTACCTAAAGCTCTAGCTATAGACTTACCTAAAGATGTTTTTCCTACACCTGGAGGCCCAGATAAGCATAATATTTGTCCACTTGCAGAACCAGACAATCTTAAAACAGAAATATATTCTAATATTCTCTCTTTTGGTTTTGCTAAGTCATAATGATCTTCATCTAATACAGATTTTACTAATTCCAAATCCAAAATATCTTGAGTTTGATTTTGCCAAGGTAATGAAGTAATTGTCTCTAAATATGTTCTTAGAACTCCATATTCTGGTGACATTGCATTTGATTTCTTATACTTTTCAAATTCTTCCATTACCTTTTTATAGGTTTCTTCTGGCATTTTAGCTGCTTCAATCAAAGATCGCATTTGAATGTGATCAGCAGATAATTCTTCATCATCATCAAGTTCTTTTTGTAGTGCTCTAATCTGTTCTTGTATATAATATTTTCTTTGTGTTTTATGAATAGAATCTGAAACCTTTGAGTCTAATTCTTCTTCAATCTTTAATACTTCAATTTCACTCGTTAATAAAGCTAATAAACTTTTGTATTGGGCCTTAAGTGAAATGTGTTCTAGGATTGTTTGCTTTGCATGAACATTCTTATTAATATTCGCAGCGGCATAATAGAGCTTTCTTGATGGATCTTCGATATTGTCAAAAGCACCTTTTACTTCAGGTGGTAATTGTTTATTGGATTTAACATACAGTGAAAAATTCTCGCTTACTTTTCGAATATATGCTTGTAATTCTGGATCTTGGATATCATATTCAGTTTTGATTATTTTTACTGAAGCTTCTAAATACTCTTTATCTTTAACAGGGGTTGTAATTTTAGCTTGAAAAATTCCTTCAACAAGAACTTTTAATAGATTATTAGGGAGTTTAATTACTTGTAAAATTTTAGCAACAGTTCCATAGGAATAAATATCATTGATAGATGGCTCTTCGATGTCTCCCTGAACTTGAGTAGAAACGAAAATAAATTTCTCTCTTTCTAATGCTTCTGCAACCGATTTTAATGATGAAGCTCTGCCAATTAAAACAGGAAAAATCATATGAGGAAATATAAGAACATCTCTTAAAGGTAAAATCGTTAACTTTTTGGGAACTGCATAATTATTCTGATCTTGCGATTCAGAAGTAATAGAAGCAATTAAATCTTCATTTTCAGCCATTGTATATCTCTAGTGTATTTTTAACGTAATCAATTATTAAATTACATCCACTTGGAATAATTATTCATAAATAATCATTTGTGCCAAGGAAAGAATGTGGTGTTATGACGCATAATCTAAGAGTACATTTTATTCATGTAATAATTATCTTCACTCATTTTTTTTTATACATATTTATGATTGATTTTTTCTTTGCTCCTACGTTATTTTGGGTTTTATCTGGCTGTATACTTTTAAGTATTCAATCAGCAGCAATTGGATGTTTTACTGTCCTTAATAAGCAATCATTAGCTGGTGATGCTGTTGCACATGCAGTTTTACCCGGAATTTGTATTGCTTTTTTGCTAACTGGAGAAAAGGATGGTCTTTTACTCTTGATATCTGCATCTATTTCTGGTTGGATTGCATTACAAACTATTCAGTATATCTCTCAAACTACAAAAATAAAAACTGATGCATCAATCGGAATTATTCTCTCTGTATTTTTTGGCATTGGTATCTTGTTACTTACATCTATTCAACAATCAGGCAATGGTAATCAGTCTGGCTTAGATAAATATATTCTTGGTAAAGCTGCAGGTATGTTACCAGATGATATCTTCCTTTTACTGTGCACATGTAGCATTATTTTACTTGTTTTAGCATTGTTTAGAAAAGAGATTATTGCATATATATTTGATATAGACTTTACTAAGTCTTCTGGCATTCCTTTCAGACTTATACGTTTTTGTTTATTGCTTTTATTAATCATTAATGTGGTAAGCGGCATTCAGACTGTAGGTGTTGTTTTGATGGCTGCTTTAATTATTACGCCAGTATCTGCAGCTAGATTTTGGAGTGATTCTTTACAAAAGGTATATACTATTTCTATAATTATTGGTGTCATATCTGCTGTTGTTGGGGTAGGTTTATCTTTTTATGTAACAAATGCTCCAACAGGGGCAACGATAGTATTAGCATTAACAAGTCTCTTTTTCATTTCAGCTTTCTTTGCACCTCATAAAGGTATAATTGCTAGACTATACAAACAATTAAATCATAAAGAAAAAACACAACAAGAGAATATTCTCAAATTATGCTTTCACAGTATTGAACATAATGATAATCTACAATTACCTCTTATTACGCATTCAGAAATTAATAGATTTGAACTTATTATGAATGATGAAGGTATTGTACAATGGAAAAAACATAGTAAAAGTTTGATAAAAAAAGGATTCCTATCTTTTTCAGCAATATCAGATACTTGGTATATTACAAAAGAAGGTATAGCACGTGGACAAAGGATAACTAGATTACATAGATTATGGGAAGCTTATCTTTTACACCAATTGCAATTTGATATAGATCATGTTCATGAAGATGCAGATAGTATTGAACATATTTTAACTCCAGAATTGGAATTAGCTTTAGAGACCATTCTCAATAATCCTAAATTTGATCCTCATGGAGAAACAATTCCAAGAAAATATATTTTTTAATTCATGACATTCAACACCTTCATACGTTCGATTATTGCTGGGATATTTATTATTATCTCAGGTTATTGCTATGGAGTCATTAGAATTTTAAGTAAAGGTACATTAGATACTTTTTATCCTGCTGCAAAGTGGTGGGCACAGTCTATTTTATCAATATGTAAAGTAAAATTATCATGTACTATCTCTGCCGATATTCCTCAACAAGCAATCTATATTGCAAACCATGTTAGCTTGGCAGATACTCCTATTATGATTAGTATATTACCAGAAAACACAAGAATTATGTATAAAAGTGAACTTGATAATGCACCAGGAATTGGTATCGTATTAAGAAGATCCCCATATATTTCTGTTCATCGTAAAAGTGTAAGAAAAGCTGCTTTAAGTATCGTAGAAGCTCGTAATGCGATTCAGAATGGTGATTCTATTATGTTATTTCCAGAGGGTACTTGGTCTGAAAAACCAGGTGATTTATTACCTTTTAAACTAGGAGCTTTCTCTTTATCTAAAAATGAAAATATACCTATCATTCCAATGGTAATAGTAGGTACAGAAAATATCATACATAAAGATTCAATTTTTATTCATTCTGGTTCTGTGCATGTTACAATGCACCCTGCAATGTATCCACAGTTATTTGATAAAGCAGAAACAATGAGTGAGGCATGCAGAAACATCATTCAGAATGAATTACAGCAGCATTACTTATAATCTAATATTCTGAATAAAGTACATACTTTTTTCTCGTTTGTAAATATTCGTCTACTCCCTTCATTAACTGGGCCCTTATCATATCGTCAGTTCCACCTTGTAATAGTAAATCAACAATTGTCTGATTACTTATTATTTTTCTAAACATTGATTTAGGTTCATCTTTTACATATTCAGCGGTAAAATGTTCAGGAAACATTCTTCTTAATCCTAGTAAGATTTCTATTCCAGCAGAGAAAGGTCTAGCATCGGGTTTACATGAAGTATGAACAATAATTCCATTGCAATCTTGATTTGGATATTTACCTGTTGGTATTCTATACCTTGCAATTCCTGCTTGAACTCCTAATGGGGAAATATTATCGTTAATTTCTTGTAAAAATTGCTGAGAATTAACAAAAGGAGCAGCTATATATTGAAAAGGCAATGTGGTGCCAACTCCTATGCCTGCAGACCCAATTTCTCCAATCGGACCAACTATCGCAGCTCCAAAAATTGATTGAGGATTAGGAATATTTGGTGATGTTGGACAAAAATGCAAGCCTGTATCATACCATGTCATCGATCTTGTCCAATATTTCATTTTTAATACAGATAATTCGCACATACGGGCTTTACCAGATTTATCTTTAGGAAGCATTTGTTCTTTATTAATCAATAAAGCAAATTCTCCAATAGTTAAGCCATGTATATAAGGAATTGGAGCAATACAAACAAAAGAAAGAAGAGCGCTATCTGCGATTGGGCCATCTACTATTAAGCCACCCATTGGATTAGGACGATCTAAAATCAAAACTTCCTTACTATATTCTGCACAAGCATCCATTACATTATATAATGAACTTATAAATGTATAAGATCTTATTCCAATATCTTGAATATCAACTACAATGATATCTGCATCAGAAAGCATCTGTTTTGATGGACGCCGATACTTTCCATATAAGGAATACACCGGAACATTCCATAATGAATCATTATTTACATCTTGTCCTGCAGGAATTGTGGCATAGTATCCATGTTCAGGAGACAAAATTGATACAAGTGTACATTGATCCGATTCTGCTATTAATTGGGCAGTGGGAATTAATTGAGAAGACCTTCCGGATGTATTGGTAAGTAAACAAACCTTTTTACCTTTTAATGGTTCAAAATTCATTTCAATCAGATTATCAATGCCTAATTGAACAGTTTCTTGTACTAATTGAGCTTGTACAGATTGCCTTATTAGCAATATGCTCATTACCAATACCATCAAAAGAAAAATAGAGATATGCTTGTGTACTCTAAACACGATTATTGTTCCAAATATGTATAACCGTATAGTCCTGAACGATAAATTGTTAAGAACTCCTTACCTTCTGAAACACTAATTCTACCATCTTTGACAGAATTACTTACCCATGTTTCCATTGTTCTTACTAATTTTTTTGCAGAAAATTGGACATAATCTAAGACATCAGCTACAGATTCACCATCAATGATTTGATCAATACTATAGCCATTACCATCTACAGATACATGAACAGCATTCGTATCTCCAAATAAATTATGGAGATCACCCAATATTTCTTGATAAGCACCTACCATAAAAACAGCTAAATAGTATGGTTGATTTTCTTTAAAATCATGTAAAGGTAAATTTGAAGTAAAATCCTTTGTACCAATAAACTTATCTATTTTCCCATCTGAATCACAGGTAATATCTTGAAGTGTTGCTTCCCGCATAGGCCTTTCGTCTAGTCTATGTATTGGCATAATCGGAAATAATTGATCTATGGCCCACATATCTGGAAGAGATTGGAAAAGTGAAAAATTGCAGAAATATTTATCTGAAAGTAATTTTCCCAAATTTTTCATCTCTTCGGGAGGATGTTTCATTTGATTTGCCAAGGTTTGAACTTCTAAAGCAATTGTCCAAAATAATTGCTCTGTTTGGGCTCTTGTATGTAAATCTAACATACCCAAATTAAATAGATCTAAGGCTTCTTCCCTATTCTGCTGGGCATCATGCCAAGACTCTATCATTGTTCTGCTTGATAGTCTTTTTAATATTGTTTTTAATTCGCACACAATTTCATGATCAGATTCATTTATAACACGATCTTCGGATGATAATTGTGGTATGGTTGTAGTTTCCAGAACATTAAATACAAGAACTGAATGATGAGCAGTTAGGGCTCTTCCTGATTCAGTCACGATATTTGGATGAACTAATCCATTCTTATCAGCAGCATCTTTTAGTGTATACAAAGCATCATTTGCATATTCTTGTATAGAGTAATTGATACTATTTGCTGCAGAAGATCTAGAACCATCATAGTCAACTCCTAAACCACCACCTATATCTACATATTCAATATTACAGCCAATCTTTTGTAATTGAACATAAAACTGAGCTACTTCCCTTAAACCAGCCTTAATCTTTCTAATATTTGTTATCTGACTTCCTAAATGGAAATGAATCAGCTTCACACAATCAAGAATATTTTCAGACTTTGCATAATTAATTGCGTCTAATAATTCACTGGCATTTAATCCAAATTTGCTACCATCGCCACCTGATTCTTCCCATTTACCACTACCAGATGCAGATAATTTAATCCGTATACCAATATTTGGTCTAACATTTAACCGCTCAGAAACTGTCTTGATAAGTTTTAATTCATTGAGTTTTTCAACAACAATAAAAATCTTTTTTCCCATTTTTTGAGCTAATAAGGCTAATTCTACAAAATCTTCATCTTTATAGCCATTGCATATAATTAATGCTTCAGGATTATCCATAATAGCAAGAACCGCATGCAATTCCGGTTTTGATCCAGCTTCTAATCCAAGAGAAAAGCGCTTGCCTTGTCTTACTAGTTCTTCAACAACAGGCCTTTGTTGATTAACCTTGATAGGATATACGCTATAATATCTACCCTTATATCCATATTCTTTGGCTGCATGTTTGAAACAGGAAGAAATCATCTCTATTCTATCATCAAGAATATCTGGAAATCGTAATAAAAATGGTAATGCAACATCCTTAAGAATAAGCTCATCAACTAAATCTTTTAAATCTATTGCTGGGCCATTATCTCTTCTAGGGCTAACAGTAATATTACCTTTGTCATTAATTCCAAAATATTGAATACCCCAACCATTTATATTGTATAGCTCAATTGCATCTTCTACACGCCATTTTCTCATGGCATTATCTCCGAGTATATTGTTATGATAAAGTTGAGATGATAATTATCATCTATTATGGTACATACTTCTTAACAAGTAAGATAAGTTTAATCACAAAAATACAGAGGTTTTATGAATGTAAGCCTTGTTTTTACTATAATTAATAGACATGTAAAATATGCACTCTGAAAAAAAAAAGTGTATATTGATAAATTGATAGTGTGGAAATTATCAATTTATATCGATATTATTTTCTAAAAACACCATATTCTGATTCATGTCTGCACAAATATCCACTAATGCTTCCATTGAATTACTCAAAATTCAATTCGCGGATTTTCTGAAAAAAAAGATGTACCGAAACACGCAAGAACGTTTTTTGGTTTTAGAAAGATTAGCTGAACTAGACAAACATTTTAGTGCTGACGAACTATATATTATTATTAATTCGACTGGTCTAAAGATTTCTAGAGCTACTATTTATTCTACATTAGACTTATTAACTAGATGTAATATCATTACAAAACATAGATTTCAAGGAGAAAGTGCCCACTTTGAATTATCATCTAGAAAACCTAATCATGATCATTTGATTTGTGTAGAATGTGGCCATATCATTGAATTTAATGAAGAGCAGCTTTATAATATTGGTAAGAATGTTTGTAATAAATTCGATTTTATTCCAATGAAATATTCAATGCAAATATTTGGTGTTTGCAAAGACATTAATACTTGTGAATTTAATAAATAGATTATCCGTTTAAAGAATAGGCATATAGAGAATGGCAAAAAACTTAGTAATTGTAGAATCTCCAGCCAAGGCTAAAACTATTGAAGGTTATTTAGGTAAAGATTTTACAGTAAAAGCTTCCATGGGGCATATTCGAGATTTAGCCAAAGGGAATGATGCAATCGATGTTCACAATAATTTTCTACCACATTATATAGTCTCTGAAGGTAAAGAACAAGTTGTTCAAGAATTAAAAAGACTTGTGAAACAATCTGATATCATTTGGCTTGCTACCGATGAAGACAGAGAAGGTGAGGCAATTGCATGGCATCTGTACGAAGAGTTAAATTTATCAAATAAAATTACTAAACGCTTTGTTTATCATGAAGTTACTAAAAATGCAATTCTTAAAGCTATTGAAAAACCTAGAGAAATCGACAATAATTTAGTCAATGCCCAACAGGCTAGACGCATTTTAGATAGATTAGTTGGCTTTGAATTGTCTCCTGTACTATGGAGAAAAGTAAGACCTTCTTTATCTGCAGGCAGGGTACAATCTGTTGCTGTTAGGCTTATAGTTGAAAGAGAAAGAGAAATCGTAGACTTTTCTTCATCATCAGCCTTTAAAGTCTCTGGCTTGTTTCTGCCTGAACAAGATAATGCAAAGTCATTTATTGCAGAATTACCAAAAAGACTAGAAACTCAACAACAAGCTGAATCCTTTTTAGTTTCTTGTAAAAATGCAAATTTTACTGTTCACTCTATAGAAACAAAACCAGGTAAAAAGTCGCCAGCACCACCTTTTACTACTTCTACTTTGCAACAAGAAGCAAGCAGAAAATTAGGGCTTTCTATCGACAGAACAATGAGAATTGCCCAACAATTATATGAAGCTGGACATATTACATATATGAGAACAGATTCAGTTAATTTATCTGAGTCTGCAATTAGCCTGGCAATGAATGAAATATCTAATGAATTTGGTAATTCTTATGCTCTGGCTAGACATTACACAAATAAATCTAGTAATGCCCAAGAAGCCCACGAAGCTATACGTCCTACTGATTTTCATAAACATGCAATTGATTCTGGAAAAGATGAACAAAGACTCTATGAACTTATTTGGAAAAGAGCAATAGCATCTCAAATGGCAGATGCGCAATTGGAAAAAACTACAGCATCAATACTCATTTCTACAAATAATGAATTTCTTATAGCAACGGGTGAAGTAATACGTTTTGAAGGCTATCTGAAAGTGTATACAGAATCTCATGATGATGATCTAGAACAAGAAGATTCAAAAAGATTGCCTGCCATGAATAAAGGTGATAGTCTCACAAATGAGTATTTACAAGCCATTCAGCGATTTCAGAAGCCTGCACCTAGATATACTGAAGCTAGCCTTGTTAAAAAGTTAGAAGAGCTTGGCATTGGCCGTCCTAGTACCTATGCCCCTACAATCTCTACCATTCAAAAAAGAGATTATGTTGTTAAGGAAAATCGAGATGGTAATAAAAGAGATTTCACTACATTGATGTTAGTAGAGAATATTCTTTCTACCGACATAAAATCAGAAAATTATGGTGCTGAGAAATCAAAACTATTCCCTACTGATATTGGCATGGTAGTAAATGATTTTTTAGTAGAGCATTTTGGCAATATTGTAGATTTCAATTTTACTGCAAGTGTTGAAGAGCAATTTGATGAAATTGCTAGAGGCGAATGTGAATGGACTTCAATGTTAGAAGGTTTTTACAAACCATTTCATTCAGAAGTTGAAAAAGCATTATCAGGTACTTCAAAAAGAGCAAATACATCTAGATTATTGGGTATAGATCCTATTTCTGATTTACAAGTGTATGCAACTATTACTCGATTTGGTTCTGCTGCTCAAATTGGAGAATCTGGAGGTGATATCCCTCCCAAATTTGCAAGTTTAAAAGCTAATCAATCAATTAGTACAATTACTTTAGAAGAAGCTCTTGCATTATTTAAATTACCAAGATCACTTGGACTTTTTGAAGAGATGGAAATTAAAGTAGGTATTGGAAAATTTGGTCCATATCTTGTTCATAATAAAATATTTACATCTATTAAACCAGATGATGATCCGTATACAATTGAATTAGATCGTGCTATTGAATTAATACAAATTAAAAGACAAGATATTGCTTCTAGATTGCTAAAAGAATTTCCAAGCCATCCCGAGATTAAAGTGGTAAATGGTCGCTTTGGGCCTTATATTACTATCGGTAAACAAAATGTAAAAATGCCTAAAGGAACAGACCCTTTGTCTGTTTCTATAGAACAAGCTTTACAATGGGGTGCTGAGCAAGAAAAACCCAATAAAACCAGCAATACTAAAGGGAAAAAAGTAGTTTCAAAAAGAAGCACAGCAAAAAAGTCAACCAAAAAGTCTTAGGCTAATACCCTTCTTATAAAGGAAGAACTTATGCATGGGTCTTTATATTGCATAAACCTTTCCCAGTTGGGATAGTATTGTCTAAAGTGTTTTCCACTCATTCTGGCATCTTTTGCAGGATATACTCTTCCTTTTGCTTCAGCGGTAATACTATCAAAAGCATCCAATAATGTTGCTGTCTTATCTCCATGCCATGGGAAATCCATTGCTAATGTGATTCCTGGTTTAGGAAAAGACATCATACCTCTTGATTCAATACTTCCGAACGTTTTTAATACTACTAAAAATGATCCCTCACCTGATTTTTTTATGAGAGATAATATATCATTTATTGGTTCTATTCCAGATTCAAATGGAATAATATTTTGATATTGAACAAATCCTCTTTTTCCATACATTCTATTCCATTTGTGAATAGCATCTAATGGATAAAAAAATGGTTCATAATGTTGAATACTTGATTTCGCTTTATGCAATTGTTTATGATAATACAATGCATTAAATGCTTTAATTGTAAGGGTATTAAGTAATAATCCTGGAGCATCAAATGGAAAAGTAATGCTTTTGGGTGCAGCAATATTATTATCCGAATAGGATTGATCTGCAGATGTTCCAGCAGTAAATAATCCTTTTATATTAGAGGCTGAACCTGAATAACAATCAAACCAAGACACAGAGTATTCTTTTTGCATACCCAATGTTTCTGATAAATCAAGAAATTCATCAATTCCCTTAAATTTTATACTATCAACATTGATATATGGATTATCAATTTTTTTCAATGTAAAACATGCTTTTGTAATGATACCGGTTAACCCTAAACCTCCAATCGTTGCCTTATATAATTCTTGATTCATATCTTGTGAGCAATAAAGCTCTTGTTCATAATCACTTCTTAATAAATAAAACCATTGGACATGATTGCCAAAGTTTCCTGCAGAACTATGATTTTTACCATGTATATCATTGGCAATTGCTCCGCCAACAGTAATAAATCTAGTGCCTGGTGTTACAGGTAGAAACCATCCTTTAGGAACAATTAACTGCAGAATTTCATCAAAAGTACATCCTGATTCACACTCAATGTTCCCATTGATTGCATCGAAAGATATTACATTGTTTAGGGATTTTGTAACCAATAATGAATGATCATTATTTAGACAGCTATCTCCATAACTTCTTCCCATTCCATATGGTAATAATGAATCATCCTTTTTTAATTCTTTAAATGCAAGCAATGTTTCATCATGCCATTTTGGATATATTATTCCACTTGGTGTAGATTTTGGATAAGATCCGAATGATGAATAATTCATTTTGTATATCACAAAGCAGCTAATAAAACAACAGCAAGTATCAATGAAAACATGATATAACTAAATGAGTCTTTTGCCATAAAAATAATAGGATCATCATGCATATTTCCCCTATGAGCAATAAGCCATATTCTTAATAACCATATCATAAATATTGGACATAATATCCATAGTATCAAAGGATTATGATATAATATTTTTACTTCAGTACTATTCATGTATAATGCTAGAACAAGAATAGATATCATTGCCGAGGAAATACCAGCGTTTAATAAAATCGATCCATCAGAGGAAGTGTATCCTCTACCGGCAATCTGTTTATTTTGTTCATCAGCATGTATCAAAACTTCTGTATAGCGTTTTACAAATGCTAAGCTTAAAAAAACAAACATTCCAAAACCTAATAACCATGGACTTAACACAACATTATTTGCAATACCACCTGCTATAAGCCTTAATGTATATAAAGCAGCTAAAAGAATGACATCAACAATTGCTATCTTTTTAAAACTGATTGAATACAATGTGGTTAATAGTACATAAACAGTTAATAGTACAGTAAACTCTATGGTTAAAGATGTAAAACTTATTAAATAAGCTAAAAGAATCAAAATCGGAATGAACAGAAAAGCATGTGGAATAGAAAATGCACCAGAGGCTAATGGCCTATTCTTTTTTCTATGATGTTGTCTATCTGCATCTAAATCCATTAAATCATTGTACATATATACAGCTGATGCAGATAAGCTAATACAAAGGAATGCGCACAATGATTGAATAATGACATCATAATTAATAATATGAGCTAGTAAACAAGGTATAAAAATGAGTGTATTCTTAATCCATTGATAAACTCTAATTTGTTTAATTATAATCGACACATAGTTTGAAAAAGAAGTATTTTTTGATACAATATGAACTGTAATACCTGATTTTTCAACTTTGCTTACAAGGCCATGTTCTGGTTTAGCAATGATGGCTCTTCCCGATAAATTCCAAACAGGAATATCTGTATGTGAATTACCGATATAATCAAATTGCTCAGAATTTGCATACTGAAGTATTGCATCTCTTTTTGAAAAGGAAGAAAGATTTATAGTATCTGAAGAGCTTAAAACATCATCAAAACAATTCAAATAAGAAGATACATTATGGGCTATATCGTATAAAGCAGCTGTACACAAAATAATTGTAGAGCCATTTGCTTTTGCTTGCTTTATAGATTTCAAGACATCTTGATTATATGGTAATATAGAAGGATCTAATGAACCAGCATGTGTAAGACAATATTGTTTGAATGCTAGTTTTCCTTGAAAGACAGAAAATATGAGACCAGGCAAAAGAAAGGGATTTCTGATTACCTTGATAATTTGCTCCCATAATGTGTCAGAATGGATTAAAGTGCCATCCATATCCACAAAAAGTAGCCGTCTAAAAATAATCGTAGAACTTAACAATTGATGGCCTAAATAGAATAGAATACTATGTATATAATCTACAAAAATAATCTAATTTATGTTTTGATATTACATGATGCAAAAGAATTAAACTGTTCATCAATTTTGTATTTTGCAAACAAGTTATTTTATTGATAATATGAACATTATTTCAATTACAACTGCCTTTTCATGCTACTTTCTTTAACTATACATAATTTTATCCTTATTGATAAGATTGAAATCAACTTCAATAAAGGCTTTACTGTAATTACAGGAGAAACTGGTTCCGGTAAATCTTTAATTATAGATGCTTTATTGTATTGTTTGGGAGAGCGCTTATCAACTGATATTATAAGAAAACATACAGATAAAGGTTTTGTAGAATCTGTGTTTTCGATCGAGTTAATTCCTCATATCAAAGCAGCCTTACAAGCCAATAACTATGAAGTCAATCCTCTGTTAATCATCAGAAGAGAATTTACAAATAAAGGAACTAGCAGATGTTTCATCAATGATTCTCCAGCTACTCAAAGTTTTGTAAAAGTTATTGCTTCCTCATTAGCAGACTTTCATGGTCAACATGAAAATCAATTATTATTGCATCATGAAAATCATCTTGCAGTATTGGATGCTATTGCTCATCTAGAAACATATATTGATACATATTATCTCTTATGGAATCAACTTCAGCAATCTATTTTTTCATATCAGGACTTAATCAAACAGGAATTGCAATTATTAGAAAAGAAAGAATATTCCTTATTTCAATTACATGAAATTGAAGATATATCACCTGAACCAACAGAATTATCGGATTTGGAGCATCAATTATCAGTAATACAGCATGCAGCCCAACTTTATGAATCATCACATAATCTGTATGTACTTTTATATAATTCAGAGAATTCAGCTAGAGATTCATTGATTAAATCTCAATTACTTTTACAACAATTATCAACAATTGATCACTCTTTTCAGCTATATCTTGATGAATGTACTCAAGCAATAGCAAGTATTTCAGAGATCTCTACTTTTGCTTCTGCCTATTGCTCTTCATTGAATTTTGAAGACAATACTATCAATAGAATTCAAGAAAGATTATCATTATTATATAGATTAAAAAAGAAATATGGTTCATATGATTCTATTTTTAATATTTGGAATCAATTAAAAGAAGATATCCGAATAGCATCAAATTTTGATGATGAATTAAGGATAAAGAAAGAGGATATACTGAGAATAAAAACCGAGCTCTCAGTGTTAGCAGTTGAGTTATCGGAAAAAAGAATTGCAGCAGCATATACTATAAAGGAATCGATAGAACTTACTTTGCAATCTATAGGTATCGAACATCCAATATTTTCTGTACAGATACATCAGATACCATCGCTACATAATGAAATTGATGCAATGTCAATGTCAATTTCAATACATAATGATTATGTAAAAGTAAAAAGTAGCGGAATAGATATTGTTGAATTTTTGATAAGTACAAATCCTGGTGAAATACCTAAACCATTATCTAAGGCTGCTTCTGGTGGCGAAATATCAAGAATAATGTTAGCAATTAAAGCAATGATGGCACATATTGATAAAATACCTGTGATTGTTTTCGATGAAATTGATACAGGTATTAGTGGTAGGATTGCTCAAAAAGTAGGATTTCTTATTCAAGATATTGGTTCAAAGCGTCAAGTTATTGCGATTAGCCATTCACCTCAAATTGCTGCCTTAGCTGATAATCATATTCTGGTACAAAAGAAAATAATAGATGATAGAGCATATGTTACAACTACATTATTATCAAACGCTGAGAAAATAGAGCATATTGCTTCCTTAATTAGTGGGAATAATATCACCCCTTCATCTTATGAACATGCTCTGGAATTAATTCAAGCAAAAAAACTACTATGAAGTAAATCCTATGTATAATCTATCTACATATAGTTCAAGTCAATTAGAATTAGACATTACTTCTTATATCAAGCCATTAGAAGTACACAAAGTTCTTAGTGCTTATGAAATGGCTGAACATGTTCATCAATTTCAAATCAGAAACGATAATTCCCCTTATTTTTATCATTGTGCAAGAGTGTGTAAAATTGTTGTAAAAGAGCTATCTATTTTTGATCCAGACTTATTAATAGCAGCATTAACTCATGATATATTAGAAGATTCTAAAAATTTAACTCATGAGGTATTAACGTATAATTTTGGAGCTTATGCTGCATATATAGTTCAAGTATTAACCAAAGACTTACAAAAGCAAACATTAGATCCTGATACAGTAGAAAAAGAACATATCCAGTTATTAAAGCAATCAACTACAGATTGTTTAATCATAAAATTAGCTGCCAGACTTGATAATTTTAGATGTTTAGACTTTAATCTTAAGAAGAATCCATTAACATATATAAATAAAACTACCGATTTATATTTACCCTTAGCAGATGCATCTAAAAATGAGCATCTATTTGTTCTAGCAAGCGAAATTAGAAAAGAAAGAAATAAATTTTTAGGATGATATGCTACATACATCAATCGAAATACATGATTTAACCGTAAGTTATCAAAATAAGCCAGTATTATGGGGTATTGACTGTCATATCCCAATACAGCAATTAACTGCTTTAATAGGACCAAATGGTGCGGGTAAATCTACTCTACTTAAGTCTATGATGGGTTTAATCCCTATTGCTTCTGGATTTGTACATTTTAATGGAAAAACAATTGATTCAATGCGCAAACATATTAGTTATATGCCGCAAAGAGAATCTGTTGATTGGGATTTTCCAATTTCTGTAAAAGAAGTAGTTATGATGGGAAGATATTCCAAATTAGGTTTATTCAAAAAACCAAGAGAAGCAGATCATCTAATAGTGCAAGAATGCTTAAGAAAAGTTGAAATGGAAAAATTCGCTGATAGACAAATTTCTCGTTTATCTGGGGGGCAACAACAAAGAGTATTTATGGCTAGAGCAATTGCTCAAGATACAGATTTTTACCTGATGGATGAACCATTCTCAGGTGTTGATGCTGCTACAGAAATTACTTTATTAGACGTTCTAAAACAAATGAGAGATAATGGCAAAACAATCATTGTAGTTCATCATGATGTTCAAGCTGTGGCAGAACATTTTGATAATGCCCTTTTATTAAATTTAAGAAAAACTGCAATGGGAAGTGTTAAAGAGGTATTAACAGAACATAATTTGCAACAAACCTATGGGGGAAAACTGCAAATACTATCTGATGTGGGACATTTGTTATCCATTGAACAGAAAAAAACCCGCCTACGGTAAATAAAAAAAATGGCGTATTGATTAGATACGCCATTATACTACCGATTCTTTTTCTTGTGACGATTTTTACGCAGACGCTTTTTGCGCTTGTGCGTAGCCATTTTATGGCGTTTACGTTTTTTTCCGCAAGGCATAGTTTACTCCGCTAAATAAAAGTGATAAAATTATTGTTTTATTGATTGCAATTCATTCAATATGGAAATAGCTTTTTGTGATATTTCCGGAGAACTTGATGTTTGAGAACATTTCGTTAACCAGATTTTTGCATTTGTTACATCTTTTCTCTGATAATATATCACTGCTATATTAAAAAGAGCAAATGCATTATTGCTTTCTTTACTAATAATAGACTTTAATATTTGGATACCTTCATCTGACCTTCCAATATTATGTAATGAATAACCATAGTCAATCATCACACTTACATTAGTTTTGTCGAATATGTCAATATAGCGCTTATAAAGTGAACTAGCTGCCCGATAATCATTCCTATCATAAGCTTCATTAGCTAATGTTAGCGTTCTTTCTTTATTAGGTTTTGCTTGTTCAATATTATATCTGGCAATTCCATAAGATAAGCCAGATATAGAAAATACCGTAATTCCCGAAATGATCATTAATGATACTTTAGATAGCACTATAAATAACCTTAAAGTATATGATATCAATCTACATTGTAAATATTACTTTTTAGCTTTAGTAGCTATTTTTTTAATAGCAGTTGAATTATCATTGGATTTCAATAATGTATCAACCTTTGATTGAAAATCTGGAGAAGCTTTAAATACTGGTACATATCTCTTGTCTAGTGCAACTGGAACACCAGTTCTTGGATTTCTAGCCATTCTAGATTTACGGCTTTTTACAGAAAATACACCAAAACCACGTAATTCTATACGCCCACCATTAGCTAAAATATCCATAACAGAAGAGAAGACACCTTCTACAACTGCTTTAGTTTCAACTTTGGTAAGGCCGGTTTGTGCGGCAATTTGCTCGACTATGTCTGCTTTAGTCATTGTACTCACAACAACATTAATGAACAAAATATGATACTGACAGCAACAAAGATACAAAAGTGTTATTAATAAACATCATAAATTAGAATGAAATACGTGAATAATTTTCGTAAATAAATTATGCTTCATGTATACTTAACATTCATTTACACTTCAGTTATTAAAACATTGGAATATATGGCATTGTTAACAGCACTTTTTCTTTTGATGAAACATGCATAATATTCCAGAATAGGGCTAATTGCTGCTTAATTTGAAGCGGCAGCATATTAGATGTAACTATATGATGTACAAAAGACATAAATGAAGATTGATCAGATAATATTTGAGCTTCTTCGTTTCTTTTTGTTTTTGTAATAGTTGAAAACAACTCCTCAAGAAAATCTTTTTTCTCAGGATATGATTTTATTATTATATCCATTGAATCAGATATTCCAATTCTTTTTTTTGCCATAGAAATGGCAAGACCTAAACCACCCAAAGTATCAACTAATTTATTATTCTTTGCATCGTTTCCAAGCCATACTCTTCCTTTTGCCAATGCACGAGCTTGATCAAAAGTCATTTTTCTTGAATCAGCAACTTTTTGGACAAATCTTTGATAGATGGGATACATCTGTGATTTTAACTTCATCTGTGATCTTTCTGTCATAGGCATCATTACATTCATATCTTGTGAAGAAGCTCCTGTAGATAAAGTGTCGATTGTAATACCAAGTTTATTAAGAGTACCAGAAAGATATGGTATCATAGCAATCACACCAATTGAGCCTGTGATAGTTTGTGGATGGGCTATAATTGTATCGCAAGCCATAGGAATATAGTAGCCACCTGATGCTGCAACATCACTCATTGAGGCATAGATAGGCTTTACTTTTTTTGCAGATTTAATCTCATTCCATAATTCATCAGAAGCAATAACGGAACCTCCTGGACTATCTATTCGTAAAATGATAGCTTTTATATTAATATCTTCTTTTGCTTTTCTAATATCTGAAGCCATAGAGCTTGATGCAATTTCCATTGTTCCTTGATCAAATGGATTGGAGCTTCCTGATTTTCCTGATCTAATTGCGCCAACACCATTTATAATTGCTAATTGCTGATTTTCTGGAGCTTTCAAAGGATTTTTGTAGGCATTTTTAGCTTCAGAATATTCAGTTAAAGATATCATAGATAAGTTTTTAATTTTATCAGAACTGCCAGACTTTTTTAAATTAATTGATTCTATTTTACGCTTAATCTTTTCTTTCACTTCTGATTCTTGAGCAATTCCATCAATAAAATGAAGGCTAAGTAAAGAATCTGATGCATATACTCCCCTATCAAATGCTTCTTGAATAGTTCTTATTGGTATATTTCTTCCTGTAGCAATTAATTGATACATTCTTTGTGCCCTGGCATTAAGAATTACAGCAATTTCTTCTTTGGCTGGCTGAGAAAATTTATCTTTACTAAATGTTTCACCTGCAGATTTATATTCTTCAAATTGTTCTACATGAATAGAAACCCCCATTTTTTCTAAAATACCTTTGTAAAACATTACAGAAGCGCCTGGTGCTTGAATTTCTGCCAATCCTTCTTTTGGCATAAAGATAGAGTCTGCATAACTAGCTAAGAGATAATCTGATTTTGAACCAGTTTCTATAAATGCATAGATAAATTTCTTAGACTTTTTAAAATCTTTAATGGCTTCAATGATTTCTTCTAGTTTTGCAAAACCTAATGGTGTACCTGCTGCTTTAATATATATGCCAGAAATTAATGGATCATTTTTTGCATTTTTCACTGCATGTAATACTTCTAGAAAGCTAGCTGAAGTACTTTCAGAAAATGGACCTGCATCCAATGTGTATTCATTAAGTGTTTCAGAAAAAGAAACAACAAGTATTGAGTTCATTTTTACTTCAACTGAATCTTCTCCTGAGAATAAAAAAGACAATCCAATTCCAGCAAGTATAAACAGACCTACGATGATCCCCAGAATCATCATAGTTTTAGAAAGTTTGCTAGTCTTTTTGCTTGAATCAGCTTTCGGTACTTGAATAGTATTCACTGCATTACTCTAATATTGATTAATTAATTTCTACTTTAAAATGAGAATTTTGAGAGATTAGTATAAAATTATACTACATTATTACAATTTTGAATTACTTACAACATGTCCAAGATATCGCAAGGAACTTTATATCTTTTACAAATGTCATGTTTTGATACAAATTTAATGAATTGAATATAAGTCTATTCCCATCTAATATAGTATGCAACCAATCCCAATTATTGAAATCAAAGATTTATCCAAATCATTTGGATCTTTTAAGGCTGTTGATAATCTATCTTTAACAGTTAATCAAGGAGATATTTATGGCTTTCTTGGGCCAAATGGTGCTGGTAAAAGCACAACTATTCGTATGATGATGTCTTTGATACAACCAAGCTCAGGCTATATCAATATATTTGGAATGCCATTATCACAACATAGAAGTTCAATTGCCCGAAGAATTGGAGCAATTGTTGAAAAACCTGATTTTTATCTGTATTTAACTGCAGCAAAAAACTTAGAAATTTTAGGAAAACTTTCAGGCGCAAATGTTTCAAAAAAGTCAATTGATGCTATTTTAGATACTGTTGGCTTATTAGATAGAGCATCTAGCAAAGTAAAAACATTCTCTTATGGCATGAAACAACGATTAGGAATTGCACAAGCACTATTACATAATCCAGATTTAATCGTTCTTGATGAACCTACAAATGGATTAGACCCAGTAGGTGTAAAAGAAATCAGAGAACTAATTCTCTCATTAAGCAGAGAGCAAAACAAAACAATTTTTCTTTCCTCACATATACTTTCAGAAGTTGAAATCATTGCAACTAACATGGTAATCATTAATAAAGGCTGTACTATCGTTGAAGGTAATGTACAGGAATTATTAAATAAGGGTCTTCTTAAAGTTAATTTCATGATAGACAAACCTAAACAAGCTCTTGAATGCTTGAATAATTCGCGTTTTAATTCATCTAATATTGTAATTACCGATACTGCAATAACTATAGAAACAGAACAATTCTTTATTTCTGATATAAATTCTTTACTAGTTGCTAATGATATCAAAGTTGAAGGAATTCAATCAACCCGATCACTAGAAGAATATTTCTTATCCATCACCAAGCCATAATCATGTTTTTTACTTTATTAAAAATTGAATTAGAAAAAATATTCAAAAAAGGTAGATCTTTTATTGGATTTATAGCCATCGGTATTCTTGTTCCTATTATTCAAATTGCTATGTATAGTGAAGGTAACGATTACTTTAATATGTTTACTCAAACATTGCAACAACAATTTGATTTTTCTGGCAATTTATTGAATGGATACCTTATTGCTTTTATTGTATTGCAAAGTTTATTTGTACATATCCCCCTTTTAGTTTCATTAATTGCAGGAGATATGCTGGCTGGAGAAGCAATCGCAGGTACTTTCAGAATTTTGTTAATCAGGCCAGTCTCAAGATTTCAAGTAATTTCTGCAAAGTTTATTGCTGCACAGATATATACATTATTGCTAATACTATGGATGAGTGTCTTATCTATGGGTTTAAGTGTACTATTTTTTGGCAAAGGTGAACTTTTTATAGTAGCTAGCACAATAACAATATTGCCACAAGATGACATCTTATGGAGATTTTTACTAGCCTATTTTTATGGTTTTTTAAGTATGAGTACGGTAGCATCAGTGGCATTTTTCTTTTCTGGCTTAGTTGAAAATTCTATCGGACCAATCGTCTCTACAATGGCTGTCATCATCGTTTTTACTATCATATCTTCATTAGATGCAGGATTTATAAAAGCAATCAAACCATTTTTATTTACTAATCATCTTATCGGTTGGAGATATTTATTTGAACAAACAATAGATAGCTTTAGAATTTTACAATCTGCAATAATTCTTTTCATGCATTCTATTTTATTATTTGCCTTAAGCGTGTACTATTTACACAAAAAAGACATAATGACTTAATGTTAAATGTATAAGTAATTATTCATTGTAACTATTCTTATATCTTTGTGTTATCGAACATTATATTATTTGAGGATCTAATGAATATGTGGAAAGTATTAATGGTGTTCTCTATCATCGGTATAGTATTTTTTGCTGCTTGGTGGGCAAAGGATGGATGTCAATTTTATACGAAAGATAAAATTGAAATTGTTACAAAAGTGAAAGATGATATTTTTGGGGAAGAAGTAGAAAAAAGAGAATGGATTGATAAATTTAGTCTTGGAATATTCCCCGATGATCCACATCCTATAGGTATTTATAGATCTCTTCTATTTCCTGTTACATTCCTGTCTACTTGTGCAATTTTTAGTCTATATCGTCTTAAAAAACAATCATAATCATTTTTTAGGTTATTAATAATGAAGCTTTTATTATATATAAGTGTACTTGCTTTTTTCTCTTTACCAATATATGCAGGAACTACTGTTTCAGTTATTTATGGAAAGAAAACAGTCACATTAAATGATGCTGTTGGTGATAATATTATAAAGTTTTTAAGTACTGCACCTGTTGAAAATATTGAAGGGAATGCAAAAGATATTCAAGGTAAATGTATCCTAGATGGAGATAATCTAGAAAATTCATCAGGGAATATTTCTTTACAAGTACTATCGATGAAAACAGGATTATCAAAAAGAGATGAGCATATGTATGCCAAAGATTGGCTTGATGCGGCAAGTTATCCAACCATTAGTTTTGAATTAAAAAAGTTAGCTAACATTAAAATATCTAAATCAGAAAATGGCATGGCTGAATGTACAGCCATTGCTGATGGATCCTTTACAATGCATGGTATTTCTAAAACAATAAAAGCTACTATTTACATCAAATATGTGAATGAAACAGATGCTACACGTAAAAAAGCTCCGGGTGATTTTGTTATGATTAAAGCATCATTTAAAGTTCCGCTTAAAGACTTTAATATTGCCGGCAAACAAGGTATAATAGGCAGTAAAGTAGGAGAAAATATTGAAATTACAGCAAATTTGTTCGGTTCAACTAAATAATGTTTTTCTTTTTTAAAGAGTTTTATGAAGCACTTTTTACTTTTATTTTCATTGTGCATTATTGCTAATATTTCAATAGCACATGCTTATCCAAATGGTATATCAAGCAAAGTACTTGCTAATTCTGGAGGTTGCGGAGGTGGAGGATGTCATGGCTCCAGTGCAAGCCAAGCCACATCAGTTTCTATTTCCAGCAAAAGTGGCTCATTTACCACAAATCCAGGTGGTACTTTAGAACTTACTGCAATAGTAGCACATGCATCTAAATCAGGTGCTGGAATTAATATAGGCGTTAAGTCATCTGCTACATCTGCCACAAATCAAGGTATTTTGAATGTTGTCACAGGCCAAGGTTTAAAAAAATCTGAAAATGAATTGGTTCATTCTGCAAGAAAAAGTATGGTATCCGGCAAAACATCTTTTACATTTACATGGACAGCTCCAACCATAGAAGGTACTTATTATGTGCTTGCTTGTGGAAATGCTGTAAATGGAGACGGAGGGCAAAGTGGTGATCAATGGAATTTTATGTCCCCAATTGCAATTACAGTTGCAGCTGCAAGCAAAGTCCAAGAGCAGATTTGTATAAACCCCATTATTGCTCCGAACCCATTAATCGGCATTGGAACACTAAGCTTTGTTCTTGAACAGGCATCTGAAGTTGAATATTCACTTATTGATGTATTAGGCAATCAAGTAAGCAAACAATATGTAGGATTCTTAGCTGCAGGGCCTCAATATCAAACGATTAATACTATTTCACAGAATATATCTTCCGGACATTATTCCGTAATTTTAAGAACGGGTTCGTCTGCCATTTCTCTGCCTTTAATAGTACAACACTAATTTACTCTGCATATATATTTAACCGTTTTATGGCTAGAATAAGCTGTAAAACGGTTTTTTTATAAGTACTTGGGGACAATTGCATAATCAATTGGGTCTATACATTCGGCTTGAGCAAAACCTCTTAATCTTAAAGCACATGAATCACATATTCCACAAGCTTTATCTTCAGAACCATAACAACTCCAGGTAAGGTGCAAAGGAGCATTAAGGTTATTACCAGTATGAATAATTTCTTTTTTTGACATATTCAATAATGGTGTAATAATCTGAATATGAGTATCAGGCTTAGTACCCTGATTTATCATCAACTGGAAGGCATCAAAAAAATCTTTTCTGCAGTCCGGATAACCACTACTATCTTCTTGAACAGCCCCAATAAATATTTTTGTGGCTTTAATAGCCTCTGCCCAACTGACAGCTATACACAGCATATTTGCATTCCTAAATGGCACATAACTATTAGGAATTTCTTTAGAGAGTAAATCTGCTTTGCTTATTTCTATGGAAGTATCTAGAAGAGAACTCCCACCAATATGTTTTAAGTATCCTATGTCGACATGTAAACGATTATCAATTGAATAATAGCTACAAATATCATTAAAGGATTGTTCTTCTCTGGTTTCAGTTTTTTGTCCATAATTTATGTGTAAAGCATGGATATCATAGAATTCAGAATGCGCTATAGCAGCACATACTGTAGAATCCATTCCACCACTCATTAAAACAATAATTTTTTCTTTAGTCTTCATTCATTATATAAAGAATATGAGTGTATATACATTTCTACTTGCAAAGGGACTAAACCATGTATATCGTTTCCATGCTCTAGATGAGAACGAATCAATGATGACGATATATCAATCACTGGAATATCTAACCAAATTGGTTTAGAATAGGTATTATTTAAGGATAATGCATCATCTATGCTATCTGTATTCTGTTCATGGTGTTTTCTTGCAACTATGCATAATTGAACATTAGCGATAATTTTTTTCCACTCTTTCCATTTGGTAAACTGTATTGCTTGATCTTCGCCAATCAAAAGAAATAACTTACCATTAGGAAACATGTCCATGAATGCAAGAACAGTATCTATAGTATAAGAAATTCCACCTCTTTCTAGTTCAATGGTAGAGACATATGTATTTTGAAGTTCTTCACAAGCTAATAAAAGCATATGTACCCTGTGAATATCTTCAGCATTCTTTTCAGTCAATTTAAACGGGGATATAGAAGCAGGAACTACATAACAGGAATCTAAAGCACATTGTCTTCTAAAAGCATCAGCAAATACGATATGGCCACTATGAATAGGATTAAAACTTCCACCCATTATTCCAATATTCATATAGATTCCTTAGAAGAGTATATGTGTTGAGGCTTAAGTGCTTTTCCTTTATAGCCTGCATAGAATAGCAAGAATAAACTACATACTGATGAAATATATGGTAAGAAATCACCATATAGACAATATATAGTTAAGTCATATAATTGAAGAATATCAGCTTTAAGTATTTGTTCTGATTGTGGCTTAGCGATATCTTGAATACTACCATCAGCATGAATAAATCCGCTTATACCTGTATTTCCGCATCTGGCTATACATCTATGTGATTCTATTGCTCTCATTTGTGATATTGCGAAATGTTGCATAGGGCCAGGACTATTATCAAACCATGCATCATTTGTTATTACTACTAACATAGATGCACCTTGTTTAGCATATTTTCTTACGAATTCTGGATAGATAGATTCTATACAAATTACTGTCCCAATATTGGATATAATTCTCCCTTCGGGATTTCTTAACACTAAAGGAGATTGTATTTTACCTTTCTTCCAACCTGAAATTCCAACTCCCCATTCTAAAAAACCAGCTAATAGTTCTATATCTTGGGAAAAAGGGAAACCTTCACCAAATGGTGTTAATTTCATTTTGCGATGAATATGTACTGAATCATTAGGTTGAATTAAAGCAGCTGCATTATGTGCATAATACTTATAACCAGGTAGCAATGGATATGGCTTGGCAAGTGACTCTTTTTGATAATCAGGAATCAATACAAATTCGGCAAAACCAGATAATATTGGAATATTCTTATTTCTATTCATGAAATAAGAGAAATTATGTTTTGCATTCGTTTCTACATCTAAAAATGGAATTGCTGTCTCACTCCACACATATACATCTGGTTTAGATTGTGCATCTATTTCAATCAATTGAAAATGTTTTTCTACTTGAGAAAAAACGCCACCAGACCACTTTTTCCATGGATTGATATTAGGTTGAACCAAGGATACAGAAACTTTAGGAGCAGAAATTGACTGTTCTTGTAATACTTGCTTAACATGATAGGAATATCCAAAAACAATAAGAAATAGTGCAATAATGCTTAATGATATTATCCTTTTATTACTTTTCGTATTCGTGACATTAAGAATATGAAATAAGAGAATGTTAATTGTCATCACAAATGCACTCAAAATCCAAACACCAGCAATGTCAGCGATTTGAACGATATATGAATGATATATTTGCGTATATCCAAAAGAAAGCCAAGGATACGATAAATCAGTTAAAGAATGTAGCCATTCATATGCAACGATAAGAAAAGGCAAAGAAAAAGATGCATACATTGAAGCAATTCTTTTCTTGATATAAATAAAAGCAAGAAAAGGAATCATTAAAAAGAAGGGATGTCCAAGCCACAAAGCAATGCCGGCGATAATCAAAAAAGGATCTGATTGGGCTTGCCAACTTCCAACCCACCAATTTGTAATTCCATGATATACAAAAAAGCATACATACAGACTAAATATTTGCTTCTTTTTACTAAGATTTTGAAGATAATCGATAGAAAAGAGCAAAGGAATAAAACCAATAAAGGCAATAAAGCCGAAGTGATAAGGAGGAAAAGATATACCAATTAAACATCCAGTAATCAGCATTAGAATTAATGCATGAATATATGAATGCGGTATTAGACGAGTACATAAAGATGAAATGAATGTCATATCAATTATTTAGGTAATATTGCCAAAATAGATTCAGCACCCCGAACGGTTTGTCCAATAACAACCTTAATATCAGTGTGAACAGGAACAAGAACATCCATTCTAGAGCCAAATTTCATCATTCCTATTTTTTCACCAGACGATAAGACTTGTCCTTTTTGAATAGTACATACAATTCTTCTGGCCAAGAAACCTGTAATTTGTTTAAAGAATACTTTACCATATTGATTAGTAATCCCAATCCTACTTTGCTCGTTTAATTCAGAGGATTTAGGATGCCATGCAACCAAATACTCGCCTTGCATATATCGATAAAAATCTACTGTCCCACTTACAGGGCTTCTATTTACATGCACATCTAATGGTGAAAGAAAGATGCTAATTTGTATTGCTTTACCCTTGATAAATTCTAATTCCTCTGTCTCTTTAATTTCTACAACCTTTCCATCTGCTGGAGCAATTAGAACAGAAGGATCATGTAATGCTTCTTGTGGAATTACTCTTTCTGGATCTCTAAAAAACCATAAAGTAAAGAACACTATAATTGCTCCAATACTAATGGTAAAGACGCTGCCATAGCCTTTAAGAAAAAGAGCTGCAAGAAAAATAAATGAGAATCCAATCAATAACATGGGAATTGCATTATCATAGCCATATTTTGTAAGCATAATTAACCTAAAATGTGTACATCTCTGATTTCTGGAATCATCTGATGATAATATAAAATATGTTGAATAGACATAATATGTTCTTTAAAATCATCTTTCCAATGATATAATAATGAACCAATACGTCCAATCTCTTCCTCATATTCTGCTGAATCTTTAATAGTTTCAATGTCTGGAAGATCATCAGCAGCAAGATGTGTAGTAATTTCCATTAGATCTACTGTAAAATCTTCATCCTTACAAGCCCAGAAGGCTATTGGCAATGGGAAATCATTATAATCCGACCATTCCTCTGTTATATCTAAAGCACCTGGAATCAATGATTCAGAATTCCACAAAATAGCAGAATCATAGTGTTCTAATATCGTAGTTTTATCAATATTAGATTGAATGATATTCTTTTGCATCAACACATCATATTTTTCTACTAAACCAATAAGACCAATATTCAAAAGAAAATCATCTGATTCTAATCCAATTGTTTCCATTGATGATGATTTGTTAGAAAAATGAATAGAGGAAATACCTGAATATGATTCTGCAAAAACTGCGAATGTTGGTATTATCAGAATTTGAGCCTTAGATAAAGCAAAATCTAAAGGGTTGATTAAAGCAATATCAGCTTTTCCAGTATATAAGGCATCAATACACTGTTTCTCTGACATTTCGATAAAATTATGGCCATGTTCAGCACAATACATAGAGGCATTGGCAAGTATAGGTAGTAAATAAGGATGATTCGGTGCACAAATAGTTAATTTCATATGTTTTCATGTAAAATCTGGTCGGTAAAGCTAATAAATCAAACAAATTTACTGAATTAAGGATATATGAATGCTATGAATAATCGGTATACTAATCAATATTTTAGATTATTTCGTTTCTAGTTTCATAGTGTTTTTGTAGTTTTGCACATCCAAAAGCAGCATGGATTTCGATACTTTTATGTCATTGTTTTAATGATTTCAATACCTTCTCACATTTTAGATTTACAGCCGTATAAACCGGGCCAATCACCAGCGGATATTAAACGTTTATATGGCATTGATAAAGTAATCAAACTTGCATCAAATGAAAATCCACTAGGTGCATCCCCTTTAGCTTTGCAAAGAATACAATCTATTACAGATGATGACTTATCTTTATATCCTGATGGTGGATTCGCTTTAAGGATGGAACTGTCTCGTCATCTAAATATATCTTATACTAATATTTTAACTTATAATGGTTCTGATGCCTTACTTCATCTTATCATGAAATGTTTTACAGAACCTGGCGACGACATCATATCTTCTATGGGTACTTTTGTAGGGTATTATGTAGCTTCTAAAACTGCAAATCTACATAGAATAGAAATTCCATTAACTCATGATTATCGTTATGATGTACAAGCTATTACTCATGCTATTACATCCAAAACAAAGATAGTTTATATAGCCAATGCGAATAATCCAACTGGTACTTATATAAATAATCAAGAGTTACATTTTCTTATTGAAAATATTCCCCAGAATATTCTCATTATTATGGATGAAGCATATTATGAATATAGCGCTTCAATTGTTGATGATTATCCCAATAGCATTAAATTATCTGCTCCTAATATTATCACTTTAAGAACATTTTCAAAAGCATATGGGCTAGCTTCATTAAGAGTTGGTTATGCAATTGCACCAGAAGATGTAATTTCTGTTATGATGAAAGCTAAATTACCTTTTGATCCAGGAACTGTTTCTCAGTTGGCTGCTATAGCAGCTTTACAAGATGTCGACTTCGTTAATAAAACAGTTGATTTAAATAAGCATTCATTACAGTTATTTCAGCAGACTTTTACAGAACAACAATGGAAGATTTCACCTTCTATTGCAAATTTTTCGATGATTGACTGTGGAAATTCAGAAAAAGCAAATGTTCTCTATATGGAACTACTAAAGAGTGGCTTTATTACTAGGCCTTTAGCTGGTTTTGGACTACCCTCTTGTATTCGCATTAGTACAGGAACTACAGATCAGAATCTTGCTTTACTTTCTTCTACACAAAAGATAAGAGAGTTATTCAGTTAAAACTTTTGCATAATTTGTGTGCAATTACATTCATCAACATTCATTATCACAACAATGGAAGCTCTACATATTGATTCTTCTTTATCTTTTAAGACAGAGGATTTCTTGCCAATTAATGGTACCGATTTTATTGAATTTTATGTAGGTAATGCAAAGCAAGCATCATTTTTTTACAGAACTGCTTTTGGATTTTCATTAATTGCCTATGCTGGCCCAGAGACAGGCATTAGAGATAGGGCAAGCTATGTATTACAACAGGGGAAAATACGATTAGTATTAACAACTCCTATGCATCCAGATAATGAAATCAGCAAGCATATTGAAAAACATGGTGATGGCGTTAAAGTATTAGCTTTATGGGTAGATGATGCTGAAAAATCATGGAAAGAAACTACCTCAAGGGGTGCAATAAGTTATAGCGAACCAGAAATAATAACTGATGAATCTGGAACGGTAAAAAAAGCTTCTATCCATACTTATGGCGATACAATTCATACTTTTATAGAAAGAGAGAATTATAATGGCCCATTTCTGCCAGGTTACACTGCAATTAATGATGAATATACTACAGAGTCCATAGGACTTTTATATGTAGATCATTGTGTTGGAAACGTAGAATTAGGTAAGATGAATACATGGGTTTCATTCTATGAGGATGTAATGGGATTCAAATTACTCTTAACTTTTGATGACAATGATATTTCAACTGAATATAGTGCTTTAATGAGCAAAGTTGTTTCTAATGGCAATGGTTTCATTAAATTTCCAATAAATGAACCTGCGATTGGGAAAAAAGCTAAATCTCAAATAGATGAATATCTCGAATTTTATCATGGTCCTGGAGTTCAGCATATTGCATTAGCCACAAATGATATTGTGCATACTGTTTCTGAGCTGCAAAAACGCGGTGTACAATTTTTGAAAATTCCTGATACGTATTATAATGATTTACTTGAAAGAGTTGGAACTATAGATGAATCTATTGAACCATTAAAAGAATTAGGAATTCTAGTTGACCGTGATGATGAAGGTTATTTATTACAGATTTTCACAAAACCAGTGGAAGATCGTCCAACACTTTTCTTTGAAATTATTCAAAGAAAGGGTGCAACATCATTTGGTAAAGGAAATTTTCGCGCATTGTTTGAATCTATTGAACGCGAGCAAGCATTAAGAGGAAATCTTTAATTTTTTCATTTTTTTGATAATTCTACTTGTTATTATTAGGAAGTATTATGTCTTCTACATCTCAACCACCAAAGTATCATGAGATACCTTTTTTTCAATCAGTAAATACATATTTTGATAAAGCGGCTTCTTTATTAGACCATCCAAAAGGCCTTTTAGAACAAATCAGAGCATGTAATTCTGTTTATCATATGCAATTCCCTGTTAGAGTAAATGGTGAAATACAAGTAATTTCTGCATGGAGAGCCGAACATAGCCATCATAAATTACCTTGTAAAGGTGGTATCCGTTATAGCGAAAATGTCAATCAAGATGAAGTGATAGCACTAGCCGCTTTAATGACATATAAATGTGCTGTTGTTAATGTACCATTTGGTGGTGGCAAAGGTGGTATAAAAATTAATCCAAAAGAGTACACCGAAGAAGAATTAGAAAGAATTACAAGAAGATATACAGTTGAGCTTATTCATAAAAATTTTATCGGTCCATCTGTAGACGTTCCTGCTCCTGACTATGGAACAGGCCCAAGAGAAATGGCCTGGATTGCAGATACATATCAATCTTTTAAAGGTGGCGAGATTGATGCGATGGGTTGCGTAACTGGAAAACCAATACCTCAAGGTGGCGTACGTGGAAGAACAGAGGCAACTGGCAGAGGTTTATATTTTGGTATTAGAGAAGCAGTTAATGATACAGAACTTATGAGTAGTCTTGGTTTACAAACAGGATTTCTTGATAAAACTATTATCATTCAAGGATTTGGTAATGTTGGATATCATGCAGCTAAGTTTTTAGAAGAAGCAGGTGCTACTATTATTGGTATTATTGAATGGGATGGTGCTATTTACAATGCTAATGGTTTAAATATTGAAGATGTATTCAAACATCATAAAACAACTGGATCTATTAAACATTTTGCTGGGGCACAAACGATTGCAGAAGGAAATACTGTATTAGAATATCCATGTGATATTCTTGTACCTGCTGCTTTAGAATCTCAAATTACTGATTATAATGCAGATCGAATCCAAGCTAAAATCATCGCTGAAGGTGCAAATGGACCTATCGCAGCTTCTGCTGAGCCAACTTTATTAGCAAAAAATATTCTTATTATTCCAGACATGTATTTAAATGCAGGTGGTGTAGTAGTGTCTTATTTCGAATGGCTTAAGAATATCTCTCATGTTCGTTTTGGCCGCATGGATAAACGATTTGAAGAAAGAGGAAATCTTGGATTAGTTGCAACAGTAGAACGCCTTACAGGTAAATCTTTAAGCGAAACTGAGAAAAATCTCCTTATACGTGGCCCAGAAGAAGAAGATTTAGTTAATTCTGGTTTAGAAGACTCTATGATAACAGCATATCATGAAATAATGAATATTTGGAGATCTCGACCAAATGTAAAAGATATGCGAACTGCTGCCTTTATCTCTGCTATTGATAAAATTGCTGTTTCTTATTTCCAGATGGGAATATTTCCATAATAAGTATCCATTTTTTATAAACTTTTTGTAACATTCATATATTTTTTTTATAAATAGTTTGTAATTAATAATTTTTATGGTAAATTGTAGAACCTTTATTTGGTTTGGATGTGGACCAATAAGCTGAATCTCCTTTTTATTTGAGTGTATGATGATTACAGCAAAGGGATTGACACATCAATGGAAGGAATGAGTATGAATATCTATGTAGGCAATTTGCCATACAGCGTTGGTGCAGAAGATTTACGCACCTTGTTTGAGAACTACGGTTCAGTTACTGGAGCATTTGTTATTTCTGACAAAGCAACAGGTAGATCTAGAGGTTTTGGTTTTGTTGAAATGGATGACGAAAACGAAGCACGCACTGGTATTGAATCAACAAATGGTGCACTGTTCAGTGGACGCACATTAGTTGTTAACGAAGCTCGCCCACGTGACGAGCAGCCTCGCGGCCCACGTCGTGATTTTCGCGGTGGTGGCGGTGGTGGTGGCGATCGTCGCTCAAATCGTTATGAATAATTGATTACAACATATATCATAGATGCTTAGCTTCTCTGTTGTAGCTTTACTTTCATAAAAGTACTTGAACCCTCACTTTTTTTAAAAGCTGAGGGTTCTTTGTTTTTGAATATTCTTAATATTGAAATTGTATATGTCCTTAAATATTAACTCTTCTTTAGAAACATCTAAAGGTTCTGTTTCCTTGAATATTCAAAGTTTTATCATTGATATCATTTTAACGTGGTACATGTTAATTACTTCACACAGAATTGTTGGATCTACTTTATTTACTTATCAAGTTTCTTCTTCTTTTTATATTCAATTAATGTATATTTTTACTGCCATTTCTGTAAGTATTCTTTTATTTTTTACAAAATGTTCAATTGGTAGACTTACATTAGGATTAGAGCAATCTCATCTTCAAAAAAAGATCTCTAAACATCTTTCTTGGATAGTTTTTTCTCTTTCGATTATTTCAGGGTGGATAATTACTAAAATATCGCCTATCGATTTTTTTTCTCAACAAGGTTTGAACGGAGCGGGAAATATTTTTTATGCCCTTATTACCCCTGAATTATCGATTATTGATATAGCCCTTAAAGCATTGGTTGAGACAATTTATATAGCTTTAATTGCAACTATAATTGCGCTTCCCTTCTCTTTTATTCTAGGATTTTTAAGTGCTAGAACCTTAATGAACAATAGTCTAACTAGTAGCATTATCTATAATATTGTAAGAATTACAGCTAATTTTAGCCGATCTATAGAGCCGCTTATTTGGGCAATTATTTTTTCAGTGTGGGTTGGTATTGGACCATTTGCAGGCATGTTAGCATTAATGGTTCATACAGTTGCATCATTAACAAAACAATATTCAGAGCAAATTGAAGATATTGACAATGGCCCCATTGAAGCTATTGAAGCAACAGGAGCACATCCTTTACAGGTTATATATTATGGAATTATTCCTCAAATAGTATTACCCTTTTTAAGCTTTACTATTTATCGTTGGGATATCAATGTAAGAATGGCTACAATTATTGGATTGGTTGGGGGTGGTGGAATTGGCACTATGCTTATGCAATTTCAAGGACTTGCCCAATGGCATGAAGTTGGTCTTATTATTTTAATGATTGCATTAGTAGTTTGGGTAATGGACTATATTTCAGCAAGAGTAAGGGAAGTTCTTAGATAATCAGAATATTTTCATATCTATCTCTTCATATATTTTTTTATAGATATCATAGGTGTGTTTTCCATATTGCTCATAATATCCTGTATACCATTGCGTTAAAGATGCTCCTGATTTTATTGCATTATTTATATCAGAACCATTTTGAATCCCCCCCGTTGATATGATAGAAAATTCTTTTTGTAATTGCTTTGATTGAATATATTGAGAAGCACTGTAACATAATGACAAAGAATCTTCCCTTAATATTCTACCACTAAGCCCTCCGCCAAAGGTATTGGTAAAGTAATCGTATAAATCAATATCCCTTTTATCAATCTTATCTCTATAATATGCATAGTTAATTGAAGTATTACCCACATTAATGCCACTATATCCCAGATCTATCAATACCTGTAATAATTCTGGTAATTGATTAATATTGATGTCATTCGAAAATTTTACAAAAACGGGTATATGATTATATTTCTTAATTATCTGCTTAGAAATAACTTCTAAACGTATAAGTAATTCTGGATCTAAGCTTGACATATCTGTTTGCTTATGTCCTTCTACATTAGGACAACTCTCATTAATTTCAATAAAATCAACAGAAGCTTTAATATATAATGTGATTCCTTCAATTAATAATGGTATAGCTAAGTTTTGCTGCATACCAGGATCAGCCGAAACACTAGCACCAATAGGAAAATCTTTATACCGGGGAAATGTATGAATCTTTTTTGCTATTGCTTCATGGCCTGCATTAGGAAGTCCTAACCAATTTGAAGCCGAATGAGAATGTGGATAAGGAGTGAATGGTAATGATATACCATTCTTTTTATTTCCAATTCGAACAGAAGAAGTTGTAGTGCCAGCCAGAAAGGCGCCAGCCCCTAAGAGATAAGATTTATGATAACCTTCTGCATATTTATACATTCCAGCAGCATTACATATTGGAGATCTAAATGTTAATCCAGAGATAGTCCTAGATAATCCAGATGGAACGACAATAGGTTGTAAATGTGTATCTTTAGAAGCTAAATCTGCATACCATCTACTTGTTGATGAATATAAAGAAGCAAATAAATCAGAAGGCAATATTGTAAGGAGTGGCCTTATTTTGCTATCTAATCTTGCTAAAATATTAGGTAAACTCATAGATTTATAATTCTTTTCTTAATCTAGCCACGGGTATTCTTAACTGCTCTCTGTACTTTGCTACTGTGCGCCTTGCTACGTTTAAGCCTTGTTTTTTTAATTCTTTTGTTAATCTATCGTCGCTATGCGGCTTTAAATTTGGCTCTTTATCAATCAACTCTTTAATTTTCTGTTTGATAACTCTTGTCGATATCTCTTCGCCGTCATCAGAAGGTAATGATTCACTGAAAAAATATCTTAATTCAAAAGTTCCAAAACTTGTTTGTACATATTTACCATTTACTATACGACATATAGTAGAAACATCCATCCCTGTAACATCGGCTACATCTTTATATATCAATGGTTTAAGAGCGCTTTCACCATATCTAAAGAAATCTTTTTGTGCACCAGCAATACCTGTCATTACCTTTAACATAGTTTTTTTTCTTTGCCGAATTGCTTGTAATAAGAATTTAGCATCATCATATTTTTTTCTAAGCCATTCCCTAGTTTCTTTATTATATTTCCTATATCTGGCTTCTTTTTTTAAGTCTTCATACATTTTATTTAATCGCAATTGAGGAATTCTATTGTCATTAACTGTAATAATAAGATCATCAGATTCATCATCTGCAATGATCATAAAATCTGGGATGACAGTAGAAGTACCTTGAGAAATTCCCATTCCACCTGGTTTAGGATTTAATCTTCTTATTGCATCAATTGCTTTTTTCAAATCATCTTCATTGATATTATGTTGTCTACATAATACAGGATAATGCTTCATTACAAAAACATCATAGCTTTTATCAATGATATTCTTAGCTAATTCTTCTGCAGCAGAACAATTATTTATTGCTTTTAATTGAAGCAATAAACATTCTCGAAGATTTCTGGATGCTATGCCTGATGGTTCTTGTGATTGTACAAGATGCAATGCCTTTTCAGCAGATTCTAGGTTCACATATTCGATTGGCACTGGTGCATTGGGCTCTGATAATAATTCAGCTAATTCATTATCATCATCTTCCAGATTATCAAAATAAGAATGAGTAGGTATTTTAGGTCTTAAACTTCTCTCTAAATATTCCCTTTGCCTACGTAGATAATCTCTATGAAGTTTATGATTTTCTTCCGCTATTTTGGTATTAATATCGTCAACTATTTCTTCCAAAGATCTTCTTAAATAACCATCATCTTCAAGATTACCAATTATTGTATAACAAATCAAGCGCATTTCATCTTTTAAATTCAACATATTTACTTGAGATATTAAATCATCGGTAAATGTAATTGTATCTTTAATCTGAAATCCGCCATAATCATCGTCATCTTCATATTGATCTTTTGTTTTATCTACACTATTACCCTCATTCCATGCTGATTCATAAAAATCAAATGGATCACGATGTTCTTCTTGATAAGGTTCTTGTTCTTCATAGTTTGCTTCATGGTCCTTTTCTCCATCATAAGCATCTTGAGGAATTGTATGAACCATTGTTTCATTCGGTACAAAATCACTGTCTTCATCAATAGTTACAATATCATCGGATGTTTCATCAAGCATCGGATTTTGCTCGATTTCTTGGCGTACATGCTGCTCTAATTGCAATATTGGCAATTGAAGCAATTTTAAATATTGTATTTGCTGAGGTGTTAATGTTTGTAATAGTGATGTCTGTAAAGACATAGATACTTTCATGGCGTCCCTCCTTCTGTTTCTTTCACATAATTGCGAAGCTCCATATACCAATCTTCTCCATATGCCCTAATTAAAGCTTCTTTAACAGATTCATAGCTGTTTGTATGAGTAGATATGCCATGATTATATGCTGGCTTGCATTCTTCAAATGGAGAAAAACTTAAGTAATCTCCACCGAAATTTTTTACACGTATTGGAAACAAATGACAAGATATTGGTTTTCGAAAAAGAGAATTTCCATCAAAGTATGATTTCTCTAATGCACATTTTGCTATATGATGTTCATCATAAAAAACGAAAACACAATCTTTATTGTCGATACAAGTAACTGATAAATCATTTTCAGCACCAGATATATAACCATGCTTTTCGATATACTCTATAGAATTCTGAGATAAATATGGAATAGCATGAGAAAAAGCTTTTTGCAATAATTCAACCTCAGAGATATCCAATGGAGCGCCCTCCCCACCTGTAATTGTACAGCATGCACCTTTACAAGCCCCTAAATCACATGAAAATGGGGTAGAAATGATATTCTCGTCAATTAATATGTCTTCTATGAGAATCATGGCGTAGTCTTTGTATTGTGGACGCCTGATATATGCTGCAATATATCATGGTATGATTTTTGCCTAAACTAACTAATGTACTTTTTAAAAACAAGAAAAACTATCAATTCAGAGTGTATATAAAAAAAGGCCAATAATGGCCTTTTCATTTATATACTTGGATAAATCGAAAAATCTTTACAGTAGTCTTTCACTTCTTGCTTAACTTTTTCAGGAATACCCTCTTGATTAATATGAGAAAGTACTGTATCGATAAAGTCTGCAATGTGCTTCATATCATGTTCTTTAAAGCCTCGGGATGTCATAGCAGCTGCACCAAGCCTTATTCCAGAGGTTATCAAAGGTGGCTGTGTATCGTATGGGACAGCATTTTTATTGCAAGTAATACCAGATGCATCAAGTGCCAATTCAGCCTGCTTTCCTGTTAAATTTCTATTTCTAAGATCAATCAACATTAAATGATTATCTGTTCCACCACTTACAATATTATATCCTTTATCAAGCAAAGCACTTGCCAATGTAGAGGCATTTTTTACTACTTGCTTTGTATATGTATGAAAAGAATCTCCTAATGCTTCTTGAAATGCAATTGCTTTTGCAGCAATAACATGCATCAAGGGTCCGCCTTGAATACCGGGCATAACCATTGAATCAATAAGTTCTCCCATCAGCTTAATGCGTCCAGATTTTGGTGCTACTATTCCAAAAGGGTTTTCATAATTATTCCCCATCATGATAATACCACCTCTTGGACCTCTTAACGTTTTATGAGTAGTACTGGTAACAATATCACAATATGGAACTGGATTCATAAGATGTCCTTTTGCTATCAATCCAGCTGGATGAGCAATATCAGCCATTAAGAATGCACCAATAGAATTGGCTATATCTCTGAATGCTTTAAAATCAATATTTCTGGAATAAGCCGAAGCACCAACTGTTATCATTTTTGGCTTATGTTCTTTGGCTAATTCTGCAACACGATTATAATCAATAAGGCCTGTTTCTTTATCTAAACCATAGGGAACAAAATTATAGAACTTTCCAGAAAAATTGACGGGAGAGCCATGAGTAAGATGTCCACCATGAGATAAATCCATACCTAAAACAGTATCACCTGGTTTTAGATAAACAAAATACACAGCCATATTGGCTCCGGAACCACTATGAGGCTGCACATTAACATATTGAGCACCATACAGAGTTTTCAATCTTTCTATTGCAAGATTTTCGGCAACATCAACCCATTCACAGCCACCATAATAACGCTTGCCTGGATATCCTTCTGCATATTTGTTTGTAAGAACTGAACCCTGAGCTTCCATAACTGCTTGTGATGTAAAGTTTTCACTTGCAATAAGCTCTAATTTATCGCATTGCCTAGAGTATTCTCCGGTAATTGCTGCATACATTTCAGGATCTTGATTCTTTATGATATCGTACATATTTTTCTTCACTAATTTTTAATACTGAACAAAGGGTGTATAAACAGTGCCTGTCTGTGTAGTATAACGGACAAAGTATGAGCCTGGAGAAAACTGCGGTAATTGTAATTTATCTCCAATATTTAATACTGAATTGAAGCTGAACACAGTTTCACCCAATATATTTGCTATTGATATTGTAGCATGTTGATCAAATTTAGAAACTGGAATATTCAATTGAGCAGAATTTCCATGTAAAACAGGATTAGGTGAAACATTCAAATCATCTTGCACTATTATTGTTTCATTCATACTTAATGGCGCTTGACATATTACTTCACCGTTTATTGCATTTACATAACAATCATATACTGCTTCTTGAGTTTTAGGGTCAGCAAAATTAAACAGCCATATAGGTGTACCTGCTGGGAAATTCACTCCAGGTAATTCAAATGGGGATGAAAACACAAGAATAAAAGGTGGTTTGGCTGTTGGATACTTAGCATTATATGTTTTGAATCCCATATCTGCTTTTAGCTTAGTAGCTATAATATCAGAATTAAGGACATTTGATGGAATAGTATCTTGTGGCACAAAAGGAATATTACCAGGACCGGCACCATCAGGTATAGGAAATTGCTGAAATCCTAGAAATGGTACTTTTATCATTGCTAATAATTTAGTTATTACCGAATCGGATTTATCTAAAGCACTAATAACATAAATCCATATTGGAGATTTACCAGTTTTAATATCATACACACCACCAATAAGAGAAACGATTTGTCCTAAACCAGTAGTATCACCAAGCGTTACAATAGATACCAACTTGGGTGATTTCCAGCCTGAATCAGCGGCTATTTTTTTTGCTGCTGCAATACCTTCATTCATTAAATATGGTTGAGCAAACTGAGCCTGAGAAGAAAAAGCTCCTACACATATAATGCTCATTACAAGAAATAACTGAACTATCTTTTTCATATAGATCCCACTAATTAAAAAAATTGCGATTTAATATGTTTTATTTAAACTATTTATATCAAATTATGAAAAATATAAGCCTTCATGAAGTAGTTTTTTGAATATGTACATGTATAGAAAAATAAACTCTATTCCTACATAGTGAACGTTTCGTAATTTTGTACTTCTAAAGATCACATTATTCTGATTATTATTTGCTACCATGACAAAACAAGACTGGCTACATACAGCAGAAACTCTTTTAATTTCTCGTTTAATAGATATAATTGAAGAACAAGAATTAGCACCAAAAGGTTTAGTTCTGTATCAATTTTCAGCTCGTGGACATGAGCTTGCACAAATTATCATGGCCCAATACCTAAACAATCCTCATGATGCAGCAACAGTATACTATCGTTCTAGACCATTTGTTTTAGCTGCCGGAATGACCATAGAAGAAGCCTTCGCAGGACCTCTTGCAAATAGTGGTTCTTTGAATGGTGGAAGAGATATTGGTGTTGTTCATAATCTCCCCCCTAGAAAAGGTATTACAGTATTACCTGCAAGTGGTGATGTTGGCGCTCAATATACACCTGCAATTGGTTGGGCCCAAGCTGCAGTATATAGATCTAGCATTTTAGCTGAAAAAGAATGGTCCGAATCATGTGCAATAGCATTAGGTGGTGATGCATCATGTGCAACAAATGGATTTTGGTCTGCCCTCACAATTGCTACAACTCAAAATTATCCTATGATTTTCTTTATAGAAGATAATAATTATGGGATTTCTGTTGATGGAAGTTTTCAAACACCTGGTGGAAATATTGCGCATAATTTAGCTGCTTTTTCTAATCTTAGAATATTTGAAGGAGACGGAGCAGATCCAGAACAAGCGTCCGATTTAATTGAAGCTGCTGTAGAGCATGTAAGGAAACGCTTATCCCCTGTTTTATTACGATTATCTGTCCCCAGATTATGCGGACATTCCGGTGCAGATAATCAATCTTATAAAACCGCAGAACAAAAAGCCGATGAACTATCCAGAGATCCATTACCACGTTTAAAAGAATATTGTAGAAAAAAGAAAATTCTAACATTGAAACAATGGGAAGAATTAGAAAAGAATGTTGAAATCAAAGTACGTGAAGCATTAGAACGTGCTTTACAGTTTGGTCAACCTCATCAACAAGATATTATGGAGCATTTGTTCTATAATAATAAGCAGATTCAAACCGTTGGTGGAGCTTATGCCGAATCATATTCTTTTATGAATAATAATGATGAAGGCCCCAAAGGACAAAGGATGAATTTGATTGATGCTGTTAGAAACACATTAGAATCTGAATTAGCAGTTAATCCAAGAGTATTAGTGTTTGGAGAAGATGTTGGCATAAAGGGTGGCGTTCACGGAGCAACTGTAGGTTTACAAAAGAAATTTGGAAATTCACGAGTATTTGATACTTCTTTATCCGAAGAAGGTATAATTGGAAGATCTATTGGA
Source organism: Chlorobiota bacterium (assembly GCA_014191195.1). Taxonomy (GTDB): domain Bacteria; phylum Bacteroidota; class Ignavibacteria; order Kapaibacteriales; family UBA961; genus UBA961. Next base: position 167,751 of record BJGZ01000003.1, read on the forward strand.
ATTGCTTATGCAGGATTAATACCTGTACCAGAAATACAATTCAGGAAATATTTAGACCCAGCAATAGAGCAATTTAATGATACCGGTACAATTAGATGGCGTACCAATAATGCTTTTGCTGCTCCTTATATCTTAAGAATTCCAATTGGACACAGTAAAAGAACAGGAGATCCATGGCATAGTGTATCAGGAGAAGCAATTTTTGCCCATACTCTTGGCTGGAGAATTGCAATTCCTAGCAATGTATCGGATGCAGTAGGTTTATTAAGATCTGCAATACGAGGTAATGACCCTACTGTTTTTCTTGAACATAGAAATATATTGGATACATCTGTTTCTAGAGGTAATTATCCTGGGAACAATTATCTGGTTGAATTTGGAAAAGCATCTATTATTCAAACAGGCACCCAAGCTACAGTAATTACTTGGGGTGAAATGGTACATAGAGTAAAAGAGGCTTCACAATTACTTGCTGATATTTCATTAGAAATTATTGATTTACGTACGATTGCGCCATGGGACAAAGAAACTGTCCTTATGTCAATCAAGAAAACCGGTAGATGCTTAATTGCGCATGAAGATTGTATCACAGTAGGTTTTGGTGCTGAAATTGCTGCATATTTAGCAAAAGAAGCTTTTACATATTTAGATGCACCTATTGACAGAGTTGCTACACCTGACATTCCAATTCCATATAATCTTGGTTTAATGGATATTGTTATTCCAACTATTTCAATTTTACAGGATAGAATTAAGGCTTTAGTTGATTTTTAGAATTTCATAATTCTTAAATTTCGTATTTACCATAGTATATTATTCAATTATATAAAGAGGGCGCTATGGAGCGCATAATGTTTAAATCTAAAATACACAGAGCTTCTATAACGCAAGCTGAATTGCATTATGAAGGAAGCTTAACTATAGATCTTGATTTAATGGATGCAGCTGATTTATTACCTTATGAAAAGATTTCTGTAGTTAATATTAATAATGGTGAGCGTATCGAAACATATGTAATTCCTGGTGAAAGAGGCTCACGTACGATTTGTTTAAATGGAGCTGCCGCTAGAAAAGGATGTATTGGCGATAGAATTATCATCATTAGTTATGCTCATATGAGTGATGAAGAAGCTCATGCATATTCCCCTACTATTATTTTGGTTGATGAACATAATTCGATCATTAGTACTTCACATTCTATTGAACCACATACTTTAATAGCATAATGCAAGATATATCATTAGCAATAATCATTTTGGCTGCAGGTAAGGGAAAAAGAATGGGAATGGTAGATAAGCCAAAAGTTATGGCTGAGATATCTGGTATCCCATTAATTGGACATGTAATCAAGGCAGTATTGCCTTTGTCACCTATTTCTATTATTCCTATTATTGGTTTTCAAAAGGAAATAGTTTCTTCTTTTATTGAACATTATCATAATCCTATTATATCTTGTATTGTTCAAGAGGAACAATTAGGCACTGGACACGCTGTTAATCAAGCAGCACATATATTCAATGATTTTTCTGGTTGTATTTTAATTTTAACTGGTGATACTCCATTAATTAAGACTTCAACATTACAATCTTTTATAGACAGTTTTCATAGTTTTCCTGTTGATTTAGCAGCTGCTACATTAAGTTCTTTTACGTCTAATCCTTTTGGTTATGGAAGAATTATTCGTTCTGAACAAGGAGATTTTATAGGTATAGTTGAACAAAAAGACGCTACAGATGGTCAAAAACTAATCGAAGAAATTAATACAGGCATCTTTTTGGTTCAGTCTGGTAAATTATTTAAAGCATTGAATAATATATCAAATACGAATGCTCAGAATGAATATTATTTAACAGATATCATCAAAATATTAATTGATCAAGGTGAGAATGTTGCTGCAATTTCAAGCAATTCATTTGCTGAGTTTCAAGGAATAAACACTCTTGAAGAATTACAGTTGGCACAAACTACCTATAATGAACTTCAAGGTTAATACGCAATATGTTAACATCTATCAATCACATCGGAATTGCAGTTTCTGATTTAGAAACAAGCAAGAACTTATACAAATCACTGTTTAATATTTCTAGTTTTCACGAAGAGATCGTAGAATCTCAAAAAGTTTCTATAGCTTCATTTTCTTTAAACGGTATTTTAATTGAATTAACTGCTCCGATATCTGAGGATTCCCCTATTGCCCAATTTATTCAAAAAAAGGGTGAAGGAATACATCATATTGCATTTACTTCAAATACTATTCAAGATGATTTAGATAAAGCAGAATCAAATGGCATTCAATTAATTCAAAAAACACCGATTCAAGGTGCTCATGAAATGTTGATTGCTTTTTTACATCCAAAATCAACTGGCGGAGTTCTTATGGAATTCTGTCAACATTCTTCAGAATTATAATTCTATCATATATGAAAGAACTGAATCAAGACACAATCCTAGCATTATTATCTGATATTAAAGATCCGGATTTACATCTATCTTTACAAGAGGTAAATGCTATTCATTCTGTAATTATTAATGATGCTGCAATAACTATTTATTTAGAACTTATTCCTCCAATTCATTGGATTGCTAAGGATATAGAACAAGCAATAAAGCACAAGATAGCAGAATATTTTCCTGGTATCGAGATTAATATATTTGTGAAAGACAAAGAGATACCTCGGATTTCAAATCAGCATATTTTACCAACCGTGAAACATTTAATTGCTGTTTCTTCCGGTAAAGGTGGAGTTGGTAAATCAACAATTGCAGCAAATCTTGCAGCGGCTTTAGCCCAAAGAGGCGCATCTGTTGGACTTCTTGATGCTGATATATATGGCCCAAGTATACCAACTATGTTTGGTGTTACCGGACATCAAATGGAAGCTGAAAAAACTGAAGACGGTAAATTATTGGGCTATCCCGTTGTGCAATATGGAGTAAAAATTGCTTCAATTGGCTTTGTTATGGAGCAGAATCAAGCTGCGATTATGAGAGGTCCGATGTTAGCAGGATATTTTACGACATTAATGGACCAAATCATGTGGGGAGATCTAGATTTTTTAATTTTTGATTTACCTCCTGGAACAGGTGATATTCAATTAACATTAACACAAAGAGTTCCTTTAAGCGGAGCTGTTATTGTTACTACACCCCAAGAAATCTCTTTAGCAGATGTAAGACGTAGCATTTCAATGTTTAAAAAGGTACAAGTGGATATTCTTGGTGTGATTGAGAATATGAGCTATTTTGTTCCAGAAGATATGCCAGAAAAGAAATATCATATTTTTGGTGAAGGTGGTGGCGAAAAAGTATCTAAAGAATCAGACGTTCCATTTTTAGGACAAGTTCCTTTAACTCTTGGCACTAGATCTGGTGGTGATGATGGATATCCTGTTGTATTGAATCCTGATGACTTTATTCAAGGAGATATACTAAGGTCTATTACATCAAGTATCGTTTCTGCATTAAGAATTAAAAATCATAGTGCTTTACAAAAGCCACTTATACAAATAACTTTATAAAATCGATGTCAGACCAATCAATACCAGAAAGAATTAATATTATTTTGCAGGAAATACGTCCATTCTTATTAGAAGATGGAGGCGATGTAGAATTTGTAAATTATGAAGTTGATACTAATGTAGCCGAGATACGTCTTTTGGGTGCCTGCAAAACTTGTCCAATGCAATTAATGACATTAAGAGGCGGTATTGAACGGTTTATACTTGCAGGTATTCCAGAAATAAAGAGAGTTGAATCGGTTCGATAAATATTCATTTGCTTGAAATAATAAAATCCTTATATTTGCACTCTCAAATAGGGGCGAGTAGCTCAGCTGGTCTAGAGCGCCTGCCTTACAAGCAGGATGTCGGGGGTTCAAATCCCTCTTCGCCCACATAAACAAAATAAGCTCCTATTAGGGAGCTTTTTTTGTTATATAGATACTATAGACTTTCTCACCCCGCACTATGGGCTACCATCCAGAGGGTAGAACAGGTTAATTCCCCTCTACAAAGAGGGCTGACAAATTCAGATTTGTCGGGGGGTGTTCTTTACTCCCACCCCGCCCTGCGGGCACCTCTCAGTTAGGGGAATAAGAGGTAGATTCTCCGCTATAATAGAGGGGTGGCAAATTCTCAATGCGAATCTTTTATCTATTTATGTTTGCTACAAGCTTTGCTACAGTAAAGTACTTCATCCCAATCTTTCTCCCACTTTTTTCTCCATGAAAACTCTCTAGAACATGTTTTGCATGTTTTAGTTGGTAGATTTTGTTTTTTTACACCTTTCATTTAAGCAGGATTTAAGATTGATTTAAGTATTGCTTGAACTGTTGTTCCATCGGCCTTGCCTCTTAGCTCTTTCATGGCTAAACCCATTACTTTACCCATATCTTTTGGACCTTGTGCACCAGTTTGAATGATTAATGCATTAATTGCAGCATAAATCTCTTCTTCAGATAATTGTTTAGGAAGATATGATTGAATGATGTGTAGCTCAAGTTCCTCTTTTTCTTGTAAATCAGATCTATTAGCTTGCTTATACATTTCAATTGCATCTTTACGTTTTTTTGCAGCATTTAGCAAGATTTTTTGCTCATCTTCTTCTGTCATACCATTTTGCGCATTTCCACTTTTATGAAACTCTATAATAGCAGCTCTCAGCATTCTTAATGTGTCAAGGCGAAGTCTATCACCAGATTTCATTGCCTCTTTCATGTGCTCATTTACTAATTGTTCAAATTGCATGATATGTCCTTTTTATTAATGTTTCGCAAAATTAGTTTGTTGAAACATCACATTCAAGTTATTCCTCTTTGGAAATAGAACGTGCACAAGGTAATTTGCACTAATGAATTTTTGCATTGCATATCTTGAACACTAAATATGAAATCTATATCACCCGCTAATACTGATAAACAAAGCTTTTCTTGGCCAATTGCATCTGCCATTTTTATCATAACAACCCTATTTTTTTTCTCGGATATCCTATTCGGGAAGTCTTTTTTTTGGGATGATATCACTGAATATGTATACCCAATGCTTAGCTATGGTGCTGGGATGGACTATAAAGGCGAATTACCACTGTGGAATCCATTCCTATTTAATGGAATGCCTTTCTTAGCAGATTTTCAAGCGCAATATTTTTATCCGGGACATTGGTTTTTAAAGTTTTTCTATAATCCTGAAACTGGATTAATAGCTCCTAAAATCATTGAATATCTCATTATACTTCATTTTCTACTTGCACAATTTGGTATGGCTTTTTATGCTAAATCTAAAAATATCAGCATGTGGGGTGCCATCTTATCTGCTATCTCATTTGCATTTTGTGGGTCTATGGCTTTAAAGACAAATCATCCTATGATAGTATATCAATTATCACTATTTCCTTTTATTCTTTATCATTTCGAAAAAGGCATTTTAGCGTCAAATTGGCTTAATACTCTTTATAGTGGAATACTCTTAGGAATTGCAGTATTGGCAGGACATGCGCAGACTTCAGCATATATCTTAATCTTTTTAGCTGTTTATGGATTGTGGTTATTAGTTCATTCTTTGCAATCAAAACAAGGAAATAACCAAAAATCTATCTATCATCTCATAGCCATGGCAATACCCGTAATAATGGCATCTTCTATCGCTGCAATTCAATATGTACCCGGATTAGAATTAGCTTCATATTCCGAAAGAAATGACATTACCTATGAAAAAACCACCGATGGATCAATGAATCCAGGACAAATTTTCACAGCAATAATTCCTAATATATATGGCCATATTACAGGGAATTCAAATGCAAAATCTGAGCAAGAAACATTTGCTATGTTAGGTGCAGATGATCAACCTGTTCAATCTCACTGGTATTGGGATACTGGATTTTATTTTGGCATAACTGCTTTGGTATTAGCAATATTGGCTATATACTCAAATATATCACTACCCATTGTTGGGACAGTACTCTCATTATCATTTTTTGCTTTTCTATATGCCTTGGGTAATAATGGATTTTTACATCATCTATTTTGGGGTGTACCAATATTTGGACAATTCAGAAATCCCGGAAGAATGATGTTTTATATGTCTTTTGGATGTTCTTTTTTGGCTGGATTAGGATTTGATTCTCTAAAAAAACTCATTCATGACAATAAAAATAATTACCTGATTCCCTCTCTTATGTCTTTACCTTTGATTATCTCATTGTGTTCATTACTTGGTATCATCCCCTCTTCAATCGCTATTCAACCATCTGATGGATTGCTTTCCTATATAAATTCTCAAAGTATTATCATTCTTTTATTCAGTTGTTTAGTTCTCTTTATCGCGTTCTTGTACTCAAAATCTATCATAAAAGTTCACATTGCTGGCGCGCTTCTTTGTATCATTGCTTTTACAGATTTGTATTATAATTATCACGGTTTTCATGGATCTAAAAAAAATCCAAAAGATCTATATATAATGCAAAATGATATCACACAACAATTAGCCGCTAAACCACCAAAAGATATATTTAGAGTCTCTATGCGTAGTAGAGAATTAGGAATGGCAATGCAAAGAAATGGTGGAATGGCATCAGGTATTATGCTGTATGAAGGATATAATCCAATCTTGCTGCAAAGAAGAAATCCTCCCATTGCTTCACAAAAAGATATGTTTGATGTCTTGAATATTAGATATGAATTAGCATTAGACTCATCACAAAATAGCATCTATTTTAAAGAAAGAACTTCTTCTATGGGCCATGCTCGAATGGTATATGATATCGAAGTTTATGAAAATGAAACTGCTTTACAATCTGCTTTATCTTCTATTACTACTCAATTATCACATAAAGCATTATTAGAAAAAAAGCCGCTACTAAACTATTCAAGAAAATTCCCAGACTCTGTTCAACATACCATTGTACTTGATTCTTATAGTTCAACGAAACAATCCTTTACCGTATCTACAGATGAACCGGGATTATTATGTATTAGCGAAATATGGTATCCGGGTTGGAAGGCAAAAATAGACGGTAATGATGTAGAATTGCTAAGAGCTAATTGGTCATTACGAGCAATAGAAATACCCAAAGGCAAACATATAGTAGAAATGTACTTCGAATCTGAATCGTATGAAAAAGGTAAAATGATTAGTGTATCTAGTATTTCATTGTATGCTATAATAGGCTTTATCCTGTTTTTTATAAATAAAAAGAAAAAATGAAACCTCATCAATATGTCTATTTTAATATTAGTATACTCTTTATAATAAGTGGATGTTTTACTTCGTGCAATCAACAAGAAGAATTAGAACCATCGAAAAAAAGTAAAACAATACAAAGCCAGCAATGGCCTGCATCTATTTCTTTTTCTGATACAGACTCTAGTTTTAATGTTCATCTTAGTAAACCATTTGGAAATTTACAGTATAGTAATCCTGAAATCATTCAAACAGAATTGGGCAAAGCGAGATATACTGTTTTTGCAAATGATGCCGATAAGGAATTAAAACTGTTTATCAGTAAAAGTGAATATGGGAAAGAGGGTATCTCTAAAAGAACATCAAATGACATACTTGAGATGTCTGCTACAGCATTTATACATGATTTACAAGGCAAAACGTCCATATCGATGCCAATTATCAAAAATAGCACATCTCAGAAATTTCATGGTTTACGAGTTTTTTATGCATTTCCACTTCAGCAACAAGATTCTTTATATGGCTGTAGTGAGTTTTTTGTATCAAGTTCTACAGTTTTTCATACATGTATTATCACAAAACAAAAACAGTTATTTGATACAAGTAAAGATATAGGACTTGTTTTCACATCATTTATGCCCTTAGAGAATAACAGTAAATAAATGAAAAAGGACTTAGTGAAACAGAATAATTCAATAATTATTGATGAATCGATATTGATCTCAATCAAAACAATCAAAGAAGAGATTAATTCAATTCATGAGCAGTATTTTTATTTAAATCAGCAAGTAAAACCATTATTACTTAAAGAATATGATGATAATTTTAGAGTATTAGAAATAGAAATTCAAAGAAAAGCTTTGGAATCATCTGAATTACAAAGGCGAGCAGAACTATTAATGATGAAGCATCAAAGAGGTGAGAAATTAACTCCTGAAATCATTGCTTTAGTTCATAAGATTGTAGACAAAGAATATCTTTCCTTAAAATCACGACTTAATGATGCTTTTGATAGAATTCAAAAGAAACAAGCGTATTATTCATCTCTGCAAGAGCCCCAGAACTCTCAAGAATTAATGCAGAAATATAGAGAGCTAGCTAAATTACTGCATCCAGATACAAATAAAAATCAACTAATGGTTGATAAGTATTGGCATATGCTACAACAAGGATTTACCGATCGTAATATCACGTCAATTCGAGCTTTGTATTCTTTATTGATAGATAAAATGAAGCCCGATACTTCTTTTGAGATGTCTATACTTGATCAACAAAAAGAATTAGAAAGACTTTTACATATCAAATCAATAGAAGAAAAGAAAGTACAAGAGCTAAAAAAACAAATTCCTTTTATCTATGAATTAGGCTTGCAGGATGATCAATGGATATCGAATCATAGAAAATCATTAGAGTTACAAATTCATACATATCAAGAAGATATTCAGAAAGCACAGCAATTAATAAAAATAGCAACAGGAATAGCATATAAGTACAGTGATATTCCTGAAAAATTAGATGAATTCGAGGATAAAAAGTCCATAGATTATCAAGACGATTTCATGGAGAATACATATTTCAGTGGTAGGCATTAATTTAAGACATAAAAGAAATGAAACATCAATCGAAACATATTTTGTTCAATGCAGCTGTTATAGTAGCAGCTTTAGGATATTTTGTAGATATCTATGATTTATTACTTTTTAGTGTTGTAAGAGTTCCAAGTTTAATCGCGCTTGGAATACCATCAGAAGAAATTACAAGTAAAGGGCTACTTCTATTAAATGTGCAAATGGCTGGTATGCTTATTGGCGGAGTATTCTGGGGGATTTTAGGAGATAAAAAAGGACGTGTTTCCACGCTATTTGGCTCTATACTTTTATACTCTATTGCTAATATAGCTAATGCTTTTGTGCAAACAGTAGATCAATATGCAGTATTAAGATTTATTGCAGGTATTGGTTTAGCAGGTGAATTAGGAGTAGGAATTACACTTGTTAGTGAGATTTTACCTAAAGAAACTAGAGGTTATGGAACCATGATAGTAGCTGGTATAGGGGTAACAGGTGCAATTCTAGCTAATTTTGTAGCTAAATTTGATTGGCGAATTGCTTTTTTTGTAGGAGGAATTATGGGGTTTTCTCTACTTTTACTTCGCATTAAAGTGTCTGAGTCTTCAATGTTTTCAGATATGCATGCACAAAAAAGCACATCAATAAAAAAAGGGAGTTTTGTTCAATTATTAAGTACTCCTGCATTATTAAAGAAATTTATTTACTGTATTTTGATTGGTATGCCAACGTGGTTTGTAGTTGGTATTCTTGTAACTTTAGCCCCAGAATTTGCTAAGCAACATGGTATTATGTCAGGTATTACAGGCGGAGATGCCGTAGCCTTTTGTTATGCTGGACTTGCCATTGGTGATTTTTTAACCGGTTGGCTAAGCCAAAAATATCAAAGCAGAAAAAAAGTGATGAAGCAATTCCTTGTTTTTAATATTATTTGTGTTATTGGATATCTTTTACTTCCATTTACATCTGTGGCCATCTTTTATGGATGGATTTTCCTTTTAGGTATTTCTGTTGGATTTTGGGCAATTTTTGTAACTATTGCTGCAGAACAATTTGGAACAAATCTTCGAGCCACCGTTGCTACAACTGTTCCCAATATTGCAAGGGGCTCTCTTAATATCATATCTTTAACATTTGCAACCTTAATTCCTATACTTGGTATGAAGTTTTCAGCACTCAGTATTGGTTTAGCATGTACTGTAATTGCATTATTAGCATTAATTCCACTAAAAGAAACTTTTGCAAAAGATTTGAATTATACCGAACATTAATGTGAGGGAACCGTTTGAAAGTAGATATATGTTTGTTATTATTCACCCCATAAGGCTTATTCATGTTGATTAGATATTGCTTATTATTTCTGATTGTTTTTCAATTTTCACATATCATTGCTTCTGTGTCTCCAGAAGAATTACTTATAAAAGTTCGTTCAAAAACAAGACTTGTCAAAGATTTCCAGGCTGAAGCTGATATTAAGATTGATATAGATTTTTTAAAAGCTCCTGTTTCTCATGCAACCATTTATTATAGAAGTCCAGGACAAGTTCGTATTAAATCTGATGGATTTTCAATGCTTCCTAAGCAAGGAGCAGGCCTTCCGATTTCCTCTATTCTTGAAACTGAATATTATGCAGCAGCCCTAAAAGATGAAGTATACAATGGAAAAAATTTACGTGTTATTAAAGTAATACCATTAGCAGATACTGGACAAATTATTGCCTCTACAATGTGGATTGAAGAAGCTACTAATATCGTTCATAAAATGAAGATTACTACAAAATCAGGCATCATGTTAATGGAAATGAAGTATGGAAAACAATATCAACAATATGCTTTGCCAGAACAAGTAATTCTGTCATTTGATATGCCTAAATTTTCATTACCAAAATCTATTACAGGCGATATGTTGACAGATAATAAGCCAAAAGATGCTTCAAAGAAAAATGCTGTTGGAAAAGCAATAATAACCTATTCTAAGTATATTATAAATAAAGGTATAGCAGATTCCCATTTTAAATAAATAGCTGCTTATTTCTTTTTAATTGTTGCTAACTTTAATTGTTCAATATTGTGGGACCCAGTCAAAAACATTATTCGTTTTACATTTATTATCAGATTTTCTATCATTGTTAATGTTGCTTGATTCCCATCATTCATTAAAGACTTAATAATGCTTCCAGCCATACCAACAGAATCTGCTCCTAAAGCAATTGACATTGCAATATCAAAAGCAGATTGAATGCCCCCAGATGCATATAATTCGAATGCATGTGTATTCTTAAAAGGTGCTATCATCTCAATACATTCAGAAGTGGGAATTCCCCAATCCCATAAATAATCATCGAATTTTGCATCAGAATTTCTACTTAATTCAACACCAGCCCAGCTGGTTCCACCAGCTCCAGCAACATCAATTGCAGAAACACCAATATCTAATAATTTCCTAGCAACATTCATAGAAATTCCGGCACCTACTTCCTTTACAATAACAGGTTTCTCATACAGTTTTACAAAAGATTCTATTCCATGTAATACACCTTTAAACTGAGGATTTCCCTCGGGTTGGAGTAATTCTTGAAGTGGGTTTAAATGAATTGCAATAGCATCAGCATAACATTTATCTAATATCGATAATAAAGGTGGATGATTGCTGTTTTGTGCAATTTCAGCTGCGCCTATATTCCCAAAAAGTGGTATAGTATCACCAACTATGTGTTTTATAATTGTAAAAGAGTCATGTACCGATGAATCGTGAAGTGCAATTCTCAATGATCCAATTCCCAAAGGAATATTCAAAGTAGATGCAATCTCTGCTAATTGTTGATTGATACTAATGGCACCTTTAAAGCCACCAGTCATAGATGAAATAAAAAGAGGAGCCGCAATTTCTTTGTTTAAGAAAAAAGAAGCTGTAGATATATCTTCATAATTAATTTCAGGGAGAGCATTATGAATAAACTCATAGCATTCTAGACCAGTTGTTTTACTTTTATGATTCATATTGTGATTAACACATAAATCAACATGGTCTTGTTTTCTTTTTGAAATATGATTCATATTATAGCTTCATAAAATATTTACCAGGCAATTGCTTTATATATCCATTAAATTCTAATGATAATAAATATGCAAGTATAGTACTTGAATTCATGTGCAAAGAAGAGCTTAATTCATCTATCTGTTTTGGTGAATCAGATAAAAGAGTAAGTATCAATATTTCTTCATTAAAGATAGGAATTCTTTGCTGTTTAATTTCTGTTTTAATATTAAAATCTTTTAAAATATCTTCTGGACTCATTGCTAATGCCGCTTTGTTTTGTTTAATAAGCATATTTGGTCCATCACTTTTTGAAGATTTAAGAGATCCTGGAATAGCATAAATTTCACGATTTTGGTCAAATGCAAATTGACAAGTTATCATAGAACCTCCCTTTCTTGCACTTTCTACTATTATAACCGCTTTTGATATACCACTAATTAGTCTATTCCTTTGTGGAAAATATGCCGGCATGGCTTTTGTACCTAAAGGATATTCACTGATAAGTGCTCCACCATTGTCGATAATAGAATGTGCTAAGACATTGCTGTAAAATGGAGAAATACTATCAATTCCACTTGCTATTATAGCACATGTAATTCCTTTGCATTGTAATGTCGTTTTATGGGCAATACTATCTATACCATTTGCAAGACCACTTACAATTGTAATCCCATGATGAACAAGAACTTCGGTAAATTGTTTGGTTATTTCTGATCCATATACAGTATGCTTTCTGGTTCCAACAATAGCTATTGCTAATTCATAACATATAGTTCCTTTTACATATAAAAGTACTGGTGGATATGCTATTTCTTTTAGTAATAGCGGATATTCATCACAATATAATGTTAGTATGGAAATTCCATTTTTATTGTGAAGATGAAGAAATTCTGATGCTTTATCTCTTATTTCATTAATTGAGTATTGAATTTTAGGAACAATACTATGTTGATTAATAGAGATTGATTGCAAACAATACACATGAAGATTTTCGCATGTATTGACGATTTTTCTAATGGTACTACTATTACATTTAAAATATGAAGAAAGAACTATGATATCAATGATATCCCATTCCCCTGGAAACATCTATCCCCCATTAAACATGTAAACAAACTAAAATCAGCTTCTTAACTTATTACCAATAATTTCAGCAGCATTAAACCCATAATAAACTGCATTTTCAAAACTTGATGTATTATCATTATCAGAGGCAGCAAAGAAAATATTTCCAAGATTTTTTCTAGATAATTGGGCAATACCTGAATGACTTCCTATAGATGGTATCGCTACGCTATGCCCCCAAGCAAAGCATTCAATCTCATGAACATGTTCCATCATTCCATTCTTTAATGTTTTTGCAAGCTTAGAAACAATGTCATAAGCATGTTCAGCCATCAGCACATCATCTAGTAACATTGATCTTTTATTAAGAGGTAAGGCTCCATACAAAGAATATACAAATGATGTATTTGCATTTGGCTTTCTTTGCATAGCATTAGAGCAAATAATATCTGTACAAAAATCACCTGTATCTACTGTCCAAATATCCATATACTGATCTGGAAATAATTGTTTATCAGAATGTAGATGAATCGTGATATATGGAGGATATTGAATTGTCTGCATCGCACTAATTTGTTGAGTAGTTAAATCTTTACAAATTCTTGAAGCTGTTAATTTATTAATAGCCATAATCGTATAAGCAGATTGTATCCTTACAATGTGATCATCATGAGTGATACAAATAGTTTCGGTTCCATATTGAACATTTTTACTCTCGATTGCTAAGTGATTATATAGAAATGTATCAGAACCGATAGTTTGTGTGATACCTGCATATAACTCATTCATGCCACCAGGAAAAGTAAATCGTAAAGCATCAAAGTTCTTTCCTAATTCACTTCTATAAAAATTTAACAGACAATAAGCATTTGTATCATCTATTCCAGCACCCATAGAAGACTTACTATAAAGATTAAGCAGTGTTTCTGTAAATGGAGAATGAAACTGTCTTAAAAAATCTCGTCCACTCTGCTTATCCAAAGCTAAAAACTCAGGAGACAGCTTATCTTCTAGTGGATAAGAAGGAATATGAGAATCGATAAGTAAATAATCACGAAATTGTTTCATTCCATCTTTATCTTGCTGATTGATTGGCAATGTTGATATAGTAGCATCAGACCAAATATCTGGATATAACACATTATTAAACAATACAGCATCTTCTGGAGCAATAATTGGCTGAACATTAGCTGCTTCTATAAATTCCTTGATTTGTCCTTCATTAGTAACAAAATACACAGAACCATAGGGATAGCTAATACCATTCCAAGAACCTTTAATTCCTGTACCACCAGATTGACTCTCATTTTCTACTATTAGTACCGAATACCCATTTTTTTGTAAAGAATATGCGGCTGCTAATCCTGAAGGCCCAGATCCAATGATAAGCACATCACATGTATGAGTAATTTCTTTGGAGTGTTGTGGTAATGATTGAGTATTTCTGATATATCTATGAGCAGATTCAAAAGATTGTCTTTTTAGTAATGTCGATATAGAAGAAGGACTTAATCGCTGCATAGCTTTAGACGCTTCCTTTTGCGAACATCCTAAAGGCAATGTAACAAAAGAAGCACCTGTTGCACCAATTAAGATTTTTAAAAAATCTCTTCTAGAATTTTGTTCAAATGACATATCAAATAAAAAATAAAGGCGTTCAAAAAAACTTTGAACGCCCAAAAATATACATAAATTATAATATCTCAATACTCAATTATTTCATGTTTATGCTTTCACTATTATAATATAAGTTGTGCCTATATATCGTTTTCCTTTTGCAGTTTTATGCATTGGAGGCGGATTTACAGAATCTATAGCATTAGAACCTTTAGGAAATATACGAGTATCTTTTACTCCTTTTTCAACTAAAAAAGCTTTAATTGCATTTGCTCTTTCATCAGTAAATTTTTGCATAGATTCTGGTTCTGAAGCCATATCTGGATACGATTGAATTTCTATGGAAACACCTGGATTTAGCGTCATCATTTTCTGAATATCTGCTAAGTAATCTTCAGCACCTACCCTTAATTTTGATTTTTTTAGTTCAAAAGGAGGAACATCAAGCAAAATTTTTGTTCCTTTCGCAAGAGGTTTTACCGAAAAGTCACGAGATATTTCAGCATACTTATTTGTTTTAGGAAGACTGATTTCCATTTCATCTTTAAAATAATCGGGTGACTCTAATTGTATTCTATATTTTTTACCTTGCTTTAGCCCAGTAACAAAATAATATCCTGTTGTAGAATTACTTTTAGAAGATCCAGCCTTTTTATTGTTTTCATCATAAAAAGAAACCATTACAGATGTAAAATTTCTATTTGTTTGGTCGATAACAGTTCCTGTTACACTCATAATAGCCTCTTGAGCACATAATGAAGAACTGATTATACATAACCCAGCAATCATGCTATATATTGTTCTCATTTTTTTCCTCCTTTAGCTTTTCCTTTTACAGCAGGTTTTACTTCATTAAGAACACGCACTGTACCATCGGCACATCCAACAAAAATTTGTTCAGCATTACTTATTAAATCAACGCCCCAGATATCTGTTCCAATATCCATAGACATAATATTTGTACCTGTATTAATATCCCAAAGTTTAACAAATTTATCTAAACTTGCTGTTACAATTGTTTTATTGTCTGCTGCAAAAGATACACTTTGTACGATCTCACTATGAGCATTGATAGTTCTTAACAAATTTCCTGAAGGCATATCCCAAATTTTAACAATGCCATGTTCATCAGCAGAGGCCATTCTTTTAGAATCGAAACTAAATAACACTGTTAATACTTGTGTATCATGTCCAGTAAGAGTTAATAGAGCCTCTTTGCTGGCAATATCTGCACTCCAAATTTTAATTGTTTTGTCATCACTACAAGAAGCAATCAGTTTTCCATCATAACTATAGGCAACATCATTAGTTTTTTCCGTATGCCCACGAAGGGTCTTAACTTCACTTTGAAGTTTTGTATCCCATAGTTTTACGGTTTCATCAAAGCTTGTACTAGCTAATAAATCACTATTAGGACTATAATAAACACCAATTACTTCTGCTGTATGACCTGCTAATAAGTATTTCTGTTTTCCTGTTTCTACATCCCACACTCTAACTGTTCTATCACTACTTGCACTAGCAATAGATTTATCATCACCAGAAAAAGATATATTATTAACCTGACCTAGATGTCCTTTAATAGTTAATAATTCTTTACCATCAGGTATAGACCAAATCTTTATGGTTTCATCTAAACTACAAGTTGCAAACTTGGAATCATTCCCATTAACAAAAACTCCCAATACCTCATCGTCATGTTTCCCAATGACTTTCATCTCATATACTCTTTGTTGTGCTATCATATCCCCTATATTGAATAAAGAAAGCATAAGGACAAAGAATATCTTCCACAAACTTTTTTGCATGAAAAACCTCTTTTTACATGGTGTAATAGTGAATAAATTTTATGAATAACCGTAAATAAATATAAATGACATAATATTAAAGCTGTTTTCCCTATGATCGCAATTTATTAATAATACCGTTTAATTCTGTTATGATTGTTGAAAGTTGATTTTCAATTGATTCTTTAGATAAGTCTTGTGATATACCATAATCATAAGTTAGATTATCATTATCAAAGCTTAAGGAGGCTAATCTTGCTTTAGTTTCTAAGATAGTTAAACGCTCTTCACGTATTAGCGTCTTAAGATATTGTAATAATGCAAGATTATTTTTGGTGTAGATTCTGTTGCCAGAAATATTTTTTTGGGGGTGTAATTGACTAAATTCTCTTTCCCAATATCTAATTACATGTTGTTCTTCATCTATTAAATTAGCTATTTCTTTTATTGAATATGTATCTTCAGAATGTTCCATATACGCTTATATCATATTGTTTTACTTGTAACAATGACATTAATAAATGTATTTCCTTACAAGTTATCGATCATACGATTAATAAACAATACTTGTTCCAGTATATACAGCGCCTTTATTCAATACAACCCTTATTCCATAAAAGCCAGGAACGATTTGTTTCTGCATTGGCATAGATAATTGACAAAACCCGTCCAATGATTTTTCCTGACATTGTAACTGATATGTATTACCAACAAGATCAAAACAATAGATATCTCGAATGTCATCGTATATTGGTAATACAGTTTCAAATGATTGAGAATTTTTATTATATATAATAGTGATGGGATGTAAAGGATATGATACTTTTTCTTGGACTGATGATACCTGCTGATAATTAGCGCTAAATTTAGTAGAGTAAAACTGATCTCCAGAACTTGTTTGATCATTATTAGAGCAATTTGACATCATATAAAAGGTAACTTTCCCTTTATAACCATTTTGAGGAGGTATCCATGAAAATGTCCATTCTATTTCTCCAGGAATAATCGCTTTATTTCCCTGATAGGTATGAGTTAAATATCTTCTTCCTTTAGCAGTAGGTACAAAATCATCCGCATTTTGTGATTGTATCCTCACACCATCATAAATTACAAATGTACCTGCATTTTTATTCATACTATCTAAGCACACAATTTGAAAACCAAATTTAGTAGTTCCAGCTTTTCTTACAGTAAGTTTAATTCCAACTGTATCATCAGAATACAATGTATTTGATTTTTCGCCAAACTGAAATGTATTTGTAGTATCATTTTGCTGAATAAATGCATTACTATGACATCCAGATTGAGTACATGTTTTTTCACCAGGAGCACCTGTTGAACTTTGATGTGAACCTGAAGATTTTAAAGACATTTCATCCTTATCAATTGCGCCATTAATCATGCCATACATCAAGATAGAGCAAAGACTTATTATGAGGGTATATACACTATATTTTTTCATGAATATTACTAATTATTGGATGAGAAAAGTATGAGCATTAATTGATGCACTTGTAGTACATCTTAGTACATATAATCCTTTTTGAAATTCATGCAAAGGCACAATAATTTCTGAATTTATATCAGAAGAAACCATTTGATTCATTATCGATGAACCATTAATTGAAAATATTGCAGTAGAAAGAATAGGAATTGAAGGATTATCATTCTGTATAATTAATTGATTGTTTTTAACAAAAGCAGTTATTTGATTATCCCCAAGCTTTTTGCATAAATCCTGACAACCAGTTTGAATTTGCTCTTTTAATGACATAGAATGAAGAAATACCTTGTCTCCTTTATCAGAATTATCATTATTGGCAGAAACGGTTGCAAAATAAAAATGGACTTTTCCTGTACCTTTAGAAGGAGCTTTCCACTTCATATTCCATGAATGAGATCCAGGAATTTTTGGGTAAGTTCCAGCATGTTTATAGGTTACATACTCTCTATCTTTAATTTCCAATTCATTAAATAATATCTGGGTATGTTCTGAATCTGAAATAATAAAAGATCCGCATTGATCTCCATTATCGTCCAGAGCTACAACTTGAAATCCAAATCTATTAATTGACGGATCTTGTACATGCAATGATATCGGATAGATTTCATCAGGTGAATATGAAGAAATCGAAGAATTGTCAAACAGTAGCTCTGCCTTCGATTGGTCGCCAATTTGGGAATCATCATGGCATCCACTTTGCGCGCAAGTAGATTCTCCAGGTGCACCAGTAGATGAAGGAGGAGCTCCAAAACTTGTAATATCAACAATATCACTCTTTACTAAAGATAGATCTATAGTGAAGAATAAGAATGTACAAAAAATGATAGATATAAAGATTTTTTTCATGATATTTTGCTCAATTACTAATATGGCTCTCAAAATAGAAAAAACATTGCATATTTCATGCAATGAATCTTTTTATGAATGTAGTTGAAAGATAAAAACAAGCATGTATTTTTGTAAATTGATTTTCATTTATTAAGACCTAAAATATGAATTATGATTCTGCAACCCTACAGGCACTAAAATCTTTATTGTATAGAATGGCCGATGATTCATTAATTATTGCTCATCGAAATTCTGAATGGACAGGTTTAGGGCCTATTTTAGAAGAAGACATTGCTTTTTCTTCGATAGCTCAAGACAAATTAGGGCATGCTCTGTCATTATATACTTTATTGAATAATTTGGGTGAGAAAGAGCCCGACATTATTGCATTTACTAGACATACAAAAGACTTTACCTGTTGTCAATTTGTGGAATATCCAATTGGGGGTTATGACTTCAGTTTATTAAGACATTTTCTTTATGATACTGCAGAGTTGATTCGATTTACTTCCTTAACTTCAAGCACTTATGAGCCTCTTGCAAAACTTTCAAAAAAGATTATTGGTGAAATCAAATATCATGTATTTCATGCAAATACGTGGATGGTTCATTTAGGAGCTAAAGGAAATGAAGAAAGCCATGAAAGAATGCAAACAACACTTAATCTCATATATCCTTTAGCATTAGGTATGTTTGAGGACATTGCATCTGATGCACTATTAATATCTTCTGGAATTTATACTGGTGAACAATCAATTAAAAATGATTGGATAGAAAGAATAACAACAGTGTTAACTCAAGCAAATCTTATCATTCCTAATGATATTACTCCAATATATGGCGGAAGAACTGGAGATCATTCAGAATACTTAGATCCTTTATTGAAAGAAATGACTGAAGTGTTTAGTATAGATCCATCAGCAACCTGGTAAAAAACTAGAAATATCCTATGAATTTTTTGATTGTTGGTAATTGGAAGATGAATACTATTCCAAGCGAGGGACTTAGAATAGTTGATAAAATATGTCTTCACATGAAATCTTTGGATATATCCGTGGATATATTGATTTGCCCTCCTTTTACTCATTTAGTAGTATGCTCTGAGTTAATTAGGCATCTTAAATCACCATTAAGAATTGGTGCTCAAAACTGTTCTTCAGAATCTTATGGGGCATTTACTGGGGAAATATCAGCACAAATGTTAAGAGATTTGGATGTAGAATATATTATTATTGGTCATTCAGAAAGACGCACCATTTTTAATGAGACAAATGATACAATAGTAAAAAAGTGTATTCAAGCATTAGATGCAGGAATTATTCCTATTGTTTGTATAGGAGAATCTTTACAACAAAGAGATGAAGGCCAAACATTGGCAATAATTAAGTCTCAAATACATGCTATTTGCTCGAATGAAATCATTGTGCACCATGAATTTGCTCATGCTATAATTTTTGCATATGAACCTATTTGGGCGATAGGAACAGGGATAGCAGCTAAGCCAGAACAAGCAGAAGAAGTGCACATCTATATACGAACATTATTACAAGAGTATTTTCCCGAATTCTATCTTACTATTCCAATTTTATATGGTGGAAGTGTTAATGAGGCAAATGCCAAAGAGTTTTTCTCTAAGAAAGATATCAATGGAGCATTAGTAGGGGGCGCATCTTTAAAAGCAGAAAGCTTTATAGAAATCGCCAAAGCAGCTTATCGCTAATTACTTTCAAGTAATTTTTTTGTTGAATTTTGTCTGAAGATGAACATGGATTTTATCATAGACTCAACAAATAAAACATGTGCACATAATCCAAGAACTCCTAATGGCAATTCATATTGAAAATAGTCTGTCATTCTTGTATATCCATCCCCAATATCTTCGAAAACTCTTTTTTGAATCATTGATTTAAAAGGACCTTTTAACTGCGTATCAGTTAATAAAGAAGGATATTCAAAATCTACAAATTTCATATGCATTTCTGTTGGGATTAGCTTAAAGTGCTTTACAATTAGGTGGACTTCTTGTCCCACTCCAATGGGATCACACCTTTTCACTGATATATCTAAATGTTTTGGGGATATTTTTAATAAATTCTTTACATCAGTATGAAACAGAAATGCTTCTTCTTGATGACATTTAATGATAATACTTCTTTCAAAATAATGCATAAAAAAAGCCTCGAAATAGAAATTGATTATAAATCGAGACTTAACAGTATTGAAAAGAGAAAAGTTTATTCTGTAGGGAAAACTTGATTAATTCTAGCATAGACAGTTTCTACATCTGCATTTCCATCTATATTAACCATTTTTCCAGTGGATTGATAGTACTCTAATAATGGAGCAGTTTGTTCATTATATACATTGAGTCTGTGACGAATAATGACTTCATTATCATCCTGCCTTCCCCTTTTTAACATTCTTTGAACAATTTCTTCGCCATCTAAAGTAATATTAATAATCATTTTTATATCCTTTCCAAGTTCACTTAGCATATTATCCAAAGATCTAGCTTGTACTAATGTTCTTGGAAATCCATCAAGGATTGCTCCCTGTGAATATTCAGGTTTTTGTAATGCTTCTTTTACTATTCCAGTTACAATTTCATCTGGCACTAAACCTCCAGATTCTACATAATTCTTAGCAATATTCCCCATTTCTGTTCCGGCAGAAATAGCATTTCTAAAGGCTTCGCCGGTTGATAAATGAAGAATATTTTTTCTTACTGCAGCAATTGCAGCTTGAGTTCCTTTACCAACTCCTGGTGCACCAAACATGATGATTATCATTGTAACTCCAAAAACTCCAGAACGGAATTCCTAACTTTTTTCTACAAATATACAGGTTGAAATTCATTATTCAATATCTGTCTATTCATTATTACTCTATATTCTCATTGAAATAGACCCCAAAAGTGAAAATCCGGGTAATGGATAATTATCAATCATCTCATATCGAGTATTAAGTACATTCCTTATATCAAATCTTATAATTGTATTAATATTAAAGAGGACAGTTGACTTTTCAGCGAAAAAAGATAATAAAATAAAGTCTTGTAACTCTGAATCGGTATTATTATCAGGCAGGCTAAATCTAGAGCCAGTATAATTGATTAAAAATCCCAAAAAATAAGAAGGTAGATGATAAGATACATTGCAAGAAGCTTGATGTGAGGGCGTATAGGGCAATTGTTTACCTTTTGTAAAAGAATCCATACTATTGTCTACAACTTTTCTATACGAATAAGCAGCTCTAAAATGCAGATTTGAAATACTAATATTATCTTGAAAAGTACATTCTAATCCAGATGAATATGTGTGTCCTATATTTCTTGCACTCCATTGCAAAGGAGATATAGGAATAGCAAATATTTGATTATTAAGATCGATACGATACAAGTCTATATCCAAAGATCTTCCTGAAGATCTGTATGCTAAACCAGCTTCTACATTAACAGAATGTTCTGGCTTTAATTGTGAAGTTCCATAATTAAGATAATAAAGTTCATTAAAAGAAGGTGCCCTAAAATCTTTGCTTATTTTAGATTTAATGAGGATTTTGTCAGAAAGTAAATAACCTGCAGAAATAAAGCCAGACCTTGCATTTCCGATATCACCTGAAAAATAATCAGCTCTTATTCCAGATTCACATTTGAACAATTGATAACTGTAAGAAGCTGTTATTGAAATAGCTGCAAATCTTCTGCTGGGATTATTACCTGCATCTGGTTGCAACATTTCTCCAGATAAAGAGGTATAACCACATTGAAAAGAACTTTGCATCAATATATTTTCACTTATTTCATCATCAAATGTAGTGGTAGAGACATATTCAGAATTAAGGAATGTAGATTGTACACCAGATTTACCAGCATATTTTGCGAATGGGTCGTTAAAATTCATTATACCCTTTTTTATTGTACATGAACTTTGAAGCCTAGGTAGAGAAGTTCTATTAAAAGTATAATGAAAAGCTGTTAATGATTCATTCTCTGAGAAAACAGCTTGTGCATCTTCTACTTTACCCGACAAAACAGCCCCTGGTACTCCCCTTTTTGTTTGCCGATACATAGTAAATGCTGAATAACTATGTTTTTCTAAAGAATCAGACAAAGCAGTCCTTGCAAAAATATGTAAAGAAGAAGACTCAGCATTTTGTCTTTTCATCTCAATTGTTTCTTTGAATCCTGCAGGCTGGAATTGAAATGGAAAAGAACCATCATATGAAAGATAATCTGAATGAAAATAATAATGTGAAGTACTATTGCCCCATTGATATGAACCTTGTAATGATCGCTCACCAAAAGATCCTAAACTGGAATGTAGTAAAGCAATTTTGTCTGTATTTCTAAATGGTAACTGTATATTGATAAGCCCGCCGATTGCACCACTTCCAGCAATTGTAGAAAATCCACCTTTTTGAACAGTACATTCCTGATTATTCATCATTGGTAGAGTTCCAATATCAAACATGCCATTCTGAGGTGAAGTTAGAGTAATTCCGTCCAATAATATAACAGATCTTTGTGGCCCTAAGCCTCGATTAGATATAAGTTTAAGTGAACCTGGCCCACCATAATCTCTTAAATCAGCAGAAGGTATTAAGGCTACAATAGCATCTAATCGACGCGAAGATAAAGACTGCATATCTTGAGAGTGTATCTTAACATATGAAAATAATGGTACTCGATTTATCGTATCAATATTTCCATTTGCACTTTTTATGACAGAATTGGTAGTAAATGTTTGTAAGGAATCTTTATTCTTTAAAAAAGGAGAGCTTTCTTGAATAGTTTGAGCATGTATACGCGTATATCCAAACATACAATGCATAGAAACAATAAGGATTATAGAATATATTAACAAAAAAAACCTAAACATAGGACAATACGTGAAAAAACTTCATTATATTTGTAATTGATAATGGGCGCTCAAAGGCGAATGCCCATTTTTTTTTAGTATTAATCGTATATTTTATGGCATTACAACTTCCTTCAGAAATTAAAACTCTTTTGGAAGACATATGTACAACCTTTGGTGCAACACTTATTGATACAGTGTTAAGAGGCACAAAAGAACTTATGATGCTGGAACTATACATTGATACACCTGAAGGCATTACTTTAGATATTTGTGAAAAAATCAATCGCAGATTACTTGAAGTTTCTGAAACAAATGAATTCATTAATGCAATTAGAAGCATAGAAGTTTCTTCTCCAGGCGCTGAAAGGTCTTTACAATATCATTGGCAATATCCAAGAAATATTGGAAGAATATTAGAAATAACATATGCACAGGGCGATACTCAAAATACTGGATTATTTACATTAGTAGAAGCTAATTCTGAATTTTGCTCTGTTAAAGAAAAGAATAAATCAAAAAGGAAATCTTCTGAAAACGAAGATACTATTTTGACAATACCTTATAATAAAATACAAAAAGCAATAGTTGTTTTACTTATGTAAAACTTCTTATTAGATATTAATCTCATCAATTTTGTTAAGTGAACAATGGCACGCCGCAAAGCTAAACCAAAGTACGATAAGAAGCTTATTATTGAAGCATTTGCTGATATGGCCCGTGAAAAGAGCATAGATAAAGATTTGCTCCAGGGTATGTTAGTTGAGACTCTATCTCTTTTGATTCGGAAGAAATATGGTCAGGAAGCAAACTTTGATATTGTTGTTAATATGGACAAAGGTGACTTAGAAATTTATCTAATGCGCACTATTGTTGAAGAAGTAGAAGACCCATCTTTACAAATATTGTTAAAAGAAGTATCTACTCGAACTCAAGAAGTCTATGAATTAGGCGATGAATTTATTGAAGAAATTACTCTTGAAAATATTGCAGAAAATTTTGGAAGAAGATTGATAGCATTAGCTACTCAAACTCTTGGACAAAGGATTCGAGATGTAGAGAAAGACAATGTTTTCAATGAGTATAATGATAAAGTAGGTGAAATTATTGTTGGCGAAGTATATCAGGTTCGCCCAGGTAGCTTGCTTATAATGCATAATAAAATTGAGATGAGAATGCCCCGTGAGGAGCAAATTCACAATGAGCGTTATAAGAAGAATATGTCTGTAAAGGCAATAATAAAAGAAGTAAGAAGAATGCAAGGAAGTGGTACACCAGATATCATTCTTTCAAGATCTGCTGATGAATTCTTGGCAAGGCTTTTTGAAATCGAGATTCCAGAGGTTTATGATGGAATCATTGAAATTAAATCTATTTCTAGAGATCCAGGCGAAAGAGCTAAAGTAGCTGTTCAATCTTTTGATGAAAGAGTAGATCCAGTTGGTGCCTGTGTTGGTATGAAAGGTATAAGAATTCACTCTATTGTACGTGAATTAAACAATGAAAATATTGATGTAATTGAATACTCATTGGATCCTAAAGTGTTTATTGCGAAAGCTTTAGCACCTGCAAAAGTTAAAGATATTTCTGTATCACCTGATACTAGATCGGCTACTGTATTAGTAGCAGATGATCAAGTTTCTTTAGCAATTGGAAGAAATGGACAAAATGTAAGGCTTGCGTCAAAGTTAACAGGATATAATATCACCTTGATTAAAGAAGGTGGAGAAGATATTGAGCTCATTGAATTCCGAGAAGAATTAGGAAGAGAAATGTATGACAATATCATTAATCTTGGAATTGATACAGCTAGAGAGTTTTTAGAAGCAGATATATATGAATTACTGTCCTTACCAGAAATGAGTAAGCAAACATTGCTTGAAATCCGCCAGATAATTCTTACTGAATTTGATGAACAGGAAATGAGCGAAATATCTCAAGCAATATTGGAAGCCGATGAATTTAGTGGTGATTCCGTAGAAGGTTAAACAACACTTATAAATTTTTCAGTATTTTTTTCACATCAGCCCCAGGTTGTATGTCAGCATCACAAGGTACACGTCTGTTCAAGCTAGCCTCCCAAATTAATATTGGAAAGGATGCTATTGTTGAATTCTTACAAGCTAAAGGATTCACTATTGAAAATAAACCTACAACAATGCTATCTGAAGAGATGGTTGAAGTTGTTATGGATAAATTTGCACGCGAGGCCAAATTAGCCGAAAAGCAACGTGAAAAATTAGAAAAATATCATACTGCTCGTCATCCTGAAAAATCAGAGATTGCTATTGAAGATGCCCATATCGAAGCTTCAAATCTAATTCATCAATCTTTAGATAATTCTGATTCTTCTCCAATTTCTGATACAATTGAAAGTACAGAACATATCGAGATTACTGAAATTTCTTCTTTAGAGCCTACACATACTTCCAATGATAAGGGGCATATTGTAGGATCTGTAATAGCTCTGGATAATTCATTTGACAAAAAGAATAATAAGATGTCAAATGTTAGTTCGTCTATTTCAAAAAAAGAGACTGTATCCAAGGTAGAACCTCTACCTCAATCAATAAAAGAAATCATTGTAGATTCTCCTATTTCTAGTGAAAAAGAAATTGAGATAGTTAATATAGTACCAAATGTGTCAGAAACAATATCTGATGCCATACAAGAAACTAAACAAGAAATATCTTCTGATGCTCAGATTGTAGTTGTAATATCCGATCCAATATCAGAAGAAAATGAAGTTGTAAAACAGTCTGATACTAAAATAGAAGCATCTAATGTTGAGGCTACTTCAGATTCAGAATCCATAGATCCTAGCAAGAAAAAGAAAAAAAGGATAATGGAAATTGAATATGAAGCTGGCGCAATGCCTCAATTACGTGGATTAACAGTGGTTGGTAAGATAGATTTAACACCACCACCAAAATCTACTCCACATCCAGTCGGCGATCGTAATCGAGACGATAGACCACAACAAAGAAGAAATGATAGGCCGCAACAAGGTGGCTTTAATCAAGATAGAAGACCACCAGGTTCTAGACCACCAGGAAATGATAAAAAAGAAGGTGGTTTTGAGAGAAGGAATCCTAATGATCGTCCAAATAGATTTCAACCAACCCCTAATCAGCATTCCATTGGCGAAAGATTAAAGGCCAAAAGCCAAGATGTTGCTATTAAAGTTATTGGTGCTATTACAGATGATGAATCAAACATCAAAAATTCAAAGAAACCACTAAAACCAAATGTAGCAGGAACACCTGGAATTAAACCTCCAATTGCAATAGATAAAAAGAAAAAGAAGAAAAAATCAATTAGAGAATCTATCTCTGAAGAAGATGTTACAAGAGCAATTCGTGAAACACTTGCTGGTATGGAAGACTCTACAGCAAGTTTTAGAACAAAATTAAAAGCAAAGAAAAAGCTTGAAAGAGAAGAAAAAGAACAACGTCGTATCGATGAAATAGAACGCGAAAGTACCATACTTAGGCTTACTGAGTTTGTTACAACAGCAGACTTAGCTGCTTTAATGGCTATACCAGCTGCAGAAATCATAGTAAAGTGTATGGCATTAGGCTTAATGGTTTCTATTAATCAACGATTAGATAAGGATACCCTTACACTAATAGCAGACGATTATGACTTCAAAATTGAATTCCTTGATGAACAAGCAGCACAAGAAATAGAAGATATAAATGATGATGAAGATACACTTGTAACCAGACCACCAATTGTTACAATTATGGGCCATGTTGACCATGGTAAAACTTCATTATTAGATTTTATTCGTGTTGCAAATGTTGTTGCAGGTGAATCCGGCGGTATTACCCAACATATAGGAGCCTATCATGTTGACTTACCAAATGGTAGAACCATAGCGTTTTTAGATACTCCAGGCCACGAAGCATTTACAGCAATGCGTGCACGTGGAGCAAAAGTAACAGATATAGTAGTTCTTGTTGTAGCTGCTGATGATAATGTGATGCCTCAAACAATTGAAGCTATAAGCCATGCACAAGCTGCAAGTGTGCCGATTGTTGTAGCATTGAACAAAATAGATAAAGTAGATGCAAACCCAGATAAAGTTAGACAACAATTGGCAGATAGAGGTGTATTAGTAGAAGAATGGGGTGGCAAATATCAAAGTGCGGAAATTTCTGCTAAAAAAGGTTTAAACATTAATACCCTCTTAGAAAAAATCTTGTTAGAAGCTGATTTACTTGATTTAAAAGCAAATCCAGATCGTAATTCAAGAGGAACAGTTATTGAAGCACATTTGGATAAAGGTAAGGGAGTATTAGCTACTGTTATGGTGCAAAAAGGTACACTTAAAGTTGGAGATGCTTTTGTAGCTGGTATTTATTCAGGACGTGTTCGAGCAATGTTCGACGAAAGAGGTAATCGAATAGAAGAAGCAGGCCCATCTTTACCAGTTCAAGTATCTGGATTTGATGGAACACCACAAGCGGGTGATTTATTTGCAGTATTAGATACAGAAGTTGAAGCCAGAGCAATTGCAACTAAACGTCAACAATTAAAGAGAGAGCAAACATTTAAGCAAATGCGTCCAATCACTTTAGATGAAATCTCTCAAGATATTCTTCGTGGTGGAACAAAAGAACTTAAACTTATTATCAAGAGTGATGTTAGTGGATCAATGGAAGCATTATCCGACTCCTTGCAAAAACTAACTCGTGATGAAGCAAAAGTAACTATCCTTCATAAAGGTGTAGGGCCAATTTCCGAGTCAGATGTTATGTTAGCAGCTGCATCAAGTGCCGTAGTAGTTGGGTTTCATGTATCCCCTACTTCAGCAGCAAGAAAATCAGCAGAAGCAGAAGGTGTGGATATTCGTTTATATACAATCATATATGACTGTATTAATGAAATTCAAATGGCATTAGAAGGACTTCTATCACCAGAAATTAAAGAAGATATTATTGGTAATGCAGAAGTTCGCCAAGTATTCAAGATTAGTAAAGTAGGAGCAGTTGCTGGATCATATGTAACATCTGGAAAAATCCATAGAAATGATCGAGTAAGAGTAATGAGAGATGGCTTTATGGTTTATAATTCTACATTATCTGCATTAAAAAGATTTAAAGATGATGTAAAAGAAGTAGATACCAACTATGAATGCGGTATAAGTATTAATGGTTTCAATGACTTTGTTGAAGGTGATATAATTGAAGCATATAAACAAACCGAAGTACGCCGTAAGTTAAGTCAATAAAGGACCAATAGATGTCTATAAGAACCGAAAAAGTTGCTGCAGTGATAACAGATTTACTTTCTGAACCACTAAGGAAAATAGCGTCCGAAATACATGCTGGTCTTATTACCGTAACTTCAGTTAAAATGTCTCCCGATTTACAAATAGCTAAAGTGTATATCAGTGCTATTGGTGGGAAAAAAGGGATTACAGAAGTTCTTACTGCAATTGAACAAGATAAGATTAGAATCAGGAAACATATTGCTCAAAATCTTCAATTACGATTTGCTCCTGAATTACGTTTTTTTAGAGATGAAACTATGGATGCCATGGAAAGCATAAAGAATTTACTTGAAAAAACCAAACAAGATGATATTCGTAGGCTTCAGCAATACAGCAATAATGTAACCGAAGATAATTCTAATTCTGCTGATTAATACTACCCTATTTCCTACTGATTCTATGAGAATGCTTACTAGGCATACTGTACAAGATATTGCCACATGGACTCATGATGCAAGAAATGCAGGAAATGGTGCTATTGCCCTTATTGATAAAGGGAAATCATGGACATCTTTCGATATCGTAGCTAAACTTCGTGGAATGCTTGGTGTAAAAAAAATAGGGCATGCAGGAACATTAGATCCTTTAGCTACTGGTTTCTTAATTGTATGCATTGGTAGGCCGGCAACAAAAATAATAGACCAATATCAAGCTCATAAAAAAAGATATTTAGCCTCTATAAAACTTGGTGCTTCTACCAACTCCTTAGATGCCGAAACACCAGAAAATATTTTTGCACCAATCTCATCTAATGTAGACAAAGATTCAATAGCTTTACTTCTTAAGCAATTTATAGGTGATATCCAACAAGTTCCGCCCATATATTCAGCCTTGAAAAAAAATGGTATTCCTTTATATAAATTAGCCAGACGTGGCGAAGAAACTGAAATATTACCTAGAGGTATTACTATTCATTCAATCGATCTTGTCTCCTATAATAATCCTACGCTAATATTAGATATATCATGCTCTAAAGGAACATATATCCGTTCTCTAGCTCGTGATATTGGTATTGCTTTAGGTACTGTTGCATATTTATCTGATTTACGAAGAACCGAAATTGGTGAATTATCAGTAGAAGATGCAGTAGATATTGCAATTATAGAACAAGCACTTACTGAACATAATCTATTGGCTATTCCTAAAGTTTTTTCTCAACAAAGATGAATATCTATTCCTTATTTGATGATATACCATTTAATCAGGCATCAATTATTACAGTTGGTACATTTGATGGTGTGCATATAGGACATCAGAACATAATTTCTAAAATGAAAGAAATTGCACAATCAGTTAATGATTCGAGAACTGTTATTGTCACTTTTCACCCCCATCCACAATTAATCGTACCAAGAAAAGATAAGCCTCAAGTTTCACTTCTATCTACAATTGATGAACGAATTGAACTTATTGAATCATATGGCATTGATACAGTAATCATTATTCCCTTTTCTAAAGAATTTGCTTCAACTTCTTCTACAGATTTTATCAAAAAATATATCGTAGAAAAAATAGGTGTACATACAATGTGCATTGGTTATGATCATGGCTTTGGCAATAATAGAGAAGGTTCTGAAGAAACTCTTGTTTCATTATCTCAAGAATATAATTTTTCATTAGAAATCATTCCTGCGACAGTGATTAAAGATCGTCCAATTAGTAGTACGATAATAAGAAAAGCAATAATAGAACATCAATTGCACGATTCTTTAGAATTATTAGGCTATCCATATTTTGTTTCTGGAATTGTTTTAAGAGGCGATGAAAGAGGCAGAAAATTAGGTATTCCAACTGCTAATATTAAGTCGACAGACCCTCATAAATTATATCCTGGTAATGGAGTATATTTTGTTTCTTCTGAGATTGACGGTACATTATATTATGGTATGGCAAATATTGGTACTAGGCCAACATTTACTAATGATACCGAATCTATTTTAGAGGTAAATTATTTTGGATTACATACAGATTTATATGATAAAACTATCACTGTATGGTTTTTACACTTTTTACGCGAAGAAAAAAAGTTTGACAGTGTAGATTTATTTTTATCTCAATTATATGAAGATCGTGCTTTTTGTGAAGAACTTATTGAAGCTTTACAAAAATGTGGATAGATTTTTTATGAAGTGGCTTTTTGAAAATACTGGTTATTTAAGTGGTAAAGAACAAATGGATTTAGATATATCTAATGCACAGAAGCTTGCAGCAGATAATGATTCACATAGTCCATTATTACGCATTTATGGATGGAAGCCATGGGCAATATCATTAGGTAAAAATCAGTTAGATACATCGATAAATTATCAAGAATGTTCAATCCGCGGTATAGATATTGTCAGAAGACCTACTGGTGGACGTGCTGTCTTACATGCAAATGAACTCACATATTGCATCACAGTACCCTGTAAAGATACATCAATAGCCAAAAAGTGGTATGAATCTATTCATCTTTTTTTATTAAGAGCATTATCTCCTTTACACATTTCTCATTTAGATTTTGTAAAATCACAAACTAATTTTACTCATCATTATGCAACTGATATGTCTAAAGCATGCTTTTCTACTTCTGCTCAGTATGAAGTTGAATATAAAGGCAAAAAGATTATTGGCAGTGCCCAAATGATACATGATAATGTCTTGTTACAACATGGATCAATTTTACTACAAAATGACCATCTTGCAATTGCTGACCTAATAACAAAGAATGAAAATGATAAAAAATTATTATACGAATATCTAGATAATTCTTCTATAGATTTAAGTACTATTTTACATAGAACAGTCACTTATGAAGAATGTGTACACCTTATTTACAATGAATTTATGATTCACCATTCAATTCCATTCCTTTAAAGGTTCATTATGTATAGATTTCTATATATGAATGTATATGTACCGTTGATTATATTGATTGTTAATGTGTTACACATTCAAGCTTCAGAATTACCATGTGCTGTTTATTGTTCAAAAGACACAATAAATCTAGGGAAAAGTTATGTGAATGATGAATTAGTAGATACAATGTCAATCACAAATACTTCTGCTTTTCCAATTACAATTTCAAATCCAGATATATATTCTCGATTTCCAGTTTTTGCTTGCATAAATGTGTCTACAAACACTCTGCAACCCAATCAAACAGCTATTTATACTTTCAGTTTTAAAACTGTTCATAATATTTCTTATTCTGCAACTGCATCCTTTTCTATTGGTTGTGCATCTGGATTCTATTCAAAATCAATCATATTGAAAGCTCAAAGTGAATATCAAGACACTGAATTTGCATTTACACAAAATATAGAAGGACAAGCTTTATATAATGCATTAAATGCTTATCTACAAAATCAAACAGTGTACAGTTATTCCGATGCTAGAACTCATATGTTTGGTAAAGCAGATAATGTAAATGGATATGTAGAATGCATTTATACAGGCAGAAAAATCCAAACGACTGGTATTCCAAATGCAAATGATTTTAACTGCGAACACTCTTGGCCTCAAAGTAAAGGTTCCGACAAAGAACCTGCCCGTACTGACATTTATCATCTTTATCCTTCTGATTCTAAATCGAATGAGAAAAGATCCAATAATCCATTCGGTAAAGTTACGAGAAGTATTCTTTGGGAAGTTGGAGGTTCGAAATTAGGTTTACCTACAGGCTCATCTGACACAACATTTGAACCTAGAGATGAAAGTAAAGGAAATATTGCTAGAGGCTTATTGTATTATTGCACTAGATATGGCAATAGAAAAGGAACATTTGATAAAGATGGATTTTTAACTGGCATGGAAACTATTCTAAGAGATTGGAATAAATCTGACCCTGTAGATCAAAGAGAAAAAGATAGATGCGAGTCTATAGCTAGTGTTCAAAAGAGGAAAAATCCATATGTAGATCATCCTGAAATCATTGATAGAATGTATAAACTTTCTACACAACCAGAATTTCCTTTATATCCAGAACCTATTACTAATCCCAAAGGAATTTACATAGCTATAAATTCACCTAATGATTCAATTGATCTAATGATCCCAATTAGTAATAAAGGAAATCAATTTGCAAAAGTGCTATCAACAGAGTTTCGTCCAAGTACAGAATCTGCTGCAATAATCTCAATCGATACCATCATTAAACCTGGCATCGTTTCTTATGCTAAAATTAGGATTAAGCAAGGCATTGCATCTGGAACGGCATTAAGAATTCGTTTTGCAGATGGATTATCTACATTACCTATACCAATATCTACTGAAATTCCTTCTTCCGTTCAAGATATTGTTAACGATGAAGCCCCAATGATTGAAATCAGTCCTAATCCTGGTATTCAAGGATTTGATCAATATATTTCTGTTCATGTTCAATCTCGTAAAGATATTTCATTAAAAATATTTGATATTCAAGGTAAGGAATTAGCTGACTTATCAGCATCTATAGAATGGCAAGGTCTAGATGGAAAAATTGCAATTTCATCTAAACTACTTAGCTATCCCACTCTTTTATGTCGTGTACATTCTATATATGGTACACGAACCCAATTACTGTTTACAGGCGCTTCTGATGAAAAATAAAAAAATAGAAAGTACTCTTTATGTTGTATCAACACCTATTGGAAATGATGATGATATTTCTTTAAGGGCTTTAAAAACAATTAATTCTGTAGATACTATTATTTGTGAAGAAGCATCTGAAGGTGCTTTGCTTCTAAAAAAACATAATATCAAAAAAGAACTTGAAGAATTAAATGAACATAATGAAGATGAACAAACTCCTATACTAATAGAAAGACTTAAAGCTGGTGAATCTTTTGTTCTGATTTCTGATTGTGGAACTCCGGTTTTTGCAGATCCAGGAAAGATTCTTATCAATGCAGCTTTAAATGAAAATCTCGATATTGTAGTTGTACCAGGTGCTAGTTCTTTGCTTACAGCTTTAGTTCGAAGTGGTTTTAGATCAGATAGATTTACTTGTGCAGGCTTTTTAAGTAGAAAGTCAGAAGAAAGAACTGCTCAATTGGATGATTTATCTTTTGAGCCTAGAACTGTAGTATTATTAGAGACGCCATATAGACTTATGCCTATGTTAGAGTCTGCTATAAAAGTAATGCCTGATCGCAAAGCTTATATTGGATGTAATCTTACGATGTCTTTCGAATCACACCATTATGGTACATTTTCTGAATTACATGCAAAATTCACTGAAAATAAATTTAAAGGTGAATTTGTTATCGTGTTTGAAGAAAATTCTTCTACTTCATCTGAATATTATAAAACATATACTTCAAAACCATATGAACAAGAGGATTTAACTGCTCTAGCGGTTAAGCCTGCAAAAATTCTTACTTCTTTTGATTTTATTCCAGCACAAGATGTTACTGATGAAGATAGAGCAAATGCTATTCAACCAGATGAAGCTGAACTAAAGCGTACTAGTGGGTCTTCTAGTGATAGAAAAGATTCTCGTGGCGGTGGCGGATTCTCTAGAGATAGAAAAGATTCTCGCGGTGGTGGCGGATTCTCTAGAGATAGAAAAGATTCTCGCGGCGGTGGTGGATTCTCTGGCGATAGAAAAGATTCTCGCGGCGGTGGTGGATTCTCTGGCGATAGAAAAGATTCTCGTGGTGGTTCAGGATTCTCTGGCGATAGAAAAGATTCTCGTGGCGGTTCAGGATTCTCTGGCGATAGAAAAGATTCTCGTGGCGGTTCAGGATTCTCTGGCGATAGAAAAGATTCTCGTGGTGGTAGCGGTTTCTCCGGCGATAGAAAAGATTCTCGTGGTGGTAGCGGTTTCTCCGGCGATAGAAAAGATTCTCGTGGTGGTAGCGGTTTCTCCGGCGATAGAAAAGATTCTTCACGATCATCATATAATAGAGATGATGCTCCTAAAAGAGATTTCAAAGATA
Organism: Chlorobiota bacterium; assembly: GCA_014191195.1. Classification (GTDB taxonomy): domain Bacteria; phylum Bacteroidota; class Ignavibacteria; order Kapaibacteriales; family UBA961; genus UBA961. Next base: position 202,375 of record BJGZ01000003.1, read on the forward strand.
AAGATACCCAAACAAGAACCAAACCATATAAGAAGTACGATGAAGTAGGTGGAGGTTTAGAAGCGCCAAAGAGAAAGAATTTGGGAAAACCAAGAATATATAATGATAGAAAGAAGCCTTATTCATCTAGAAAGAAATAATAAAAAAACCTTCATGTGCATTACATGAAGGTTTTTTTATTCATAATTCTTTTTCTTTTTCTTATCTATCAAAGCTTTTTGGAGTTTTGTCATGAATTGATATTCAAAGACAATGAGTTTGGCATATTGTTGGTCATCTAGTAAAGATTTTAAAGCTTTTTGTTTTTCTATCGTTGCATTTACTAAAGCAATATCTTTAATATGAATATTCTGAACTAGCTGTTGTATTTCTTTTTTCGCAGCATTATTATGTATCGCCTGTTCTAATTGATTAATAGAATTATTTAATTGTAAACGTTGCTCTTCAAGTTTTCTTTCTTGCTCACCATAGCGAGCAAAGAATTTATCTACATTATTCTCATCTAATCTTAAAATATCTATAAGTTTAATCTTTTTTAACTGATTGATTTTATCTTTGATTTGATTGTTTTGTAGATAAGCATTTGAATAATTGAAAGAGCATAAGAAAGCAAACACTATCAATATATATTTATAATGTTTCATCATCTTTTCCTTCAAGTAATAATACATTCTGTATCTCATTTTCAAGAGCAGTAGTTGTTTCTGACTGATTCTCTAGAGTCAATTCTCTTTCATAAATAGCAAATACTTCGTCAACAATAATATCATCTAATAATTCTTGTTGATAAGCATTTGATTCCTCAAGAAGAGACAATTGAAAGATATCATGAGTCCCATATATAAAATCTTGAACTTCATTAGCATCATTTTTATAGATATTATTACTATCATTCAATGAATAAGAAGAAACTATTGTAGGATGATGCATATCGGGAAGATAGATAGAATATAGTATTGAAATACATATTATAACGCTTAAACTACAAAAAGCAATAAGGTAATTGGAATTGAATAATCGTGTTTTTTTAGTTTCTAAAGCTTGAACAACTTGAACAGAAATATTCCTAGAAATATATTCTTGATGAGTTCTAATTTGATCTTTATCAAGAGCATTAAAAACAGATTGAATTGTGATAATTTCTGATTGTAGTTCTGTATCGACTTGTTTAGCATTATCAATTGCATCTTTAAGATGTTGATCAGCTTTACCATCAACATAATCTGGCAAAGAATCTAATAAATGTTGTTGATTCGAATTCATGATATTATATATCTCCATCAGGCTTTAATAATAAGGCTAATTTTTTTACTGCCTGAAAATAATTAGCTTTAAGTCCACCGATACTTGTACCTAACATCTGTGATATTTCTTCATAAGATAATTCATCAATATATCTTAAGATAAAGGTTTCTCTTTGTTTTTCTGGCAATTGTTTCATGAGATTATCGAATTTCTGTTGAAATTCTGTATTCATAGTTAAGTTTTCTGGATTATCATCATATGTGATTGATTCTGGCATTGAATCAAATGGGCTGAAAGTAACAAAAGAACGTAACTTCTTTTTCTTATTCATAGAATGACAAACATTAATCACAATGCTATATAACCATGTTTGCAAAGAACATTCACCTCTAAAATTTCCAATATTTCGGATTGCTTTGATAAATACTTCTTGTGAAGCATCACATGCATCTTCATAAGATTTTAGATATCTTTGGGCGACAGAAAAAACAAATCTTTGATATTTTCTAACAAAAATATTTGCGGCATAATCTCTTTTATCAGAGAGTAAACCATGGATGATATCCTGATCAGATTGCAAACTTGTTCTCTTACGATAGGAATCTATAAAAAAAGCTCTTAAATACAATTCAAGAGCTTAGATAAGCCATACATTATAATGGTTTAATGCTACATTAATTTACCAATTTCAAGTACTTCATATTGAATTTCTCCAGCTGGAACTTTAGTTGATATAATATCACCAACAACTTTCCCAAGTAAAGCTTTACCCAATAAGGAAGAAACAGCAATTTTATTTGTTTGATAATCAGCTTCTTCAGCACTAACCAAAGAATAATCTACAGTTTTACCTGTATTTAGATTTTTCAATTTAGTTGTAGATAAAATATAGATTTTATCATTAGGCAAATCTTTAGAATCTAATACTTGAACCTTCATTAAAGTAGATTCTAATCTAGAAATACGCATCTCTAATAATTCTTGCTCATGCTTAGCTGCATCGTAGTCGGCATTTTCGGATAAATCTCCATGAGACCTAGCATAAGCAATTTTTTCAGCTATCTCTGTTCTACCTTTAAATTTAAGGTGTCTGATTTCTTCTTCTAATTTAGCTACACCGTCTCTTGTCATATATACAGGACTTGAAGACATAGTCTCTCCGACAAATCTATATTCAAAAAAAATAAAGCCGCTATATATATAACGACTTCTCTGTGCTTGTTCCAAAACACATGTACAATTTATCGAGTTTTATCCACTTTCCCAAACAGAACTATAAATGGGTAAGAAGATGTCCCATTTTAAATTTTTTAGTTTCTAGATATTTAACATTTTCAGGATTAGGCTCTGTTTCTATAGGAATTCTTTCTATAACTTTTAAACCATAACTTTCAATTCCAACTCTTTTAGTTGGATTATTGGTTATTAACTTCATATTCTTGATACCTAAAGAAGCTAATATTTGCGCTCCAATCCCATAGTCTCTTGGATCTGGTAAAAAGCCGAGTTTTTCATTTGCTTCTACAGTATCAAGACCTTGTTCTTGTAAAGAATATGCTTTTACTTTGTTTATAAGCCCAATTCCCCTGCCTTCTTGTCGCATATATAAAAGAACACCCTTACCTTCTTCTTCAATCATAGACAATGCAATTGCAAGCTGTTTACCACAATCGCATCGCTTTGATCCAAAGATATCTCCGGTTAAGCATTCACTATGAACTCTTACTAGAACAGGTTCATCTGGAAGCCAAGTACCTTTTACTAAAGCTAGATGTTCTTTACCATCAACGGTATTAGCAAAAACCATTAATTTAAAATCACCATAATCGGTAGGTAATTTTGCTTCAGCTACAGCTTGAATAAGTTTTTCAGAATGTAATCTATAAGCAATAAGATCTTTTACGGTTATGATAGAAAGCGAATATTTTTCTGCATAATCAAGCAGCTTTTCAGTTCTCATCATAGTGCCATCGGCATCCAAGATTTCACATAAAACCCCAACAGGATGTAAATCTGCTAATTTCATTAGATCAACCACAGCTTCGGTATGACCTGCTCTTCTTAAAACGCCTTCTTCAGCAGCAATTAATGGGAAGATATGGCCTGGTCTTCCAAAATCTTCAGGTTTCACATCTTCATTAATCAATGCTTGAACAGTTGTAGCCCTATCTGAAGCTGATATTCCAGAACTGGTTCCATGAATATAATCGATAGAAACAGTAAACTTTGTGCCATGTAAAGCAGTGTTTTCAGAAACCATTGGCGCTAATTGCAAATGCATAGCTTTTTCTTGTGATAAAGCAACACAAATTAAACCTCTAGCTTCCTTAGCCATAAAATTTATATGTTCAGGGCTACAAAACTGCGCAGCACAAATAAGGTCTCCTTCATTTTCGCGATCTTCATCATCGAGAACTACAACTATCTTACCTAATTGTAGGTCTGTAATTGCTTGATTAATTGTATCGAATTGTTTTGGCATGAATTATTGCTGCACTACAGTTATTACATTTTTATCAAAACGAATTGTTGTATTATCTGCTACTTTGATAGCAACTGTTGGTTCTTCATCGCTAACATCAGAAACTGTTCCATGAATTCCAGCGGAAGTAACAACTTTATCGCCTTTTTTAATTTTTTTAAGCATTTCCACATGTTCACGTTGACGTTTTTGTTGTGGACGTATCATGAGAAAATAGAAGACACCAAATATTGCGATCATAGGCAATAATGTTGGTAATAATTGTGATAATGAATCGCCAGCTGGTGCAGCTTGGGCACCTTGTGCTAAGGCTTCAATAGGAAAAAAAGGCATTATATTCTCTCTTTAAAATGAAATAGATTATTTAATTATGTCTAAAATTGAATGTTTCCATTGACGATATGTATTTGAAAGTATTTTCTCTCTGGCAGTTCTTACAAGCCAAAGGTAAAAACCTAAATTTTGCATTGTAGCTAATTGAAGGCCAAGCAATTCACCAACTGTAAAGAGATGTCTTAAATAACCTAAAGAATAATTTTGCGATGCATATAAATCTAAACCGGGATCTATGCACTCATCATTAAATTTGTTCTTAAGGTTTTTAATATTCATTCTACCTCTTGTAGTAAATATAGTTCCATTTCTAGCATTTCTTGTAGGCATTACACAATCGAACATATCTATACCCATTTCTATTGCAGTTAAAATATTTTCAGGAGTACCAACTCCCATTAAATATCTAGGTTTATCTGCTGGCATGATTCCTGTAGAATGTTGTATAATATCATACATATTAAAAGCAGGTTCACCAACTGCCAATCCTCCAATAGCATATCCGTCAAAATTCATGTCTATCAATGATTCCATGCATTCTCGACGTAGATCTTTATATGTACTTCCTTGGCCTATTCCAAAAAGAAATTGATTGTGATTATATCTTGGTGTTGAATTATCAAATGCATTTTTATTTCTTGATGCCCATCGAAGAGTTAAGTCCATAGACGTTTTTGCTTCTTTGTGGCTAACAGGAAATTCAGTGCATTCATCCAGTACCATCATAATATCCGAGCCAATACACCGCTGAATATCTATTACTTTTTCTGGAGAAAAAAAATGTTTAGAGCCATCGATATGAGAGCGGAACTGGACACCTTCTTCTGTAATTTTTCTTAATTCCTTTAATGAAAAAACTTGATATCCACCACTATCAGTTAGAATAGGTTTATTCCAACTCATAAATCTATGATGTCCACCAAAATATGATAATACGTCTTCACCAGGTCTTAGATAAAGATGATACGTATTACCAAGAATTATTTGAGCACCAATTTCTGATAATTCTCTTTGTTCGATTGCTTTAACGGAACCAACTGTTCCAACAGGCATAAAAATAGGTGTTTCAATTATACCATGATCTGTTGTGATGATACCAGCTCTTGCTTGTGATTCACTATCAGAATGTACTAAAGAAAAAAAACTCATATGTCTTTGCTTATTCAATCATATTATTAATAATGCAAAGATACTGAGTTAAAAGTTTATGCTATTATTTTATACTAATTTCTACTCTTCGGTTTTCGACTCTAGCTTCTTCTGAATCTCCAATAACTTTTGGCATAGATTTGCCATATCCTATGATTTCTATGAAGTTAGACTGTATCCCTTTTTTTACTAAGTATTGCTTTACTCGTTTTGCTCTATTAAGTGATAAAGTGAGATTATATCTATCTGATCCGATATCATCTGTATGACCACTTATTTTAATGAAGTGAAATCGATGTTTTAACAAAATTTCGTTTAATCTGTTTAATTCTGGAAATGATGATGATTGAAGATTATCTTTTCCATAATCAAAAAAGACATTAGTAAGTTGAAGGGTTATTTCTTGACTATTGGTATCTATAATTGGATACATGACAATATTCTTTTGTTTAGAATTCCCTTTCAATTCTTTTCTAGCATCAATATTAGCTGAAATAGGGAAATATCCATCTGCTTTGGCATAATAACCATAGTTTTTACCCAAAGGTAATACAACAATATAACTTCCATCAATTGGATTTGATTGCGCAGAGCCAATACTCTTGCCATCTTTTAAGTCTTCCCATACAATCATTGCTTTTAGGGGTTTTCCAGATTTATCGATTACGAATCCCTTTATAGTAATTACTGGCTGTGGCCGAATATGTTGAGGCAATACAACTTTATATATATCCCAATCACCAATTCCATCAATTCGATTTTGTGCAGCAAAATAAGCAGTATCACCTCCAACGGTAATTTTATAACTAAAATCATCTTGAACAGTATTTATATTTCTACCAAGATTAACAGGTTCACTCCATTGCGTCCACGATGTATCAGATAATCTTGTAGATTTAAATACATCTAATCCACCAATGCCATAATGTCCATCTGAACTGAAATACAAAGTTTTTCCATCTGGATGTAAAAATAAAGAACGTTCAGAAAACGGCGTATTAATAGTTGTTCCGAGATTAATAGGATCAGTCCAACCGGTATCGGATTGTATACAAATATAGATATCCATATTTCCATTACCACCACCATGATATCTACTATTCATTGGTGCAAAAACATTCCCTGTTGCTCCTGGCCTATCAGAAGAAAAAAGGAGGGCTTTCCCATCTGATGTTAAACATCCACTTTCATCATGATGTTCAGAATTAATGGGCCTTGGTAATTGGCGTAAATTATCCCATCCATTTTCTGTTCTTTCGGCTGTATAAATGTCGAAACGACCATATGAACCTGGAAATGTTCCAGATAATAATAGAGTATTTCCATCTGCAGATACATTATCAACTGTTTCTTCACCATTTCTGGTATTAACTCCTGGCCCTACACTCAATGGAGTATCCCATTGTTCAATAGAAAGTGTATCTTTCTTTTGTTGAGCATAGAATACATCTTGCCTGCCTTCCCCACCAATTCTATCCCTAACAGACATAAATAAGTATTTTCCATCTGGAGTTGGAATTGGATCCCATTCTGCACCTGTTGTATTTATTGTCTTTCCAAGATTAATAACTAGTATTGAATCTTCTTTATCTGTAAGTAATCCAATACTTTTCTTTATTGTAGATTCAAAGCCTTTCATTATAGGTATATAGCTGCGATACACTTCAGCAGCTTTTTGCCATTCAGTATTGACGATAAAATGTGCTGCTATTTTTTGTATCGCTAACATTGCTCCGTCACTTGGTGCTGTTCTATTAATAAATCTATCTAGTTGTAGTATTTCTAGATTGTTTTTTGGAATAGAAACCAGATCAATTGACTCATATACACTATCTCTAAAGTTCTGCCTAGAAACTAAAAATTCAGACGATGATCTTGCCATACACATATTTATTATTGTATATCCTTGTTCCCATACATATTGGATTGTATCTCTTATATTTCCATCTGGTTTCATGATTCTATGATCAAATGAATGAGTATAACCATTTTTAATTGTTATAAATGAATTACCTATATCAAATACTGATGCAGGCCAAATTCCATTCGATTGATTTTGTGAATTACGAGTACTTGGAACAGTATCTGAAATAGAATAAGATTGTCCAGAAGTAATCATTTGTCTATTCATTATCATTACCCATGTGCCATTTCCATATGCAATCTGAGATAATCGTAAACCATTGTTCCATAAAGAATCTATAAGATTTCTAGGAAATTGTTTGGTGATAATCATTTTTTGGTCAATAATTCCATTATCTAATGACATCACGCAATACCACTTACCATTTGCATAGGCTAATGAACTAACTCTAAAGCCTGATGACCAGTTTTCCTCTATATCTTTAACCGACAATGTATCTGATAAAAGTAGATCTTGAGGTAAGGTTCCATAGTTCATTAAAACGCATATGCCTTTATTCCCTGCAGATATCTGAGCAATATGATATCCTTTAGTCTTATTTAATTCCACAAACTGATATGGGAATACACTATCTATACAATATGTTTGGCCAATTCTATTATTATAACGGGCTATATGAAGCACGCTTAAGTCTTGCTCTTGTTGGGCTACTAAAAAGTGAGTAGAACTTAGAAATAGTATACTTAGAAATAAAATCAATGGTTTTAATGTCATATATATTTAAAGAATTACCATATAAATGAACACATTTTTGTTTCATAATTTGGGCATTGTAATGCTATACAATACCATGAGTTATGCATCATATTTCGAATTGGAATAGATATATTTTCCAATGTATTCATTTGCACAGTATTCGAAAAAACCAGCTTCCCTTGTAATGAATACAACGTATATGTATATGCGCCAGTTTCACCCGGAGATATCTTTAATATTGGAGAGATATTATCGTATGCTATTTCTAATGATGTAGAATTACCTGTAAAAAATAATCTAGTCCCATTAGCTTTACATACTTTTATCTGTAAAGGTATTGATTCAATATTTGATTCATAATTACAAGAATCAATTTTCAAATCAGATAATCTTATAGAAGAAATATCTTCATTTCCCCATGAACTTAAAAAACGAAACAATACAATAGAATCACTGTTTTGTATGGGAATAGTAAAATCTACTTGATAAGAAGGACGTTCATTTGGAACATTTTGGACAAAGATATCTCCAAATAAAGGCTTTAAGATCGTAGGATTATATATCATAGATCCACTAAAAGCTACAATATTTGTTACGTTTAATTGTGGAAGTGTGAAGGGAATCAATACAGTATCATTTGTATTACATTTCAATGTATCTTTATCTAGCTGCAATATTGAATTCAAAGCTGATTTGCAAAAAGCTTTACACATTAAAACTATAGGTATATTTCCAATATTGCTTTCAATAAATAAAGTATCAACATTATAGCCTTGAACAGAAGGATTACATCTAATATTTAGCTGTAAAGAATCTTTTTGTTGAGCAAATCCTATGCAAGAAAATGAAGAGGCTTTCCCCTTTTTAAGCTGAATATTGTAAATAATAATACCACTATCAATACCAAATAGCTGTTTATTTTTAAACAAAACAGATGTATCGTTAACTGATTGAATGATAACTTTGTTAAAAGCTATGGTTTTTATGCTAAGTGCATTGGTAGTGCTGATTATCACAAGAACAATGCAAAGTATAAAGTTAAATAATGTATGTTTTTTTAACAACATGAATTGATCTACTTAAGTATGATACTGTATTCACAATTTGTAATGTTCATTCATTAATAACGATGAATAAACATAATTGCAATCTAAAATAAAACCCGAAACTAATATCTCATATGATTGATTAATTTCGGGTATATAACGATTAAGTTGAGTATTTAACGCATTCTAAGCTCTTTTTGTAGACTTTGTAAATTTTTGTTTAAGCTCTTCAGCTATTTGATAGATTACTGGAACTAGCACCAATGTCAAAAGTAAAGAACTCGATAATCCACCAATAAGAGCCCAAGACAAACCTGTTTTCCATTCGGCACCAGAGCTATGCGACAATGCAATTGGAAGCATTCCTAGAATCATTGCAATTGTTGTCATCATAATTGGACGTAAACGTACCCTTCCAGAATCTAATAAAGAATCGATGATAGATTCTCCTTCTAAACGCATTTGATTTGCCCTATCAACTAACAAAATTGCATTTTTTGCTACTAGGCCAATTAACATAATGATACCTAGTATTGGGAAGATTCCAAGTGCTTTCATATTTAAAGCCATTGACAATAATGCTCCGGTAAATGCTACAGGTATAGAGAACAATACAACAAATGGATATAAATATGAATCATATAATGCAACCATAATCAGGTATACAAAAAGAATAGCAGCACCTAGTGCTAAACCCAAGCTTATAAATGACTCTTTCATATTTTTTTGATCACCTAAATAAGAAATCGTAATTCCTTCAGGTAATTTTTCTGCTTCCATTAATTGTTGTACATCAGATACAATATTACCAGATGGGCGACCTAATACTTGAGAAAACACGGTAATTGCAGTATTTCTATTTTGTCTTTGCAACTTTGTTGGCCCACTTGAAAGTACTATATCAGCAAATTGTTGTAATTCTATTTGTTGTCCTTTTGCATTAACAAAAGGCAATCGTTTTAATTGTTCGGTTTGCGATCTATCAAATTCATCTAATACTATTCGCATGGTATATTCAGTATTTGCTTCTCTATACTTTGAGTCATCATCTCCACTTATAGCGATTTTTAGTGCATTTCCGATTTCTGCTACAGATAGTCCAAATGCAGCCATTTTTTCTCTATCTAATTGAATTCTTGATTCAGGCTTTCCATCATCCACACTTAAACGAACATCTTGTGCACCTTTTGTATTTTGAAGATGTCCAGATAATATAGAGGCTGCTGAATATACATCTTGAAAATTTGTACCATTCACTACAATTTGAATCGGAGATTGATTTGCTGTCCCAAAAATTCCTATCGGGTTTACTCTTACTTTAATTCCAGGAATTGATTGTATTTTTTTCTTCATCTGCATACCAACCTGATCTGTCGTTTTATTTCTTTGAGACTTTGGTTTTAATGTAACATTAAACTCTGCTGCATTTGTAGAGGTTTGCCCAATAAATCCCTCATTTGATACACCAACTGAAGAAAACACTCTTTCAGTTTCCGGGAAATCATGTAATAATTGTTCTATATATAAAGCTGTGAAATTTGTTTCATCTAATGAATATCCTGCAGGCATTTCAATTGTAATGGCAAACTCACCTCTATCTGATTGCGTAATAAATTCAAATCCTACATATCCCAATGGTACTAAAGCAAATGAGGCTAAAAGACTTAATAATGAAAATAGAATAACTGTAATCTTGCCCTTCCAAGAAGAAATACACCATGTTAGAATACGAATATATTCTTGAGTTATCCAATCAAAAATCTTTTCAAAAAACAGAGAAAATCTACCCATTAATGTGGAATTAGTGATATGTTCTAGTTTGGATATTCTTGAAGCAATAACAGGAGTAATTGTAAATGATACAAATAAGCTCATTAACGTTGATGAGAATACAACGACAGCAAATTCTCTTAAAATATTACCTACTAAACCACCCACAAATGATAAAGGAACAAACACTACAACATCAACCAGAGTTATAGATAAAGCTGCAAATCCAATTTCATTACGTCCATCAAGTGCAGCTGTTCGTTTATCTTTACCCATTTCAAGATGTCTATAGATATTCTCTAGAACAACGATTGAGTCATCTACTAATATTCCAATCACCAAACTCATTGCCAATAGTGTCATAAGATTTAAGGTAAATCCTAGAACATACATGATAAAAAGAGTACTTAATAAAGAAGCAGGAATAGAAACCATTACTATTAATGAATTTCTTATTGAATGTAAAAACAGGAACATAACCGCTGCAACCAATAGAATTGCAATCATTAAGTCATATTTTACGGCATCAGCAGCTTCAATAGTGAACAATGAACCATCTTGAGCAATTGTAAATGATAGTTTATCTTTTGCATATGTTTTTTCTAATTCTTCCATTTGTTTTCTTACTCTTTGGCTTACCTCTACAGAATTAGCATCGGATTGCTTTTGTACTAACATTGCAATGGTTGTTTCAGAATTCAAACGACTTATGGTAGTGTACTCTTTTCTTCCATCATTAATCTCTGCTATATCCATTAAACGGATATTACCACCTTGTTTAGATCTTCCAATTATTATAGATTGAATCTGAGCTATACTTTGAAATTTCCCAGCTAATCGAACAACAAATTGTCCATCACTATCTTTAATATTGCCTGTAGGAAAATCTAAATTTGATGCTTTTATCATTCCAGCAATTTGATTGATACCTAATCCATAGGCTCTTACTTTCTCTATATCTACATTTACTTTAATTTCTCTTTGCTCTCCTCCTAAAAGGGTAATACTACCAACTCCATTAATTTTAGATAAAATAGGCTGGATATGGTCTTTCATAAACTGTGAAAACTCTCTATTTGGCATAGAGCTTTTGACACCAATTCTTAATACAGGTATTTCATCTAATGCAATTTTGGAAAGCACAGGCGCGCGCGCATCTTTAGGTAATAACTGTTGGGCAGCATTTACTTTTCTTTGTGCATCTTGTAATGCAAGATCTATTTTTGCTGATTGTTCTAATTCAATAGTGACAACAGAAACTCCCTCTGCAGAAGTAGATCTTACTGCACTTACCTTATCCAGACTTGATACAGCATCTTCTATGTATTTTGTTACAGAATTTTCTGCTTCTTGCGGAGAAGCACCAGGATACACAGTAGTTATCAAAATTATTGGTGGACTTATCTTCGGTAATAATTCATACTTAAGCTGAGAATATCCAAATATTCCTAATACTCCAAGCATAGAAAAAATAACTACTATAAGCGTAGGCCTTTTGATAGCAATTTCTGTAATCGTCATATTATATCTCCTAGTTTGATTAAATGATTAATGATTAACTACGGAGATTTTAGTACCATCTTTTAGATTGTTTTGTCCATCCACGATAATGATATCCCCAGCATGTAAACCGCCAAGAATTTCAATATCATATCCATTTTCTGCACCTATTGTCAATTTTCTTAATTCTGCTTTATTACCCTTTGCAATAAATACCTTGGGATCCTTGATACTTCCTAATAAGGCATTTCTTGGTATTGTAAGTATTTGATGTTTAAAGATTGTAGAAAAAGTAATTCTTGCAAACATTCCAGCTTTTAATGGTGTTATAGAAGAATTTGCTAATGATATTTCTACAGGATATGTGTGGGCTTCATCTGCTTTTGATGATATATATGCTACTGTACCAGTAAAAGTTTTACCTGGATATACATCGGTTGATATATTTACTTTGTCAGCTTTTTTTAGTGTAAAAGCATCCCTTTCTGATACATTAACCTTTACTTTTAATGAAGAAATATCGATGATATTTGCTATCACAGCATTCATTCCAATTATTGCTCCTTTATCAACCATTTTCATAGAAATGACACCATTAATTGGAGCAATAATTTTGGTATCTTTTACTTGTCTTTTAGCAATAATTAATTGTGCCTGGGCGGCTTGTAAACTATACTTTACTTGCTCTAATTGTACTAAAGTTGCTACATTTTCTTTGTATAACAATTCAATTCTATCAGCATCTGCTTGCGCCTTCTCATACATTGCTTGTGCATTTAATAATGTTGCTTTTCTTAGTTCAGAATCAACTTCAGCAATAACAGAACCAGCAGATTTATAATCTCCAACATTTGCATTCAAAGCTACTAATCTACCCGCGGCTTCAGATACTATATTGATATCACTTTTAGGTAAAATTGTTCCAATCAAAGAAAGGTTTTGTTCAATATCTTTTCTTTCAACAATAGCAGTACTAACTGGAATCACTTTTGCAGAAATATCCTCAACGATAATTGCTTTTTCTGCTATTGCTTTATTGTTTCTTAAAGTTAGAATCGTTGCTATAAAAAAACCTGCAACAATTACAATGACGATAATTTTTTTCATATTAAATATATATGGTGAAATGTATATAATTCTTATTGCTTGCCTATGGCTTTATCCATACGTACCAATGCAAGTTCATAGTCTATATAGGCTTGTATATTATTAACTTTTGCTTGCAATAGTGCTGTTTGGGCATCTGTAACATCAGTAGTTAATGCATTACCAGCTTTAAATTTTTGTGAAATTGTTCTAAAATTCTCTTCTGCTTGTTCAATATTCTTTTTAGTGATTCCTATTTTTTCTAAAGCTTGCTGCAATAGGACATATGACTGCATAACTTCAGTTTGAATTCCTTCTTTGGTTAATTGTGCTGCGTCAATTGCTTGAGACAATTGTGCTTCTGCCTGATTTGTTTGATTGGATGTAATTCCCCAATTCCATATGTCCATAGATAATTGAACGCCTGTTGCCCAGGTTCCATCAAATTGAGATCTAGCCGGTACTATTCTTTGATTAGGATTATTATAATTATACTCTGCAAAAACATTGATTTGTGGATACCAAGATGACTTAATGGCTTGTATATTTTGTTCAGAAGCTTTTACACGAAAATCATTAGCCACAATATCAGGTCTGTTTTTGATTGCATCTTCCAAAAAACCATCCATTGCCAAACTTTGTTGGGGGGCTTCATTATACGATGATAATAATGTCAATTGCGTATTTAAGGGAAGCCTTAATGTATTATTTAATCCTATCATTGCTAATTGTACTTGATTTTTTGCTTCTATCAATCGATAATCAGCATCTGATACTTGTACTTGAACTTTCATCACATCATTATTGGTAACCATTCCAGCTTTCATCATTAACATGATATCTTGCAAATGAGCTTTTAATGTGATAACACTTTCTTGTGCTAAACGAACAAATTGCTCGGCTTTAATGATATTCCAATATTGTGATTTAATCATTGCGATTAATTCTACTTTATCCTTCTGAAAATCTGATTGAGAAGCTTTTGCTAAATAATCAGCAGCTTGCTCCTGACTTTGAAGTCTAAATCCAGTAAAAACAGGCTGTGCTGCCGATAATTTCATTACATAATTATCTAATACAACCGGTGCTATCGTTACAGGTTGAGACCCAGGAAAAGGTAATGTAAAAGTAAAGGCTGGAACATCGCTAAGGCGAGTATAACCAGTAATAAATTTAAGTGATGGATATCGATTTGCATTAATTTCCATTACTCTTTGCTGAGCAATTGTAATTTTAGCATTACTAATTTTTAGAGATTTACTGTTTTCTAATCCTATACTTACTGCATCTTGTACAGACAGTTTTACTAGTTCTTGAGCTTCAGTTTTCACTGTGAACATAAGAATCAATGAAAGAAGTAATACTCTATTGATATGTCGAATCATTATAAAAGTCCTTAAAGACAAATATTATTGAAAATTTTAGATTTCATTGTTATGAGCTTGCTGAGCATCTTTCATCTGCATTCTTCCTTTTTCTGTGAACATTCCTTGCATCACAAATGTGATAATATGCTGATGATATTGAATGGGTGTATATGGCAAAGACATTAATATTTCTGGATTAAACATATGTTCAATTATTGTTAATTGTATTTTTATCATAATGTCTTCTGGTAACTCTTCTCTAAAAACACCCGCTTGCTTCCCTTCTTTAATAAATGCCCCAAAACCTCTTGCGATATTTTCTTTTTTATGAGTTTGCATTTCATCATAAATATCAGGAGAATTTCTCTGCAAATCTCTCATCACATGGATAGGCATTCTAGAAACTAATTCTGCTATCTTAGAACTGATCTCAACCATTTTATTAATAAATTCACTCTCTGCCCTTTTCTCTGAAATCATTGCACTTATCTCATCAAAACATCTCATATGTCCCATCATTACAGTGCGAATCAAATCATCTTTACCCGTAAAATATCGGTACAATGTCTTTTTACTCATACTTAATTTCTCCGCAATATCATCCATAGATATACGGTGAAATCCATATTGCATAAATTCTTCTTTTGCAGTTTCAATTATCTTCTGCCTCATAATTTCATCCTTTTCAGCAGCTTTAACTTCTATTATTTCCATGTTTCATCGCGATATAATGAATATCTAAATACTTAGAATACTATGTAGGTGTTATAAGTTTCCTTCAAAATTACTTCGTGATCATCTTAAAACCAAATTAATTTATACTAAAAACACTTATTATGTTTTTTAAGTTTCCATAAACTTTCTTCTTTAAATCATCTAGATACTGTTTATTTTTGCATATACTATTCTTATTTAAAGAGCATCAATATGGAAAACATACAAGCATATTTGACAAGCAATCAAGATCGTTTTATTAAGGAATTAATAGAATTCCTTTCGATTCCGAGTATAAGTACAGCACCTGAACATAATAGTGATGTTGCTTATTGTGGTAATTGGTTAAAAGAACATTTATCATCTATTGGTATGAAAACTTCAACTGTTTATGCTACAGCTGGGCATCCAATTGTATATGCAGAGCATTGTGAAGCTGGGCCAGAGGCACCAACAGTATTGTTTTATGGTCATTATGATGTTCAACCTATAGACCCATTACATTTGTGGACAAATCCTCCTTTTGAACCAACTTTGAGAGATGGGAAAATTTTTGCTAGAGGATCTACTGATGATAAAGGACAAGTTTTTTTACATTGCAAAGCAATTGAAGCGATGCTGGCAGTTAACGGTACTTTACCAATTAATGTTAAAATGTTAATTGAAGGTGAAGAAGAGATAGGAAGTATACATTTAGAGCATTTCATCAGAGAACATTTAGACTTACTTTCTTGTGATACAGTAGTTGTTTCAGACACACCATTATATGGCCCAGGGATGCCATCTTTATGTTATGGATTAAGAGGGCTTTGTTATATGGAAGTTCATGTTACTGGCCCAAATAGGGATTTACACTCTGGAAGTTATGGAGGAAGTATTTCTAATCCCCTTCAAGCTCTATGCGAAATCATTGCCAAACTTAAAGATTCTTATGGCAGAATTGCTATTCCTGGATTTTACGATAATGTAAAAGAATTAACAGATGAAGAACGATTAGATTATTCACGTTTACCTTTTAATGCAGAAGAATTTCGTAAAGGATTAGATGTTCCCGGTTTATGTGGTGAATATGGATATACAACATTAGAACATATATCAGCAAGGCCAACATTAGATGTAAATGGAATTATTGGAGGTTTTACAGGTATTGGAGCTAAAACTGTATTACCATCTAAAGCTTCAGCAAAAATATCTATGAGATTAGTAGCAAATCAAGATACACTAGATATTGCTAGCAAATTCACTTCATATGTTGAAGCAATTGCTCCACCAACAGTACAAGTAGAAGTAGAGAACTTACATGGCGCAAATCCTGTTTTGGTTGAAAAAACTGGAAGAGGCATGAATGCTGCAAAAAAAGCATTACAAGAAGCCTATGGACGCGAGCCATACTTTACAAGAGAAGGTGGTTCTATTCCAGTGTGTTTATTATTTGATACAATATTAAAAGCACCAACAGTATTAATGGGATTTGGATTGCAAGATGAAAATGCACATTCGCCAGATGAACATTTTAGCTTAGATAATTTTAGGATTGGTATGTATGCATCCAGTCTGTTTTACAACTATTTAGCGGAATAAAATCAAGCCTGATCTTGTACATGAGTAATGGAATAGATGCGCCTATAGCAGCCAAAGCGAATATAAAGTAAAATCACTCTCTACTTGCACAAATTACAATCGCAGTCAGACCCAATTAATTGTCTGACAACTGTTACTAGAACGCTAATCTATCTAATACAATATTGTGTAGATCAGGTTTTTTTTGATAGGCTTTTTATGAATATAACCGTTATCGGAGCTGGTAAAAGTGGTATTGCTGCTGCATTATTAGCTAAACAAGATGGGAACTCTGTATTTGTAACAGAAAGAAAAGAACAATCTTCTTATCAAGGGGCTTATGAACAATTGGGAGAATCTTCTATAGATGTAGAATTTGGAGGCCATTCTTCAAAAGCATTACAGAATTGCAAACAAATAATTGTTTCTCCAGGTGTTCCTCCCTCTTCACCAATTATACAAGAAGCAGAGTCTTTGGGTATTCCAATTGTGAGCGAATTAGAATTTGCTTCCTTACATACAACAAATCCTATCATTTCAATAACAGGAACAAATGGTAAAACTACTACTACTGCTTTAACAGAGTTCATATTAAAACAATCTGGAAAATCTGCAATAGCAGCTGGGAATATCGGTATACCTTTAAGTTCATTAGTTGGGAAAGTATCACCAGGAACAATTTTTGTATTAGAAACAAGTAGTTATCAATTAGACAGAACCTATACTTTTAAGCCAAAAGTCAGTATTATTCTCAATATTACACCAGATCATTTAGGCTATCATGGCACAATGGAGAATTACTGTAAAGCAAAGTGGAAAACTTCTCAGAATCAAAATGCAGATGATTTATTAATTTTGAATGCAGATAATTTTGAAGCAGCAGCATGCTCTAAAATATCTAAAGCAAATGTGGCATATATTAGTATAAACCCCCTGCAGCAAGGGGCCTATACTAGCCAATCACATCTGATTCTAGCATCGCATCCGCATAAAGAGGAAGTACTTATGCAGCTTGATGAAATACGCCTACCAGGCGTACATAATCGTTATAATTCTATGGCAGCTATTCTTGCGGCCAGGGCTTTTGAAGTCCGAAATGAGAATATTAGAGATAGTCTTATGCAATTCTCTGGTGTTGAACACCGACTTGAATTTGTAAGATCACTCAATAGTATTAATTATGTAAATGATTCAAAAGCAACAAATATTAATGCTACTTGGTATGCACTTTCTAGTTACTCCTCCCCTGTTGTATGGATTGCAGGTGGCCTTGGTGATAATAATGATTATGCAAGCTTAGAACAATTAATTGCTTCTAATGTTAGGTCTATTGTTGCAATAGGAGAAGATAAAGAAAAGATTTTTGACATGTATTGCTCAAAGATTCGATGTGTGAAGGCTAATTCATTAGAAGATGCTGTCAGTATTGCATCTAAAGAAGCGAGAGCTGGTGATACTATTCTTTTTTCTCCAGCTTGTAAATCCTTTGATATGTTTGCAAATTACGAACATCGTGGCCTGGTATTTAAACAAGCTGTTATGTCATTATAGTAATTATGATACAATTTGAACATATACAAAATATATTAAAAGAATCCAATATTGATGGATGGTTATTGATTGATTTTAGGGGTAGCAATAGCATTGCTTGGGATTTATTATCAATTCCGTCCACTACCCACTGTACCAGACGCTGGGCTGTTTTAATCCCCAAAGAAGGAAAAGTAAAAAAATTAGTACATGCCATTGAACCCTTTACATTAGGCCATATTCAGGCACAAGAAATTATCTATGCAGGTTATGATCAATGGCAATCAGAGCTTCAAGCATTTGTTAAAGAATGTCCGCATATCGCAATTGAATATTCCCCTCTTTGTGCAATTCCTACTGCTTCAAAAGTTGATGCAGGTACAGTAGAATTATTAAGATCATATGGAGCAGACATTCAGAGTTCAGCTGATTTATTACAGCAGGTTTCTGCTGTATGGACTTCTGAACAAATAGAAGAGAATGTGTCTTTTACTGCTCCAATGCTTGGTACAATTATGCATGAAACCATGGATATAATCAGGAAATCTATTATAAAATATGGGCATGCTGATGAATTTACCATTCAGCAATTTGTGTTACAGCGTTTTAAAGATAATAAGCTGTTTACTTATAGTGCTCCAATTATTGCCAAAGACATAAATGCAGCAAGCCCTCATTATGCACCCGATGAGAATCATAGTAGTACAATTGAAAAAGATACCACAGTTTTGATAGATATGTGGGCTACACCACTTCATGGACATGGTACATATTCAGACATCACTTGGATGTGTCATACGGGTAACAATCCGAGTGAATTGCACAAGGAAATATTTTCAGTTCTTGCTGATGCAAGAGATTCTGGGATTTCTTTAATCGAAAATAGACTTAATTCTGGAATGCCTATTGCCGGATATGAAGTTGATGATGCTGTTCGAAATCACATAAAAAACAAAGGTTATGGAGAGTATTTTGTTCATAGAACAGGCCATAGCATAACCACCGAGACCCATGGTGCGGGCGCTAATATGGATAATTTTGAAACACATGATATGCGTTTAATAATACCCAAAACTTCTTTTTCTATTGAACCAGGTATCTATATTCACAATCAGATTGGCATGCGTACAGAGATTGATATCTTGATTTTGGAAGATGGAAAACCAATAATTACAGGAATGATTCCACAAAAAAATATAGAATTGCTATTCTAAAAGGGTGAAGATGCATTATATCACACCAGATCTGGAAATTGTTCAAAGTACATCTTTGACAATAAGTTCTCATCAAACCTCAATTCTTCAAGAAGAGGAAAAAGCCCCATTATCATATAATAGCAAAATATTAATATTAGCATTATCAGGAATTGGCGATGCCATTATGTTTAGCCCTGCTTTATCAATACTTCGTAAATCTTTTCCTGAACATACTATAGATTTACTTACGATGTTTAAAGGGACAGCAGATATTTATGCAGAAAATAAGGATATCAATAAAATTCATTTTTGGAATTTTTTAAAAAAGAATCCATTTGCATCACTACAATTTCTTTTATCACTTAGGCACAAATATTCTCATACTATAACTGTGTTTCCCGCAAATAGATGGCCTTATGCCATTATCAGCTGGCTTATTGGCTCTACATATCGCATTGGTCATTCTTATTTACATGTCTCTAATCAACAATTACAATTTTTACATACAATATCTATTAAAGAAATAGACACATTGCATAATTGTGAAGAAAACATAAGACTTGTATCTTTATTAGGCGCTACAATTCCTGAGATTTTACCTCCATTGACAATTCCATTATCTGAAGAGTCAATCATGCAGGTTTCTTTGTGGAAATCAAAGCAAGAAAATATATCTGCTACTGATATGTTGATTGGCTTTCATGCTGGATCTGCAATTTTCAAGAATCAAATCAATAAAAGATGGGATCATACTGAGTATGCTGAACTAGCTAAGTTATTGATTTCTACGTATAATGCTAAGATCTTATTATTTGGCGGGCCAGAAGAATTTGAATTGAATGTAGCAATTAAAAATGATATTAGCTTAAGCCATGGAGCAGAGAGTGTACATATTGTCCAGATGCCAAGTTTAATGGGTAGCATAGCTTTAATGCATGAATGCAAAGCATTTATTTCGAATGATTCTGGTTTAATGCATATAGCTGCAGCTCTTCAGCTACCTCAAATATCAATTTTTGGTTATACTAGTCATATTCATACTGCTCCATGGGGAAATAGCAATGCTTTGGTAGCAAGAAGAGCCATTGAATGTAGTCCATGTTTTTACTTTTCGCCTAAATCTGCTGATTGTAAGTTCTCTGGAACAGAAAAAGAGTTCTCATGCATTAGGGAGATTAAAGCACATGATATTTTTCATAGATTGCAAGCATTAATACATTAATACCCACTTTTTACAGGATTGAGTAATGAAAATAGTTTTATTCTTACTTGTCTCATTATTTACTTGCACTCAATATGTTCATTCACTTGTAGCGCAAGAAACATTAAGAGATATCTATCATGATATAACACAAAACATTGTAAGTGAATCGTTAAAAGATAGTGTATGTTACAATAGGCTTGCAGAAATGTGTGATACCTATGGTAGTAGATTAAGTGGAAGTAAAAGTTTAGAACAATCCATTGATTGGATTATTAAAGTTATGAAACAAGATGGCTTTGATAGTGTATGGACAGAGCCCGTAAAAGTTCCACATTGGGTAAGAGGAAAAGAGTCACTAGAAATGATTTCACCCAGAAAACATTCACTTCAATTATTAGGATTAGGTGGAACTATTTCAACACCAGCAAATGGTTTAACAGGAGAAATTGTTGCTGTTAAAAGCTTTGCAGAATTAGCCGAAAAAGCAGCCGAAGTAAAAGGGAAAATAGTTCTGTTTAATGTACCATTTACTACATATGGAGAAACAGTTCAATATAGAGTAAATGGTGCTGTGCAAGCAGCTAAATATGGGGCAATTGCAAGCTTGGTTAGATCTGTTGGGTCAATGTCATTATATACACCTCATACAGGAGCAATGTATTATAATGATTCAGTACCTAAAATACCCCATGCAGCTATAACTTCCGAAGATGCTGATATGTTAGATAGAATGTATCAAAGAAAAACTAAAACTATTGTACAATTAATTCTTAAAAATGAAAAATTACCAGATGCTGATTCACGAAATGTACTTGCTGAAATTAAGGGTTCTGAAAAACCAGATGAAATAGTAGTATTTGGTGGCCATATAGATTCTTGGGATGTTGGGCAAGGCGCTATGGATGATGGTGGCGGATGTTTTATCTCTTGGGAAGCTCTGAGGATAATTAAAAAACTTGGTTTAAAACCAAAAAGGACAATGAGAGTAGTCTTTTGGACAAATGAAGAGAATGGTTTAGCCGGTGGTAAAGCATATGCTAAGGCTCATGCGCATGAAATCGAAAAACATGTCTTAGCAATCGAAAGCGATGCTGGTACATTTAAGCCTAAAGGATTTGAATGCACTGGCAATGAAAGTAATCTAGCTTTAGCCAGAGAGATGTCTGTTCTGCTTGGTTCTATCGATGCTACAATTATTCAAGAAGGTGGCGGAGGCGCAGATATCGGACCTCTGATAGAAAAAGGAGTACCTGGAATGGAATTACTTGTTGAAGAAAGTAAATATTTCAGATATCATCACACAAATGCAGACACTATGGACAAATTAAATCCATATGAATTGAATTTGTGTTCCGCGGCTATGGCAATAATGGCTTATATAGGTGCAGATATGCCTAAAAAACTATCTGGGAAAAAATAATATTATTCAATTTTATGCAGATTTGAGCTATGGTTCAAGTCTGCATAGAATATTCCCCATTGCATTAATTCTGTATATCCAATTTGTGATTCTTGAACAATGAAGAACAATTTTGATTTTCTACGACTTCTTTTCTCAATATTTGTTATAATAACTCATTCATTTGTTTTATCTGGTAATAAAGAATGGGACTATTTATGCTCATTAACAGGACAAAATATTCTATTATCCTCTATTGGTGTGAAAGGATTTTTTATAATCAGTGGTTTTTTAATTTATAAAAGTATTATAAGAAGTAATTCTTTAATACAGTTTTATTGGAATAGATTATTACGTATTGTTCCTGCCCTGTTTATAGTTGTATTCTTATCCGTTCTTTTTGGGTCATTGCTATATAATTATCCTATTCCCTATCTACAGAATACTGCTGTATGGACATATATTCCTGTTAATATTTCATTATTCATGAATCAATATTATATACCAGGAATTTTTGAGCATAATCCTTATAAAGGCTCAATAAATGGTAGTTTATGGACAATTCCATATGAATTCAAAATGTATATCCTCTGTTCTCTTATCTATTTTATAAAGAACAAATTATCTTATATACGTGTAATTTTAATTGGTGTATTTATTACATCATTTCTAATAAATACATTGTACTTTCAACAGTTTAAAAATCTTGGAACTTATGCATCTGGAATATTAATATCTGATTTCATATGCATGTTTTCAGCTGGATGTTTATTAGCAGCATTAAATTTTGATCAAGTAAAACATCTTTCTATCATGTCTTTGCTTGCTTTTATTCTATTAATTGTCTCAATTGTAACTCATACATTTGAATATGCTCATTATGTATTACTGCCACTTGTAGTCATTACTTTTGGATTATTGTCTACACCGATCCTTTCTTCAATTGGATCATATATAGGCGATGTATCATATGGCATCTATTTGTATGGATTTCCTGTGCAACAAACATTGATGTCATTTAATACATTCAATCAATTTGAATTGATGATGTATTCATTGGGAATTTCTATAATACTTGCCTTTTTCAGCTGGCATATAATCGAAAAGAATACATTACGATTAAAGAATATATTCTAATCT
Source organism: Chlorobiota bacterium (assembly GCA_014191195.1). Taxonomy (GTDB): domain Bacteria; phylum Bacteroidota; class Ignavibacteria; order Kapaibacteriales; family UBA961; genus UBA961. The sequence continues at coordinate 225,716 of BJGZ01000003.1, forward strand.
CAAGGAATTATAATGAATATACATTACTCAAAAGTTTTATTATTTCTTATCAATTGTCTACTGATACTATTGTTATTTATGAATCTTCAATACGCTAAATCAGCAGAATCGTGTCTATTCAAAAATCCTTTATGCTTTTATTCAACAGATATATTACAGTATGTTCAAATATTATTTAAGCAGATGCGATATGAAGATATGGTCCCTTTTATCTATACGCCTGCTGAAATAAAGAATAAAAAGACTTCTCAAATAGTAAAAGAAATCGAAAAAATGAATTTTGGTTATTCTTTCAAAAGAACAGGAATAAGAGAAAATCCAAAAGGGAAATGGAAAATATCGTATCAAAGAACTGTTTTGGGTACGCAAGAACTATTTACGGTTCAATGTAGCATAATTAACGATACATGCAGATTGATATTAAATCCAAAAGAAAGACAGAATATTTTTAATGTTTCTGTTAGATAATTTCTTCATCATTAAACCCTTAAACAGTATAAGAGTCTTACCCACATAAATTTGATATTTATTATATTATTAGTGTGGGCTTGATTATGCGACTTTTATCCAATTTTCTAATTGCATTCTGTATTGTAATAACTTCATTGTGTTCAAATTCTCTTTATTCTCAAGAACCTAGTATAGTATTGGGAAGACCTACAGATACTTCCATTACCTTCAGCATATTGAATGAAAAAAATATTGAGTACTTTATTGAATATGGAATTTCGTCAGGTACTTATAATAACACTTCTAAAAATTACATATCATCACCAGGGGTTCCTGATGAATTTGACCTCATAAATTTACTTCCCAATCAACGCTATTATTATAGAGTTCAGTATCGTCAAATTGGCAATCAAAATTATCTTATATCTCCAGAATATTCTTTTCACACCCAAAGATCACTTGGAAGTACATTTACATTTACAATTGAAGCTGATGAGCATCTATATGATAAAAAAGGCATACGTTCAATGTATGAAGTATGTTTAGCTAATCAAGCAGCCGATAAACCAGATTTCATGCTGTCTTTAGGAGATACATTTGGTGATGACCATGACCCATATGGAATAACTTCACCAGAATTAGATAAACTTCACAAAGATTATAGACCTTATCTAGGAAAAATTACACATTCGATCCCGTTTTATTTTTGCTTGGGAAATCATGAAGGTGAAACTGATTATTATATGCTTAAGAATCCAGGAAAGAATCTAACCGTTTGGGGTACATTGTGGAGAAAATTCTATTTTCCTAATCCATATCCTAATAGTTTTTACACAGGCAATACTGATAATGAACCTTATGGTGTTGGAAATCCTGAGAATTATTATGCATGGACATGGGGTGATGCATTATTTGTTGTGTTAGATGTTTATCGTGATCAATGTGATTCTTCTGATAAACCAAAAAATTGGGATTGGTCTTTAGGAAAACCTCAATATGATTGGCTTAGAAAAACATTAGAAAATAGTTCATCTAAATATAAATTTGTATTTGCTCATCATATTAGAGGACAAGGTAGAGGTGGCATTACAAATGCTCCATTATTTGAATGGGGTGGTTCAGAACAAAAAGGAGGCTATACATTCGATAAGAATAGGCCTGGTTGGGGTAAACCAATACATAAATTATTTGTAGATAATAAAGTTAATATCTTTTTTCAAGGTCATGATCATGTATTTGCTCATGAACAATTAGATGGAATTACATATCAAGCATGCCCAATGGCAGCAGATTCTACCTATGAAATTGGAAAACTTGCAAATGCTGATTCCTATCTTTCTGATACTCTAGCCGGTACAGGACATTTAAGGGTAAAGGTAAGTCCTGAAGGCGTAAAAGTTGATTATGTTTTAGCATATTTACCAGCAGACACCATGGGACAAAATAAAAATCGATCTGTGGCATTTAGTTATACTGTAGGTAGTGCTACAAATAAGATTGAAACACATGATTCATTTAATAGTGCATCAGTATATCCTAATCCGGCAGATAAAATTCTTACTATTGATATTCCTAAATCTAATCTTTCAGCATTTTCAGCTGTTCTAACAAATTCTTTAGGACAAATAGTTTATAAGGGAACTGAAACATCTATTAATGTTGAATACTTATCACAAGGTTCATATATCCTTCAATATCATGTAGATAATCAAACATATGTGCAACAAGTAATTATTCATCATTAAAAAGTATAATCATGAAGATCATAGTTCTGAACCTTATTATTTTCATTATAGCTCAATGTTCTATTTCCTCTCAAACTGTACTAAGAACCGAACTTCTTGGAAGACCAACAGATCATAGCATAACAATAAATATGATGTTTGACAGTACAACAGAGATGAGAGCTAATTGGTATACTGGACAAGATAAACCTAGTACTACTAATTGGATACTTTTTCCTGCAAATGAACCAACAGATATTGTAATTGATGGCTTATCTGCAAACAGAGAGTATAAGTATTTCATTCAATATAGAAATCCAAAAGACACAAATTCTGTAAAAACAAGACCTGAATATTCATTCAAAACTCAAAAACCTGCAGGTACTTCTTTCACTTTTGTAGTTCAGGCTGATCCACATTTAGATGTTCAGAGTGATACTAATATCTATGCACTATGTCTTCAAAATCAGTTGTTGGATAAGCCTGATTTTATGATAGATCTTGGCGATATTTTAATGACAGACAAATTAACAAATACATCTAAGCAAGTCCCTTTTGATACTATTGTCTATCGTTGTAATCTACTTAGAAAATACTATGAAATGAATTGTCATTCTATACCTTTGTTTATAGCTTTAGGTAATCATGAAGGCGAAGCCCAATGGAATATTAAAAATAATAATCTTAATTCTTTTCCAATTTGGGCAACTAATGAACGTAAAAAATATTTCTTAAATCCTATACCAAATACGTTTTATACTGGTGATACGACAAATCATGCAAGCATAGGATTAAGAGAGAACTATTATGAGTTTTCATGGGGAGATGCAAAATTTATTATTCTAGATCCTTATTGGTATACAACAACAAAGCCGGATTCCTTAAATGGCTGGAGATGGACACTCGGTAAGAATCAATATGATTGGCTTAAAAGAACTTTAGAACAGAATACATCTACTTATACGTTTGTATTTGCACATCAATTAGTTGGGGGAAGCCCAGAAGGTAGAGGGGGCATTGAATATGCGGATTTATATGAATGGGGTGGAAATAATCTAGATGGCACCAGAGGTTTTGAAAAAAATCGTCCAGGTTGGTATAAACCTATCAAAGACCTTTTTAAAGAGCATAAAGTTCATGTGTTTTTTCATGGGCATGACCATTTCTTTTGCAAGCAAGAAAAAGATTGTTTAATCTATCAAGAAACTCCTCAACCTAGCCATCCAAATTTTTCAAGCGTGAATTATGCAGATGATTATGGATATTTTGCAGGAGAGATTTTACCTAATTCAGGACATTTAAGAGTTAATGTTTCTCCAGATAGAGTTCAAGTAGAATATGTAAGAACTTATCTCCCAAAAAATGAAAGTACTAATCGTAAAAACAGGGATGTTTCTTCTACATATACTGTAGCCTTGAAAAATTGTTATGATACTCTTACTACCTCTATACCAATGATTTACAACACTGCTTATGCTGATGAAAAAGTATTTCCGAATCCATTTTCAGAACACTCTACAATTCAATTCAATCTAGACAAAGCAGATATTCTGTCCATTTCTATCATTGATGAAAAAGGTGCATTGATTCGTGAACTTACTCATGATGCGATGATTCAACCGGGTTCATTTGCAGTTCAGTGGGATGGTAAAGACGCTATGGGTAATGTACTTCCAAGTGGAACATATTCTTATACAATAAAAAGCAAATATGGTCCTGCTACTTCTGGACGAATCGTTTTGATTAATTAACATATAAATGAATTTCACAATAAACCACTAATGATATGAAATTGAATTGGTCTGATTATTGATTAATCAATAAATGTTTAAAAATGTTAGATTGTGGACATATTTCTGATAATTTTTTCAGAAAAGGGTATACACACATACATATTAGCATTGTATATATTGATAATTATGAATCATTGATGGGTTAATTACATGACAATTCGTTTTCTACTTTTACTATGTATTTTTTTCTCTATTGGCTGTAATCAATCGGATAAACAGTTTTCTGAAGCTCAGGCGCAGCAGCCTATTAAGCCTACAATCAAAAAATCTATTCCAAAATCTAAAGCTAAACCTATAGTACAATCATTAGAAGGATTTGACTTGCCTATTTCTATTGACACAAGTATTCAAGAATATGCTAGTTTTATTGGGGGATTATCTCATTCTTCTGACAGATTAAAGCTCATCAAAAACAATGGATTTTATACTGCTCACGCTAAACGTATAAATGATGTTTTTAAAAGAGTGAAGACTAAAAGATTATCTCAAATGCAGATGTTTTCACAAATGGAATTAGCTTCTGATAAAATCGGCGAGGGTACTTTATTATATCCTTTTTCTGGTCCGGATGCACTGCATGCAGTTACATTATTCCCTAATTATAAACAATATGTCTTTATAGCATTTGAACCACCAGGAAGCTTCAGGAAATTCTCTTCTGTAGATACAACAGGTGTTCCAGACTATTTATTATCTGTACAAAGAACAATTCAAGAAGTTACCAACTTGAGTTATTTTATCACAGATAGAATGAGAAAGTATATTACTCAAGAAAACATAGATGGTGCTTTACCTTTAATTGCATTGTTTTTAGCCGAAACAGATCATACTTTAATTGGTTATGGAAAGAGATATCTTCATGCAGATGGATCTATCAATGAGATTGCAAAAGATACTTTTTCTATTCCTGCACAAGATATTCATGATATGTATTTCAAGACAGGAACTTCTCAGACAATACAAAGGCTCACTTATATCTATGCCAATTTAGGAAATGCTGCTTATGCAAGTAAAATTGGATTTCTTAAGAATACCCCTCTCCAATCCTATTTAAGTTCTTTACAGGAATTTAATACATATGTTAAAAGTGCAAGTTATTTGATGCATAATGCAGGTTTTTCTGGGATTAGAGATTTTGTTTTAAAGAAGACACATTCAATACTTCAGGATGATACAGGCGTTCCATTTGAATATTTTGATCAAAAGCAATGGGATTTTGTGTTTTATGGAAGATATAGCAGGCCTATCAATATATTTGCAGGAAGATATAGTGCAAAATTAGATAGCGCTTATGTTCATCAAGAAAGCATTAAAAAACCTCTTCCTTTTATGATGGGTTATCAATTAAGAAGAGGTGATGCTCAAAATATTTATAAGGCTATTCGAAAAGGATAAATATTAATTTTTACTTTGTTCAGTGGGCTGTTCTATCTTTTGTGGGACAGCCTTTTTTTTGATTTTATAAAATTTATTTTCAGTAATTAATGCTGATGGCGGAATAAACCTGCTGATTCCATTCTCCTTTTTATGCGATAAAAGCCATGTATATAATTCATCCATTTCATAACATTGCGTTAATTCACCGTGGCCTAATTTAGGAAAAACGGTAAATAAACATTTGGTGCTATCACAAAGATAAATTGCTTTCACCATTTTTTTTGATTGTATAATTGGCACTTCTGTATCACGAGCACCATGCATTACCCACAAAGGGACTTTGCTTAAGGATTGCCCTGTATTAGTTTCTCCACCTCCACATAATGGCGCTGCAGCTGCAACTAGATCAGGGTATTTAGCTACAAATCTAAAAGTTCCATAACCACCCATACTCATACCTGTTACATATATTCTATTTGTGTCTACAGTATACGTTTTTTTTATTCTTTGTATCAAACGATAAATCTTAGCGGGATTCCAACCTTCACCTTCTGGACATTGAGGCGCTAATACAATCGCAGATATCTTTTTTCCTTTGTTAATAGCGGCAATCGTACCATATTTCTTGAGTTTTTCAAGACTATCACCACTTAAACTTTTTCCATGAAGAAATACTATTAAAGGCAGCAGATCTTTTTTTGTAGAACCTTTTGGCATACTTAGCATATATGGATAGCCAAAACTAGGTTTTGTATATGAAGTTATCCCTGTAAAAGCCTCTGAACTAATAAAAATTAAACCAAAGATTAATAATATGAAGTGTTTCATCGTAAAGAAATCCTAAAAAATGAATTACCCCTGGAAGCAATAATTGCAGTATTTCCATAAGCAATTGGTGAAGACTCAAAGTTCTGTCCAACTCTTTTTTGTGTTATAATATTTCCTGATTGACCATCAATCACATATAGATTACCAATCACATCGCCTAATAAAATGATAAACTGTCCTTGCTTTGTGATATATCCAATTGGTGAAGACCAAGTATATGCAGATAAAGGAGTTTGCCATAATACTTTGCCAGTTATTTTATCAAAAGCAGCAAATAGTCCTGTATTACCTGGTTTATACTGAGAAAACGAAGTAAAAATCATAGATGAACAATTAGATTTCCCTAATAATGGCGTTCCTAGCATACCACCATTATAGATATAACTTCCATTCGCAATAGAATGACATGCAAGTGAAAATCGCCAGATTTCTTTGCCATTTACTACATCTAATTTGCGGAATAATGCAAATCCTTGCTTTCCTTGTTTATCAACTTCGCAGCCTGTATAAACAAAAGGTTTACCATCTTCTATTGATATCACAGGGGTTGCATCTGTATCATCGGTATTATTTGAATACCACATAGGTTGTAGAGTATTCAAATCCACACAAATAATACTACCTCCATTATCGGTAATAATGCCATATTGACCATACACCGCTATACTAGATTCTATTCCTAAATGGTTGTTTCCTTTCACTGTATACACAAATTTAGAATGAATCTTTAGGCCCTTTTCAGATCTAATTAGTTTATATAATATTCCATTTTCAGCAGGCCATAAAAGGAATTGCCCCCAAATCAAAGGCGAACTATCTAAGGCTCCCCAATAGCGCTTAGAATGCTTATCATCTCCTGAGAGAAAAGATAATAAAGTATTCTTTTTAATATTAATTGCTCTTGCTCCGCACTCTTGTGTATAACGAATTCCTTGTCCTACATACACAATTCCGGGATATTCTGGATCTGAAGAAATAGAACCTTTGATCGGAATTTTTGTATCAAAAGCTGAGTCTATTTCTTTGCCAGTGCCATAATCTAAGGAATATACTTTACCACATAGTGAACCTTGAAGTATATTCATTCTTGTTTTATCAGGAGATATAATCAAATTAGGCTGGCCTGTCCATCCAGCACCTCCACCCCAACTACGATGAGAACCATCGGCCCCAGTACTTCCTGCACCAATTGAAGTTCTAAATACCCAATCTATATGGATTTGCGTGGGTAGAGAATCTAATTCTCCCATCTGTTTTTGATCTCTGAATGGTGTACCTCTAAATGTATAGTATCCAGGAAGAGTATCATAGAATATTGGTGAAAAGTTTCCAATACCCGATATACTAGAATCAGGAATAATTACTTTGTATTCTACACTATCAGCTGATTGTTGTCTTTCAATGTGTACAAATTCTATTGTCTTGCTTATAGAACTAGAAGCTATAGTATCTTTTTTTTGAAGGTCTATATCCCTTTTTATCTCTTTTTCTGAACACCCAATCAATATCAAAGAAACTCCCAAAACTACACCCATATTCCTTAGCATACATATCATAGTTTTAATAACCTTTTATTTCTGAATTGTAAAATACCCCAAACAATAAGACCTAATCCCAAAATTGCGAGTACAATATTTATGTCTTGAGTTTTTGATACAGTAATATGATATAGTATCCATACATTAATCATAAGAAACAATAAAGGTGTAGCTGGATAACCAACCATTTTAAAAGGCCTTTCTACGTGTTTCAAAGAAAATCTAGCATAGATAACAGCAATAGCAGTAAGCGATGAAATAATAGTAATTAATACTGTAGTAAATGTAATCAATGTATCATAAGTACTGGTTATCATCATTATTAAAGCAATAATGGTTTGAATCCATATACTAGAAACTGGGATATTATCTTTGCTTTTAACATTCTTTAAGAGTTTATATTCAAATAACATTTCTCTAAGTACTCTGGGTCCGGCAACTACCATAGAACTCATAGAGGAAATAAGCATAAATGCTATTATAAAACCGCTAATTGAAACAATAAATGGTGGTAAAAATTTTGAACCAGCAATAACTACTAACTCTTTTGGCAGCATCGTAGTAATATCTACCATTAATTCATTGATAGGAGCAGTATAAAGAAACATCATATTGATAAGAACATACAGTATAGTTACGATTATCGTTCCACCAATAATAGATATGGGAAGATTTTTCCGTGGATTTTTAATCTCAGAAGCTATATATGCAGATGCATTCCAGCCTGAATAAGCGAATATTACATATATCAAAGATATAGCGAATGGCTCGGAAAATACTTGTTGAATAGTATTGATATGAGGCATAAATTTATGGATATCTTCTGTTCCAAATACAAAGCCGGCTATTATTAATGCAATGATTACCAATACTTTAAGGATAGTAAATATAGATTGAAATCCCCCACTTGCCGAATGATTTGTAGAATGTATAAGCGTTAAGATCAATAATGATATGATACCAATAAGTAATGGATCTCCATAACCAATAGATCCTTTAATATAATTACCAACTGCCATACCACTCATTGCTAAAGGTGCCGTAAAACCAATAGTACAACTAATCCAACCAGACAAAAACCCTAAAGATGGATGAAGTATATCTGATAAATATCTGTATTCACCTCCCGATTGAGGAAACATAGATCCAAGCTCGGCATAAACAAATGCTCCACATAAAGATAAAAATCCACCTACAATCCATAGTAAAACAATTGCTGTAAAGTCTTGAATCGATAAAAGTTGATAACCAAGTCCTGTAAAAACTCCTGTCCCAATCATATTAGCAATTACTATAGACATAGCCGCTATGGCTGAATAATGTGTTTTCTTCATAAGATAAATTTCAACCTAATAAATCAAAGCAGATGCCCAAAGGCTTTTATATGCCTATAATAAAAGTTTTAATAAGACATTCCCTCTTAACTTTAACAAATATATAAAAACCTGTGCTTTATTTAATTTCCTTTGCTGAAATAATATGTTAAGTTACTTTAGATGTGCCCATAATTATCAATCAATTAGCTTTCCCTTAAGGTATAGTATGAAAAATGTTTATTCTCTTTTTTTCATTGTATTATTTGTTATGTATTCGAATTCAATATTCGCTTCTGAATGGAATATTGGGCCAAATAGACAATATAAAAAGCCAAGTGACATTGCTTTATTGGTTAAAGATTTTGATACTATTTCTATTGATAAAGCAGAATATATCGGCGATGTATGCTCATGGTATGCTAAAGGACTTTATTTTAAAGGTGAATCAGGAACTATATTAAAAGCTAATGGCAAAGCTGCAGAGCAAAAGGCTATTTGGGTTATAAAAGGTGATGATTGTATTGTTGAAGGTATCGATTTTTGGGATTGCGCTGTAGTTGATAGAAATGGGGCAGGAATAAGAATTGAGGGTACGAATATTCTTGTGCGATCTTGTGCTTTTAGAAATAATCAAGATGGAATTTTATGTGGTGCAAATCCTAATAGTACTGTCATAATAGAACAATGTGAATTTGAAAACAGTGGTGCTGGTGATGGTTTATCGCATGGAATCTATATCGGCCATATCAAAGCTTTTTATTATCAATTTAATTATGCTCATGGTACAAAAGTTGGACATGAAGTAAAATCCAGAGCTGCATTTAATATGATTGCTTATAATAATATTTCTCAAGAAAAAGGAACTGGATCTAGAAATATTGACTTACCAAATGGAGGCACTTCTTTTATCATTGGGAATATTTTGCAACATAGTGCTAATGCAGAAAATGGGAATACTATTGGCTATGGTTTAGAGGGTTTGAGAGATTCTCTGGATAATAGCTTATACATAGCTTCAAATACTTTTGTTAATGAAAGATCAGCAGGTACTTTCTTTAGAATCGATACAAATACTAGATTATTGACATTGGTAAATAATATTTTTGCTGGAAATGGTACAATGCTTTTTGGAAAAGCTTCAATCTTCGATACTTCTCATAATACAAGAATTATTCCGATTCAAGATGTACAGTTTAATAATCCTGCTATATATGATTTCACCTTATCTAAAAATTCTCCTGCTTTAATGAATGCAGTGTTACCAGGAATTGCTTCATATTATCAAAATGGAATAAAGAAAGAATTTTCATTACAACCACTATTTCAATATGAACATCTATGCAAAGTAGCTCCAAGATTTACCAATCAAAGTATGGGCAGTTTAGAAGGCAAGGATATTATTTCTAGCACGGATTTTCAAGAAAATCAAGCCGATATATTTCCAAATCCATGCGATAAAGGATTTACTATTCATAATTCAATACCTATAATAAATAATAAGATTACGATACTTGATTATAATAGCAATCAATATGTGAAAGAGACTCATTCAACTAATTTTGTTAACTGTTCGGATTTACACTCTGGATTGTACTTTATTATTATACAGAATAAAAGCATCCCATTTATTATTAATCATTAATGAATATGATATTTCCTCTAATTTCAAGATTACAATCTATGATGAACATAAAATATCCCAGCATAAAACAATTTCAGAAATAAATGGCGATGTCGATTTTGGAAAGGGATTTTCTGGTCTTATCATGTATTTTATCATAGCATTATTTAGGAATTAGCCAGATACAAGCCCTCATTTATACTGCTATTTTATATGGTTATACTGCACTCTATTAATTGCTATAATACTATACATTTCAAACAATAAAAGTATTATGGGTGAATTTACCAATACTACCATCATAAATATTGCAGGATTTATAGCTTTAATTATAATGACTGTAGCCTCAATAGTATTGTTATATTTAACATTGTAAATGTTTTAACTTTTCAGACTTAATAGTGATATTTATTCCTATGAAACATTCTTTTATTACGCTATTCATTATTTCTAGTGTCTTCTTCTCATCATGTAAAGAAAATCAAAGCGAAGTACATAATAATGATAATTCAGATTCCTTGATTGTGATTGGAGGATTATTCTCACTTACTGGCAATTGGAATACTTTAGGTAAAGATGCCATTGCAGCTGCTGATATTGCGATTAATCAAGCAAATGCAATTGCAGCTGAAAGAGGATTAACAATTCGATTTTCATTTAATAATTTTGACACAAAATTAATTCCTGAGCTAGCCTTAGCATCACTTAAAGAAGCTAATAGCAAGAAAATTCACATTCTGATTGGCCCTCAATCAAGCGCAGAATTATCTGCCTTAAAATCCTATGCCGATAGTGCCCGAATATTATTAATTAGTCCATCCAGCACTGCGGGTTCTTTGGCAATTCCAAATGAC
>BJGZ01000004.1 GCA_014191195.1 Chlorobiota bacterium
GGAGAAATGAGAGATCTTTTAGCCAAAAACGAAGTATTTCCTAGTGAAGGTATTTCTGATATTCGTCCTCAATTACATAAATCTCTTATTTCAGGTAGCTTCCTTACTGCTTCAGAACTACTAGACGTTTACGATGCATTAAGGGCATGCAGACTATTATCTCAATATTTTGCCTCAAAATCAGAATTATCACCAGCACTCGCTGAATTTGGTAAAGGTTTTTATGAAAATAGATTTTTAGAAAAACATATTACAGATGCAATTGATGATACTGGGTCAATTAAAGATACAGCCAGTAGAGAACTTTCTGACATCAGAAAAAATATAGCCGAAACTTCTTCTAGGCTTAGGTCTAGAATGAATAAACTTCTGGCAAAAGTAGCAGAAGAGGATAAAGTAACTGATGAGTTTGTAACCCAAAGAGATGGTAGATTTGTTCTTCCTATGCGTGCTTCGGACAAAAGATCTGTCCCAGGTATCATTCATGGAATGTCAAATACAGGTTTAACAGTATTTGTTGAACCAACAGAAATAGTAGAAATGAATAATCAGCTTTCATTATTATTAAGTGATGAACGCAGAGAAATGATTAGAATCTTAACCGTATTAACGGCTGAATTAAGTGCAGAAGCTTCTCTTTTTTTACAATCAACAGAAGTGCTAGCTCATTTTGATGCAATGTTTGCTAAATCATCATATGCACTTGAAAAAAATGGAGTGAAACCACATATTATATCTGGGCCCGAAATTGAATTGTATAATGTGTATCATCCATTATTACAATCTCAAAAAAGTGTAAAACCAATTCCACTGACTATAGAATTTACTTCAGATAAACGCGGACATCTTATTTCTGGACCCAATGCTGGTGGAAAAACTGTTGCTTTAAAAAGTATAGGGTTAAATATTGCTATGGCTTTATCTGGAATTTTCCCTTTGGGTGAATGCAGAACCGGACTCAAAAAGATTTTTTCTGCAATAGGGGATCATCAATCTATAGAGAATAATCTGAGTACTTTTAGCTCGCAAATTGTCACATTAAAAAATATACTGTCCAATGCAGCATCTGATTCTTTGATTTTAGTAGATGAAATTTGCTCTGGAACTGATCCTCAAGAGGGAAGTGCGCTTGCTTCTGGCATTATTGATTTCTTTATTGATAAAAAATCAATGTTTGTAGCGACTACTCATCAGTCTTCATTAAAGAGTTATGCTTTAAATCGCCCTGAGATCCTTAATGCATCAATGGAATTTGATGCTGAACATCTTAAACCTACATATCGATTTCAATCTGGCATTCCTGGAAATAGCTATGCTTTTGTTCTAGCTGAATCTATTGGTATGCCTCAAAGTGTTATGAATCATGCGAAAACATATTTAGGCGATAAACATTCTGAATTGGAACAGAGTATTGCATCATTACAATTATTTAAATCTCAAGCAGAAGATTCATTAAGAATAGCACATTCAGAAAGAGTAACTATTGCAACATTAAAAAAAGATTATGAAGAGAAAGCATTAGAATTTAAACAGAAAAAATCTGAATATCTTCAGAATGCAAAGCAAGAAGCAAAAGAGATTGTCCAAAAAGCAAATGCTTTAATTGAACATACTATTAAAGAAATTCGTGAGCAAAAAAGGGATATTACAGAGATCAGAAAAGAATTTTCAGCTATTAAAAAAGAAATAGAGCATTCTGTTAAAGATAATAAAGATATTATTCCTGCTGATACGGGCTTTGTTGTCGGCGATGCTGTTATGATCTCTGATAATCAAAGAGATATAGGTAGTATTATTATTGTTGATGAAGCATCACAATCTGCAATTGTAGAGTTTAATGGAATTAAATTTAAAACAGCATTACATAATTTGGTAAAAGCAAAAAAAAGTGAACAAAAAAAATATCAAAAATCATCTGGTGGAATATTAAAATTAGACGCCAAAACTACTATTGATATTAGAGGTTATAGGGCAGATGAAGCATGCAAAGAAGTAGAAAAATTAATATCAGATGCATTAATTTCTAATATCGCAATTGTAACTATTATTCATGGCAAAGGAACTGGAGCACTCAGACAAGCAATTCACTCTCAACTATCTCAACATCCAGGTGTTTCTTCATATCGCAATGGTTTTATTGCCGAAGGTGGAGATGGTATTACAGTTGTGGAGATCGCTTGATGAATAGTTCACACATTATATTAGCTATAGAAAGTTCTTGTGATGAAACCTCAGCTTCTGTAATACAAGGCAATCAAGTATTAAGTAATATTATTTCTTCTCAAACTTTTCATTCCACATATGGTGGAGTAATACCTGAACTTGCCTCAAGGGCTCATTTAAGATCTATTTCATTAGTTGTTCATCAGGCATTGCACACTTCTGGGATAGGAATTAATAATGTACATGCAATTGCTGTCACTAATCAGCCTGGCCTTGCAGGAGCCTTATTAGTTGGAGTATCTTTTGCAAAAGGTATGGCTTTGAGATTAGGTATTCCAATTATTCCTGTTAATCATATTGAAGGACATCTCTATAGCGGCTGTATGGAATATCCTGATGTTCAATTCCCTTGTATATCATTAGTTGTTAGTGGTGGACATACCAGTATATTTTTAGTGCATTCTTATATTTCGTATGATTTATTAGGTAGTACAAAAGATGATGCCGCAGGCGAAGCGTTTGATAAAATTGGCAAAATGCTTCATTTAGATTATCCTGCTGGACAAAAAATCGATTCATTAGCTCAATTAGGTAATCCAAAAGCATATGATTTTCCGAGATCAATGCTTCATGATGGATCGTATAATTTTAGTTTTAGTGGTCTCAAAACATCAGTTAAAATATTTTTACAGAAACAGTTTAACAATCAAAAACCTAATCAATCTGAACTTCAAGATATTTGTGCTTCTGTGCAAATGGCAATAATTGAGGTTCTAACAAAAAAAACTATTAAGGCTGCAAGAGCATATAATGTCAAATGGGTTATTGTTTCAGGTGGCGTTTCTGCAAATTCTGGATTAAGAGCATTATTACATAAAGAATGCAATAAGCTTGGAATTCAGACAGCAATTCCTCGTGTAGACCTTTGTACTGATAATGCAGCAATGATTGGTTTTTTAGCAGAAAAAAAATTAGCAATACATGGTAATGGTCCATATACAACATTTCAATTTACAGTCAATTCATCAGCCTTAAGAACGAATCATTAACTTAACAATATACAAAACGTATGAACTTAGAACATAAAAGAATTTTACTTACCGGTGGTTCGCTTGGTATCGGAAAAGAAACCGCAAAATTATTAGTAGATGCCGGCGCTCTAGTTGCAATTACAGGTAGAGATCACATTCGATTAGAAAAAGCTGCTGCATATACTGGGGCTTTTCCAATATGTGCTGATATATCAAAGGAAGATCAGCTTAATCAATCATTTGAGACTTTCATCGATAAATGGAAGGGAATTGATGTATTGATAAATAATGCTGGTATTGGTTCATTTCCATCTATGCTAGACATTACAATGGAAAAATATGAAGAAATATTTAGAACAAATGTGTTCGGTCCGGCTTTATTAGCTAAAAAAGCTGCTCACTATATGATCCCACAAAAAAGTGGTACAATCATAAATATTGGGTCTACAGCAGCCTTAAAGAGTTTTGAAAAAGGTGCAATTTATGCTGCTAGTAAATTTGCTTTAAGAGCCATGACAGAAGCTTGGCAAGCCGAATTGAGAAAACATTCAATTCGGGTTATGCAAATTAATCCTAGTGAAGTAGCAACTGCATTTAATAATCAAGAAAGAATTGAAAGAGAAGCCGCAACAAATAAGCTTCGATCTTTGGATATAGCCTATGCAATCAAATCAGTATTAGAACTTGATGATAGGGCCTTTATACCTGAATTATCCCTATGGGCAACAAATCCATGGAATCTCTAGTAATAATGTGATTTATACGGTATTTTTGTATAGAAATTATTTATAAATACAATGAAAGCACTTTTACTCTCTGCTGGTTTTATCATAGGTATTGCTTGGGGCATATTTCCAGGTATATCTAAACCTAAATCAACTTTTGCAAAATTATTTGCACTTGTTGTAATGACCATAACAATCATTCTATCACTATTGCCCCAAACTGCTGGTTCACCAGAAGATGCTGTCCTTGTTTCTAGAATGGGTGCAACAAAGTTTATTCCTGTTCTCTGCACGATAGATATATCTTATGCTATGAGAACTGATGCTCCAGGAGAATGGATAATTCCTCTTCATGGTTCTTCTATGAAAAGCTTTTTGATTAGATATACTTCGCCAACAATGGATGATATTGATAACAATACATTCGGTGATAATAATCAAGTTATTGCTTTATTAAAAAGAGGCAGCAACGATGGTGAGTTTTTCATTAATGGCATAGTTGAAATAAATCCAATACTAACATTACCTTATATAGTTGGACTAGAAGAAAGAGCAAGAATACTCTATTTTCATGTTCCTATGTCTTGGATAGCATTTCTGGCTTATATCATAGCAATGATTTATTCTGTTAAATATTTAAGAAATCCAGATCAATATTATGATAGTATTGCTTCCTCTGCAGCTTCCTTAGGAACTGTATTCTGTGTTTTAGCTACGATAACAGGAGCAATATGGGCTAAATTTAATTGGGGATCTTTTTGGAATTGGGATCCTCGTGAAATTTCTATTTTTGTTCTATTACTTATCTACAGTGCTTATTTTGTGTTAAGATCTGCCATAGAAAATGAAGAGACAAGAGCAAGATTATCATCTGTATATGCTATTCTAGGTGCTGTGGCTGCTGTATTTTTTATCTATGTAGCCCCAAGAATATATGGTGGATTGCATCCAGGTAGTGCAGATGATTCTAGTTCAGGGCCTGTATTAAGCCAGCAAGACGGAACATTAAATGTATTAAAACAAATTATCTTAAGTTTATCCTTTGCATCATTTACCATTATATTCTATTGGCTGCTAAATCTAAGTGTAAGAATTAAATTTGCAAAGAAAGCACTGTTTTATTCCAATAATTCTTGATCTTATTATGATGACTTTTTTTGAACAAAATGCCTTATATGTCGTTCTCTTAATTACCTTAACTGTATGGGTAGGGATAGCATTTTATCTACAAGCTTTAGATAAAAAAGTGTCCGCCTTAGAAAAAAAAATCAACCCTTAACTTTATTATATTAATATGAAACGTCGATATTGGATTGGCACAATTATAAGCATCCTTTTTATTGGAATTGGTGCATATACTCTGGATTCTAGTAAGATTGAATATGGTACTATTCAAGTCGCAAAAATGAGCGGTAGAAAAATGCAGATCAAAGGTATATGGGTTAAAGAAAAAGGGTCTGATTATAATACCCTAAGTAATATTTTCACCTTTAATATGAAAGATGATAATAGGCAAGAGATCTCTATCAAATATGAAGGAGCCAGACCCAATAATTTCGATATAGCTGAAAGTATTGTCGTGAAAGGAAAATATGATGGAGAAGTATTTCAGGCAAAAGAAATTTTAACGAAATGTCCTTCTAAATATGAAGGTAATGCAGATCAATTAAAACAAAGTTATCAGCAGAAATAATATGATTAGAAACATTATTCTTATTGCTTGTGTAATCATTGTACCTTTATTGTTTTGGTATGCCAAGCAATATGGTGATATCCAATCTATCACTTTTCAAAAAGCTCTTTCATCTAGTGAAGAAAGTGCTGATACCGAACAAGCAACTAAAGTTAAAATTGATGCAACGATAATTATTGATGAAAGTCACCCTTTGGATATTCCTTCTGGAATTATATATGCCAAAGATAGTGAAAACACTATTTTTAAAATAGAATATACTGGCAAAGACCCATTACCTACATTTACACAAGCATTTCCTGTTTCTATATTTGGGCATGTTCATAATGGAGAACCCCCATATGTGCATGCTTCACAAATCATAGGGCATTAATTAGATCTAGATTTCTTCTTCTGTGACATTTCCCAGATTGCAAACCCGATAAAATTTATGGCCCACCAAAAAAGTCCTTTAATACCATGAACATTAATCAGCATTTTATATGATTGGGGATGTCTTTTTGGAACAGTACTCATCATGATATTATATGATTTCCATTGCAAAGTATCTCTAAATACTTCTTCGGCAATGTGTTTGGGTAATGATCCCAGTACATCCATAAACATATTCATCGTTTTATTGACAGTAGAAGCACTTTGAAGAGGTTTACCTTGTAAAAAAGATGCAAAGTTGGACATAATTGCTACTCTAGGTTCAAAAGCATTTATTTTTGATAAGTCTTTCTTTTTTAGGGTATTTGCTTCTAATGCTTGAAAAAGCATAGTGCTTGTTTTAGGTAAATTTCTAACAAAACTGCCAAAACCACAATATGAAAGTGGAGAACTTAATGCAGCAGCATCTCCAATTGAAATAATATTATCTTCTGCAGTAATGCGCTTATTTTTTGTAGAATGATGACTAAAAGAGGGGATTATCCCAAAAAGTGGTCTACCAATATCAAAATCTTCATCCGGCTTTTTATAAGTAAATAATTTCTCAAAAAATAACTCATAAAGATTGATGAGAGACTTATCAGATGGTGATTGTATGGCATCATAAAAGAACAAATAAGTTACAAATCGATTCTGAGAACTAGGAAAACCTTCCCATATTAATTGTCTACCATCTGGTAATTGATGTTCATTTGTTACTAATATTTCACCAACTGAAAAATCAATTTCATCACTGTTCTTTCCTACTTTAAATCCAGATGAAATAGTGCCAACTGTTGGACAACAGTGAGTAAATGGATATGCATTTAAACTTCTAGCTATAGGAGAAAACGAGCCCATAGCATCAGCAAATATTTTTGCTGACAATACAATCTTTGAATGTGGCGTTTCAATATGTATTAATGCATATGTTCCTGTTGTGATTACCTTCTTAAAATGAGCTTGTTCTATAATTGTACCACCATATTCAAGAATGATATTTTTGGCGGCATCTAAAAGTAAATTTGCATCTAATGCAGTATCAAGAACATTTTCTAACCATAGTGGAGGCATTGCAGACTTTGGATCATCATCATAGAATTTGACGAAGCCGCCTTTGTATTTACAAGCAATAAAACTATCAAGTTGTTCTTGAGAAAAAAGTCCGCACTCTTTTAATACCAAAAGTTCAGGAATACTAATATTCCAGTCCCTATGCGTTAGCCCAACTGCATATTTGTCAAACACACACACTTTTTTACCATAAACTTTGCTCATCATTGCAGCATGAATTACGGCTAAACCACCACCACCATATACAATATCATATTCAGCAATTATACCAGGATCAGATTGAGATTTGCTAATGCAATTATTTTTTAAAGGGGAATTTCCATGAATCCAAGACTCATCAAGTGAGATAAGCCTGTGAAACCAATATGTTCCTTTATCCATCTTTTCAAAATTCTTAACTGTTAAAGGATGAGAATTTCTATAAGGATCATAGATGGAATTTTCGGGAATTGGTTGATCTAAAGGAACTGTACAAAGTGACATAGAATTAACAAAAAAGGGTGATTGTATAACCAAACACCCTTCAGAAATAATAAGTTCTTAAAAACTGATATTATACATTAAATTCAGAATAAGGTAAATCAAATGCATCAGCAACTGCTTTATACACAATTTCTCCATCTACCATATTAACACCATAATATAACTCTTGATTGTCTTTTACTGCGTTTTTCCAGCCTTTATTAGCTAATTGAAGAGCATAAGGCAAAGTTGCATTTGTAAGTGCAATAGTAGAAGTAAAAGGAACTGCTCCTGGCATATTTGCAACACAATAGTGCACAACACCATCAATAATATATGTTGGGTCTTCGTGGGTTGTTGGTTTACATGTTTCGATACAACCACCCTGATCTACAGAAACATCAACAACTACCGAACCAGGCTTCATTGTAGGAAGCATTTCTCTAGTTATAAGATGTGGGGCTTTTGCACCAGCAATTAACACAGCACCGATAACTAAATCAGCTGCTTGAGCATGACGACGAATATTATCTGGAGTAGACATTACTGTCATAACATTTTTAGGCATAACATCATCTAGATAACGTAATCGATAAAGATTATTATCCATAATTGTAACTTTGGCACCAAATCCAGCAGCAATTTTTGCAGCATTTGTACCAACGATTCCGCCTCCTAATACTAATACATTTGCAGGCTCGGTACCAGGAACTCCTCCAAGAAGAACACCTCTGCCACCCATTGTTCGCTCAAGATATTTTGCGCCTTCTTGAGGTGCCATTCTGCCTGCAACTTCACTCATTGGAATAAGTAAGGGTAAAGAATTATCAGACTTCATAACTGTTTCATATGCAATACAAACAGCTTTAGCTTTCATCATGGCTTCGGTTAATTGTCTAGAAGCAGCAAAATGAAAATATGTAAACAGTACTTGTCCTTCTCTTATTAAATTATATTCTTGTGCTATTGGCTCTTTCACTTTCATGATCATATCTGCTTTAGCAAAAACTTCTGCTGCAGTAGGAATCATTGTTGCGCCAGCATTAATGTATAATTCGTCAGGAAAACCACTACCTATACCAGCATTTTGCTCAACAACTACTGTATGGCCATTATGACAAAGTAATTCTGCACCGCCTGGTGTAAGTGCAATACGGTTTTCATTCGGCTTGATTTCGCGGGGAACGCCGATAATCATGATTAACTCCTGCGTCTAATCTTCAAAAATGGTGATGAACTGTAATCCAATTCACATAAAATTAAAGTACAAAATTAACATAGAAATGTGAGCTAATGAAACTAAATCAAGTATATTTTTGAATTATTTATTATAAGTGATCTTTTTTCTGAAAATATTATAAAATAGATCGAATCTTTTTCTTTGATAGTATAGTAAGTTTCTTTATTTTTGAATTCTGTTTATGATAGATACCGTGATTAGGAGATAAAGATGTCTAAAATATTGCTTGTAGAGCAAAAGTATGTTCAGGCTGCCACTGATTTTCGCAATCTAAAGAACGAATCAGGGAAGTTTGAAATGCCTGATTTCCGTCCAGGTGATACAGTTATTATTGCTGTACGTGTTATTGAAGGTGAGAAAGAGCGTATTCAGAATTTCCAAGGTATTGTATTAGCTCGCCGTGGTTCTGGAATTAATGCTACTTTTCGTGTTCGTAAAATTTCTAATGGTGTTGGTGTAGAGCGTATATTTCCATTATTTTCGCCTATCATCTCAGGTATAGAAGTAATTAAGCGTGGTTCTGTTCGTAGAGCTAAGTTATATTATTTACGTGGCATGAGTGAGCGTAAGATTCGCGCTAAAACATCATAGTTTTAACTGTAATGTAAATTCAGAAGAAATATTTGGCAGGTACTTAATTTTATGTGCCTGCCTTTTTTTATGTACAGTGTATATTTAGGTAAATCATGCTTACATATCAATCAGCTGGTGTTAATATCGAATCTGGCGAAGAGATAGTAGATAAAATCAAACCATATATTCGTAGAACTTTTTCTCCGGCAGTATTAACAGATATTGGCTTATTTGGAGGCTTATATGATGGTAGATTTCCTGATCTAGAACATCCAGTATTAGTGGCTAGTGCTGATGGAGTTGGTACCAAGCTTAAAATTGCTTTTTTAACTGGCAAACATGATACAATTGGACAGGATCTAGTAAACCATTGTGTTAACGATATTTTAGCTTGTGGTGCTAAATCACTATTCTTTTTAGATTATTTTGCTACAGGAAGTTTAGATTCTGGAGTTGCTACTGATGTTATAAAAGGTATAGCAATTGCTTGCGAGCAAAATGGATGTGCACTTATTGGTGGTGAAACAGCAGAAATGCCATCTATGTATGCAAGTGGTGAATATGATATTGCTGGTACTATTGTTGGTGTTGTTGATAAAGCAAAGATCCTTCCTCATAAAAATTTGAATTCAGGCGATATACTTATTGGTTTGGCATCAAGTGGATTGCATACAAATGGATATTCATTAGCTAGAGCAGCACTTTTCCCTGCTTATACTGTACATCAATATATAGATGAACTAGGCATGAGTCTAGGAGAAGCACTATTAGCCGTACACACTTCTTATGCCCAAACATTATTGCCATTAATTCAGCAAGGTGATATAAAGGGATTGTCACATATCACCGGTGGTGGGATTATTGGAAATACCAAAAGAATAGTTCCTCAAGATTTAGAATTGAGTATCAACTGGAATTCATGGGAAAGGCCTGCAATTTATTCAATGATTCAACATGCAGGTAATATTCCTGAAGAAGAAATGCGCAAAGCATTTAATCTTGGAATCGGTATGATAGTAGCTGTTACACCCGATAAAGTAGAACATATTCTATCTTCATGCTCTGCTTATTCGCCTAAAGTGATAGGCCAATTAATAACAAAAATTGTGTGCTAATAATTTTTAGACAAAAAAATACCCGGAATTAAGAATTCCAGGTGCGAGCATCTCGCGCGGCTCTCAGGGGAGAGATAGCCACTCAACTCGAAGGCAAACATAAGTCTTAGACATAATATAGACAAGAAATAAAAAATAAAAGTAGTAATTAAGTACTATTCTGTAGGAATAAAGTTCATTACTTCCTCAACAACTGCATCAATTATTTCTTCTTCTTTTACTCTGCGAATTACTTCGCCTTTTCTGTATAATATTCCAACGCCTTTTCCGGCTGCGATTCCTATGTCTGCCTCGCTGGCTTCTCCAGGACCATTTACAACACAACCAAGAAGGGCTATTTTGACTGGTTTTTTAATTCCTTTTAAGCGTTCTTCAATTTCGCCAGTAATTTTGAATAGATCTACTTCTAATCTTCCACAGGTAGGACAAGATATAATTTCGATACTTCTTTGAGTTAAACCTAATGAACGAAGGATTTCTTTTCCTACTTCTACTTCTTTTTCGGGTTCATCGGTTAAAGAAACTCTTATTGTATCTCCAATGCCTTCTGCCAATAAGGTTCCAATGCCAACAGAGGATTTTATGGTTCCTACACGTGTAGTACCAGCTTCTGTGACACCTAAATGCAATGGAAAATCTGTTTTTTCTGCAATCATTCTATATGCTTCGATCATTAATCGAACATCTGTTGATTTTACGGAAATGATGACATCATCAAAGCCATAATCAGCAGCTATTTCAGCATGGCGCATGGCACTATCAAATAATGCTTCAGGAGTAGGATAACCATATTTAGCAAGAATATCTTCTTCTAATGATCCAGAATTAACACCTACACGTATTGGAATTCCGCGTTCTTTTGCTTTTGTGAGAACTTCTTTTATCCTTTCTTTAGAGCCTATATTTCCTGGATTGATTCTTACTTTAGCAACTCCACCTTCTATAGCTTTTAAAGCAAATACATGATTAAAATGTATGTCAGATACAATAGGTACAGAAACTCTTTTAACAATTTCTCCTATAGCTTCTGCTGCAGCCCAATCATTAACTGTAATGCGAACAATATCAACACCAGCTTCTTGACAACGAAGAATTTGTGCTACAGTTGCTTCTATATCAGAAGTTTTGGTTTTTGTCATGGTTTGTACACTTATTGCAGCATTACCCCCAACAGGTACATTGCCTACCATAACTTGTCTGCTAACTCTTCTTCTAAAAGGCCGAGTAGCATATGCTTGTTGATTATCATTATTTAAGATTGGTATATTCACTGTAGATCTCGATAATTAAAGTGTAACTAATATTTACAACTAATAGGTAGAAAAAAATGTTCCAGATAAAAGATTAATCTATTGTTTTTGAAACTTCATACAGCATCTTTTTTTCTCTATCTGTAAGATTAGTAAATCCTTTCGCTGTAATTTTTTCTAGAATAATATCTATTTCTTCGGAAGTAATTTCTTTTCCTTCAAAATATAAACCAGTCGACTTTTTCTCAGGATTTGATTTTGTATCTGGAATTATTTCTATGTTGGCATGAGGCCTAGGGAATTGAATAATGTTTCTTTTTGAATTAGACTTTATAGATGAAAACATATTAAATAATTTATCAGCAGCACTAAATATATGTAAATCATCTCCATGTTTCATAAGAAAATATCCAAAAAAAGCTCCTCCTAAATGGGCAAAATGCGCTATTCCAGAGCTAGTACTAAATAATCCTGAAAATAAATCTATGCTTGCATAAATCAGAACAAAAATTTTAGCTGGAATTGGTATAAATAATGGAAACATCATTATTGGCCTATCTGGGAAAGTAAATCCAAATGCTAAAAGAACGCCCATGATTGCACCTGATGCTCCAACTGTGGGTGCACCTTCCATACCTGGTAATAATTGCATACCTAAATGAACAAGGCCTCCACCGATTCCAGATAATAAATAGAACACAATAAATCTTCTGCTTCCCATTACTTGTTCTAGTTCAGCACCAAACATCCATAAAGCAAAGAGATTGAAAAAAATATGTGAAAATCCTGCATGCAAAAACTGATAGCTAATTAATTGCCATGGATAAAATAATCCACTTTGTAAAGGTTGTAATGCAAAGTACTCTAAAATAAATCCTGCCAAAGACATTCCTTTGAAAGAAAGTAATTCAAATACCAAAGAATCTAATAGAAAAATGCCAACATTTACTAGTAAAAGCATTTTTATTATCGGAGGAAAAAAAGAAAATCCACCAAATCCACTTTGCTGATTATAAGACATAGAGTATATTCCGTTTAATTACATTTCTAATGCTAATATTCCTGGTAAAATCTTTCCTTCCAAGAATTCTAATGAAGCGCCACCACCAGTTGAAACATGGCTAACTGAGTTTTCTAACCCAAATTTTAATATAGCTGCAGCTGAATCACCGCCACCAATAATTGTTAGTGCTCCTAAAGAGGTAATTGTAGCCAATGTTTGAGCAATGGATTGTGTCCCATGTTCGAATTTTGGCATTTCAAAAACTCCCATTGGACCATTCCATAGAACTGTTCCAGCCTTTTTTAACAATGCTGAAAATTCTTCAATAGTTTTAGGGCCAATATCAAGTCCCATCCAATTGTCAGGTATATCTGTGCAATCTACAATCCTTGTATCAGCATCATTAGAAAAATTGCTAGCCACAATTGTATCTGTAGGTAAGTGTAATTTCCCAGCAAACTCTGAATGATGTAATAATTGAAGGGCAGTATCAATTCGATCATTTTCAATCATTGAAGAACCTATATGATGTCCCATTGCTTTTAGAAATGTAAACATCATTCCACCACCAATCAGAATGTGATCACAAATGGGTAGCAAATTATAAATTACATCAATTTTTCCAGAAACTTTAGCTCCTCCTAAAACGGCTATAAGTGGCCTTTTGGGAGAATGGATTGCTTTGTCTAAATATGCGATCTCTTTTTCAATTAATAATCCGGCAGCTTTCTGTGTAAAATATTTAGCAATTCCCTCTGTAGAAGCATGTGCCCTATGTGCTGTTCCAAAAGCATCATTGATATATATATCACCTAAAGCTGCAAGTCTAGAGGAAAAGTCTTGAGAATTTTCTTCTTCTTCTTTGTAAAAACGAAGATTCTCAAGAAGCATAATATCTCCATCTGACATCTGATTAATGATACTTTTAGGTGTATCTCCGATACAGTCATGAGAAAATACAATATGCTTATTAAGTAATTCACCTAATCTTTGTGCAATAGGAGCCAATGTAAATGTAGGATTGAAAGTCCCTTTTGGTCTACCCAAATGAGACATCAAAACTACTTTTGCACCACGAGAGATAAGAGAAACTATAGTGGGAATCGATTCACGAATTCTTTTATCATCGGTAATTTCTAAATATTCATTTTGCGGTACATTATAATCCACACGTACTAAACAAATCTTAGATTGAACGTCAAGACTAAGTATAGAATTAATCATGTATGAAGAATATTGAATGAAAGAGATTTTTAAAAAATCTTATGCAAAAATAAGAAGTTCATATTAAATCTGAATTATTGGACGGCCTTACAGTGATATTAACTTAAAGATCTGAAAAAACTAATACCAAACAGTGACCTTACATACTACTCCACTGTGACCGATTTAGCTAAATTTCTAGGCTTATCAACATCACATCCTCTTAACACTGCAATATGATATGCAAGTAATTGTAGGGGAATAGCTGCCAAAATAGGTGTTAACATTGGCAATGTATTAGGAATATAAATAACATGATTTGCTACCGATTCAATATTTGTATCTCCTTCGGTTGCAATAGCTATGACTTTACCTTTTCTTGCACGAACTTCTTGAATATTTGAAATCACTTTATCATAAATATCATCTTTGGTCGCGATAAATACCACTGGCATATTTTCATCAACAAGTGCGATAGGACCATGTTTCATTTCAGCTGCTGGATATCCTTCAGCGTGGATATAAGAGATTTCCTTTAATTTTAAAGCTCCTTCTAAAGCAACAGGGAAATTATAACCACGTCCTAAATACAAGAAATTTCCAGCATCTTGATATTCTTCAGCTATTTGTTTAATGGTACTTTCTTGTTTTAGAATTTCTTCAATTTTTAAAGGGATAGCATCCAAGGCTTCGGCAATTCTTTTACCTTCAATCGAAGATACTTTATTCATTCTTCCTAGATGTAAAGCCAGGAGCGACAATACAGCAAGTTGGGAAGTGAAAGCTTTTGTTGAAGCCACTCCAATTTCTGGCCCAGCATGTGAATATACTCCGGCATGGGTTTCTCTGGCAATAGAACTTCCAACAACATTAACAATTCCTAAAACAGTTGCTCCTTTTAAACGTGCTTCTTTTATAGCAGCTAAAGTATCTGCAGTTTCTCCGCTTTGTGAAATAGCAATGATGATATCATCTGGATAAATGATTGGTGTTCTGTATCGAAACTCAGAAGCATATTCTACTTCAACGGGTATTTGGGCCAATCGTTCAATCATATATTCGCCAACAAGACCCGAATGCCACGAAGTACCACATGCTAAGATAATTATGCGCTTGGCTTGTCTTAATTCTTTAATAACAGAATTTAATCCACCTAATTTTACATTTCCTTCATCTGTTAATAATCTGCCTCGTAAAGCATCACGAAAAGTAGAAGGTTGTTCATAGATTTCTTTTAACATGAAATGGCTATAACCACCTTTTTCTATAGCATCTAAATCAAAATCAATTTCTTCGATCTGTTCATTAGTGATAACATTATCAATAGTTTTAGTAGTAATTCCATTCCTACTAATCACCGCCATTTCATTATCAGAAAGATAAATAACTTGTCTAGTATGCTGAATTATTGCAGATGCATCGGATGCCACTATGAATTCATCATCGCCAATTCCTACAACAAGAGGGCTTCCTCTACGAGCAGCAATAACCAAATCAGGATTATCGGAACAAATGACGCAAATGCCAAAAGTGCCTTCAACTTCATTTAATGCAAGCCTTACAGCTGTTTCTAAGTCTTTTCCTTGATTATATATCGAGCCAATAAATACAGCCAAAACTTCAGAATCTGTTTCTGAAGTAAATGTATATCCATCTTTAATTAACTTTTTTGTTAAAACAGAATAGTTCTCGATAATTCCATTGTGGACTAATGCAATTTTACCGTGAAAATCTGTATGAGGATGAGCATTAATATCATTAGGTTCACCATGGGTTGCCCATCTGGTATGCCCAATTCCTATAGTGCTGTTTAGCCGATTATGATCCAGCATTTTTTCTAAATGCTTAACTTTTCCAGCTTTTTTTGAAATATCTAATACATTGTTTTCTATAGTAACAATTCCAGCAGAATCATAGCCCCTATATTCAAGAAGTTTTAGACCATTTAAAATGATGAGAGATGCTTTTTGATTTCCTATATAACCTACTATTCCGCACATGAAATTGTGGACCTGCCGACCAATATTTGTAGAAAAAAATATACTTGATTTGACGATGCTATGTGCTTTTACTTGTAAGCATATGCTTATATTTGCTCTGTAATTTGACGTCTGCAGCGATTGCCAACATATCTTTCCGATATATTGACCACTTGTCAAATGCACATTGTTCATCAATTATTTAAGTCAAATTCACAGCTTATTAAGCATTGCACCATTGCAAAATAGCTTTTATAATTCTATTAATGGATTCTTCATTGCATTTTATCATTTTTTAGGTGATTATCAGTGTCTGACCGCTTTCAACAACAATTACAAACTTCGCTATATTTTTTAATGTTAATAGTTATACCAACATTAGGAACATTAACTGCATTATATTTAGCCTTTTTAGGACAGATTACTTGGCTAGACATAATTTTATGTATTAGTATGGTAATTCTTACAGAGTTAGGAATTACTATGGGATTCCATAGAATGTTGGTACATCAAAGTTTTATTGCTCATCCAATTGTAAAATTTATTTTGTTGATGTTAGGTTCTATGGCATTACAAGGCCCTGCTTCCAATTGGGCAAGTGTTCATTTAAAACATCATGCACATACTGATGATGATGATGATCCGCATAGTCCAACGGTTAAGGGTTGGCTTCATTCCCATTGCGGCTGGATTTTTACTATGGCCCATGATGAACATATATCAGCTAGGCAAACATTTGGAAAAAAATTTCAACAAGACAAAATGGTTCAGTTTTTTGATGCTACTTTTTTTGTTTGGTCTATGATTGGATTATTTATCCCATTTTTAATTGGTGGATTAAATGGATTATTATGGGGCGGATTTGTTCGTCTTTTCTTAGCATTAAATTTTACATGGAGTGTTAATTCATTTTGTCATATTATTGGTGGAAGAATGTTTAATACTCCTGATAAATCAAAAAATAATCTTATTGTTGGCATACTTGCAATGGGCGAGGGTTGGCATAATAATCATCATGCTTTTCCTAGATCTGCCTTTCATGGAATGGCTTGGTGGCAAATTGATATTTCTGGATATATCATTAGATTATTAGAAATTCTTCATCTTGTAAAAAATGTATATAGAGTTCCTAATGCAGTTATGCAGGAAAAACTAATTTCTGAAAAATAACAGAGTAATTTCTATAATTATTGTCCTTTTGTATGTTCTAAAATACTCAAGACATCGTGTAAATCCTTAATGATAAAATCTGCTTCAGGCACTTGTTCAGCGGAATAATTTCCTACAAGAATAGTGCGTGTTTCACTTATCTTTCCAGCTTTGGCATCTGAAATACTATCACCAATCATCCATGATTGTTGGGGATTAATATGCCACTTTTCAATAGCTTCCAATAACATCCCTGGATTTGGTTTGCGTCTGAATGATTCTGATTCTGCTAAATCTGGACAGAAATAGATATCATCAAAACACAATCCAATTTTATCC
Source organism: Chlorobiota bacterium (assembly GCA_014191195.1). Taxonomy (GTDB): domain Bacteria; phylum Bacteroidota; class Ignavibacteria; order Kapaibacteriales; family UBA961; genus UBA961. The sequence goes on from BJGZ01000004.1 coordinate 17,411, forward strand.
AAAAGGATAGAATTCATATGGTTATGAATTGTCTGTAAATCAGATTCAGACATAATTCCTTTACCTATTCCTTGTTGATTTGTTATCAGAATCAGTAAATATTCATGCGATTTTCCCCACGCTAGTATTGGTAAGATTTCATCTTGAAAGGTAAATTCTTCTATCTTTTTCACATAATCATGTGGAATTTTCTTATTTACAATTCCATCTCTGTCTATAAAGAGTGCTTTTTTCATACTATTTGAATTAAGACTATAATGAGATTCCACATTGAAGAAGCACATCATCCATTTGTTTATAGATGGCCTCCCATGAAAAATTATCTTCGATTAATGTTCTAGCATGTATAGCCATAGATATTCTTTTATCAGGATTTTCTAATAAAAAAAGAACATACGATGAGATCTCTTCATTAGTATGTGCAATAAAAACATGCTCATTATGTATGGCCGGAATTCCTTGTATTCCAGTTTGGGTAGTAATTACTACGCATCCACAAGCCATTGCTTGAAGTACTTTATTTTGAATACCAGAACCACCTTTATGTGGATGAACAAAGATTGCAGCTTGATATAAGAAGTCTTCGGTACTTTTTACATTTGGATAGATATGAATATTATCCGAAGCTAATGCTATAATATTAGGCGATGGGTCTGCACCAGCTATAGAAAAAGTAATCTGAGGATACACTTTCATAATATTGGGTAAAATATCTTTAACAATGGTTTGGATCATCATTGAATTTGCCCAAAGATCTAATTTCCCAATAAAAACCAATCCATCTCTTTTATGTAATTGATCAGTACTTGATGATTTCATTATACTTAAATCAATTCCATTAGATAATAAAGCATATGTTGCATCAGCATTATATTTTTGCATTTCTTTGATATCATCGTTTGTTACCAGTGTTGTGATATCAAAATAAGGAGTAATTGTTGGTTCATATACTTGTAATCTTAATACTTCCCAATGCCTAACAAGTTTTTGAATGATATTATCACTTGCTTTAGCAGATCTAGATTGATACAGTGCTCTGCAATCTTCGGCGATCAAAACTTTCTTGATTGATACATCTTTTAGATATTCGGCTGTTCTCATAAAAAATGCAAATGCAATATCGAAGTGATTATGTTTAATGATATCGTTTACTTTATTTCTAAATCCAGGATGTAAATAAAAAAGGATTTCTAAAGGAAATTTTGTCCAAAAAGTACGTATTGATCGTAATGAGGCACGAAATGGAAAAAGAGTGATACTATGAACCTTTATACCTAGATGTTCTAATTCCTGCACATATTCTTTGTTGGGAGCACCGCCATGACTAAGAGTAATCAAAGTAACATTGGCATATCTAGAAAGATATTTGAGTATATAGAATGATTTTATTCTATCACCACCAATTAATGGATAGGGGAATCGTGGGGTTAGAAAGAGAATATTCTTTTTCTTATTCATATCTGTAATTGATTCTGTCATATTATTGATCTTCTTCGCCAGACTTAAGCACATATCGTTCTGCAATGTGATGTTCGATGCCATCTAAAAAGCGAGTTGGTGCACCAAGTACCATACCAGTCTCTCTATCAAAAATATTTACTGGATATAAAACAAAGACATGTTCTTTTGCCCTTGTGATCGCAACATACATCAATCGTCTTTCTTCTTCTAATTGATCAATTGATTGTAATGATTTATTTGGAGGAAATTTTCCTTCTAGTGCCCATAATAAAAAGACAGTATTCCATTCTAAACCTTTTGCTGAATGAATAGTTGAAATCGTAAAAAACTCATCTTCATGAAACTCGGCATGTGCCTCGGCAGATTGAATTGGTGCGCCTAATGCCATTTCAGATAATAAGATAGCAATAGAATTATATTGTTCTGCTATTGTTGTAAATGTATCTATATCTTTCCATCTTTTAGGATAATCGTCATATTTCTTTTTTAATATTGGACGATAAAATTCATTGCATAGATACATTTTCTCAGACATCTTTATATCATCCGATTGAATCTTTCTTAAGAGATGGCACAGACGTGAAAGCTCATCTTTGCCTCTACTTATTGTATTCCATCCATTATCATATCTAAAATCCAATCGATTTTCAGATATATCTTCTATGATCATATTTGCTGTTCCAGGCCCTATACCTTCTAATAAAAGAAGTATTCTATGCCAAGCAAGTACATCTTTTGGATTATTGGCAATCCTAAAAAATGACAATATATCTTTAATATGTGCTGTTTCGATAAACTTAAAGCCACCAAATTTCTTAAAAGGGATATTAGCTTTGGTTAATTCGATTTCTAAATCGAAAGACATATAACCAGAACGAATCAATGCAGCCATTTGATTGAGAGAAATTCCAGACTCACGATATTCTAAGATCTGCTGAACGATAAATTCAGATTGCTGTCTTTCATCGGAAGTTGCTATAATATATGGATGCTCTTGATTGTCTAAGGTACTAAATAGGTTTTTTTTATATCCAAAAGTAGCATGTTCAAGAATACTATTAGAGAAATCCAAAATACTTTGAACAGAACGATAGTTTTGTTCAATCGGATAGACATCGCAGTGCTCGAAGGATGCTGGGAAGTCTAAAATATTCTTAAAATTTGCTCCTCTGAAACTATAAATACTCTGTGCATCATCACCAACAGCCATGATATTTTTTTGAGTTCCAGATAAAGCGAGTACTATTCGATGTTGCAAGCTATTTGTATCCTGATATTCATCTATCATGATATATCGATACTGGGCCTGCAATTGATTACGCACTGTTTGATTTGTTTCTAATAGGGTTAATAAATAAACAAGCAAATCATCATAATCAAGCATATTTTGCTTTCTTTTATAAGCAATATAGGCTCTGAATAATTCTTGAATTTTATCTGTTTCATCTATAAACTGTGGATATGAACTGCGAAGTATTTCTTGGATTGGTAAGCATTTATTAACTGATAGGCTATACATCGAAGCAAGTGTATGCTTTTGAGGAAATCTTTTTTTTCCAATTTCTTTTGTTATCTGCGTACGAATAATATTTAAAGCATCTTCCATATCACTTTGATCTAACACCGAAAAATTTGACTCGAATCCTATTTCTTGTGCAAATTTTCTTATGATTTGATGAGCAAAGGAATGAAATGTTCCGCCTGATACTTGTTCGCATTTACCATTAAGCATCATAGATGCTCTTGATAACATTTCATTAGCAGATTTTCTGGTAAATGTTAATAATAAAATGTTTTGGGGCGGGACTCCATCTTCTACAAGGCGTGTTAATCGATATACTAATATCCTGGTTTTACCAGTGCCTGCACCCGCTAATACAAGTGCAGGCCCTTCATTATGAAATACAGCAGCATATTGAGCTGGATTTAATTCCTCATGATAACGAACTGAATAAACTGTATCCTTATGTATGATTGTTGAATCTGCTATATCATTTTCTTTATGCAGACTTTTCTTCAAAAGGAGTTTTTTCATGAAGCTGTATTCTTATTATGAGATACTATGAATGATAAATAATTAAAAGAAATCCTCTTCTTGTCCAGGTGCATCAAGTAGAAAATCATCATCATCTAAATCTGTATTTTCATCAAATGCAAGATTATCACCTTCAAATTCATCTTCAGAAACCCAATTTCCAGAAGCATAATCATCATTCATTGCATCTTCTAGCTGTTGCATATATGTTTCGTTTTCAAATAATCCTATGGATCTATCTGCGAATTTTTGGGCATCAACAGCATTACAAGACCACACGGCTGTTTTCATACCATCATCCGGTTTTTTTCCGTCTAATATCAAAGACTTTACAGTTTCATTATTAGTAACAGTTGATGTAGCTCCACTGTCTGCATTTGTTGCTCTTATTTCAAATGTTGAAGTAGGCTTTGTAGAAGACCAAATAACATCGAAATAATAAAAATCTCCTTCAAAACTGCGAATCTGTTGTTTCTGTTGCATGTAAAGTTAAATAATGTGAAAAGTGAATAATTGAGGGGCAAAAATACTAAAATTTTATATTCATTCTGTCGATGAAAGCTGATTACTTAGAGTTTTCTAAGCCTTTAATATATAATAGATTTTCAGGATCAATCAATAAGGCCTTCTTTAAGGTTGAATGGGCTTTATCATCTTCATTAGCTTGTTTATATGCTTCAGATAAATGATACAATATAATAGCAGATTGTTCTCTTGTGATTCGTACTGCTTTTTCTAATATTAGGATAGCCTTATTAATATTTCCTTGTTTGAATAATATCCAACCATATGTATCTAGATAAGAACTGTTTTCTGGATCTAAGCTTATTGCTTTCTTTGCAAGTTCTTGAGCTTTATAAAGTTCTGAAGATCTTTCACTTAAAGCATATGCAAAATTATTATTGTATAATGGATTGTCTGGCTCTAATGCCAAGGCTTGCCCATAACAAGAATCTCCTTTTGGAAACTCATTGTTTCTTATATATAATGAACCAAGTTCAGACCAAGCATCTGCATATTCGGCATCTCTTTTAATTGCCTCTGAATAATATGATATGGCTTCACTGTACTGTTTATTATTACTATTGATTATTCCCATCAAAAAGGGAAATGAAGGATTTTGCGTAAAATGATGAGAATAAAATGAAATAAAATGCTCGGCTATAAAGCCAGTATTATTTCTTAATAATTCATAAGCTAAAGAAACTGCATAAGGTATTGTTAAAGAATCAGCTAATCGAGAAGATCTTTCATAAAATTTTTCTGCTATACTCTTTTTACCACTATAATCTGCCATAAAAGCAAAACTGTTCAAAACTTTCCAGCTTAAAGTTGGAAATTTCTCGAAGCTTGGAAGAAATTTGTCTATGATTGTTATACTATTAGTATCCTTATTGATGATGATACTAAATGCAAGAGTTTGATAATACTCCTCTAATTCTTCATCTAATGATGTACCAGCAAATTGTTCTATTATCGTAAATGCTTTGTCATATTCTTTAAAAACACTATAAGCTTCTATTAATAATGCCCTTGAACGACTATTTTCTGGATGAAAGTTATACTGATTTTCCATCAGTGATATATACGAAAGTGAATCTCGTATTTGTAGCAATACTCCACCATATTTTCTAACTTGTTCATCGTCATAGCCCGACTTTACAATAGCCTTTTTATAATAAAAGACTGCTGATTCTGGGCTTATACTTTCTGATAATTCAGCTAAAGCAATTAGTACTGACAGTCTATTAGAATCTAGCGCATAGATTCGTTTATATAAGTCAATTGCGGGCTCTAGTTCCTTGATATTTTGAAGTTTAAGTATTGCTAATTGTTCTAATGCTGGTATTGAGACAGAATCTAATTTTAGTGATTTTTCTGTAAATTCAATTGCTAAGTCTCCTTGCCCAATTGCATTATAACATTTTCCAATCGAGTAGAATACTGCTGCATTAGAATCAAATCTCAGTACTCTTTGATATGCCAAAATTGCATCTGAATATTTACCCACCAATTCCAATTCAGAAGCTTGAATATAATATTCTAATGCAATATGAGACATCCTGGCAGAATCTGCTTTTGAAAGGGGTAATGGTTGCTCTCTAAAAAATGAATTCAAAGGCTTAACTATTTTTTTACGAGGATTTTCTGTTATTTCTAATGTTGAACTAGCACATCCATAAAATAGTATGCTCATACATATCATTATAATAGACCCAATACATTCTATTATGTGATTCTTATCATGTATATTTTTTATGTAATGATGACTAGACATATGGGATTATCGTAACAAATTATCAGCATAAAAAAACCCCAACACTTTTTTGTGTGGGGGCTTAAAAAGTCAAATCAAAAAAGAAATTACTTGGATTTTGCCTTCATTTCAAGCATCATCGCTGTATAACCTTTTTTGTCTAAAGTACGTAAAGCACGAGTTGTAATTTTAACAGTTACAAATTTACCTTGTTCGGCAACCCAAACTCGCTTCTTCTGAAGGTTAGGTAAAAATCTTCTACGTGTACGATTATTAGCATGAGATACATTGTTTCCGTATTGAACGGTTGTACCAGTTAATTCACAAACTTTTGACATTATCTTAAACCTTATATAGCTTCCGAAACAAATTTTCGTTTTTTTATGAACCCAAATATAGATTGTTGATGTAAAATAGCCAAATACTTATAATAATTTTTACTATTTATCCTTAACAGAATTATTCAGAAATATTATCATTTTATCTTTTAGACTACCATCAACTAAATAAAATTCTTTTAATGGAAGTGATTTTTGTTTGTATACGCTTATGATGGCTAGGCATGCAAATCCAATATAGATCCAATGGTCGAATGTTATCCAAGAATATCCGGATAATCCATATCCAGCCATAAGTATTAAAAAATAAGGTGATAATGATAAGATAAAGTCGGTATCATATGACAAAGAAGATGCATATGTTTTGGATAAAGAAACAACTTTAGAATAGAGTAAAATCACGAAAATAAAGAACACTAAAAATCCAAATAGGCCTAATTCTCCAATAAGACCTGAATAGAGAGCATCTGTATACGGTATTGAATCTGTTTTTGAATAAGAAAATAAGCAACCAGCACCTAATCCAGTTATTGGATTTTCGAACCAAGCACTAATTCCTTGCATACTAGTTTCCATTCTAGAGAAAAAAGATTCTCCTTGAATTGAAGATGAGCCCCCACCAGACGTACTTAACACATTATAAATACCACCAAATCTCATAAAAAATAGCTCTAGAATACTTGTATTAAGAATAGAATCTATGATTCTATCAATACAGATAAGAAGTCCACCAAATATCCCTGAAACTATACCTAGCATTGATTTTCTTCCAGATTGTTCTATAAATACAATATAGAGTAAAACCATAACTACCATTGTTATTCCAGTTAATGAGAAAGCCACTAACATTCCAATAAGAGATAGGATAAGAATGGTAATGATGTGAATATGTGAAGAGATTAATTGAGGTTTTTTGGTTATATATGGAACTGTAATAAGTGAGATTATCAGGGCATTAAAATGTCCTAAAATGGATGATTCGCTAAAAAGAGAAGTTGCTCTAAAAAAATTATCAAAATTGAGGCTGAGTTGTTTAAGTCCATCCATAGAAATATTGTTTCTTAAGCCAACTGTTACATTATTAATGTCTATCCATGCAAATGGTAAATTAAATGCTCTTGCAAACATCTGATATACCCCAAAAACATTAATAAACACACTAAAATATAAGATGAATACACAAGCTTTTTTTGCATCTTTTTCTGTAAAAACACCGGTAATAAATACAAGAGCAAATAGCCATTTATAGAGAAAATTAGTACTTGTTTTTAAAAATTGCATCTGCATTGTTGTCGATGCTGATAGAATAGGATTAATGATAGAAGTATATTCAGACAGTAAAATCAGAAAAAATAAAGTTGATATCCACCCTGGAATAAAAGTAAGAGGTTGCCCTAGCCAAATCCATTTATATAAAGCAAATAATATCATTGACACAGCACATGCATCACCCATCGTAATGCCATAGGTATCAATGCTGGTTAATTGAAAGATATTAATCCAGTGCAAACTAAACATTAAGCTTAGAAGCAAAGCGCTCATAATTAATTTGGATATAAATGTGCAAAAGTCTGTTCTATTTCTTGAACTGATTCAATTGGTTGTTGACATGAATAATTTTTACATATATACACTATAGCATCTTTATCGGTAGATTGAACCGCTAGTGAAGGTGCTAGCAATGATAATTCTTCTGGATTATAATTTTGAATCAAGATTGCATGAGGCATATAATAAGAATGTATCTTTTGAAGAAAAGTTTGATATAAAATAGAATCTTTATTACCAGCTAAAACGATCTCTTGTCTGGAAGAAAGTAAAAAATCTAATCCACACAACATATAAGAAAAACCCGATGGATATGTTTCAATCTGTTTGCCATATGCATGAATAATATCAAAGGCTGTATTGATATAATGAGGGTTTTCTGTGATAATTCCCATTTTGCCTAAAACATCTACCATAAATGATGGTCCGGATGGAATTGCGCCATCATATGCGGAAGCAAAAATGTGAAAATCAGTAGGTGGGATTAATGATTGTTTCACTTTTTTTGTGTCATTATCGATAAATGATTCAATGATTGTATCACATAATATTTTACAATCAGATGCATACTTAACATTACCAGTTGCCTGAAATAATTCTAATAATCCCTTTGCATACATTGCATAGTCTTCACTCATTCCTAGAATAGAAGAAATACCGTTTCTATGAGTATGTAACAGTATTGAATCATTATTAAACATATGCTCTTTGATATGTTGTTCTATCAAGATTGCATGATCTATATATGAAAAATTAGAAAATGCTCTGCCTGCAAAAGACAAAGATGCAATCATCAAAGAATTCCAATCTGTAAGGATTTTATCATCTAAAAATGGAGCTTCTCTTGTGGATCTGTAGTGTGTAAGCTTAGAAATAATAGATTTAAAAAGTTCATTATCTATATCTTCGATTCCCACTTTTAATCTGAGGATATTTTTACCGGTATATTCCCCAGTAAATTCATCATGAAAATTACCTTGATGATCAATATCAAAGCATACTTCAGCGTATTGAAATTCTTCTTTGTTTAAAATACGTGTAAGTTCATCATGTGTAAAGAGATAATATGTACCTTCTTCTCCTTCAGAATCAGCGTCTTGTCCAGAAAAAAAACTACCATTATTACTTATCAAATATTCTTGACAATACGTAATGATGCGTTCGGCTATATTTTTGTAAATGCTATTACCAGTACATAACCATGCTTCTGCATAAGCTTGAATCAACATTGCTTGATCATAAAGCATTTTTTCAAAATGGGGAACATGCCATTGCTGATCTGTTGAATATCTATGAAAACCTTGTCCAATATGATCATACATACCACTTTGAGCCATTGCAATCAATGTTTTTTCTGCCATGGCTTTTAATACATGATTATTCGTCGTATGTGATCTTCTAAGCAAAAAAATGCTGTTATGTGGCGTTGGAAATTTAGGAGCTGAACCAAAGCCACCAAAAGCGACATCAAATCGTTTAACAAATTGATCTTCTGCAATAGTGAGGGTTTTGGGGTCGATTAATACAGAACTATGTTGATATTGAATATCTTTCATAGCCTTTACAATATCATCACCTGCCTTAAGAATAGATTCTTTTTCATTGTTCCAAGCTTCAATGATTCTTAACAGGATATCTTTGAATCCAATACGATTGGGCAGAGAAACTGGAGGAAAATAAGTACCCGCAAAAAAAGGCTTTTTATCTGGTGTCATGAACATACTTAATGGCCAACCGCCATGGCCTGTCATATTTTGACATACCTCCATGCATGCAGCATCAATATCAGGCCTTTCTTCTCTGTCCACTTTTATAGAAATGAAATGCTCATTAAGCAATCGTGCAATTTCTTCATTTTCAAAGCTTTCTTTTTCCATCACATGACACCAATGGCAGGTGGCATATCCAATGCTTATAAATAATGGTTTCTGCTCCTGAATTGCTTGCAATAATGATTGTTCATTCCATGCTTGCCAATTGACAGGATTATAGGCATGCTGTAATAAATAAGGCGAAAGCTCATTGATAAGAGCATTCGGCTTGCCAGCAGTTGATGACATATGCTTCTTACTTTGCATAATGAGCACGAATATTTGGAATTAAATAGTCTTTAAAAGTAGCTGTAAAAGAAAAATCAGGATGCCAATTCCAATCTTTTCTAGCTTGAGAATCATCAACTTCGGCGGGCCAACTATCTATGATTTCTTGTCTTTGTTGTTGTGGTTCAAAAGTAATAAGTGCTTCAGGAAATTCAGATGTCACCATTTCTGCAATATTAGCAGCAGATGGAGAAAACGAAGTAACATTATATACCCTTTGAGTAAGCGCTGATAATGGTGCTGCAGCTAATCCTAATAGTGCTTTTACCGCATCGGGCATTGCCATAAATGGAATTGTTGCGTCCGGTCTAACAAAACATGCATATGGTTTATGCTGAGCCGCATTATGAATCATTTCTGGTGCATAATCGCTTGTTCCGCCTGTTGGAATTGTAAAAGCAGATATCAAACCTGGAAATCGTAAAGCTCGAAAATCTACAAAGCCCGATTCTTTAGTTGGTGATAGCCTTTTATAACAATCAGAATAGTATCTACCAAGCTGCTCATTATACATTTTATTGATACCATACATTGTAAAAGGAGAAGTAAAATCTAATTCTTTTGCAGGTTTTGCAGAATTTTTGATAGATAAATTAGGGACGCCATATGCTGCAATTGTACTTGGAAATAGCATTTTAACAGCATTTCCTGTCCTTTTTCCAATTCTATACGCCAATTGAAGAAAATTCATCGTGCCATCTACATTGATATGATGGGCTCTTTCAGGATTTTTTTCACCACTAGTAGATAAAATTGCTGCCAAATGAAATATCTCATTGATATCATATTTTTCTATATCGCGAATTACTTCATCATCGCATATATCGCCAACAATTACCTCTTCACACAATGAAGTATGATATTCGCTTAATGGCGTTAAATCTACTGCTATGATTGTAGCTTTTGCTGCAGAAAGGGTTTCTAATAATAAATGGCCAATTTCACCATTTGCTCCTGTAATAACGACGGTACGGTTAGACATCAATAATTTCCAGATTGAATTCAACATATTAGGTTTTTACTTCACAAATCTACAAAATCAAGCATGAATTTTCTTAGTTGCATTATGTTCATGAGCTTAAATGGTATTTTTGTTGCAATCATTGTAACTATTAATTCCTTGTATGAATACTTTTCTTTTCCCACATCAGCAGCAATCATTAGATGATTATGCTATCCACACATGCGGAATACCAAGTATTATCATGATGGAAAATGCTGCTTCCGGATGCGCACATGCAATTGCCCTTCGATTAGAAGAAGAATTTCCATTAAAAGATTGTATTGCTATTACTGTATTATGTGGACTTGGTAATAATGGGGGAGATGGATTTGCAATTGCACGACATCTGAACTCCATGAGCCGTTTTTCTTTGAATGTGATATGCATTGGAGAAGAACATTCTTTAAAAGATGATGCCTTGATTAATGCTCAAATTCTTGAAAATATGGGTATTCAAATTGTATGGTTAAAGAATGAAGCAGATATTTCATCAGCTTTATTTCAAACTGATTGTATTATTGATGCTATTATTGGTACAGGTGGATCTTCCTTATTAAGAGGATTACCCAAAATTGTTGTAGATACTTTAGCTCAGAAACAAGTGTATGAACATTCTTTCTGTATTGCTATTGATATCCCAACTGGTATTGATGGAAATAATGGAACTGCTTATCCTAATGCATTTAAAGCAGATTATACATGTACAATGTTTGCAAAAAAAATAGGAATGCAATTGTTTCCTGCACAAGATTTCTGCGGAGAAATAGAAATAATTTCTGTTGGAATTTCTGATACTATGATTCAATCTTTTGGAAATATGTTTTCATATGAAGATGCAGATATTGCTGGGATAATGAAGAAAAGAAAACAGCAAACATCTAAAGTAGATTATGGAAGAGTATTGATTATTGCTGGTAGCATGGATATGCCCGGGGCTGCTGCCTTATGCTCATTGGCTGCTTTAAGGTCTGGGGCTGGAATAGTTGAATTACTTACATGCTCGGTGCATCCATCTATTCCCATGGAAGTTCTAGTAACTGTATTATCTCATCAAGATGGCATGATCGATATTGAACAAAATAAAGAGAGAATTCGAGAATCTTGCTTAAAAGCATCCTCAATTATATGTGGTCCGGGTTTAGGACAAAAAGCAGGAAAAGAACTTTTGAAATTATTATTATCAATCCCTCTCCATATTCCTGTCTTGATAGATGCAGATGCAATTCCAGCCAAACATGACATTGAACATTTGCCCGAACATTGGATTTTAACTCCACACTGTGGGGAATTCTCTCGATTATCTACAATTCCTAGAAGTGATATTGAACAAAATTCACTTCATTATGCAAAACAAGTTGCTTCATTGCTTAAGTGTATCATACATGTAAAGTCTGTACCTGCAATTACTACCGATGGAGACAAAGTATTTATTACACATCATGGTAATCCAGGTATGGCAACAGCTGGCTCGGGTGATGTTCTATGTGGAATAGCTGGAGCATTATTAGCAAAAGGCCTTTCTCCATTGATTGGAATGTCTTTAGCTTCCTATATTCATGCAAAAGCTGGTGACTTTGCAAAAAGTGTTTTTGGAGAAGAATCATTGATATCTTCTGATATTATTGCCAGCTTACCACATGTTTTTGATCCTTCATTACTTGATTCTTGGGAATAACATGATTCATAAAGTTGAATTGGTATTAATGCCACAAGAAGCAGAAGACACATCATTTATACTGCAAAAAATAATATCTACTATCGATATACATGAATCTTCGATTACACATTGGCACATCATAAAAAGATCTATCGATGCAAGAAGCCGAACTCCTAAAATTGTACTGTTAATCGAAGTATTTCAAAACGAAGATGCCACACCTGATATCAAAAAAGTGTATACTTTTAAACAAGTTGATGGAAAAAAATCTGTCATTATCATTGGTGCTGGCCCAGCAGGTTATTTTGCGGCATTAAAATTATTAGAGCATGGAATAAAACCTATCGTATTAGAAAGAGGCAAAGATGCCAGATCTAGAAGGAGAGACTTAAGAGCCATACAACAAGATGGAATAGTGAATCCAGATTCAAATTATTGCTTTGGTGAAGGTGGTGCCGGAACATATTCAGATGGAAAATTATGGACAAATTCCAAAAAAAGAGGAGATATAGAAAAAGTTCTTCAATTACTTGTTCAGCATGGAGCCCATGAAAGAATTTTGGTAGATACCCATCCACATATAGGTTCTAATAAATTACCAGGAATTATTCAAAATATCCGCTCAACTATTGAAACATATGGTGGGGAAGTTCATTTCGAATCGAAAGTAACAGATTTTATCATTGAAAAATCTACGATTAAAGGAGTGATTGTAAATGGGCAATTAGAATTCTATGCTGATGCTGTCATACTTGCAACTGGACATTCAGCAAGAGACATTTTTTATCTACTCAAAGAAAAAAATATCCTTATAGAGCCTAAACCATTTGCTTTAGGCGTAAGGGCAGAACATCCACAACAATTGATTGATGAAATTCAATATAAACAGAAAAAAAGAGATCCGTATTTACCTCCATCAACCTATAAACAAGTATGCCACATAGCGGGAAGAGGAGTATTCTCATTTTGTATGTGTCCCGGTGGACTTATCGTTCCAGCCGCAACCGCCCCCGGTGAAATTGTTGTAAATGGTATGTCTATGTCTCGCAGAGATTCAGCTTTTGCAAATTCAGGTATTGTTGTTGCAATAGAACAAGATGATTTAAGTGCTTATCAGCAATATGGTGCCTTAGCTGGTTTAGAATTTCAAAAAGATATAGAACAAAAAGTATTTAGTATTGGCGATGGATCCCAAAAAGCTCCTGCACAGTCAATTCCGCATTTTATTTCAAAAAAAACAAGTTCTCGGCTTCCCAAAACATCGTATATACCGGGAATTTATTCAGCAAATATTGCAGACATATTACCCAAAGGAATCTCCAATCGATTACAAATGGGTTTTGAGGAAATTGGAAAAAAAATGAAAGGCTATATTCACCCAGAATCGATTATTGTTGCTACAGAATCAAGAACAAGTTCTCCAGTCAGAATTCCACGTCATCACGAAACAAAAGAACATCTACATATACAAAGATTATTCCCTTGTGGGGAAGGCGCTGGATATGCTGGTGGAATAATAAGTGCTGCAATGGACGGACAAAATACATCAGAAGCAATTGCAATTCTTTTTGGATATCTACATGCATAAACATCCTCATCCTGATTTTGGTGTCTATCTACATATTCCTTTTTGTGAAAAAAAATGTATCTATTGTGACTTCTATTCTCTTGAAAAAATGGAGCATATGGACATATTTATCTCTCAAATAATAAAAGAAATTAAGTACACCTCACAGCAATCACAGCAGTATTTTAGGCCAGCTACAAGCATTTTTTTTGGAGGAGGTACGCCTTCTTTATTATCTGCTACACAAATGCAAAAAATCATCAATGAAATTCATACATCGATCGCAATTCATCCCAATGCAGAATGGACAATGGAATGCAATCCAGGAACAATTACATTAGATTCTTTGAAAGCATATAAAGACTTAGGAATAAATAGATTAAGCTTTGGAATTCAATCTTTTCATCAAAAAGAACTCGATTTCTTGCATAGAATACATTCTCCTATGGAATCAATAGAAGCTGTGTCACTTGCAAGGCAAGCTGGCTTTGATAATATTAATATTGATTTGATTTTTGCTTTGCCTGATCAACAGATGAATTCTTGGAAAAAGACATTAGAGATGGCCATAGAACTTCAAACCGAACATATCTCTGCTTATAGTTTAATATTTGAAGAAAAAACACCCTTATATACTATGCTTCAAAAAGGTTTAGTAAAGCCATCCGAAGAAGAAAAAGATGCAGATATGTATGCTTATACAATAGAAACACTTACATCTGCAGGCTATTCACAATATGAAGTTTCGAACTTTGCAAAGGATGGTTATTCATGTGTTCATAATAGAACATATTGGCAAGCTAAAGAATACATAGCATTTGGCCCTTCTGCGCATGGATTTTTACATAATAAACGATATTGGAATTATCGAAATTTGATTCGATATCTTGAAGCGGTAGAAAAAACTGGAAAAGGCGAAGCAAATGTTGAAGAATTAAATGCATATAATCGATTATTTGAAACTGTGTTTTTGTCTTTTAGGGCAGAAGGACTTAATATTAATGAAATAAATACAGAATTTAATATTGATATTTTATCAATATTAGAAAAAGAATTTGCGCTGTGGAAACAAGAGAAATTAATCGAATTACATCATTCTATTATCTCTTTAACAGCCAAAGGATATGCATTATGTGATGAACTTAGTGTTAGAATCATAGCATCTTTAGAAGCATTTCTAGGCCAAGAATGGGATAATCAAGGGTATCAAGAAGACGAATCTGAAGAAGAAGACACAATTGTCTATACTCTTCCAATTCTTGATGTATAAAAAATTCATATCTTTTTTATAAAAAAATCACTATGTTTGCAGTTCTAATTTCCTGCCCATAAAATTTGTATGGGCTGTTTTATAACAACCACAGGAGCATCGAATGAGCATTCGTCGTTTATACGAGAGCACATTCATAATCAATGCAGCATTGGAAGATCCCGATGTAGAAGCAGTGATTCGTCGCGTTACTGATTATATTGAAAATCATGGCGGACAATTTGTGGAGATGAGCAAGTGGGGACGTCGTCGCTTGGCTTATCCTATTAAGAAAAAGTATAATGGCTATTATGTGTATATGGCCTTTGAATCTGCCCCTGAAGTATTACCATTGGTAGAGCGTTTCTTTATTTTGGAAGAAAATGTTCTTCGTCATTTGACATTAGAGCTTTCTGAAAAACTGCGTGAACATCGCAAAGAGCGTGCTTTAATTTCTGGAACAACAATTCCAGAGGAACCAATTGTGGATGTACCTTTAGTAGCTTCAGTTAAACCTATTATTGACAGTTCTGATATTTTACCAGAATAATTTTACCCATTGATACACTAGTTATCACCTTTATGAAAGAGATGAATATATGAAAATCATTCTTCGTCAAGATGTAGAAAACCTGGGTCAGATGGGTGATATCCTAACCGTTAAAGATGGTTATGCAAGAAATTATCTCATCCCCAGAAGTTTAGCTTATTATGCTTCTCCTGCACATATCAATGCATTTGCAAGCGAAAAAAAGCGTCATATGGCAGATTTACAACGCAAAAAAGAATCTGCTGAATTAATAGCTTCCAAATTATCAGAAGTACAAGTAAGTGTTCCAATGAAAGTTGGTGAAGAAGGTCGCTTATTTGGTTCTGTTACTCCTCAAATGATTGCTCATGAATTGGGCGTTTTAGGTTATGATATTGATCGTCGTACGATTATCATGGATGATCCTATTAAATCTTTGGGTGTTTTTGATGTAAAAGCAAAACTTCATCCAGAAGTTACTGCTACATTCAAAGTTTGGATTATTAGTGCTTAATTCCCTATGATCTAGTTTATGAGAGTACATGTTTTTGCATGTACTCTTTTTTTTTGGCATATTTTTCTCAATACAATGAATCTCTCTTATCAAACATTAAAAGAACTAGTTGACATTGATTCTCCAACAGGTTATACTGCGCAAGCCGAAACATATACCATGAATCTATTAAAGAATTATGGATTATCTCCTTATCAAACTAAAAAAGGAGCTGTTATATGTAAGTTTGGAGAAAATCCTATTATTGCTATAAGTGCACATCTAGATACACTTGGGGCAATTGTTACTGGCATTAAACCTAATGGCACATTATCTATTTCGCCTATTGGAGGTTTAGGTTTAATTAGTTTTGAAGGTGGATATGTACGAATAAGAACATTAGAGGATAAAGTATTTAATGGTACTTTCTTATTAAATAATCCAGCTTCACATGCAAATAAGACTACTGATACTGCAATGAGATCAATTGACAATATGCATATCAGATTAGATGAAGAAGTTACCAGCAAAAATGATGTATTAGCATTAGGTATTCAAGTAGGAGATTTTGTTTGTTTTGACCCTAGATATCAAGAATTAGAATCTGGTTATATAAAATCTCGCTTTATGGATAATAAAGCCTCATGTTTTGTTTTATTCGAATTAGCTCGATTACTGAAAGAAAAAAATATTTTATTGCCTATAGAGTTTTACTTCAGTAATTATGAAGAAGTTGGCCATGGAGGTTCAAGTGGATTTTCTGAAAGTATTAATGAATTACTAGTATTAGATATGGGCGTTGTAGGTGACCAATGCGAAGGAAGTGAAACGCATTGCTCTATTTGTGCAAAAGATTCAACAGGCCCTTATGACTATAGTTTTAGAAAAGAATTAACTCTTTTGGCTAGAACAAATAATATTCCTCATAAAGTAGATATCTATCCATATTATGGGTCTGATGGATCTGCAGCATTAAGAGCAGGAAGAGATATAAAAGTAGGATTAATCGGGCCTGGTGTTTCAGCTTCTCACGGAGTTGAACGTACACATAAAAAGGGCATCGAGGCAACTATCGCTTTATGTATGGCATATGTGCAATCTCGCTTCCCAGATGCAGGGATTTAATTATTCGCTCGTTTGGATTTTAGGAGGTTGATGGGGCGAATAATTATTCGCCCGTAAATGGTGCAGGGGTTTTAATAATGAATGAGTAAAGAGGGTATAATGTCGTATAATCCTAAAAAACATCATCGTAGGTCTATACGATTAAAAGGGTATGATTATTCGCAAGCTGGATTATATTTTATAACCATTTGTTGCAAAAATAAGGCTTATTTGTTTGGTAATATATCAGTAGAAGGTGAAAATATTCCGCCCAAAATGATATTGAACAATGCAGGTAAAATAGCAGAAGAATGTTGGTTAGATATTCCTAAACATTTTCCAAATGTAATTTTACACGAACATATTATTATGCCAAATCATATACATGGTATTATTGAATTGGTGGTTGAAAAAAATGTTTCGCCATACAATGAAAAAAATAATGCGGAGTATTTTAGAAAAAGTACAAAATATGCTCTAGCTGTCAGATGCTCACCGTCAAAAACAATTGGTTCGGTTGTCAGAGGGTTTAAAATTGGTGTCACAAAATGGTTTCATGAAAATACTGATATTGATACCGTTTGGCAAACCAATTATTATGATATTATAATCCGAAATGAACAATCATTTCAAAACATTTCACGTTATATTATCAATAATCCTGTAACATTGTATTATAAATATGTTACTAAATAAAGTTCATATTTCTTCAAAAGCTCATTATAATTCCAATTGGTAATTATCGTTATACATAGTTTATTAAATCCTACATTTGCACTTTATCTACCAATCAGCATTTTTTTAAGTTCAGTAAGTCTTTTTTTTGTTTTAGTGGCTAAGCAATCATGATAAATCATGGCATACATGCTTCCACCCTCATACTCGGCTGCTTCTTTGGTGCAGCTTGATTCTTTCATTTTGATCCATTTTCTTTGAGCAGTTTTTAATGTCGTTTTATCTAGTTCAGACATTTTACCTATTACTTGTTTGTATACAAGATTAAGCTCTTTATCAACTTTTTCATATGCACGAATTGCATCATCATTCATATCTAATTGGCTTTGAGCAAAAGCAGAAACTGTTAGCCCTAAAGATAAAAAAATACCCAACATCAATATTTTCATAAAAATCCCTCATTTGTTAAGATGTTAATGCTGAATAATAACTTTTTTCAGCATTGTGTCAGTTATAAGCATATATATTCCATTAGGTACCGCACTAATGTCTAAAGTTTGTGATGAATTGTTATTATGCATAAGTTCATTGCCAAGTAATGATCGTAAAGAAACGAAATTATATGGTTTAGCGAATGAAATTCTCTGTTCAGCTGGATTTGGAAACACATCATTGTAAGACTTCTCATGATCTTTGATAAAGGTAGTATTGCACTCAATCTTATCATCGATTATTTTTTGTAATTCATCGATTGGCTCTACCATTTCTCCATTATAGGTAATATACGACTCAAATATAGAGGGTTTACCATAAGAATCAGTTGGTTTTGCAACTTTTACAAAAGCAAATAAAGAAGATGAATTGTTAGCTGCACATCGTGTATCGGCGCCTATCACTTTAGCACCTTGTAATGCAGCCATTAATCTACATACAATGCTTCCATTAGTAGATCGGAAGCGTGATTCCATAGAATCTAAAATATGTTTACCTAGTAAAATATTCCCTTGAATTGAATATGCAATACCCTGAATAGTTCCTGTTATATGTTGTTTATAATTGATACAATTTGCACCAGTAAATCCGGCTGCTACAGCTTTTTTACCAATAAATCCTGCAATGCCATATTGTCTTATTTCTGGATTATCTTCAATATCATGTGTTTTGATAAACTCGATAATTTGTTCAGGAGTATCACCTTCTCTCATTCTAAATCTAGCATTTTCTTGATTACCTGGCTGATAAGCAGCTTGAGTATTAATTGAACAAGAATCGGGGAAAATATCAGATAAAAAAGATGCATCTGTAATGCCAAAAGCAATTAAATCAACGCAAGATGCTCCTGCGCTTCCTACTTGCCTTGTCACTGAATCTGCACATACTATAGAAAATGTGTCTTGTGCTTTAGTTTGGCAAAAAGAAAAGAGGATTAAAGCAATGATTAGACTAAATTTTGATTTCATTATATTTTACTTATTTGTTAATATCAATGTTATAAAAACCAATCATGAACATTAAAGATGCCATGATTGCTAATGGTCCTGAATATTTTAAGAACTATGGGAAGAACTCATTGGCTTATCTGTAGGTATTTAATGTACCACCAATATATCCTATATATTTTATATTTCTATTCTTGATTTACCTAGCATTGCTGCTCCAACTAATCCAGCATTATTGCTAAAAAATGCCTTTCTTATTTCTACTAATGATGAAATCGTTGGTAAAGATCTTTGTTTTAAGGTGTGGAGAGCAGTATCTAAAAATAGTGGACAAGATTTTGAAATTCCGCCACCAATGACAACGATTCGCATATCCAAAATTGCGAGAATAGATGCTAATCCTAAACCTAATAATGTACCTGCTTCTGTCATACATGATATTGCCGCACTATCGCCTTGCTCTGCACAATATGAAATATCCTCTACATCAATGTTTTTATAGGTATGAATGATTGAGTTTGGATACGATTGTGCATGCTTTTGTGCCATTCGAATAAGGCCCATTCTGCCAATATATTCTTCCATTGTTCCTGTTCTATATGATGCTTCATCGCCTTTGATATCATCGGCTTTGATTACGATATGTCCTATTTCGCCAGCACCACCACGTTCACCAGTAAATATTTGATGATTCAGTATAATTCCACCACCAATACCAGTTCCTAAAGTCACATATAAAAAATGGGAAGCATTCTTGCCTGCACCCAATGTGGCCTCTGCTAATGCTGCTACATTGGCATCATTATCTATTGCAACTGGACGAGTTGTGCATGATTGTAATAATTGCACTAAAGGGATAATTTCCCAACCTGGCAAATTTGGAGGATAATATACGCATCCATCTGTAGGATTAACAACAGATGGAAAACCTATACCAAAAGAAAGTACATCAGGGAAAGCTTCAGAAATATCTTTGATGAGCTTTTGCAAGCGGGATATCATATACTCAGGGCCTTTTTCTGGCTCTGTTGGAATAGAATCTTGAAATAGTATAGATCCATCCTTATTGGTGACACCATATTTGATGCTTGTACCACCAATATCTATTCCTGCATACATATAAACTCCACTATAAAAACAGAGGTAAATCTTCAGATTATTATGTGTACTGTTAATAAATTTCCATTAGCTATAATGGAAATGTAAAGCAAAATCAGCCTATAATACATACGAATATTGTATTTATTAGGTAGACAAAAGGAGCGAAAAAGTCATTGTTACTGTGGTTTTCTTATTATCTGAAAAAACCTGTAATGTGTCTGAAAAATAATCCATAAGCAAAATACCTCTTCCGCCCTCATTACCTTCTTTTGATACTTTGGCTTTATCTTTTGCTTTGTCTAAAGAGAAAGTAGGGCCTTCGTTTATAATGCTTATGCTTAAAGTTTTATCATCTAATACTTCAATGATAATGTCTATAACTTGATTGGGATTATAAGCATTACCATGAAGTACTGCATTGGTATATGCTTCTATGATACACAATAGTAAAGTGTGAACCTTTTCTTGTCCAAGTTGAGAAATAATGCTTATTGAATATAAGAATTCTTCGATATGTCGAATTTCTGAAATCTGAGCAGGTAATCTAAGTGAATATGAAGATTCTGTGCTATTCATATATTAATCATGAAATATTCGAATCAAAATACCTCTTTGTATATCGGATCTCATATTTCTTTTATCGTATTCATCAATCAATATGTTTTTAGATAATGTTTGCATTTCTATGCTATTGATTTGTTGTGTTGATAAAAACTCTAAGGCTTTTTCTACTCGTTTTTTCTGTAGCCTTATATTGTGATCTTCTGTTCCATATACATCTGAAATAGGAATGATGTCGACACGTTTTTTTTCTTGAATTGCATCTTTTATCCTCTGAATTGCATATAGATTATACACATGAATATCAGATTTATCAAATTCAGAATATGAGAGGATATGTTCTTCATATCCATTCAATGTATTAATAAACACTTCAGACTTAGTTTCTACTGGTTTAATATAACATTCAATTCGTGAAGCGGCCTTTTGCATCGGGCTAATCGAAGCAAAACATTTAGCAGTCAATGTCTGAATAGAAAATGGAGAAGCAGGATTATATTGTAATCTAAAAAGTACATTTGGCTCTTCTATGCTTTGAACCCTTGTTGTACCAAGTGTAATCAAGCCAGAAATTTTTGCTCCTGCTTTACTAGGTATAGAAGTAAATTCCATTGGTGAATCAGACCAATATAGCGAAGTATCTTTTTGTGTTAGAATTGGAATACTTCCATCATTGAATTGAATTGATACAATATGATATTCTGATTTAAGTGTTTGATATTTAATCGTTTGTAGTTTTTTTACTTCGGTTTGTATTGTGATAGGATTATGTAATCCATAGTTGTTTAATTGTTTGGCGATAAAACTTGCTCTTTTTTCAGCAATATCTTTATCTTCATCATCTATTGCATATCCTTTAATGATTAGCGTTTTTTCTGGAGATTCTTTACATGCTTTTACTAATACTTCAAGTGAGACATTCTGTTTTTGAATGGAGCTATCAGAAAATTCTTCAAATGTAAATATTGGAAATAAAGGTTGTGTCTGAACAATTGTTTTCATGGAATATTCATATGGAATTGTATCGCCAAATGAAATATTCTTTTGATTATATGTGGCAGCAAAATTTAATGTTAATGCAGGGATTTCGGGCTCTTTTTCAGCAATAATAATCGGTTCGGGAATTGGTATAATTGGTATACTTTTAGGAATATTAAACTGTAATTCACATTGTAACTCTGCCGATTGAGATTGCCAGGCAATAGATTGTATAAATGGAGTAAAATATGGACGAAATACTAATGATGTTGCAAGACTTAACTTATCTGTCATGTGAAATTTTTTACCCAAAGAAATCATTCCGCCAAGTAAAACAGAAGCTTGATCTGATAATGAACCAGAATATCTTGTCAAGATTTTTTGATTATTTCCAAAAAATGCTTTAGCAGGGGAAACGATTTCTTCATTTTGTTCTGCTGAGGAAGATACCATAAAACTGATATGAGGTCCAACAGCAATATCTATTGGTAAAAAATCTGGTGAATATGTAATATAAGGTTCTGCAGAAATATAGTGTAAGGTTGATTGTAATGTAAAATCAATAAGAGCTTTTTCTACTGAATTATTATTGATGATATTCCCGATATATTCTCTGGTTGAAAAACCTGATTGAATCATGGAATATCTTAATGAAAACCCTAATGAACTTTGTGGAATATTGATGATACCGCCCTTATTTTGTATGCCAATATATGCACCAATATTCACTCCATTTGTAGATGGATATTCAGTGCAGCAACTTGCAAATCCAGGAATGCCTTTAAATCCGCCACTATGAAAACCTATGCCACCAGAAAGTCCACCTATTAATGTATAAGAACTTTTAGCTTGTACAGTGTCTTGCGAGAATACAGAACAAAATGAAAAAAGAAATACTATGAAACAGAAAAAGATATTCATTGTAAATTAATCCATCCAACCTTTACGTTTAAAATAATGAAGCATATATGCACTGAGCATGATAATAATCATCCAAAATGCATAATAGCCATAGCGCCATTCTAATTCAGGAAAGAATTTAAAATTCATTCCATAAATACTTGATAAAAATGTAAGTGGAAGGAATATAGTAGAAATAACTGTTAGAACTTTCATTACTTGATTCATTCTATTAGAATTCACAGATAGATATGCATCTAAAAGCCCTGCAATACTTTCTCTATATGCTTCAACTAAATCTGAAACTCTTACAAGATGATCATATGCATTTCTATAATACAGGATTTCTTCAGAGGAAATAAGAGAAAACTCCCCTCGAGCAAGCCTATTAAGGATTTCTCTTTGATAGGTGGTGATTTTTCTAAAACTTATTATTCCTTTCTTTAGACTTAATATTTTGGAAAGTGTTGCGGCTTGATAATTTTGAAAAATAGTAAGTTCAAGTTCGTCTATTTGATCTTCAAAAAATTCAATAACTGGGTTTAAATTATCAACAATATTATCTAAAATAATATGAAATAAGAAATCAGGACCTTTGCTTAATGTTAGCGGACTTTTTTCAATTAATTCTAGGACAGAATTAATACTTGTAGAGGATTCATAATGATGAGTTATCAACCAATTGGGACCAAGAAAAGTATTGAGCTGTCTAGTTGGAAAACTAAAATGAAGAAGTGGATCTGTATGCGTTTTTATCTGTTTTTTATGAATTAATGGTATATCCAAAGGATTGAAAATGATAAAAAGATAATCGAAATAATCTTCAACTTTTGGATAATGATCTTTTATTTGTGGACTATTTCTTTCTTTTGTACAATCTTCTATTGCCAATGGATGTAATGAAAAGCATTCAGTAAAAATAAGGGTTTCTTCTGATGGTTCAGGATTAAATAGATCTATCCATACCATCGAAGATGCAAATTCATCACTTGTGCAAAAATCTTGCAAATGGCTGATATCTAGTGTTTTACAAACATGATTCGAATACACATTAATACTAATCATAATTTATTTCTGTAAAAGAATATTAAGAGCATTTTTTATGATAATATCTGTAGATACGGAAACGGAGCCCAATTTAATCACTGTTTCTCTTACTGCTTTTTCTGCTGAAGCTTTTAGATATCCAAGTGCAATTAATGCAGATACTGCATCTTGTTGAATGTTTTTTGCAGTGGTAGGAATTGTTTTGTCAAGAATATCATGCATATGTGGTGGATTTACCTTACCAATTTTATCTCTTAATTCAATTAATATTCTCTCTGCAGTTTTTTTACCAACACCTTGCATTTTTTGTAATGAAACTACATCATTCATTAAAATATTCTGCTGAAGATCTTGTATAGCCACTGAAGATAAAATACCTAGTGCGATTTTAGGTCCAACCCCTGATACAGAGGTTAATAAAAGGAAAATTTCTCTTTCTACTTGCTGAAAAAAACCAAAAAGTTGAAGAGCATCTTCTCTTGGAATAAGAACAGTATATAGTCTTACCCGAGAATCAATTTCTGGTAATTGTCCAAAAGTAGCCATTGATATCATAGCTGCATATCCAACTCCGTGACAATCTACAACAATCTCGGAAGGTGTTTTTTCTATCAATGTGCCAGATAATTGTTTTATCATAATGATATGTAATATAAATAGGCGCAACAGATAAAAATTCTCTTGCGCCTATTAGTAATAATTCTGTGGATTATAATGCCTTTAATAATTCACGAGCAATAACTATATGTTGGATTTCAGATGTTCCTTCATAAATCTCAGTGATTTTTGCATCACGTAACATCCTTTCCACATGGTATTCACGAACATAACCATAACCACCATGAACTTGAATAGCTTCTAAGGCAACTTCAACGGCAGCTTTTGAAGCAGCTAATTTGGCCATAGCTGCTTCTTTAACATAACTTACATGTTGATCTTTTAATGTTGCAGCACGAATTGTAAGCATTCTGGCTGCTTCAATTTTTACAGACATATCAGCTAATTTAAATTGGATTGCCTGTAATTCACTAATTGGTTTTCCAAAAGCAATTCTTTCTTTAGAATAATTTACAGAGCGTTCAAATGCACCTTGTGCTATTCCAAGAGCTTGCGCAGCAATACCAATACGTCCTCCATTCAAACTTTCCATAGCTATTTTAAAGCCTGTACCTACTCCACCTAAAATATTCGATTCTGGAACAGTGACATTAGATAAAGCAATTGAACACGTATCGCTAGAACGTATCCCTAATTTGTCCTCTTTTTTTCCTGGCTCAAATCCGGGTGTATCTTTGTCTACAATAAAGCAAGTGATTCCTTTATGTTTTTTTTCTCTATCTGTTTGAGCAAATACAAGATATATATCTGCAGAAGTACCATTGGTAATCCAGTTCTTCATGCCATTAATTACCCAATTACCTTGGTCATAATGTGCTATTGTATGTTGATGAGTAGCATCAGATCCTGCTTCTGGTTCACTTAAGCAAAAGGCTCCTAATTTTTGTCCGGATGCCAATACACGTAAATATTTATCTTTTTGTTCAGGAGTTCCAAATGTTTCTAGACCCCAACAGACAAGTGAATTATTCACACTCATAATAACGCCTACACTTGCATCTACTTTCGATATTTCTTCCATAGCAAGCACATAGCTAACTGCATCTAAACCACTTCCACCATATTCTGGAGAAACCATCATTCCCATAAATCCTAAATCACCCATTTTTTGGATAATTTCTTTTGGGAATTCGCATGATATGTCGCGATTAATAACAGATGGCGAAATTTCTACTTGTGCAAACTGCATTGCAGTTTCACGAATCATTTCTTGTGTTTCACTATACTTAAAATTTAACATACTATGATTCTTTTTATAATATTATCAATAGGTTTATCAAAAACTGACAGGTAAATTACGAAGAAATAACCACGTTTTTATATACAAAATTCCTTGCTCAAGAAATTAGAAAAGGTTTCTACGAAAAAAGTAGATACTTCTTTTCTTTTGAATGTTCGATTCATGTTTGGTAACTTTACAAATACCTATTAAGGAACAAAATCTCTTTCTTGTAAGTTTACACACATATCGTTTACATATTAAATACTTTTTGATTTATCACATTCATTATATAGTTATGAAATCTTCATTCTACTTTATTTTTTGCTTATTGGCAGTTTCTTTTCTGTCAAATCCATTACTATCTTCAAGAGAAAAAGAAAGAGAAGGCAGTCCATTCGATAGATGGAAAGCTTTTCACAATCAAAGGGCTTTCCCTTTTGGTGAAATTCCAACAGATGCTATGAAAAAAGCGCATGGCAAAGTGCAAAGAATGATTGAGCAAAAGGGTGGCGCGCAAGTACTTTCTAAACAACCTCAATGGGAATTAATGGGACCCAAAAATGTTGGTGGTAGGATTAGATCTATTGCTTTGCACCCAACAAAACCAGATTGGGTATATATTGGTGCAGCAAATGGAGGTATTTGGCGTACTACTAATGCTGGTGAAAACTGGGAACCGTTAATGGACTTTGAAAATTCAAGTTCAATGGGACAAGTTGAGATAGATCATCAAAATCCATCTATTATTTATGCTGCAACCGGCGAAGATCGTGGTGGAAGTTATGGTTATCCTGGTTCTGGTATTTATAGATCTGTAGATGAAGGTAAAACGTGGGCAATCATAGGATTATCCAATGTTGGTTCTTTTAATGCATTCAAAGTTCATCCTCTTAATTCTAGTTTACTTTTTGCCGGTGGTGCAAATGCTAATCCTGGATTTTATAGATCAGTTAATGGTGGTGCAAATTGGCAAAGAACATTCTTGTATTCTGTAAGCGATATATCAATAAATCCAAAAAATCAAGACGAAGTATTTTTAGCATCGCCAGGAAATGGAATTTTTCGTTCTAGTGATGCTGGCCAAACTTGGACAGATTGCAATGTTATGCAGCCTGCAGATTATGGCTATGTAAAAATAGATCAATCCATTTCTAATCCATCAATTTTGTATGCCTTAATAGAAGGTTCTGCTGATAAATTGGGATATATCTATAAATCTACCGATTCAGGAAAAGAGTGGATAATCATCCATGAAACTGATGTTACTTTTTTTAATGGACAAGGTAGCTATGATATCTACATATCGATTCATCCTACTAATCCTGATATCGTTCTTGCAGGTGGCATAGATGTGTATAGGACTTCTGATGGTGGAAAAAAGTGGGAAAATCAAACAAGAGTATATACTGGTGGAGATAATCATCCAGACCAACATTGCGCAGTGTTCTTACCTTCTAATCCAGATATAGTATATGCTGGAAATGATGGTGGAATGATGAAAAGCGAAGATGCCGGCCTAACATTTACACCAATTAATTCCCAATTAGCAATAACTCAGTATCATGCTTTTGCTATCGATCAATCTCAATCTAAAATGAGTTATGGCGGTGCTCAAGATAATGGAACAACATCTATATTATCTGAAACATATGGAGATATTGTTGGAGGAGATGGAGGATTTACTTTAGTAGATCAAGTAAATCCAAATACAGTATATGCTACCACGCAAAATGGAAATATGTACAAAGTTCAAGTTAATACAAGACAAGTTAGCGGCATTACTACAGGAATTCCAACTTCGGATGAAGGATTATTTATCTCTCCGATTTCTATGGACCCGCAAGATACAAAGACCATTTATCATGGTAGACATACAGTATATCAGTCTACAAATCAAGGTGCAAAGTGGATTGCAATTTCACCAAAATTCACAAATAGAGTCTCTTATATCGGAGTTTCTCCTTTAAGACCCGAATATATTGCTGCTGGAACAGAAAAAGGCGATGTATTTATAACAGCAGATATGGGCGAAAAATGGGTGAATGTGACTCAAAATGGTCTCCCTACTCGTTATATAACTGATATTGAATTTTCTAGATTATCAGAGAATACATTATATGTAACCCTTTCTGGATCATATACTTCCCATGTATATAAGTCAACAGATTTGGGTGCATCATGGAAAAATATCAGTGAACCATTACCTGATATTTCTGCAAATGCAATTGCATTATATCCCGAAAACGAGAATATACTTTTTGTTGGTACTGATATTGGTGTTTTTGGAACATATAATGGTGGGGAAACATGGTTTCCTTTTGGAATCGGATTTCCAAATACATCTGTGTTAGACATGGGAATTTATGAAGGCAGAGGCGCAGCCACAGATCCTATCAGTTTAAGGGTTGCTACTCATGGACGTGCTATTTGGGAAGTTTCTATTCCAGAAGATATTGTTCAAACTGCTGAAATTGTCAATCCTATTGGTGGTGAAAATTATCTATCGGGTTCTAATGAAAGAATATCTTGGTATGGATTTACTCCTCCAGTTAAAGTTGAATATTCTATTAATAATGGCGAAACATGGAATATTATAGCAGATAAAACAAATGGTAATGATGTCCGCTGGAATATTCCAAGTAGATTTACTTATACAGGTAGAATTCGTATTAGCTCTATTGGTGATCCTTCACAATCAAGAATAACAAGAACTTTTACTATCAGTGAATTAAGAAAAGGTTCATTAACGCAAGCATCTGCTGTTGCTCATTTGCCTTATGGTTTATGCTATGATGGAAAAGATGGTTTATGGACTACCAGTTTTAATGATAATTATTTATATAAACTGAATTCAAAATCATTGGTGATTGAAAAGAAAATGCAAATTAGCCAAGGTGATAGTTTATTTGCTGATTTCACAATGGATAGATCACGTTATGTATTTTATATTCATAAGCTGAATAGTACCCAAGGTGATGGTGGTAAAATATTAGAAGTTGATACTACAGGTAAAATTTTGCGATCATTTACCACTCCAGCCAAAAAATATGGATTGGGCCTAGAATTAGTAGATGGAAAATTAATAGCAACCGAGCGTGATGGATCCAGACTGATGTATATTATTAATCTTGAAACAGGCTTAACAGAAACTACAAGTCCAAATCCTTTTCAACTAACATATGGTCCTAGATGTCTTGCCTATGATGGTGATAATCATTTATATCAAGTATGTACATTTTTCCCAGGTGGTGGATCATTATCAGCAGTATATGTTATCAAAATTGATAAAAATACCTTAAAAGAAGTTGATAGATTAGAACTATTAAGTAATAGCGGATTAATTAATGCTCGTGGCGTTGAATTTGACCCCTCAGACAAAAATTTATGGGTAAGTTCTTATGATGGGGCTATCTATAAAGTAGCTGGTTTTGAAACAAAATCAGTGTCTGTTGATGACGATAATATTTTAACTACGATGAACCAAGAATATGCAACAGAGCTTTATCCAAATCCAGCTTCAGAAAGTTGTTTCTTTAGTTTTATTATGCCAACAGATAATGATTATGCTCAAGTAGATATCTATGATTTATTAGGCAAAAAGTCGCTTTCCATTTTTAAAGGATATGTAGAACCTAATTCTCAGAAGAATATTAATTTCTCTGTGAAAGATATCAATCCTGGAGTGTATTCAGTTATTATCCGTTCTAAAGATGGTTCTCATAAGGCCATGCGCAGACTAATTGTTCAATAATAGAATATTATGTACAGTTAAAAAGCCCAAAATTGAAATGCCCCCAAAAAGTTAGACACTTTTGGGGGCATTTTTTTTCTATCATTTACAGTAGAATGTGAACGATCTTCAACATCTATCATATAATGATGAAGTGTCGTAAAGTAAAAAAATAATATTAACAAATCAGATTATATAGGTAGGCCTTGAAATCTTGTAAAAAACAGATATTCTTAGATATTTTTATAGATAGATTTTAACACTTTATATGTTTGAACATGAGCTTGTACGCTATGATCAATTGGTTTACTATAACCGCCACCTAAAGCTAGTGACAATGGAATACCTTTTGCATAACATGCTTCAAATACCATTCTATCCCTTTCGGCTAAACCATTCATTGTTAATGAAATTCTTCCTAATGAATCGGTATGTAATGGGTCGCTTCCACCTAAATAGAAGACGATATCAGGCTTAAAATCGAAAATCTTCGGTAAGTATTTTGATAAAATATCAAGATATTCTTCATCTTCTGTATTGTCTTCTAAATCAATATCAATAGTAGAGGGTACTTTGTGAAAAGGATAATTTTTTTTACCATGCATACTAAATATAAAAACCTGCGGTAAATCCCCTAAAATGGCAGAATTCCCATTGCCCTGATGAACATCAACATCAATAATTGCTGCCCTTGAAATATGATGATGAGATAATAATTGCATGATAGATACTGCAATATCATTAAAAACACAGAATCCCTCTCCAGCATCATATAAAGCATGATGAGTTCCACCTGCTAAATTACCTGATACTCCTACATCTAATGCTGTCTGTGATGCTGCAACTGCCCCACCTACTGTTGCTAAAGAGCGTGTAACCAATGCTTGAGTTAAAGGGAATCCAATTCTTCTTACGATTTTTGGATCTAATGTAAGTGAACAAACTGCATCAACATACTGTTTATCATGGGTTGTATACAGTAATTCTTGAGGAAAAATAGGGGATTGTACTAATTCAGAAAGCTGAAGTGTTCCACTTAAAAGTAATTCATCTCTAATCATTCGATATTTGGACATCGGAAATTTATGTCCATCAGGCAAAGGAATCGTATAAGTATCTGAATAATAAACTATCATATATTACATAAAAAAGGGCTTACATTGTAAGCCCTTAGTTCAAAAATAAATAGGGAATTGTTGAGGTGATGCTTCATTCATCATAGAATACACTTTTTCGAATACATGCTCTGCCTCTGCCTTAGACCAATAATTTCCATCAGTTCCATATGCTGGCCTATGTGCATTTGAAGTTAATGTCTCTGGTTTACTATCTAGATATTTATAACCATCCTGTAATTCAATAACTTGTTGCATCATATATGAAGTAGTACCGCCTGGAACATCTTCATCAAAAAATAGAATACGATTTGTCTTTTTTAAGGATTCCCCGATGATACCATATCTATCAAAGGGCAATAATGTTTGTACATCAATAATTTCTACAGAAATACCAATATGTTGTAGTTGTTCAGCAGCTTCCATAGCTATACGACAACATGCCCCATAGGTAACAAGCGTAAGGTCATTTCCTTTTCTTAGCACTTCAGGAACACCTAAAGGAACAGTATATTCGCCCATATTTGATGGCAAACTTTCTTTAAGCCTATATCCATTAAGCACTTCCACAATTAAGCCAGGTTCATCAGATTGTAATAATGTAGTGTACATTCCAGCTGCTTGTGTCATATTTCTTGGTACACAAACATAAATTCCACGAACTAAGTGAATAATACCAGCCATTGGGCTGCCACTATGCCAAATTCCCTCTAAACGATGTCCTCTTGTTCTTATAATTGCAGGAGCTTTTTGTCCTCCTTTTGTTCGCCATTGAACAGTAGCCAAATCATCGCTCATCAATTGCAAAGCATAAAGGATATAATCTAAATATTGAATTTCTAGAATTGGCCTTAGGCCGCGCATTGCTAAGCCGATGCCTTGTCCTAAAATGGTAGCTTCACGTATTCCAGTATCAGAAACTCTCAGTTTCCCATATTTGGCTTGCAAACCTGAAAATCCTTGATTTACATCACCTAAATGTCCTACATCTTCACCAAAAGCAATGATTTTTGGATCTTTGCTAAAATGGAAATCAAAACAAGCATTCATGATTTCCGAACCATTTACAGATAGAGAATCTTCTGAATAAACAGCTTGAATATGTGGAACTTGTAATGCCGAAAGAGAACTTTCACTATGTAAATAACTTGAATATCTATCTATTTGTAAAAGATCACAAGACTTTTTCCAATTGATTAAAGCACTTCTCATTTCTGCTGGAAGATTTCTTGAAGCATATAGCACTTTATGAATACAACTAAAAATATCTCTTCGGAATGGTTCACGAATAGCAAGTAACTGAGAATTAAGAGCTAATAATTCTTGAGAAAGAGTGATATCATTACATTGAGTAGCAATAGATTCAATAATCATAGAAACCTGCTGAATATCAAGTTTTATTGGGTCTTGATATTCTTTCCATGCTTCATCTTTCCATCGTTTGACACGTATTATAGCTTGTTTTTCTATTTCTTCTGTTTGTTCAAGAGTGATAATAGATTGATTGATCAACCATTGCTTCATTCTGGATATTCCATCAAAATCCTGTTCCCATTGCAAGCGTTCTTTGGATTTATATCGTTCATGGCTACCAGAGGTAGAATGTCCTTGTGGCTGGGTAACTTCAATTACATGAATCAATTGCGGAATATGCTCAGTTCTTGCAGTATACGCTGCTTTTTGATAGGTTTCAATCAATGCAGGATAATCCCAAGCTTTAACTGTATGGATATCAAATCCATCTTTAGAGCCATTCTCTCTTTGAAATCCCGATAATAAAGTACCTACATTTGACTTAGTCATTTGCAGTTCATTTGGTACCGATATTCCATAACCATCATCCCAAATAGAAATAATTGCTGGAGCATGTAATACTCCAATTGCATTTACTGATTCCCAAAACATACCTTCAGCTGCGCTGGCATTACCAATTGTACCCCATGCTATTTCATTGCCATTCCTGCTAAAATCAGTAAGGTTTTGTAATTCTTCTAATTCTCTATACAGTGTAGAAGCATACGCTAAACCAACCAATCTGGGCATTTGTGAGCCAGTTGGAGAAATATCTGCCGAGGAATTATATTGTTCGGTTAATGATTTCCAAGAGCCATCTGGATGAAGAGATCTTGTTCCAAAATGACCATTCATAGAGCGTCCCGCAGAAGAAGGTTCTGCTTGAACATCAGGATGAGCATATAATTGTGCAAAAAACTCTTTGATTGACGATGCACCTTTACTGAACATAAAGGTTTGATCACGATAATAGCCAGATCTAAAATCTCCTTTTTGGAAAGCCCTTGCCCATGCTAATTGAGGTATTTCTTTTCCGTCTCCAAAAATGCCGAATTTAGCTTTGCCTGAAAGAACTTCTTTTCTGCCCAGTATGCTGGCTTGTCTACTTTCTACAGCCAGTACAAAATCCTTTATGATTTCTTCAGCAGAAAAAGGTATGGAAGATATATCTTGTTGATTCTTATTACTTGATTTTTTGGTGACAGATGTATTGCTTATACGAGATTTCATGAGAATATTCTTTGATAATATTAGCTTAAAAGCTAAAGAAATAGTTCTTAACTGAGTGCAAAAATAACTCCAAACCTAACCAATACCAAAATGCCAATAAATCTTATTTATTTGATAAAATGACTTATGGTTTACCAATAAATATACGCATCATAATTATAGTTACGATATATATATATATCAATCATTTAGTAGTAAAATATAATTTCCAACTTAGGAATAAAAGCATAATGATCTAAAAAAGTTTGCTTAGAAAAACATGAAGCACTATCTTTGCTTTCCCTTATAACTGCGGAAGTGGCGAAACTGGCAGACGCACCATCTTGAGGGGGTGGCGCCTTAATTGGTGTACGGGTTCAAGTCCCGTCTTCCGCACAAAAGCTTAAGTTTTACTTAAGCTTTTTTTTATGTATCCCTTGTAACTGTTAAAGCTGTCATAGAAGAAACAGCTATACTTAACAGTAACATTATCCCAATCGACATTAATATCCAGTTAAAAGGTATTTCCCATATCCAAACATGCTGAACAAATAAACTTTTTGTTATTAAAAATGCACTAATACCTCCAATAGTGATTCCTAAAAGTATAGATGCTATAGAAAAAATGACATGTGGCACAGCAATAAAAGTTCTAGAGGCACCTAATGTTCTTAGTACAAACCACACTGCTGGACTTTGTAATATCTCTGCTCTAAACACATAAGAAAGAATACCTAAAAATAATAGAAAGATACTTATTGATCCTGCAAATGCAAGAGTTAATAGGAGAGTATGTCTAGCAAATAAAGATTCGGCAGCTTTGCTATTAAATACAGTTTGATCTACTATGTGTTTTTTACTGATATCTTGCAAAAACACTGTTATATATTCAAATGTACAGTATTCAGGTTTTAAAGTACAGGAAATTGACCAATTAAAAGGATTATCAGGAAGTAATTTGAATGTTGAACTTTGCATCTGCTTCTCAAATTCTAATGCTGCTAATGTTGGGGAAATCACATACACTTGATCTATTTGAGCATATGACGATAATGAAGAAGCAAAAGAAAAAATCCTTGAACTATCAGCATTTTGTTTAAGGAGGATTGTAATTTCTAATGATGAAGCAAGCCTATTTTGTTCTTTAATAAGCCCAAAATATGAAATGGCAATACCTAGAGTACATATGGTAAGGACACAGCAAATAAGAGTTATACGAAAAAAAGGGAAAGGCCTTCTTCTGATTAACACACCTGCACGATGAAAATAATAGCCATAATTCATGTAAATATTCCTACTTTCTTTGTATCATTATGCCCATTCAAATGATTGTTTCATTTCTTCGATGGTATAATCTGAACCAATTGCTGCAATTAATTTGATTCTTGCTTTTTGTCCATTCAAATAATCAGCAAAAATTATTCCCGAATCATATAAATGTTTGCCAGCCCCTTCATAAGCATAAATATGTTCAATTCTTCCAACTGGACATCTAGACACTAAAACAACAGGAATATTTGATGAAACTGCATTTTTTAGGGCATAAAAAACAGGTGGTGGAACATTCCCAACACCAAAAGCTTCTATTACAAAACCTTCGGCTCCATTTTGAAGGGCATAACGAATTAATGAGTCGTCCATTCCAGCATAACATTTTAATAAAGGTACATTATGTGGAATTCTCTTGATTGGAAAAATCTCCCTTCTTACAGGTTTCCTGTACATTTGAACAGTACCATTTGATATGCGTCCTATGGGGCCAAAATCGAAACTACCAAAAGTATGTAATTGATTGGTATCTGTTTTTGTTGCTTCTGATGCAGCATTTATGCTATCTGATAAACAAAGCAAAACCCCATAATCATTACATTCATCACTAATTGCTATCTGAAGTGCATCTCTTAGATTTCTTGGTCCATCCCAATCTGGTTCACTGGAATTTCTCATGGCTCCTACTATTAAAACAGGTTTTGTCGTATTAAGGAAGCAATCGAGAAAAAAAGCAGTTTCTTCTAAAGTATCAGTTCCATGAGTAATGATGATTCCATCGATATGTTCTTGATCTACAGTATATTGAACACGTTGAGCAAGATCAAACATGATATCTGGAGTTATGTGTGGTCCGGGATAATGCCCATATTCTATAGTTTCTATAGTAGCAATACTGTGTAAGTCTGGAATAGCCTCAAGAATTTGATTAGCAGAAAGGCTTGGTACTATGCCGCCAAAGCCTTTATCGATACTCATTGAAATTGTTCCGCCTGTAAAAAAAATTGCAATAGTTTTCATTGATTCTGAGTATCTCTGTTATATAATAAATGTAAAATTCTACATGCAAAAATACAAATCCACTGTGAATACATACATTCTAAAAATCTTAGTTTATTTAATGGTAAATTTCTGTATTTTTCTAATAGGAAAAGGGTATTCAAAAGATTGAAACTTTCAGTATTCTTTTAGTGTCTTTACTAAATCAGATTGTTCTTGGAACATTCCTATATAGTCAATGGTTATATTTTAAAAGTCATTCTCTCCCTATACTCTATATGATAAGAAATAGTATTTCTCGCTCTTTACCAGCTTTCTTCTTGATACTAATAAGTGCCCTTTTTAGTATTATATATGATGCTTCAGCTCAAACAGAAGAAAAAGACTCTCGTGGGAAAGACTTTTGGTTTACTTTTATACCAAATCTGCATGTTAATAGGCCTCAAACTGATTCTTTATATATTTTTATTTCAGCTACTGAAGCAACAAATGGAACTATATCTTATAGAGGAAGGACAGGAAATTGGAATACAGTTCAATTTTCTATAACAGATCCCTCAACTATCTATCAATTACCTTTGTTCTGGCAAAATTGGGAATTACAGGGACAATACCTTTCTCCCGGCTATCAAACCAGTGGAAATAATCAAGCAGAAATTCCCGCTAATAATTCATTCCATATCATTGCAGATAGAGAAGTAAGTGTATATGCATTAAATCAGGCTTCTACAACAAGCGATGCATTTATCGTATTACCAACTGATGCCTTAGGTAAAGATCATTATGTTCTGGCTTATAATTCTGATGCTAATAATAATAATGGTGGTAATACACCATCGGAATTTGCAGTTGTTGCAACAGAAAATAATACTCAAATATCGATATTACCTAGTATTCAAACCTCTAGAAGCAATTCCAAAAATCCAATAAGTGTGATACTCAGTCAAGGGCAGTCCTATTTAGTTCAATCTAGCTTGCTTGCTACCGTTAGTGGTGGTTATGGAGATTTGACTGGTTCTAGAGTACAAGCAGATAAACCTATTGCATTATTTGCTGGACATCAAAGAGCAACTATTCCTGTTAAAACTTCAGATTTAAGGTCAAGAGATCATATCGTAGAACAAATACCAAGTGTTGAATCATGGGGAAGAACAGCTTTAGTTGTTCCATATCCTCAACCAAATGGCTCTACATTAACTGCTCAAGATTTGTATCGTGTTATTGCAGCCTATGATAGTACCGATATTATCATAAATGGAAAAAAGGCGACAACATTGAATTCAGGTGGCATGTATGAATCTGTTCTCGTTTCATCTCAATCTATTACATCAAATAAAGCCATACTTGTTGCTCAATACAAAAAAACATCAGGTACAAATACGACTAATTTTGCTTTAGGTGATCCATTTATGATGTTAGTGCCTCCAAGTGAACAATATCAAAAATTTTATAGATTTATTAATGTTCAGGCAGTTAATTATTCTAATGGTTTTGAAGAACTTAGGGGTTATTCTGACCAATGGATAACCGTCATCATGCCTAATACTGCCATAGATAAAACTCTCTTAGATAATAAACAAGTTTCCTCTTATGTGGGAATCAATATTATTCCGATTAATGGCACAAAATATTCATATACATGGGTTCCGGTACAAGACGGAAATCATACAGTAGAGTCTTCTGAACCTGTAGGAATTTTTGTTTATGGATATGGTTCAGCTAATTCTTATGGATATGTTGGTGGAATGAGTTTTAGAAGCTTTGATTTTAATCCACCCCAAATTACGGGTAAATCAGAATGTAAAGGCTTTATTGGAGCTGTATTTGATACTGTTGCTGGTGATACTAGAATTGTATCCGTTTCTATTCCTAAAGATTCACTTATTAATTGTATAGCCCAAGATATACCACAATTTTCTGAACCTCAGGATTCTGTACAATATACTTTTACATTAATAAATCCTTATCTGGATGGAAGTGCGCGGATTATTGCCATAGATTCAGTTGATCAAAAAACAGAAAAAAAGATAGTAATCAAAGGATTTACCGTATCTACAAAAATTGTAGATGTTACTAATATTCCAGAGAAATTGAATTGGAGTTTACCTGTTGGTAGAAAACAATGTTATTCTATAGAACTAGAAAATTATGGATCACAAGATCAAACGATTAATCCAATTATGAGTAATAATACATTGAATTATTATTCTTTTTCTGGAAGTTTCCCTTTGACATTAAAACCTGGTCAAAAATCAAATTTTACTGTATGCTTTGAATCAAAAGATCAAGTAAACAGATTGGATACAATGTATTTATCTAATTCTTGCATTAATCGACCCTTAATAGAATTCACTATTAGAACATATGATGATAAATATGATCCAGTTATCGTGTCAGAATCTGATTCTTGTAATAGTTGCTTTCTTCTAAGTATTACAGATTCTACTGTGAATGATGGAGGCTTACTGAGCGTTAGCCAAATAGAGGCCCAAAATATACAATGGAATATTCCAGCTAATATCTCACCATTATATAGAGTACTAACAGCATGTATTGTAGATCCATTTAAAGATGCAGTCTATGCAATTCAAGCGGTTGATAATAATGGAAATTCCACAATATTTAGAGATACTATCCCAGGATTTACTCTTCAAATATCAGCAATGAAAAATCCTGAAAAGTTAAAGGGATTACCTATTGGGATAAATTATTGCGATTCTGTATCTATAAAAAACAATGGAAATTTTATACAAACTATAGAATATTCGCAGTTTAAAAAGAATGTTCAATTTAGTGTGCCCATATCACAGTTTCCTATTGTGTTAAATCCAAAAGATCAAAAATCTATTGTCTTTTGCTATAATCCAATTAAAGTAGCAGATACCTTGCAATATGAAAAGGATACTGATACCTTGTTTTTTGGCAGAGATTGTGTATCCTTGCCATTACCATTTGAAGGCTTTGCAATCGATGATAATCATCTAACAAAAGCCAAATGCTCGGTTGATATTATTATTGGCATTGTTAAAATTCCACAACCTGGATTATCAGATATTATTGTTTTTCCAAATCCAATTTCTGTGCAAAATAATGCAGCAACATTGCAATTTACTCTAGGTTCGATGCAAGATATTTCCTTAGATATATTCTCTCCATTAACAATGCATAAGGTTCATATGTATGATGGAGTTCGAAGATCCCCTGGACAATATACCATAGAAGTTCCGATACAAGAATTGCATTCAGGGTTTTATTATTTTATGCTAAAAGCTGGCCCATATTCAGAGTTTATACCAATATCTATTTATTAATCTGAAATACTATTAGTACATATCTGTGGCAAAAAGATCCTATAAAAAGAAATCAACATATAAGTGGTCTGTATTTGTATCAATACCACTTTTAGTAATTGTGGTATTGATGATATACTCGGCATGGTTTTTTGCACAAACTGTAGTATTAAAAAAGACAATTGACATTACGATACAAGATAACTCGATATCTAATACAGTTCAGTTATTAGAACAAAAGGGAATAATTGACTCTCCATTTCCAATTTTACTTATAGCCGAGTTATATGGTACATGGCTCAATAAACAATGTGTTATTGGTGAATACAGAATATTACCAACATTAACTCACGGACAATTATTAAAGCTAATTTTTTCTGGAAAACAATCCTATACAGTAAATGTATCATTCCCAGAAGGAATTCAACTAAAAAAGATAGCGTCAATGTGTGCACAACAACTGGGGATTGATTCTGCTGAATTTATTGAATTAACACATAAAGATTCTTTATTAAAGCATCATCAGATTAAGGGGAATTCTTTAGAAGGTTATTTAATGCCTGATACATATAATTTTTACTGGAAGCAAAATCCGCATGAAATTATAAGCAAACTATTGGCTGTACAGTTATCCTTTTGGAATGAAACATGTTTTGAAAAAGCGCAGAAACAATCATTAAGTAAGCATCAAATATTGACACTAGCATCTATTATAGAAGCAGAAGCAATAGTAGATGAAGAAAGGCCAATAATAAGCGGTGTATATCACAATAGATTAAAAAAGGGGATGAATCTTGCTGCAGACCCAACAGTTCAATATGCTTTAGGTAAAAGTAAAAGGCTACTGTATAGTGACTTAAAGATTGATAATCCTTATAATACTTATCGTTTTTCAGGCTTGCCACCTGGCCCGATTAATTGTCCAAGTAGAAAATCAATTCAAGCAGCAATTCAACCATCAAAACATAACTATTATTTTTTTGTAGCACTTGGGGATGGATCTGGTAAACATGTATTTTCTGAAACTGCCATCCAGCATATGAAAGCAGTGCAATCATATAGAAAACAAAGACAGCTTAATAATCAATAAATTGAATTGATTAGATATGTCCAGGAGGATGATGAGAAGTACTTTCTAAATGGCTCACAATATCTGTTTGCAAGGGCATTACAGCGCTAATTTGTTGCTCAGCGCTAGTTGCTAAAAGATGGGCATATTCGATAGTTACAGAATCAGGAAATTGAAGATGAAAATCAACATATACAAAATTACCGGATACTCTTAAGCGTAATCTATGATAAGACAATTGATGTTCATTGCAAAAATGTATAAGAATATTTTGTGCTTTCTGTTCTAAAACTGGGTCTGATTTATCCATCAAACCTTGAATTGAAGTTCTAATTAATTTACCACCTGTAACAATAATATTTGCGCCAAAAATCAGGGCCATAAAGGGGTCAATCCACTGAGCACCAGTAAAATACGCAATGAGAAGTCCAGCAATCGCACCGGCACTTGTCCATGCATCTGTCAGTATATGCTTACCATTGGCTTCTATAATCAAAGTTTTTTCGGATTTACCAACTCTAACAAGATATAATCCTAAAATTGTGTTGATTATAGCAGCAGTGGCTGTTAATGTAGTACCAATTCCAATTTGTTCAAGAACGACGCCGTGAATTAATTTATCTATAGCTGTTCCAATAATTACTAGGGCAGCAAGAATAATTAAAGCACCTTCTAATCCAGCAGAAAAAAAAGTGATTTTATCATGTCCAAAATGATGGTCTTCATCTGGTGGTAAATATGTAATTCTTAAACTATACCAAGCAAAGCCCACAGCAGCTATATGAACAACAGTTTCTATTGCATCAGAAAAAATAGCAATAGAACCAGTTAATACATATGCAGACCATTTAAGAGCCAGCATTAAAACACCAATAAGCAATGAAATATTCATTGCTTTATATTCTCTAGAAGATGGTGTAGAAGATATATTTCCAGACTTTTGTAATTCAATCATAATGTGACTGTTTAATCAAAAAAAACGATGTGCAAAGATACATAATCAAATGTTTAAAATATTGTTAACTGAAGGATATATTTGTGTATAACTTTACGATAATTAAACATCCTCAAAAGTGTATTTTGTATTATTAATTATTAAGCAAATTTCCTTATATGCCAGACTTCGTCCATCTTCATAATCATACCCATTATTCCTTATTAGATGCTGCTTGTAAGCCGGAACAGCTAATAGCAGCAGCCCAAGCTGATGGCCAAACATCTCTTGCTTTAACAGATCATGGAGTAATGTTTGGATGTTTCGAATTTTATAAAAAAGCAAAAAAAGCTGGTATAAAACCCATTTTAGGGTGTGAAGTATATATTGCAAATGGTAGCCGATTTGATATGACGTCAAGGAAAGCAGCTACCAAGAAAAGAAATTATTATCATTTAGTACTTTTAGCAAAAAATGATATTGGCTA
The DNA here is from genome assembly GCA_014191195.1 of Chlorobiota bacterium. Taxonomy (GTDB): domain Bacteria; phylum Bacteroidota; class Ignavibacteria; order Kapaibacteriales; family UBA961; genus UBA961. The sequence continues at coordinate 58,687 of BJGZ01000004.1, forward strand.
CAAAAATCTAATGAAGCTCACTACCTTAGGGCATACCGAGGGCTTTTATTATAAACCTAGAATTGATACAGATTTATTAGAAAAACACCATGAAGGATTGGTTGCTTTATCTGCTTGCTTAGCAGGAGTAATTAATGCACCATTATTAGAAGGAGATTATGAAGGTGCAAAAAAGACAGCAATATGGTATAAAGAATTATTTGGGGATGATTTTTATATAGAGTTACAAAATCATGGTTTGCCTGGTGATGAAATTGTGATGGCACAAGCCCCAAGATTAGCCCAAGAACTAGGCATTAAACTGATTTGCACTAATGATTGCCATTATATAAAACAAGAGGATGCAGTTGCCCATAATGTATTACTAAATATCAAAGAAGTAAATGCTGCAAATTCGGGAAAATTAGATATATATAATCTTAGATATGGTAAGCCTGAGATGTATTTTAAATCTAAGCAAGAAATGGCAGCTTTATTTTTAGAATTTCCAGAAGCAATTGAAAACACAAATGAAGTTGCAGAAAAATGTAATATAGATTTAAAAACAGATATAAAAATGCCTGTTTTTCCTATTCCATCACATTCTAAAGCAGAAACACTCGAGGAATATCTTGAAGAAATAACAATGATAGGATTGGAAAAAAGATATCCTGTTCTCAATAAAGATATTTTGGATAGAGTTCGATTTGAACTTGATGTCATTAATAAAATGGGCTATGCTGGTTACTTTTTAATTGTTCAAGATTTTATAGCTGCAGCTAGAGATAAAAATGTTAGAGTTGGCCCTGGACGTGGTTCTGCAGCTGGAAGTATCGTAGCATATGCATTAAAAATAATCAATGTTGACCCACTAAAGTATGATCTATTATTTGAGCGATTTCTTAATCCAGATAGAGTATCAATGCCTGATATTGATATTGACTTTGCTGATGATAAAAGAGATATTGTGATAGATTATGTGAAAGAAAAATATGGAAATGATTCTGTAGCACAGATAATAACATTCGGAACATTATCAACCAGAGCTGTTCTATCTGATGTTGGACGAGTACTTGGAGTTCCATTAACTACCATTAGAAGTATTACCGAAAAAATTCCCGTTGTTATGGGGAAAGTTACTTCCTTAATAGAAGCATTAGAATTACCAGAATTGCGTTGGGTAAAAGAAACAAATGATCAAAAGTTAAAAGAAGTAATTAGTTATGCACTTACATTAGAAGGATTAGCTAGAAATGCTTCTACTCATGCGGCAGGTGTAGTTATTGCTCCGGGCGATATAACTGATTATGTTCCGCTTTATAAAACTTCAGACTCTGGACTTGCCACCCAATATACTATGAAAGATTTAGAAGATGCAGGTCTTCTAAAAATGGATTTTTTAGGTTTAAGAACTCTTTCTATTATAGAGAATACACTATCTCAGATTAAACAAAACCATACAATTACTATTGATTTAGATACTATAGATCTGCATGATAAACAAACTTTCGATATGATTGGGAAAGGCAAAACATTAGCTGTTTTTCAATTTGAATCGGAGCCAATGCAAGAAGCCTTAAAACAATTAAAGCCTAATGATCTAGAAGATTTAATCGCAATGAATGCATTATATCGTCCAGGGCCAATGGATAATATTCCAGAGTTTATTGATAGAAAACATGGAAGAAAACCAATTGAATATCTTCATCCAATTATGGAATCTGCATTATATAAAACCTATGGTGTTATTGTTTATCAAGAACAAGTAATGCAATTAGTAGGTGATATTGCTGGCTTTACACTTGCACAAGCTGATATCATGAGAAGAGCAATGGGGAAAAAAGATGAAAACCTAATGTTAGAACAAAAAGCAATATTTGTTGAAGGAGCATTAAAAAATCATGTATATGCTCAAGGATGCTCAGATAAAAATACAAATCCCGAAATATTAGCTCAAGAGATCTTTGATTTAATTCTCAAGTTTGCTTCTTATGGATTTAATAAATCTCATTCATGTGCTTATGCATATTTAGCTTATCAAACAGCATGGCTTAAAGCCCATTATACTGCAGAATTTTTAGCTGCCAATATGACAGCCGAATTGCACAACCTCGATAAGATTGTTGCTTTAATTGATGAAGCTAAGTCTTTTAATATAAAAGTGATGCCTCCAGATGTAAATAGATCATTTGCTACATTTACTGCTTCAACTTCCAATATCATAGAATTTGGATTAGCAGGTATAAAAAATGTTGGTATCCCTGCCGTAGAATCAATTGTAGAAGGAAGAGCATCTGGTGCCTTTACTTCTTTTTTTGATTTTATGAAAAGAGTAAATACAAAGCTTATTAGCAGAAGAACACTTGAACCACTGATTGCATCTGGTGCATTCGATACATTACAATATGGCCATAGAGCCCAATTCTTCGCTTCTATTGATATTGCATTAGAATTTGCAAAAAGAATGCAGGGCGAAGGAATTTCAGGAGCAGAAAGTCTTTTTGGAGAATCTAGTTCAACAGAAGCAATTGAACCCAAAATGATAGAAATAAAACCTTGGAATGAACTTGAACGATTGCAAAAAGAAAGAGAAGTACTCAATTTTTATTTAAGTGGACATCCATTACATAGATATCAACCACATGCAGTTTCTTTTACTACTTTGCCATTAGGAAAGTTAGATAGCCCTCTTATTGGTAAACCCGTTAGAGCTACAGGAATTATTACCGAAGTTAAAACCAAGTTAGACCGCAAAGAACAAACGATGGCATTTGTTACCATAGAAGATTTTACGGGGAAAGCAGAAGTTATTTTTTGGAGTGATGCATATAAACGGTATAAAGACTTTCTTAAACCAGAACAAGTAATTCTCGTAAGGGGAAAAAGTGATATTACTGGTGAATTAATCAAAGTTATTGCCGAAGAAGCCATGGATATTGAAAAAACACCCGAAAAATATGGTAAAGGTTTTATTGTCACTATACAAGAATCCGAATCTAGCATTGATAATTTAAATAAACTTAACAAGTTACTTGAATCAAAAAATTCATCAAGCTCCACGATAAAATTTAAATATATCGATGAGCAAGGTAATATTAAGTCTCAATTTATTTCGCAAGGATTAAAACTATCGTGCACTCATGAAATGTGTGATACAATCGTCTCTATTTTTGGTAGAAATAATGTCCGATTTTTATTGGATTAATTTTTTTAATCACATAATCTAGTATTCCAAGCATTTAAGGTAAAAAAAGATAATATGAAACAATTAGTTCATACTGCAAATCCACATGAAAAAGCTTTAGTAGTGGCTGTGATAAAAAAAGGTGGTAATCGTATTGAAGCCTTGGAATATTTAGATGAACTGGCTTTTTTGGCAGAAACAGCAGGGGCAGAAGTAATTGGTAAGATATATCAAGAAAGGGTTAGACCAGACAGAGCAACGATGATTGGTAAAGGTAAGGTAGCAGAAATCAAAGAAATGATTGAATTAGATGATATACAAACAGTGATTTTTGATGATGATTTATCCCCAATGCAAATAAGAAATTTAGGGAAAGAATGGCAAATTAAAGTTTTAGATCGAAGCGGGATCATCTTAGATATTTTTGCATCTAGGGCTAGATCTATGGAAGCAAAAACCCAGGTTGAATTAGCACAATTACAATATTTGTTGCCAAGGCTTACAAGAATGTGGACGCATTTATCTAAGCAATTTGGTGGAATTGGAACAAAAGGTCCAGGAGAAACTCAAATTGAAACTGATAGACGATTAATCAGGGATAGAATCACAAGATTGAAAGAAAAGTTATCTGATATAGATATGCAAAGATTTCAACAAAGAAAGGGAAGATTATCATTGCCAAGATTTGCTTTGGTTGGTTATACAAATGCTGGTAAATCTACTTTGATGAATACAATAACACATGCAGATACATATGTTGAAGATAAACTGTTTGCTACATTAGATACAACAGTAAGACAATTTGAATTTCCTGGTGGACAAAAAGCCCTTTTATCTGATACTGTTGGTTTTATCAGAAAATTACCTACTCATTTAATTGCATCTTTTAGAAGTACTTTGGCTGAAGCAGCAGAAGCTGATGCACTGTTACATGTTATAGATTGTACTCATAGTAGTTTTAAAGATCACATTCGCGTAGTTCAAGAAACATTGGAATCGCTAAAAATTATTAATAAAAAAACTATTCTTGTCTTTAATAAAATAGATGCATTGCATGATATTAATGCAATTAGGGAATTAGAATACGAGTTTCCTGATTGTATTGGTATATCTGCTTCAACTGGTTTAAATATATCAAGTTTGATAGAAAAAATGCAAGAAATTGCAGTGGATAATAGTCAAGATATTCGCATCTTATTACCATATAATTCTATGCAATTATTGCCATTAATGTATGAATCAGGTGAAATAATTGACAGGCAAGATTTAGATATTGGTATAATGATAGTTGTTCGGGCTGTAAAAGATAAGAGAGAGATATTATTAAGACAATGTGAAAATTATCTTTTCTTAGATTAATATTTTCTTTTTGATGCTAGCAATACAATTGGTGCTGTATTTGTTTGATTGATAGCCTCAGATTTTATCACATGCCATATGTGTGGCTCTAATGTTTGCATAAATTGCTCAATTGCAACATATTCTTCTAATCCTCCGATATGTCCTTGATATGCAATAACACAAAGAATTCCTCTATTGTTTAATAATTGAATACTTGATTCCAGTGCCTTCAACGTGGAATCTTTCTTTGTAATATGTACCGTATTATCAGCACCAGGTAAATATCCAAGATTAAAGACGATACAAGAAATCTGATTTTGATAATCTTGAGCGATTTTACCTATATGTTCATGTGAATCGCATACATAATGCACATTACTATAAGGATTATGTCTTGCTATCAATTGTTGTGTACGGTTAATTGCTTCTTTTTGTATATCAATTGATATGATTGTTCCAGAATTTCCAATCAAAGTACTTAAAAATAGAGTATCATTCCCATTCCCAGCAGTAGCATCAATAACAATATCCCCTGATTTCACAAAATCCTTGATAAACATATGTGCAATATGTACGGCAGTTACATTCATATGTGATGTAGTTCATCATATAATATACTAAGTGCTGCATATACTGAACGTTCACGATTCATATCTCTGTCTGTTCCAAAAATATGTTTCCTTGCAAATGTTCGATTGTTACTAGAAAGTCCTATCCAAACTAAACCGACAGGCTTTTCATCGGATCCACCACCCGGACCAGCTATACCTGTTATAGAAATACAATAGTCTGTGTGTAGGATTTCTCTTCCACCACTAGCCATTTCAATTGCTGTTTGTTCACTAACTGCACCAAATTCTAGTAAAGTCTCATGCCGAACATGTACCAATTGCTCTTTTAACTCATTACTATAGGTAATAAATCCACCTTTAAAAAATACAGAAGAGCCAGGTAAGTCCGTACATAATGAACTAAGTTTACCACCGGTACATGATTCAACTACACTTAATGTTTTTTTCAGAATTATTAAATTCTCTGTGGTTTTTGATAAAAGATTTTCTTGATTTTTTGCATAGATATAGGTACCAGCCTTATTCATCAGAATCTGCTCTAACACATCTAAACGTTGTATAGCACTTTCAGCATTGTGATGATATACTCCTAAACGAAGGCGTACACCTTGAAATGAAGGTAAAAAGGCAAGAGATTCTTGTATCGCAAGGAATTCACTAGGATTGCCAATAAGATCTGCAAGCGTGGATTCAGGAATTCCTTTTGTAATCAATGTTCTATAAAATGGCTTTGTAGTATTCTCTTCTAAAAAACGATCTTGAATGATTGGTAAAACATATTCTTGCATGATACCTTTCATTTCTGCTGGCACCCCTGGTAATGCAATAAATATGCAGTCTGTTTGGGCAAATAATAAGCCAGGAGCAGTACCTCGAGGATTTTTTAACACTGTACAGGAAGAGGGAACAAAAGCTTGCTCTCTATTTCTCTCTGAAAAAAAGATATTCCTTGATATATACCGTTCCTGTAAAAACTGTAAGGTATCTTGATGTTCGATCAAAGTATCATGAAAGTATGAACACAAAGTAGCTTTTGTACTGTCATCATGAGTAGGACCCAAGCCACCGGTGATAATGATCATTGCATTATTGATTCTTAATCTATCTAGTTCACAAATTATATCTAAAGGATTATCCTTAATGGTAGAATGACATGTAATAAAGGCACCTATCTGGGTACATCTATCAGCAATCCAAGATGCATTCGTATTAATAATTTGTCCAATGCATAATTCATCACCAATCGTTAACAGGGCAATATTCATTGTTAATAGGTATTTTTACTTGGAAAGAGAAGAGAAATCAATAGGGAAATACATGTTATCATAGACAAAACATGAGATTTCCATGCATTTCTACTATGTTGATTGACCAATGCTGGTACAAACTTTATCAGCAATAATTCAATATAATAGAAAATCATTATCAATAACATAGGTACAATTTGAGATTGTTTCCCATTTTTTTCTAAAAATTGAATTTTACTTTTAAAAAGCATTTCCACCGATGAAATAGAGGGAAGATCTCCCCCGGTGGAAGAACCTCTATGATGCATCAGAATTGAAGAAGGAGCAAATAAGACAGCATATTGTGCTTGCCAAACTCGATAGCAATAATCACATTCTTCGGAATAAAAAAAGAAATTAGCATCAAAACCATCAAGTTGATTAAATATGGCCCTATTTACCAATAAGCCAGCTCCATCTGCATAAGGAACAGTATATGATTTTCTGTGTAGTCCTAATTTTAAGGATATAGATTGGAGCATACTATCAAAAGCAACAGATAAACTTATATAATGTAAAGATTCAGATAAACCTGGAAAATAGCCCCAACTTCTTTGATACGAATTATTTGGATACACTTGTTGTGGACAACATACAGCATTTTGTGTATGTAATTCGGCTTGTTGTAATAAATTTGATAAAGTAAAATTTCTGAATTCAATATCTGAATTACCAATAAAAACCCATGAAGATTTTGCCTTTTTCATTCCTTCATTTACTGCACCGGCATAGCCAATATTATTGGGTAAACCAATGATAATACAGCCAGGATAATACGCTTTTATATTCTCTATTGTTTTGTCTGAAGATGCATTATCTACAATAATAACATTTCCTAATTCTATGCCCTGAGGAGTTAAGAATAAGGAGTGCAAACATTTTAATAATAAATTTTGTGTATTGTAGGAGATAAGTACTATATCTACCTTCGGCATTTTATATTGAGATTCAGACATCATACCACAATATAAAAAATGTTTTGTATAGAATAGTTTTTACATAAAATATCTTACAAGGATATATCGTACATACTAGATCGGTTTGCTTTAGGAAAAAATCATCTTATGATTGAGAATATGATTTTTGCATTCCCAAATAAAAGGCTAACATTTTTTGCTCAGCCTTCCATCTATTTTCAGCAAATTCCATTGCTCTTTCATGGGTTCCAACATGTGTGTATATATCGTGCTCAGGTGGGAATTCAGCAGTTTGTAAAATGATATCTGCCACACTTTTTGCTGTAATCATTGCAGCTAGAGGAGCTAAACCAATACCTTTTTCTCTTGCAATCGATCTAGATTCTCTTATTCCAGACATAAATAATTTGCCAATTTCTCCTCCTTCTGTTACCGTTCCCCATTCGGTGATAACACCATCGGGGCATATAGCTGTTGCACTTATATGAGAGCCTGCTAATTCTGCTCTTAAGGAAGCTGTAAAGCCCATCACAGCATGTTTGGCAGCAACATAAGCGCTGTTAAAAGGAAATCCCATCGTACCTGCTACACTTGCAATATTGATAATATGTCCATACCCTTGTAATTTCATTTGAATTAAAGCTGGTGCTGTGATATACCATAATGAAAATACATTGACACCAAAGATACTTAATAACTGTTCCTCGGTTGTATCTTCTACAGAGGCCAGATTACCTCTTCCGGCATTATTTACCAGAATATCAATTCGTCCATAATGTGATATAACATTATGAATAAATTGTTCAGCTTGTTCTTTAATGCTAATATCGGCTTGCATCATAAAGCATTTGCCACCATTCTGCTCAATTGATTGTTGTACACTTTCTAATTTTTCTTTTCTTCTTGCGCATATAGCTATAAAATATCCATTAGCAGCAGCCTTTAACGCTAATTCAGCTCCAATTCCTGATGAAGCACCTGTAATAACAATAACTTTCATGATACATCTATTAGTTTGATTAACATATTTACTTTTTTACTGATTCTTCTGCTAATTGTAACCGAGCAATTTCATCTCTTAATTCAGCGGCTCTTTCATAATCTAAGTCTCTTGCCGCCTGTTTCATTTCATTATACAATTGGTCCATTAAATCTTTTCTTTGTTCAGAACTAAGATATTTCATCATTGGTTCCGCAGCTTTTCTGTTTCTATTATGCTCAGCTTCATTTTTTCTTTTCGTTTTATGTGCTTGAATATCAGCTACAGACGTAGACTGTAAAATTTCCTCTAGTGTTTTATACACTGTTGTAGGATTAATATTATGTTCGGTATTGTATGCAATTTGTTTTGCTCTTCTTCTTGTAGTTTCATCTAAAACCAATTGCATAGATCTAGTTATTTTATCGGCATAGAGAATAACTAATCCTGATGAATTTCTGGCAGTTCTTCCAGCTGTTTGCAGTAATGAACGTTCACTTCTTAAAAAACCTTCTTTATCTGCATCTAAAATTGCTACAAGTGAAACTTCTGGCAAATCTAAACCTTCTCTTAACAAATTTACCCCAACAAGAACATCAAATTCTCCTATTCTTAGATTTCTAAGTATTTCTACTCTTTCTAGTGCTACAATTTCTGAGTGAATATAGGCTACTTTTACTCCAAGATTTGTAAGATAATCTGTTAAATCTTCTGACATCCTTTTGGTAAGCGTAGTAACAAGAACTCTTTCTTTTTTTGGAACTCTTAGTCTAATCTCATATAATAAATCATCAATTTGTGTACGAACTGGCCTTACTTCCATAACTGGATCTAATAAACCTGTTGGCCGTATAACTTGTTCTACAATGATACCTTCGCACTTTTCTAATTCATAATCTGCAGGAGTTGCACTTAAAAAAATGGCTTGATGTATCAATTCTTCGGTTTCTTCAAAACGAAGCGGACGATTTTCCATGGCAGAAGGCAATCTAAATCCATGCTCTACTAATGTACTTTTTCTTTTTCTATCTCCATTATACATAGCCCTTAATTGTGGAATAGTAACATGGCTTTCATCGATTACTAAAAGATAATCATCTGGAAAATAATCAAAAAGACAAGAAGGTCTTTCTCCAGGTTTTCTTCCGGTTAAATGCATAGAATAGTTTTCAATTCCAGAACAATAACCAACTTCTTTCATCATTTCTAAATCAAAAAGAGTTCTTTGTTCCAGCCTTTGAGCTTCAATTAATTTATCTTGTTTCCTCAATTCAATTAATCTATCACTAAGTTCATTTTTAATATCAGCCATAGCTCTGATAAGTTCATTCTCTGGAGTAACAAATTGTCTAGCAGGATATAAAGTAACAGAATCAATCATCCCTAAAACATTACCTTGCACTCTAGAAATAATACTTAGCTTCTCTATCGTATCACCAAACATTTCAATACGAATACCTTGCTCATCTTCTTGGGCTGGCATAATATCAATTATATCACCTCTTACTCTAAAAGTTCCCCTCGTCCATTCAAAATCATTTCGAGAATAGTATAAGTCCGTTAATCGATAAATAAGTGCTTGACGCTTAATGATTTGTCCTTCAAATAAGTGAAAAAGCATAGATGAATATGCTTCTTTGTCTCCAATGCCATAAATACAGCTCACTGATGCAACAATAATGACATCTCTCTTACCTTCTACAAGTGCACTGCTAGCTCTTAATCGTAAACGATCAATTTCATCATTAATAGCAAAATCTTTTTCGATAAATGTATCTGTTGATGGGATATAAGCTTCGGGTTGATAATAATCATAATAACTGATAAAAAATTCTACACTATTTTGTGGGAAGAACTGTTTGAATTCCCCATATAATTGGGCAGCAAGAGTTTTATTAGGGGATATAATCAAAGTAGGACGTCCAGTCTGGGCAATAACATTAGATATAGTAAAAGTTTTCCCTGAGCCTGTAACCCCAAGTAAAGTCTGAAACTTATCACCGCGAATAAGTCCCTCCTTCAATTCAATAATTGCATCAGGTTGATCTCCAGCAGGTTGATATGATGAAGTAAGCTCGAATGGTTTTTGTTTCATAATTATCTTCAATGTGCACACAGAATAAGCACTAAATTGTGTGATTTTTATGGTATAAATAAAATATATATTGACAAGCCCCCCTTTCAAACTGTATATTTACACTATGTGCCACATCAATTTTTACCAAAAATGGCAAAAAAACTTGTGTAAACTGCTTAAATCAAAGGGGATAAGATTTTAACAATTAATATTTCCACTATATTTTCCTCAATTTTAGAGCAAAAAGAAAATGAAACTTTCTGAGTTTCGGTATATCGCGCCGAAAACATGTATTGCAAAATTTCCTGCAGATCCTAGAGATTCTGCAAAAATGATGGTATTAAATCGTGAAACTGGTGAAATGGAAGACAAAACATTCCGTGATATACTAGATTATTTTCAAAAAGGGGATTGTATTGTACTAAATGAAACCCGCGTTTTTCCAGCTAGAGTATTTGGTAAAAAAGAAAAAACAAATGCCAAAATCGAAGTCATGTTATTACGTGAACTTAAAGCGCAAGAAAGAATATGGGATGTTTTAGTAGAACCAGCTAGAAAAGTGAGAATTGGTAATAAAATTTATTTTGACAATAATAAATTCTATTGCGAAGTGGTAGATAATACTACAAATCGTGGCAGAACTGTCCGCTTTAGCTATGATGGAGACTTATTCAAGGTTATTGAAAGAATTGGCGAAATGCCTTTACCTGCTTATATCAAGCGTGATCCAACAGATCATGATAAAGAAACATATCAAACTGTCTTTGCAAATCCTAATAGAACTGCTTCAATTGCACCTCCAACAGCTGGATTACATATCACTACAGATATGTTAAAAGAATTAGATAAAAAAGGGGTAAGAATTGCAACAGTTAGTTTAAATATTGGACAAGGTATTTTCGAAAATATTGAGGTTGAAGATTTAACCAAGCATAGAATGTATTCTGAATATTTTGAGATTACTAAAGACAATGCCGACATCATCAATAAATCTTTAAAAGCTAAAAAGAATGTATATGCTGTTGGATGTTCAGTTGCTCGTGCTTTGGAAGCTAGCGTTTTAACAACTGGAACTGTAAAACCCAATAAAGGTTGGACAGATAAGTTTATTTATCCTCCTTATGAATTTAAAATTGCTAATCGTTTTATTACTAATTTCCATCCTCCAGCAACACCTTCAATTTTGTTGACAGCTGCTTTTTCGGGTAAAGAATTATTATTTAAAGCATATAAAAAGGCATTAAAGCAAGATTATAAGTTCTATGCTTATGGTGATGCAATGCTTATCATCTAATTACAAGATGTAGAAATCATTTCTAACATATTGTTGTTATCGTTCCTTAATACTCTTATTTGGGGTCACATTTTATAGTAATGTGACTTCTTTTTTGACATTTCTCACATGAAAAAAATACATTTAGAAATTGAAAAAGAGGATATTTCTCAAGCCTTTTTTACTTCATATCATCAAGATGGAAAACATATTTCCTTCTTTGGTGATGGACATCCATACTATGCTGGTAGCGTTGTAAAAGCAATGGCCAGTGCCAAGAATGGATATAAGAAAATTGCTGAATTATTTGAAGATGATATACGAAAAGCTGAACAAAAGGAATATGTTCCTCCACAATGTGAACTAGATGAATTTTTCTTACAACTTGATCATCAATTTAAACCTAAGGTAGTGAGTGTTGAAAAACTTACTCCAACGATAACAGAAATTATTGTCCATGCTCCAGCAGCAGCCAAGCATTTTCAGCCTGGTGAATTTTATCGAATGCAGAATTATGAAACAGATCCAATCATTATAGATGGTAAATCTTTTACTATGGAAGCATTAGCTATGACTGGTGCTTGGACTGACCCAGAAAGAGGATTATTGTCCATTATTGTGCTTGAAATCGGAGCATCTTCACGATTAGTACAATATCTAAAGCCAGGGCAAAGCCTTGTAGTTATGGGTCCAACTGGTTCTCCAACTGAAATTCCATTTGGAGAACAAGTATTGTTAGCTGGTGGAGGTTTAGGCAATGCTGTATTATTCTCTATTTCAAAAGCATTAAAGAAAAATGGCAATTCTGTGATTTATTTTGCTGGTTATAAAAATGGGGAAGATGTTTTTAAAATGGAAGATATCGAAGCTTCTACCGATAAAATTGTTTGGTGTAGTGATACTGGAAAAGATATTATTCCTAATAGACCACAAGATATTCATATCCGTGGCAATATTATCGAAGCCATGCTTGCTTATGCTGAAGGCAGGGCAGGTGAACAAATTATTCCTCTACATGCCATTAATAGAATTATAGCTATTGGAAGTGATGGCATGATGAAAGCTGTAAAAGATGCTAGAAAATCAGTATTAAAGCCATATCTAAAAGATCATATTGCAATTGGATCTATTAATTCTCCAATGCAATGTATGATGAAAGAAATATGTGCACAATGTTTGCAAAAACATGTAGACCCAGAAACTGGCAAAGAAATTACTCCAGTATTCAGTTGTTTTAATCAAGATCAAGAATTAGATCGTGTTGATTTTGCCCATTTAAAAAGCAGATTAAGACAAAATTCTATCCTAGAAAAGCTAGGTAATTCTTGGCTTTCTTATTTATTAAGTTATTAATTAGTATTTACTTAGATTATTTATGGCTACAATAGAATCTTTAAAAAAGCAGACTTTAGACTTAATGCACACAATTCAAGATATTAGTGCAGCTACTTCTGTCCTTAACTGGGACCAAGAAACATATATGCCTTCAGGGGCTTCTGCAATGCGTGCCGAGCAAATATCAACATTAAGTACTTTAGCGCATCAATTGTTAACTGGAGATAAAGCAAAATCTATAGCTTCAGATATCATATCTCATAAAGCTGAAACATTTAAAGATCCTATTTTACGATTATTCGTAGAAGATCATGAAGAATCGGTAAAACTACCCGAAGATTTAGTTAGAAGAACCTCTAAAACCCAATCCCTTGCCCAGGATATATGGAAAGAAGCACGTTCCAAAAGTGATTTCTCTCTTTTTGCACCAATTCTGTCGGAATTGATTGAATTAAAAAAGGAAGAAGCTGATTGCCGAACTTATGTAGATTCTAGATATGATGCATTGCTCAATATTTTTGAACCTGGCATCACAGCAGAACAATTAAATCCAATATTTGATAATCTAAGGATTTCTACAAAAAAGATACTTGATGCGATTGAACCTGTTAAACATACAGTTTCAGATGCACCAATGATGAAACAATATGAAGCTAATAAGCAAATGGAGTTTTCGAAATTGATTGCAGAGAAAATGGGGTTTAATTTTAATAATGGACGATTAGATTTAACCGCTCATCCTTTTTGTACTTCATTTACACAATATGATGTAAGGCTTACAACCAGAATTAAAGAAAATGACTTGGCATCTTGTTTATATGGTGTTATTCATGAAACAGGGCATGGATTATACGAGCAAGGATTTAGTCCAGAATATACCAGAACATTTGTTGCAAATGGAGCTTCGATAGGAATGCATGAGTCCCAATCTCTATTATGGGAAACAATTATTACAAGAACAGAAGAATTTTGGCATTGGGCCCTGCCCATAATGTCGAAAATATTTCCTGAACAAACAATTGGTTTAACTGCAAAAGATATGTACCATGCAGTTAATACTATACAGCCATCACTTATTCGTGTTGAAGCAGATGAAATCACCTATAATATGCATATCATATTACGCTTTGAATTAGAAAGAGATTTAATCAATGGCAATATAACAGTCCATGATATTCCAGAATTGTGGAACCTTAAAATGAAAGAATATCTTGGAATACAAACTCCTAATGATGCACAAGGATGTCTACAAGATATTCATTGGTCATTTGGAGGTTTTGGCTATTTCCCTGGATATACTTTGGGTAAATTATATGCAGCAATGGAATGGAAAGAAATTCAAAAGGCAATTCCAGATATATATTCTCAGATAGCACATGGTGAATTTTCATCTATACTGGATTGGCTAAGAAAAAACATTCATGCCTATGGTAGAAGTGAAAAGCCTGGTGAAATTATCAAGCGCATAACAGGAAATTCTTTAAGCGAAGCTGAATTTGTTTCTTATGCATATGCAAAAGCAGGATCTATCTATGGAATTTCTTTCTAAATAATTATGAAATCTACACTAGCAACTCTATTTTCTTTACTAAGTATTTTTTTCATTACTTCATGCTCTTCTCGTCAAGAGAATGACAATACATCTTTAACTTTTGGATGTTTTTTAAATTCACCCAAATATCAAAAAGAGTTACAAGCTTTATTACAAGAATTTGAAAAAAATGAGGGAATAAAAGTAGAAATGATTGGCTTGAATTGGTCCGATGGAAAAACCAAGCTTATTTCTGCTTATAATGCTGGAACACAACCTGATATTGTAGAATTGGGATCAGATTGGGTTGCGCAATTTTCTGGCGGTGGTGTATTAGAACCACTTTCTAGAGATGAAATTCAAACCAAGCGGTTTTTAGAGAATGCTTTAGCCCCAAGCAAATGGGGAGATTCAATGTATGCAGTTCCATGGGTTTTAAGTACGAGAATTCTTTTTATTAATAGACAGCTGTGTAAAAAAGCTGGAATAGCAGATAGTACTGTCCCCAATACTATTTCCGATTTAAAACAATATGCCTCTGCAATTACAAATGTTGCTTCTGCCGGTGAATATGGAATTGGAATAATAAGTCAAGATGCACATCAAGTCTATAAAAGGGTTTTACCAATCTTCTGGAGCAATTCTGGAGATATCTTAGACAAAAAAGGTAATCCAACATTTGATCTACCCCAAAATATAGATGCGCTTCAACAATATGTTTCACTTGTTCCATTTGGTATTATAGAATCATCTAAACAACTAGATGACAAATTTATCAAAGGTAAATTAGGGTTCTGGGTTAGTGGTCCATGGCTTTTAGAAAAAATCCCACAATTAAACCCAAATCTTCAATTTTCATTAGGCCTTGTTCCTGGGATACATTCTGGTGGTGGTTTGTCTTTTACAGGCGGAGATTATTTATGTATAAGTAAGTCAAGTAAAAATAGGGCTAAATCCTTAAAACTTATTCAATTTCTAACTTCATCAAAATCCACTCTAAGACTGTGTAAACTTAGTATTACTGCAGGAATTCCTGCTGATACCTCGGCTCAATCAGATCCATTCTTTTCGAGCATCAATGGTTTTCCGGTTTTCATAGAACAATTGAAAAAATCTCGATTATCCTCGGTTCATCCTAAATGGTTAGATATAGAGGCAGCATATGAATTAGCTGTTTCTCAAGCAGTATATGGAACAAAATCTGCAACAGAAGCATTACATGAAGCACAGACATCTGTTACTTCACTGCTATTACATTGATTTGTTAAGTAAATGAAAAATAAAAAGATAGTATAACTATTATTTTTGCATAAAATAGATACAAATAAGTAGTAAAAAAATGATGTGATTGCCAAACAAGGCAGATAATTACTATAATTTTCCACATTCAAATTACTATTTGGATTCAAAGTCATTTTGTGCGTAAATTGAACGATAAATACTAACAATGTATTTAATTTATTAAAAAAAATTGAATTTTATATATACTTGGAGTTTAAGCATGCGCTTGAAAAACTCAATTACTTATATGTTAGGAATTAGTGCATTATGTACTACTGTTCTAGCACATACAGCAAAACCCTTAAAAAACACATTGTCTACCAAGACATCATTATCATCAGTACCATTTGCAAAGCAGGATAACAGGATTTCTCAGTCTACAACTGGTAAGCCGCTTGCTTTTAGTAAATGTTATGTAGAGGATAAAGCATTAGGATTAGCACCAAAGAAAGATATTTCTAAAAGTCCTTTTTCAAAAGTTCAAGATACTCCTCCTGGAGTAATGATTGGCAATACATTTTATGATTTACAATCAAATGGTTCTATGCCTCATAGAATTTCTGTATTTGAGGATGGATCTGATAAATCTGCACAAGTAGTATGGATGGCAGCAACAGATGAAGATGGATTTGGCAATCCACCTCATCCTACCCGAGGCAGTTATTATGCAATTTTGGATATAAAAGATCCGATTTCACCAAAAAAATATACTGATGTTCCATGGGAAAGAATGGAATCTGTACGATCAGGTTTTCCTTCTATTGTTCAATTTAAAGATGGATCAGTTGGTTCTATTGCACATGTTATTAGTTCAGGTTCTTCAGCATCTGCATTAAGGCTTACAAAGAATACGAGTTTTGGTGATACTAAATTCACTACTAAACAAATTCCTGGTTCAGATTCATCATTATGGGCACATTCAACAGTTGATGGTGCCGATGTAATACATGTGGCATTTACATCTGATACATCAAGTAAGAATTTTAGTGAACAAGTTATATATATGCGTTCTACAGATAAGGGTACAACTTGGAGTGAGCCTAAATATATGACAGGTCCTAATTCAGATCCGAAATTACCAACAGGTAGAGGTGCAAATTCCTATCAATTTGCAGTTCGTGGTAATACAGTTGCTTTAGGATATCAGGATACTAATTTCAACTTAATAATCGTGAAATCTAGTGATAATGGTGCTACATGGAATCAAGCCAAATTGATTTTTGGTGGGGCAGCCCATAAAAATGCTTATATGGTAGAAGATTTTGGTGATGGAACATTTTCTGCAGTTACAGACACAGTGCCAATTTGTGGGCCAGCCTTTGATTTAATCTTAGATGCTGATGATAATGTTCATGCAGTTGCAGCTACATCGCCAAGTTGGAAAAGCGGAATAGCAAAAATGAATGATGCTGGTCAAATTGAATTTTTAGCTGATACAGTATATTCTAATTTATATACAAGGGTAACAGGAATTTATTATAGTGAAGCTGCAAATCAAACTAGTTTTTTAACATCAGAAGAAACATGGGATGGACAAGGTAGAGTAGTAACCCGTTCATTTGGAAATGGAAATCATCGTTATCATAAATTAGCATATGATGAAGCAGAAAATGCTTTATATGTTGCTTGGACAGGTATCAAAAATGGTGATTATGCAGAAACAATTTTTGCTGATAATACTTCTAATTTTGGATTATTTGGACATATCTTTTTATCAAAGAAATTGGCTTCTTCAGAAAGATGGGAACCAGAAATAAATCTGACACCAGATGCTAATGATTGCCAATTCTCTAGTGTTTATAAAGATGCAAAAGATGGTATTGTTATGTTAGCATATCAATCTGATTTAACCCCTGGTATTCGTGTTCAAAATACAAATCAATCTGTCGAAGATAATCAAATTTACTTTTATGGGTTTAAGCCTACTTTTGTAGGAATTCATGATACAGAATTACAAGTAGCTGATTTTTCGATGTCCCCAAATCCAGCTACAGATCAAGTAGTGTTGAATTTTGGTCAAAATATCGATAAAGTATCAGTGCAGATTACAAATGCATTAGGTGTTAAGGTAGCAGAATTACCACAAGAACTTGCCCAATCAGGTTCAGTAGTATTATCTACAGTAAGCTTTCCATCAGGTACATATTTTTGTACTCTTATTTCTGGAAATGCTTCAATAACCAAAATGCTTAGTATTGTTAGATAATTGAATTATGCTAAGAAGAATAATTCTTAGCATAATTACTAGTGAAAGTAAGAACAAGTATAATTGTTATATCGTTTATACACAGCTTCATTTATATATCCGAAATATTCGGTTTAAAGGAGAAACTATGAAACTACGGCTCCTTGTGGTCCTTCTTAGTTTGATATCAGCACCATTAACAGTATTTGCTGGCTTATATGGTACATTAACTGGAAAGGTAACAGATGTTAAAGGCAAGCCTGTTGTAGGTGCAACCGTTAGGGTGCAGGGTACAACACGTGGTGCTTTCGTAAAGGCTGACGGAAATTATATTGTGGTAAATATTCCATCTGGACAATACCAAGTAGTGGTAAAGGCCGTGAATTATAAAGAATTCAAAGGGAATGTTTCCATATCTGCAGACCAAACGTCTGAATTTAATGCCAAGTTGCAAGAAGCAACAGTAACCTCTAATGCAGTAGTTGTAGATGCTAAAAAAGACCAGAATATGGTAAGCAAAACACAAATCGGCTCATTAAGAAGTAATCAAGGTGAAGACAATATCAGAATAGCTCGTGAAACTGTGCAGGGGGTAGTATCCTTAAATGCAGGTGTTCAGAATTCTGGTAATGGTTTTCAAGTTCGTGGAAGCCGTGCAAATGAAACACAAATTCGTGTTGACGGCTTAGAAGTTTCTGATAGATTTAGTGGTGGTTTTGGATCTAGCGGAACAACATATTCACCAACTGTATCAAATTTTGCTGTAGAGGAAGTTCAGGTATTAACTGGAGGCTTCTCTGCAGAATATGGTAATGTTATTGGAGGATTTGTTAATACTGTTGTTAAAACAGGCCGTACAGATAGATATGAAGGATTTCTTCGTTGGAGAAGAGATGCTCCTGCATTATATGGTTCTACGATTGATGGCAATAAGTTTATGAACAAGGATGAAAGCTCATTTGATATTGGATTGGGCGGCCCACTTCAAGTATTAGAAAATGCTACCTTTTTTGTAACAGGAAGATATTCACATGAAACATTTGGTGGGGCTGGTATTGGCATCAAAGATCCAACAGGCTTTAATTTAGGACAATTACCAAATCAAGAAACGTGGGTAAGAAATGTAACTGGCCGTATGAAATTTAATTTCAGTGATCTAAGTGTAACACTTGGAGGCCAGCTAGGATTAACCACACGTGAAAGAAATAGCTGGGGCTGGTTATACGCTAATGGTTTTGGTGTGAAAAATCAAAAAGTAGATGCTAAAACAGGAAGATTAACAGCAGGAGATACAATATTTGTGCCTGAATATGCTGCAAAACTTGCTGCTGTAAATAATATTGTTAATAATGTGTTTGTTCGTATTAATCAAACCTTATCTGATAATAGTTTCTTTGAGTTTACGCTTTCTTCAAATTCTAATAATAATGAAGTAGCAAAAAGAGCGAGCTTTGATGATCCAGGAATATTTGGAACAATCGAAGTGTATAAACCACAAGATCTTTATCAACCTAGATCATCATCCAGATCAGATTTGCCATCAGAATTGGTTCAAACTTCTGATGGAGCTATTGATTGGTTCCAATCCTCACAAAGGACACAAAAAACAGCAGATGGATATTTATTTTTAGATCTTTATGAAAGGAATCCTTTAACAGGGTATATAGAAGATAATGCTAATTCTACTAGCACTGAAAACCCATATGGATTACAAGGATTCTTTAATATTCATGGTAATGAAAGAGCATTTGAATTCCGTAGTCAGAAATTCTTACAAGCAGATGGATTTTATAATGCCAATATTACTGCAGGTGAGATTTCTCATAATTTTAAAGCTGGATTTGAATTTCGTTCTTATCAGTTGCGCCGCCATAATAATAGCTTACCATGGGATGGCAATCCTTTCTTTGATATTTATACAGATGAATATGGTGGAAATATTTATAGCAAAGGATCTTTAAATCCACAAGTTACAAATGAACGTACAGGTAGGGCACAAGCTCCTTTAGAAGCATCAGCATATGTTCAAGATCAAATTAAGTATAAAGGTATTATTGTTAATGCTGGACTTCGATTTGATATGACTAATCCCAATGCAATTTACAGATCAAGTGTTACTAATGTATGGTTACCAATATCTTCCACAGATGGCTTCTCTGAGGCTACTCTTAAATATCAAATCAGTCCTCGCTTAGCGATAACATATCCAGTAACTGATCGGTCTATCTTTACATTAGCATATGGTGTATATTTCCAAATGCCAAACTTTAGTTATATGTATGATGGATTTAACACAGACCGCTTACGTGGAAATACAATCGTTGGTAATCCAAATATGGAAGCCCAAAGAACAAATGCGTATCAAGTGTCATATAATTTACAGATGAGTGATGATTTTGCATTTGATTTAACAGCGTATTATAAAGATATTTATAATCAAGTTGGTATTCGTTATTTCAGAGTTGTTCCTGATAATTATCAAGAATATGCAGTTGCTGAATATGGCTCTGCAAGAGGAATTGAATTTACATTACGTAAGCGCCCAACAGATCATATTGGTTTTAATATCAATTATACATTAGCATCTGTAAGCGGAACATCATCAAGTCCAGAAAGTAATTATAATCTTCAACCCGACCCATATACAGGAAGAGTAACATTCCCATTAGCTGAATTTCCATTCAGCAGTGATCGACGCCATGTTGTGAATGCAATATTAGACTTTGTATGGGGTAATGAAGAAGGAATGGATCTTGCTGGAATTCATCCAATGGAAAACATGACAATTAGTTTTGTTAACCGTTTCTTAACTGGAACTCCTTATACTCGTCAGGATCGTAAGGGCAATCCAGTTGGAGAATTCAATTCAGAACGTCAGCCATCTTTTTGGTCTACAGATTTGCGTATAACAAAATCATTCAGACTAAAAGATTGGTTTGGAGAATCAGTCGGCAGAACATCATTTCAGATTTTTGCAGATGTATTTAATCTATTTAATAGAACTGCTTTTACATCAGTATATGCAAGAACACAGGATCCTGACTATGATGGTAATACATTAAACAGAGTATTGGGTGACTTCAGTGCATCACCATGGTATAAAGATGCAAGCTTGGCAAATCCAACTACATTCCAAGCAACGCAATATGATCAATATGGCGAACGCTTATACAGAGCAGAAGCTGATAAAAATGGCGATGGCGTAGTAACTCAGGAAGAAAAATATAATTCCTATCTTAATTATGTTAAAGATGTTGTTTCATTCCGTTCAAATTATCAGACACCAAGATCTGCATTTTTTGGCATGATGATTAACTTCTAATTGTTTGTAAATTCTTGATACACAAGGTGTATATATGTATAAAGTTAGAAATTTATGTATACTCGGTTTGATGCTCGGATTTGCTTCTATGGGTAGTTCTTTTGCTAAAACAAAAGAATCTTCTTCTGAAGGAAAGGGCGCAGAAAAAACACAGAGAGCAGTAAGCGGAACTTATGATTTACAAAAAAATCGAGTTAGCCGCGTTGAGTTTTACTCAACAAATTATGGGATCATTGGTTTAGATGTTGCTAATAATGTTGGTGGTGGTAAATGGCCAAGAGGAACCAATAATCAATATATTTTTGGTGGTGGTATCTGGTTTGGAGTAAAGAAACTTAATCCACAAGGCGATACTGTTAAATTATGTGCAATTTCCTATAATCCAAATTCAGGCGCTTCATGGATGGTTCCTGGTAGGATAGAAGAAGATCAAGATGCAGTAAATGATGCAAATAGAGAAAAATATCGTCTTTATTTTTCAACTGATTATCGTAGATCAGATGGTTCAGCATTAAAACCAGCCGATGGATCTTCACCATGGCCAATTTGGGATTTAAGTGCAAATCCATTGGATACCTTAAGAAAAGATAGATACTTTGGTGGATATGAAGATAATGTTGGTTTAAGAACAGTTGAAAATTATCCAAAAGGACCAGCATTTATTTCTGGCGAGGATATTTTTGCTACGTTTAAAGATACAGATCTTAACCGTTATGAAGGTGGTGTAGGACGTCGTAAAAGCGAAGGATATCCACTAAGAATCCAATATGAGCAAATGATTTATTCATGGGGTTTTGGTGATTATCGTGATTTCTTATTTATTAAATATGCTTTAATCAATAAGTCTAAAGATACTCTACGTGAATGTTGGTTATCACCTGCTTTCGATATGGACATAGGCGTTAATGGATCTACAGCTAATTATGCAGCCAATGACCGTACCCGTTATTACAATGAAGAAGACACATTAAATCTTGCTATTCAATGGTCTAATGGTACTCAAGGAGAAGCTGGTAAAGGATTTGGATATATTGGTTTCGACTTCTTAGAAAGTCCATCAACATATCCAGCTTTTGTAGTTCGTGATACAGTGAAAGATGCAAATGGAAATGATTCTATTCGTTATCAATTAATCGGTACAAGCCCAGATTCTGCAGGCTTTTTGCGTAAAGACAAAAAAGTGTATACAAATAGAGAGCAATTAGGATTAAAAACCTTTAGAAATTGGACAATTGACCAAGATCCAAAAGAAAACGATTTACGCTATGACTTTATGGCTTTAGGCCTAAAAGATGGAGATACACCCGAAGGTGATAAACGTTTCTTGATGGCAACAGGCCCATTTAATCTGGCACCTAAAGATACTGCCCGTACAGTTGTTGGTTTAATCATGGCAAATACACCAAATGGTAATGATGCAAATGGAAGAACCGAAGACGCGGTAGAACTTATCAAACGTGATAAATTTGCTCAAAGAGTATATGATGATAATTTTAGAACTCCAACTCCTCCAGATCCATCTAAAGTGAATTGGAGACCTCTAAATAATGCAGTGATAGTTACTTGGGATACAACAGCTGAATATTCCTATGATGATTTAGAAAAAGGTTTGGACTTCATGGGTTATAAATTATACCGTGCAAGAAGAATTGATTTAGATTCATTTGATACTGATGTCCGTAAAAGTATTGCTCGTGGACCATTTGGTTGGAAACAATTAGCTGAATGGAAAATGCCAACACCATTTTCACAATCAACATATCAAACTGAATTAGATGATCAAGCAATTGCTCCTTATTTTGACTCTATTCAAATAGTAAAACAAGTTGATTCATTTACATTTAAGGTTCGTCGTTTTATCAATGGTTCTACAAGAAAAAATCCATTTGGTAATGATCCTTGGAATCAACTGTTCTCAGGAATGTCTCAGGCAGAATTAGATTCTATATTAACAGGTACATTGATTATCAATCGTGCTTCTACACAAAATCCTCCAAGATGGTCAAAAACTACTGATTTACCTTGGCCTTCAGTAACTACAAATGGCAAGAAAATATTCTTACCAATTGGAGTAAGAACAAGTAAAAGTGGATTTACATCTAGTTTCAGCGCAACCGATTCTACAGCATATGATACATTCTTCCCAGCATTAATGACATTGTTACGCAAAAACCTAGCATCATTAGCGTTCAATGATCTTGAACCTAATGCTGATATGAGGAAAAAAATCCGTCGCGATATTATCAGACCATATATGGCAAAAATCACCAACAATGCAACATTTGTTGATAATGGTGATGACAATAAAGACGGAAAAAATGAAGAAAATGAAGATTTAACAAAAACAGAAAGATTACTTAATAATATAGATTATTATTATTGGTTAAGTGCTTTTGATGAAGGTGATTATCGCCAAGCAACACCTAAAAAATTCAATTCAGGTATTGAAGATTTAAATATTGTTAAATCTATGCCTTTAGCAGCTGCTGCTAGAACAGGAAGCAGTGCTAAAATTCAAATTGTAAGTGCTGATACTTCTAATTTAGGTGGATTATTCAATTTCCGTTTTCCAGTTAAAGATGAAGATCGATTAAATCAGTTGTTTACAACAGATGGAAAAGGACATGATTTAGAGATTGAATTTAATCCAGAAGTTTCTATGTTGCCTTTCCCATTACCTTCTGCTGCATTCTCTAATCCACCAGAATATGGTGTTTATGGTACCAAAATCACGATACGTGATTTAACAACAAATAAAACACTATATAATGCAGGAACATGGTTAGAGCAAAATTTATGTTCTAGAGGATTCTTAAATACATTTACAGAGAATGGTTCTATTTATGTTTTTGCAGATTCTGTCATTGTCGATTCAATATCTGGTAAATCAGACAGTTTTGGAGTACCGGATAATAAAGAAAAACGCTTAAGGACAGGAACATTTACCACAGAAAGAGTAAATGATAATACCAATTGCTATAATGCATTGGCAGTACCTGATATGAAAAATGCATTTGACTTTGGTTTTGATTATTCTATTCAACAATCAGGTGGTATGATTAGATATGATACAGCATTTGCAATGGCACCAAGTGGAGCTAATACACATGTAACATTCCCATCACAGGATTTATTCCCATTTGCCGGATCAGATCAAAAGTTTGATACGATACTGACTGCTTATCCATCCGCTACTAATCCAGTTGGTGGTGTTGTTAATTCTCTAGGATTTTTAGGTGGCTCAATTTATAATAATGGTCCTGGTGACTATACATTAGAATTTCTTCCAGGTGGCGATACAACAATCACCGCATTAGTTGGAACAGCTCAAACTCCAAAAACATTTACAACTAAGTACTTAAATGTAATAGTCATTAATAAGTATAATTATAAGCGTCCAGCAGATCTAAATTCTAGTGATTCTACTACAATTATTAATAATAATTATCTTGTTCACTATACAGATTCCAGCGCTGTGCGAACTGCTATGCCTGTTTCTAAAAAAGTGCCAATAGGACAATTCAATATTGCAACAGCTGGTTTTGTGAATGGACGTGGTACTGTAAATTCTGTAACTTCTCGCCGTGATCAATCTTCTGGATTGGTAAGCCAAGGTAAATACTTATTATCAGCTAATAATGGAACTGATCTTATCGATTTTGTTCACGTTGTTAATGTTGATGGTAATTTCTTTGGTTTAGACTATGTAAATAAAGGTTATGGCGCTGATACAAGAGCAAGACTTTGGGACACAATACCAAATGTTCCATCTAAAGATTTTGCTGCTGGCGATAAAGTAGTATTACGTACATTTGGTGGCGCAGCTGGTTTCCCTATGCCAGGTACTAAAATCAGAGCTAAAGTAATACCATCTGTACCATCTACAGAATTATATACCGATCAAATGCTAGAAGATGTAAAGATAGTACCAAATCCATACTATGTAAGCCATCAAGCACAAAGATCACCATATGATGCAAAATTGTATTTTACTCGTTTACCAAAAGATTGTAAAATCACAATATTTACACCTTCTGGCGAAATAGTAAGAACATTAACTCATAGCCAGCTAACACCTGAAAATAATGACCGTTATGGAATGGATGTGTGGGATCTTCTCACAAGTAATCGCCAACGTGTTGGAAGTTCAGTGTATATCGCGCAAGTAGAAACACCAAATGGTGCAAAAGCATTTATAAAATTTGCCGTAGTTGTCGGCGGATTCCGCGTTATTCCTGAATAATTTAAATGTACACCCAAAGGAATCGAAGAGTAATTGCTCTTTGATTCCAAGGGAACAACAATCAATCAATCCAATAACGAAGATTTTAAAAGGAGAATATCCATGAAAATAATTAGACAAATTTTAGCACTTGCTTTGTTCACATGTTCTTTGCCAATAATGATGATAGCAGAAGAAAATGTTTCAGGCTCATCAGGCGGTGATTTTCGCAAAGTTGGTGCTGCTGGTGCACAATTCCTAAAAATTGGTGTTGGTGCTCGTGCTTCAGCATTAGCAGGCGCTTATGGCTCTTTGGCAAATGATGTAACAGCAATGTACTGGAATCCAGCAGGCATTTCTGATATAAGTGGCATTGCTGCTAATATATCATATACTCAATGGTTTGCAGGATTTTCACATAATTTTGCAGGATTGGTTTTACCATTAGGTGAGTCATACCGACTCGGTGTAAGTCTTACATCTTTTTCTAGTGGAAATATTCCAATTACAACCCTAGAAAAATCAAATGGAACCGGTGCATCATATTCAATATCGGATTTTGCATTCGGAGCTACATTCGGAGGCTATATTACAAATGAATTCGCATTTGGAGCATCATTAAAGTATATCCAAAATTCATTTGCATCCTTAGCATCAAGCGGAATGGCTTTTGATATAGGTACTTTGTACAAAACAGATTATAAAGATACACGCTTATCTTTTTCAATTTCTAATTTAGGTGGACAGCAAAATTATACTGGAGCTGATCTAACTAGACAAGGTAAAATAGTTAGTGAATTGTCTTCAAGTCCTTTAGAGCAACAATTATTAACAAATCCTTATAATTTACCATTGATTTTTCGTGCTGGATTATCTACTGATATTACAGCATTTATAGATGGTGTAGATAAATTAGATGCCGATGCTGAACACCGTATTGTAGGTGCATTACAATTTGAAACATTGTCTGATACTCCAGAAATGTTATCATTTGGTGCAGAATACACATGGAAGAATTTACTTGCTTTGCGTGCTGGTTATAGATATGGCCATGACTCATTCAATTTCGCAGGTGGCTTAGGAATCAAATATGTTGGCGGTGGTTTTGATGGTCAAATCGATTATTCCGCAAATCCAGCTACTAATATTGGATTAGTTCATCGTATCAGCGTTGGTATAAAAATGGATTAATTCATCTGAATTGTCTCTTTAGGCCATGATGAATTTTGTATATTTATGCCGTTGGGTTTTCTCGACGGCATTTTTTTATATAGGAGCAGTTTTGAAATATCTATTTTTTACAAGTCTGTACTTCATTACAAGCTATAGTTATTTCTTGGCAAACGATATAGATATGTCAATCGATATTGTCCAATATGCCTCTGCGGACTCTTTAACAGAATGTAAAATTCACTATTCATTTGCTGATACAGCAATGAGATATATAACAAAAGTTGAGGGTTATTCAGCTTCAATATTATTCAATGCTACATGTACAGAAATACGTACAAATAAACAGATTACTAAAGAATGGATTGTAGATAATATTTCTCAAAAACCTATAGTTCTTCATGAAAAGAATATGATTGGTAGTACATCAATATTTTTATATCCTGGTAATTATACATTTACCCTTTCTGCAAAAGATTTGAACGATACAAATAGAATGTATACTTCTTCAAATACCATTAGGGTTACATCGTATAATTCTCAAAACATTCAAATATCCGATCCATTGTTTGCAATTGCAATAGATCCAATTCAAAATGATGCTCCTTCAAAATGGTCATCTCAATTTTCTAGAAATGGTTTATCAATTATCCCTATTCCTACTCTCGAAATCATTGGCTTAAATCCTAGCCTGCAAGTATACTCCGAGATTTATCATTGCTCATTACAAGATTCTCTTGATATGTACTATCAAATTCTAGATGCAGCAAAAAGAGAATTAGTGACAATACCATTAATGAGGCTTACAATAGCAGTTTCACAAACAGAACAAGTTATCATTCCATTAGATGGTTTAGCAAGCGGTATATATTATCTTAATATGAAAGTATCATCTCGAAAACAAAAAGATTCTGCAACTGTAGAAAAAAGATTTTATGTAATTAATCCAGAAATGCCTCCAGAAATAGCAGCTACTTTTTCTGAAGATGAATTGTTTCAACAAAGTGAGTTTTCTACTTATAGTGAATATAGAATCATCGAGGAATACGAAAGAGCAAAATGTCTTGCAAACTCTTCAGAAATAGCTTTGTTCGAATCCTTAACTCTTCTAAATGCTCAACAAAAATTTATGTATAGATTTTGGAAAGAAAGAGATCCAAATACTGATACACCAATCAATGAACGTTTAGAAGAATTTAGAAAAAGCGTAGAATATGCTCAGTCCTTTTTTTCATGCCCGCAATACTCAGAAGGATGGAAATCTGAAAGAGGTAGAGTAATGAGAAAATATGGTAAACCTACCCAAGTAGATAGAAAATATATGGGGAATTCATCTAGGCCATATGAAATATGGTTTTATTCTGAAATCCAAGGTGGTGCAACATTTAATTTTGTTGATATGAAAGATATAAATAATCATATTCTAGTTCATTCAACAGCAATTGGTGAACTAAGAAATGAAAATTGGTATAATGAATTTGCTAATACAGATTCAAATAATGCAGCCGGAACTAATACAGGTGTTCCAAGATAAATGAAAAATATTTTCATACTTTTTCTTTTTAGATCCATAGGCATTCTTAGTGCAATTTTATCTTGTTCTCTCAGAAATAAGATAGGTTCTATTATTGGTTTTATTCTTAGAAAATTGAGTAAAAAAAGAGAGAGTATTACTTTTGACAATATAAAACATGCATTTCCACATAAAGATCATCAAGAATATAGTCGTCTTACATCATTATCATATCAAAATCTTGGCATTGTGTTATTAGAAATAAGTGCAATGCCTTTTTTAAGTGATACAAAAATAAAGTCTATGATGTCATTTCCTCATATTGAGATTATCCATACTTTATTACAAAAAGGTAAAGGCATCATATTAATTTCAGCACATATTGGTAATTGGGAGCTACTTGCTTATGCAGCCGGATTAGTAATGGAACAATCAGTCTTATTAGTTGCTAAAGAACAAAGAAATCCGCTTATCCATAAAGCTATAACTTCATTAAGACAGCGTGCTGGAAATATAACCGTCTCTATGGAAAAAGCTGCAAAACCTTTAATTAATAGCTTAAAAGAAAACAAACCAATAGCCTTATTAGTAGATCAAGCTGCAGACCCCAAAAATGATGTTTTCTTGCCTTTTTTTGGAAGAAAAGCTGCTGTATTTGAGGCACCTGCATCCCTAAGCTTACGTTATAGTGCACCTTTAGTGTTTTGTATCCCGCATCGAGATAAACATGGACATTATACAGTAACTATGAAAGAAATTCAGTCTGATGATTTGTCTTTTAGTAAAGAAAATGTATTTCATTTAACACAAAGGCATCTGAAAGAATTAGAGCATGCAATTGAACAAGCCCCTGAACAGTGGACATGGCAACATAATAGGTGGAAATATGAGGCCTAATCCTGTTTTTGTTTTAATTCAAACTGGCTTTCTTGGAGATATTGCATTAGGATTGTATTCAGCTTCTTTGTTAAAGGAATCAATTCCATCTTGTACAATTGTGTATGTTACTATTCCCATAGCAGAAGATTTAGTGGTACATGCACAATACATAGACCATGTGTTAATATATGATAAAAGGGGACAGCATAAAGGAATCAGGGGGATATTGCAAATAGCAAAACAATTGTCAATGTATACACCTGAAGCAATATTTTGCTTGCATAGGTCTTTTAGAACAGCATTATTATCTGTGTTAACACATTGTGCATACAGAGTAGGTTTTACAATTTCTCCAGGTTCATTCCTTTATTCTCAATCTGTGCAGTACAGAAGAAATTGTCATGAAATTGAAAGAAATCAGGATCTCATTCAATCATATATCAAAGATGAGAGCTTACAAAAGACAGCTCCTATTATTAATATAGAACAAAGTTTTTTATTGGATACTGATTCTGAGTATGGAATAATTGTTATTGCACCAGGAAGTGCATGGAATACCAAAAGATGGCCTGAGGCCCATATACGCTCTTTAATTACTTTACTTATTGAACAAACAGAATATTCAATTGTATTGATAGGATCTAAGCAGGATAAAGATCTATGCCAGCGTTCTATTCCATTTGAACATATGAGAATTCACAATCTAGCCGGTTCATTAACATTAACTCAAACAGTTTCATTATTAGCAAAATCAAATGTCTTGATTTCTAATGATAGTGCACCTGTTCATTTGGCATCTTTAGCAAATTGTCCTACAATAGCATTATTTGGGCCTACTCATCCTGCATTTGGTTTTGGGCCATTGGCAAAAAAATCATTAATTATACAAAAAGATCTACCTTGTAGACCATGTTCTATTCATGGCCAAAAAGAATGTCCATTGCAACATCATGCATGCATGGAAACAATAGAACCTCAAGAAGTACTTGTAAATGTACTTGAAATATTATCACATACCCAAAGCCACCCTAGAAATCCGTAGTTTTGCATAAAGATATTCAGAAATGAGCATATATATGAAAAACGCAAGACCAACCACTAAGAATACTAAATCACGAAAGCCAAAAAGAAGTCCAGGTCCAGGAGCAAGAAAACAAACTGATATAGAACTTGCTACAATAAAGAAAACAAGGACAACTATCGCAAAATCTCGTGCAACAGACTCTACTGAAGCTCCTAAAAGGAAGGCATCTGATCGGTCTTTTCATACAAAGAATGCAAGTTTTAAAAAGAAAACTTCATCTACTTCAACAAGTTCAAGAGGACGTTCTGCAAGCGCATCCAAAGAAGGAGTGCGTATTAATAAATATCTTGCAGATGCTGGGATTGGAGCACGCAGAAGCGTAGAAGAATATATTACTGGTGGATTAGTAAAAGTAAATGGACAAATCGTTACAGATTTATCTACACGTATATTTTTAGAAGATTTTGTGACAGTAAATGGTGAGCCAATTACAGATAGAAAATTTTTAACATATTTTCTATTAAATAAGCCAAAAGATATCATAACAACTTCCTCTGATGAATTAGGCAGAGAAACAGTATTAGATATTGTAAGAAGTAAGTACAGAATATTTCCTGTTGGTAGATTAGATCGAAATACGACCGGTGCATTACTCATAACAAATGATGGAGATTTAGCATTCCGTTTAACCCATCCTAGTTATGAAATACCTAGAGAATATAAAGTTGGATTAGATAGGGAATTAGACTTTAAAGATGCTAGAAAAATAAGTCATGGATTAGAGCTTGAAGATGGTAAAACAGGAGCCTGCGAGGTAATTGTTGATATTAAAGATCATACAAAAATTACGATGATGATTAAAGAAGGGAGAAATAGAGAAGTGAGAAGAATCTTTGAAAGTTTAGGCTATGATGTAAGGCGCTTAGATAGACGAAGGTTCGCAACATTATCTACAAGTGGTTTAAAAAGAGGGGAATATCGTCAGTTAACCAAAACAGAAGTTCGTGATTTAAGAAGTCTTGTCGGACTAGATCTAGTGTTTTAATCAATTTGCTTTTGGAAAAGCATGAAGTATACACTCTACAGTCATGGTAGTATATTGATACTCTTTATAGGGCTATTAATGAGTATACCTAGCTATACTGCTTTTTCTCAAAAAACAGTACTTTTTAAAGGCACAATAAGCGATTCAGAAACATTAGAACCATTAAAATTCGTAACAATTCGATTAATTGGTTTGGTTAATAAAGCTACAGTTACATCAAAGGAAGGTACTTATCTACTTAGGGTACCAAAAGGGGAATATGACATAACATACAGCATGGTTGGGTACACATCTGAAAAAACACATCTTTCAATTGATAGAGATACCATCATCAATAATGTTGGATTACAAAGATCATCATTTAGGTCTGCAGAAATCATTGTATCTGCTGAAGATCCAGGTGTCAAATTAATGAGAAGTGTCTTGCAAAAAAAAATGCAATGGACAGATTCGCTTAAAAACTACACATATATGCTGTATACAAAATTTGTAGTGAGTGCAGATACGGTAACTGCCGGTAGAAATAGTGGTAGAAATGATACAAGTATCTTCTCTATTCTGGAATCATATTCAAAAGGGTTTTTTGAAAAGCCAGACAAATATTTTAATGAAATAATTCAAAAAAGACAAACTGCTAATATTCCTGCGCAAGCAAATTTTGTAGCATTTGGAACAAATTTGAATGTCTATGATGATAAGATATCTTTTTTTAATGAAGATATTGTTACTCCATTTCATCCCAATGCACTTGATTATTATGAATTTACACTAGTAAAAACATTACAAGATGATACTAAAGAAATAGCAGAAATACGCGTTGAACCTAAATCAGGGCAGAGAAGACTTTTTAATGGAACTATTAATATCGATAAACAAGCTTTAATCCCATTATATGTTGATTTAAAGCCTAATAGAGCTGTAAAATTACCTTTTGATGCATCTTTACATGTTCAGCAAACTTTTATAGAGATAGATAGCCATTATGCAATGCCTTCTAGTTTAAGAATCTTCAGTAGCTTAAATGCAGAAGTCCTCTTTCTTTTTGCCCCTCGACTAGACATTTCAATAGAAAATGTTGCTTATGAATATGAAATCAATACAGAAATCCCTCCTGAAAAATTTGATCAAAGAAGAGTAGAAATTAATGATAAAGCAAATGTATTTGATTCGATTTTTTGGATTGAAAAAGCTATTCTTCCTTTAAAGCCAGAAGAAACTGCTGCATATATACAAATTCAACAAGCCTTAGAAGATCCAGATTCTACTGCTACAAGTGCATTTAATTCATTGTTTGGAGGTATTTCTGCATTCTTTAATAGATTAGCTCAAAGACCATTTACAGGCTTTGAAGATATGTTCAGATATAATAGAGTTCACGGAGTATATAGTGGAATAGGTTTGCAGTTCCAACATAGTCATAATGCAGAATCTGGAATCAAACTTGGATATGGCATAGCAGATAATCATCTATACGCCGATGCTTTTTATAGGCAATATCTAAATGAAACAAAAAAGTATGTAATAGAATGTAATGGATATAGAAAATTATCTAGACGCGATAATCCATATGTAGTAGGACAATCAGGAATTACAAGTCTTTCTCTGTTGTTTAAAAATGATTATGGTGATTATTATTATAATCAAGGCGCAGAATTATCATTTGAATATGGTTGGGGACAATTGAAATTCTTAAGAAGAGAAGAATTTATACGTCCATCAGCTATAAAATTTAGTATAAAAAGAGAATATCATTCATCTGCAGATGTGAATACTCAATTCGCATTATTTGCACCTTCAGAAATTTCTTTTAGGGATAATCCACCTGTATTATCAGGAGAATATACCATCGCATCAGCTGAATTCAGAATGAATCTTACTCCAATACGGAGAATATCATCAGCTGGTTTTATAATCTCTGGGCAATATGCATTACCTGGAATAAGTGTAAAAAGTTATTCGCAAAGTACATTCCAAGCATTTCTAAGAACTGTAACATTGCCTTTATGGCGATTAGATGCTAGAATTTCTGGAGGATATTCTTGGGGAGATATTCCACCGCAAAAATTCTTTTCTTTAGAATCTTCTATTGCTTCTACTGCAGGTGATGGTGTATTTAGAGGTATGAGTGTAAAAGAATTTTATGGAGATAGATATGCGGCACTTTCTCTTGAACACAATTTTGGTGAAGTAATTCCAGGGGTTCTTAGAATACCTAGCATTGCTTCTTTCGGTATCGAAGTTATAGTCACAGGTAGCATTGGATATACAGAATTTTCCAATAATGCAATAGTTTTGAAACAATTACCTTCTACATTTTCTACAAATGATAGATATTATTATGAAGCAGGAATAGCTTTAAATAAAATATTTCTTTTTTTTAGATGTGATGTGTCAGGTAGATTTAGCCAAAGATCTAATCCAGAATTGCGATTTACAATTTCGGGCTCAACATTCTAGGAAAGCGCTATGCAAGATATATTGATTTCCACTGGTGCGATACAATATGGACATTTTGTAAGGCAAGATGGAAAGCATACTGATATATTGTTTAGTCCTGCAAAAGCTTTTCAATTTCCTCCAACTTGCCGAAAACTAGCCTATGAAATCGTCAAACATTTTTGGGATATCGACCCTCAAGTTATCATTGCCTGTCGTATCGGTGCATTACCCTTTGCTGCAGAAATTGCCAGACAATTAGAAGCACGATTATTATGGCTTATGCCAGGATCAGATCTATTATATCAATCATTAGAATTACATTCGGGCGATAGAGTAGTATTCATAGATGATATCCTTACAGATGATATATCATTGTACAAACCAATGATAAGAGAAATTTTAAGGGTTGATGCACGATTGATTGGCATGGCTTCATTAATAGACCTAACTAGCAAAAAATCACCAATAAATGTAAGGCAAATTTCTGTTTTGAAACGAGAAGATCATATATTCAATCCAGAGGATTGTGTCATGTGTACACAACATATAGAAAGTATTCATATTCCCCATAGACCATAAAAAAATCCGCCTGTGAATAAACACAAGCGGATTAAAGAGTCGGGGTGGTGGGATTCGAACTCACGACCCCCTGCTCCCAAAGCAGGTGCGCTAACCGGACTGCGCTACACCCCGTCTCAAATCGAATGACAAATATGATGTTTTTTTTGCTTATTACCAAAGAACAAATCATAAAAGTTTAAATAACTGAAAGTTCGATAAAATAAATGAGTATACATTTTTAATACTTGCATTGCATACCTTCTCATTGTATTTTTGCCCATGAGAACTCATTCATTTAAGTTCTCATTTTGTTGTGGTGGTGAAAAGGTGGGAAGGGGAGTGCCCTTTGACGTGTGGTGACGTCAAAGGGCATCTCGCTTTATAAACCTAAATCATTGATTTATTAAGAACTTACTTTTAGGAAATATGATGAATAATTACTTTTTGACATTTGTTTTATGTTTGGTATCTAACATTACTTTTTTGGTTGCGCATGATGAAATTCCAGGTGCAGCTCAAAAAAATCCTATTATATTAAAAAATGCAAAGATCTATACTGTGTCTAAAGGCATTATTGATGGTGGCATGGTATTATTTGATAAAGGTAAAATCGTTTCTGTTGGTAAGAATATAGATATTCCTATTGGAGCAGAGATAATCGATTGTACCGGTAAATCTGTGTATCCTGGTTTTATAGCTTCTGAATCAACAATAGGTCTTGTAGAAATTGAAGCCGTTAGGGCAACCCGAGATGCAGTTGAAACTGGAATATTTAATCCAAATGCAAAATCTGTTACTGCTTATAATCCTGATAGTGAAATAATACCTACCGTAAGAAGCAATGGTATTTTAATTGCTCATGTTGTTCCCCAAGGTGGTTTGATATCAGGTTTAAGCTCTATTATGCAATTAGATGGTTGGAATCGTGAAGATATTGCATTAAAACACATAGCAGCTTTATCAGTAAATATTCCGAGTATGAGTGTTCAAAATGCCCCATGGATATCAAAATCAGCTGAGGAACAAATTAAAGATAATGAAAAGAATCTATTAGAATTAAGAGACTATTTTACAAAAGCCAAAATGTATTCTTTGGCTGCAAAAAATGGTCTTGCCGAAAATATGCAAGATATACGTTTAGAATCAATGCGTCCAATTTTTGAAAAGCAATTACCTGTTTTCTTTACGGCTTCTTCTAAACAACAAATATTAGCGGCATTAGATATGGCGAAAACATATGGTGTAAATGCGATTATTTTTGGAGCTAATGAAGCACATCTTTGTATAGAAGAATTACAATTAGCAAGAGTACCGGTGATTATTCCAAGAACTCATTCATTACCAAGAGAGGCCGAATCAGCATATGATGAGCCATATACACTTCCACGTATTTTAGAACAAGCAGGTATTCTTTGGTCATTTTCAGAATCTTCATTCTGGCAACAAAGAAATCTTCCTTTTAATGCAGGAACAGCAATCGCTTATGGATTAAGCGAAGAAGCAGCTCTAAGAGGATTAACTATAAACCCGGCTACAATTTTAGGTATTGCAGATAGAGTTGGTAGTTTAGATTCTGGAAAAGACGCAACCTTATTTGTATCTAAAGGAAATGCTTTAGATGGCCTAACAAATAATGTAGAATATGCATTTATTCAAGGTAAAGTAGTGTCATTACAAAGTAGGCAAACAGAATTAGCAAAGAAATATAGAACTAGATATCAACAAGGACAATAATTTTGAGAATGCGCAGTTAACTCATGTACATGCTTACTGCGCACTCTTTTTACTGTCTGATTTTTTATAAAGTTCTGCTAATCTATTGGCTGTAATGCCAAAAACACCCGTTTTATATACGCCATCCTCACCTTTTTTCCCGGCAGGTTTTCCTAGCATCAATTCTATAGCTTGTTCAATGGTACTTATAGAATAGATGTGAAATTGACCTTTTTTTACTGATTCAATGATATGTTCATTAAGTATTAAATCATTAACATTTTGAGATGGTATTAATACTCCATGATGTCCATTCAAGCCATTTGCCATACATAATTCATAAAAACCCGAAATCTTTTCATTTACCCCACCGATTGGCTGAATATCTCCTTTTTGATTCATAGATCCAGTGATAGAAAGATATTGTTTTACTTCAATACCAGAAATTGCAGATAATAAAGCAATAACTTCTGCAGCAGTTGCGCTATCTCCATCTATGCCACCATAACTTTGTTCAAAGCAGATAGAAGCTGATAAAGTTAATGGATGATGAATTGCGAATCGTTCACGTAAAAATCCATTGAGAATTAACATTCCTTTATTATGAATTTTTCCACTCATATCGGCTTCTCTTTCTATATTGATGATATCAGTTGATCCCACACCAACAGTAGCTGTTATTCTAGCAGGTTTTCCAAATGAAACAAGTCCTGTATCATATACGGTTAAACCATTGATTTGTCCTAATCGAGTACCTGATGTTTCTATCATTAATAATCCATTAAGGATTTGTTCTCTGATTTTTTCATCAAGAATATCATTTCTTTTTAATCTAGCATTCAAAGCTTTGTTTACATGTGTTTTTGCAACAATAGGGCTTCCGTCTTTCCTTGTAAAAAATGAAGATTTTCTTATCAAATCGGCTACATCACTAAATTGAAGAGTGATTTTTCTTTGTGTATCAGTATGTTTCACAGCCCATTCAATAATTGCTGCAACTCCTGATCTATCAAAATGTAATAAAGATTCTTGTTCGCATAATTGATGAATAAAATGAGAATAATTATGAATCATTTCTCCCGAGCGTTGTGTCTCATAATCAAATTCAGCATTCACTTTGAAGATTTTCTTAAAATCTTCCTCGCCAAAGTATAAAGTATGATATACATCGGCATCACCAATCATGATAACTTTAACATTTAAGTCGATAGATTCTGGTTTTAATAATGTTTGAGAAATTTGAAAATAACTTGTGGGCATTTCCAACATAAATGCTCTGCTTTTAGTGGTGTTAAGCCAGATGGAACTTTACTGATTGTTTTTTTATTTATAGTAACCTTAATTATGTGCCTTATATATGTATATCAAAAATATCAAATGAAATCTATAATATTTGTTTTTGTATTTCTTTGTCTTCCTTTTTATGGTTGTTCTCAACAACTACAAAAAAATCAGTCAAAAATCGAGAAAACTGTAAAACAAGATGCCGAATGGAAAGATAGTTTGTCGTATGAAGACTATTGTATTATGAGAAAAAAAGGTACCGAACCTCCATTTACTGGCAAATATGTAGATAATAAAGAATCTGGAATATATTCTTGTAAAGCATGCAAATTGGATCTTTTTACTTCAAATACAAAGTTTGATTCAGGAACTGGCTGGCCTTCTTTTTTTCAACCTTTAAATAAAAATCATATCCTAGAAAAAATTGATACTCGATATGAGTTTAAGACATATGAGGTTCTTTGTGCCAGATGTGAAGGACATCTAGGCCACGTGTTTGATGATGGCCCTCAACCAACTGGACTCCGCTATTGTATAAATTCAGCTGCTTTAGTGTTTAAAGCTGATAGTTCTTTATACGTTAAGTAGGATATCTTCATATTATACAATCACTGTCGCCTTGTTCTGAATAATCCGCTATTAGGGCATCTATGCTTTGTATGTGTAATGCCCATTCAAAAATATCATGTATTCTGTTTTTTAATGGTTTCTTTAGTTAACCTGCATGTTTAGCTTTTGTTGTATTCGTTCGATGAAATCCTTTACATGATGATTGTGATATCTTTATGCTGAAAATTTGTTATGATGAAGACTAGGATTTGATTTTCCATCATTAAAAACAGTTATTGTATGCCCAGATTGCAAAGCAGAATCTATCATTGCTTCCTCTAAAAAGACAGATCCACCAATAATGAGAATATGCATAAAAACTAAAAAAAAGGCAGATTCAGAATTAACTCTGAATCTGCCTTAAACTAAGCATTATGTGTGTGCTATTAATATTTTCTTATTGCTCTTACTTTCTTAATAGTACTTTTTGCATCCTGAGCTAGAGTACCGCTTAAACAATTAAAAAATAGTGCATTTGTTTTATCACGTTCTGTAGAAGACCAATAAGTAGATAAACCAATTAATTGAGAACCATTTACTTGTGATAATCTTCTATTTATATCAAAACGATGAGAAAACATGATATATAATTCATCTATAGAAGGTAAATACCAATCAGAATAATTTGCTTGAACTAGATTCTTACATGTTTTAGCTGCACTAACAACTATAGTGGTATCATTAGAAATTGCTTGAGTATTTGATAATCCATTCCAGGTAGACTGAGCATTATTGCCAATCAGAGTATCAATAGAACTCCATTGTGAATCCATAGAAAGATCAACAGTTGAAACAATTAATCCATGTTCTATTCCTAAAGAATCCCTATACATATGGAAAACAATTCCACCAACAAAATATTCACCAATATAATGTGTGAATACATTATTTGCCTGAATAGAATAGGGAGAAGTTAATGTACCAGAACCGGTAATTGTTATATGTTGTCCAGCTGACAATTTGGTTTCTGAACCATTTGCGATAGCTCTAATACTATCACCAATTGATGGCTTAGCACTTAAATCATTATAGTTTTTATTCCATTTCATAAAAATTGGATCTGATTCGACTGTAGAATCAACTTTATTATTCCATGCTGAAATATTAGCTCTGGTAATACTTTGAGCAACACTTTTAGAGAATATTGGATCATTTTCATCGATATCACCAATAATTGTATCGGCAAATTTTGCGTGGTCTGCATACATAGAAAAAGGGACAGATAAAATTTGTTGTACAGAAATGATAGTATAATCTGTGCCACCAAATGGGTCTATCTCTGTTTTTAGAAAATATGGACCTTCGCTCCAATCTATAGTTCGATAATTGCCATATATAAATTCACCAGCACCAATTTGTAAAGAAATTAATCCATTCATATTGGTTCTTGCATTTTGTGTTTCTACATATACAGAAGGACCAAATTCAGAGCCCTTAATGATACTAATTCGCATTCCAACTTTAACATTAATTATTAATGTATTATTTACATTCCTTAATACAGCTTGATAACTCAAATTATTGGGTTTTTGAGCCTGAATTATATAGGTAGAAATGCAACATAAAAGTGCGATCAGTGAGTATCTTACTTTTTTCATTGTTTATTGTCCTTCATTTTTGATAATCTTAAAAGAAGCGAGAATAGTATCATCATTTTTTATAACTAATAGATATGTACCTGTGATAAACTCTGAGATTGAAAAAGAATGAGTATTACTTTCTAATGTCATACTTTTTACAATACTACCTTTCATATCTCTAAACTCTGCAATTGTTCCAGATGGAAAATCATTCTGACTTGCAATTGAAAGCATATCTGTGGTTGGATTTGGATAAGCAAAAATTGAAAGATCTTGAGTATTATATTCTTCAGAGGATAATATTCTAGCAACTTCAAATGGCTGCTGAACTCCTTGACATTCCATGCCAGTTCTACTTATATGTGTACTATATGTTAGTAATCCAACAGAATAAGAAACCGACCCAGTTGGCCCTTTTGCATCACCACCAACAGAAGTAAAAGACTGCTGTGCAGATGCACTTTTATAAAAGCTAAAGAATATCAATAGCAAGCATAATAATCGAATACATATTTTCATGTTATACCTTGTAAATATTAAGTTTTAATATTATTAAGCAACACTCACAAAAAGAGTGCCATGTATTAAATAAGTAAAAAATATGTAGGGGAAAGATAAAAGATATTTAGGAGTGAAATGCTTTAGAAGAACAAACATTAAGGTTTTTTAAGTAAAAACAATAGTGGAACATATAATCTTTGAGACCAAGCTTCTTCATTATGATCAGCATCTTCGAAAACAGCACTCATATATTGAGTATGATCATAACCTTTTGATAACAAAAGAGCATCAATTTGTATTTGCCAGGGTTGATAAAGACTATCAATGCCAATAGTACCATGATCGGTATACAATTTTCTTTTTAAATCAGCCTTAGGTAGATTGTCAGATATATATGTAATTAAACCTCTGGGAATATCTCCATTATCTATAGATGTTGTTCCTATCCAATGAGTAGATAAACCTGCGGCAGCTCCAAAAACATGAGGATATTCACATAGAGCATATAAAGAAATAAGGCCTCCCAAACTAGAACCCATAATCATAGTATGTTCAGGTTTTTTTGAGACAGAAAATACATTTTCAATAAAAGGTTTTAATTCATCTACGATAAAATGAAGATAATTATCAGCAAGAGCTTTCCCCTTAAACTTTTCAGATAAAAATAGTGATTTAGTACTATCGTGAATATAAGCAAGAGCTTTTTGAGGAAAATATTCTGCATGAAGAAATTCATTATTATTCCAAATACCAACAATGATTGTTTCATATAATGAATCTTGATATTGTTCAAATACCTCATCCATGTGCCATTCTTGATGATTCCAAGTATATGTGCTATCAAAAAGCATTTGGCCATCATGCATATAGATAACATGATAGGTTTGTTGAGGATTATAACCTTTAGGTAAAAGAATATCTATCGTCCTTGCCTGAACAAATGTAGATGGAAATCTGTCGATACGAATACATTTTCCCGAACTTACCAGTGGTGCTGTGTTACTAGAAAACATTGTATCTTCGGCTATTACAGGATAAGTACTAAAAGTAAATAGATAGACAAAGGCGCATATAATAAATTGAATATTCATACATACAAGATATTATTTTCTATTGGAATTATTGTTTTTTTTCCATTTCATCGTAATTTGATTTTTCCAAATATTGTTTATGATAACATTGTTCATATATAGAAGTTTAACTCCATATGAAATCTATTTTTTACTCGATACACTTAATAATAGCAATGCTTCTTGCATCATGTAGTGAGGGATTAGCACCGCCAGAACCAACACGTAAAAAGGGTCCAGCATTTATTAAAGGTACAATTATGTATAAAGGTGGAAAAGACTCTTGGTCTTTGGACGCAGACTCTGCTTTTGCGATTAGAGCAGCTGCTTTTACACAGTACCCTTTGCCAGATAGTGCTGGTATTATAAATGAACTGTTAAATGGCAGAGCTTTTATCTCTGGATTTACTTCTTTACCTACTTATGTTGATTCCTCAAACTTCGAAATTCAGATTCCAGAAGCGCCTGCGACATTACAATATATTGGGATTGCAAAACAAATATCTATTGATTTAAATGCTCAAAAAGTAGTTGGAATCTATACTTTAAGTGGTGATAATACAAAACCTACTCAATTAGAAATTCAACCTGGAGATACGATATTTATTAGAATAATAGTTGATTTTGCTTCATTACCTCCTCAACCATTTTAAGGCTATATATGAAATTGATTATAATGATAGCTTTACTGTTTGCGCTAAGTACAGAATCTTTTGCAGGTTCAATCTCTGGTACAATTAAAGATTCCGAAACTAATGAAGCTTTATCTGGTGCTATAATTAGGATAAAGAATACCTCTATTGGGATGAAAGCAGATAATAAAGGGAATTTTCTACTTGAAAATCTTTCCAATGGTATATATACGATTAGAATCACCTATATAGGATATACAGCATCAGAACATATAATAACTATATCTGATAAACAGCCAGATCAATCAATGGTAGTAAATTTACTTCCTAAATCATTAAATGCTTCTGAAATAGTGGTTTCTGCAGGAAAAAGAAGTCAATCAATTCAAGAAGTTCCTGTTTCTATTTCCTTATTAGATCAACAACAAATCACCCAAAGAAATACCACAAGAATAGATGAAGTATTGCGTTATGTACCCGGGGTAAATGTTGCTAGAGATCAAGTAAGTATTCGGGGCTCATCTGGTTTTGCTTTAGGTGTTGGTAGTAGAGTAGCATTATTATTAGATGGATTCCCGATGTTATCAGCAGATAATGGTGATATGAAATTTGAT
This sequence comes from Chlorobiota bacterium, assembly GCA_014191195.1. Taxonomy (GTDB): domain Bacteria; phylum Bacteroidota; class Ignavibacteria; order Kapaibacteriales; family UBA961; genus UBA961. The sequence goes on from BJGZ01000004.1 coordinate 100,805, forward strand.
GCTTTACCAATGATGGAAATCAATCGTGTGGAAGTAATCAAAGGAGCAGGATCTGCTTTGTATGGAACAGGTGCTTTAGGTGGTACAGTTTCATTATTTACAAGAACACCATCTGATACAGCAAGAACTATTATTCGAACTTATGCAGGCATCTATACTCAACCTATATATGAACAATGGAGAGTATATGATTCTCCTCCGGCATTGTATGGAATTGATATTGGATATTCTAAGAAATTCGATAATCTAGAATTAACAATGAATGTGGGGAATAAATATGATAAAAGTTATAGACTCTCTGATAATAGTTATAGATGGAGTGGATATGGTAAAGTAGGATATCAATTTGACAAACAGGGGATGTCTAAAGTAACTTTCTTTATCAATGCAGCATCAGAAGAGCGAGGAGATTGGGTGTTTTGGAATTCCTTAGATAGTGCAACTAGGCCTCCAACTGGAACAAATCTAAATCGACGCACAGAATCAGGTAAAATAGCATCAGCATTAGAGTTTAAGCATTTTTTTTCAGATCAATCTTTTTTAATGATCAGATCTGGCTTATTTATAACAAATTATAAGAATACTAATTTACTTCCTGGCGAGGAGCAAATAGCAAGTGATGCTTTATCTTGGAATAGTGAAATACAATATTCTGCATCGATTAGCCCTGAAGTGTTTCTAACCTCTGGGATAAATACTGTTATGAATTCAGTACAAGCGCCAATTTATGGGGAAAAAACTCAAATATTTATGTCTGGCTATAGCCAAGCAGAAATAAAACCAGGTATAGAAAATTTGATTTGTACTATAGGTGCAAGGATTGATGCAGAAAAAACAGCTGATGCAGAACAAAATATTGAGATTAGTCCTAAACTTGCATGTAGCTATCTTTCTCCTTTTGGTATTCAATTTAGGGCATCTGCTGGAAGAGGCTTTAGAGCCGCTGCCGTTGCAGAACGATTTGCAGCATTAAGATTTCAGGGGATAACAATAGAACCCAATATGAATGTTAAGCCAGAATATAGTTGGTCTTATGAATGTGGTGCAACAACTGCTATTCCACTTAGTGGAGAACAAGATATCTTATTAATAGATGTTAGTTATTTTCAGAATGAATTAAGTGATTTGATTGAACCATCTTTTACGCCATCTGGAAATATTAAATTTCAGAATGTTACTAAAGCAAGAGTCACCGGTTTAGAATTAGGGCTTAGGTCAATGCTAACTGGTGGATATGGTTTTGAGACATCTTTAACCTTAATGAAGCCAGAAGATTTGATATTGAAGCAAACTTTATATTATCGTTCATCTGTGTTATGGTATACAAGAATGTCTATTCCAATAATAGAAGATCTACTTTTACAAACAGATTATCGCTTTATCAGTAGAACAGAAATGATGGATCCCCGGCTAACAGCTTTAGGATTTATCAAAGATGCTGATGCAAGAGTTCCTAATCATATATGTGATATGAGATTGATTGCAAGATTACATAATTGGGTACATATACCAATGAGCGTAACGCTTAATGCAAAGAATATTTTTGATTATTACTATACCGAAATAATGGGTAATCTAGCCCCAATAAGACAACTTTCTGTACAAGCAGAATATATATTTTAAGCCTATACTATTTGATAATATATTGATAAAAATTACTTAATAATGTATCAGTAATTTGCATACTAATGTATGGTATATAAAATTATTTGGAAATCTTTTATCATGAAATTGTGTACTTACTTCATTGTATTATTTAGTATGAGAATATTTGCTTTTTCATTATCAGAGAAAGAGCACAACAATATTTATTCTTATAATAGACCTCTCCCTAAAGAAATTACTACTACTAATCTAGTATTTGACCCAGCTTTAAAGCCTTTTTATCACGGTGTTGCTTCTGGAGATCCATTGCAAAATCAAGTGATTTTATGGTCAAGAATTACACCCGATACAGATGGACCTATTGAAGTAAAATGGTTTATGTCTAAAGATCCTAAATGTACTTCAATACTTTTGAGTGGATCTATTATCACAGATCAAAGTAAAGATTATACTATAAAAATTGATGCTGGTCCATTGGAAGCTGGTACTGTATACTATTATAAATTTTCGGGATTAGGTAGGGAATCAGTTATAGGAAGAACAAAAACAGCACCCTCTAAAACAATGGAAGCATTAAGATTTGGTATTGCATCGTGCGCTAATTATCAACAAGGATATTTTAATGCATATGCCGCTATGTCTGCAAGAAATGATTTAGATGCCATATTATTTTTAGGTGATTATATCTATGAATATGCTGATGGTGGTTATGGATATTCTAAATCTGTAAATAGAGGACATGAACCCAAGAATGAAACAGTTACCTTATCTGATTATAGAATACGATATTCATTTTATCGATTAGATCCCGATCTAAGAAGATTGCATCAATTGCATCCTTTTATAGGAATTTGGGATGACCACGAAACAGCAAATGACTCATGGCCAGGTGGAGCAGATAATCATAATCCTTTAACTGAAGGAGATTGGCAAGCACGAAAATATGCAGGTGAAAAGGCCTATTTTGAATGGTTACCAATTAGAGAGCAATCAGTACAAGGAAAAATATATAGGACAATAAACTATGGTGGGCTTTGTGATATTTTTATGATTGATACCCGTTTAGAAGGAAGAGATAAACCATTAGGTGCAAAAGATACCACATCAAGTGCGGTAGATACTGTCTTGTGGAATAGTCCTAATAGAACCATTTTAGGAAAAAATCAGTACGAATGGTTAACCCAATCACTCAAATCATCAAAATCTCAATGGAAAATCATTGCAAATCAAGTGATGATGATGCCTTTAGCTGGATTTACAAATCTTGATTCATGGGATGGCTATCCAGCAGAAAGAGAAAAATTATTACGATATCTTAAAAATAATTCTATCAATAATACACTTGTTGTAACTGGAGATATCCATTGTACCTGGGCTTCTGATTTACCAGTTACTCCTAGAGATACATCATATAAGCCTTTAACAGGCGAGGGCTCTGTTGCTTGTGAGTTTGTAACCCCAAGTATTACATCAGCAAATATTAATGAATTACAGGGAATTCCTCCTAATACTCCTCAAACTAAAGCAATAGCTGGACAGCTAAAATTTATCAATCCACATATTAAAGAAATTGATTTAGACAATCATGGCTATATGATTCTAGATTTACAATCAGATAAGGCGCAAGCAGATTGGTATTTTGTAGATTCTACCACAACAAGAAATAAAGGTGAATATTTTTACAAAGGATACTATACACAAAGTGGAAAAAATGCCATAAAAGCTGCTGTTTATAATATGCCTACTTTATCTGGAGGCCCTGCAAATCCTGATGAATTACCATTGCAAATTAAAGAATCTTCCTCAGAGCATTTATTAGGTATTGGAAATTATCCAAATCCATTTATCAACAATACATTGATACATTATGCAGTATCTAAATATGCAGTGTTATCGCTAATTGTATACGATATTCTGGGTAATGAAGTATTAAAAGGATTTATGAATGTTGAACATCAACCAGGACCATATGTTTTTGAATTAAATGCCCTTCATTTACCTTCTGGAACATATTCATATAAAATAAGTTCTGAAAATCAAATCATTACTAAATCAATGAATATTGTTAAGTAGAAATTACTTAAGTATACTGTCAAGAGCATGGAATTACTTTTCCATGCTCTTTTTGTTTACAATGCATTATGGTATTTTTGATAAAAAATGCAACATATCTGCAATATATTTTCATATATGCCTTTCTTTTAAGCATGCCACATAAAAAAATTATATCCATCATTAATTCAAAAGTTAATAATCTTAAGAATGTATCTTGTGAAATACCAAGGAATGCCTTAACAGTTATTACCGGAGTAAGTGGCTCTGGTAAGTCCTCTTTAGCATTCGAAACCCTATATGCCGAAGGACAAAGAAGATTTGTTGAATCACTTTCTAGCTATGCAAGACAGTTCTTAGATAGAATGCAGAAGCCAGATGTAGAAAGTATCACTGGATTACCCCCAGCTATTGCAATTGAACAAAGAGGTTTTGCCAGAAATCCGCGTTCTACTGTTGCTACAACAACAGAAATTTATGATTATTTAAGACTTCTTTATGGCAGGATTGGACAAACTATCTGCACATGTGGAAGAGAAGTTAGAAAAGATACACCTAATTATGCTGCCGAAACTATTCTCAATTGGAATCAAGAAGATAAAGTATATATACTGTTCCCTATAATAGATGAAGATCGATCAATAAAAGATTCTTTACATGCATTAATAGAAAATGGTTATTCTCGAGCCATTCTTCCTGGATCTGATGCTATAATTGATTTGCAAAGTGCAATGCCTGATGAACATGTATTAGATGAACTTTTAATACTTGCCGATAGAATTATCATCAATTCCGATCAAGAAACAAAATCTAGAATAACAGATTCTTTAGAAACTGCTTTTACTTTGGGTAGAGGAAAAGTAATAGCTAGGAATCTTAGCCAACAAACAGATCATTTTTATAGCACTTTATTTGAATGTGCTTTTTGTACTAAAATGTATCAAGAACCAGAACCACGATTATTCTCCTACAATAGCCCTTTTGGCGCATGTAAAGTATGCCAAGGTTTTGGTAGAAGTATTGGCCTAGATAAAGAATTAATTTTTCCAGACAAAAGTTTAAGCTTAGGACAAGGAGTAATTCATCCATTCAGATCGCCAGGATTTACAGAATATCACAGAGATTGTTTGGATTTCGCCAGAAGACATTCGATACCAATTGATATTCCATATTCTATATTAACAGAGCATCAAAAACAATTTATATGGGATGGAGATGCTTTATTTGGGGGCATATCTGGTTTTTTTGAAATGGCCGAACAATCTGCTCATTCTAAAGTAGGATATAGAGTATTACTATCAAGATATCGAGGATATACTCAATGTTATAATTGTGGAGGCGGACGCCTTTCTGAATCTGCTAGAAGAGTATTCGTGGGTGGTAAAAATATCCCAGAAATTATGAATATGACTCTTGCTGAAGCTTCTGAATATTATCAACATATAGAACTTAATGCATATCAAACTTCAATTGCTGAATCGGTATTACAAGAAATAAAATCAAGACTTTCCATGCTTGTAGATATTGGCTTAGAGTACATTACTTTGGATAGAATGGCGCATACATTATCTGGTGGAGAATCTCAAAGAATTACTTTAGCAACATCTTTAGGAAGTTCTTTGGTAGGTACTTTATATGTTTTAGATGAACCCAGTATTGGTTTACATCCAAGAGATACATGGCGATTACTTACTTTACTAAAAAAACTACGATCATTAGGAAATACAGTAGTTGTTGTAGAACACGATCCTGAAATTATTAGGCAGGCAGATTATATATTGGATATAGGCCCTAAAGCGGGTGAATTAGGTGGTGAGATATTGTTTAGTGGAACTGTAAGCGAAATGTTAAAAGACTCACAATCGATTACAGGTGCATATTTGTCTGGAAAAAAACAAGTCTTTATGCCACAGTCTCGATCAAAAGGCAATGGACATTATATAGACATTGTAAAACCAATGGAAAGAAATTTAAAGGGAGATACCGTTTCTTTTCCATTAGGATGTATAACGGTTATTACTGGTGTATCTGGTAGTGGAAAAAGTACTCTTGTTCATGAGGTATTAGCACCTGCTTTAAAAAAGAAATTCACTGGTTTTGCAGGCACTATAGGAGCAGCTCAAACAATTCTTGGAAGCGAACATATTCAAGGTATCGAATTAGTAGATCAAACTGCAATTGGGAAATCGTCTCGATCTACACCTGTAACGTATACGAAAGCTTTTGATGCAATAAGAGATATATTTACAGACACACAATTAGCTAAACAAATGGGCTGGAGGCCAGGTACATTTTCATTCAATGTTCCAGGAGGTCGTTGTGAAGCATGCGAAGGCGAAGGATATGTAACCGTAGAAATGCAATTTTTACCAGATCTATCACTAGAATGTGAATCCTGTAATGGAACCCGTTATAAAAAAGAAGTCAGAGCAGTATTATATAAAGGCAAATCTATTGTAGATGTTCTTGGTATGACAGTAAATGAAGCATTAGAATTTTTTACTGGAAATAAAAGGATCTATAATAAGTTACACACCTTGCAACAAGTAGGATTGGGTTATATTCGATTAGGACAACCAAGCAGTAAATTATCTGGTGGTGAAGCACAAAGGATTAAACTTGCTTCTTGTATCGATGAATCTCAAACAGAACATATTCTGTATGTTTTTGATGAACCTACAACTGGATTACATATCGATGATATTGAAACATTACTTAAATGTTTTAATAGATTAATTGATAAAGGACATACCGTCCTTATTATCGAACATAATCTTCATATTATAGCAGCAGCAGATTTCATTGTAGATTTAGGCCCAGAGGCAGGTGAAAAGGGTGGATATGTGATTGCACAAGGAACACCTGAACACATTGCTTCTCTGGAACATTCTTATACCGGAAAAGCTCTTAAACAGCATTTCATTACTTACAGTTAATTTTTATGTTAAAACATACAAAAAACATATTAAGAATTCTTTTTAGTATAATTATCGTCTTAGCTTCTTCTTATATAGCCCTAAAAAGTATAGATTTTTCAAAATTATGGGCAACAATGATTCATGCAAATTATTGGTGGGTGCTTGCTTGTATTCCAATAATGATTGTGTCTCATTGGCTTAGAGCTGTTAGATGGAAAACTATGCTGGCCCCGGTTGTTCCTAATCCTTCTGTGAAGAGTATGTTCTCTGCTATTATGATTGGATATGCAGTAAACAATATTATTCCAAAAGGTGGAGAATTATTAAGACCTCTTGTATATAGCAGAAGAGCAAAAATCCCGTTTTCTACTGTTATGGGTTCTATGATTGTAGAGCGTTTTTTTCTTGATGCAATTATGGTTCTATTGCTCATTGCTGGTGTATTCGTTTTTCAAAGAAGTGATATAGAACATGCATTCCCTTGGTTTTCTTGGGGACAAATGATAATGGTTATGTTAATGCTTTTAATGATTATCATTCTTATACTAATTATTGCATTTTTTCCCACTTTAACAGATACATTACTCAGATTATCGATAAAACCATTTTCAGAAAAATTCTATCAAAAAATTCATGGTATAACCGATACATTCGAGCATGGATTCGAAATCATAAAAAACCCTTCTCAATATATACGCTTGCTCATAGAATCTTTTGCTATTTGGTTCAGTTATCTTATACCAATGTGGATAATGTTTTATTCTTTTGATTTAGGGCCTAGATTCGGATTAAATTTTATCGATGCCACATTCTTGTTTTCAGTAGGAACTTTGTCTCAATTTACTCCCGCTCCTGGTGGAATTGGCGTCTATCATTCTTTGATTCAAACTGCAATGACTTCTCTTTACGGAATTTCACCAGAAGAAGCATTGGCATATGCAACCCTTACACATGGATTAAATCTTATAGTCTGTTTTGCTTTAGGTGGTGCATTCTTTATCTATGAAAATCGCATACAGCCATTGCCACATTCTAGCACTGATTTAGATAAGGAATTGCAATCATGAATGCTCTTATTCTGATTGGTATAGGTGGTGCATGTGGAAGTATTGCCAGATATGCTATAAGTACGTGGATGAATGGAAGTACTGGGCTTTTTCCTGCTGGTACATTTATTGTAAATGCTTTAGGATGCTTTATCTTAGGCTTTTTATTTTCTTTTTCCGAACAAAAACTATCCGATACACTGTATAAAGGAATTGGGATAGGATTTTGCGGAGGTTTTACAACCTTCTCTGCATTTAGTTTTGAATCATATTCTTTATGGAAAAATCATCATATCGTTGAAGCTTTTTTATATACTTCATCTAGCTTCATCGTTGGTTTAGCTGCAATTACTGCCGGTATTCTTTTAGGTGGATTATTAAGAAAATAAAGCAATGTTTATTTTAATGATGATAAAAAGGTATCTAAAGGGAAGTTTTGCTGGGTACCTTCTTTTAAATTTTTGACAATACATTCAGACTTATCAGCTTCTTCTGGTCCGATTATAATGGCAAATTGTGCATTGTGCTTATCAGCATCTTTCATCTGTGCTTTTAATGAACGATTCTGAACATCTGTTATAACAATATAATTGGTAGTATTTCTTATCATGTGCGCAGTTTGAATAGCCTTTGATCTTGCATCATTACTTTCAAATCCGATGATATAATAATCAGGATTAATTGTATCAGGTGAAAATCCATGGGCATTCATTGCAATTATTAATCGTTCAATTCCAAAAGCAAATCCAATACTTGGTGTATTTTTTCCGCCAAATTGCTCAAAAAGATCATTATATCGTCCACCACCGCCTAAAGCATCTTGTGAACCTAATGCATTCGAAGTAAATTCAAATACAGTATGAGAATAATAATCTAAACCTCTTACCAAGGTAGATTGTTGAATAAAAGGGATATTCAATCTAGTAAGATATTCACATACTTTATCAAAATGAATAGTACTTTCATCATCTAAATAGTCAAGTAATTTTGGGGCATTCGCAGCAATTAACTTGTCATCTAGGTTTTTTGAATCCAAAATTCTTAATGGATTAAGAACTAATCTTTTTTGAGAATCTTCTGATAATGTATTGATATTGCTTTGAAAATAGTCTAATAACACTGATCTATATATAGACCTAACTTGCGGAGTTGCTAATGTATTTATAGACAGTACACTGTTAGAAATTCCAAGCTTTTGTAAAAAAGTATATGCTAAAGAAATAATTTCAATATCTGCTTCAACAGAAGCAGCACATAATAACTCTGCACCAAATTGGTGGAATTGTCTTTGACGTCCCTTTTGAGGCCTTTCATAACGAAAGAATGGTCCATTATACCACACTCTAGATAATTGTTGCTGTGCAGTGATATTATGCTGGACGGCAGCGCGGACAACAGATGCGGTTGCTTCAGGCCTTAATGTAAGAATATCTCCACCTTTATCGGGGAACGTATACATTTCCTTTCCAACAACATCAGTATTTTCACCAATTGTTCTTTTAAATACATCGATACTTTCAAATATGGGTGTTCTTATCTCAGAATATCCAAATTGATTCGTAAGTATACTGATAATATGTTCTATATATTGCCAGGTATATATTTCTGGAGAAATGATGTCCTTAGTACCACGAATTGCTTGCATAGTAAATGCCTATAGTTAAAAGTGAATGCTAGATTGCAAAAGTATATTTGGCAGAGTTCTAAAAAGTTTCTCATTAGAATATTGCCATTCATACCAGCCCTGAAATTGCAATGTATTTCCATTAGAAAACTGAGCTTGTATACTCATTTCTGGTCCTATTGATGTAGTTAATACATTAGGCTGTAAAGCATTTTGTCCTAATGGATCTATCAGTACATTTTTTTGAATTAAAGCATAATAACGTACACCAATTCCTGTTCTGATTCCATTAACAGACGGAACAAAAATAAGCATTTTAATAAACTGTTCTGTGCTTGTGTTTATTGGAGTTTCACTAAATTCAGACCATGACAGCATACCTCTATCAAAAAGCCGCGCAAAAATTCTTGTTTCAATTTCATAACCTTTACTTAATCGATAAATGATAGAGTCTTTATAGCTAATCTGCCTAAAACTAAAGCTTTTTGTATCACCAATTAGATTTTCAAAATCATATACAGTATAATTGGCCATAACTTCGCATCTAGGATGCATTTCAAAAGAGTTAAGTATCCAATGAAGACTTGGTGAAAAACGAATAATACGGTTCCAATTGTTTAATGCGCTTCTTTGGGATTTAATAAATACCAGATGAGTATTTTGAATTCCGGTTGATAATGACATTGTTAGAGAAGGAGATATTCTATGAATCCAATCTAGATTAGCTATAAGAACTTGCTCATCACGGTCATCATTATTATCTGTACTCGGAGTATTATACTGCAATAAAGAAGCTGATCCATTAAATAGTAAAGTATCCTGTGCAGAAAGCGGTAAAGTAGATTGTTCAAAGAAGCGTATTCTATTGGTGGTATTATCACGCAAAAATTCCTGTTTTCTAATCACATTCTCATCAATAGATGCAAGGTCAAATACTTTTTGAACCGAATTATTTTCATCTCTGGAATATATGGTTAGTCCTGCTTGATGTTTAATACCATGGAGATTTTTAACATGCAAAGAAGTAGTAAGGGAAATAACTAATTCTTCAAGATTTCTATTCACAGATGTTGTGGGTACACCTTCTATTGGTTGTCTGTATAATCTATCAATATCCGCAGATTCTACTTGAAGTTGCATACTTGCAGACAATGGACCATATATATCTAATCCAAGTTCCGTATTAAGCATTATTCTTTGTTCTAATCTTCTTTCAATAGACAAAGAATCAAAAGATCCCAAAACAGGTGAATAAAAGTCTCGATTAAGTAATGTAGAATGAATATCAATTAATAGCTTACTATTACTTAAAGGCGAAATATAATTAAAACATGAAACTCTAAAATCAGCATCTGAAGAATGTCTGTTATCATCAATTGATGTATATGTTCCGTAGCCATTCCCTTGCAAAAACAAGTTTTCATTTAAAGGAATTGGCTTAATTTTTACCATTCCATATGTACTTATACCACCAGCTTGGACACCTAATTGTTGATTATTTTCATAACCTATTAAAGCTTCTGTACTTACATAATTATTAGGCTTAAATCCTAATCCTCCATAATACCCCAATTTTTGAGCACTTTGTAATGCTATACTTCTAGAATCTTTTGTTGTAAACCATAATACTTGTCCTATAAAGCATAGATTATCACTGATATTCTGAGAAGCTGCAATATGTATGCCTTGATCATCCCTTACTGCTGTTGTGGAGGTTCTCATAATCGTACCACGATAGCGTTGTCTCATAAAAAAGTTGAGGCCATTCTTTCCATAAATAGACGCATCTGCATCATTCGAAAAAATGAATGTATTGGCTAATTTATCTGTTCCAAAACGCAAAGAATTAGGCTGAATAATTGAGTCTTGCGCAGGAAATACTGATAAAAAAGCAGTAGAGTTTTGTCCATATAATGTAACAAAAGATCCACACATACTTAAACATATAAATAGTGAAATAAGTATAGATTTCATTCTTCAATTTACAATTATTAACTATTGTTTTTAAGGATTTTAAGATGATTATAGAGAAACACCATATGTTTGCTACCATTTCAGTAATAAAGAGTAGAAAATTATGTCTGATTCATATCCAATCTTAATGTTGAAGCCTGGTATACATAATCGTATTAGGAATGGTCATCCTTGGGCTTTTAAAGATGAATTAATGCCTCATGAGCCATTAGAAGCTGGCGTAATAGTGCAATTACACACAGATTATGGCTATGATATTGGACTTGGATTCTATCATCCTACTAGTCAAATTGCTATTAGATTATTAAGAGTAAAGCAAGGACTTATAGACACTTCTTTCTTTATTGATAGATTAAGTTTAGCTTTAGCATTAAGGGATAGATTATTTCCGCATGAACCTATATATCGATTATGTTTTGGGGAATCAGATGGACTTCCGGGATTAATTATTGATAGATATGGTGATTATTGTGCTCTGCAATTATTATCTGCTGGTATGGACAAAAAACGACAAGAAATTGTTGAAGCTTTGCAATCAATTATTCCCACATTAAAAGGGATCATAGCAAAAAATGATTCTCAGTTAAGAGTTAAAGAAGGATTAGAAAAAAGTGAAGAAGTTCTTTGGGGTACAATTCCAGATAATATTTCTATAACTGAGAATGGAATTGCTTTATCGATATCTTTAATACAAGGACAAAAAACCGGATATTATTTAGATCAACGATTAAACCGATCATTTGTAAGTAAAATAAGTAAAGATTTAACTGTACTAGATTGTTTTACTAATCAGGGTGGTTTTGCTTTACATGCTGCTTTTGGTGGTGCATCAAAAGTACTTGGCATAGACAGTGCAAAATCTGCTATAGATGCTAGTATTGTAAATGCACAATTGAATAATTATAATCAATGTTCTTTTATTCAAGCTGATGTATTTGATTATATTAAAAAAGCTGCTCTAGATGGCGATAAATGGGATATTGTAATCTTAGATCCTCCAGCTTTTACAAAAAGTAAAACCACACTTTCTAAAGCCAAGCGTGGCTATGCAGAGATAAATCGTCAAGCATTAAAACTGATACATACTGGAGGCTTTTTAGTGACTGCTAGTTGCTCTCAGCTTTTTTCTGAAGCTATGTTGATAGAGTGCGTCCAGCAGGAAGCAAAAAGAATAAATAGACAAATAAGCTTGATATATAAAGGTGGGCAAAGTCCATGCCATCCAATTTTACCAAGTATGCTAGAAACCTCTTATTTAAAATGCTTGGTTTTTAGTGTTCAATAAATTAAAAATCTATTTCTGCACCAAAGATGATTGTTCTTCTTTGGCCAGGAAAAAATTCTTTGCCTTCTCCACCCGATGCATATAAAGTATCAAATATATTAATCGCTTGCATTTTAAGTCTTAATGCAGGTATTCCTATAGATATATTTTTATATTCATATTGAATGTCAATGCCAAAGACAGTATATGAATCTACTGTATTATCTGTATAATATCCAGATAGGGAATTAGATAGATCTTCTTTAATTCTTGCATCGGTTCGAAGAAGATTACCAAAATTATCGGTATGAAATCCTCCCATTATCTTAGAATGAATAGATAAGAAGGTGGAATTACTTCTAAAAGATATTCTTCCAAATCCAATAATGTCTGGAAACCCTGCTACAGTATTATTATTGAGCGAAACTGCTTCTCCCTTTGCTGTATAATATGTATAATCAATAATTGTATTCTTACTATAGGTTAGATTACCAGCTAATTCCAAAGTATAGGATTGTGAAATCATGAAAGATTTACTTAATTCTAATTCAATTCCCATATGATCTGTTCTTGGAGCATTACCATCTACAGGGACACCAAAGATGTCTAAACGCCCACTTTTTACTAATTCATTATAATAATTCATTACATATATAGTTATGCCCACATTAACATTATTGGATTGATATTTCCAACCTAATTCGGTATTAAGCATATGTTCTGGCTTTACTAATGGATCAGAAAAATCGAAACCAATTTGTCCATTTGGTAATATTAACGATTTAAATAAAGGTCTAGCACCAAAATATGAGTCCTCTGCTGCATATAAATTCCTCATGCGTGGCTCTCTGGAGGTATAAGCTAATGAAAATGAAAATGTATTCTCTTCATCTGCTTTTAATACACTTCCTATACGAGGATTAAAAAAAAGATAGTTTTTTGAAAATAGTTGATTTCCATTTCCAATTGAACTGCCATTAATATCTACATAAGAAGTATAAGAATTACCTGCTTTTTCTTTAGAAATCCCATAAAGATGATGAACAAGTTGTGCTTCTGCTTTGATTGAGAATTTGTCTGATATATTCCATTCTTCTCTAGCAAAAGCCGATAGTATTCTTCTATGCCCTTGATATTCATACATGGTATAATCGGGGTCGAAACCAGATGGTAATTGTTCTGCATATCGAATCTTACCCCAATGAATAGAATTATGTGATCGATATTCTGCTCCTAAGGTTAATACTCCTTTTTCATGTTCCCAAACAAGCCTTGGTATCCAGCCATATTGAGAATTTCCAACAAATCCACGTATAAGAGCATTAGCTGGAATAATACTATCTTGAAATCCATATTCTGGCGTAATTCTTAATGTTGCAGCATCTGCCCAGGATGCGTCATAATCAAAGAAACCTTCACCTGAATAATGAAATAATGTTGATTTTAATGATAGATGTTCACTTATGTGAATATCGTTAAGGATTTCAATATGCGGTTGCGAAAAATTCTCGATTTCTTGTCTTCTTCGATTAGTAAACCATCCAACTGTTGCTCCAGATGAATCATAAGACCATCCATTTAGATTTTCTCTTTGTAATGATGGACTGTTTATCCATGATTTCGGTAGCCCTGTATATGCCAATGCATCTGATATTGGGCCACCATATACATTAATCTGACTTATACTTTTATCGTCAAATCGAGTTGCGCTTAAGAAATAACTTTGTAATGTACTATATGAGTGTTTTCTTGATCCAAGTGATTGTATAGAGGTTAATTTAGCATTAAAGGCATATTGTGATCCAATCAAACCACTTTGAATATGTAAAGATGACTTAGTAATCGATGGATACCAAGTATCTTGATTATCATTATTACTAAATAATTGCTGAAATCCAATGAATTGCGATGCAGTTACTTTGTATTGTGAGGCCCCAGCTATTGTTTGAATATTGATACTTCCTGCCATTGCAGCAGAACCATAATTCATTAATCCTGCACCCCTTTGAACTTGAATAGATTCTGAGCTGGAGGCTATATCTGGAACATTAATCATATACACATTATGATCTTCTGGATCATTCTGTGGAACCCCATTAATCATTACCGATATTCTTCTTTGGTCAAAACCCCTTAATGATATTGATGTATATCCAATATTATTTCCATTTTGTGTAACTGAGTATAAAGAGGGAAGTTCACTTAATACATGTCCTATGTCTAATGCAGAGTTTTTTTCTTGTATTTGCCCCGAGTTTAATTCAGAATATGTAACAGAAGATTGTACCTTTGCCAAAGTAGAACTAATAGAAATACTTGGAGTTATATATACTCTTTTGTGTACTGAGTCATGCTGAATTTGTGCGAAAGCAGAAAAATGCGAGGCAATAAGCAAAGAAAAGATTAGAGCAAATTTCATGGTAAGAGCAGAATAAGTATATAAATAGTTATTCCGTAGAAGATATTTCCACATTGGGAAATAAGAGATATGAATCGTTTTCCTACGCCAGTATTAACTGGATCAGGTTCAAAGAGTATAATCTCAGCCGCATATATCGGCACCTCTAACGGACAGATCAAAACTAAGAGATTTATTTGTAAACAGATACATTTTTATATAAAATCTGTAATTTATCTTATAAAAAAAGGAAATTATATGGAAATATTTATATGCCGCGGTTATTCTGGGCAAATTTATAGAATGAATGTAAATGAACATTTACTGTTAAATGATATTATTCCAATCATTGCCGAGGGCATTGGTTTCTATACTTCTAATCAAGATAGAATTGGTATGTATAATCTTTCAAAAGATTGGGAGTATTTACCTCAGGATTCCTTGATATCAAGGGGAACACAACAAGGAGATTTAATTATCTTAGCAGATGGTGGCACTTGCCATAAAGAATAATGGTATGAGATCTACAAAACATTTCATCTGTGTACTCTCAATCGTGATATTATGGAGCTGTGCTAGCGGAGATTCTTTGCGATATTTTCCTATAAAAATACCTAAGTCTTCAAGTGAACAATGTATTAGACAGGTTAAAGATTCTCTTCCTAGTTATGGTTTTTTACTATATGGTTTTTCAAAAGATAGTTTATTATCCATAAAATATATTAGATCAGGGGCTTTAAATGAGAGAGAAGTTCGTTTATTACTTACTTCTCATCCAGACCAACCTTATTGTAGAGCCAATATTCGAATTACTACTTTTTTTAGAAAAGATACTATTATAGAATATTATGATGAAAAACAGGGTTTTCCTGCTTCTCATCGCACAGATTTTAAAGAGGCTTTACTTATGATAAAAAGGACTGCCGAATTATATCTTCCTCCCAAAAAAAGAAAAAATTAGCTGTGGAAACGATGGATATTTTCTTTGTTTGGTAATAAACATAATTCTTGCCTACCAAACCATTGTATTCGGTTAAAAGCGATATAATCATAGATAGCATTTCTTAAAAAAGGGGGAATTAACCATAATAGTGCGGCAAGATATTTCCAATAAAACCCCATTGCAATCATGATAGCTATGATTGCTTCAGTTTTACTTAAAAAAACACCATGTTTATATACCAAGATAGAATCTGGAATATCTGTTATTGATGGAGTATATAATTCAGAAAATATTATTCCATTTAATGGGGCAAAATGAGATAATGAACTGTGTTCATGACGAAGAATAAATTGTATAGAAGAATTACATAATATGCATGTACTATCAAAAAAGATAATAGGATAGCTATATGTTTGCATATTCTTCATATGTACTCTTAAGTGTGAGAAAAAGGGGAATCATTGGCAAGCCAATCGATTGCAGTATTAGCTAATAAAGCTGCTCCGGTAGATAATGCACTTTCATCCGGGGTAAATCTTGGATTATGAAGTCCGGGCATTGTTTCTTTATTATCAGGTCTAACCCCTAGCATCCAAAAAGCGGCTGGTATATAAGCTCCATAATAAGCAAAATCTTCTCCCCACATTTTTGGTTCAAAATCAGCAATTGATGAACTACCTACAATCTTTTCTGCAGACGTTCTAGCAAATGAAGTTGCTTGTTCATTATTATATACAGCAGGATATCCTCTTAAGATTGTTACAGAGCATTCGGCACCATGTAATTGACATAGCTTCTCTGAATGTTCTTGAATCATAGTAATAGCCTGTTCTCTCCACATTGGGTCGAAAGATCTTAATGTACCTTTCATTTCTACAGATTCGGGTATTATATTTGTTGCAGAGCCTCCATGAACTGAAGTGATGCCTAATACTCCAGGTAATAATGGATTCCTACTTTTTGTAATTAATGTCTGCAAATGCATAATTAACTCAGCTGCAATCACAATTGGATCAATTCCTTGATGAGGTTGTGCTGCATGAGCCCCTTTACCTTTAATTGTCCAATATAATTCATCAGCAGAAGCCATTGTTGGACCCGAACAAATCAAGAATGTTCCAGCTGGTGCATCCGGGTAGACATGTTGTCCAAAGATTACTTCAGGTCTAGGATTTTCCAATACTCCTGCAGCAACCATAAGGCTTGCCCCACCAGGAACTTTTTCTTCTCCAGGTTGAAAAATCAATTTAACAGTACCTTGTAAAGATGTTTCACGAGCTTTCAGAACTTTTGCAGCACCTAATAACATAGCAGTATGCGCATCATGTCCACAAGCATGCATAATACCAGGATGTACAGACTTAAAATCAAGTCCTGTTTCTTCTTCCATGGGTAAGGCATCGATATCTGCTCGAAGGGCTATACAACGGTCTCCATTGCCTATCAAAGCAACAATTCCTGTTTCTGCCACAATTTGATATGGTATCTGCATATTATCTAATACAGAGCAAATAAATGCACATGTTTGATATTCTTTGAATGATAATTCTGGATACGTATGTAGATGACGTCTATTATTAATAATCTCAGAATTAATGGCTTGTATTTCGGATAATATTGTGTTCATATTTTCTATTATTTAATCATGTATAAATGATTGGCTTTGCTGATATATTCCATTATGAACAATCACTGTATAAAAGCCTTGAGGAATATTCGGTAGCATGTATTCATAAAGACCAGATTTCTTGAATTCTTTATTCATTAATGGAAATATTCTCCCTTTGATATCTACTACTATTGCATCAGAAATTGCTTCAAATGGCAAAGAAATATGAACAATTGTAGAGGAATAAGGCATATCAACAATTGAAATTGCTAATGGAATTCCATTACTTCCAATAATTCTTCCTGGATTATAGCAAACAGGTTGTAATTCAGTATTAATCGATCCATAACCTGTATCTATACAAGGAGTATTAGTTGTTAATATAATCTGTATGGGTAGTTTTTTATCTATGTTTAAATATGAATCAAAGGTACACTCAGCTACTTGATTTTTTGGGAATGCTATTGATGGAATAGTTGCTTTACCTTCTATCAATGCTATACCTTTTCCATTGTCAATAGAAGTTGATGTCCATTGCCAATTATTATCCAATGAGACAATTGAATTTCGCAGTGAATACAATGAGGGATCATAGAGTAATGATAATGTGCATGCTTGTAATAGTGGTTGCGTTAAATCTTTAGATAATGTAGCTGAAATTGAAATCTTTTGTGATTCACCGGGCTTTACAGAAAACAATTGATTTGAAGATGTAATAGTAACTGAAGAAGCAATCGTTTCTGCTTTCCCAAATATCATAACAGTATATATCGAAGAATCCTCTGAAAGTAAATGAAGTTTTGCTTCATATGATTGTTTTCCATCAGGAATAAATTGCACAGGAAATCTTGTTTCTCCATTTGCTGGAATGATAAATGGTAGATTTACTAATGCATTGATATGAGAAGCATTTGTAGATAGTGAAAACTCCCAATTCATACCAATAATAGCAATATCTTGTGCATTAGGATTTTTAATTGCTAGCGATTTCATAGCTTTATCACAGCTATTTATAGTGCCAAAATCCAGTACTGTATCTGGTAATAATTCAGATGAAATGCCGATACCTTGTATAAGAACACTATCAAAGGTGAGTGGATTTTCTTCTGGACCCGCAATTGCATCGTGTTCAAATACCAAATATGCTGTTCTTAGTCCTGATTTTATAGGTTTAAATCCGATAAAAGTTTTGTGACTATCTAGTATACTCAAGGAATTTGGTAATACAGAAAGAGAATCAAGTGTAAAATCTCCAGCATTGTGTGAGAGTAATGCTGACTTCACATACATATTCATGTTTTGTGAAGTATTAATAGTAGATATAAGGCCAATCTCCGAAGATTTTATCCCTGTTTTACTATCAGCAAATGTATATCCTTTAGATGAAAATACGGGTAAAATTCCTATTCCGTCTAAAGAAGCCAATAGGGGAGATTGTAACTTTTTACATTCTACCATCAAAGTATCATGATATTGTATTGTATCTGTTGGTGTAAAAGTTACCGATAATACTGCTGAATCTCCAGGCAGAATTGTCATTGGTAATGAGATAGTATTATCAAGCACAAAATGACTTATATCTTTATTCGATAATGATATAATGGTTAAAGGTATTTCACCTTCATTTTTAAACAAAGAGAATAATGTTTTATTCGTTTTTACTCTTCTTTGATTCCATTGAATTGGTATTAACGAAGCAGACATTGCATATGCTTCCGCATAAATAGATGCTTGTACATTAATGCAAGAATTACCTAGAACGATAATAGCTTGTTTCTTTCCGCTAGTTGTTGGAGAAAATCGTATGATACATGGAATACAAGAATCGGGTTGCATCAAAGTGCCTGCATTAGGTTGTAAAACTTCAAATTGTGTAGAATCAATTCCTTGAATAATTGATTGATCTAATACAACTTGTGCTTTACTTCTATTGCATAAAAAGCCATTGAAAACGCTATCTTTTTTGTCTCCAACAACCACGCCTTCAATACCTGTAAAATTGATTGTAGAAGCAGTTATAGTAAGAAGCGGAGTTGTTATCGAAAACGGTGCATCACTTTCGTCAAATGGTGTCATTATTCTTCCAGACACTCTAATGGCTATATCTTGTAAACCAATACTTTTAAATGAAGTATCACTTAAAGTAAGAGTATTTTTATAAGATTTAATCGTATACACATAACCAAGAGTATCTTTTGCTGTATCAGCAGGTATTTTAGGATATGCTTTGGAGATACTATCTTTTAGCATTAAAAAATTACCATTTGCATCAAAACTTAAAGTAAAAAGCTTTGGTAAAATTGTAATTATGCTAGAAGTTTTACCAGCTTTTAATTGGACACTTAATTGTCCATTATAGGTACCAGTTAGATAATAATTACCAATAGAATCCTTGCCTATATTATGAGCAATCAAGCTTTGTTGTGTACCAAGAATTTCTTTTGACCAATCAATATTTCCATTAGAACTAATTTTACTGAGGATTAACGATTGTCTGCCAGAATTGACAGTCCTAACAATATCAGAAATATGATACATATTATCGGCAGAATCTACAATCACTGCTTTGCCCGCACAAGAAGTATATGGTAAATATTTTGGATAAAATACAGAGCTAGTTTTTAACCAATTTACGGTTTGATCTTTGCATTTAGCAATAAACATATCTTTATTTCTTGTAGAGCTAATGCTTAATGAATTAGCTGTTAATTGTTTATCATAGGTTCCTGTAAATGCAAAAGAAGATGCATCTGCAGAAACGCCAATTCCTCCAATTGTGTCTAAACCAATACCGCCTGCAGTAGCATTATAAATACTTCCATACCTAGAAGTAAATGCAGAAACCCTTATCATATAATTATCTTGTTTTGGGGCTTTCCACTTATAACTTAATCTTGTTGCTGAATTTGATATTAGATGCCATGATGCACCGCCATTACTACTATAATGGATTCTTACAGTATCTGATGCTTCTACTCCGCCCCATGTAATAAGAATTGAATCACAAGAACTAAATACTTCAGAACCATTTGGACTTATAAGTACAACTTTTCTTGAACCACCGCTTAAGTATAATGGAGCCGAGGAACAAGGAGTGCCATTTATTCGAACAAATCCTGTGCGAACATCTCTTGGAGAAGTTTGGGTAAACTGAGCGGTTACTGCTCTTGATTGGTCTTTTTTTAGAAGGAATGGCGGAGCTGAGCCACCCCAATTAATAATAGAAAAATTAGCAGGTAAGCTAGAAAAAAATCCTGTTACATTTATATCACTATTAATAGCTGTAATTGTATACTGTTGAGTAGCTGTCTGCCCAATAGCAATATCAGGGAATGGTGGCAAAGTGATAGCAGAATTTTGAATACGTGCTATACTATTTGCAGGTGCAGTATACGTAAAGGTTTGTCTTAAATTAGTGGGCTTATAAGTAAGCTGCACTGTTCTATTTAAACTTTTATCATCGCATCCATATGGTGCAATATATGTAAGCCAGCAATATGTAATGGTAGGCCTAGTATTGCCTAATTCTTTATAAATATTTACTAACATTTCTTCATTATATGCTACAGAAGTAGTTCCACCAGTTTGAGATGCTATTGTGCGTAAATCTGGGCTGGCATCAAAAGACAAAGCAATTGCGTATAAAGTAGTATTTAATGACTTTAATTGATTAATAATGCTATTTGTTTGTGGCGCTTGGGTTGGGGTTCCATCTGTAAGAAAAATAACTACTCTTCTTATCCAAGATGGTGTAGTTTTAAATAATGCAACAACACTATTTTTGGGGTCGATTAATGGATTATCATATATGGTTGCTCCGATGCCATAGCTAATTGCATCTATTGCATTTAACACAGATTGAGCATTATTTTGAAATCCTAAATGTATATATGAATTGCCATTAAATGTAACAATAGCACATTGTGTAGTTCCATTAAATATCAACGAATTAACAAAGTTTTTAGCACCATTTTTTACCCATTCTAATTTTGTTCTTCCATTACTCATTTTTTCATTCATGGATTCGCTAATATCCAAAACCATTACTACATTTACAGATGGATCATTGACTGCAGTTGAGCATTGAACTGATAAGCCATTTTGCATTACTTGTCCATTTTCTACAATACTAAAATCTGTTGATTTTGCATTATTAAAAATAGTACCTCCACCATATGCTTTAATTGTTGGGAATTGGCTAGCATCAATCCCTGTAAACTGTGCATTTACGCTAAAAAAGGGACATGAACATATAAAAATGATAATCGGGAGTATTAAACGGTACATCATAGGATTTTCATATAAGAAAGAAAATTAGATATTATGTTATTGTAATGCTGCATATCGACACTAAAATAAAACTTTATTGCCAAGTATATTGTATAATAGAACTTACTGCAATTGCAGCTGTTTCTGCTCTTAATCTTCTATTGCCTAAAGACAAAGTTTGAATCGTAGAAATTGATGAAATTATCTGCAATTCTTGAGCAGAAAAACCTCCTTCTGGACCAATAAAAGCGATTATCGAATTGTTATTAGTATTGGTATACTCAGGATAATCGATGCTATTCTTACCACTTGGATCAGCTAATATATGGATAGTATATTGTGCAGAAATAGTAAGCAACTCATTAATTGTAATGGGTTTATGTAAAACAGGTAATATACTTCTTTTGCATTGTTTTAAGGCAGATACCATTTTACTCATTAATCTTTTTTCATCACAAGAATGCGATTCAGCATGAGTACTTATTAAAGGGTAAAAGTCTGTTATACCTAATTCAGTAAGTTTTTCAATCATGTATTCCATTCTATCTTTATTATGCAATATTCCTATTGCAATAGCAAATCTACCGGGTAATTCATGAATATTTTTTCTTATTTCATGAATAGAAAATACAGCTTGATAACTATTGATAGATTCTACAGTACATAAAGCAATTAAACCAGTACCAGAGCTTAAAAGAACTCTTTCACCTATCTTTAGTCTAAGCGATTTAGCATGTTTTACTTCATCTTTTTCTACACTGATAATTGTAGAATCTTCATGAAGATCGGGAGCATATAGACAATCCATTGTTTATCAAAAATTAAGCAAAAATTGAATTTAATTCATTGGCAGTTATTTCTCGCCAAGTACCAGGATGAATATCATTAGGCCTAAAATTTCCAATAGCTACTCTTATCAATCGTAAAGTTGGATATCCAATTGCAGCTGTCATTTTTCTCACTTGACGATTTTTACCTTCTATCAAAGTAAGACTAATCCATGAATCAGGAATAAATTTTCTTACTCTTATAGGTGGATTTCTGGGTTCTACGGTTGGATCTGTCAATATTTCAGCATTACCTGGTAAAAGCATTCTACCTTGTATACTTAAGGTTCCTCTTCGAATGGAAGATAAGTCTGAATCTTGAATAGAACCTTCTACTTGGACCCAATATGTTCTTTTATGAGCATGATTTGGATGTAATAAGGCATTATTTATATGTTTCTCATCGCTTAATAATAATAATCCTTCAGAGTCAGCATCTAATCTTCCAAGTGGATAAACACCATGTGGAAAATTAAAATCAGATAATGTTCGATATGTGCTGGAATCAGATGTAAACTGAGAAAGAACACCAAATGGTTTATTAAATGCTATAATCATAAATGTGGATCTATCTCTTCGGAAAATTGTTCAGAAAGCGAAGGAATTTTAGTATATATTCTACAAATAGATGAAAAATCACAATATGTACATGAAGCTTTATTAAGTGGTTTTACAGGAAAATACCCTTCTTTCATTTTTAGGATTTCTTGATCTGTTTTTTCCAAAATTGACTGAATTTTTTCTTCAATATCACCTTTTTTGTTAAATGCAGTCTTTGACTCAAATTTTTGCAGTGAATAATATGTGGGGTTTGCTGCTTTAGGATCTATACTATTGTATTGATGTTCTAAGATATATTGTGCAGCCTTAATATAGAGAGGCATCTGCAATTTATTCCCGCTTTCTACATCTTTTTGGCTTATTAATAGGTTTCCTGTTTTATAATCAATAATCTTAAAAGTTGAATTATCTAAGGAGATATCAATTCTATCTATTTTACCTTGTAAAAGTATCTGATTGGTAATGTGTATTGGTGGAATCTGATTGCTTCTTTTATATGTATCTCCAAAACTTGTTTCGAATAAAGCAGGGAATAATCCATCTTTTTGGGAATCGATTTCACCATCAAGCCATCTACTTAAAGTACCCTTTATACCTTGAGTGATATCACCAAACATAGTTCTTTTCTCAAGTTCCATAAAGGGATGATCATAATACATATATGATAATTCCTCTACAGCGATGCTGTGTAATAGTGCTTGATATTCATTACGTTTAGCTGGTATTAATTGAACTTTAGGCACAATCGAATCACTATATTCTTTTTGAATGTATGTATAAAAACGATAGAAAATAGAATGATATACATTACCTCGTTCTAAAGAAGAGAACCAATTTGATTCTGTTTCGGTAGAGGGTAACTTGAGTATTCTGTCTGCAAAATATTTATATCCACAATCAATATATTCATCTAATTCAGTAACTGAAAAAACTTTATGATCAGATATGGTTTTAATTGCGCTATCATGGAGTGGATTGGATAATCGTTCTGTAATTCCTTTTGCAGACCAATAATAAGCTGCATGAGTCATAATCGATTTCAATTCTGATTGATTATCATTTTCGTCATCTTCATTCTTTAATCGATAATAAATATGTTCAGCATGAGAAGTATAAGCTTGTAAAAAATCAGATTTGCCTGCAATTTTTTTAGTATCAGAAATTGTGCAAAGAGTCTGATTCTCAACTGTCATTTTAAGGATAGCGTCTACAAATTGAGAACGAATTAAATGCTCGCCATTTTTGCTATTAGTTGGATAACTAAATAAATAGGATCTTGGAAAATCAATAGGGGAATGATGAATTAATGCCAAATAGAACTGCATCCTTTCTCTTCTGATATGCCTTTCTTCTGATTCTTTTAACTCTTTTCCCATAAATGTATCGGCTGTATAATGCAAGGGGAAAACTCCGTCAACCATGCCACACATAATGATAAGCTTAAAATCTAATTCACGAATTTGTTCTAATGAAGTAATTGTAATTCCTGTTCCATGTTTTTCTTTAACTTGAAATTTAGCCCCGCGAATTGTTGTCTGTAAGCGTTTACAATATTCTTGAAATGTTAAAAATGTATGTGTTTGTGAATGTTCCAGAATAAAAGTTAATTCTTGAACTGTATCGATAAATGTTTTTAATGCTCTGACATCTCTTTCAATTTCTTCTTTCATAGAAATTGACGTGAATGCTTCAGACAACACTTCTTGTTGTAATGGTAATTCTTCTATAGATTGTAGAATTCCAAAATGCTGCAAGGTTGTTTGTATACATCCAAGAAATTCTTTTGTTGAGCATGTTTTCTTAGCACGTGGCAACAGTGATTGAATCGTTTCTATAGCTGAATAGATTCGTGTTGCAGAACTCAATAATCCTTCAAACTCTTTTACTTTTGCCATATCATTTTGGGTACGAAAAGCGTTCACATTATGCGTGTATTTAGCAATGATATGTTGTAATTGATTAAGCCAATTTGTTTCTGTATTATAATGTGAAAACTCACTTTTTAATCGTTCTTTTCTGGTAATTAATTCAAAATCAATAGAAAGCCTATACATTTCTGCCGCAGAAGTATTGGGCAAACGGATATACGCACTACTAAATATTTTTTGAATATCCTTTTTTTGATATTGATATATCAAGAGATTTAGGATCGAGAAGATTGCTGTAATAAGAGGAGAATGAGTTAGTTTTGGCCTATCAGTTATATTAACTGGTATCCCGTGCAAAGGTAGAATTTCTCGAAAAATACCAGAATAATCCTCTGGATTTCTTGTTGCAATTACCATTTCATGCAATGGAATATTCTCTTTTTCATGTTTCCATTTGATGAATTTTGCAATTGAATCAACTTCATTATGTACTGTTGTGCTTTCTAGTACTGTTATAAGATCTTCACTACCAGGATATGATTTTGTTTGTTTGGTATTAAACAGCCATTCTCTTAAATGAGAGAATAATGAAGATTGAGGTGTGCTAAAAGCGTCTTGGATTGTATCTGATAGAAAACCTGCTTGTTGAAGCAATTCAAATGTTTCATTTAAATTACCAAACATAGGCTGATTATCAGAAGAATACTCTAAATAACAAGCACATGGAGTGTTAGAATGTGCAAAAGCTGATAAAAATGTTAATTCTGGTACTCTGAATTCCGAAAATCCATCCAAGAGTATATTGCCAAATTGCTGACACAATGATGGATCTTGCTGAAGTTTTTTGATGACTAACTGTAATACTGCTGGATAATCTAGGATAGTATTGCCAATATACGATTCATATATCTTAAGAATTGAGGCTAAATCTTTTAGACGACTAGGATCTTTGATAGAATGAGAAGAAATATTGTCTGGGTCTTCGATTGCTTGCTGAATATCGGCAAATAATGATTGCGAATCTATTCCATCCATTCTAACACCATATAGCAATTCTGCACATTTCTCTATCGTATGAATCGATAAATTTTCATTATTTCCTGAAAAAAAAGAAAGTGAACTTGCAGATGCGGCTTTCTCAAACAATAACAATCTATATGCATCCGAGATAATTGCATATTGTTCGCCTGGGTAAAGCGTATTGAAAATATGTAGGACAAAACTCTCTAATGTATAACAAGAAAGCTGTTGGGTGGGTTTTGAATGTACTGTATAAAAATCACGAATAAGGGCCCTTTCCAGAGCCCTTATTCGTCTTCCAGTAGGAACAATTAAACAATAGATACCAAGTTCATCTTGCTGTATAATATCACCAAGAACTTCTCTGAATCTCTTCTTTTTATTGCCTAAATTATTGAATGCTGTATTTGTAAGAATATATGACATAATTAGCCATGTTTTCTTGCTTCTTTCATAATATCGCCCTGAGACACAGCTATCAATTCTTTTAATGTTTTATTCATGCCTTCGGTTGATCCGTCGATAAAGATGACATTTCCTTTGCCATGCTCTGCAACATGCCTTAATGTTTCATTCCACATAGAAAATAAGATTACTGAAGCATCAGCATTAGCATTATCCATTGATTTAATCGCTTCACTCATGCCTTTGGCAACTTCCTGACGGAATAGTGATATCCCTTGTCCACGCATCTGAGCAGCTTCTTTTTCTGCAGTAGCACTAATTTTTATAGCATTACCTTCAGCTTCAGCTTGCTTAGTTTTGGTAATTAATAATGCCTGTCCTTCATTTTCTGCCGCAGCTTTTAAATTATTAGAAGCAACAACTTTTGCCATTGAATCCATAATTGCTTGGTCGAATATAATATCATTCATCTGTAAATCTAATAAATGATAGCCCCATGATTCTAAAGTAGAGTCTAATTGATCTTTTACATGCTCAATTAATTCTCTTCTAAGCAATAAAATTTCTGATTGTTTTTTTGTAGCTACATAGCTTCTTACAGCACCTTCAACTGTTCTTACTAAAGCTTGCATGAAATTACGATCATCAACAAATTTAAAAGCAACATTTACAATTGTATCTTCAAGCTGGTTTAACACAGAATATAATAACATTGCTTTAAATTGAACAGTTGCTTGGTCTACAGTAATTGCTTGAAACTCAAGCTCTGCAGATCTATTTTGTACAGAAATCCTTTTATGAATGGTTTCAATAATTGGAAGTTTAAGATTTAGCCCTGGCGCCATAACTCTTCTGTATTTCCCAAATGTAGTAATAACGGCAACTGTACCCTGAGAAACAGTCCTTAAAGATCCCAATACGATAATGAGGCCAATAATCAGAAAAAAAATCAATAATTCAGACATAACATAACCCTTTGAAAAATGAATTAATTACAAAGTAATAATTTTGTTTGCGTGTTAAAAGTAAAAAGATCAAAGCATAGTATTATCTACATATTGTAAACGATAAAGCCTTGCATATAAGCCATTTAAAGCCAGTAATTCTTGATGATTTCCGCTTTCTTTTAATTCTCCTTGATGCAAAACTAATATCTTATCAGCTCTTTGAATTGTTGACAATCTATGAGCAATGACAATTGATGTTCTATTATGCAATAATGTATCCAATGAAGTATTGATCAATTGCTCGGTTTCTGTATCAATACTGGAGGTTGCTTCATCTAAAATCAGGAGATCTGGATTAAATGCTAAAGCTCTACAAAAAGAAATGAGCTGCTTTTGTCCTACTGATAAAGTACCTGCTCTTTCTATCATTACGGTATCAAAACCTTGTGGTAATGATTGAATAAAATCATAAGCTCCAAGTGCCTTTGCTGCTTGAATAATGTGATCTCTGGTAATATAAGGATTACCTAATGAGATATTATCAGCAACAGATCGAGAAAAAAGGAATACATCTTGTAGTACTAATGCAATATGTGAACGTAATGATTGTTGTTGTAAAGTGCGTATATCAATTCCATCGATTGTAATTGTTCCTTGGTCTATATCATAAAATCTACAGAGAAGATTAATCAAAGAGCTTTTACCAGAACCAGTAGCACCTACTATTGCTATCATTTCTCCTTTGTTTACAGTAAAGGAAATATTGTGTAATACTTGTTTATTTGATACATAACCAAAACTAACATTGTTAAAAGATATTTCATGTTGAATACTATCCATTTTAGCAGCATTAACGATATCTTTAGTTGGGATAGGTGTATCTAGGATATCAAAAATTCTTTCTGCAGCTGCAATAGCACTTTGAAGAGTATTATATTTTTCGGTTAAATCTCTAATGGGCCTGAAAAACATTTCTGCATATTGGGTAAAAGCTATCAAAATGCCTAATGTCATAATACCATTAAAAATATTCGTAGAAGTATACCATAAAATTAATGCTAAAGCTAAAGCGCTTGTAAACTCTACAACAGGAAAAAATAGGGCATAGTAAAAGATGGTTTTTAACTGAACATCACGATGCTCTGAATTTATCTCGTCAAAATGTTTAAATCTTGCTTTCTCTTGAGAGTATAATTGAATAGTTGTGATTCCGGTGATATATTCATTAAGGAATGCATTTAATTTTCCAATAAGTCTCCGTGATTCACTATATACAACCCTTACTTTTTTTCTAAAAATAACTGTAGCTGTAAATAAAACTGGCAAAACACCAATCGTAACTAATGTTACTTCCCAACTTATTGCAAACATAAAGCTAACAATAAACAGAATGAGGAGAATATCAGAAAAAATTGTAACTACACCAGAAGAAAACAATTCGTTTAATGCTTCAATATCATTTGTTACCCTTGTGACTAGTCTGCCTACGGGTGTTGTATCGTAGCTTCTTAAAGATAAAGACTGTATATGTGTAAATACAGCCATTCTAATATCAAAAAGGATTTTTTGTCCAGTTCTTTGCAATAATAATGTGGTTATATAATTCAAAAAGCTATGTAGTAAAAGTACACAAAGCACTAAGGCTACAATCATCAATAATCCTGATTCATCTTTATTGGTGATGTACGTATCGATTCCAATTTTAGATAAATAGGGACGTAATGGAGATAATCCCGAGGCAATCACTGTTAAAAAGAATAAAAAGAAAAGGGTGAGCCTATAAGGTTTTACGAAATGAAGAAGTCTTTTGAGTAAAGTATAATCAACAGAACTATACAATTTCTCGTCATTGTTTTGCATGTATAGAATTAGATAAATGTAGTAAGTAAGAGGGAAATAAGAGAATAATAAACAGAACAAAAATAGACATTTATGTGCTAAATTGAGATATAAAAAAAGCCCCATATTTTCTATGGGGCTTATGCATTAAGCTTGAGGGTTTTCATTGCGATGTCTATCATCACCGCGATGTTCATCTCTAGGACGTTCATCTCTAGGATGTTCATCTCTAGGACGGTCATCTCTAGGACGTTCATCTCTAGGACGTTCATCTCTAGGACGGTCATCTCTAGGACGGTCATCTCTAGGACGGTCATCATATCTTCTATCACCACCACTTCTTCTGTCGCCGCTTCTTCTATCATCAAATCGTCTGTCATCTCTGCGAGGAGGTCTTTCGCTACGTTGTGGTTCTACATAACCTTCTGGGGGTGTTAATAACACTTTATGGCTTAGCCTAAATTTACCATCAGATTGAATTTCTAATAGTTTAACGTCAATATGTTGTCCTGGTTTAAGAACATCACTAACATTTTGGAAATATTCATAGCTAATTTGAGAAATATGCAATAAACCTTTGGTTTTAGGCATAAATTCTACAATTGCACCAAGGCCTTCGCGTACATCTTTAACAGTAGCTGTATAGACTTTACCTATTTCTGGCGGACTTGTTATTGCACGTATTCTATCGATAGTTAATTGTGCAGCTTCTTTATTAGTAGCAGCGATGATACAAGAACCATCATCTTCAATTGTTATTTCTACGCCAAATTCTCTTTGCATTCCACGTATTGTATCACCACCTGGCCCAATTACTGTTCCAATCATATCATTTGGAATCATAATTGTAGTTAATCGTGGTGCATATTCAGATAAATCTTCTCTTGGGGCTGACAATGCTTCATTCATAACATTAAGAATATGAAGCCTTCCATTTCTAGCTTGTTCAAGGGCTTGACGCATTAAATGTGTAGAAAGGCCAGCAATTTTAATATCCATTTGGCAAGCAGTAATACCATCTAATGTTCCTGCAACTTTAAAGTCCATATCACCAAGAAAATCTTCATCTCCTAGGATATCGCTTAATATTGCAGCATCATCTTCTTCTTTAATAAGGCCCATTGCAATACCAGCTACAGGTTTTTTTAATGGTACTCCAGCATCCATTAATGCTAGGCTTCCTGCGCATACAGTTGCCATAGAGGAAGAACCATTAGATTCTAGAATATCGGAAACGATTCTAACAACATAAGGGAAATCTTCATTATTCGGCAACATGATTTGTAAAGCTCTTTCAGCAAGTTTTCCATGCCCAATTTCACGTCTGCTAGTACCAGTCATTCGGCCAGCTTCGCCAGTACTAAATGGTGGAAAATTATAATGAAGCATAAATCGACGGTATTCGGTAGGGAATAGGCCATCAATTAATTGTTCATCACTTTTAGTACCAAGGGTAACTGTAGTTAAACTTTGTGTTTCGCCACGAGTAAATAATGCAGATCCATGTGTTCTAGGAAGAACTGTTGTATCGCAATTGATTGATCTAATATCTGTGGTTGAGCGTCCATCTAAACGCACTTTATCATCTATAATCATGCGTCGCATTTCATGCTTTTCAATTTTATAGATATATCCTTTTGTTTTTTTAGCTCTTGCATCAATTTCAGATGTTTCCTCTAATGGTAACATTTCTTGCAATGATGAAAGAACTGTTTCTCTTAGCTGCTTTGCAAACTCTATTCTTTGTTCTTTAGTAGAACTTTTGCGTATTTGTTCGCGAATTAAAGGAGCCGCTATAGATGTAATAGCTTCTAACAATTCAGTATTTTCTTCGATACTTGGTATTTCTTGCTTTGCTTTACCAACTAATTCTTTGAGTTGAAACTGAAGAGCATTAAGCTTTTTGATATATGAGTGTGCATATTCCAAGGCATTAATAAAGTCATCTTCAGAAATTTCTTTTGAACTTCCTTCCACCATCATAATTGCATCATCAGTTCCAGCAACTATGATTTCTATATCGGATTCTAGTAATTGGCTTACAGTTGGATTAACTATAAATTCACCATTGATTCTTCCTATAGAAACTTCGGAATATGGTCCGCCAAATGGAATATCTGAAATAACTAAGGCAGCTGATGCACCAACTGCAGCAAGTGTATCGGCATCAATCTCAGGTTCTGAAGAATATACAGAAGCAACTATTTGGGTTTCTTTTTGCCAACTTTTTGGGAAGAGGGGTCTAGCAGGACGATCAATCAATCGGGCTGAAAGTACTTCTTTTTCACTTGGCTTACCTTCTCTTTTGAAGAATCCACCAGGGATTTTACCAGCAGCAGCAGTTTTTTCGCGATACTCTACAGTTAAAGGTAAGAAGTCTAAATCAGTCCTTGGGACTTGTGCAGCACAAACTGTCACAAGAACCATTGTATCACCATAACGAACCATAACTGAACCATTTGCCAATTTTGCAAAGCGGCCAGTCTCTATCGAATATTCCCTGCCATTTAATTCCAGGGAAACGGAATGATGTGCCATAATTTTCCTTTTGAATAGCACTAATAAATCATTCTGAGTATCATCCTTTTGTTTAGCTGCATACTGAGCGGAGGACAACACCATCATAAAGATGCTCTCCTGCACTCAGATCAGCCCGAAAAGTTCACTTACTTAACAAAGAATATATCAAGAATGTGTAATTATAAAGGCACATTGCCAACAATAAAAAAGGGCGCATTAAGCGCCCTGAAATGAGTCAGATTACTTTCGTATTGATAATGCACTTATTATTGTGCGATATCTACGAATATCATTTTTCATAAGATAATTAAGTAATTTCTTTCTGTTACTTACCATTTGCATAAGGCCACGTCTTGAATGGAAATCCTTTTTATGAGTTTCCAAATGACCTGCTAACAGTGAAATATGTTCTGTAAGTAAGGCAATCTGCACTTCTGGTAATCCGGTATTGGCTTCACTACCACCATATTGCTTTGCGATTTCTGCTTTACGAGCTTGATTAAGCATAATGTTTCTATCAAATGATAAGATATATTGAATATAATTCTATTATGTGCACCCGTAGGGATTCGAACCCCAAACCTTTTGATCCGTAGTCAAATGCTCTATCCAGTTGAGCTACGGGTGCTTACGGAATATTAGGCTTGAGCGGCTTTCATTTTATTAATATGAAGTGCAAGTTTGGATTTCTTATTAGCTACATTGTTCTTGTGTAATATTCCACGAGATGCTACTCTGTCTAATATACTTGTAGCAGTAACAAATAATGTTTCTGCTTCTTGAACTGATTTAGCTAAACGAACAGCTTTGATCGCTTCACGATAAAGCTTGCGATTTGCTCGATTATAAATTGTGCGCTTTTTATTTTGACGCGTACGTTTAATTGCTGACTTATGATGTGCCATAACTACCAAATAATGCGATTAATTGCTTCTATATTAGAGATTGCAAAAATAAAGAGATTCGGTGTACTATGCAAACTTTTTTATGATTCAAATGTTTGATTACCTGAATCAACTAAGCTAACATTGAAATTAGAAGAGATTGCAGAACCGAAACGGCTGGTTTTGAGCTTGATTTTAATGTAAGATCTGCATTTCTCAAAAGAAATAAAGCGTTTTCTAATCTTGTATTTGTAAATATTTTTAAGGCTGATTGATATTCGGGTATGAAGTAAGAACTAATTCCAGTCAATTTTGATAATTCATAAGGATTTTGAGTGGTTTTTATGGAATCGGATAATTTAAAGAGTGAAAAAATATATCGAGTTATCATTGTGATGATTAACATTTCTTGTTTATCATCTTTCATCATAAAATGAATGATTTCGATTGCTTTAGCAGAATCACCTTTGCCAATACTTTTTTGTAATTCAAAAACATTATAGACTTTAGAGCTTCCTACAACGCCAAGTACTTCTTGTATTGTATAGGTATGTACAGCAGGTGCATACAGAGTTAGTTTATCTATCTCATTCACTATATCTCTTAAAGATTGTCCTGCATTAGCAATAATATATTCTGCTGCTTCTGGTTGAATATCTTTATTATCATGTTTTAATCTATGAGTAATCCACGTAGATAATTCTTTTTCGGTTACTTTTTTAGATTCATGACAAGGGATTGCATCGATTAATTGATCTAGAGGAAACTTTATAGTGGAGAGTATTTTTTTTGCTTTGTCTTGTTGCCTAGAATTCTGTTTCGTTGAAGAGATTCCCCACAATGCTTGAAAATTTCCTAATAACACTAAATATGTAGATGGTTGCGGGTTTTTTACATAGGAAAGTAAGGCAGATTTTTTGTCGCTTTTTGATGATTTTGACGTAAAAAGCTTATCTGCATTTTTGACAACAACAATTCTTTTATCAGATATAAATGGGAAAGCGCTTGCTATGTCTATAATTGCATGTTCTTTTATTTGTTCAGCATCTACAATATCAATATCAGGTTTTGAATTACATGAATTTTCTAACTGTTGTACAACAACATGATAAGCTTCTTCCTTTAAGAATTCTTCTTCTCCAAATAATAAGAGAGAATTTGGTAATTCTGTTGAATTATCAAAGAACTCTTGTAATGAATCAATTATCATACTTAGAACCTATCTTTGAATTGCTTTAGGATCGAATGCATCGCGTAGACCATCCCCTAAGAGGTTAAATCCATAAACGGCTGCAGCAATTGCAATACTTGGATATACAGTTAAGCCCCAATATTTACCAGCAAAAATATACCCATAATGATCTGAAATAAATATACCCCATGATGGTTCTGGCCTTTGAATGCCTAGCCCAAGAAAACTGAGTCCTGCTTCAGCAATAATAGCTGATGCAATGCCAGCAGTAGATAATACAATGATAGGTCCAATGGCATTTGGCAGAATATGTCTGAAAATTGTTCTCATAGAGCCAAAACCAAGGGCTCTAGTAGCTTCTACATATTCCATTTCTCTTAATGAAAAGAATTGTCCACGAACTATTCTTGCAATTTCAACCCAACTTGAAATTCCGATTGCGATAAATGTTTGCCAAAAAGGGTTCAAGGAAAACCCCATGATATTATTGGTGAACTTTAATAAAGAAGAAAGCAGTATCGCCAATAGGATAGTTGGATAAGACCAAATAACATTTGTAAACCACATAATTATATTGTCTACCCAACCTCTAAAGAATCCTGCTAATGCGCCAAGCACGATGCCAATGATAAGGGCAATTAATTGTGAAACAACCCCTACTAATAAACTAATACGAGCACCAAAAACTAATCTGCTAAATACATCTCTGCCTAATCTGTCTGTACCTAAATAATAGGTAGGAGTAGTATGCCATTCAGATTCATTGTTTCCATATAATTGCTGAATCTGAATTGTTCCATTTAGTCCTTCAAAATCAATGTATTCGACGCTATTTTTATATATTTTAAAGGTTTGTATAGGTAATACATTAGGCTGAGATTCATCTGAAGGGTTTTTTAATAATAAAACATTGCCTACAAATCCAGAAGGTTTTTCTGCATATTCAAGTACAGCTAAAGTAGGAGAAAATGGGCTAATAATATCAGCCATAGCTGCAATTAACACTAATAACCCTATGATTATCATGCCCGCAATACCAGCTGGATGTTTTTTTAGTTTTTTCCACGCTAATGCACCCAGACTTTCAGATCTTTTTATTTGTACAGAGGAAGTAACCAAATTTTTTGACATAATATCTTGAATATAAATGAATTAGCTTAATTTAACTTTAGGGTCTAAGAATACATAAATGATATCAACTATTGCATTCACTACCACAAAAATGATAGCTGTTAATAATACAGTACCTTGAATAATTGGATAATCTAATTTTTCGATGGCGCTGATTGCAAGAGTTCCAATTCCCGGCCAATTAAAGATATACTCTACAAAAAAAGTACCAGCCAATAAACCAGAAAACCAAGCACTTACGGTTGTAACAACTGGATTTAAAGCATTTCTTAAAGCATGGCGCAGAATTACAGATGATTCAGATAAGCCTTTTGCCCTGGCAGTTCTTACATAATCTTGATTTAGTACATCTAACATGCTGCTTCGGGTAACCCTTGCAATGATAGATAATGGCCTAAAAGCTAATGTTATCATTGGTAAAAATAAATGACTTATCCCTTTGTCAATATATCCGGATGATGGCAATATTTTCCAAATTTCTCCAAAGAGTAAAAGCAATAATAGTCCAAAAACAAAAGAAGGTAAGGAAATTCCTAATAATGCAAAACCCATCGTTGTAGCATCAATCCATGTATTTGCTTTTATTGCGGCAATAATTCCAAGAATGATTCCCAGTAATGTTGAAAAAAACATCGCAGTTATCGCCAATAATGCCGTGGCTGGAAATTTATCAACAATTGTTTCCAGAACATCTCTGTTGGTAGAATATGATACTCCTAAATCTCCCTGAATTAATCTTCCAATGTATTTTGTATACTGTTCATACATAGGTTTATCTAAGCCTAATTGAACTCTTAATGCTTGTATAGATTGTTCATCTGCCCTTTGGCCCAACATTAGACGGGCTGGGTCTCCGGGCAAAACAAAATTGATAAGGAATGCTGTTGTTACAACTCCAAATAATACTGCTAAAGCATATCCACATTTGCGAATTATATAAGAAATCATTGAAATAGAGTAATGATAAAAGGTGTAACATGTACGAAAGAGTTGTGAGATGTACATCGCAAATTAACAAAGTTTGATTTTTGATGCATAGATTATTATTGTCTTACATGTTCAATGTCCAAATAACCAATATGTTTAGCATATTCCGAAGGATGATGCTCCAAAACTTCTGTTGTAATATTGATTGGATCTTGTAATGCAAATCCAAGACAACGCTCAGCAATCACACTAAATGAATGGACTGTATCGGTGGTAAACAAGTGTATTCTTTTAGGCTTAGAAGAACTTACTTGATGCGAATGTATTCCTAACATTTTTGTTATAAGTTTTGATGCAGTATAACCACAGTCAATCAAGGTGATATTGGGCAATATACCTGTAATTAAATCTTTTAATAAAGGATAATGAGTGCATCCTAAAACAAGTGTATCAATATTCTTTGATATAAGAGGTGATAAATATTCCTTTGCTATCACAGTTGCTGCTGGATGATTCACCCAATCTTCTTCTACTAATGGAACAAAGAGGGGACATGCTATACTAGTAATGTGTGTATCTTTATGTAATATATCTGCATATGTGCTTATTGCTTTTTCATAGGCCTGTGAATGTATTGTTGCCCTAGTGCCTATTATTCCTATATTCCCATTAAGCGATGATTCAATTGCATAGTGGGCTGCTGGTTCAATCATACCAATTATAGGAATGGGGGAATGTTTCTGTGCAATTTCTAAAGCTAAAGCAGATGCTGTATTACATGCTATAACAATTGCTTTAACATTAAATCCTAATAAAAAATCGATGCATTGAATAGTATAATGCTCTATTGTTTGCTTAGACTTATTACCATATGGAACTCTAGCGGTATCCCCTAAATAGACAAATTGTTCATCAGGCATTGCTTGTACTAGGTGTTTTAAGACGGTTAAGCCGCCTACACCAGAATCAAATACACCAATAGGTTGATGAGCATCTGTTTTCATGAAACTATAAAAAATAAACTAAAGAAGAACCATATCTTAGAATGCAACCGAGATATGAACCATATATGAAGCCTTATGAAAACGTGAATATGTTTCACATTAAGCTATACATATTTTTAAGAATTACTAAATATAATAAACGATCAAACCAATAAATACTAATTAACTTTAGAAAGGGAATCTAATTTAGTATCTAATTTTTTTATCGATTCTTCTAAATTTTTGGTTAAATCTTGATACTGCGTTTTTAGATTGGCATCGTTTTCTTTTGCTTGTTTTTCTAATTGACTAGATAAATCAGTTAAACTAGTTTCTACTCCAGATAACTCTTGCTTTAATTGTTGGATTTGTTTTTTATATCCATCAATAATCTGCTTTGTTTGCCCTTCATATTGCCCTTTAAACTTCATTGTTTGATTATGAAAACTTTGAGCTAAATTCAAAATTTGAGATTTCATAATAGTAAGCACTTGCTTAGCTGCTGATATGTCAGGATTGGATTTTGTATTCTGTTGAGCAAATGTTATAGTGGAAGTAATGATCATTACAAATAAGATCACGGAAATTCTACTAATGTCTTTCATAAATCTTCTTCTTCTTTAGTAAAAAATTCAATTATTTGTTCAGGAGTATCTGCTTGTAAAATATTCTCTCTAAAGCTATCACTATTCATTAATCTTGAGATTCTACTTAATAATCGTAAATGTGTCCCTACAGTATTCTCCCTTCCAATCAACATAAATACAATCGACACAGGTTCTTGATCTAAAGAGTTGAAATCTATAGGATGTTTAAGTGTTAGAAAGGCACCTACTGTCTCATTTATATGATTAGTTTTTCCATGGGGAAGTGCAAAACCTTTGCCAATGCCTGTTGACATTATTTTTTCTCTTTCCAAAACAGCTTTACGTGCTTCATCAGGCTTTGCTAATAAACCAGTTTTCTCCAAACAATTAAGCATGGTATCAAGTACTTGCTCTTTGCTTGTAATATCTTGTTTTAATAGTATTGCTGATGGTTTAAGAATTTCAGTTATTTTCATGGCATTATTGGTATTTAAACATTCTAACTAGCAACAATATCAATTATTTAGCCAACATTATATGGGTATATTCTTGAAGGCTTATGTGAATTTGAATGAAAATATAGGGAATTGATGTTAATGAACTACTTTTAAAAGGCATGATGCCGAAGAAATTGGGTTATGTAATCGTACAATATAGATTCCATTTGCTAATAAAGAAATGCTATCATTAACTATTGACATTTCACCCGAATCTGCAAATCCATGATAGATTTCTTTTACAAATGCTCCGGTTATTGAATACATTTCAATAGAAATTTTGCCGCTTACTGGATTCTTTACAGAAATATGAATAATGTCTGAAGCAGGAATTGGTGAAATATTAATGGAAGCAATTTCATCAATGATTGTATTACCTGTATTCACTGGACTTTCTGGTATCATTTTGAACAATAATACCCCATGATCTGGTACTTGAGCAGAAAACGATCCTGAAAAAGTACCTATATTTTTACCTCGCCAAAGATCTCTAATGATAAATCTTTTATTAGGATCTGAAATTTGTAATTGCTCCCAATTAACTGTAATCGTTTGGTGAATGATATCATCTCTATTGAACATACCAATTGCTAGGGCATTACTATCCAATTTTTTTGCCCATACTTCTTGCCAGATATCTTTAAAAATTCTATCTCCTTGTTTTCCTAATTTATCTTGATTTATCGATAATACTTCTTCGTTTTTCAAAAGATTAAGTGAAAATGAATCTAATTCATCTACATAGCAAGATAAAATCAATGGAGAATTTAATAATGCCCATAAGGATACGTGGCTATATTGTTCTTGAGGAGTTAACTGCGTGGGCCTTTTATGAATACCGGGAAGTGAATTTCCAATTCTTAAAAAGTCCATATCATTCCATCCATTAAAACCAGAGTAAGCTTGCAATCCTTGCTGAGTAAATCCTATTGTATTTGATACACTCCACCAATTATCTTGAATATCAGTTGTGGTTCTCCATGAATTTCCTCCGGCAGATCTGGCCCATTTCCACACATCATTATTACCATACTGACATATATTAAAAAAAATATCGCGTGATGAACATTGTTGTAAATAGTTTGATAATATTTCAAATGGTCTTTTTGATTCTTTAATAATTGATGCATTGTTTTGTTTCATCAATGAATCATAGATTTGTTGATAATAGCACCAATCATATTTAACAAGATCTGCTCCTACTGAGCAAAAAAAGTCTGCATCTTGTAATTCATGTCCATATGATCCTGGTAATTGAACACATGTTAAAGGCCCGGGCGAAGAATATAATCCATATTTATATCCTAAAGCATGCAGAGTATCACCTAATCCTCTTAGATCAGGGAATCTACTTGATGCTTTAAGCCCAGCTTTACTTTGTTGAATACTTGTATCTTGCCATCCATCGTCTACCATGATATAATTGAAGCCATAATCAGCTAGACCAGTTTTTTTAAGAGCTATAGCTTGACTTATTATATCTTTTTGAGTGACATATTCCCAATATGTATACCAACTAGACCATCCTAAAATGGGTGTATAACTGATTGTGTCTCCAATGATGATATCAAGCTTTTTTGTTTGATTTCCATATTGATTAGTTGCTGTAATTAGTAAAGGATATATACCAGGAATAGATAATTGCCCTGAAATAATCTGTGATATTGGGTCATATGTAAGGCCTTTAGGTAATGTACTTACATCTATATCTAATGGTTTTACGCCACTAATAGGAATATAATATAAGATCTGTTTATTAGGTTTAGCACCATAACTATGTACGCTATGAATCCTTGGTGAAAGTGGTTCTGCAGGAGTGAGG
Source organism: Chlorobiota bacterium (assembly GCA_014191195.1). GTDB lineage: Bacteria > Bacteroidota > Ignavibacteria > Kapaibacteriales > UBA961 > UBA961. The sequence goes on from BJGZ01000004.1 coordinate 140,517, forward strand.
ATAATGGCTGAATCAATGATTCTTTTATATGGTTTTGGTATTGTATTTTTATTCATGATAAAATATGCATCGGCCCAATTTGCATGGTCTGAATAGATATTATCATCTCCATTAAACACTAATAATTCACAGAATTGCATAGAATCTAATAAGATATTGCATTCTTTTGCAGGCATCCCTCTTTTCATGATGCCAGAGCGCCATAATACTTTTCCATTTCCTAAAACAAGAAATTCTGCTGACCCAATATCAGGGAAAATATAATCATCAATACCTACAAATGCATGAAATCTATGAGCATTCTTGTCAATTTCTAATGTGAGTTTACTTCCAGAATGAGTTCCTAAGCCTTTACTAAATATTATACCTGCAATGCTTATTTTATTTCCAGTTACAGAACAATTTTTACATGGAATGCCAAAGTCTTGCTTCATATCAGAAATATCAATACGAGCAATATCTACTGTATCAAATTCTTGTGAATATCCAGTGTAATGAAGATATATTATAGAGAATATGATAGATAAAAATAGTGTAATTAGCCTTTTGATTCCCATTCACTCCATTCCTTTACATAATGAGAATATATATCAGCTTTAACTTTAGTCAAAGTTTCATCCATAGACTCAACATAAATCATAAATGCTGGCCGTTCTCTGTCTGGCAATAAGACAATCGTGCAATCTTTTTCTACTATCTTTACTCCATCTATCAATGTTCTTTGAAGTCCTTCACTATATTCCATAGCTTTTCTCATCACAGTACCTTTCATATCCCATTTGCATGGAATTGAAATCTGTTTTTGGGCATATTTGGGTAATTCTTCATGGAGGGCAGAAAATGTATAACCTGTTAAAGCAAGCATTTCAAGAACTTTTGCCAGGCTAAACATTCCGTCTGATGCAAATAAATATTCAGGAAAAATAAATCTTCCTCTTGTATCGCCTACAAATAATACATCTTTTTGCAGGGTTGCATCCATCATTGCAGAGTGATTATTTTTAATTCTGATTACTTGAACATTATATTGTTTTGCAATAGCCTCTATTTCCATGCTTGCTAAAACAGGTACTGCTATAGAATATGGTGCATGATCTTTATATGATTCTAATACTAATTTGGTTACTAATGTTAATAATCGATTAGGTGGATACCAATGTCCATGAGCATCTACAACTGCTATTTTTTCTGCAGAAGCGTCAATTTTCAATCCAAATTCATAATTCAATGCTTTTACTATGTCACCAGTTTCTGCAGCTTCAATATCTGTTCTTATATCAGAAAACCCCTTGATTGTATCCATATAGCTATTAAGCGCTACCACATTTGCAGCTAATTTTCCAAGAAGAGTAGGGAATGTAACAGATGCTAAACCATTAGAATAATCCACTAATAATTTAAAATGATGTTCTTTTATTGCATCTACATTCAAAGCATCAGTAAATCTAGCTGCATATGCTTCTGAACTTCTTTCAGGAAAAACAATACTACCAACTTTATCATAAGAGACTCTTTTTATATCTTCACCAAAAAAGAAACGCTCTATTGATTTAGCTTTAGAAACAGGTAAATCTCTTCCATCTCCATTAAATAGAATGATATCTGTTGTTTCCGGGTGGCGAATAGATCTTCTGACATGGAATCCTGCAACTGCTTTACCATTTCTTAATTCTTGTCTGGCCAATGGAATTGGTGTGATTTGTAAATCATTTACTGTAATACCGGTACTCATTAATCCGGCTAATAAAGCTCTTTGTGTCATTCTAGATACTGCATCAGCATCTCTACTAGCAACCACAGTAACACCTGCACCTAAAGCATTGCCGATAGATGCTCCTAATTTTGCTGCAAATTCTGGATTGATTTCCAGATTAGACAATCCAGTTACTCGAGAGCCTGTAAATAATTCTCTTAACCATTTTTCTTCTTGTACAAGTGACCGTGATAAAATAGCGCCTTTTTCTACTTGCTTTCTGGGCCATAATTTGATATTAGGTAATAAAGTGGCATCATCTCCAATAGAGCAATCTTCTGCAATAAATACATTTTCGCTGATCGTTGCATTATTGCCAATTGTAGTACCATGACAAATAACAGTATCTGTTAATGAAGCCCCGTCTCCGATTGTTATATTATCCCATAAAACACATCCAGACATCTGAACATTATTGCCAATCTTTACATTATCTCCAATAGAGCAATATTGAACTTTAGAATAAGCGCCAATGCTAGTATGCTCGCCAATAACAACACTACCTTGAAGTGAAGATGTAGAATCAATATGTGAGCCTTGCCCCATATATGTATTACCATTGTTGGCCCCCTTTATGCTTACTTGTGCTTTTCCATGTAAAATATCTTCGCAAGCAATTTGATATTCATTTAAATTTCCAATATCTCTCCAATAACCATTAGCAATATAGCCATATAATGGCAGGCCAAGCTTAAGCATTAAAGGGAATAAGTCTTTACTAAAATCAAATTCTCTCTGAAATGGAACAAGATCTAATACTTCCGGTTCCAGAATATAAATGCCTGTATTAATAGTGTCTGAAAATACTTCGCCCCATGAGGGTTTTTCTAAGAATCGAGTTATTCGTGAAGATTCATCTGTCATAACAATGCCATATTGCAAAGGATTAGCAACACGGGTAAGCAATATTGTTGCCTTGGCATTATGTTCTTTATGAAATGCTAATGCAGCAGTCAAATCAAAATCTGTTAAAACATCGCCACTGATAATAATGAATGGCTCTTTTAAGATATCAGAAGCATTTCTTACACTACCTGCTGTTCCATAATCAGCTGCAGCTTGAACATAATTCATTGATATTCCACATTCGCTACCATCACCAAAATGAGAGATTATATATTCTGGATGATAATAGAGTAAGGAAACAATATCTGTTATATGGTGATTCTTTAATAAATGAACTATATGTTCCATCATTGGTACATTCATTAAAGGTACCATAGGTTTTGGAATGCTCATCGTTAATGGACGCAGTCTTGTTCCAAATCCACCTGCCATAATTACTGCTTTTTTCATACCCTATTTTTTCTCCAAACAATTGAATCAATTGGTTTGTCTTTATTAATTCTATTAGTAAAATATAGATTATTTCTTGTTCTTTCAAGGAAGTAGAGATGTATATAAATAATTTCACATTGATAATAAGCAAAAGGCCTTACTTTCTTATTTTTGTGTGATAAAACAGAGATATAAACATTGATAATAAGCAAGGATTTGAATACGATGTTTTCTAAGATATTAATAGCTAATCGTGGTGAAATTGCTTTAAGGGTTATTGCAACATGTAAAAAAATGAATATTGCAACAGTTGCAGTGTATTCTGTTCCAGATGCACATGCTTTACATGTTAAACAAGCAGATGAAGCTATTGCAATTGGGGGTTTTACACCAAGAGAAAGTTATTTAGTGATAGATAAAATTATTCAAGCAGCAATTGATACTGGTGCAGATGCGATTCATCCAGGCTATGGCTTTTTATCTGAAAATGCTGTATTTGCTCAAGCTGTTGCAGATGCTGGTATCGTATTTATTGGGCCTTCTCCAAAAGCTATCCATGCCTTAGGAGATAAAACTGCAGCAAGGGCATTAGCAATTCAATCTAAAGTACCTATTTCGCCTGGTTCTGATGGGGCTGTATCGAATCTAGATGAAGTAATAACTATTGCCTCATCAATTGGATATCCAGTTATTTTAAAGTCTGCTGCAGGTGGCGGAGGTAAAGGTATGAGAATGGTAGAAAAAGAGGAAGACGTATTGGCTGCTTTGCATGGAGCTCAAAGTGAAGCTTTACATTCATTTGGCGATGATAGGGTATTTATCGAAAAATTTATTGTTTCACCAAGGCATATTGAAATTCAAATCTTAGCAGATAATCATGGAAAGATCCTCTATTTTCCAGAAAGGGAATGTTCTATTCAAAGAAGACATCAAAAAGTTATTGAAGAATCTCCGTCTACTGCAATTACTCCTGAAATTAGGTCCAAAATGGGTGAAGCTGCCGCACGATTAGTAGCTGAATCTGGTTATACAAATGCTGGTACATTAGAATTCTTGTTAGATGCTGATGGTAACTTTTATTTTATGGAAGTTAATACTAGGTTGCAAGTAGAGCATCCTATTACAGAAATGGTAACTCGTATAGATTTAGTAGAACATCAGATTAATATTGCTGCTGGACTTCCATTATCGATATGTCAAGAAGATATTTATCCTATTGGACATGCCATTGAATGCAGAATTTGTGCAGAGGATGTGTATAATGATTTTTTACCAGAAACTGGAATAGCTGATGCTATAATTCTGCCTGAAGGCGAAGGTATAAGAAATGATACTGCCTTATTTGAAGGATTTGAAGTTTCTGTAAATTATGATTCTATGATTGCAAAATTAATTTGTTATGGTTCAACCAGAGAAGAAGCAATTGAGAAATCATTGAAAGCACTTGATATATATCAAGTAGCTGGATTAAAAACTACTATACCTTTCTGTAGATTTACGATAGATAGTCAAGCTTTTAGGACAGGTAAGTATTCTACTAAATTTGTGGAATTATTTTGGACAGGGGATATTCCTGAAGCAATTCATCCTATTTTATTTGCTGCTGCTGCTTTTGCTAAGCATCATCATGACAAAAGAAGGACTCCAGTTTTTAAGCGTGATTAGATTTGATTATCTGATGTTTGCCATTCAACTTTAGGATAGATTTTACAAAAAGCTGTATAAATTTGATCTACAGTTAATGAATTAACGGAATGATGATCTGTATATGCTATTTCATGTAAAGTTTTATAAGGCGTCCAAAGGGCTGTATGTGAATTATCATTTAAAAATAAACCTAAGGTTGGGGTTTTCCATGCAGCAGCAAGATGAATAGCTGATGTATCAGGAGAAATAATCATCGAAGCAGATTCTAGCCTTGCTGCATATTGATGAAAAGATTGACTGAATGGGGCGATACCAATATTACAAGCTTGCTTGATTTCTTGCAAGATTGCAGAATGCCTTTGCTCTCCAAATACAATAATTTTTATCTTTCTATCTATGATATGATCTTGTATTTTTTTTATCATAGGAATAGCTAATTCAGGCATAATTGTTCTTGCTTGAACACTACCGGCTATGTTTAATGCAATAATAGATGCACCATCAGTTAATGAATACATCTCTTTTTTTGCTTCTACAATGTCTTGTTCACTATGAGTATATTCTAAGTCCAGATTGCATAGGCTTGGATTAATCTTTAAAGAAAGAAGAATTTGCGCCGTTCTTTCTACGATATGGACAGAATCTCTGTCTTTTGCTATCACGCAATGAGAATACATATGAGCATTGTGTTTATAAATGCCTATTGAATGCTTTGCTTTTGCAAGCTTAACTAAATATCCAGAGGTTGTACTGGGATTATCCAAAGGATCTATAACAAGATCATATGAATGTTTGGGGAGTTGTATCAGAAGAGTAAGTATAGACTTTAACGATTTGTCATAAACAAAAATAGAATTCACATATCGTTGAAATTGTGATATGATAGAAAGATTTGCTTTTCCTACAACAATATCTATGATTGCATTAGGGTATGTAGCTCTGATAACTTTTATACTTGGAATGGTGATGAGCATATCACCAATGCGGTCTGGCCTAATGATAAGAATACGAGGGTTTTGTGGTATAATAGGTGCATCATTAATATCATTAATCATAATGCCAGAAAAACGTACTTTTGGCTGAATAAGTAGTTTTCGAATATATAATTCTGCTGATTTTAAAGCACCTGAACTTGCCATTTTCAGAATTCCAGTATAAATAATTATCTACCGCCTGATACAGATACTTTGATATCCATACCAACTTGATATTTACTAAATCCAGGGGAGGCTGCGCCTTGATTTATTGTTGTTTCATATCTCATAAAAAAGCGAGCAGTTACTCTATTGCTGATGCCATACCGTGCCGAAGGTTCAATAATAATTTGAGTATTACCATCTAATTTTTGGCCTTCAGCAGATGTTAAATTTAACACATCATATGTAGAACGTAAAGTTCTTTTGTATGTGGCATTTAAGGCAAATTCCATATCATTCTGTAAATCCAAACCCAATAACTTAAGCTTAAATCCACGTCTATTATAATTAGCTTGAATAGTAGCATCAGTTACAGATTCACCTTGAATTACCGATGAAGTAGGTTGTAATGTATAGTTTTGTTTGGTTGTAAATCGGAAAGATCCAGTTAATAAACCATTTAATTTCGTCTCGTCAAAAGTCATTTGAATACCAAACAATGGTTCAAATCCAGATTGTATTTGCTGAGATCCAGGAATAGTACCATTATCTGTTCTGGTTGAACTTTCTTGATATGTAGATTTATAAGCATGTTCAAAAGTAACGCGTTTTGCCAAACCAGAGAATAGAGGAAGTTTTTCAACACCATCCCATCGTAAAGTCCAATTCATGGATGGTAATATTCTTAATATTTCTCTTGGTAAAAACCCCATAAAGTTGGTTCCAAGCCCATCCTCAAAAGAATTAGAAAGAGCGTCTCTTAAAGCTTGATTTTGCCTTAATGTATCGGTAGGATATAAAGCAGAAATTATTGGCTTTTGATTATTATATAATTCAATAACATGTTCTATGGAATTATTAAGCGGAGCAAAGATTAAAAATTTAGGTAAAGATAAGTATGTACGATTATAGGTTGAACTCATTACGATATTTGTAAAACGAGAATTTCCTTCAGAATCGGTACTGTCTAATTGATTACGATTAAAACCAAATGATGATTTCCAATTAATATCAATGGTGGCACCTGCCCACAATGGACGATTTGTACGGAATTCTAATTCTGATTTTTGAAAGAAATTATCCGGTAAAATTGAGTTCTTTGGTCTTTTTCCATCATATGTTGTAAAACGTATAAATGGAAAGCTAGAGGATGGCAATACAGAAAATCCACCATGTGGTTGGGATACCAATCCTAATTGATATGCTGCACTTGGCCCCATAGAATTATCTTCATTCATTCCAATGACTGGACGCCAAAAATTAGTCATTCCTGTTTCGCCCAATACTCCTTGATTGATCGAAGAATTTTCTTGTTTAACATTCAAAGTAATCGTTTCATAATCCAAAAAGATTGTCTTGAAAACTCTTCCAATAGATTTAAATATAGAATAAGTAGAATCATTTGTTTTTGAACCCGCCGAGATACCCCACCATTTATCAGTTAATCCTTTTAATCGCAGATTACTTGTAAATCGTATTGTATTTTGAAAAGAGGATTGTTTTACAGCATCAGATACTAAAGTGTCTCTTTGTAAAGGATTTCTCCATGTATACGTAGTTGAAAATGTACCAGTATTATCCATATAATTATTAAGTCCACCGATATCAGGAAATTTAGGCTTAATATTTACTGTTACTGTCTGAGAATGATTCGTGTTCTGTCCAAAATCAATAATTCTATCACCATTCATTACAACTCTTCTTACTAAATCACTTCCTTCTCTTTGTCTACCTGCATCATCTAATTCTAAAGGAACAAGAGTTCCACCTGTAGTGAATGAATAATCTATAACTGGATTTAAGAGCCCATTCTCAGATATTCTCCATGTAAATTGAGCTTGCCTAATTGCGGCAAAATCTCTGATAACTGGACTTGGAAAACTTAGATATCTACTTTTTTCAGTTACTCGAGATCTATTAAACTGAACCGAGGTAGAGAAAGTAGTAGGTAAAAAGAAGATTTTCCAATCTTTATAAATACCTAAAATTGGTATATCACCAATCCATGTTAATGGTTTTACAGAAACTGAACTTGGTAATTGAACGCTATAATCAGCTTTCATTCGCCAATTCCATTTGAAGCGCTCCTCTACAACAGGAGATCTTTCATAGGTTTGTGAATAATCATAGCTAAGATTAATTTTATTGATTGTTTCTTTGATCAACCAATGATTAACCGGTATTCCAAATTTAAATCCAGATAATGCCCAACTATCTTGTACCCTAATAGTTTGAGATCTTCTTCTTACCGAATCAGCAACCCGTGCAGATTCAATTTCATCTCCATTGGTTCTTACTAATTCACTTTCATAAGCAGCTTTTGTAGCAGCATCAATTTTCACATCACTTTGTGCTGCAAATTGAGGATTTTCAACAAGTTCACCATGTGTATAAGAAATAGGAATTTTCATTTCTTTAAGTTCTTTTGGTAATAATTTATCCAAAGAACCTTGCATTTGAACATTCCAATTTAATGTCTGATTTCTATTACCAAAGCGTTCTTCTAATCTATGAAAATTTGGATTTGACTGATTATACGTGGCATTTACAGTACCTAAATCTGCTAATTTTAATTCTGCAGATCCAATTCCTGCCCAATCTGTTGAACTTTCTGGTTCGGTAAGTCTTAATTCGTCTACCCACATATATGTAGAGAGATCCTCGGGGAAGCTTCCTGTTGTTGGATTTGCTATACCATATCCAACAAACTGTATTCTTGTTAAAATCGGATTTCCTTTGATGATATACTGAGTTTCTACAGGGATAGCAAATCCTGGATCAAAAACTGACGATGTATCAATAAATCGTTCGGATGGATCTACAGGAACTTTATTTTGAGCAGCAACTTGCGATCTTTTTTCTTTTACTGATGTTAATGTTGGTAAATCAATTTCTATATCGCGCCATCCTTCTAATAGGGGACGTCTTATTTCATAATAATTAGCAGAATCTAAACCAAAGCGGACAAATGCTTGTGCTTTTGTACTTGCCCCATAGGGAATTAAATTGGGCATAGATCCATCGCCATGTAAAAAGAACTTTAATTTTTTATAATAAAACACATCCAAGTTTCGCATGATACGAACTGCCATTCTTTCTTGTCCGGCTGGTAGATTTTTTACGCCTATCGATAAAGACTGTTCATTTAGGCGAACATCCTGCATTGGGTCTGGATTATTAATTTGCCTAGGGCGCTGAACTCCAGGTGGTAAGGAATATTTATCTGGTAATCCGCTATTTTCTTCAATACCTACATATTGAACACTTAAGATGCTATCATTGGCATTTACATTTGGTTGATATCCATTATTTCTTATCCATTGTCCACCTGTAAATTTCCATTCAGCTATATTTAATACAATGGGTGCACCCTTAAACCATACTCTAACATATTGAATATTAGAAAATGTTGGATTGCCTACTGTTCTGGTTGGACGTCTTAATGGAATCCTGAAAAAATACCAGCCGGCCCCTTGCTTTCCTTCACCTACAATCTGAGGATTTCTTCTTGCATCTAAATCGAGATTCACTTTATAGCTAAAGTAACTATTATCTAAAGCTATCGTTTGGCCATTATTATTATTAAGAATTTCTCTATCAGGAAATTGTCCAGATTCTGCAAGAGTTGCATTATTTTCAAAATTATTATAAAACCTAAACATCGTATCGGTTTGAAACTGCCTGTCAATCTGGAAATTAAAGTAATAATTATCTCTAGCAGGATCTTTTTCTTGATTGAGTGGATATGGATATGAAATGCCAGGTATAGAAGAATTCTTTTCATCTTGATCACTAATGGCATCATATCCTACATCTTCACCTAAATCTATAATATTATTTGGTATAGGGCTTTCTTTGGTAATGCCATCTTCAGTATTTAATGTAGAATTTCCAATCACATCTTCACTGATTTGTCCTAAATCTATCCACATCTCGGAATTAGAAAATAAGACATCGAATTTTACTACCATTTCTAGATAATCAATATTCTCTGTTTCAAAATTGGTATTAAAAGTAGAAAATAATCGCTGAATTCCCCCCCAAGTTCTACTCTGATTCCTTGATAAATAGTCTAAATACTTAAGTGAATCTTGTTCAAAAACAGGATTTAATCTATCTACGAAATTTGGATTCCGATTATAAATACCGCGATATTCAGGGAAAAACCTAAGTTTTAAATCATTGATCGTTGTTAATCTGCCTCTGGTATCTCGATTTGGATATACATCTGTAATTGGAGTTTGCCCCAAGAAATATTGATACCAATAACTTTGTCCTCTGAACCAAGATTCTGCTTTCGAAAGTGGATCATCATATAAAGTAGAATCTTCTGGTATTGATATATGAGCCCATTGCTGAGGAGTTAAACCAAGAGAAATACTTCTCTGAGCACCTTCAAAATCATCTACATATGCAACTGCAGCGCCATTATCAGAGGGTATATCAGAAATCCTTTTATTTGGTGTAGGTAGCATTGCTGCAACTTCGCCACGAAGTGTTAATGTGGATTTTTCTTTAGTATCATAAAAAGGCATCGCATCTAATGCTTTTGTTAAAAAAGGTAAAGTTAGATTTAGATTTCCATCTAAGCCAATCATCGTATTTGATACGGGCTCTTCATTTACTCTTACTCTATCAAAAATCAAAGCTTGATTATAATGCATAAATGTTAAACCAAGATTTCCACTTCCTGATCTTCTTTTGAACACTTCCATATCTGCTCTTAATCCAAGCATTGTTTTTGTTGCAAGATTGAATAAGTCATTTTGTTCATATTCAATGCTCAGATTAGCATTTGGTAATGATGCCCTTGGATTTGTTAATGTAACTTGTCCAGTAAAATATTCTACATAATAGTCTTGATTTTCTTTAAGTGGTGAGCCATCTAATGTAACTTTTACGCTTCCTGGTGATAAATTGAATGCTCCTAAAGAAATCTTACCTCCACCAGTATTCATGGTCCCTGTGGCTTCTCCACTGATTAAAAATCTATCTTTATCATTGGATCTTTTAGCAATTTCCACTATTTCATTATATACTTGGGGATACCGATATCGATTGGCTATTTGTGGTGAACCCTGCGCAGAAAAATAATGAACTAATCCACTATCAAAAGGCATCCTTTCAGGAAATATGATTTCGCCTCTTACTGGATTAAAAAATGGTGATCCTTGTTGTTGATATTGAACTGGCAATTGTGAAGTTGGTGTTGTAACTCCTGTTCCACCAGTATTTCCAGTATTCATTTGATTCTGTTGCTGCTGTTGCTGAGGACTCCCTAAATCGAACATTCCATCTGGTTTTGCTGTTCCATCAGAGTTATTTACTCTATCCACACCAAGTATTGTAACAACTTTATCACTAGAGCCTTCAAGTACATCAGAAGAGTCATTATTTGCCCTCATATACCATATATTTAATTTCAAATCTGCCAGATTTACATTTGTTTGGCCAATACTAAATATATTTCTCATTTGGCGTTTCCATATAGTAGAAAAACCAGGTTGCATATTTGGACGATATACCAATTTTAACAATAAAGTATCTTTAGGCTGTAATGTATTAGAAATAGTTCCAAAATCAACATCATCTGATGCATTGCTGGTAAGGCCTTCTATTCTGTATGCAACGCCATAACTTCTATCTGTTTTAAGCCCCGTAATTGTTAATCTTCCCAAATTCTCATCGTATTGATAGAATTTAGAATCTAATTTTAAATATTTTCCTCTTTCTGTAAATCCCGCTATAGGTGGAATACTTTTTAATGAAGCTGGATAATAAGAGGGGATTGCACCTACACGATTAATAGCACTTAAGGTATCAATTAAAATTCCTTCTGCTGCCTGCGATGCTTGCTGAACATCAACTGTTGATTCGTATACTTCTAGCAGTTTTATTCGATTATATCGTGCTTGCGCCGTATTTGGTAATAAGGGTATCTGAGCCTTATAATATGTATCCCAGATTCCAAAATATGCGGTATCTAAAAAGAAATTCTTTTTATCATAATCATATGCATTTAGTCTGAAAGGTTGTCTTAATGTACCACCACCCGATACATTTACTCGCTTTGATTCGCCGCGTCTTTGTGACACAACAGTTTTAAGATATACAGGTCCAAATTGAAAATCTGTCCTTATCCCAAATAAGCTTTGGCTTCCTCCAATTAGAGTAGATGGGGTTGGAAATTGAATATTTCCTACTTCTACTCTTTTGAAAATATCGTCATCATTACCAGAAAATCCAACATTAAATCTATTATTTAAGTCAAATTGCTGCCTGGTATTCCAATCTACACCTAGCTTTAACTTATCACCAATTTTTCCGGTTACATTTAAATTGATGTCTTGTGTAAAAAATGGTCCAGACTGCGTTTGCCCAAATGGAGAAGCTGTCCCCATTTTTTGTGAATCCCATTGCCATCCTGCCCTCACATTTACATCGCCTGCTACATTGATACTAATTTCAGGCTTTCCAAATATGCTGGAAATTGGATTGGGTGGAACCGGAATACTTAATCCTGTAGCTTGACTTAAAATTCCAGCTATATCGGATGTCGACATAGCTTTTTTTAAATCATATGATTTAACCATTGAATCCCATATTCTGCCTCTCTCTTTTTCTTTTCTAAGAGCTAAATATGTATCTAATTGTATGCTGTTTCCTGCTGACATCGTTATATCATTATAAGATTCTGTCTTCCTTACATCCGTAAGTGTAGAATCTATTGTCACATTGATATCATAACCAGGGGGGATTTTTAAGGAATTGAATCTGTCTTTACCAAAATTTCCTCTGAAATTATTTTTGGGGACAAAAATTCCAGATAATGGTAATGGTTGTTTGGCTAATGAGTCTTCGGCAACTTGATATTCAAGATAAGAAAAGGAGGGCCTTAAAAAATAGCTATTGCTTATTAAAAGTGCAGCCCTTATTGAAGTAAGAACTAAATCACTGCTTTCTATTTCTGCACTATGCATAGCATAGGAATTCATGCTCAACAGATATATTGAACCTAGAATTATAGAGAAAAAACATTGACCTATCGTTCGCTTCATTCTTTCAACAATAAAAATGCAACCAAAACAGATTTGTACTGCTATTTGAATTGAATAATTAGAAAATCTATTCAATTGCTATTAACTTTATACAACTCAAAAACACAATAAAAAATTGTACCAATGGCGCAAATATTGACTCAATTTGTTGAAATAATGATATATAATTACTGCAAATTACTTTGTGAGAAGCAACCCAGCAAATATTTTACAAAAAAACGATAGTTTTTTACTTATCTATTAATTATTAATGGTTTACAGCTTGTATAAATTCCTGCCTTAAAGATGCAAAAATAAATTCCTGGAGACAAAAACTCTGTAGAAAACGGAAAAGAAATTTGCTCATTTGAAATCATTTGTCCATTATATAATTCTAATAATTCACCGCCTTGTACCGAACAAATAATAATCTTACTTGGCATATCATATGGTGAAGAACAATGGATAAGCGCTTGTTCCGAATGATTCATTGCCTGGTAAACATCAAATGTAAATCCTCCCTTAGCATTATGTACACCTTTATAGCCTTCTCCACATACTGAATCTAATGTAAAAGAGCCACTTATGGGTGGATTAACTTTGAAAAAATTAGGGCAATCTCCTCTTCCAAACTGAGTTGGGTTCTTTATTTGATTTATATCATGCTTAATAATGATATCAACTGAACCTGGCGCGGCAATATATGTATCATACACTAAATTCGCCAAAATAGGATTGTCTATAAATGAATTACTTTTAGATTTTATATCTAATTCTATCTGTATACTAGATCCTAATGTTTTTTTTGTTATCGATATATTGCTATTTGCTGTTGCAGTTCCTTCGGTATATACTGTATCAAATCGAAAAGCATAGGTACTATCAAATTGTATAGATGTTTTGAAAGATGATGAATATATTAAAGACTTTGAGCCTGAATCAATATATATGGGAATAAGTACTTTTTTGCTAGGTGCGCTTTTTACTTTGCCAATTGAAAGTGAAATTGAATCTGGTACAATACCATTTCCGCTAAGAAAAACTGTATCTCTTTGTGGTAATTTAGCATTAGCATCCCTTACAGAATTTGATATAAAGATGAGAGTATCTTTGCTTATGCCTGAAGTTTTGGATTTTGGTAGAAAACTAAGTAAATAACTTTGACTTTTGTTAGGTTCAATTGTTAATTTACTTTTTGGAGAGATATCATAATCTCCTTTACCAACAGGCGACAAAAACTCTGGAGTAGATACTTCCAAAAGTAAATTCCCAGTATTCGTAATCTTAATTGTTCGAATTTTTGAAATACTATCACATACATTATTCTGTTCTGACGGAACCACAATATCTTCGAATTCTATTGCAACTTGATCTTTTATTAAAACTGGGGCTTGTCCTATTCCTTTAATGTCGAATCTAATAATACTATCTGTTGGGCTATTCCTCACTCTAGATCTAATATCTGTATGTAATTCTAGTGTACAATTTATATCTCCAGATTCTTGAGGTTTAACAAATAAAGTGATTTTTGCAGTTTTAGAATTAGCGGGAATAATGATGATTTTTCCAGTATCTAGAGAGCTATACGATGGACCTTTTGGGGCAAATTCTTTCAGAATTAACTTTGCATGAATAGGAATATTACCTGTATTTTCAAACACTACTTCAACTTCACTCAATTTTCCTACATTAATACTATCCACATTGATTCCGCGGAAATTAGCATCAACAGTAATAGGAATACCTGATTTTCCTTGTGACAAACGAGAAATGAGAGCGTCATGTTTTACCCCAAATCCTTTGATAATAACGCTATTACTATCAGCAACATTATCAATATTTGGTGAATAATATGTTGTCACTTTAGCAGAGTCCCAGCCGAGCTTTTGTGGTTGATAGTCTATATCTACAGAATAAAGCCCATTTGGATTTACTATCTTATTTGGATTTTGACTAATTGAGATAGAACTGCTATCAATATATGTATCTATTGAAGTTTTTGAGACAGTTAAATCAGCTTTTGACACATTTCTAAGATTCCATTGTGTTGGAGGATTATATTGTCCTACTAATACAGAATCAAAATTGATAAGAGTATCCCTTTTTGCTAAAAAATCTTTGGTTTTCCAACCTCTAACATAAAAATATCTGGTATATGATGTAGTATCAGTAGTATCAATGTTAGACAAGGTTAGTTGAATCTTAGCGGTTTTAATTCCTAATCTATCATCACCAGATGTATCAATGACTGGTTTGAATCTTATTGGAAATGCTTTGGGTTTCGAATTTTCCGTAATTGTAAAAGGAAAAATGATATTATCTGGGTAAAACTCTCTAAACTGTTCTGGATTGGCTTTGTCAGATTCTAACACAAAATTTGGGGCAAATCCATCTTTTATCCAAATATCACCTTTGCCCAAATTTTCCATATAAAAATTGAGGATTTTTGGTGAATCTTTAAAAAACAGAATATCATAATCTAAAGTATCTGCATTTTTATTAGTAGAGTCAATCCAAATAGCAGCCTTTACTTGAGCATAACACACAGAATGATGTACGGATAAACAACTTATCAGTAAACATAAAATCCCAAAAAACATAACCCTTTTCATTATCCCACCTGTTTATTTTTTGAACTTCCCACAATAGCTAAACATTTTAACTCTACAGCAATTGGAGTTGGCAGAGCATTAATTTCGATAGTAGTTCTGCAAGCCTGAATATGTGTAAAATACTCAGCATATAGTTTATTTACAATAGGAAAATCTTTTTTCATATTTGTAAGAAAAATAGTGATATCAACAATATCTTCAAAGCATGAGCCAGAATCTTCCAGCACATATTTAATATTTTGAAAAACTGATACAGTTTGAATAGCAATATCATACTCTTTTATATTACCCGAATCATCTAATTCTACCCCAGGAATAGAAGAACTACCTCTTAAACGAGGACCAACACCAGAAATAAATAAAAAATCACCAATACGCCTTGCATGAGGATATGCACCAACTGGTTCTGGAGCATGAATAGAATTCAAAATAAGATTTGGACCCATGATAAAAAGGAGAAAATGGTGAAAAATAAAACTATAAAGTCAGCAATTATAAAACTAGTTTTATATAGAAAGAAAGTTTCTTGATTTGTTCGGTCAAAAATACGATTTTGGCAAGTGCAAGCAAATCATTGATGCAATTTAAAACGATAGTACATTATTTATTCATAAGCGAAATTACCATGAAAAGAATTGGATTATTATGTAGCGGAGCAGATGCACCCGGAATGAATGCATTTATTAGATCTGTTATTAGGTCTGCAGAAGCAAAAAAGATAGAAATTATCGGTATTTCTCAGGGTTTTAAAGGTTTAGTAGAGGAACAGTTTAAACTTGTAACAAGAATGGACACGGCAAATATTGTTGGAACAGGTGGCACAATTCTTAAAACTGGAGTTTATGAACCATTTATGGATCAAGCAAATCGTACTATTGCAGCATTAAACCTAAAAAAAGCAGGAATTGATGGCTTGATAGGATGTGGTGGAATAGGCTTATTAAAAGTATTACATGCATTAGCCAAGGAACATAATATCTCGGTTGTTGGTGCCCCTGCAACAATTGATAATGATATTTATGGAACAGATTATACAATTGGTTATGATACTGCATTAAATACTGCTGCAGATGCGATTGATAGAATTAGAGATACAGCAGAATCAGAAGGTAATGTATACATCATTGAAGTTATGGGAAGTGAGGCGGGCTATATAGCCATTAATGTTGGAATAGGTTGTGGCGCCGAATATATTGCTATCCCAGAAACAATTACGAATATTCCTGATTTACACAGACGAATAACCACCAGACAAAAAAATAAAAGATATATTATTGTTATTGGTGAAGGCGATGAAGTAGGTGGTGGTATAGATTTAGCAAATATTTTAAAAGATTCCTATAATATCGATAGTAGAGTGGCAGTACTAGGAGCATTGCAAAAAGGGGGGCGTCCTTCAATTGCCGATCGTGTCCTTGCTAGCCGACTAGGATCTGCTGCCATCGATGCAATGCTTAGTGGTAATGTAAATGCTATGGTTGGGGTTGTTAATGGAACAATTCAACATACACCATTACCAATGACATTTGACAGAAAAAAAATCTTACCAGATTATCTCGTTTCTTTATCTGATTTATTAGCTTAATTATTTGATATTATTATGAAAATTGACTTTAGTGGAATTATCCAAATGTTTCAGTTTGAGGGATTTACTGCATTAGGTAAAATTGCTCATCCAGTATCTGGAAAAACTGAAAAAAATACAGAACACGCATCATTTATCATTGATTTATTAGCTGTTTTGCAACAGAAAACTCAAGGAAATCTTACAGATTCCGAGCATAAATTACTAGATACTACTCTCAGAGATTTACGTTTGAATTTTATTGCAGATATGAATACTTCTCCAGCTTCTCAGCAACCAGATTCTGATGGCCTTCAAGCATGAAACATATAGGAATATATGTTAATTCAGAAAAAGATTATGCCATTACAATTGCAGGTAAAGCCATAGCTTATTTACTGGAATTAGGTGCATTATGTTGCGCAGAACAGGAAATTATCAATGGATTACCACTGCACATACAATCTGATATTACAATATTACCTGCATCTGAATTTGACAGATTTGCAGACATTGTAATTGCATTTGGTGGTGATGGAACAATGCTAACTGCAGCCAGACAATTTATTGGAAGCGATATGCCTTTAATGGGTGTAAATGTTGGAAGATTAGGCTTCTTAGCAGAATTTAATGTCCAAGAATTAGAACATGCATTAAAAGATCTTTTATCAGGTGGCTATAGAGTAGTAGATAGATCTATGCTGGAAGCCGAAATTCATGGTAAACAGTATCATGCTTTTAATGAATTCGTATTTGAAAAAAAAGATTCTTCTCGATTAATCACTATGCATATTGCTAATCATCAACATCTAATAGCTTCTTATAGAGCCGATGGAGTAATAATTGCAACTCCTACTGGTTCAACGGCATATTCTCTTTCTTGTGGAGGGCCAATAATAACTCCTTCGGCCGAAGTATTATGTATTACTCCGATTTCTGCACATACTCTTAATATGCGACCACTTATCATCCCGGATACTCTTGAACTGACAGTTACACTAGAAACCATGCGGGGTGAAGCAAGAATGGTAGCAGATGGACAAATTGAAATTCCATTATCTGATAAAGATATAGTGATATTAAGACGGTCTAAGCATATGGTAAAATTAGTAAAGCATGCTGATAGTACTTTTTTCGATTTATTAAGAAATAAACTCTTATGGTCTATGGATGCATCTATAATTGACACTCCACAACTTTTTTAACAATAGATTGAGCACTTCTTTATTATTCGATTTAGATGGAACATTAACTGATTCCAAAGATGGAATTATTAATTCTGTCCTATATTCATTACATAAATTAGGTATCTATAATATCTCGCAAGAAACCCTGATTTCTTTTATTGGACCGCCTCTTCGTGAGTCATTTACCAAATCATTGGGATTATCACATAAGGACTCTGAATTAGCAGTACAATATTATAGGGAATATTATATGGATAAAGGGATGTATGAAAATTCAGTATATGAAGGAATTCCAGAATTATTAACTTTCTGTAAAAAAAAGAGCATTAATTTATACGTAGCAACAGCAAAGCCTGAACATTATGCTGGTAAAATTATTGAATATTTTAATTTAGATTCTTATTTTATAGATATCTGCGGTTGTACTTTAGATGCAACAAGAGATAATAAAACTGCTGTTATTGGATATGTATTACAAAAGCATGGTTTATATACAGATAATACAATTATGATAGGCGATAGAGAGCATGATATTAATGGTGCCCATTCCCATAATGTACGATCTATCGCAGTAGGATATGGTTATGGAACTAGAAAGGAACTCCAAGACTGCAATCCAAGTTATTATGTAGTTACGGTTAATGAGTTACAGCAATTGATTAGCACATTCATCATAGTTTGACTGTGATTGCATATTCGATATTCTTTTAAGATTATGTAATTGAAAATTATTAAACATTATTCTTTTTTATGAATACTTTTGAGAATAAACAAGACTTTTCTGAAGAGTTAAAAGCTTATAGATTGCTTGTAGATACATGCCTTGAATCTGTATATAAGGATATTTATCCTCGGAGCTTATATGAACCAATAGAATATGTATTGTCTTCTGGTGGAAAGCGTTTAAGACCTATAGTAACGATGTTATGTGCTGGTGCAGTTGGACAAAAGCCTGAAGATGCTGTGCAATGTGGCTCTGCCTTAGAGATATTGCATAATTTTACTTTGCTTCATGATGATATTATGGATAGTTCACCCCTACGTAGGGGTAGGCAAACAGTGCATGTAAAATGGGATGATGCAACTGCAATTTTAAGCGGTGATGTCATGTTAGGTGTCGCTTATAGATTACTTCTATCTTCCATTAAGGGCAAAGAAAGAAGTTTAGATATGTTAGATGCTTTCACTCAAGGATTAATTGACGTATGTGAAGGGCAAGCACTTGATTTAGATTTTCAATCTCTATCCGATATTTCAATGAATCAATATATGCAGATGATTGAGATGAAAACATCTCGATTATTAGAAATATCTGCTATAGTGGGGGCATTCTATGGCAATGCAAATGATGAAACTGTTCATTCAATAAAAGAATTTGCAAGACATCTGGGCTTAGCTTTTCAAATACAAGATGATTTATTAGATCTGACTGCAGATTCAAGTGAATTTGGAAAATTAACAGGACAAGATTTAATTGAAGGTAAAAAGAGTTATCTCATTGTAAGGGCATCAGAAAAAAATCTACCCCTAAAAGACAAAGAATTATTAGATATGTATATTAGAAAAAAAGGGATCTCCATGGAGGAAATCCCCGGTATGATTAGAATGCTATCTAGCAATGATGTATTACTTGATGCTCAGAATGCGATTAAGTTTCATGGAGAACAAGCAAAGCTACATTTAAGTACTTTAGTAGAATCTACACATCAAAAGGCTCTTATGTGGCTTACCGATAAAATGTCCCAAAGAACAATGTAATACATCACTCATTAGTGTATTTCTAATTGTTTAAATAAATCTAATACTTCTTCGATGGACATTACACCTTTGTCGCCTTTGCCATGTTCTCTTAAGGATACTTGATTATTTTCTGCTTCACGCTTACCTATAACTAATGCAAAAGGCACCTTCTTTTGCTCGCTTTCAGCAACTTTTCTTGATATTTTTTCACTTCTACTATCAAGCTTAACCCGATATCCTCTATTTTCTAATTGTATGTTTAATGCTTCTGTATAAGGTAATTGTTCATCACTTATTGGCAAGAGAGAAATCTGAACTGGTGCAAGCCAAAAAGGGAAATTCCCTGCATAATGTTCAATCAAAATAGATAAGAATCTCTCCATAGATCCAAAAGGGGCTCTATGTATAATTACCGGTTTATGTTTTGCATTATCAGCTCCGGTATATTCAAGCTGGAATCTATCAGGCATTACATAATCAACTTGAACTGTCCCTAATTGCCATTTACGTCCAATAGCATCTTTTACAATAAAATCGATTTTAGGACCATAAAAAGCTGCTTCACCTAAGCCAATGAAATAATCCATATTCATTTCATCGGCAACATCTTTAATTTCTTTTTGTGCCCTTTCCCAGAGTGATATATCGCCGCCATATTTATCTTGATTATCATCTCTAAAAGAAAGTCTAGTACTCACTTCCATTTGAAAAGTAGAAAATACTTTTTGAGTTAACTCAACTACATTTTTGATTTCAGCTTTCAATTGATCTTCGGTGCAATAAATATGCGCATCATCTTGAGTAAAGCCTCTTACGCGTGATAATCCATTTAATTCACCAGATTGTTCATATCGATAAACGGTACCAAATTCTGACAATCGTACTGGTAAATCTCTGTATGATCTTGGCTTAGATGCATATATTTGATGATGATGAGGACAATTCATTGGTTTTAACATATATTCTTCATCATCAACAGTAATAGGAGCAAATTGAGATTCGGCATAATATGGATAATGTCCACTTGTTCTGTATAAATTTAAATTGCCAATATGAGGCGTAATAACCTCTTGATATCCACGTTTCTTTTGCTCATTTCTCAAGAAATTTTCTAATGTTCTTCTTATAATGGTTCCATTAGGTAACCAAACAGGAAGTCCGCCTCCAATCAAAGGAGTAATCATAAATAGTTCTAAATCTTTACCAATTTTTCTATGATCTCTTTTTTCGGCTTCTTCTCTTAATCGTAAGAATTCTTCTAATTGATCTTTTTTAGGAAAGCTAATGCCATAAATTCTTGTTAATTGCTTTTTCGTAGAATCTCCTCTCCAATAGGCTCCTGCAACTGATAATAGTTTAGGAAACTTTATTGATCCAGTAGATAGCACATGTGTTCCTCGGCAGAGGTCTGTAAAATTACCTTGAGTATAAAAAGTAATATTAGAGCCTTTTAAGCCATCTAATAATTCTAATTTATATTCATCACCTTTTTGCTGAAAGTATGTCACAGCATCTTGCCAAGTTATATCTACACGCTTAAATTCAGAATCTACTTTTACTAATTCCTTCATTTTTTGCTCTATAGCTGGCAAATCATCAAGTGATATGTTAATATTATGTGGAAGGTCTATATCATAGTAAAAGCCTGCTTCTATCGATGGGCCAATTCCAAGTTTAACTCCTGGGTATAATGCTTCTAAAGCTTCGGCCATTATATGAGCAGTTGAATGCCAAAAGATTTGTTTGCCTTCATCATCATTCCATGTCAGAATGTTAATTGAAGAATCTTCAATAATAGGCGAACTTAAATCTAAAGTCATACCATTTACTTTAATGCCAATAGCTGCTCTACCTAAGCCTTCAGATATGGATTTAGCTATTTCTAAGCCTGTGATGCCTGTTTCGAATTGTCTTAATGAGCCGTCTGGAAAAGTAATATTCATGTAGGTAAAAGTGGAAATATATGAAGTAAGTTATCTTTAGAATTTTTTGCAAATGTACAAGTTTGATAGTAAAAAGCGAAGTGAACCTTTATATGTCTAATCTAATTGAGATGAAGAAATAAATTCTTTTATCATATTTTTTGCAGTAAACGAGGGTAC
This sequence comes from Chlorobiota bacterium, assembly GCA_014191195.1. Lineage (GTDB taxonomy): Bacteria > Bacteroidota > Ignavibacteria > Kapaibacteriales > UBA961 > UBA961. The sequence goes on from BJGZ01000004.1 coordinate 162,573, forward strand.
ATTATTACTATGTATGATCTTATGCATTGCATCGATTTTTAATGTTTTCCATAATGTGGTATTTTCTACTATTCTCATTAATTCTTTTTCTGCTGCTGTTTCAAACCATTCTATGTGCTGATGAGTGCGCCTAGACTGAATATGTTCATTAAGTTGAGCATCTGTGTAAAAGTAATCCAGACACTTATTCCACAAATCAGATATACCATTTCCATGCAAACCACTACCAATAAGAACTGGAACATTCCAATGTTCAGTAGGAGAAGTCATTAACGTTAAAGAAGAAGCGATTTGTGATTTTGCAATTTCTGCTAAAGGAAGTAAAGAACCATCGGCTTTATTAATAAAAATTATATCAGCTAATTCCATAATCCCTCTTTTTATTCCTTGTACTTCATCACCCGCAGTTGGAAGTAATAATAGCAAAAAGAGATCTGTCATAGATCGCACATCAACTTCTGATTGGCCAACACCAACAGTTTCTATTATGATGATATCAAATCCTGCGGCTTCACATAGTAATATTGCCTCACGAGTAGAATTTCCAACACCACCAAGGGTGCCTTTTGATGGGGAAGGACGAATAAAAGCAGATTGATTTCTGGATAATTCTGGCATTCTTAGTTTATCGCCTAAAATACTTCCTCCATGTGACTGACTACTGGGATCTACAGCTAATATCGCCGGTTTTTTATCCTGTTGTACACAATACAATCCAAATTTTTCAATAAATGTACTTTTACCAACACCTGGTGATCCTGTGATGCCTAAACGCATAGAATTTCCAGTAAAAGGTAAAACCATTTTTAAGAGATCCTCTGTTTTATCTCTATCCTCTTCTAAAGAACTTTCTATCATAGAAATACCTTTTGCTAATGCTCTTCGATTTCCAGATAGAATATGTTCTGCTATTTCATCTACAGAATTAAATGTTTGATCTTTATACATTTCAGATAATTATTTTGGTACTAAAAGTATATCTCATAAGAATATTAAGTAAGATATAAACATAATTACACAGTTTAAACCTATAAAATAATGCGTAAATTTACAAAGTTGAATACCGAGTACTCTAATAATAATGATCAATTTGTACATATACATAAAGAAATTTAAGGAAAACACAATGTTCGCTATTCATGTTTTTAAAATTATCTGTGTCTTAGCAATTTCTATAACTATTAGTTCTTGTGTTGTAGCAACATCTACATATGAGGGGGTGGTTAAGAAATCTGATTCATTGCAAGAATATGTATCGGTAGTAAAAAGACAAAATATGATTTTGGAAAATCAAAATAGAGCTCATATTTCTTTGATCGAAGATCTACAAAATGAGATGCAATCTAGTAAAAAACGTGTTAATATTATTGAACAACAATTTGAACAAGCAAAATCTGCAAATTCAGAGGAAATCAAATTACTATTAAATCAATTAGAATCTGCTGAAAAGGATTTGTTTACTCGCGAAGCAAAACTAAGAGAAGTAGAGTTAATTGTTAAGCAAAGAGATTCTGCAATGAATTTTCTCAAGTCTGGTCTTGAAAAATCATTATTAGGATTTAAGGAAAGTGGCTTAGAGGTAGAAGTAAAAAATGGTAAAGTATATGTAAAAATGTCGAATCAATTATTATTTAAATCTGGCTCAGCTTCAATTGATAAAATGGGTAGAGAAGCGCTTAAAAATCTTGCGGATGTTTTATTAGTGCAAGAAGATATATCTGTATTGATAGAAGGTCATACAGATAATGTTCCTATAAATTCTCCCAAATTTGCTGATAACTGGGATCTTAGTGTGCTAAGATCTACCGAAGTTGCCAGAATTCTAACTTTAGAAAATGGTATCGATCCCAAAAGAATAACTGCATCTGGTAGAAGTGAATTTATTGCTGTACTAGAAGGTGATTCACCAGAGATACGAGCAAAAAATAGAAGGACAGAGATTATATTAAGTCCTAAGCTTGATGAATTATTTTCCATTGTAAAACAATAAATCAATATATCATAATGACTGCATTACAAAAACTTCTTCATGCTCAATTTCAACACCAAAGTAGATTATGTATTGGCTTAGATTCTGAATTATCAAAGATACCAATCCATATCAGAAATCATGAAGATGCATTATTAGAATATAATCGTGAAATTATTTATTCTACCCAGCAATATGCTTGTGCTTATAAATTGAATACGGCTTTTTACGAGCAATATGGTTCAAAAGGTTGGAATATTCTTAAAGAATCCGTTTCATCTATTCCACAAGATGTATTATCAATTGCAGATGCAAAAAGAGCTGATATTGGCAATACTTCATCTGCATATGCTAAAGCTGTTTTTCAAGATTTACAATGCGATGCTATCACGGTAAATCCATATATGGGATATGATTCTTTGGCTCCTTTCTTAGAATATGAGAATAAAATGGTAATCGTATTAGCATTAACATCAAATCCAGGCTCAGAGGATTTTCAACGGTTAATGTGTAATGGCAAGCCACTTTATATGCATGTGGTTGAGACTGTTATGTCTTGGAAAAGAAATGCTGATATAGGCTTTGTAATTGGTGCTACCCACCCTGCAGAATTATCAGAATTAAGGAGAATGGCTCCGGACATTCCATTTTTAATTCCTGGAATTGGTGCTCAAGGTGGAGATATTGAAGCAACTATGAAGGCAAATGCAAATGGACCAGTAATGATAAATGTTTCTAGGGGAATACAATATGCAGGGGATTCTATAGATTTTGGGGAGAAAGCTAAAAATGCAGCGCAAGAATATTGTCAAAAAATCGGGTTCCATTCATGAAACCCAGCTTCAAGAGATTGTCCATACAACAATTACTCTTGTAGATAAACACTATGTTTCTGTAAAAGGGCATTCCATACAAGTATTGTCTTGTGGAAGAATTAATCATCATGAGGGACCAGATTTTATTAATATGGCTATCATGATTAATGGAATCATTCATATTGGAAATGGTGAATTTCATAGAAGAAATAGTGATTGGATTAAGCATAAACATCATCTCGACCCACGATATAATAATCTTATTATTCATATAGTTCAATCCTATGATATTGAATCTGATTTTGCTAAAGAAACTGTGATTGTAGATGAAGTGTTGGATGAAAACATATACAATAAACAATATGTTGATCAATCTTTTGATATAGAGGACTTACAAGTATATGCTCTACAAAGATTATTAAGAAAAACATCCGAAATCAAGGTTTTGTGCACATCTATATCATCTAAGAATGAAGTTTTATATGCATCTATTATTCTATTGATCCATAAACGCCAAAAAGGGAAAAGAAGGCCACATCATCATTCATTCACAACAGAATATCTAGTTTATCATCTGGTTCATCATGAAAGCATTCAATGTTTGATTCATAATCACATAAATTCATTAGAACAATTAAGAAAAGTATTTGCACTTTCTTTTCAAAATGTAGGACATCATTTATACACTGAAATTATTGTGAATTGTATTATTCCATTGTTGATGAGCAATGCACATGAGAATGAAAAAAACATCATGTTAGATTGGTATTGGAGTGCTAAAAGTGTAACTGAATATGCTTATTTACGAAGACTTAATGCCAGTATAAAGCAGGATATGATTTGGAAACAGCAGGGATTATTGGAATATTACCATAAAGAATATAATCGAGGAATTCTATGTAAAGAAGCATTGACACTTTATTCAATTAATAGTATCAATCAATTCTTGTTTATATAAAAAAAGGCTCCGTCGTAAAAAACGCGGAGCCTTTGATTGTTTGTTAGCCAATTAATGAATAATAGCTATTTGTTTAGAACTAGTTTGATTGCCAATTTTAGCAATAAGCCAATAAATACCAGAAGGTAATCCATTTGGAAGAGGGAATTGACGTGATTCATTGATGATTGACATACCTTTATAGAGAGTAGCAACAGTTTCACCCATATTAGAAACAAGTGAAATTGATGCATTTCCTTGGATATTAGTTTCTACTGTACAATACATATTATCGTCATTAGTATTGTTAAGAACTTGTAATGCAATTCCATTCGAATGAGAATCTTGCGTAAAATCATGAACTGAACTAGCAGGATTAACAATAACTTCAGCTAAAGCACTTGTATCTACTCCACATTCACCGCGAACAATTACACGATATTTACCAGCATTTCCGGTATTTGATGTAGGTATGGTGTACACTGAATCTATTGCATTACTAATCTTAAACCCATCAACTTGCCATTCATAGGTTAATTTTAAACCTTTACAGTTAACGCTTAATATAATTGGATTACCAGCAGTTACTGTAGTATTCTGTGGAGGGTTTAATACTTTAGTAGTTGGCTTGATAATTAATGCCGCAAGTTGACTAGTTGTTGCAGCGCAACCTGTATTGACTACTGCTGTATAATCTCCTTTGTCTGATTCTTTAACTGATGCAATTATATATACAGAATCACGAGCACCTTGTATTAAATTACCATTAAATTTCCATTCATAAGTACCTTTCCCATTACCTTGAACAACCATTCTGAAGCGAGAGCCAACACATAATGAGTCGCCTTGTGGTTGTTGGGTAATTACGGTACCTAAACCAATTAAGAAAGTAGTATCTGATTCATCACGTAAGCCAGATGCAATATTGAGAACTCTTGCTCTATATACAGTTCCAGCTTTTACAGTATCAGGAACTTTCCAATTATAACTTGTCCCTTGAACATTGTTAGCAATAGTATTCCATGTAATCCCTTTATCGGAAGAAATTTGAATAGCAACTAATTCAGTTACAGTTACACCTTCTTTTGTCCAATTAAAAGATACATTAGTACCTTGACAAAACACTCCATATGAGCTAGGACTTGTCATAGCGATAGTTCCAAAGGCAATTTTACCAATAAAACCATTTTTATTTGCAGAGCCAGTTTTTTCCAAAGATTCTTGAAACACTTTTAAATCTTCAGAAGTAGTGTAACCACCAATAAAGATATCACCTCTTGGAGTATCTGTTACTCCCATAGCTTCATCTTCACCAGCTCCACCATAAAGACTAGAAAAACTGACATCTGATAAATCATTGGAAACTTTCATGACGATGGCATCTTTAGTACCTCCACCATAATCACCATCAGTAACAGCACTTCCAGATTGAGTATTAGAAAAATCTCTAGAATTAGTATAACCTGCAACCAAGATCTGAGTTGTTTCTTTAATAAACTTTATATCGTTTGCAGATTCTTTTCCACTTGTTCCAAAAACGCCAGAATTTTGAATAGATCTTCCATTAACTGATATTCTTGTTATAAAAATATCGAAACCACCCTTTCCAGAAGTAGTGGATCCAGTTGTTGGGAATGTTGTTGTGCCCGAACCAAATTCGGTCTCACCGGTAACTACAACTGTACCATCATCTAAAGGAATAAGAGCATTTACTCTGTCATTTAAATTGCTACTTAAATATCCTAAATAATGTCCATTAGTTTGTGATGGTGTACCGGCAATATTAAACTTACCAACAAAGCCATCATCTTTACCTCTAAAAATATTATTCCATGGTTTACGGCTTGGATCACCAAACATACCTGTTGTGGGCACAGGATATGTTGCTGATAATCCAGATGCGGTGGTTCCAGCAAAAAATACAGACAAATAAGCTGGATCATAGCCAACACCAGTTATCTTATCTTCACCATCTCCACCAATGAATGTTGAAAAATTAACGCCAGAGCTAGCCGTAGGTTTTAATTCAAGTAGAAATCCATCATTTAATGATTTTTTTAACCTTTGAAATGCGCCATTATCAGTAGGAAAATTTTGGGAATTTGTCATACCACCAACTAAAACACTTTCATTATCTCTTGGAGCGATTGCAAGCACTTTATCATCACCACTACCATTTAAAAAAGTAGAGTATTTTAGCTGCGTACAATCAGAAGATAATTTTGCTACAAAGCCATCAATTCCACCTGCATACTCATCTTTCCATGCAGTAGAAATTGGGAAATTTGCAGATGATGTTTCGCCACCTAAAAAGATATTACCAGAAGCAGAAACTGCTATAGAATTGACTGCATCATCTCCGCCACCACCTATATAGGTATAACTTAAAGCTTTGCTTAATTGCGGTGTAAAACGTATAACTATTCCATCTAAACTACCATTATACACTGCATCATAAGATCCAGTAACAGTAGGTAAATCTGGTGAATCAGAGTATCCACCTGCTAAAATATTACCAGATAAATCCATTGTTATTTTATTTATCACATCAGTACCTGATCCTGTGATATATGTGCTGTACACTAATGGATCTATAACAAGAGTACGCTTTGTATCATAATTTCCAACTGTAAATCTTAATGCATTGTTTTCTTGCTTAAAGGAACACTGTACTTGATGCTTAGTTCCATTTTCATCTACTTGAAATGCATATAACTGACCATTCTTTAAGGATCCAAATCGAGTTTGTAATTCAACAGCTCCATTTTGAATAGATGTGGAATTGGCACCTTCGAATGCTATGGAAATTTTATTTGGGTCTATACCAGGTTTTACATGAAAATCATATCGAGGAGCACTGTTATCAAATGAATAAACAATATCTATACCATCATAAACATTATCAAGTGAAACACTTTCATAAGAGTTAATTCCTGTAAACCATGAATCAGGATTTTTACCTTTAAAATAATTCATGATTGTTCCGGAAGAATTCATGCCTTTCACTGAAGAAATAATTCCACCTAAAAAATTCATTTTAATGGCATGTCCATGCTTCATGAAAGAAGATTTCTTTGCTTTTGTTTTTTGGATAGAATACAAATCGTGAATGATGCCCTTATTGGTTATCCAAAGGTTCATGGTTGGGGTTTTAGCCATAAATTTTACTTCTTTTGGCCATTGTCCTGCATTAGGAACAAATATACCTTTGTCTGAAGGTGTTTGAGTTGCCTTTAGACTTAAAGAAAAAATAAAAAATGACACAAACATTGAAAAATGTAGAATTCTTCTACAATTCATAAGAGCTCCATATAAAGAAAATATAATGTCACTTTGATTATTTAACGCAAGACATCGTAACACTCATTTTGTTACATTTTTTATCAGTTATAAGAACCTGATATATTCCTGATGTACACGCTGCAAATTCATCTTGTATTGAATGATTATTATCAAGACTAATAAACACCCTTTCACCTTGCACATTAAAAATTTCTATTGAGTAAAAATTAGGAAAAATTTGCAATTCATTATCCAAATTAGCAAAATCAATATATCTTCCAACACAAAATTTTAAAGTATTACTATCATTAATAACAGAAGAAATATATTCTAAATCATTAATCGTGTTTCTGATAATTTGTCCTACATTATTCTTAAGTGTATCTGCAGCAAAAATGATATAAAATTCTGCAGAATCTCCTTTAGATAATACCTTTTTAAAACTACCTCCACTAAAAATAGAAATATCGCCTTTAGAGGGAAATTGTACAGAAGAATTGCTATTAAAAAGCCCAGCGAAATCTGCATCTAATCCTTCGAATGTTCCTGAATTAATACCAGCGGATTGAGGAAAGAAAGAAGATTCTTTGCTGGATGCTATCGTTACTATTCCAATAAATGGATAAGGTTTATTATTATATGTTCCTTCACGATATGCAATTTCTGCTTGAGCTCTCATTCTAAGTTCTTCTGGGATACTTTCTGTAAAAAGTTCAACTTTATTTTCTCTTCCATAATTTCCTATATCCCAATCGGCATATAATGCTAATCCAGGATTGACTATTGGTTGATCACTGGTGTTATACAGAGTATATTTTATCGTTACTGAATTACTTTTTAAAGAGGTAATAGTTTGTTTAACAGTTAATCCAATTTTTAGATAATCAGGATTTAAACTGTCTGTAAGCAACATTGATGCTCCGATTGAGTTGTTTTCGAAGCGTTTGCTTGGCTCAAAATTAGATTCAGATGCAAAACCTTTAAGAATTTTATCACCTGAATTGGCAATAATTCCTCCAGAATAAAGTATCGACCCAATATTTTTTATCAAAAAACCTAATCCATCAAAACTTTCATTTCCTGTATTGCCTATCGTTCTATCACCTATAAATCCTAAAGACCCATAATCACCTAAAGAAAAAGATAGATTATCTGTATGAAAAGTTGTGATTGATGGTATAGGACGATAAGGAATGAGTGTATATGGAAACACTTTATTTTCAGATGAAATATCTGCTTTTAATAAAAAAGATGCATCGCTGGACTCTTTGATGACAATTCGTATACTATCAATGATAATCGTTGAATAGGGATCTATCTTATCTATATATATTACTGAATCAATAATACGAACAGGTTCAAAAAAATCTGTGAGTGAAGAAATGTTAACAGTAGTATTTTTTGCAATGGATGTGAAAATATTTTCTAGTGAAAGCTTTAAAAATACTGTGTCACCAACCTTAAATCGAGTACCTTTTGTATGATACATATTCCAATCCTTTATGGAAATGATTGGAAAGGTATTTGGATGATAATCCAGCGCTTTTTTAAAGTTTACTCTGCCGGGAATCATTCCAGGGTAAAGAGTATTAGACAAAGAAATATTATCACTTGTTTGTTGTATATGTTTATGAATCATGTGCATAGTAGCATCTGGAAATTTTCCTTTTACTAAAGCAGCACAAGCAGAAATTATTGGTGATGCAAATGAAGTTCCACTTGCTATTGTATAGGAATCAATATCATTATCTGTTGTTTGAACCATATATCCCGGAGCCATAATGCCAATATGCCAACCATAAGACGAACCATTAGTCTTTGCATCACTTAAATCTGTTTCCCCAACACCAAGTACTCCTTTATATCCAGCAGGATAAAAAGGGGCCCTATTCCTATCATTTCCGCCACTTGCAATTATTAGTACATCTTGCTCGCTGGCAAAATCAATGATAGATTGATTGATTTCAGAAAATGAATTTGCAGAACCCCAACTACAATTTATGATATGAAAACCCCGTAACACAGCATATAGAATACTTTCATAGCCATATTCCACACGGTCCGAACCTTCTTTTCCAGCTTTGATTGGAAAAAACCTACACTTTGCAGCTGCTCCTGCTATGCCTATGGAATTATTCCATGTTGCAGCAGCAACGCCAGCCACCATTGTTCCATGACCATCTGTAGAATTATAGGTACTTCCAGCTTGAGAACCATCATTTGGCCAAGCCATATTTGCGCCTTTATAATCGTCTACAATGCCATTCTTATCATCATCTATGTCATTATTCTCGATCTCTTTCCAGTTAATTGCAATATTATCTTTTAAGTCAATGTGATTTTGTTGAAATCCATTATCGACAATAGCAATTACTATTGAAGTATCGCCTTGATAGATATCCCATGCAGAAAATGCTTTTACTGTTTCAAAAAAGGATTGCAAATGTATATTCGCATCATTTGGCGTGTATTGAGAAAATTCAAGATATCGAGGTTCAGCAATGTCTATAATGTCTATATGTTTTTTTACATAGTCACAAATAAAAATAGGGGATATTGATTGAGTAAATGTACATGAATAAGTTCTTAATATATTATCAAAAGCACGTGATTTCATGTAAAGAGCTTGAGAACTAGTGTGCTCTTGATCGATTATGGAAGTGGGTACAAATGATTGAAGAGTATACTGTTCAAAAATTGGTAAAGTAAGAGCGTCTAAAGCAAGAATTAATTGCTGTTTTGAGCTTCCTTTCTTCAATCTGATATTGATACTTCTATCTTGAACATTTTGAGAGAATATATCTTCATATATGAAGAAATGTAATAGACAGAAGATGCTTAGTATATGTATCTTTTTATTCATGATATAATAAAAAAAATGATAAGATCACATTAATTAGGAAGTAAAAAAAAACTAACAAATGCAGGTGAGCTATAATTCCAAAAAATCGTTTTACCATTCAGAGGATTTTGAGAAACAAAAGAACCTTCTGAAGTAGCTTCAAATCTGGAGATACCATAGGCAGCAACATATACTTTTGATCCATTAGAAAATCCATTGAGAATTAATCTCTGAATAGGAATTTTTAATACACCGGAATTTTCATTTGCTGGAATTGTTAAATCGATAGAATAGAAATCATAAATCTGTGGGTTTATATATGATTCATTTAATTTATCAAAGAAAAGAATTACTCTTCTTGTTTGAGAAGCATATTTAGAAACTGAACAATTGATCTGGACAAAAGTATTATCGTCCGTTAAAAATGTTTCAATATTATTAACAGTAAATTGAGGTATTTGAGCTAATGTAATTTGTGAAAGATCATTAGATTTATTTCCATCAACAACTATATTAAAATATCGAAATTCAGAAAAACCACTTTTTACAAATGATAATGTATACACACCTTTAGGGATATTCTTTAGAGTCCATTTACCAGAAGAATCAGAATTTGTGGAATTATTTGTCCCAACTTGATTTATAATAACACCATTTTTGATAATCTCAATCGAATTATCCTCTCTCAATAACTTAACCGAACCCGAAATTGTATATAAAGGTTCTTCAATTCTAATATCGCTTTCTACAGGATTACATCCGATGCATATCATGCATATACATGAAATTATCGTGATTTTTGATAAATAAATATTCATATAATTCGGTATAAGGACAATAATCAGGGTAAATTAGTGATAAAGTTGTCTTTAATAAAGAAACTTCATAAAATTTGGTCTTGCAGTGTAATACTCTATTTTTGCGCTATACATTTATATACAGGAATATTCATGGCTACGATAAGTAATAAACAATGCAGATATTTTGTCACAGCATTATGTGTTTTAGTACTTGCACATCAATATGGTAAAAGCCAAGGAGTATTACTTACAGATTCTCAATATTTAGCTCAGGAAAAGCACTTTGCTAATATAAAAATGCTGACTTTTGAGGGCGAAAATGCAGAAGCATATTTTTCATTTGACGATAAAATGCTTTCATTTCAAAGAAGAGTAAAGTCCGATGGATGTGATCAGATTTTTATTATGGATATTGACGGTAAAGGAATGAAACAAATTTCAAATGGCCAAGGAAGAACTACTTGTAGTTTTTTTATGCCAACTGGAGACGTTCTTTTTGCTACTACTGCTTATAATGATATTGATTGTCCACCGCCACCTGATATGTCTAAAGGATATGTATGGCCTTTATTACCATCATATGATATTATGTATGCAGACACTGCTACCGGAAAACAGGTAAGGACAATTACACTCATCCCAGATTATGATGCCGAGGCTACTGTTTCACCAGATGGAAAAAAGATCATTTTTACTTCTATGAGGGATGGAGATATTGAGTTATATTCTTGTGATATAGATGGTTTAAATGTTAAAAGACTAACATTTGAACCTGGTTATGATGGTGGCGCATTTTATAGTGCAGATTCAAAAAAAATTGTCTTTAGAGCATCCAGACCAAAAGAGGATCAATTAAAAGCATATAAAAATTTGCTTGATGAAAATTTAGTAAAACCATCGAAGTTAGAAATTTATATAATGGATGCTGATGGGACGAATAAACAGCAAATAACCAATAATGGTGCTGCTAATTTTGCACCATTCTTTCATCCGGATGGAAAGCGCATTATATTTTGTTCTAATATGCAAGACTCTAAAGGTAGAAATTTTGACATATATATGATTAATATTGATGGCACAGGCTTAGAACGTATAACATTCGCAGAAGATTTTGATGGATTCCCAATGTTTACACGTGATGGAAAAAAAATTGTATTCTGTTCTAACAGATATAATAAAAAACCAGGTGATACCAATATTTTTATAGCCGACTGGATCGATTAATTGTTTACCTAATCAAATTATTATGAATACTGCAATTCTACAAACAGAACAGAAAAAATGGTGGCATCTATCATTAACTAAACAAATCTTTTTAGGCTTGATAGTTGGGATTCTTGCTGGTTGGCTTGCACCTCAATTTTCTTCACAATTATCCTTTGTACGTGATATTTTTCTTAGCCTAATCAAATCTATTATTGCACCTCTAGTTTTTGCGACAATAGTTATTGGAATTGCAGGTGGGGGAGATTTAAAAAAAGTAGGAAGAATGGGAGCTAAAGCATTATTGTACTTTGAAATTGTTACTACAATTGCATTATTTCTAGGTTTAGCTATTGTCAATATTATTCGTCCTGGTGATGGTATTACCTTGCAAGGTGATCCCGGACTTCTTGGAAAAATCGCTGAAAATCATCCTAAAACATTGATTGAAACTATTATCCATGTTTTTCCTTCAAGTATTATAGAATCAATGGCAAAGGGAGATGTTTTACAAATTGTAGCATTTTCAATTTTATTTGCAATGGCTGTTACTGCAATAGGTTCAAAGGGTAAGCCTATTGTTGAATTCTGTGAATCTTTAGCTCAGGTAATGTTTACATTTACTGGCTTTATCATGAAATTTGCTCCATTTGGTGTTGGGGCAGCAATGGCTGTTACGATTAGCCATCAAGGATTACATATACTTTCAAATTTAGGATTACTTGTCATTTCTTTATATGCTGCATTAGTACTATTTGTTGTCTTTGTATTGGGTACTGTAATGTTAATTGCAAGGGTTCCTATTAAACCATTTTTAAAAGCGGTGAGAGAGCCTTTTATTTTAGCTTTTGTTACAACCAGTAGTGAGTCTGCTTTACCTAAAGCAATGGAAGCAATGGAAAGATTTGGTGTGCCAAAACGTATTGTTGGATTTGTAATGCCAGCTGGTTATAGTTTTAATTTAGATGGAACTACTCTGTATTTGGCCATGGCATCTGTATTTGTTGCTCAAGCCGCATCTACCACTGTTGCAGGATTTACATTTACATTTGAACAACAGTTAATGATGATGCTTTCATTAATGATAACCTCTAAAGGTGTGGCTGCAGTACCAAGAGCTTCATTGGTTATTTTATTGGCTACTTTGTCTACTTTTTTACCACCTGGGATTGGCGCATTAGGCGTTGCAATGATATTTGGTATAGATGAATTAATGGATATGGCTAGAACATCTGTAAACCTTTTGGGGAATTGTTTAGCTACAGTTGTTATTGCCCGTTGGGAAGGTGAGTTCGATGATCAAAGAGCACGTGTATTTGGTACTCCAGATGAAATTTGGTTAGATACTCAAGAAGGTGAGATAGCCTTAGCAGAAGCTGCTAAACAAGGATAATTATTCAATTCTTCTTGGTACTCTACTGGATATAGCTGTTGTTATTTCATAGGGGATAGTGCCTATAATATTAGCTATATCTTTTGCATTCTGAGAACATTCTCCCTGTGACCCAATAATAATAACTGTATCAGATACACTGCATGGATCATCTCCAATATTTACCATGCATTCATCCATACATATATTGCCAATAACAGGATAAAATTTTCCATTTATGATAAATGATACTTTATTGGATAAATGTCTGAATAATCCATCACCATATCCAATTGGTATTGTAGCAATTGTCGTATCAGTATGTGCTACAAAAGATCTACCATAACTTACAGATTCTCCTTTCTTTATTCTTCTAAGAGATAAAACCCTGGATTCAATGCTCATAACAGGTAATAGATCTGGTACTTCAATATCACCAATGACATTATATCCATATAAAGACAAACCCAATCTTACCATACCAGCTGCATATAACGGTTTTCTAATCATTCCTGCTGAATTACTTATATGAATTCTTGGTATAGTATATCCATGTTGTTTAAGCTGTTCTATGCATTGATAAAATATAGATAATTGCTTATCCATAAATGAAGTATCAGATGAATCTGATGTTGCAAGATGTGTACAGATGCCCACCCATTGTAAATTCGAGAATGAATGTAGAAGCTCAATAAATTGAAGTGTATGTGATGGATCAAATCCATCTCTATGCATTCCAGTATCGATATAGGTATGAACTTTTATGAGTGCATTTTTTTCCTTTGCTTGCTTAGATAATTCCCTAAGATGATGTTCCGTACATATAACAGTTTCAATTGAATTCTTGATAATTGCATATATATCTTCATCTTCTGGAGGTGTCATCATGATGATTGGCAAGGTTATCCCAGCTTGTCTAAGAAGTACAGCTTCCGAAGAAAATGCTACACCCAAGCAATCAATCCCTAAAGATGAAAGAATTCTAGATGTTTCTACTAATCCATGTCCATATGCATTTGCCTTAACCATAGCCATAATATGGATATCAGAGCCAATCAATGCTCGGATTGATTGCACATTATGTACAAAGGCAGATTCCTTTATAATTGCTTGTGTGGAATGAAAAATCATGATAATATCAATGGATAACTAGAGAAGATGTTCCAAATCATTGTTTTTTAATTGCTGTACTATAAGCTTTACTTGTTGCGCTTGCTGGACTGGACACACTAATAGGGCATCTTTAGTAAGAATAATTGTCATATTCTCTGTGCCTACAGAAGTTAAGAGGATTTCAGGATGCTCATTCCATAGAATTGATTCTTTGGTGTCAATAGATATAATATTTCCATGTTCAATAGAATTATGATGATTACTTTCACCTAATCGTGCTAATGCATCCCAAGACCCAACGTCATCCCATAGAAAAGATGCTTGTAATACTGCTACATTAGATATCTTTTCTAAGACACCATAATCTATACTTGTTGCTTCCATTTTATTAAAGAAAGAGGCTGTCTTTTCATCGTGAATGTCTCCAATTTCATTGCACAAATACTCAGTTATCTTATTCATGAACTCATAAGTTATTGGCATTGTACTACCAATAGCCTGTGAAAATGTATCCAAACGATAAAAGAACATTCCGCTATTCCAAAAAAAAGTCCCTGCAGACATAAAAGATAAGGCAGTATTGATATCTGGTTTTTCTCTAAAACTGACCACAGACAAAACTGGATTTTGTGCTTCTATGGGGCTACCAGATTCTATATATCCATAGCCAATTTCGGGTCTACTAGGTGGAATACCTAAAGTTACAAGATAAGGATGATTACCAGCACATTCATATGCTGTCTGTATATCATCAGCAAACTTGTTTAAAGGTCTAATAAAATGATCTGCTGTAAAAACGCCAGCAATTATCTCATGTGCAGGTAATGTATATCTAGACAACAACAAAGATACACCTAATGCCAAACAGGGTGCGGTATTCATTTTTGTGGGTTCTGCAATGATGTTTTCTTCAGGAAAATCAGGTAATTCTTTACTTATGCTAGTTTTTAACATCGTATTAGTAATGATATAAATATCTTGTCTATCTACAACAGAAGTAATTCGATCAATTGCTTCTTCTAACATCGTTTTATCTGAAAAAAGCTTTAATAATTGCTTAGGATTCTGTTTTCGGCTAAGTGGCCAGAAACGTTCTCCAGCACCACCTGCCATGATAATTGCTACGTTTTTCATAATGCTGTATGGGCTATTAATAATTCTGCAATTTGAACAGCATTTGTGGCTGCTCCTTTTCTAAGATTATCTGCAACAATCCAAAACATAATGCCATTATCAGAAGAAGGATCTTTTCTTATTCTTCCGATAAATACTTCGTCTTTTCCTTGACAATATATAGGCATTGGAGCAAATGCTGAGTTATCTTCATCTTGAAGAACGATTCCTTTACTATTACTGAATACTTTGATGATATCAGTTAATTCTACTTTATTTTCTAATTCTACCAGAACTGATTCACCATGTCCACCTATTGTTGGTATACGTACACAAGTAACTGCTATAGGTAAATGTTTAATCCCCATAATTCTTTTTGTTTCATAGATGATTTTATCTTCTTCTTCTGTAAAATGACCAATCTTATTTTCTTTTTTAGGATGAAATACCGTATTAAATGCCAATGGAAATTCTGAAATCCTTGCACTTGGTTCTTTGCCTGCTAATTCATCGGTTAATTGGTCAATCCCTTTTTGCCCAGCTCCACTTACAGATTGATAAGTAGATACAATTACTCTTTTGATACCAAACATTGTATGTAAAGGCTGTAAAGCAAGAACTAATTGTATTGTAGAACAATTAGGATTAGCAATAATATTCTTGTGAAAGGGGATTTGCTCGGGATTAACTTCAGGAACAATCAATGGAACATCTGGATCCATTCTCCATGCGGATGAATTATCAATCACAATGCAACCATTACTAGCAGCAATTTTTGCATATTTTTTACTTATTGCACCACCAGCAGAAAATAATGCAATATCAATATGTCCAAAAGAATGCTCAGTTAATTCTTGAACAGGTATTGATTGTCCTTTAAATATTTGAGTCTTACCACTAGAGGCAGCTGATGCCAATAAAGTGAGTGAAGAAATAGGAAGATTTCTTTCTTCAAGAACCTTCAACATAGTTCTTCCAACTAAGCCAGTCGATCCTACAATTGCTATGTTCAAGCTCATTATTTCTTATGCTGCAAAGAAAAAAAAGGAGAGAAATTGTATGCTAATATAAGAATTTGATTTCTGTAATAAGGATAGTATTTATACTGATGTTCTGCTTCTATAATATTCCCATTTTAATCCAAAATGGTAATGTTTCCATAAAAGTGGAATATTGAGCTTTTACTTGTAATTCTAGAAGCAAGCTATTATCATAACCTTGCAATTCCATCCATTCACAAATCCATTCTGATGCATAGTCAATTCCATGCATGCCTGTTGCTAAAAGAAATATTGCGGTATCTTGATTGATGATAATCCCAGATCCACTTACCTGACTTGCTACTACACATTCCTTTTTATGCAAAGATTGCTCTAACACTGATTTATTATGTTGCGATAGTTTTAAAGATTCATAAGGTTTGATACGATGAAAAGGAGTAGATAATGGTTTGATTTGCTCTGCAATTACTAGATTTAAAAGCGCATCTTGTATGGTATCTTTACTTA
The DNA here is from genome assembly GCA_014191195.1 of Chlorobiota bacterium. Lineage (GTDB taxonomy): Bacteria > Bacteroidota > Ignavibacteria > Kapaibacteriales > UBA961 > UBA961. The sequence goes on from BJGZ01000004.1 coordinate 179,527, forward strand.
TATGGCCCTGTAAAAACTCATAGATTTGATGTACTGTATGATATCCTTGTTCTAAAGTATGTATAATCTGATTGTGAACATGATCATCTAAACTTATTACTCTGCAGCCTGGTAAGGATATAGAATGTACTTCAACTTTAGACGGACTAACAATACCAAATGGAAAATCATGAAATTCTTCATTATGTATTCTATAGGTTTTACCAAAAATATCATGACGAAACATCGTATTTCTGATAAGATCTTTAAATGCTTCAAATGAAGTACGTTCAACTGTATGTTCATTCATTTGTTGAAATTCTTCTGGTAAACATATTTCACCAAAATTTAAAAAAAGTGGCAAAGTACCAGCAAATGAAACATTCGCTTCTTTCATTTCTTCATGCATTTCCCGAACCCAAAGCGGTTGCCAATGTTCTGCAAAATATTCGTGCACTATATATCGAAGATCTTGATTAGATAGCTCTTCTATCAATGAAGCTGCAGATGGAACTGCTTGAAAATATTCAGTATTACATGATTTAACATACTCTATAAACGTTAATCCTTCTTCAGCATCTTCAAGCATATTATCTGTTAATCCTAATGCATATTCTCGCATCATCATACGTAATGGAGCATAGATATGCCATCCGGGAAAAGTATTATAACTAACGAGGGAAAGTCCTTGAGGCTTTAATCTTTTGTCTATAAATGATCTAATAGCTTTTTTTATATCTGTATGAACCCAAGAATATACTCCATGCATTACTATAAAGTCACAATCGGGCACATCGTGATGAATATCTTCAATACTTTTTTCGATAAACAGAATATTTGTAAGATTACTTTTTTTAGCTGCTTCTTTTGCCTCTACAATATGATGCGTATTGAAATCTACACCAATAAAAAAACCATGAGGATTTGCTGCAGCATATGTAAGTAATGAAAACCCACTACCACATCCTAATTCACAATAGGTAAATGGCTTATGCATATTGGGGATTTCAAATCCCATGATATGCGCAGTATAGGCAAGTAAATGAGGATTTAACTCACTAAAGAATGAGTTTGTATATGTAATTTCTTGAAGATATGAGGTATGATTGGTCATAAGTATAAATCAGTATAAATCTATTGTGTTTTATCTTTTGTAAGTATGCTTAGAATTGCGATAGCAGAATGATATTCTGTTATAAGTTTATAGATTAATAAATATGAACATGTTTCTTTGATAATTGCTGGCTTTATCCCAAGTAGTAAAGCACCCCTTATATGAGAGTATAATTGATTCTTCCAATTGCCAGCAGCAAGGATAGCGATAATACATAATTCTCTTTGTTGTAAACTTAATCCAGGCCGAGAAAGAGTTTTTCCATAACCCTCTATGATCATCCATTCTGATATTTCAGGTGAGATCATGTGAAGTTTATTCATCATTGTATCATAAACATGAGTATAAATTTGTTTACAAGTAGCTTTACCTCTTTGAGTAAACAGTTCGACATTATATTCTTCTAACTTTTTATTCGATTGCCAACCATACACTTCATGTAAAACTGATAAAGCCTCTAAAGTAGCAGGAAATCCAGCAAATAAGTAAACCTGTAATAATGCTTCATACATCATATCATATGTATATCCATATTCAAACGCTTTTTGCAACAATCTAGATAATTCTTCGGCCTTATTCATTGATGCCAAAACTGAGATCAATATGCAATAGATAATCTCTTGTGGAATGTGATGTGAATGATGTATTGTAGATAAGTGCAATGCCATAGACTTTGCTGCAAGGGCTCTGTGGCTGATTTGATTTTTACTTATATCAGACATTTCTGCAAATGTTAATGATTGTTCGATGGGTATAAATAGCGAATCATATCCAAAACCATTATTACCTCTTTCTCGATCAATAATATTACCCTGACATATCCCATCAATAGAAAATGATTGATGCGAATCTTTATAATGTAATACCGTTCTGAATCTTGCAGTTCGATCTGTCTTCTGTGCTAAAGCTATCAAAAGCTTATTGCGATTTGCACTGTCATTGCCATGTTCGCCAGCATATCTGGCACTATATACGCCAGGAGCAAAATCTAATGAAGATACTTCTAATCCAGTATCATCTGCAAGAACAGGTAATCCTGTTAGAGAATATATGGCATCTGCCTTTATCATTGCATTTTCTTGCAGAGTACTACCAGTCTCTTCGATATCTATATTATTATCACCTAAGAATTCTTTTTGTGAGATAATATATATGTCAAGATTATATTCAGTGAAAATTGACTGAATCTCTTGTACTTTATGGGCATTATTACTTGCTAACACAATTACTTTCATAATACACCAGATACTTTCATTTCTTTAAATGCTCGTAATAAAGAACTGATATCAGATTTATTATATGGTATCATATGTCCAATGCGGATATAAGATTGAGACCAATATTGTTGTCCAGGAGCTATCATAATATTATATCTACTTTCTAATATATTCCTGATTTCAATTGCATTTTTACATTTAATAACAGTTAATCCAGCAGCATTATGAAGCGATACATTATAATTGGAAATTATACCTAATTCCTTTTTTAGATATATATTCTGATTATTTAATGTTTTTTTATATCCAATAAAGTCATGTGAAATCTCCAGAAGCGAAGTATACAAACCACTAAATATTGGCAGTGGGGGAGTAAAGAAAGGAATTCTATTCTTGAAAGAATGATACATTTCTACTATATCTTTTGATAAGCCAGGAATAGGATCAATGCGTTTTTTTTGCTGTATATAATCCCATGCGCGTGCACTACAAAAAATAATACCAATGCCCGGAGGACCTGCTAATGCTTTTTGAGATGCAGTACATACACAATCTATATCACCAATGTGTATCTCTTCGCATATAATACTACTTACTGCATCAATGCAAATCAATGTGTCTGGAGATAATGTTTTAATTATATGAATATATTCTTGTAGTGGACAAGTTATTCCAGTAGAAGTTTCGGTATGAGTAATCCATATTGAATGTGGCTTATTTGTCTGTAAATATGCTTCTAATTGTTCAATTGATACATATTCACCCCATTGTGTTTGCAATACATGTGTTGTGATGTTAAGCGAATTAGCCATTGCAACCCATCGCTCAGAAAATCTTCCATTAACTAATATAATTTGTGTTTCATTTTTGTTGTGTAACCATTGCATTGCCAATTCAATTGTTGAAGTTCCAGAACCAATACAAGGAATAATATGATGTGAATTACTAAATAAACTATGCAATAAAGTATCAATTTCTTGTAATACAAAAGAGTATTGCTTAGAATATTGATATGAAAGATCTGTTAAAGATGATTTTACTTTTTCGGATAATGGAACTGGCCCAGGAGTAAAAAGAATCATATTAGTTCATACTTTAAGAAATGCACAAATAGAAAAACAACAGTATATTGCAAAATAAGTGTTTATTCTTGATTACTATAATTCTTGGGATATATATGAATTTAAATAATGCTGTGATTCTTATAACAGGTGCAAGTAAAGGAATTGGGCTTGCCATGGCAGAACTATGTTTACAACATAATGCATTCGTTTGTATGTTTTCCAGATCTGGTGCACCGATTGAATTAATTAGACAATACAAAGATAGAATAGTTGATATTCAAGGTTCGATACAACATGAAGATGATATTATTAGATGTATTCAAACGATCAAAGAGAGATTTGGAACAATAGATATTATTATCAATAATGCGGGAGTAGCTTCATTTGCATCATTATGGGATATTACATCAGAAGATGCTCATTCTATGATACAAACAAATCTTTTAGGACTTTTCTATTCTGTGAAACATGCATTCCCATTAATGAAACACGAGAATAAGCCAAAATTTGTGGTTACTATACATTCAATTGCAGCAACAACTATTTTTACGCAATCATCTGTGTATGCTGCTACAAAGTCTGGCGCATTAGCAATGATGAAATCTTTTAGAATCGAAGCTAGACCATTTGGAATTAGTGTGATTGATGTATTACCTGGCGCTACAGCAACAGAGATTTGGGATAAAGAATTTTTACAGCAGAATAAACATAGAATGATGAAGCCTGAAGAAATCGCACAGTGTGTTGTATCTGCATTACAATTAAGCAGAAATGAATCTGATACTTTATGTATAGAAGAGCTAGTATTAAGACCTTGGACGGGTGATTTGTGATAATATAGATTCATGAAAATCTAAGCATTTTGATAAGATTTCTTGTGCTTCTATATCACATATAGAAGCACCTTTTGGGGAATTTATATAATGAAAAGGAACCATATAAGGCCACCATTCTCCTTGTTTTATAGTCCCTTTCTCTTGATACACAGCAAAAACGGGTGTATGAACAGCTGTGGCTATATGAATCATTCCAGTATCAGGCGTAAAAACCCACAGCGCTTTTTTGATTACTTCGCACACTTCAAATAAATGTCTGCCCTCTGGATAAGCAAGCGTATAAGGCGAATTACTGAGAAGTAATTGATCTGTTAATGCTTTATCTGCCGGCATCCACAAAAGTAAAACATGAATAGATAGATTATTTAGCCCTGCAATAAGAGTTTCATATTGTTGTAAAGTACATGCATTCTTACTTTGACGCACTGATAAGTTTATGACAATAAATGATTTATCAAATAATTCTAATTGTTGCAATGTCTTTTTTGCAGAATATTCATAAGAAGAATCAATCAATAATTGTGGCATTCTTAATTCTTCTTGTGGAGAATCAATTCCTAGCACATCGGTAATAAGCTCGAACATTTTTTCCCACATATTAATTGTATCTGCAGATTTATATGATTGAGCATTATAATAACAAGCATATTGATCCCCTTCATAACTTGAAACTCTTATACTGTTTTTCTTAGCAATTAAATTAACCAATACACCATTTTGAGAACTTGAACTAGTTAAACAATTAATGATAATATCAAATGAGTGCTTTCTTAATGAAAGAATATCTTGAATATGAGCTAAAGGCTTTTGTGCTAGGGAAATAGGGACAATATGTATTGCATCTATATATGGATTATCCTCTATTAATACCTTGTTATTTACAGTGCACGCTACATGGATTTCTAATTGTGGATGATATTGTTTAATCAATTCAAAAATTGGAAGTGTAACAATCATATCACCAAGAGCATCATGGCGCATGATCAATACCTTTGCATGTGGCTTGAAATGCAAGGGCAAATGTATTTTTACAGGATTAAATAAAAGCTGAGGTATCACATAAGAGATTTTTCTAAAATAAGGGGTAAACTTTAGAGCAAGCGGTTTATATGTATTTTTTAACCAGGTAGCCATAGAACTTCTATAATTATACGATTAATCTATGAGAGTGTAATTCTTGTATTCACCAATTCTATAACCAGTGATCTTTTCTATAATATCAAGTAATAAAACGATAAAAGGTCTTTTTTTTCTGATTGTAGGGTTAAATTGTTCGCACCATTGATGATCAGATTGAATTTTATTAGTCATTACTTTGGGATGAGTAGCTGTAAAAGTATCCAATTGATAACAAGAAGGAAATTCTTCACTTGTAGGTAAATATTCTTTTAGCCAGGTATCATCATGATATAATTTATGAAATGCTGCTTGTTTTTTAAGATAGTCTATTGGATTCCTTACCCAACCATAATGATAAATAGAAACAGGTATAGAAGCCACTTTTAGTTTTCTCATTCCATTGGCATCCTTTGTCCTAAACCCTTGCGCATCTCTCCAAGAAAAGACTCTATCAGTATTCTTAATCATCCTAATTTCAGATCTGTACCATTGTCTGCCTGAGCCGATATAATTATAGTTTCCAAAAAAATGATAATAGGAAAAAAGCAAACCTTCTATAGTTGGATGATGTAAAAATCTGTGAGCATATTGTTTAATTACATCATAATCTTTTTCATGGAGTACTTCATCAGCCTGTAAATATAGAAGCCAATCACCTGTACAATGTTGTAAAGCAATATCAGTTTGTTGTGCTAATATTGTTCCACCTTCTCTCAATGTTTCATCCCATATTGTCGATATGATGGTAATTTTCGGATTGCCTAGATTTTTAATACGTTCTTCTGTTTCATCATCAGAATTCCCAATTGCAATTACTACTTCATCACAAATATCTAATAAACTTTGTAGTGATTCTAAGACAGGATATCCAAGTTTAAAGCCATTTCTGACAAATGTGAAGCCGCTAATTTTCATTATTATATATGAGAGTTAAAGTGAGTATGTAGCTAAAATTTACTTGAAAAATATCAGTCAATTTAAAAATGTGTTAATTTGTAAAAAAAAATCAATTCATCATCAGTCTTAAATATCATGAAATATTATGTGCAAATAGCAGCAATTTTCCTATTTATTAGCCTAAGTTCAAACATATCAATAATTGCTCAAGGTTTCTCTTTTTTCCCTAATACTATCGAAGCAAATTGGGATTATAAAGAAGAACTTGTTATGAAAGTTAATGCCAAGAATATGTCTAGTTTAAATCTTAGTATTTCTTATACTGTATTAGAACTTACAATGACTCCAGCATGGTATGATGAGTTATTTACCCAATTTTGTGATGTGTCTTCTTGTTATACCCTTTCAACCTTCAAAAAAGGTGATTTAAAAGAAATGAATATTATGGCGAATACTGAAAAAGCTGTTATGGTAATGGATATGTATCAAAAAAATATTGATAGCGCTATAACTCCTGGAAGTGCATTTGTTTCATTTGGATTTCAAGTGAAAGGCATGGACAAAGTAGATACATTGACATTTTCAGTAAATAATTCTTCAACCGGAGTTAAAGAACTGATAAGTGTTTCTGATTTTTCAATTACTGCTCAGAATAATGAGTTGATAACCGCACATGTACCTTCTACAACTAAATCTTTACGTTTATATTCTTTGCAGGGGCAGCTTGTAAAGGAATATATTATTGATAATGCACTGTATGTGATTTTAGGTATTTCAGATTTATCAAATGGCTTATATACTATTCTTGCAACACAGCATGATGGAAGTTCAGCAAGCACAACATTTATTAAACATGATTAACATTATCTAAAAAAATGTAATCAATTATTATGAAACAGTGCTAAAGTAATATTGGATATAACTTAGAATATTCATATTTGCTGAAAAATATCCGATCATACATAATATTAATACTAAAAACATACCGCTACCTACCAAATAAACTGGCATTGATGGCACATCAAACACAACTGCTGTAGAACGTAACATTCTGTAGTAGTACCATATAAACATTATACATAAGATAATGATTAACCAATTAGCATTGCCAGAACCTAGAATTTTGTATAATGCTAAACCGATTGGTAACATGATAATATAGGGTAAAGCAGACCACACAGAAATTGTAAAAGCATCTAAAAAGAATACTCTACTTCTGGAAAAAAAAGCAGCTGCTCTAATAATGCCAGCAGCAAAAACATGTGCTAGTAGTCCAACAATTATAAAAATAAAAACCCCTAAGCTTGGATTCCAAGTAATAGCATTTAGAATAGATCTAAGCAAGCCAGAAGGTAAAAAAATCATATATAAATATTCAGTACCAAAACTACTTCTGAATACATAAAGAAATGTTGACATAATAAGACCCAATGTAGCAGAACTTAAAAGTGCTACGCTCATTGTTTGTCCTATTGAAAGTATTCTTTGATCTCTAATGTCTGAATAGAAATTATATGGTCTAATCAATGCTCTAATGATATATTCTCTCAATCTCCTAAATCGAGTCATGAGGATTAAGAGAATTAATCCTAGGACAATTCCCAGTACAATGAAAATCAAAGGAGTATCTTGATTTACAGAGCCAGATCGTAATAAAGGTTCTTTCTCATCATTCAATAAAGCTTTTAACATCGTAAATGCTAAACGTGGCTGTCTCTGAAAATCTGTTAGACCAGATGTACATAAATATTGATCTTCTGGATTGGTAGCTGTGATTGAGCGTTCGGTAATGAAATCGGAAAAACTCCATACTACGATACCAGCAGTTTTCCCTTGCTGTGCAGTTCTATAACTGTCTCTAATAAATTGAGCTTGTGATTCAACCGAAAGGGGATCAGTATATCCTTGAAGATTATTAGGTTGTACTGGTTTACCAAAATGCACTAAAATTGGCTTACTTGGTGCTAATTTTCGTAATCGTTCTATCTCATTTGCTTGAATATCACCAGGTTGCCATCTTGGAGAAGATCTCAATATCAAGAAATCAAATGATTTCTCATCAATGACTCTGCTTCCAAATCGAACGGTTTTATACAATAGTTTATTACTGATTGCTCTAAATAAACCAATTAGAGAGTTATGAAACTTTTTAGTTTGAGAAGATCCTTCTTGAAATCCGTCTGATAAACCATAGCCCAAAATGCAGGGTTGCTTATCATAAGCACTTAACATTCTAGAACCAATATTATTCATTCTCACCGTAATTTCGTCAGATTCAATTATTCCATTGGGCATATCATATGCAGGCATATCACATAGAATAAAAATACCATTTAGATTACATTGTTCAACTAAGTAAGGATGTGGCATTCCAAAACGTACTCTTATAGTATTAATCCCCAATGTTTTTAATGCAAGTATATCTTTTTGAATATCTAAAGCAGAAATAGTTTGCCCTAAACCTGGAATATGTTCTATATAATCGACAGCTTTTACTTTAAATGGTTGATTGTTTAATACTAATATGAATGTGTTCTCAACCAACCCGGATTGCATAGAATACAATCCAATTGGAACAGAATAGTCATCAATTAAAGCTCCATTATGATATATTTTAACAGTTAATCTATATAGATTTGGTGATGTTGGTGACCATAAATCGGGATTATTAATATGTAGATTTACATCCAGATTCATTGATCTATCCCTTTGAATATCTACATATCTATCCTCTGATCTTGATTCTATTTCACTACTCCCAACTTTTCTAAGAGTAGTTTCTATGGTAATTGGTAACTTTCCTAAGGAAACAGAGCTTCCCCCAAAACTATTTTGTACTCCTAAACTTTCTATTGCACCAGATTTAATTAATACTTTTGTTTTTACATCGCAAGAAGTAAAATTCTGAGAAAACGATGCAGTAGTATGTATATCTTCTACCCAAACATGAGGCGTACCAACCAAAAGAACTTCTCTAATAATTCCTGTATAGGATCTTTGCGAAAAGATATGCCTAGAAGCTGTTGCCGGAGACGGCAATATATGGATCTGAATCGTATTAATTCCCGCCAGTAACTTGGCTTCAGGCAATCTAATGCTTATGGGTGACATTCCCCCGAAGTAGCGTCCTATATAACTATTGTTAATATATAATTCAACTTCTTCATTCATCCCTAAAAAATGTAAAAACCAATTATATGTTGATAATTGATTCTTATCTAATTTAATGAGCCTTTTATAAATAACACTTTTATTCTCAATTTCTGATACGGGTAAATTGATTGTTTTCCATGTACTTCCATCAACACTTCTTTCCCAATTCCCAAGTAAACTATTAACATAACGAGAATTAGAAGGTATAAATTCTCTTAATTGTTCTTTAGAAAAAGGACGGTAATCTTGAGAAAAAACTTGTGAAAACCCTGCTGTAAAAAGTAAGAGTGCAAGAATTTGATGAACCCACTTTGACATATATATTCTTTTTTTTATCATTATTCTACACGTAAATAATTGCTACAATGATGTGTATAGAAAATCAAAATTACATTTATTATAAACAACCACAATTACAGTCTTTACATTCTTTTTCTAATGTAAAAACTTTTGTTTGGTAAAATTCTACAATAACATTCACAACATGTTGTATTTGGTTTTCTTTAAGTTCTGGAAAAATTGGTAAGGCAAGTACATCGGTAGATGCACAATCTGAAACAGGGAAACTATTACTGCTTGATGGTAAATGTACAAAGCATGGTTGTTTATGGAAAGGTATTGGATAATATATTTCAGTTCCAATTCCTTGCTCATTTAAAAATGCTCTTAATGCATTCCGATATTGTACACGAATTACAAATTGATTAAAAATATGATGATTATGCACATCTTCTGATTTATTAGGGATTCCAGGCAATAATACTTTATTGTACTCATCAAATATTGTTAAACCGCTTTGTTGGCTTAATCCCACTTCACAAAATAATGTAGTATAGAGTTCTGCATTTCTTCTTCGTGCAGTATGCCAAGATTCTAAATAAGGAAACTTTATTGATAATACAGCTGCTTGCATTGCATCAATTCTAAAATTACCACCTACAAATCCATGCTTATATCGCTCGATTTGACCATGATTTCTCATTTGAACAAGATGCTCATATAGTTCTTTACTTTGGGTAGTAATTAAACCAGCATCACCAAATGCACCTAAATTTTTAGTTGGATAAAAAGAAAAACACCCCATTATTCCAATTGAACCAACTTTTCGACCATCCTTGGTTTGCGTTCCAATTGCCTGCGCGCAATCTTCGATGACTGGAATATTATGGGCATTCGCAATAGACATTATGCTATCCATGTCGGCACTTTGACCATACAAATGAACAACAATAATTGCTTTTGTATGTTTAGTAATTGCTTGTTCAATCTCTTTTGCAGTAATATTTAGCGTTATTGGATCTACATCAGTAAATACCGGTATTGCATTCAATCTTGAAACTACACCTGCTGTTGCAAAAAATGAATATGTAGGAACAATTACTTCGTCACCAGGACCAATATGCAAAGCCATTAATGCCATCAATAATGCATCAGTACCACTTGAAACTCCAATTGCATACTCAGTAGTACAATAATCAGCAGAAATCTTTTCTAGTTTTTCAACTTCCTTGCCTAAAATCAATGATTGTGAACTCATTATTTGCAAAAGAACTGGCTCAATTTCATGTTGAATAGTAGCATACTGTAATTTGAGATCTAATAAAGGAACATTCATATTAGGTAATCTATGATAATATGTTTCAAAAAAGTAGTAATGTGTGCAATGAACAAAAAAGAACAACAAAGATACAAAAACAAGTATTGTATTCTACTCTTACAAATTATCACTTCTTGTTCAGAGAAATATATAGAGTCATAATTGGAATCTATGTGCTGTTATTTTACAAATAGCATTTCTCTATAATTGGGCATAGTTCTTAAAGCATCAGGCATAATTCTTTCTAAAGCATCAGCAGCTTGTCTCACTTGATTCATAGCAGGTATAACAGTATCATGCATATGATGTGCTTTTTCATGAATTGTTTCTCCTCCTAATTCTTTATTTGCTTTATTCAATACAGCCAGTTTTTCAGATAAATTATTGGTTAATGCAATAGTTTCATGTATTCCGGATAACACACTTGAAAATTCAAGACCTAATTCTTTCACATTCTTTGCAATTGTTGACTGCTCTTTTACAATCATTAATGCAGCAGGTAAAATCATTGTTTGTGCAATCCATTCTGTTGTTTCACCTTCAATATTTATCGTTTTGAAATAATGATCAAACATAACTTCTTCTCTAGCTGCGATCTCTCTATTACTAAGCACTGCATATTTTTTAAATAGTACGCAGTTTTTTTCAGATGAAAGCAAAGGTAATGCTGAAATTGTATCCGGAAGATTCAATAAACCTCTTTGTGAAGCTTCTTGCTTCCAATCATCTGAATATCCATCTCCATTAAATATGATACGCTTGTGATTCTTAATTGTTTGCTTAAGAACTGTTGCCAAAGCATGAGAAAATGATTCTCCATTATTCATTAATGATTCAATATCAGAAGTTAAAGCTGAAATTGCATCTGTAGTAATTGTATTTAATACAGTGATTGCAAAAGAAGACGATTGGCTAGAACCAACAGCTCTGAATTCAAATTTATTTCCTGTAAATGCAAAAGGTGAAGTACGATTTCTGTCACCAGCATGTCTTGCTAAATTTGGTAAAATTTGAGTTCCCAATCCTAATAATCCAGCTTCTGGAGTATCTTCTAATTTACCAGATTCGATTTGATCTAAAATGGAACTTAGTTGATCGCCAAGAAAAATTGATATAATAGCTGGTGGAGCCTCATTGGCACCTAGTCTATGATCATTCGCTGCCGAAGAAACAGATATTCTTAATAAGTCTTGATGATCGTCTACGGCTTTTAACATTGCTGCACAGAAAAATAAGAACATCATATTTTCTTGAGGTGTTTCTCCTGGTTCTAATAAATTGATCCCTGTATTTGTACTCATAGACCAATTAGTATGCTTACCGCTTCCATTTACGCCAGCAAATGGTTTTTCATGCATCATACACACTAAACCAAATTTACGCGCAGTATTTTTAAAGATTTGCATCAATAGTTGCTGATGATCAGCAGCAATATTTCCATGTTCAAAGAGTGGAGCTATTTCGTATTGTCCTGGTGCAACTTCATTATGTCTTGTCTTAACTGGTACACCAAGTTTATAAAGCTGATATTCTGCATCTGCCATAAAACTCAAAACTCTATCTGGTATAGACCCAAAATAATGATCTTCTAATTCTTGTCCTCTTGGTGGCTGCGCTCCAAATAAAGTTCTTCCACATAACATTAAATCTGGACGACGATAAAAAAATTCTTCATCTACCAAAAAATATTCTTGTTCTAAACCAACTGTAGGATATACTTTTGCTACTGGTGTATCAAATAATAATAGAGCCTTTTTAGCAGCTTTATTTAATGCTTCTATAGACCTTAATAGTGGAGTTTTTTCGTCCAATGCCTCGCCTGTCCAGGATGCAAATGCTGTAGGTATACACAAAGTAGCACCATTACTATGCCTCATGATAAATGCAGGAGATGTTGGGTCCCATGCAGTATATCCTCTGGCTTCAAATGTTGCTCTTAATCCTCCGCTTGGAAATGATGAAGCGTCTGGCTCACCTTGTATAAGCTCTTTTCCAGAAAATTCAGATATTGCTCCACCACCTGAATTTGGCGTTACAAAACTTTCATGTTTTTCTGCAGTGCTACCAGTTAATGGCTGAAACCAATGTGTATAATGTGTGGCACCTTTTTCTGCAGCCCATTCTTTCATTGCTAATGCTACTATATCAGATATAGATGAATCTAATGGTTCAGAACGCTCTACTGTTGCCATCAACGATTTAAATACTGGTTTGGATAATCGACTGCGGAAGATTTCCATCGTTAATACATCTTCTGCAAAAATATGTGCAGCATTTGTAGAAATTGTTTGAGATTGTGTACCTAGTCTCCAATTTTTAATTGCTGCCAAAACATCATAATTAGCTGATAATTGCATGATATACCTGTATTAAAAAATGATTTGTTACATAAGATTAAATAATAGGAAGAGTAAATGATTCAATATGCGTCGAAAGCACTAAATTTGTTACAGTCCTTTTTACACCAGGTATCTGTTGTAAACTAGAAAGTAGCTTCTCTAAAGAATGTGTGTTCTTGGTTCTGATTTTTAATAAATGTGATGCATTTCCTGTTATAGCATGGCATTCTAAGATCTCTGATAAAGATTTACATACCTCTATAAATGTTTCGTAATATATGCTAGATTCAATATCAACAAATACATGCGCTGTTATATCAAAACCAAAAGACATTGGTGATAAACGAGCTTGATAACCTTGAATTATTCCCAATTCCTCAAGCTTTCTTACATGCTCGCTTATTGCAGGAATAGACATTCCAACTTGTTCTGCAATGTGACTCAATTGTATTCTTGCAGAATCCTGCAATATCGAACAGATGTGCTTGTCAACTTCTTTTAATTCAGACATCGTATATTCTTGAAACACTAAGTAAATATTTGCTTCAAATTAAGAAATTTAGATATTTAATGCAAAAACCTAAAAAATTTACGTTTATCGGATTCTTTAAATTAATATTTAAGATAATTGTTCTATTTATTTTAGGATCAGTGTTTTTGGTTGCGGTGTATACAGTGATAAATCCTCCTATTACTCCATTGATGTTACTTCGCCCAATTGAAGGGATTGTTCAAGGAAAATTTGTTGGAATAGATAAAGATTGGATAGATTATGAAGAAATTTCTCCTAATCTATTAAGAGCAGTAATTAGTGCTGAAGACGGGAAATTTTTAAGGCATGATGGTTTTGATTGGAATGCTATTAAGCGTGCTAGGCGAATCAATACGATGAGAAAAGGAAAAAAAATAATTGGTGCTAGTACAATTTCTATGCAGACGTCTAAGAATGTATTTTTATGGCAGGGAAGGAATTATATTCGCAAAGGGTTAGAAGCATATTTTACTATTCTCATAGAAGCAATATGGGGAAAAAAGAGAATATTAGAAATTTATGTTAATTCTATAGAGTGGGGGAATGGAATATATGGAGTTGAGGCAGCTAGCCAGCAATATTTTAAGAAAAGTGCCAAAACTATCACAAAACGTGAAGCAGCTCTTTTGGCTGCAGTATTACCAAATCCCAGAAAATGGTCTCCAGCAGCTCCCACAGGATATATTAAACAAAGAAGCAATGGAATTCAAGCAAGAATGGGTGGAATTGCTTTGCCATAAAAAAAGCCTGCTATGTTGATAGCAGGCTTTACAAACATTGTATTGGATTATTTGTCTAAATGAAGAGCTTTTCTCACTTCAATTTCAATTTCATTAAACATTTTTGAATTAGTTTCCATAAGCTTTCGGAAACCATCTCTTCCTTGAACTCTCTCTTCTTTATAAGTTAACCAAGAACCACTTTTAGCGATAATACCATGTTCAATTGCAACGTCTAGCATATCGCCAGCCTTGGAAATCCCTTCATTATATAAAATATCAAATTCAGTTTCACGGAATGGCGGAGCAACTTTATTTTTAACAACTTTTGCCCTTACTCTATTTCCGATGATTTCTTGTCCATCTTTAATTACATCTTTTCTTCTGACATCAATTCTAACAGAAGCATAATATTTTAAGGCATTTCCACCAGTTGTAGTTTCAGGATTACCATAAATAACTCCAATTTTGCTTCTCAGTTGATTTGTGAAAATCACACATGTATTTGATCTACCTATAGCAGCATTAAGTTTTCTCATTGCTTGTGACATCAAACGGGCTTGTGAACCCATTTGTGCTTCACCCATATCGCCTTCTATTTCTACTCTTGGTGTTAATGCAGCAACAGAATCAATAACTATAGCATCAATTGCATTACTTCTAACTAATGTTTCAACAATTTCTAATGCTTGTTCTCCAAATTCAGGTTGAGAGATAAGCAATTGTCCTAAATCAACCCCAAGTTTTTGAGCATATTTAGTATCTAATGCGTGCTCAGCATCAATAAATGCAGCTATTCCACCATTTTTTTGTGCATTTGCTAATATATGCAAACAGATTGTAGTTTTTCCAGAAGATTCGGGACCATATATCTCAACGATTCTCCCTTTGGGTACACCGCCAATACCAAGGCATGCATCAAAAGAAATAGATCCTGTCGAAATAGCGTCGATAGGAAGTGGTTTAGCATCTGCTAAACGAATAATAGAACCTTTGCCAAATTGCTTTTCAATTTGTTCCATTGCATTATCAGCAAGCTTTAATTTTGCATTGTCAATTTTTAATGCATTGCTAGCATGCTCTTTTTCTTTTTCTGGTTTTAAATCAGCCATATAAATAAATCCTTAGAATTGTTATTATGAATCCCCTTCGAGTATGTATCAATTAGTTGATATCATTGTTTATGTATGTATTTTATTATGTGCAAAATAGCATTTTTATAACTTAGACAATACAACAAAAAAGCCCGAAAAAAAATTGATTCGGGCTTTTTCACTTTTATGTGTGAGTTGATGAGATAATTATGCATCAGCTTGATTTTTAGAGCGTTTTGCAGCTCTTTGTCTTGCTGTTGAATCAAGAATTTTCTTACGAATCCTTAAAGTCACCGGTGTAACTTCTAATAATTCATCATCTTCTATAAACTCGATAAATTGTTCTAGGCTCATTTGTCTCGGAGAATCTAAACGTACTATACCATCAGAACCACTTGCTCGCATATTTGTTAAATGCTTTGCTCTACATGGATTTACGCTCATATCATCTTCTCTACTATTTTCGCCAACTACCATTCCTTCATAAATCTCAATACCAGGACTAACAAACATAACGCCACGTTCTTGAACCATTTCTAAAGCATAAGCTGTAGATGATCCAGTTTCCATAGAAACGAGAGCACCCTTAGTTCGGCCTGTGATATTACCTTTATAGGGTTGATAATCATGAAATGTATGATGAATAATTCCGAATCCTCTTGTAGACGTTAAAAATTCTGTTCTAAAACCAATTAAACCTCTAGCTGGAACATAAAACTCTGCTCGAATAACATCGCCGGTAGGCATCATATTTACCATTTCACCTTTACGTCTACCTAATATTTCTATAACGGTACCAATATGAGCATCTGGAACATCAACGATTACATGCTCGATTGGTTCTAGTAATTTATTATCTTCATTGCGCTTAAAAAGAACTTCTGGTTTAGAAACAGCAAATTCATAACCTTCTCGACGCATTGTCTCAATTAAAATAGCCAATTGAAGTTCACCTCTTCCAGAAACCTTGAATGTATCGGGAGAATCTGTTTCTGCTACTCTTAATGCAACATTTGTTCTTAATTCTCTAAAAAGGCGCTCTCTAATCTTAGGTGTAGTAACATGCTTACCTTCACGTCCAGCAAAAGGGGAATTGTTAACGCTAAATTCCATTGCAATAGTTGGTTCTTCTATATTAACATATGCCAATGGTTCTGTACAAGAAGGATCTGAAATAGTATCGCCAATATGCACATTATCGAATCCTGAAAGAGCAATAATTTCACCAGCAGACGCTTCTTGAATTTCAGTTCTTTGAACTCCTTCATATGCATACATTTTAGTGATTCTTTGTTGCTCGATAGACTTATCTGGACGAATCAAGACAACCGAATCACCCATTGCTACAGACCCAGTCTGAATCCTTCCAATAGCAATACGACCAATATAATCGCTCCAGCCCAAAGCTGTGATTATCATTTGAAATGGTTTTGCAGGTTCAAATTTAGGAGGTGGAATTGTTGAAATAATCGTTTCTAATAATGGTGCTAATGTTTCAGCAGGAGTATTTAACGATAATGTAGACTTACCCTGCTTCGCAATAGCATAAATAACAGGGAAATCTAATTGATGATAATCTGCACCTAAAGCTATAAAAAGTTCTAAAATCTCATCTAATACTTCCGGAGCACGGGCATCTGATCTGTCGATTTTATTTATAACAACTATAGGTGTTAAATTTAATTCAAGAGCTTTTTTAAGTACAAATCTTGTTTGGGGTAAAGGCCCCTCGGCAGCATCTACCAAAAGCAGAACGCCATCAACCATACTAAGAATTCGTTCTACCTCCCCACCAAAGTCGGAGTGGCCAGGAGTATCTACGATATTGATTTTGATATCACCCCAACGAACGGATGCATTCTTAGCCATTATTGTAATGCCTTTTTCACGCTCTAAATCATTAGAATCCATGATGCGTTCGACAACCGCTTGGTTCTCACGGAAAGTACCGCTTTGTCTTAATAAGTGATCAACCAATGTTGTCTTACCATGATCCACATGCGCAATGATGGCAATATTTCTTATGTCTAATCTAACTGACTCTGTACTCATAACTCTCAATTTTATAAAACAATAATATTGCAAAAATAGAGATTTAATCCTGAAACCTTGGATTATTACTAATATTTCATAATTGTTAAATCTTATTACTCATTTTTTGATGTATAGTTTTTGCATATTATTGTGTAATACTCTAATGTGAACTTTCGATCATATGAATAATCAAATAGGATACACATCATGAATTGCAGAATCATTGCATGTGAAAATAATAGCACTATTGAAACTTTAAGGAATGAATATGCCAAAACAGAATAGTATCACATGGAAAGAATTATTAATTATTGGAATGGTTCTTTTTCCAATCGTCCTAACTATATACATTTGGCCTTTTGCCCCTGATATTGTTCCAATTCATTGGGATTTTGCTGGACAACCAGATAATTATGCCGATAAAGCAATGGGATTATTGCTATTTCCAGGAATTATTATTGGTCTATATTTCTTTTTAAAATATCTTCCTAAAATTGATCCCAGTAAGCTCAATTACCCCTCTTTTGAAAAAGTTCTGTTAACAATTAGATTAGCCCTACATTCATTGCTCTTATTTATACATGTTGCAACTAGTTTGTCAATTGTTGGATCTCCCTATGATATCACGTCATATATATTTTACGCACTCATTATATTTATGATTGTTCTGGGGAATAGCATGATTGATATTGAACAAAATTACTTTATTGGCATTAGGACGCCTTGGACGCTGTCAAATAAGGAAGTATGGACATCTACTCATAAATTTGGAGGATATCTATGGGTAATTTCTGGCGTACTGACATTGTGTCTTTTACTGATTCTTCAATTATTACACATTAACTCAGACATTATTTTTACAATTTTTCTGATGTGGGTTGGGGTAATCGTGATTGCCCCCATTACATACTCTTTTGTTTTTTATAAAAAACTTGAAAAAATACAGAAAAGTTGAACTCCATTGTATTGAAATACTTGAGATTGATCATCTTTATTACAAGAAACAATGATGAATGCAATAGTAAGTAGGCTGAATAATGTTTTCATAGATAAATTTACATGTGAAAAGAAATTAAGTACTATAATCCAATAATCTTGGAAATTGAAAATGGTAATCTTTGAATAATATGTCTGGCTTTTGTTAACTCAAGCATTGCTATAATTACATAAAGACTCACAGTAAATATCACCATAACAATTGAAAAAGATAATGCATCTAATGAATTGAAATATACATCCAAAACAAAATGTATAATTGCTATATGTAGGATATAAATGAATAAAGAATACTTACCTATCATACTAAAATAGTTTATGAATGTATTTGAAATTTTATAGGAAAAAGTACTGGTAAAAAAAAGAAGAGCACCAGAACAAACAAGCATAAAAATCAAAAATGAAGCTGGATAAAACAGTTCAACATATCCATTTCTAAATGGCACAATTGTAGATGAAGTATTTAAACCATATATACTTACAAAAAATGTAATAAGTGAAAATACATATGTATATAGTTTATATGATTGAAAAAAATCCTGATACTTTACAATCAATGTACCTATTATCGGCAAGCAAATCCATGGGAATATTGGGAACCATCCATCTACTAACATATTTCGAATACTAGAAATAATGTAGTCGGTTTTATTAACCTGTAAAATATTTTGTAAAGAGATTTCTTGCATGTCAAATCTATAGGGTAAAACTACCTGCAAATACACAGCAAGACCAATACTAAAAATGATAAAACTGAGAACATACAATAGCGTTTTATGCTTTAAAAAGATATTGAGGAAGCTTCCGAAAGCAATGATATATAATACATCAAAAGTATTAAAAGGGGGGATTTGCCAAATAAACAGATCGATGCAAGATGCTGTTATAAGTATGTACAAAGCACTTTTGGTTTTAGTGTCAGAAGTACTTGGATACTTACTAGAAACTGAAAATGAGATACCAGATAATAGCACAAATAATGGTGCAGCCAAAGAGCAAATAATTCTAAAAAAATAAGAATAATCTTTATTACCAATCACTGCTGCGCT
>BJGZ01000005.1:0-1456 GCA_014191195.1 Chlorobiota bacterium
CTAAATTCATGGAAGGAGCTCATATCATTAAAGTGGGTATTTATGAATCAGCATTGGGTGGTTTCCCTTTATTCGAACAAAGAGATACCATTACTTTGGCTACTGGTGGTTTATATACTATTACTTTAGGGCGAGGCGCTGGTTTACCTGCACAATTAACATTTGATAGACAATACTTTGTAGATATTGCAGTAGATGGTATTCCTCAGGCAATGAGAATACCGATGCAATCTGCCCCTTACTCATTAATGGCTGCCAATATAGCACCAGATATTGTGAGTGAATCAAATTTTACTCCTGATTTGAGAGAAAAATTATTCCCAACAGAAATCAAAAAGGGCGATAAAACCCTTGCAAATACAGTTTTAGGGTATAAATCTGTTATTGCTGGTGGTGATAATAATAGTACGCTTGCTAATTATAATTCCATTCTAGGTGGTTATAATAATCGTGTAACAGGTTCATTCGGTACAATTGGTGGTGGTGAAGCAAATACGGCTTCAGGGCAATATTCATTTGTTGGTGGTGGTAAAAATAATAATACTTATGGTGATTATTCATCTATTGTTGGCGGCCTGCAAAACCAAGTACAATCGAATGGAACCAATGGTATCGTAAGTGGTGGTAGTTTAAATACAGTTTCAGCAATGAATGCTGCAATTTTAGGCGGACGCTTCAACAATGCAAATGGAATCTCATCTGCAATAGTAGGTGGAGAAAATAATCGTGCTACTATATCCTATGCATT
This sequence comes from Chlorobiota bacterium, assembly GCA_014191195.1. Taxonomy (GTDB): domain Bacteria; phylum Bacteroidota; class Ignavibacteria; order Kapaibacteriales; family UBA961; genus UBA961. Next base: position 749 of record BJGZ01000005.1, read on the forward strand.
TGTAGGTGGCGGCTCATTTAATACTGCAAGTGGTGGATATTCATCGGTTTTAGGTGGGATTAATAATGCAAACTCCGGTCAATATGGTATTATTTTAGGTGGACAGAATAATATTAATTCTGGACAATATTCTATGGTAGCCACTGGTAATTTGAATAAAGCTACCAGTCTTCATGGCATTATCCTTAGTGGTGAAAGCAATCAAGCACTTGGAAATTATGCAATGATTTTAGGTGGAAAAAATAATAGAGTAACTGGTTCCAGTTCATCTATTACTTCTGGTGATAATCACTCGATTGATGGGAATTCTTCTAATATCGGTGGTGGATTTACACATTTAATTAAATCAGCTTATGCCTCTATTGGTGGAGGAAGAGAAAATACAATAAATGCTAACGCAGATTATTCCTCAATACAGGGTGGACTTAGAAACTTCATTAATTCTTCGCTTGCAACTATAGGCGGTGGACAAGGTAATTTAGTTAATGGACAATACAGTGGCATTACTGGCGGATTGAATAATATTGTTTCAGGTAAGATGAGTATTGTATCAGGAGAACTTGATACAGTAACCTCAGATAATTCTGTTATTAGTGGTGGATATGATAATGCAATTATTGGCGCTTCTTCAATTTCTCAATATTCAGCAATTGGTGGCGGTAGATATCAAAGTATAAGATCAGGAAAGGACAATACTTTGTCTGGTGG
>BJGZ01000005.1:1556-196721 GCA_014191195.1 Chlorobiota bacterium
ATTCTGTTATTAGTGGTGGATATGATAATGCAATTATTGGCGCTTCTTCAATTTCTCAATATTCAGCAATTGGTGGCGGTAGATATCAAAGTATAAGATCAGGAAAGGACAATACTTTGTCTGGTGGATCATATAACCTTATCATGCTAACAGATTCATCAGCAATAACTGGTGGAAGTAATAATAGAATTTTAACACAATCAGATGCATCTATTATTGGTGGTGGTATTAATAATACAATTCAAACTAATGCCTTGTTGAATACTATTTCAGGTGGAAGAGGCAATGCAATTACAAATACAGATAGTTCTACAATTGGCGGTGGTGCCTCGAATACTATAGTACAAGACGCAGATGGCTCAACCATTGCTGGTGGTGTTAGTAATTCCATTAGTAGTGCAGCAAATACTGCTTTTATCGGTGGTGGATTTCAGAATTCTATAGCAGCTGACGGACAACGTTCTGTTATCGTAGGTGGATATCTAAATGATATAGCAGATGCAGATTATGCTGTAGTTGGTGGAGGTAACAATAATAATATTGGAGCTTCATCTGATTATTCAGTTATTGTTGGTGGTAATATCAATGATATATCAACAAGTGCTGTCTATTCAATGATTGGAACTGGGCAAGACAATAATATCCTAGCTAATGCAAGCTATTCATTTATTGGTGGTGGTTCTGGCAATAATGTAAATTCATCAGCAATGTATTCCAGTATTATATCTGGTCTTACCAATAGTATAGAATCAAGCTCTACTCATTCCATAGTTGGTGGTGGTACTTTAAATGATATTAGTGGAAGTTATTCTGCAGTAACAGGTGGATATGATAATAATATATGGAGTGCTAATTATTCAGGTATCCACAGTGGCATTAATAATAATATTAATTCTTCAGCACATAATTCAGTTATTTCTGGTGGCTCAAGTAATCATATAAATAGTACAAATTCAGTTATTTCTGGTGGGATTTCAAATGGAATTAGCTCAAATGGTAATGCAAATATTATAGCTGGAGGTGGTAATAATACTATATCTACTTCAGCGCAATATGCAGCTATTACTGGTGGACAATCAAATGCAGTTGCAGCAAATTGGGCTTTTATAGGTGGTGGTAATGGTAATACAGTTACCAGTTCTGCACAATATGCAATTATTCCTGGTGGACAAAGTAATTCAATTTCAAGTATGTATGGAATTGCTATAGGTAATAATAATATTGTATCTGGAAATTATGGGATAATTTTAGGATCTACAAATCAAGTACAAAACCAAAAATCTTTTGTCATAGGTAATAATTCTATTGTCTCAGGTGCCAATTCTCTGGCTTTAGGAAATTATGTAACAAATTCATTAAATAATTCATTAATGGCTAATTATAGTGGAGGTTTTGTATTTAAAAGCGGGGGTTCAGAAATAGGTAACTATGTAGCAGAATTTGATAATAATTGTGATGGTTGCTTTCATGGTGGTAATGGAATAAAAATTAAGATTAGGAGTACAGTCCCAAATTCTTATAATGAATTTATTACATTCGCAAATTTTGAGGGTAATAGAGTTGGACGAGTTAGAGGGCAATCCATTTATGAGTTGATAGCTTCTAATGACTATAAGAGGAAAATGAAAAAGTTTGATGAAGATATCGTAGCTAAAGGAGTAGGTATTGCAATAAGTACTTTGAACGTTGGTGTTAAAGGTGCTTATTCACTAGCTGCTGTGGCAGATGCTATAGCAAATACTGTTGTGGGGATTCCATCTGCAAATGCTTCAAATGTTGCGCAATTAGGTACAGGGACAGGCTTTGTCGCAGCTTTAGCAGCTGTATGGTCAAGTAGTTATATTCAAGTTCCAATAAAATTATCAGACTTAGGTCTCGCGACTTCTAATTTGGCATATTCAATAGCAAATGAAGTTTTTGCAGTTCAGGCAAAAAACGATTATGATACAGATATTAAGGCTAAAGTTGGCATTACATATGAATCTGGTTCAGCTGATTATGCAGAGTGGTTGCCTAAAGCTAATATGAAAATTAATTTTTCCGATGGAGATATTGTGGGTGTCAATAAAGGAATGATACAATTTGAAACAGAAGGTGCAGAGCAGTTGATGGTAATATCTAGTAGACCTATGATTCTTGGAAATATGCCTGAAACTGAAAAGGAAAATGATTTTGAGAAAGTTGCATTTATGGGCCAAGTCCCCGTTTCAATTCTAGGAATAGCTGAGAAAGGAGATTTTATCTTGCCAAGTGGCGGTAATAATGGATTAGGAATTGCTGTTCATCCCGAGAATATGGAAGATGAAGATTATGCGAATATTGTTGGTATTGCTTGGTCTGATGCAAAAGATACTTTTAATATTAATCGTATCAATGTGGCAGTTGGATTGCAAACTTCTACATTAGCAAATCAAATCACTAAGCAATCCAAAGAAATTAACAATCTTAAAGAATCACTGTTTAGAGTCGACAAAACTCTTCAAAAGTTATTGAACGGTGAAAATGTACATTATGGCTCACATAAAAAGCCTCATTATAATAATGTTAATACTGTATCAACAGTTATTCAAAATAAGAACTCCAATATTACACTCGATAATACAGAGTCTAAAGCTTTGCATACTTATTATAAAGAAACACTGAATCTATTTGATAAAAAGTACATAAAAGATAATAGCTCTGAGTTATCCTTTAAAACTTCAACTATAGGTTCGAATTTTATTGAGCAACCTCAGTTAAAAGAGCTATATGTGTTTTCTATAGTTTCAAGATTATATCAATACTAACATTCTTAACATTTATTGACTTATATATGAATACTTTTTCTATAGTTTTAAGATGCCGTTTTATTGTTTTTGTATTCTTGATTTCATTTTTCTGCCTGCACAAAATGCAAGCCCAATCAGAAAAATATGTATTCAGATTTACCTTGTTGAAGATAAAATATGATACTACTATAACACCAGCAATTTGGCTATACACCAATCTTGATCATACTGATAGCACGATATATAGAGCCGCAGTAGTCTATATAAATAAAACTCAAATATTTGATACTGTATTTTCATCGGTAAGTATAAAAGTATTTACAGATACTAATTCTGCGCCTATCCTTTCATTCGGTCCAATTTTAAAACAAAATTTGGCGTTTAAAAATTCAGAAGGCTCTGGAGAATTTACTTTAACTGGATTAACTGCTTCAAGGAATATCCATGTAGCTCGCTTATATGTAGATTCTAGGACTGATTATTCACATCAGGAGCAATTCACTATTAGTTCATTTCCCCCAATTCCAATTGGGACAGTGATGCCTTATATAATGAATTCATCTTTACCATTAGAGGTTTCTGGATGGTTTGTATGCGATGGCAGATCAATTTCTTCTCTGAGTCATTTAACAAATGATGAAAAAACTGCACTTGTTAATCTTTTGTTCGCATCAGGAAATCCAAATTATTTTAATTTGCCAGATATGCGTGGATATTTTTTGCGAGGTGTTGACGGAGGGTCCGGCAATGATCCAGATCATGCTTCTAGAGGCGGTTGGGGAAATAAGTTAGGTGGTGTTCAAAACGATACCCTTAAAATTCATAATCATGTAGGGAACCTAAGTGATCATCATCACACAGGAACAACTACATCTAATGGGGAACATAATCACGGTGGCGTGACTGGTAATGGAGGATATGAAGCAAGTGCTTTTGAAAGGGGGCCAGGATCAGGGAATGTTGCCAATAATATAGGAACTCATAATCATTCCATTAGTACCGATGGAGCTCATACACATACATTTACTACGTCTGGTCCAATAGGTTTCGCTCTTGCTATACAAAATAGCGGTGGCAATGAAACCAGGCCAAAAAACATTGGTGTAAGTTATATTATAAAAGCTCGATAAGTTCAATAAATACTTTATCGATATATAAAAGCACTTCTTTTGGCACTGATTTTGTAATAAAAGTCAGTGCTTTCTTTTTTGCCTCAATTTGTAACAAATACCATTATTATGAGATATTATAGTCTTTTAATGATAAAAATTTTTTATATTTGAGGTGTATCTTCATTTGCAGAGGTCTATTTAGGCTGTGATATGCTGTATTAACAAGTAAATTTTAAATAAATATATAATTCTAAATTAAATAAAAGGTTGTACCTATGAAATGTTGTAACGGTAAGATGCTGTTCATTGCATTATGTTTGGGTTTTTTGGCATTTAGTCAAAAAGCTACTTCTCAGGTTCAAGTTCCAAGAACACTTAGCTTACAAGGAGCTCTTACGAATTCCTTTGATTCTAAATTCATGGAAGGATCTCATATCATTAAAGTTGGTATTTATGAATCAGCTTTGGGTGGTTTCCCTTTATTCGAACAAAGAGATACCATTACTTTGGCTACTGGTGGTTTATATAATATTACTTTAGGCCGCGGCGCTGGTTTGCCTGCGAAATTAACATTTGATAGACAATACTTTGTAGATATTGCAGTAGATGGTATTCCTCAGGCAATGAGAATACCGATGCAATCTGCCCCTTACTCATTAATGGCTGCCAATATTGCGCCAGATATAGTGAGTGAATCAAATTTTACTCCTGATTTGAGAGAAAAATTATTCCCAACAGAAATCAAAAAGGGCGATAAAACACTTGCAAATACTGTTTTAGGTTATAAATCTGTTATTGCTGGTGGTGATAATAATAGTACGCTTACCAATTATAATTCCATTCTAGGTGGTTTTACTAATCGTGTTACAGGTGTATACGGTACAATTGGTGGTGGCGAAGCTAATTTAGCCGTCGGACAATATTCATTCGTGGGCGGTGGAAAAGAAAATAAAGCCAATGCTGATTATTCATCAATTGCTGGCGGCCTACAAAATCAAGTGCAATCATCTGGATCGAATGGTATTGTAAGTGGTGGTAGTTTAAATTCAGTTTCAGCAATGAATGCTGCAATTTTAGGCGGACGCTGGAACAATGCAAGTGGAATGTCATCTGCAATAGTAGGCGGAGAAAATAATCGTGCTTCAATGTCCTATGCATTTGTAGGTGGCGGCTCATTTAATACTGCAAGTGGTGGATATTCATCGGTTTTAGGTGGGATTAATAATGCAAACTCTGGTCAATATGGTATTATATTAGGTGGCCAGAATAATGTTAATTCTGGACAATATTCTATGGTAGCCACTGGTAATTTGAATAAAGCTACCAATCTTCATGGTATTATTCTTAGTGGTGAAAGCAATCAAGCACTTGGAAATTATGCAATGATTTTAGGTGGAAATAATAATAAAGTAACTGGTTCCAGTTCATCTATTACTTCTGGTGATAATCACTCGATTGATGGAAATTCTTCTAATATCGGTGGTGGATTTACACATTTAATTAAATCTGCTTATGCCTCTATTGGTGGTGGTAGAGAAAATATCGTAGGTACAAATTCAGACTATTCTAGCATTAAAGGTGGTATGCGAAATGTGATCAATAGTGCTTATTCTCTGATTGCTGGAGGCCAAGGTAATCTTGTTAATGGACAATATAGTAGCATTACTGGCGGTTTGAATAATTATATTTTTGGACGTATGAGTATTGGGGCAGGTGAATTAGACTCCATCACTTCAGACCATTCTGTTATTAGTGGTGGATATGATAATGCAATTATTGGCGCTTCTTCAATTTCTCAATATTCAGCAATTGGTGGCGGTAGATATCAAAGTATAAGATCAGGAAAGGACAATACTTTGTCTGGTGGATCATATAACCTTATCATGCTAACAGATTCATCAGCAATAACTGGTGGAAGTAATAATAGAATTTTAACACAATCAGATGCATCTATTATTGGTGGTGGTATTAATAATACAATTCAAACTAATGCCTTGTTGAATACTATTTCAGGTGGAAGAGGCAATGCAATTACAAATACAGATAGTTCTACAATTGGCGGTGGTGCCTCGAATACTATAGTACAAGACGCAGATGGCTCAACCATTGCTGGTGGTGTTAGTAATTCCATTAGTAGTGCAGCAAATACTGCTTTTATCGGTGGTGGATTTCAGAATTCTATAGCAGCTGACGGACAACGTTCTGTTATCGTAGGTGGATATCTAAATGATATAGCAGATGCAGATTATGCTGTAGTTGGTGGAGGTAACAATAATAATATTGGAGCTTCATCTGATTATTCAGTTATTGTTGGTGGTAATATCAATGATATATCAACAAGTGCTGTCTATTCAATGATTGGAACTGGGCAAGACAATAATATCCTAGCTAATGCAAGCTATTCATTTATTGGTGGTGGTTCTGGCAATAATGTAAATTCATCAGCAATGTATTCCAGTATTATATCTGGTCTTACCAATAGTATAGAATCAAGCTCTACTCATTCCATAGTTGGTGGTGGTACTTTAAACGATATTAGTGCTAACTATTCTGTTATCACAGGTGGGCATGATAATAATATATTAACTGGAGCTACTTATTCCACTATTTCAGGTGGAAAGAATAATAATATTAATACCTCTGCTACTTTCTCTGTAATTGGAGGTGGCGAGACTAATTTAATAAATGCGAGTTCTTATCAAAGTGCCTTGTTCGGTGGTTTAGGTAATGAAATAGGACCTAATTCTAATAGAAGTGCCTTGTTAGGTGGATATTCCAATTATATAGCTGGAATTTACTCTACTATAGTGGCTGGAAATGATAATAATCTTAATGGTGATTATTCATTTGTTGGCGGTGGTACAACTAATTCAATAACTGGTTCCTATTCAACAATATCTGGTGGGTCTTCGAATACTGTTTCTGCTTCTGCGCTATATGCAACTATTGCAGGAGGGCAAAGTAATTCTGTTTCTAGTAATCATGGTATAGCTATTGGCAAAAGTAATAGTGTAAGTGCAACATACGGTATAGCACTTGGTAATTCTAATACAGTTACTGGGTCTCAAGGTGTTGCTATAGGATATTTAAATAGTGCTGGATCAAATGGTTTAGCATTGGGAAATAATTCAACTGCTTCAGCAGATCAATTCTATGCTAAGTATTCAAGCGGATTCTATTTTAAAGGCCAAGGAACTGGAGCAAATGCAGAAAGTAAATTTACAGCAACTTTTATAAATGATGCTGCAGGTGGAGGTAATGGTATTAACATAATTTTAGATGCTTCCCAACCTGCAAATGCAAATGACTTTGTTAGATTTACTAATTCTCTTGGCACCACTGTTGGTAGGATCGAAGGCCAAACAATTGCTAGTAAAGCCGACAATGCATCGCAATTGTCAACTAGTGATCACTATGTGAGAGATTTAGCATTATATACTTATATTGTGCAGGATGCTTTAGGTGGCCAAGTTGCAGCTATAAGAACAAGGGACATCGGAATTGCTAAATCTGTTCTAGCTGCTGTTGATGTTGTAGCTTCATGGATTGAAGTTGGTGCTGGATTTGCTTGTGGTGGTTCTCCATTTACTCTTAACTGTCTTGGATTAGGAGCAGCATTTACTGCTGCTGCTGTTAGCTCTGTTGCGCAATTAGGAGCTATGATAGCGGATATTATTGATTATACAGCTAACGCTAGAGAAGCACAAGAAAGATTTGCAGAAACTGAAAAGCTAAAAGCAGATTGGGCATGTAACTTGTATACTAATCAAGGTGTAACATATGAGTCAGGATCTGCAGATTATGCTGAATGGTTGCCAAAATCAAGCTTGAATGATAAATTTGTTGCATCAGATATTGTAGGTGTCAAAAATGGCAAAATATCTAAAAATACATCAGATGTAGACCAGTGTATGGTAATATCAATGAAACCAATTGTTTTAGGTAATACTCCAGATGCTGGTAGAGAAAAAGAATTTGAAAAAGTTGCTTTTATGGGCCAAGTACCTGTTAAAGTACTCGGAAAAGTTGAATTAGGCGACTATATTATACCAAGCGGTAGTAATAATGGTCTTGGTATGGCTCGTAAACCCAAAGATTTGTCTCCATATGAATATCGCAAAGTGATTGGAGTTGCTTGGAGCGCGGGTGATGCTCCTTCTGGAATAAATATAATTAATGTAGCTGTTGGTTTGAATCAAAATTCTACTTCTAATGTAATAGAAGAACAAACCGATCGTATTGTTTTAATTGAAAAAGAATTAGATGATGCTCAAAAAGAAATAAAAGATATAAATAATGTTTTGGTTACTTTAATCCCCAAATACAAAGAAGTACGTGGATTAGAAACCAATGGAACATTGCAAGAATTATTTAAAGGTTTAGATTTTGATAAAGCAAAGCAAGTAAGTGCAAGAAAATTAAAAAGTCTAAAACCTATGGAAGGAATTATTGCTGAAAAAGCTGCTAGTATTTCTCCTGATATTAAAGTTGTTCCATTTGAAGAAATTGAACGAGGTTATTTGCAATCACGTCAACTATTTATCGATGGCGGTGGTGATATTGAATCACATCCTTTTTATTCAAAAATGGAAAGTGACCCAGTTTATAAAGAAATTATGCTCAGAAATATGAATAGAGTTCTTAACAAGGCAGCATTAGATGCATCTACTAAATAATTCAGATTATATTAGTTTTATTTATTCATTGTTCCATATAAAAAAAATAAATCATGAAAAATATTCTTATAAAAATAACTTTTATTGTTCTTAGCCTTTCTATGTATTATGAGGCTTTGTCAGATTCAAAAACAATTAATGGCAATCTATTTGTTACTACTACTACTACTGTTACAACAACTGCGGTTACAGTAAGAGATTGTGATGGGAATGTAATTAGAACTATTCCTGCAACTTCTAATAGTTATTCAAAACAATCTGCTATACCTAGTAGTGGGCAAACAATTCGTTTTAAAGTGTACAGAAAAGATCCATCTGGAAATACATATCTTTATCAAGACGATGTAAGTATCAATTCAATTGGTTACAATGTTTCTAATGGTTCATATTCCTATACATTAAGTAATGCTTTACTTGTAAATAGTAGATATAACTACTTAGTGAGAGTTTATTTCTCCACTGATACCTACGCTACTATGTTAGAAGAACAAGAATTCTCTATTTCTAGTGCAAGTGCAATTATGCCTGTAGGTACCGTTATTTCATATGTTGGTAATAATGGTAATGTAAGTACTTTAGAAGGTGGTGGATGGTTCAAATGTGATGGTAGAGCTATCAGTACTCTTACTTTAAATCTAACAGCAGATGAGATAACAGCTTTTGTAAATGTTGTTGGTAGTAATCTTCCTGATTTACGTGGTGTATTTTTAAGAGGATTAGATGATGCTAGAGGATATGATGATGATGCAGGTACCAGAACCGGTGGCGAGGGTACAACAGGTGTAAGAAGTTTTCAAACATGTCTGATTCAAGCGCATGGTCATACAGGTACAGCTGCTGCTGATGGCAACCACGATCATGGTGGTAATACGGGAAGTGCATCAAGAGATTATTCACATAGCACAACAAGTAATCTTTCTGGTGGTGGTTCTGCAGATGTAGCAAATAACACTTTTAACGATAATCATACACATTCTATCCCTAGTTCTGGAACTCACACTCATAGTTTGACAATAAATAGTGAAGGAGGTTTAGAAACACGTCCAGAAAACATTGCAGTATACTATCTTATACGTGGACGCTAAATTAACTTTGCCTATAATATAGATAAATACTATATTTGCAATTCCAAAATGAAAATACAATACACAATAAAGATCTGAAATGAAAAGAACCTATCAACCAAGTAAGCGCAAGCGCAAAAATGTTCATGGCTTCCGCGCACGTATGAAAACTAAAAATGGACGTAAAGTATTGGCAAGAAGAAGAGCTAAAGGACGCCAGCGTTTAACTGTTTCTGATTAGTAGAAACATAAATTATTTTTTGAATATGCCTCCGTTTTGCGGGGGCATATTTGTTTGCACTCATATGTATGAATATTAAAACTGTTAAAGGTAGATTGCAAGTTATATCAGCTTTTAAAAAAGGTAAGAGATTTACTTTGCCAGAAGCTATGGTTTCTGTAAGACCACGTTTCTTTGCTCAAGAATATGATGCACCAAAAAATTCAGAGAATTCACTGTTTATTGTATGCTCTGTCAGAAAAAAAATAGCACCACATGCAGTAATAAGAAATCGCTTAAAACGCCTAGTCAAAGAAAGTGTTCGACAATATATTCGCACACATGCAGAAAAGAAAAATATTTCCATTCTGTTAACACTTGCATTTAATTGGAATATTGCTCCAAAAAGACCTCATGATATTGCTTTGCAAGATATATATCCAATTGTACAACAATTATTAGATAATGCTTGTGAGTATTTTGCACGAAATGAAAAGCAAAAAACAAAAGGGAAACAAGAATGAAATATCTTTTTCTACTTATCTTGCGATTGTATAAACAATTAATATCGCCATATTTAGCCCCATCTTGTCGATTTCATCCAACATGCTCTGTCTATGCAATGGAAGCAATTCAACAATATGGTGCCATAAAAGGTGCTTTTTTAGCTATAAAAAGAATAAGTAAATGTCATCCATTTCATCCTGGTGGATTTGATCCTGTTCCATAAAAAAGAATAATACTATGAATGAAGTATATATCATTGAACCTGTCCGTACACCTATAGGAAAATATGGTGGTGCATTAAGCAGCATTAGGCCTGACGATTTATGTGCATTAACGATAAAAGAATTGATACAAAGAACATCAATTCCTATAGATATCATTGATGATGTAATAATAGGTTGTGCAAATCAGGCAGGAGAAGACAATCGTAATATTGCTAGAATGTCTTCTTTATTAGCAGGATTGCCATATTCTGTCCCAGGCGTAACTGTAAATAGATTATGTGCATCTTCGCTAGAAGCGATTATACAAGGAGCAAGAGCAATAAAATCAGGAGAAGCAGATATTATTATTGCAGGTGGCGTAGAATCAATGAGTAGGGCACCTTATTCTTTCCCAAAAAATGCAACAGGATCACCATTATTTGGCAATCTAACAGCATATGATACAGCATTGGGATGGCGATATCCTAATCCTGCAATGGCATCTATGTTTCCGCTAGAACCAATGGGTGAAACAGCTGAAAATATAGCAGAACGCTGGAATATTTCAAGAGAAGATCAAGATATATATGCAGTGAATTCTCATAAAAAAGCATGTGAAGCCCAAGAGTCTGGAGCATTTATTGATGAAATTGTCCATGTGCCAATTCCAGGAAAAAAGGGTCAGATATCGTATGTTGAAAAAGATGAACAACCAAGACATGACACGTCAACAGAAAAACTTTCAGTATTATCAGCAGCATTTAGAAAAGGCGGAACAGTAACAGCAGGAAATTCATCTTCATTAAATGATGGTGCCACAGCTGTATTGCTAGCAAGCAAAAAAGCAGTTGAAATGTATAATTTACAACCGATAGCAAAATATATAGCGTCTGGCTCAGCAGGAGTAGACCCAAGAATAATGGGAATTGGGCCAGTATATGCAATACAAAAAGCATTGCAACATAGTGGACTAAAAATATCAGATATAGGATTATGTGAAATCAATGAAGCATTTGCAGCACAAACCCTAGCATGTATAAGAGAATTAGGTTTGAATCCAGACATAGTAAATATACATGGAGGAGCAATAGCTTTAGGACATCCATTAGGAATGAGTGGCGGAAGAATAGCAGGCCATTTAGCTAGAACAATGAAAAAAAATGATATTAAGTATGGAATTGCATCATTGTGTATAGGCGTAGGACAAGGCCTAGCAATAATAATAGAGAAAGTGTAAAGTAAAACATAAAAAAGAATATCGAATAATCATGAAAAGTGATTGGTAATTATACCGCGATAATGTATTTTCGCATCTTCTATTTTTTAGATTTATACCGATTTCGAATTACTGCCGATTTATCGGAGGAACAGCGTTGAACAGTAAAAAATTCTGGCGTTATGTCACCATTATTGGACCGCTATTAGCGGGTATCATTATTTTATGGCCAACATATACAGCCTATGATTTAGAGCGCGAAGAGCAAGAAGCTCAAAACCGTGCTATTAATGGTAAAGACAGTACAGCTCTTGCCACATTTGAAAACCTGCATGGCGAAACATATCGTACAGCTAAGCTTAATCGTATTAAGTTGGGCCTTGACTTACGAGGTGGTATGTATGTTATGATGGAAGTTGCCGTAGATACATTATTGCGTGAAACAGCTGCAAGAGAAACTATCGATGAAATATTCGATGAAGTTATCAAGGCTACACACAATGAAGCAGAAGCATCAAGTGCAGATTATTTAGATGTATTTTTTGCCAATTTTGACAGAATAGCTCGTCCTAAAGGCAAATCTCTTATATCTTATTTTGACGTGCCAGGTGTTCAAGACGTTACAGATGAAAAAGTGAAAACTAAACTTCGTGACGATGTTAACGGTGCTATCGATCAAGCTTTGGAAGTTATTCGCCAACGTATTGATAAATTTGGTGTTAGCGAGCCAAGCATTAGTAAGCAAGGTTCACGTAGAATAGTATTAGAATTACCGGGTGTAAATAATGAGAAAGAAATGCGTCAGCTTCTTTCTACTACTGCACGTTTGGAATTTAAACTTGTAAGAAACAATGCTGATATTATTAAAGCATTGTATCGTATTGATGAATATTTAGCACGTTCTTCAAAAAAAGCAAATTCTACAGTTGACACTGCAATAGCTTTAGCAGATTCTACAATTAAAGCAGATTCAAGTGCAAAAGTAGATACAGCTAAAAACATAGCAAATGCTTCAGCCAAAAAGGGTAAGAAAGTTGCTAAACTAGCTGATGCAGCCAAAAAGGGAGATACTACTAAAGTAGATTCAACCAAAGTAGATTCTACAGCTAAAACAGCAGCAGCAGATTCTGCAGATCCATATAAGAAAGTAAAAGACGCAGATAAACCTAAAAGATATCAGCAAGATCATCAGTTAACAACATTATTGCAAATCTTCCCACTAGATCAAGAAGGTAGATTTATAAGCAAAAATGGTGAACCGATGTTATTATACAAAGAATCACAAGTTCCAGATTTAGAATATGTGATTTATGTAACATCTAAAGGTTATGCTAAATTTAAAGAATTGATGTCAAGAACAGATATATCAAGAATTGTACCTTCAGATTTACAATTATTGCGTTCTGCTAAACCATTTAATGTATCAAAAGATGGCCGTGATACAACATATGCATTATGGTGTGTATTGGCAGCCCCACAATTAACTGGTGAATATATTACCGATGCAAGAGCATCTTCAGATCCAATGAGTAATCAACCAGTTGTTATGATGGAAATGGATCAAGAAGGTTCAGAAAAATGGGCTGATATTACTGGTAAAAATATCAAAAAGAAAATAGCAATTGTATTGGATGATCAAGTGTATTCTGCACCTGTAGTTCAAAATAAAATAGCAGGCGGAAGTTCACAGATTACCGGTATGGATAGTCCAGAAGAAGCAAGATTATTAGAAATTGTATTGAAAGCTGGTGCCCTAAAAGCTCCAGTTAAAATAGTAGAAGAGCGTCTTGTTGGGCCTTCATTAGGAGAAGATTCAATACGCAGAGGTTTAATTGCATCTGGCATAGCATTCTTCTTGGTTATCTTATTTATGACGATGTATTATTCAACTGCAGGGATAGTTGCCAATTTGGCAGTTATGATAAATGTTCTGTTAATTCTTTCTATTATGACACCAGTTGTAATTGCAGGAGGAGGAACATTAACATTGCCGGGTATTGCAGGAATTATATTGACAATTGGTATGGCGGTGGATGCAAATATCTTAGTATTTGAACGTGTTAGAGAAGAATTATCTAAAGGAAGAACATTAAGAGCCGCTATAGATGAAGGATTTAGAAGAGCATTAAATGCTATTTTGGATTCAAATACAACGTCATTTATGACAGGTATGATACTATTCCTATTGGGAACAGGTCCTGTACAGGGATTTGCTTTAACATTAATGATTGGTATTCTTACAACACTCTTTACAGCATTTGTTGTATCAAGAGCAATGATTGAACTTATGATGGCAAGCGGTAAACCAGTCAACTTTGGTCAACCAATTGCAACTGCACAATAAGAAAACGGAGATTTATACATGCAATTCTTTTCAAAAACGAATATAGATTTCCTAAGCAAACGAACAATGTTTGTGTGGTTTTCAATAGTATTAAATATCATCGGCATTGTTGCCCCTTTTGTTTTAGGTTTACGCTTTGGTATAGATTTTTCTGGTGGTTCAGAAATTGCAATTCAATTATCTAAAACAGAAAATGTTTCTTTGATTCGTGAAGCAATTGACAAAGCAAATTTGGACGGTGCTGAAATCAAGTCATTTGGTGCTGCAAATCAATATTTAATAAGAATCCCTGCAACTTCTTATACAAAAGATCCTTCACAAACGGTAGTTGATGCTATACAAAAAGCATTCCCTTCTGAAACTGTAGTGATGCTAAAAAAGGATAGTATTGGTCCTAAAGTAGGAGAAGAATTACGTAATAAAGCATTGATAGCTGTTGTATTAGCAATATTTGCAATCGGTATATATATTGCTTTCAGATTTGAATTTTTATATGGTCTTGGTGCCGCTGTAGCATTGTTACATGATGTTTTAGTGACTTTAGCTTTAGTAACAATATTTAGTAAATTAGGTATCATAAACTTAGAAATTAATCAGTCTATGATAGCAGCTTTCCTTACAGTTGTGGGCTTTTCTGTTCATGATACAGTTATTATTTTTGATCGTATCAGAGAAAATAGAGAACACCACAAAGGTATGAATTTAATAAGCTTAATGAATTTAAGTATCAATGAAACCCTTAGCCGAAGTGTCAACACTGTTATGACAGTTGTTTTGGTATTATTAACATTGGTATTATTAGGCGGTGAGGTTCTTCAAGGATTTGCATTTACCATGTTAGTTGGTATTGTTACTGGTACATACTCTTCTATTTATATTGCAAGTGCTTTTGTTATCTGGTTTATGGATAAAGTAAAGCATTCACATTTGGAAGAAGATTTTCAAAAGAAAAAACTAAAGCCAGCTAAAGTATAGGTAATCTAATGTCTATCAGAATGTATTAGTACTTCTGTATAGAATAAAAATATAGAAGCCCCGGCTGATGTAAAACTCAGAACGGGGTATTCTTTTGTATACATTCTAAGATAATAGCATGAGTGTCAGAATTGTTGTAGGTGCCCAATGGGGCGATGAAGGAAAAGGAAAAATAGTCGATTTACTTAGCGAATACACAGATATCGTTGCAAGATATCAAGGTGGTGCTAATGCCGGCCATACAATAGTAATAGATGGTAAAAAATTTGTGTTACATCTTATTCCTAGTGGAATATTACAATCTGATGTGCAATGTGTAATCGGAAATGGTGTGGTAATAGATCCAGTGGCTTTAATGGAAGAAATAGCAATGTTGGAATCATTTGGTATTTCAATGAAAGATAGACTATTTATTAGCCATCAAGCACATTTGATAATGCCTTATCATAAAATGCTTGATAAAGCCCGCGAAGAACATGCAAGTGCAGCAATAGGGACAACAGGCCGCGGAATTGGCCCAGCATATATTGATAAATTTAGCAGAGTAGGAATACGTATAGTAGATTTATTAAATCGGACAGTATTTGAAGAAAAATTAAGGGCAAATATTGAAGAAAAGAATACCGTACTAACTAAAATCTATGATCATCAAGAATTACAAGTTGAACAAATTGTCCATGAATATTTAGCATTTGATACTCAAATTGATCCTTATATAAAAGACACAGCATTATTTTTAAATCAAGCAATTGCTGATGGAAAAAGCGTGCTTATGGAAGGAGCTCAAGGAGCTTTATTGGATGTAGATCATGGAACATATCCATTTGTTACAAGTTCAAATCCAACAAGTGGTGGGGCATGTACTGGATTAGGAGTGCCACCAACTAGTGTTGATAGTGTTATTGGCGTCGTAAAGGCCTATACAACACGCGTAGGCAATGGCCCCTTCCCATCAGAGCTTCACGATGAAATGGGTGCTCAATTACGTGCTACAGGTGCAGAATTTGGAGCAACTACAGGCCGGCCCAGAAGATGTGGCTGGTTAGATGGGTTTGCTTTGCGATATTCTGTAATGATAAATGGTATTTCTGAAATTGCATTAACAAAATTAGATGTATTAGATGGTATTGATCAGATTGGTTTATGCATAGGTTATGAAGTAAATGGTAAATTATTAAAATCCTTCCCAGCAGATGTCACTATTTTATCTCAATGTACTCCAGTATATGAATATCATGAAGGTTGGAAAGAATCTTTAGCGGGAATTCGTTCATATCAAGATTTACCAGAAGCAGCAAAACAGTACATTATTGCAATTGAAAAAATAGCGGGTGCAAAAGTGTCAATAATTTCTTTAAGTCCAGATAGAGCAGATACAATTATCAGATAGAATGATGTTTTTGGATTTCTAACCATTTTCTAACTGATTCATATAATACGATTCCCGATGCAACAGCAACATTCAAAGAATGTTTTACGCCATACATCGGGATTTCTATTGCGCCATCACATAATTCTAGCACTGATTGATCTACACCAGTTATTTCATTGCCAACTACTAATGCTAAAGGGAAATCTTGCGAATTAAGAGAAGTATAATCTCTGCTTGAATCAGTTAACTCGACAGCAAATACGTGCCACCCTTGTTCTTTCAATATGCAAATAGCATCTTCAACTTTCTGTATATATCGCCACGTAACAGTTTCATCGGCACCAAGGGCTGTTTTAGAGATGTCTTGTCTTGGTGGATAAGGACTATACCCACAAATAATAATTTCTTCAATTCCAGCAGAATCAGCCGTCCTAAATAATGAACCAATATTATAAGAGCTTCTAATACTATTAACTATAAGAATAATTGGATGTTTTTGTGAACTTTTTGCGAGCTCTGGAATTAATCTTTGTTCTAATAACTCTGCATGCAGTAATTTGCGTATAGACATATAAATATATTATGGTATAACAATGAAAAGAAGGTCATTCCTTTTTAGTGTATTAGCAAGTATTCCACTTGTAAACATCTATAAAATCTGGGCATCTGAAGTTAAGAATGCACCAAAAGAGCCAAGACAATATAAGGATATTCAAGATTTTGGCGATGAAATCCCTTTTAGATGTCTGGTGCTTGGTGATTGGGGCACAGGTGGCTCTCTACAAAAAGATGTAGCTTTGGGAATGAATACATATGCAGAAAAAAATCCTATACAAGCAATTATATCTACTGGTGATAATATTTATGGTAGCGGAGTAGAATCAGTTCACGATAAGCAATGGAAAACAAAGTATGAAAATATATATACCGGACAATTTATACAAAAGCCGTGGTATGCAATTTTAGGAAATCATGATCATAGAGGAAATACCGAAGCACAAATAGAATATGCAAAAATCAATAATGCATGGCATATGCCTTCCAACTATTATTCTACGATTTTTCAAGCTGGTAATGGAACTGTAGAGCTATTTGCAATAGATACCACCCCTTTTACAAAAGGCAAGCAGGAAGAACAATTAAAATGGCTTGATACATCATTGCAGGATTCAAAAGCAGATTGGAAAATAGTAACTGGACATCATATGATGAGATCTTATGGTGTCTATAAAGATCAGCAATTCATGCTTAAACATATTAAACCTTTATTAGATAAACACAAGGTAAGCTTATATATGTGTGGTCATGACCACGATATGCAACTTATCAATAATCCTGATGATGCATTTATACATGTCACATCTGGTGCTGGAGGTGGTTCAAGAGATACTGCTTATGGAGAATTTTCTTTATATGCGGCAACGAATGGGGGATTTGCTGCATTAACCATTAGTTCAAAAGTATTATTAATCAATATAATGGATAAAACTGGAACACTTCAATTTGCACATGCTTTAAAAAAATAAAAGCCTTTGAACACAAATTCAAAGGCTTGATATATTCTATATGATAGTGATATTATTGGCCAACTAAAGCTTTATATTCATCAACATTCATTAAAGCATCTAATTCAGAAAGATTAGATAATTCAATTTTAATAAGCCATCCATCACCATAACAATCTTGATTAACCATTTCTGGGGCATCATTCAAAGCTCTGTTTACTTCTATTACTTTTCCACTTGCAGGTGCAAATAAATCGGCAACTGTTTTAACTGCTTCTATGCTGCCAAATACTTCGCCATTTTCGATAGAGCTTACAGAATCTGATATATCAAGATAAACAACATCACCAAGTTCGCCTTGGGCATGTTCTGTGACACCAATAGTGCCAATATTACCTTCCACACGAATCCATTCATGATCCTTTGTGTACTTAAGTTCTGCAGGAAAATTCATAGTATACCTTTGATTCAATATAATTAGTTCTTTTTTTGCCAGCCATGTGTATCAAGATACTTAGTATCAAAATCACCAGAAATAAAATCTGGATTATCCATCATTGCACGATGAAAAGGAATAGTAGTATGTACGCCTTCAATAATAAATTCATCGAGAGCTCTGCGCATTTTTGCAATTGCTTCTAATCTAGTAGGAGCAAAGCTGATAAGTTTTGCAAGTAATGAATCATAATAAGGAGGAATAATATAACCCTGATAGATATGTGAATCTACTCGAATACCATGTCCACCAGGGAAATTTACAGTTTTAATCATACCAGGTGAAGGACGAAAATCATGGTATGGATCTTCGGCATTGATACGACATTCGATAGAGTGTCGAAGTGGAGGTCCACTTTGTAGTGATAGAGGATTTCCACCAGCAACTAAAATCTGCTCTTTTACTAAATCAATGCCCAATGATTCCTCGGTTACTGGATGTTCTACCTGTATACGAGTATTCATTTCCATAAAATAGAAATGAGAGTGTTTATCTACTAAAAATTCTATTGTTCCAGCGCCTTCATAGTTTACTGCTTTGACAGCTTTAACAGCGGCTTCGCCCATTTTTGCTCTTAATTCAGGAGTCATAATTGGAGAGGGAGTTTCCTCTATCAATTTTTGATGACGTCTTTGAATAGAACATTCTCTTTCATTCAAATGTATTGCATTTCCATAGGTATCGCCAAAAACCTGAAATTCTATATGGCGTGGTTGCTCGATAAATTTTTCTATATACACATCTGGATTATTAAAAGCAGATTCTGCTTCATTTCTTGCCATTATGAATAAGTTCTCTATTTCATCTGGATGTGGAACAAAGCGCATGCCTTTGCCACCACCACCAGCAACAGCTTTAATCATAACAGGATACCCCATTGATTCTGCTATTTCTTTGGCTAATTCAATGGTTTCTACTATGCCATCGCTACCGGGAATAACAGGTATGCCAGATGCTTTCATTGTTTCTTTAGCAACTGATTTATTACCCATATTGGCAATAGCATGAGCGCTTGGACCAATGAATATGATGCCAATCTCTTTGCATATATCTGCAAATGTATTGTTTTCAGCTAAAAAACCATAACCTGGATGAATTGCATCTGCGCCGGTTATTTGTGCAGCTGTGATAATTGCAGGAATGTGTAAATAGCTCTCTTTACCAGCTGCAGGGCCAATACAAACAGCTTCATCTGCAAAACGGACATGTAATGAGGTTCTATCGGCGGTTGAATACACTGCAACGGTTTTAATTCCAAGCTCTTTACATGCTCTAATTACGCGTAATGCGATTTCGCCTCTATTTGCTATGAGTACTTTTTTTATCATTAGAAGTTTTTCTCAGTTGTACAAAATGTTCGAACAATCGAAAATTAGTCTAGCTGAACAATAAAGAGAGGTTGATCATATTCAACAGGTTGTGCATTGTTTGGTATTACTTTGATGATAGTACCAGAAACATCACTTTCAATTTCATTCATCAATTTCATCGCTTCCACAATGCATAATTTTTGGCCAACAGAAATGTGATCACCAACAGAAACATATGGAGGTGAATCTGGATTTGGTGCATTATAAAAAGTACCAACAATTGGCGACAAAATTGAATGTGTATTTGCGGAAACTGCTGCAATGGGTGCTTCTACAGGAGCTAAAGGCGCAGGGGCTTGTATATATGGAGTTTGGATAGGAACTTGTTGAGGAAAAGATCCATAAACATTAGTTGGCTCTGCAGGCCTACGTGATAGAGATACAGAACATCCATCTTCTTCGATCATTAGATCTGTTGCTGAACTAGTATCAAAAATAGCTAGTAACTCTTTTAAATATTGTAAATCCATGAATATCTCCGATAATAGAATAAAAAAGCGTGGAACTGAAATCAGCTCAGTAATCAGGCTTTTTTATAAGTGTCTGAACTATTACTCTTTAACGCGTTCAATATAATCTCCTGTTCTGCTATCAATACGAAGTAAATCGCCTTCATTAACAAAAATTGGAACTTGAATTGAAGCGCCAGTTTCTACAGTTGCTGGTTTTAAAACATTTGTTGCAGTATCACCGCGAACACCTGGCTCTGTATGGACAACGCGTAATTGTACATGTGATGGTAATTCTACATTTAATACAGAAACTTCGTCAAATGTTAGCTGAACTTCTTGATTTTCTTTCATCAATTTTGCGGCATTACCAACAATGGTAGAGTCAACAGGAATTTGATCATAATTAGATGTATTCATAAATACATAGGAATCTCCATCTCTGTAAAGATATTGGAAATCTCTTTTTTCTACACGTACAAATTCAATTGTCTCACCAGAGCGATAACGGTTTTCGAGTAATTTACTGGTTCTAAGAACTCGTAATTTTACTTGATAAAATGCACGCAAATTTCCTGGAGTGCGATGCTCACTTTCTAATACTTGGCAAAGTTCACCATTATACTTTAAGAATGCTCCAACACGCAAATCTGCTGTAGATGCCATAATCATTCCGGTAAATAAATTGATACAAGGTAATAACCTTGTTGAGTCTTGAGGTCTCGAGCGGATTCGAACCGCTGTAGGGGCTTTTGCAGAGCCCTGCCCAGCCACTAGGCGACGAGACCAAAAAATGATATACAGAGTATAAATACTCTTAAAAAACAGAAAACAAAAATACTTTTGTTATGCCTTAAAACCAAATAGAAAAACAATTGCTTTGCAAAAAGAGACTGTATTTATGAAACAACTTGGTAAAACAGTTTCTCTTCCTATTTTTGCGTAGTAACGCTTATATATAAGATTAATTTGTGAGTCTGGAATATATTTTAATAAATGTAAGGAAGGCAAAAATGGCCTCTTCGAATCCTCTTTTTCTGACTAAGTCTTTGCAGTCATTGCAAAAAGAAGCTGATGGTCATGGTGAAGATCAAACGCTTAAAAGAACACTCGGCCCACTAAATCTTGTATTGCTTGGTATAGGAGCTATTATTGGTGCAGGTTTATTTTCTTTAACAGGCATAGCGGCGGCAAATAATGCTGGCCCAGCTGTTACAATTTCATTTGCAATTGCTGCTTTGGGATGTGCTTTTGCTGGTTTATGTTATGCAGAATTTGCGTCAATGATTCCTATTGCTGGGAGTGCGTATACATATTCTTATGCAACCATGGGTGAATTCATGGCTTGGATTATTGGTTGGGATCTTGTTCTGGAATATGCTGTAGGAGCTGCTACAGTTGCTATTAGTTGGTCTAAATATCTTGTTAAACTTCTACATATGCATGATTGGGCATTACCTGCTCAATTAACGATGTCTCCATGGGAAACGCCAATTCCAATGCCAGATGGTACGCTTATTCATGGTATAATAAATCTTCCTGCGGTTTTTATAACTGTTATGATGTCTTTACTTTTGATTCGCGGAACCGAAGAATCAGCTAAAATGAATGGTATTGTTGTAGGCTTAAAGCTGGCTGTGGTACTTGTATTTATTGGTTTAGGATGGTTCTACATAAATCCAGCAAATTATACGCCTTATATTCCTGAGAACACAGGTGTATTTCAACATTTTGGTTGGTCTGGTATTGTAACAGGTGCTGCGGTTGTATTTTTTGCCTTTATTGGATTTGATGCTGTTTCAACGGCGGCACAAGAGGCAAAAAATCCACAAAGGGATATGCCAATTGGTATTCTAGGCTCTTTGGTAATATGTACGGTTTTATATATTCTTTTTGCGCATGTTATGACAGGTTTAGAGAATTATAAGAACTTTGCTGGAGAAGCAGCCCCTGTAGCTTTAGCAATTATGCGAACTCCCTACCAATGGCTTCAAGAAGCGATTATTATTGCAATTCTTGCTGGATATTCATCGGTAATTTTGGTGATGTTATTGGGACAATCCAGAGTATTTTTCTCTATGGCAAAAGATGGCTTAGTGCCTAAAATATTCTCTGATGTTCATCCAAAATATCGTACTCCATTTAAATCAAATTTATTTTTTGCAATATTTGTTAGTTTATTTGCTGCTTTTGTACCGGTTACTGTTGTTGGTGAAATGACATCAATTGGTACTTTATTTGCATTTATTTTGGTATGTATTGGTATCATAGTGATGAGAAAAACGCATCCAAATGTACCACGCTCATTTAAAACTCCATTAGTACCTTTAATTCCAATTCTTGGTATTGGTACTTGTTTTTACATGATGTATGCTTTGCCATTTGATACATGGATGCGATTAATAATCTGGATGGCAATAGGTTTAGTATTATATTTTGTATATGGTGCAAAACATAGCGTTATCCGAAAAAATGCTGCATTGTAAACTTTGTACTGTTTCTTATACATACCGTCTGCATATTATGTCAGACGGTATTTTTATTTGAGATAATTATGACACATTTTGATGCCCAATCTTATTGGGAACAACGCCTATCCACTGGGCCAGGCATACACAAAGTTGGCCATTTAGCTTATGGATATGTATTTAATGCTGCATTGTATTCTCTTAGAAAAAACTTGGTAAATGCAATATTAAGAACATTATTTACAGGTGTTAGTCCTAGTACTGTAAGTGTTTTAGATATAGGATGTGGATCAGGATTTTATCTTTCTTTATGGCAGAATTTTGGGGTTAAACATATTCAGGGTATCGATTTCACACAATCTTCAATTGATTATTGTAAAGCTAGATTTCCACAATGTTCTTTATTAAAGGCTGATATTTCTGATGAATCATCACTTTGTTCTTTAGGATTATATTCATGTATATCTGTGTTTGATGTTTTGTTTCATATTGTAGATGATGAAAAATATAATCTGGCTATCAAGAATATTGCTAGTCATTTGCAGGAAGATGGAATATTACTGTATTCTGACAACTTTTTACAATATGATACAATAAGAGAAAAACATATTGTTCATAGAAGTTTACAGCAAGTTTCGGCCATATTACAGAAGAATGGTTTTGAAATAATAAAAAGACAATCAATGTTTTATGTGATGGGATATCCTATAGATATGAAATCGCGTTTTTGGGGAAAATTATGGAATATATGCATGTATCCTGTCCGCAAAAGTGAGCTAATTGGTGCCCTATACGCTATAATGCTATATCCTATAGAATGGATATTGATCAGAATATCTAATGAGTCCCCAACAACTGAATTAATGATATGCAAAAAAAAACCCGGTAAACCGGGCCATGAAAAGGAAGGATGCATTTTTTAACCTAAATATGCTCTTAAAGCTTTAGATCGGGAAGCATGACGTAATCTGCGTATTGCTTTTTCTTTGATTTGTCTAACACGTTCTCTTGTAAGATTAAATTTCTCGCCAATTTCTTCAAGAGTTAAACATACACCGTCAAGTCCAAAATACAATTTAATTACTTCAGCTTCTCTTGATGATAGTGTAGTTAATACTTGTTGCACTTCCACACGCAAAGACTCACGCATTAATTCTGCATCTGGAGGTGGTTGTTGATCATTTGGAAGAATATCTAGAAGTCTATTGTCTTCACCTTGAACAAATGGAGCATCTACAGATAAATGTCTGCCAGAAATTTTAATTGTTTCTGAAATCTCTGCAACACTCATATCTAATTGTTCTGCTAATTCCGAAGGGGTAGGTTCACGTTCAAAGGCTTGTTCTAATTCACTGAATTTTTTACCAATTTTATTAAGCGCACCTACACGATTTAAAGGAAGCCTAACAATTCTAGATTGTTCTGCTAATGCCTGTAAGATAGATTGTCTAATCCACCACACAGCATAAGATATAAATTTAAATCCACGAGTTTCATCAAAACGTTTTGCAGCTTTGATCAATCCTAAATTACCTTCATTGATTAAATCGCCAAGTGATAAGCCTTGATTTTGATATTGCTTAGCAACACTTACAACAAAACGTAGATTTGCTTTTACCAAACGCTCTAGGGCTAATTCTCCATCAAAACCGCCTTTTCTAATCAATCGGGCTAAATCTATTTCATCATCGCCCGTTAGAAGTTCAACTCTTCCGATCTCTTGTAAATACTTATCAAGAGACTGGCTTTCGCGATTTGTATACTGTTTCGTAATCCTCATTCAGGGCACCTGATATTTATCAATCTAAGTTTGTAGTTCAAAATTTTAGAACCCCCCACAACGAATGGCAAGTGAAAATATTGTGCTTAGAAAAAAAATTTATATAAAAAATATTATTCTAACACTTTTGGAACCTTGAAAAATGTCTCATTTTTTTTAGGAGCATTCTTAAGAGTATCTTGAATTGAAAGTGAATCTTTTATACAATCTTCCCTGAAAATATCTGGAAGATCTACAATATGTTCCAATGGTTCAACTTCATCTAATTCTAATGAATTAATCACATCAATTGAAGAAATGATATTTTTAAACTGATTAATAATATCATCTTTTTGTTCGATTGACAAAGACAGCTTAGAAAGTTCTGCGATGCGTTCAATGGATGAAGAATCTATAAGTGAAGAGTTATTCATTGTTAATAGAATTGGATGAATTGTACTATTTTGATAAAAATACTAAGTAAAAATACAAAAAACACAGCTAAAGTTAGAAAAAACACTTACTATGTATTTGTGCTTTCAACACTTTATCTTACTTTTGTGTTGCCCCCCGCGTGTTAAGCACGTATTTACTCATGGTTTTGCAGCATGAACAATGGACAAATTAATAATTGAAGGCGGACAACGCCTAAGTGGTACCGTACAAATATCAGGTGCCAAGAATGCTTCTTTGGCATTAATTCCAACTGTGCTTTTAGCACCGGGAATATATCGTTTTGCCAATACCCCCAGAATTAAAGATGTTTGGACAATGACTAGGCTTCTAGGAGTAATGGGTGCTCATAGTGAATTAAACGAAAATGAGCTTTTTATTGATTCTACAGCTGTAAATTCATTTGAAGCTCCATATGAATATGTTAAACAGATGCGAGCTTCCATAAATGTTCTTGGGCCCTTACTGGCTCGATATGGTCAAGCTAAAGTGTCTTTGCCAGGTGGATGCGCCTTTGGCCCAAGGCCTGTAGATTTACATCTTAAAGGTTTTGAAAAATTAGGCGCAGAGATTACAATTGAAAATGGTTATATCTATGCAAAGGCAAAAGAGCTAAAAGGAAATCGTATCCATTTCGATATTTCTAGTGTTGGAGCTACAGAAAATGTTCTTACAGCTGCTGTTATGGCTAAAGGAACAACAATAATGAGTAATGCAGCCCAAGAGCCAGAAATAACTGCTCTTGCTAAAATGCTTGTTAAAATGGGAGCTAAAATAGATGGAATAGGAACCACAACCTTAGAAATAGAAGGTGTTTCTGAGCTTAAAGCAGTTGATTTTGAGAATATTTCTGATAGAATAGAAGCAGCTACTTTTTTGATTGGTATCGCCATGACTCAAGGTAAAGCTATTCTTGAAAATGTAAATCCATATCATTTAACTGCTGTTATTTCTAAATTAGAAGAGGCAGGTGTAAGTATAGATGTTAATGGTAATACTATATCGGTTGAGATGAATGGTTTACCCAAGCCTACAGATATTACTACTGCTCCCTATCCCGGATTTCCTACCGATGCTCAAGCACAATGGATTGCATTTATGATGTGCGCACAAGGAGCAAGCAGAATAACAGATACAATCTATCCAACAAGATTTCATCATGTTCCTGAATTAAAAAGATTAGGAGCATCAATAGAAATGGCAGAAAATTCAGCAATTGTATTTGGTGGAAAACCATTAACTGGTGCAACTGTTATGTCTTCAGACTTAAGAGCAAGCGCATCTTTATTACTGTCTGGGCTTATTGCACAAGGTAATACAGAAGTATTAAGAGTTTATCATATTGATCGTGGATATGAACAAATTGAGAAGAAGTTTCAGCAATTGGGTGCTTCTATTCAGCGGGCCTCCACAGAGGAATACTGATATTAGCAGTTATATTATGCGTGCAGCTTTTATGTTCCTTATTTTTTGTTGTTTTAGTATACATACTACTGCTTTTACAAAAAAATATGCACGCACAAAAAATCACATCGTGACTAAAAAAAAGTCGGGTAGAAAAAGTACTGTCTTGTCTAAAAGAAAATATTCTGTTCAACATAGTAAAACCAAACTTCAAACTTTACATGAAGAAATTGCAAAGGCACAGCAAAAAGTTTATCGATTAAATGCTAAAGAGCAATCAACTATTTCTACTTTGCAGGAAACTCAAAAAAAGAAAGTTATTATCTCTCAAAAAGTTGGAAAACTAGCTGGAGAAGTTTCTAAAATTCAAGACACATTAACTGTTATTCAAAGAACAGAGTCTTCACTTAAAGAAAAATTATTAGCTACCAAAAATGAATATGCAAATCTTGCTAAGATATATGTGAATCTTAGTAAACAGCAGGTTTCTGGTGCGCAATCTAGCAATGATTTATTGCCAGGAAGTACAGGGCCATCATCAGGAATTTTACAAAGATTGCCATCATATATGCAATTATTACACAAAAAATTAACAACATATCTAACAGAAATATCAAAAGTTCAAGGGGCGCTTTCATATCAGCAAGCACAGTTATCGCAATATTCTTCACTTCAAGAAAAAATCTTAAAAGAGAAAGAAAAAGAGCAACAGTTTTTGCAAAAAACTATGAATACCCAAAAGCTGACATTGAGTCAGGTAAGATTAGATAAAGCATTAGTATTAAAAGAATTAGAAAAGAAACAAAAAAGTGCTCAACAGATTGCTGGGATGATTTTATCGCTTGTGCATCAAGAAAACAAAAAACAAGATGAACATATTAAAAATAAAACTAGAGAATTGAGAAAGGATATATCAATACATGGTAAAGGTGAGAAAAAGAATATTCCAATTTCTGAAAACGTATCTAAAAGTATAACACAAAAAGAAATAATAAAGAACGACATACAAGAATCAGATATGCAGTTTTCTGGCATATTCAAATGGCCAACGAATGCAAGGAAAATTTTACGTTCTTTTGGACAATATCGCAATTCAGTAACGAATACCATTATGGATAATCCTGGTTTAGATATTGCATGTTCCGAGGGAAGCTCTGCATTTTGTGCAGCTTCTGGAAAAGTTTCTTTAGTTCACTGGTTGCCAGGTTATAATTCAATGGTGATTGTTGATCATGGAAATTCTTATCGATCTGTCTATGCAAATCTTTCAAATTCTTTGGTGAAAAAAGGACAAATCATCTCTGCTGGCTTTGTAATTGGTAAAACTACGCAATCAGTTGACGGCGAATTTTTACATTTTGAACTTTGGAAGGGCAAAAATCGTCTAAACCCTTTGTCATATTGCAGATAATAAATATATGCACAATGATATATTATCTATTTCGTATTATCGCGTCCACATCAGATTACAGTATCATCGAATCTAAGCATGAAAAACATCTATGCTAAAATAATTCGTCGCTCACTTACAAAGTGGCAAATCAAAGTATTCTTAGCATTTTTTGCTTTTGCTATGGTTGTAAGTGTTTTACTGTATACTCAAAAATTAGCGCATGAACTTATTGAGAGGGAAAAGAGAATAGTTACTTTTTATGCGGATATTTATAAGCATTATTTATCTGATGTTAATGCAAATGCAGATGACTTTTTATTTCTATTAGATAGAATTATTCCTACAATTTCTTTTCCTGTTGTTTTTACAGATGCAGAAGGCAATCCTAATAGGCCTTTCTCACAATTCACATTAAATGTAGATGTTGATACCTCTTTAGTCCAATCAAGAGTTAAAATCCAAGAAAAAAAGATTGTGGAATTACTCAAAACAATGAGTTCTACCTATCCTCCAATTCAAATTAAAGATGAAGAGGGTATGGTTTTGGGAATGATTTATTATACTAATTCATCATTGATACGACAGATGCAGTGGTTGCCATATATAGAAATCATTATTGTTTCTGCATTTATTTTTATAGGATATATCGCTTTTAGTTATCTCAGACGCACCGAAGAATCAAATGTATGGGTTGGAATGGCTAAAGAAGCTGCTCATCAGCTTGGAACTCCTTTGTCTAGCTTATTGGGTTGGCTAGAAATCTTAAGAATCAATAGTAATGATTCGCAAGCTGTATCTGAGACAGCCAAAGAAATGGAACATGATTTATATAGACTTAATACGATTGCAAATAGATTTTCTAAAATAGGCTCAGAGCCTGTGAAACACAGAGAAAATGTATCTGAACTTATCGAAAAAGTATGCATGTATTTTGAAAAAAGGGTGCCTCATTTAGGCAGAAAAGTACAAATAGAAAGAAATCTTCTTGATGATATCTATGTGAATGCTAATGGAGAATTATTCGAATGGGTAATAGAAAACTTGTTGAAAAATGGCGTTGAATCAATTGATAATTCACATGGAATTATATCTGTTCACATGAAATTAATTTCGAAAAATAGAGTTCTTATTACAGTTAAAGATAATGGAAAAGGGATGTCTGGTCCTGTAAAAAGACAAATCTTCTTGCCTGGCTATACTACCAAAAAAAGAGGTTGGGGGCTTGGTTTGTCTTTATCTAAAAGAATTATAGAAAAATATCATGCTGGCAGAATATATGTTAAAGATAGTTCTCCTGGCAAAGGAACTACATTCGCTATAGAAATTCCATCCACTATATAATGCAAGTAATATGAAGATATTTCTACATGTATGTTCATATATCATTATGTATTTAGGATGTATTATTATAAGTGGTGGATATCTTAATTCTCTTTATGCTGGCCAACACAGTTTGATTATTAAATTTACTACTCAATCAGATGAATATATTCAGTGGAAAAATAATGAAAGAAAGGGAACTATTCAGTCGCTTGTATCTACACTTGGGAATCATACTTCTAGACCAATGCTGAGAAGCCAAATATTCGATTTATTGATATCAAAATCTAATGTGAACAGCAAAGTAAAGGATAATATTTTATCTGTTTTAAATCTTGAATCTTTAGCAATTATCGAATATGATGCTGATATTACTCCAGAAATTGTCTCAAAAAAAATAAGTACTTATTCTTTTATTGAATATGCAGAGCCAAAGCCTGTACATACTTTCAATACGGCTCCAAATGATCCAATGATTTCGATGCAGAATTATCTTAATCAGATACATGCATTCGAAGCTTGGGAATACTATGAATCATCATCAAGAAAAGATAGTATACTTATTTCAATAGTAGATACAGGGATTGATACAAATCATGAAGATTTATTATCAGCTTTGTATATAAACTCTGGAGAAGATGGATTAGATCAAAAAGGTGTTTCAAAAAGAGCAAATGGTATTGATGATGATATGAATGGCTTTATCGATGATTGGAGTGGATGGGACTTTGCAAGTAGCACCAATATTATTTCTGGAGATAATAGTCCATTTCCTGGGCACTTTCATGGTACTCATGTTGCAGGTATCGCTGCAGCGATTCCAAATAATGAAAAAGGAATAGCAGGTATCGCTAGAAGAGTTAAAATTCTTCCGGTAAAAGTAAGTAAAGATGATTCCACAAGTTTGACTGTAGAAAACAGTTATGAAGGTTTATTATATGCTGCAGCAATGGGTGCAAGGATAATTAACTGCAGTTGGGGAAGCCCTTCTCCATCAATTGCAGAAGCAGAAATAGTAGCAAATGCGCAACAATATGGTTGTTTAATTGTAGCTGGTGCTGGCAATGATGGAAAAGAAACATCATTTTACC
This sequence comes from Chlorobiota bacterium, assembly GCA_014191195.1. GTDB lineage: Bacteria > Bacteroidota > Ignavibacteria > Kapaibacteriales > UBA961 > UBA961. The sequence continues at coordinate 31,722 of BJGZ01000005.1, forward strand.
CTGCATCTTATCCCAATGTATTATCAGTTGCAGCGGTATATTATGATGCCACCAAAACCTCTTATTCAAACTTTTCACCCAGTGTTGATATTTCAGCTCCTGGATCTTCTATATTTTCTACTTTAAAAGGCAATACATATGGATATTCAAGCGGAACATCTATGTCTGCCCCAATTATATCAGGAACTGCTGCCCTTATTGCTTCGGTATTTCCTCTTGATGATGCCCAGCAAATCGCAGCCCGCATTATTTCGTCTGCAAAAAATATAGATAGTATCAATCCTTTATTTGCTAGAAAAATAGGATTTGGTCAGGTTGACTGTATGGCTGCGCTTTCACAGAAAAATCCACAATATATTGCCATTATTCAGAAGCAAATTACCGATGAAACTGCTGATGATATGTATACACCAGGAGAATCAATAGATATATCTTTATCTATCAAAAATGTATTAGAAACAGTTGATTCAGCATTTATTATAGCTTCATGTAGTGATTCGAATGTGAACATTGTATTTAAAAAAGATACCATATATGCTGGAACTTTGCAGCCTTCTACGGTATACTCTTTACCATTTCCCTTATCTTTTACTTTGCCAGAAAATCCACCATATAATTATCCATTACTTATTCATTTAGATATATACAGCGCTTCATCTTTGATTGCAAGAGATGCCGTACAATTAGTAATTAATCCCACATATAGAACATTAGCAGAAAACGATATAACAGTAACCATTAATAGCCAAGGAAATATTGGGTATAATGATTATCCTTCAAATACTCAAGGACAAGGATTAGGTACATCGTATAATCCATATTCTCTATTGTTTGAAGGCGCTTTTATGGCTGGAATATCGCCAAATAGGTTAAGCAATATTGCACGAGACGCTTCTGGAGACGCACAAGATCGATCTTGGATAATAAAAGATCCTATTAAAGTATCGATTCCAGGAATGATAGCAGACCTAGAAGCACATATTACCTTTAAAGATGAATATAAAGCAGATCAGGCTGGCTTTACTATTGAGCAAAAAGTATATCAAAGCAATGAAGATTCACTGAAAGACATTCTATTTTTATCATATGAAATAACAAATAATTCAGGTATAAACTATGATTCTGTTTTTGCAGGCCTTTTTTTTGATTGGGATATTGGGCCAGCTGGACAAAATAATATTTGCGGATTTAATCAATTGAAAGGTTATGGTTATTGTTATAATGATGTATTAGATAAGTTGCCTTATACTGGTGTAGCATTGCTAACAGGACAATCCTTAAATTATTGCTCTATCGATAATGATGGTGGGGGAGGATATATAAATATTTATGATGGCTTTTCTAGAAATGAAAAATGGCGGGCAATGTCAGGTGGATTAACAAGAGCATTCTCTCGTCCTACAGATGTTTCGATGGTGATTTCAGGTGGCCCCGAGCGATTAGATGCCGAAGAAACAAAAAAGTTTGTTTTTGCTGTTTTTATTGGTGCAAATGAACAAGATTTAGATAGAAAGATGGAATCTAGTAGATCTTATGCTGCAGCTAACAATATTGGTTCTGGATTTATGTGGAATCAAGCGCCAAGAAATAATCAATTAAAGGAGATTTTGATTGGAAGGGATGAGGCTATTTATATAGATTATCAAGTATCAGCAAGAACCAATATTCACTTTGAAGTAAATGATATGCTTGGCAAATTGATTAAAAGAATATCTATTGGTGAAAAAAATGCTGGGATATATACTTCCGAAAGAATTTCATTCGATGGATTATCATCTGGAACATATATGGTAAAATTTATCACTGATTATGGATATGATGCATTACCATTTGTACTTATTAGATGAAATTCTTTAAGGCACTGTAATTCTTTTTCTTACAAATTTATCATTACCTAACCTCACTTCTGCCACATAATCACCAGCAGGCATTGGCCTGCCTTTATCATCTCTTCCATTCCATGCTAATTGATATTTTCCAGGAACTTGTTGTCCTTGAAATACAATTGCAATTTCTTTTGCAGCTGTAGAATACACAACAACTTTTACAAACATTGAATAGTCAACTGCATAAGTAACTATTGGTGAAACATCTTCAGTAATACCTAAAAATGAACCGATGGATGATAGCGGAATTTGTACTCCGGCTCCTATAGTACTTGGCCTACCAGTAGGAATTTGCTGCGATCTAGCTATCATTTCTTGTCTTTGTACAATCTCTGAACCTCTTGGTAAATAATACTCTGCCGGTAAATCCATATTTCTTAATAGAATTTCGAATGGATTTTCTTTTGCTTCTGCTAATCTTTGTTTGAGGCCAAAAGCAATGATTTTAGAGTGTAATTGTGCTAATGTGCCAGCAGGAATCCCTAAACGTAACATTCTATAATATGCTGAATCTTGATCTGCTGTGTATTTACTTGAAGAGCCAGGAACGATTTGTATATCTTTTTTTACAGAATCTATTTGAAGTGTATCGCCTGTAATCGTTTGTACAGGAGAGTAAATTCTCTTCTTTTTAACAATTGTTTGGGATGAGTCTTTAATCGAATATGCTTGTAGATCTACTTGTGAAAAAAATGTAATACCTGCACTTATGCTTAGTATACAGTACAACATCGTTTTCCATGTAAACATATAGTAATCTGGTAGAAATGAATAATTGATTCAAAATTACATTATCTAAGTTCAATCAACAAAAAAGGCCGTCAAATAGTAAATTTGACGGCCTTAACACTTTGCTGGAATCTATTAACTGCCTTTCAGATTGCTTTTTTGAGCTTCAGAAAGCAAGTCCATAATAGTAATAGTTGGTGTATCAGGTAAAGTTACCTTTGGGTCGCCACTACGATTATCACGTGGTGATCTTTGTCCACTATTTTGTCCACTATTTTGATTGCGTTGAGGAATAGATGCTAATTCTTCATCAGTATATTGTGGAGCTAAAACTAATGATTCTGTATCTCCATTAGAATCTACAATCGTAGCTTCGAATGTATCACCAATTGCAAATGCATTCTTACCTGAAACATTACGTACTTTTGAACGAGGAACAAAGCCATCAAAATCCTCATTAATATTAACCAATAATCCATTTGGATTAACTTGTGAAACTGTTACAGAGACATTTGAGCCAGCTGGATGTGTATCTTGAATTGTTTTCCAAGGATTTGGTTTCATATGCTTTAAGCTTAAACCAATGCGTTTTTTTTCAGCAGAAGAATTGAGAACTGCTAAATCAATTACCACACCTTCTTGTAATAAATCTTGAGCGAAAACACCTCTACGTCCCCACACAAGGTCTGCATTTCTTAATAAGCCTTCTAATCCTGGTTCAATCTCTACATATGTTCCAAAATCAGTAAATCGTTTTACTGTACCTTTAACAACGGTACCTGTAGGATATTTAGTTTCTACTGCATCCCAAGGAGAACTAACAAAGTCTTTGGTGCTTAATGCTAAACGACCTTTTTCTGAATCAATACCAGAAACAGTAGCTTTTACATGATCACCTTTTTTGAATAATACCGATGGATCAGCTATACGATACGAAGCCATACGACTTATATGCACCATGCCTTCAACACCATTAATATCAACAAAGATGCCGAATGTAGTAAGTGAAGATACTGTGCCTTCTACAATATCACCCTCTTTTATTGAACCAAAGAATGAATCTCTTAATAATTTTCTTCTGCTTGCGACTACAGTTCTGCGTCCATTCTCATCTTTTTGAATCTCAATGATCTGAACAGGTATAGCAGTTCCAACCGCATCGGTAAGTTCTTTGTCACTTGGCGCACGTTTTAGGCCAAAATGAGATGCAGGCATGAATAAGCGTGTACCATTATAATCTAATCGTAATCCACCTTTTATTCTTTCTGCTACAGTAACTTCGATTACAGATTGATCTGCATGGATAGTATCTGTGATTGCAGCTTGTTCTTCTTCTAATTGCTTGCGCTTTTCTTTTTCTTCTTTACGCTTATCAGCTGCAGATGTATCTTGTTCAATTTTTACAGTCGCTGGAATTGTTGTTGCTTCTACAGTTTCAGCAGGTGCTTCTACAGTTTCCGTAGTTGCTTCTGCAGTTTCTGCATGTGCTTCTACAGTTTCCGTAGTTGCTTCTACAGTTTCAGCAGGTACTTCTGCAGTTTTCGTAGTTGCTTCTACAGTTTCCGTAGGTGCTTCTACATTTTCAGTAGGTGCTTCTGCAGTTTCCGCAGATGTAGCTACAGGTTCAACAATAGTAGTTTCTGAAACAACTTCATGAGTAGAAACGGTTTCCAGAGCAGAAGTTTCATTGATTAATGAAGATTCATCTGCATTAGGATTGGCATGATTGAGTTCTTGGTCGGACATAGACACGCATTGAGCTTAAGGTAAAGAATTTCATTGCTTTAGAGGAATACTAAAAAGCGATGGTACATTTGTAAACGAAGTGCAAAAATAACAATTCGAAGCTAGTAGCAAAAGTTTGATTAAAAAGATATTGAAATTATTTGTAAAATATTACTAAAATTTATTAATGATACAATTATACGATCTCGAGTTTAGCATATTTCAATAATAATTGTTTTTTTCCTACACTATCAAAAACGACGACTGCTTGTTTTTTTTCACCTTCACCGGAAACCATTTGAACTTTACCAATTCCGAATTGATTATGTTTTACATTCATACCACTTTTTATCATTATTGGTGCATCTGGTTCGATTTGAGAATATGAATCAGAACTTGAGCTAGCTAAATCATCAAAAAAGGGTTTTGGAGAAGTATTTTTAGTGAAAGTGGAATGAGCTGGCCTATATTGATTCGTATTTTTAAGTGAAGTAGATGCATATTGTTGAGCTGGTATTTTTAGTCCACCGGCTTTCCACTCTAATAAATCTGGATTAATTTCATTGATGAATTTAGAAGGTTCAGAGAATACTAATTCACCAAAACGATAGCGTTTTTCTGCAAAAGACAAATACAGTTTTTTTTCAGCTCTTGTTATACCTACATAAAAAAGCCTACGTTCTTCTTCTTCTTCATCTTGGTCAAATTCCGCTTTTCCCAATGGGAATAATCCTTTTTCCATACCTGCAATAAATACGATAGGAAATTCTAGCCCTTTTGCTGCATGCAGGGTCATTAATGAAATTCTATTATTTCCAAACTCGGTCTCATCAATATCAGAAATCAAAGCAATGTATTGAAGATAATCTTCAAGGGTCATTGCTTCGTCTTTTTCTTTCATTTCTGTGATATGCGATAATAACCGTTGAATATTATTCCATCTATCTAAAGATTCATCGCTATTATCATCTTTTAAGGATTGTAATAAACCGGTAGCTTCAATAAATAAAGTTGCAAGTTCATCCGCAGGCAGATCATTCATCTTACTACGGAATTCTTTAACCATATCTGTAAAATCCAATGCTGATTTAATGGCTTTTTTTGGTATATCTGGAGCAATATTCGCTTGTTCAAAAGCTGCAAAAAGATCTATAGACATTGATTGCGCATATGCTTGAAGTCTTTTTACAGAAGTAGGCCCAATTCCTCTGGGTGGTTCATTGATTACTCTAGCCAAGCTTTCTGAATCTTTTGGATTACATAATAATCTAAGATAAGCAAGGGTATCTTTAATTTCTTTTCTTTTATAGAATGAAGTGCCACCAATGATAGTATAAGCAATACCAGCTCTTCTTAAGGAGTCTTCTAAGGTTAGAGATTGAGCATTTGTTCTATAGAGAATAGCAAAATCTTTTTCGCTGGTAAAATGAAGATCAACTTCTTCTTTAATGATTCGCATGATTGAATCGGATTCATCTCTATCATCTCGATTTGAAATAACCGTAATTAAATCACCTTGAGGATTATCTGTCCACAAAGCTTTCGACAATTGTTTTTTATTATGAGAAATTACGCTGTCAGCAGCGGCTAAAATTGTTTTAGTAGATCTATAATTCTGTTCAAGACGTACGGTAACAGCATCTGGATAGTCTTTTTTAAATTCCAATATATTCCTTATATCAGCTCCACGCCATCTGTAAATACTTTGGGCATCGTCTCCAACCACACAAATATTTTTATGTCCACCGGCCAATAATTGAATAGCTAAGTATTGAGCTCTATTTGTGTCTTGATATTCATCTACCATGATAAATGAGAATTTTTTTTGATATATAGCTTTTATATTTGGATTTAATTGTAGCACTTTAATCATGTTTAGCAAAATATCATCAAAATCCATTGCATTATTGATTTTTAATCTTTTGTCATATTCTTTATAAACCAGAGCTGTTTGTTTCTCGTAGATTTCTTGGGCATCTGCTTCATATTGCTGCCAGCCTATCATTTGATTTTTGGCATTAGAAATTCTAGAGCGTATACTTTGCGGAGTAAATTGTTGAATAGAAATCCCTAAAGAATTCATAATAGCTCTGATTACAGATAAACTATCATCAGTATCATAAATAGAAAATGAGTTTGTAAATCCTAAAGATTCAGCTTCTATTCTAAGAATTCTAGCAAAAACAGAATGAAATGTACCAGCCCACACTTTTCTTGCAATGCTCTCGCCTACCATTGAAGCAATTCTATTTTTCATCTCACCGGCAGCTTTATTGGTAAACGTTAAAGCAAGTATTGAATAAGGATTAATTCCTTTAGATAATAAATATGCTATTCGATAGGTAAGAACACGCGTTTTGCCACTTCCAGCACCAGCGATAATTAATACAGGGCCATTGGTAGTAATTACAGCTTCTGTTTGCTCGGGATTAAGTCCTTCAAGAAATGCAGGTGCTTGATGTTCTTTGACAGGTATCAGTTTCATAGATAGTAGATGTAATGAATAAATGCAATTGCGCCCCTTTTATAATGTCAATTTAGCAAATTGGCATAGTATAAAGTAAATGAATCCTGTAAATTAAAAGAGCAGCTTTTAGGCTGCTCAGTAATTATCATTAGAATTCGACATTTATCCCAATCGATGGTAATACTCCTGCTCCGGATTTATTAAGTATACCTTTGCCAAGCCTTTGATCGAATCGAAGATTATTAATATTTTTCTGACCATATACATTTTGAATATCGATATATGTAATTAATAATACACTTTCGAAATTCCAACGTTTATCAATTCTTAAGTCCATAGAATGAAATGTTGGTAGGCGCTCACCTTGATTGTATAAATCAAAGTTGAGCTGGCCATACATTGGATTATTTGGATCTTCGAAGAAAGGAGTAGTTGGCGCACCGGTAGACATTCTAAACTTGCTTGAAATTTCCCAATTTTCATTAAATCTATAGCCCCCTGCTATATTAAAAATGAATCTACTATCAAAAGCGCCTGGCCTTTCTATCCCATCTAATCCATTAAAACTAGATTGATTTATTGTTATACTAATTAATCCATATAGTGGAATGTCACCCATCTTTTTTTGAACAAAAACTTCCACACCTCTTGCATAACCATCGCAAGAACTAGATAAAGGTTCTAGGCCAAAAGGAATATCATTTTGAACATCGTCAAAGCCAGAAGGAGCTAAAACAGCTTGCGGACGAAACACTCTGCCGGCATAATTGCCATACCATTTATAATAACCTTCTATTTGGAATTTGAGATCAGATTCTAATTGATTCTCATATCCCAGTACAATTTGATCAGCTCTAATTGCTTTAAGATTTTCTTGATTTGAGGGGTCTCCTAAAAGCCAAATATAAGAGGGTGATTGATAATATCTACCAGCGCTTATACTAAGGGTATTTGTGGCATTGATACCATAAGAAATACTGAGTCTAGGAGAAAAATATAGAGATTCTTGCAAAAAGGCATAATAATCTAATCTAGTTCCAATTGTTGCTTTCCATGAATTATAGGTTATAACAGCAGAAGCATGTGTTGCATTTCGAAATGCAGTAAATGAGCTATCAACAGCTAACCCTTTAGGTATTCCATTACCATCTCTTCTAAATCTTTGATCAAGAAAAAGAGAATAATCTAACTTTGAAGCATATTTAGCAATATTCCCAATAATGACTTCAAAATGAGGAGAAAACTGGAGAAATACATCTGTTCTTAAGCTGTTTTCGCCTTCTGAGGAAGTGTTATTAAATAAAGTATTAAGATTTGAATCTTTTTGCGAAGTTTGAAATGCGGAAAAAGTTCTACCTAAAGTCATTAAAAAATAACCATTTACATCTTTTTCAATAATCAAACTTTTCCATGTTAATCCAGAAAAATACTGATTTTGAGAAGGAGAATTAATCCTACTATTGGAATATTTATCATCTTCGTTGGTATTGTTAAAAGTAATCTTGTCTAATGCGCCAATGGTAAGAAAAGACAAACTATTTTTTGCATCTAATCTATATGAAACTTTTGATTGAAAATCCCAATAATCTGGAATAAAGCTAAACCCAAGTGCTTTGAAAAGAATATCTAGATATGATTTGCGTGCACTAAACCAATATGATCCTTTATCTCCAATTGGGCCTTCTCCAATAATGCCAAAGCCAGTTGCAGAAAAGTTTATTTCTCCTCCAAATCGCTCTTCATTGCCATCTCTTAAAGAAATATTAGTTAGTGAGGATACTCGATCGCCAAATCTGCCAGAAAATCCTCCTGCACTAAAACTTACTTGTCTAACAAAATCAATATTGATCAAAGACAAAGGCCCCCCAGTAGAACCTTGAGAACCAAAATGATTAATATTTGGGATTTCGATATTATCTACCACAAATAGGTTTTCGAATGGAGCGCCACCACGAACAATAAGGTCGTTTCTTCCAGCTGCAGTAACATTCACACCAGGTAATAGTGCAACCGCTCTGATTACATCTTCTTGAACGCCTGGTGCGCGTCTTATATCTTCTGAATTTAATAGTTGAGTACTGGTAATTGTTTCAGGACTTCTTTGAAAATAACTAGCTTCTACTTCAGTTGCTTGAATTTGGATAGCTTTTTCATTTAACTCTACTGTTATTGTAGATGGTTTACCAGAACTTACAGCGATATCTGAATATGTTCTCGATTCAAAGCCAACAGCACTTACTTTTATACTAACAATTCCGACTGGTACTTTTCTTAAAGTAAATTTTCCATTTGAATTTGTAAGAGTGCCAATTTTTGTACCATTAACAATAATGGAAGCACCATTAAGTGGAGATTGAGTAGCAGTATTTACTACAGTCCCTGTAATAATTCCGAATACCACTGAGGAGGAATCTGTTTGAGCATGTGCATAGATTGAAAAGCACATCACAGCAAATAAAAAAGTAAAGGAATAGGCTATAAACTTCAAAAATTTCATTATCACAATAATAGTTATTGAAAAAAATAGGAATGCAATTATCAATAATAATAGTTCCATAAGATAATGTTTCAAATATAAAGTTTTCCACACTTGATGAGACCTGTATTTGCAATGATATGATATCGTATTTTTGCTAATAACAAAGGTTAATCAAAGCAATATTCGGATATATCGATGAATATCAATGGCTCTACTGTTCTAGTTCTTGGAGGCTGGGGTTTGGTTGGTTCTGCAGTTTGCCGAAAACTGATGGAATTTAATCCTGCTAGAATTATTGTAACTTCATTAAAGCAACATGAAGCAGAAGAAGCAGTTAAAGAACTTTTTACATTATATCCTGATTCACCAACAGATATGTTTATTCCATGGTGGGGCAATGTATTTACCAGAACGTCATGGAAAGACCTACCTAGAGAAGACATTCTTAAAGATTCGGAAAAAAGAAGAATATTGGTTGATGATTGTATTGATGAGTTGAATACAGAAATTTTGCAATCATCAGCATTGTATGATGTATTATTTACATATAAACCAGATGCTGTAATTGATTGTATTAATACAGCTACAGCGATTGCATATCAGGATATTTATGCAGGAGCAAGGAAAATTTTAAAAGAAACTGACGATAATCAATATGCATCATCGGAGACAGTAGAGCGATTAGTTGCAAGTTTATATGTTCCTCAGTTAACGCGTCATATTCAGATTTTATATAAAGGTTTAGTTGATGCTAAAACCACTGTATATCTAAAAGTTGGTACAAGTGGAACGGGTGGTATGGGGTTAAATATCCCATATACACATAGCGAAGAACAGCCATCGAGAGTATTATTGGCAAAAGCTGCTGTTGCAGGTGCGCAAACACTATTACTTTTCCTAACAGCTAGAACTCCAAATGGACCAATAGTTAAAGAAATAAAACCAAGCGCAACGATTGCATGGAAAAGGATAGGATATGGACAGGTGATGAGAAAAGGGAAGCTTATTCCATTGGAAGATATGTTACCTGAGCATGCAAAAGAAACAAATGGTCAATTTTCATTTAATGATACCCAGCATATTATAGATACCGGAGATCATGTTAAGTCCGTATTTATAGATACCGGAGAAAATGGAATCTTTTCTAGAGCTGAATTCCAAACTATTAGTGCTTTAGGACAGATGGAAATTGTAACACCTGAAGAAATTGCAGATACAGTTGTTTTTGAACTTAGGGGTGGAAATACTGGATTAGATGTAATAAATGCATTAGATGCATCTGTAATGGGCCCTACATATCGTGGTGGAATCATGCGTAATGATGCTATGAGTCAATTAAATGCATTAGAAAAACAGTATGATGTCCATAGCGTAGCATTTGAAATGTTAGGTCCGCCAAGATTATCAAAATTATTATTTGAAGCTAATATTCTTAAAAGAATAGCGCATAGTTTGGAATCTGTTTCTTCTATGACAGCCATAGAATTATCTAAACAAGCAGAAAAATTAATTATAGAAAATCACTCATTAAGATCTGAAATGCTTTCTGTTGGATTGGTAATATTAATGAGTGATGGAGAAAAATATCTGAGAGGATCAGATGTAAAAATCCCTGCATTTAGAGGTGAAAATTCATTAGAAATCGATACTCATTCTATAAAACAATGGTGCTATGAAGGATGGATTGACTTAAGGCCAAGTAATTTTGAGCAATGGCAAGAAAGAATTATTCGCATAAAAAAAGAAGTGCAATTAATTGCTCCAGATGATACAAGTTCTAGACATTATTATGGTAAGCATTATTGGGTAGACTTTAATGAAATTGATGAAGGTAAATTAGCTGCATGGATTTTTGAAAGAGAAGATAAAGGCTGGAGATTTAAGAGATAATGGAAAAAGACAGAATCAGAGTTGCAATAATGGCATCTGGATTTGGTTCCAATGCATCTGCATTGATAGAATTTTCCAAAAATACATTATGCTCTTATGAAATTGTAGTATGTATTTCCAATAAAGAGAATCCAGGTGTTAAGAGAGTAGCTAATAAGAATGCAATTCCATTTGAATATTGTCCAGCATTACAAGAAACTCAAGAAGATAACAAAGGATCTATATCTTTACAACTATTGTTACAAGCTTATAAAATTGATGTCATAGCATTAAGTGGTTATTTAAAATTGATTTCACCAGAAATAATTTTCATGTTTCAAGATAGAATTTTAAATATACATCCATCTTTATTACCCAAATACGGAGGCAAAGGCATGTATGGAATAAAAGTTCACAATGCTGTCCTTCAAGATTCCAATAAAGAAACAGGTGCTTCAGTGCATTTAGTAAATGAAAAGTATGATGAAGGAAGAATTTTAGGAAGCAGCCGTATCATAATAAATGAAAACTGCAGTGTAAATGAGTTAAACGAGAAGGTGAAAAAAGTAGAAAATATTCTTTACCCAGATATTTTAAACAATTACTGCAAACAATTTTATTCACATTCATGATTTTTCTTTTGGTTAAATCAATCTTTTTTTTGAGTTTACATTAAATAATGTGTTAAAAGCGCATAAATATGCGTTTTTTAAGTAATATTAATAAAAATACTATACTATAATTGTTATATGTCCCACTTTTGCATAGGGTTCTTCATATGAAGAAACGAATTCTAATTGCGGCGCTGGTATTTATTACGGCATCTATTGCTGTATTTGCTGGTGGCAAAGGAGATCAAACCCTGCGGAAAAGTAAGTTCCCAACTACTTTTCCTCAGCCGTTTACAAATTTTCCCGCTCTCAACAATGCAAACAACAGCAGACCTGTTAATAACACGCATGCTGTTTCTACCGGTTATTATGTTGTCGACTCAGATGACGAAGCTGGAGATTTTTGGCGTCCAAATTTGGACAGAGCCTTCCTTAACCGTGCAACGGATATTGATCCTGCAGAACTTGTTAAGTGGAAGAGAATTATCACAGGTCCTAATCAAACACTTGGACCATCAGAAACTGTAGAAGGTAAGATGTACTTCCGTAATCCGGATGCACTTACAGATTCTACAGACAATGCTTTTGCGGGTCCAATCCGTATAGGCTTCCCATTCTTTATGAATGGTGTTAAGTATGATAGTTTTTATGTTTCTACTAATGGATTAGTAGCGCTTTCTAATAGCCGTTACACATATGATCAATTAGGTAATAGAACAGGCTATAATTTGTACAGAGACGATGTATTTGCTCGTCCTGCAACAGGTAATGCTAATACAGATGGAAATCCTGATAATTATGGCGACCAATTTATTGCGCGTGGTAATTCAACTGGAACTACAGCTGGTATTCGTAGCGCAGGCGCAGGTAATATGGGTTCAATCCCTGGAGATATTCGCAATGCACCATTAATTTGTGCTGCATTTGGGAATCTTCAACTTTCACAAAACCCTGATGTCTTAGATGAAAATCGTGGTCAGGTATGGTTCAAGAGAGCTGATAATCCAGATGGAAATCGCCGTTTGATAATTTATTATCAAAATGCTGCTCCTATTGGTGGATGGACAAATGGTATTTCTGGAACAACAACATTCAATAAAGATGATCAAAGAATCTTAGCTAACTTCCAAGTTACTCTAGATCAATCTGACTCTTCTATTTATGTATATTATGAGCGCTTAGAAGGTGCTGTAGTTGTTTCTGGCGTTTCTGTATCAGCAGCTGCATTTTTCCGTATGAACACTACAATTGGTGTAAATGGTACTGCAAGAAATTACAGTTATAAATATCCAAATTGCCAAGCAAACTTAACACAGACAGAATTCCAAAATGCTCCTTTGCAGTATACTCAATACTTGTCAAGAGGATCTTATTCTGGTTCTGATGTATCTGGTCAATTATTAGGACCTTCTGGTCATGGTGCTAATACACCATCTAATGGTTTAGCAGTTAGATTTAAGCAATGGAGAAACGTTGTACGCGTAGTTCCAGAACAAATTCGCTACTTTGGTCGTGAATTATTTTCTGCAGCAAACCTAGATGTATACACAAGAGAGATTGTAACACCAGAACCAGAAATTTATGCTGGTCATCCTCAATTAGGTGCAATACGTCCTTCTGCTGTATTCCAAAATATGACAAATGATATTCAAGGTCCTGGATTCAGTGATCCTTTACGTCCACCAGGAGTAAATTTCACAAATCAAGATTTGAACTTCCGTGTACGTATGCGTATTATCAATCAAGCTACTAATCAAACAGCATATTCACGTTCAGTACCTATTGGTGTTGGATGTCTTTCTGGTGCTTGTCCTCCAGACGTTGATGCATCTGTAATTTTCGGTTGGTTAGCTGGTGGGTCAGCAACTGGTGCTTTTCAAGGTGCTGGTTTACCTGGAACAGGTATTCCTGCATTCCCAGGTACGGGGCCATGTCCATTAGGCGGTATTCCTCCTTATGGTATAGCAAGAGTACAGTTTCCACCATTTGAACCAAATGAATTATTAGACTTCCAAATTGGTCGTTTAAAATTATTTGTATTCTCAGAAGGTGTTGACTCTTTATATCGTTCATTAAACGACCAATGGCCATTTGATGATACAGTGTCTAGAAATCTTTATGTAATGAGACGCTTATCATTCTTAAATAGCGATGGTTTTAGTGATGATGCGAATGACTATTATGTTATTGGTGGAACCCCAATGCCTTCAGTATTAAAGTGGGTTAATTTTGATGCTGAAATTTCTAATGGTGATGAAGAAACATATAATCCACCACCACCAAGATGGGCAGCTGGCGAAGTTCCTGGTACATTAGTTACAGCTAAAAATAGACCAACATTTAAAACAGCTTCTCCAGTTATTAAATTAAACAGAGTAACTTTAGGTGGCGATGATCCAAGTCCAAGTCCTGGTGGAGATCAAATTCGTTCATTCCCTATTGATATTCGTAATTTACCTAACCGTAAAACAGCTGGATCTATCTTAACTATTTCATATCAAAGAACAGGAAATAAAGGTGATTTTGGTCGTGGTTGGGCAGATGCTACAATCATTGGTCCAGAACCACGCGTTATTTATAATGGAAGTTTAACAACTTCTGCAACTACACCTGATGAAATGCGTTTAGAATATGCACGCCCTTCAACTAATAGTATCGAAAATATTGCACGTCAATTTAATAGTTCAACTGCAGATATTGTATGGAGTGTTCACAAGCGACGTGTAGGTGCCGCAGTAACTGATAACTATGTATTCAGTACATTTGGTGCTGGTGGTAGACGTTTAGGTTATTTACCAACAGATAAAGACTCAGCTTTAACTTTGGCTCAGGGTTTAGTTCCTGACATTTTTGATGATGGTAAAGATGTTGAATTCAAGAAAATATTCTTCAGAATTCCAGATTCTGTTATCTATGCTCCTAATGAAGCTGCTAAGGATTTCCGTTTCAGATTATCTGTTTCAGCACGTCGTCATACAGCTCCTCCACAACCGCAAGATGATGATGATGATTTTTATGTAGACAATGTTAAATTGATTTACACAAATGAATCTCCAGATATCGAAATGTCATTAGTTGAAGTCCTTTGGCCATATCAGTCAACACCAGCTTCACAAATGACACAATTACCAATACGCTTTAAATTGACAAATAATACTGGTAAGCAATCACCATCAGTTTCTGTAAACGTTAAAGTATTACAAGAATCAGATGATATTCGTAAACCAGATGCATACTATTGCCGTTCAACAATTATTCCTTTCGTTAAGCCAGGACAAATTGTAGAATCAACAGTTCCTGCATGGAATGCTCGCCGTTGTCCTCCAGGTCGTTATCGTATTGTTGCGAACTGCTTTGTACAAGGTGGTGATGTTGATAATACTAATGATACAACATATAGCTTCTATACTTTGCGTTATGGCCCTGTATTTGCGTATGAACCACCTACTGCTCGTAATGATGTGCCGGACTTTACACAAGGTGCAACAGGAAGTCGCGTTGATGGTCGTGGTTTAAATACAGAAGCATATTCAAGTGGATTATTTCCAAACTTTAGTACTCAAGGTATTTTTGGTGCTGACTTTACATCAGCAGATGGTCGTTTAGCATTTGGTCCTGAATCAGGTTCTGCATCTGGTCAATTTGCGATGCGTTTCCAATTATTATCACAAGATACTATCAAAGGTTTCCAAGCTTGGATGTCTGAAGTAAATCAAAGTCCTGATCCAATTGCATTTGCATTGTATAAAGGACAAGATGCACCTCAAGCTCAACCAATTGCTGGTTCAAAAATCAATAAACAACGTGGTTATGATGATATTCGTAAAGAATTATTCTATGGTCAATACACAACATATCTATTCGATGTTCCTGTAGTATTACCTCCAGGTGAATATTGGGCATCAGTTGCTCAATTAGGCCTTGATGGTATTTCACTAGGAGCTTCAAAATCACGTGTTGGTCAAGTAATCACTCACTATAATATCAATCCTCCAGGTCCTGGTGTTAGTGGTGTGCATTTGAATATTGATAAGAGCTTCCGTCAATTAAATGCATCAAATCAATTAATTAACAAGAATGTTTTTGCCTACGAAAGAACAGCATTCTCTGGTACATGGGTTCAAGCAACTCCATTATCTAACCCAATGTTTGGTCACTTAGCTCATGATGGAAATGCTTCAATTCAAGGATATCCTACAGCATCTCGTGGTACATGGTTGCCGTTGATTCGTCCATTCTTAGGCGATAAATCATATGCAACAGTACCAACACCAGATGATAACTGTGTTGTACCTGTAGAATTAACATATTTCGATGGTCAAAAGCGCGGTAACCGTATCGAATTGTTCTGGCAAACAGCTTCAGAAGAAAACAATGCAGGATTCCATGTTGAACGCCGTATTGCTAAAGGCGATGTTTCAACTAACTGGTCTTCTATACAGTTTATTCGTGGTGCGGGTAATTCAACTGTTGTACGTGAGTATTCACTAGTTGATGATAAGATTATGCCAGGAATTACATATCAATATCGTTTAACACAAATGGATGTTGCAGGTATTGAATCATGTAAAGCAATAAGTGATGTTCTAGAGTTTACAACTGATGAAACAACTTCATTAGCTCTTGAACAAAATGTTCCTAATCCATTTAGTCTAAGTACTAGCATTAGTTTCTTTGTAAAAGAAAAAGCTATTTCTAAATTAGAAGTTGTAGATATGTTTGGACGTATTGTACGCTCATTGTTTGATGGCGTTGCTACTTCTGGCAGAACTACAGTAGAATGGGATGGTACTGATAATAGCGGTGCTAATGTTGCAACAGGTACATATATTTATCGCTTAACAAGTGGTAATAATGTAGAAGTTGCTAAGATGACATTAACAAGATAATTATTTATCTTAATCTTTAATGAAAAAGCCTTCTGTTTAAAACCAGAAGGCTTTTTCTTATTTTATGGAGAATAAAACATATGAATACAATATTTCATAAAATTATAAATAAAGAAATACCATCGAATATAGAATATGAAGATGATAAATTTATCGTAATTCATGATATTTGCCCACAAGCGCCGATACATTTACTTATTATTCCTAAAAGCTATATTAAAACAATAAATGATATCGGAAATAATCAATTACATATAATGTCTGAAATTCTTAAAATTGTACAAGTATTAGCTGTTAGATTACAAGTTGATCAAACTGGATATAGATTAATAATGAATTGTAATCCAGATGGGGGACAAACAATCTACTATCTACATATGCACTTTTTGGCAGGTAAACAATTAAATCCTCATTTTGGATAAACCATGAATATAATAGATGAGCATATTCTTAGAAGCAAGCAAGTAATGGTGAATGATATAAATTCTTTAAAGAGTCTTTATGAAACATTAGATTGGGATCTTATTTATAAAGTAGCACAATTACTAGCTGAAACACATTCTATATTTGTATCAGGCATCGGAAAATCTGGAATAATATCACAAAAAATCGCCTCAACATTTGCAAGCATTGGTATTCAATCACATTTTTTACACCCTATTGAAGCTATTCATGGAGATATAGGATTAGTAAAAAATGGTGATACAATTATCCTTATTTCCAATAGCGGAAATACTGCAGAATTGTTATCACTAATTCCTGTGCTAAGAATAAAAAAAACTACTATCATTGGTATTCTGGGAAATAATAATTCACAATTATCCCAATTATGTGACATTTCCTTAATAGTTAAAGTAAGAGAATCAACTTCAATTGACACAATCCCAACAAGCAGTTCTATGGCAACCTTGGCTATTTCTCATATACTTTTAGAGATGCTTATTTCTATTAAGAATATTACCGCTACCGATTATGCTTTGAATCATCCTGCAGGTCAAATTGGACGAAATATGTTGATGACTGTAAAGACTATAATGATATCTGGTATGCATAGATTACCAATTATTCAGAATAATTCTAAAGTAAAAGATATTATAATTGAAATGACATCAAAGTCATTGGGATGTGCAATCATATTAAATGATCACAAGCATATTGTCGGATTTATTACAGATGGAGATATACGAAGACTATTGCAAGAAAAAGAAGAAGTATACGATATTGAAGCTCATCAATTTATGACCAAAAAGCCTATTACTATATTGGAAACATCCTTATTGGGTGAAGCACTTTATTTGATGGAAGATAGAGAAAATAAAATTGGGGTTTTACCAGTTGTAAATGCTACAAATGAATGTGTAGGAATTATTCGATTACATGAAATTGCAAATAGTAAATAATTATCGTTTTGTATGATTTATTTGCATCGGGCTTATACTTGGTAATTTCTTGTTTTCCTGTTTGGGCTTAGTTCCAGCAGATTTATCAGTTTTTGATGTTGGTTTTGCAACCTTATTTTTTGTTGTGCTTAATTTATTTGAAGAACTAGCATTTGAATTGCTGGTTTTGCTGGAAGCGCTACTAATGGTTTTTTTAATAGGACTTGAAGTACCTGTCTTGATCTTTATAGTTTCAACAGTTTTGTTACTGGTAGATTTCTTAGTACTAGAACTTGTTTTACTTGGTTTGGAAGCTGATGTTTTACTTTTACTTGCCGTAGACTTTGTAGTTGTATTAGACTTTGTATTAGAACTTTTTACATTTGATTTACTACTTGATGAACTAACAGAAGCCTTTGTATTTGAAGATTTAGTAGTACTTGAACTATTACTGGACTTTGAATATGATTCAGCAGTTTTATAAGGATTTGATGAAGAAGTTATGTCGTTTAATGTAATTTTAGCCTGCACCAGTAGATTCCCTTTTTTTGCTAATGAAGGTAAAGTTACATCATTTCTTTTTAAAATAAATCCACCAATATTTCCAGAAATAACAAAATCTTTTAATGCAGCCCACCTCTTCACATCGCCTGGTTCACAGGTTACCTGTTCACTTTTTTTGCCATCTGCAGTAACCTGTATATAAGACTTTTCAATACATGTAGCTTCTAAAACAATGCTGTCTGGAGACTTATCATATATGTTTGACAGTAAGCCACCTTCTCCATTATTTGAATTATCACTAACTTGATTTGATTCTGTAGCATTTTGACTTGACGGTGAGTTTGGTTCTATCGGTGTGTCTGAAAAGAAATCTTTAACAAACACAAAATAGATAACTAACAACACAAAAAAAATAAATGCAATAGTAAGGCTAGTACTAAGAAGTCTAGGAGATATATTTACTGACTTTATTAATGCTAAAGGATTAGGTATAGATGGAATATCTTTTTTGTCTTTTTCAGGATTTTGTGGAATAAGATTGCTGAAAAAAGAGCTTTCATCTTCTTGAGTGGAAATATTTGCTTCGGCATAGATGCGTTCAAAGTTTTCTTGAGGTAAACGTAAATAAGCCCAATATGTCTTGCAAAATGAACGTATATATGTAGGAGGTAAAATAGTAAATTTACCTTTTTCTAATGCCTCTAAGATATTGAGTCTAATAGTAGTAGCACGAGAAACCTCTGCAAGTGTAAGATTTAATTCTTCACGTCTAGAACGAAGTATGGTGCCTAATTGACTCATTGAATGCGAGATAATTAAAATAAATTTTCACAAAAATAATGATTTGCCTTGTAATTATTTATTCTTATTTGGTTTATTTGATTCAAGAATATGATTAAGAAGTGATTTACCAATAAAATCATAATATTAGTGTAATTTTACACGAAAAATTATGATATATAATGCAGTTAACTCATGTATTTTGATAAAATAATTTTCTTATATGCCCTCTATGTAGCTTTTGCTTATTCAATTCTAGCATTCGGTGCAACCTATTTTAGAGAAGTAGCAGATAGAGAAAAAACACTTGATATTGATATTGGTGAAACTCTGATATATACAATCAATGCTTCCTCTTATGTGGTAAGCATTATATTCTTGTTGTTTTTCATTATTTTTGCATTCTTATCTTTATTACAAAAAAGTCCATCAGTAATAACATATGTAATACCCTTAGCAATCTTTGTAAATACATTGCAAATTCTTATAAGATCATCATTCCAAAAAACAGCCATCTGTGTTAATGGAATTCAATTGCGTTATATGTTAATAGGTGGCATTAATCGATTAAAGTATCATTCTTTAACTAATATTCAGATAGAACCTTTTTTTGTATGGTATAAGGTGATATTATTTTGTGAACATGTTAAAAGTGGACATTGCTATATCAATAGAGAACAGTTAGACATATTAATGAATCAGATTAATAATTATCCATCATGTACCATAACACACAAGACAAAAGCTTAATCATAGGCAAATATATATGAAAAAGAATGTAATTAAAATCGCATCGGGACAAGGCTTTTGGGGAGATTTATTATCAGCTCCTTTGACGCAGGTGTCTAAAGGTGATATAGATTATCTTATGCTCGATTATCTAGCTGAAGTAACTATGTCAATATTACAAAAGCAAAAAATGAAGAATCCAGAAGCTGGTTATGCAAAGGATCTTATTCAAACTTGCGAAGATGTATTGCCATTTATTAAGCAAAAAGGAATCAAGTTAATTACCAATGGTGGCGGAGTAAACCCAGAAGCTGCAATGGAAGCAGTTTTTGGTATTGCAAAAAAACTTGGCATAACAGGTTTGAAAATAGGTATCGTAACTGGTGATAATATACTCATGAATATTGATGGCCTTATTCAAAATGGTAATTCCATGAATAATATGGAAACTGGCCAACCTATATCAGAAGTGAAGCACAAATTGCTTAGTGCAAATGTGTACTTTGGTGCTTTACCGATTGTTGAAGCTTTGAAGGCTGGGGCGCATATCGTTATCACTGGTAGAACTACCGACACAGGTCTAACACTTGCTCCTATGATATATGAATTTGGTTGGAGCTTCTCTGATTGGGATAAATTGGCAGCTGGAACAGTCGCCGGCCATATCAATGAATGTGGCGCCCAGGCAAGTGGTGGCAACTTTTTAGGTGATTGGGAATCATTGCCAGATATGGCAAATGTTGGTTTCCCAATTATCGAAGCTTATGATGATGGTTCTTTTATTGTTACTAAGCATGAGGGAACTGGCGGTGCCGTAACTAGAGAAACCGTAAGTGAACAATTAATGTATGAAATAGGTAATCCAGCAGAGTATATAACACCAGATTGTATTGCTGATTTTACATCTATAAAGTTAGAAGATGAAGGAAATAATCGTGTTAAAGTGTACGGTATAACAGGACAACCCGCAACTGACTTTTATAAAGTTTCCGCTTCTTATTCTGACGGATATGTAGCATTTAGTTCTTTAACCTATTGTGCCCCTGATGCATATAAAAAAGCACAGTTTGCAGATTCAATACTAAGAAAAAGACTAGAGCAATTAGGGCTACAATTTGATGAAATTAGAACAGAATATATTGGTATGAACGCTTGCCATGGGCCAATAGCAAAAGTTATTGAACCTAATGAAGTGATGATGAGAATTGGTGTAAGATCAAGAGATTATGCCTCTGTAGAAAGATTTGGTAAAGAAATAGCCCCTTTAATTTTAACAGGACCACCTAGTGTTACAGGTTTTGCAGGTGGAAGGCCCAAACCAAGTGATGTTGTAGCATATTTTCCAGCATTATTAAAGAAGGATACGGTTAGCCACTTAGTTTCTGTTAAATCGATATGATATATGACGCAGGAAGTCTGACTAAAGATTTACACATCAAGTGCACAAGACAAGATGTCCTTATAAGCATCATTATTCCAGTGTATCAAGAAGAAAAACTTCTTCCTAATACTCTTGCAGTATTTACCGATACTTTAAAGCAAAAGTATAAATTAGAGATTATAGTAAGTGATGGGGGAAGTACAGATTCTACTCTTGCAATAGCAAAAGGGTCTGCAGACATCATAGTGTGCCACACTGAAAATAGAAGGCAAACCATTGCAGAAGGAAGAAATATGGGGTCTTTAGTTGCAAATGGTGATATTATGGTATTCCTCAATGCGGATACAATTCCTGCCAATCCAGAAGAATTTCTAGAAACATTAAAAAAATGGAAAGATAAAGTGTATAAGCCATGTGCTATCGCTTGTCCGGTACAAATTAATCCGGAAAAAAGAAAATTTGCCGATACAATCTTTGCTTCTATTCTTAATTTTTATGTTGGATGTATGGTAAATGTTTTTGGATTTGGTATGGGTAGAGGAGAATGCCAAGTATTTGATAGGAAAGCTTTTATAGATATAGGGAGATATAATGGATCTATACCAGCTGGAGAGGATTTCGAGATTTTACGTCGAGCATGTAAAATAGGTGGCTTAGTTTTTGAAAAGAAATTATTGGTATATGAATCTCCAAGACGTTTTAGAAGATATGGGTATATCAGAATATTAATGGAGTGGGCTGTAAATTGGTTCTGGGTAATTGCATTTGGTAAAGCCCGATCGAAAGATTGGGAAGCCATTAGATAGCTAATTATTCCTACTGCTAAAATCAACAATAGATTGTCTAAGTTCTTCGCATTGCAAAATATCTTCATAGTCATTATACACTTCCGAAAAAGCAGTTAATGTTAGTATTGCTGCCTCTTTGGTAGATGTTTTATCAATTGCTTGGCCTAATTTTCTTAGTATTTTTAAATCTCCTTTACAAGCTTTAGATGCATAGTAAAGCTGCTTGTCTATAGGTATAGAGCCTAAAAATGAGCTTCTATACATAAGTGGATATGTATAAGATTCATCATTATGTAATGTACCATGTTGTTCTAATAAAGTTGGAATTGACTTTTGTAGTCCATTTGCATTAGTGGGAGTATCAATATCTTGTAATAGAATACTTTCAGAAAAAATGTCAATATTCTCAGTGTTATTGTTTTTGATCTGATCAATAAATGTATGCAAAGAAGGATGTGATTTGGTGATAAAGTTATGTCTTGAGATAAGGATCACCGTATTAGTTGATGCATCCATTGATTTGTGATATAAAGCTGCTAATTCTATATCTTGTTTGGTGCTGTCTGCAAGTGTTTGAAATTCAGCTGTTTGATTAGATGATTGGGAAATGGAATGAGATTCATATTCAGAAATAATACTACTTATAATTTCCGCTAGGGAATCTGAATTATATTGTTTTATGCCTTTTGATCGATACAACTCTTCGATTTTACTTGCCAAGGGGAATAATTCTTTATCTTCCAAGAACA
This sequence comes from Chlorobiota bacterium, assembly GCA_014191195.1. GTDB lineage: Bacteria > Bacteroidota > Ignavibacteria > Kapaibacteriales > UBA961 > UBA961. The sequence continues at coordinate 54,687 of BJGZ01000005.1, forward strand.
CAATTAAGGCTTCTGCTGGTATACACTTATCTGATTGACCGATATCTATGAAAAACTGAAAAAGTGGATCTAATAATTCGATGAATCCTTGTGTTTGTAATAATCGAATATATTCATTATCAATATCTGTGATGATACTTTTGAAATCTTTTGCAGTAATCATATGTTCGGACAAATGCGATTCGCAGTTGTTATCTGACCATGTTTTAAAGCCTGCCTCCAGATATGTATAAACAGAACATGCCGAAAAACGCAATAAAATTTCATATACCGATTTTGTTGGTTCGCCTCTAAAAATAAAAGATCTTAAAGCAGTTCTTGGTCTACACAGAAAATTGATATATGAATCTATACAGGAATCAATAAGATTTGCTTGATCTAAAGAATCAAATCTTGCTTGAACCTTGCAATAATCATCTAAGGTATGAAAATGTGTTAGTATATCTGGAATTGCCAAATCAAAGCGAGGATTATCTCTTCTTTTAACTTGTTCATAATAAATCCACCATTCTACTTCCGCATCGGCAAACTGTTTTACATGCTTTTTGATCGAATCATCTTGTAAGATATCTCTTAAATACACATAGTTGCCATTTTGAGGCATACTTGCTGCAATGATTTTTTTATATGATTCTAAAGCATTATTAAACATAGTTATACAGTAATTATTCTTGTTCGAAAGCTTTTTGTCTATTTTTTTTTGCTATGTCTCTTTTTACTGGTTTTCTTTTTTTTAATACAGTAATGATATCAAAAAAGGTATGCCATGAATGATGGACTATTCCATTTTTATTACAAAATGCAGCTAATTTCCCTTTAGCAAATACCATATCTGCAAATGTAACAGGGCATGTATCAGAAAGGCCATCTCCTATATAAATAATGAGCGCATCTGGATGAACAGATGATAATACAATATTTCTTTTACAGGATGCACAAAAACAAGTGCAGGCTTCATCAGCAAAAGGATAATGTGCCTTCCAATTTTGCGAAAGATTTAATCTAGATAGCGGTGATATGATGTTATTAGAAAAAACATTGATTGAATTATTAGGTAAAATTCTCTGTAATATAGGGTCGATATAAGTTCTAAAGCCATCACTTACAATATGTAAATGCCATCCATAAGAATTGATTAATGATGCAAATTGAGGAAAATACATATCAGTTTCGCATGCATCTGCAAAATCAACTATAGCTTGCTGATTAATATTGTGTTTTAGTTTATGAACAACTTCATTATAGTAAGAAGTAACTGTAAAAAGTCCATCCATTAATTGAGAATGATATGGTTCAAAAACAGAAAACTGTTTAAAGAATTCATCCCCAGAATCTTTTTTTGTAATAGTACCATCAAAATCACAAAATACATGAACTTTCAAATGCTCATCTTGCATATACAATCCTATTTGTATCCCGAAGCATAGGAATAGAACCCTTTCCCAGCGCTTTTACCAATCCATTTGGCTCGGCAATATTGTCTTAGTATAATACATGGACGATATCTTTCCTGGCGATATTCACTATATAAAGAATCTAAAATAGCTAAGACAGTATCTAGTCCAATTAGATCTGCCCATTCTAATAATCCTTTGGGATAATTAACACCATGTTTCATGGCTATATCGATATCTTGCGCAGTTGCAATTTTCTCTAGAAAAGCAAATGCTGCTTCATTGATAAGGGTGGCTAATACTCTTGGTAAAACCATCCCAACTCTATCTTCAACTATTTCGCAGGTATAATCAGCAGATGCAAAAAACATTTTAACTGCATCCAAACTTTGCTCGGATGCATTTAAGGCTTTGGCAATTTCCATTACAGATGCATCACCTGAATGGCTTGGCAGAAAAGCAAAACCTATTACTTGCCTACTATCCTGAAAATAACTCATTATTTCTGTTGCTGTACAAGCTAAAGAAGAAGAGAGAATAATTGCTTGAGGAAATTCCTCTGATACTTCTAAAATCAGGGAAGCTTTATGATCTGCAGTAATAGCCTGACAATCAATTATAAAATCAGGAATAGAGGTAATATCCTGTACTCTAAATGCAATGTGTTCCGTTAAAGGAATCATATGAACAGGAATAATAGGAGAATCACCGATAGAGAAAAGAGTAGGATCGTCAAAGGGGATATAAATAGTAAAAGGTATTGTCTTATCCCGAAGCCTTATAGCCATCTCAGCGGTAGATTTAGATCCGCCTATTAACAGAGCACTAGTTTTTTTATCTTGCAGAGAGTAAATTGCCATGAGGAGCTAATAATAAAGTGTAGTAATTTCTAGTAAAATACGTTTATTTTAGGCCTTTGCCAAAAGTCAAATGAACCTTGTAGAATCAGTTAATGAATGTGATCTAGAATGAATAATTTAAAAAAAAGAGTCATAGTTGGATTGATAGGCATTCCTTTGATTATCTGGTTGATTATTCATGGTGGTTTACTTTTTTATATCCCTTTTACACTAGTTACATTAATTGCTTTAACAGAATTATATGCTTTATATGCAGCAAAGGGATTTAGGCCAAATAAGAGTATCGGAATAATTATTGGTTTTTTTTGGATGCTTTGCACCGCATATTATGAATCTATACCGGCACATTTTTATATACTGCTTTTATCAATTGCAGTACTTGCCACATTAATATCTGAACTCATTATATCGTATAATAAACATGAATCAGTTCCCTCTGCTGCTGTGGCAGCAACCTTAGGAGGAATTATATATGTACCAGTATTGATGTCATCATTATTTTTATTAAGAAATATTTCATCAGGTACATTTCCACATTTAATGTCTTTTTTTGATTCAACAACTTTAGAACCAGGTGCTTTGATTGTTTTATTAGTATTTGTGGGAGTTTGGACAAGTGATTCATTTGCATATTTCGGGGGTATGCTTTTTGGAAAAACCCCTTTAATGCCTCATGTTAGCCCCAAGAAAACGGTAGAAGGTGCCATTATTGGCTTTATATGTTCGGTATTGTGCATGATGACATTCTCCTTTTTTTTAATGCCAAAGTTTCCTCTTCACATCATGTTGATTGGCTGCTTATTATTAGCTATCGTAGCACCAATTGGTGATTTGGTAGAATCTTTATTAAAAAGGGATGCTCATATAAAGGATAGTTCAGGTATTTTGCCAGGCCATGGAGGATTATTTGACAGATTTGATAGCTTTATTTTTGCTGCCCCATTCTTTTATATTTTTCTTATTATTATTAATGCAATGCATTAACTGCTTGCCCCATCATATAAAGAAAGAGAGTATACAAAAAACCATCTAGAAAAAATCGCAAAAACACTTGTACTGATTATACATATTGACATAAGTTCTATGTCTGGTTCAGACCACAGCATTCTTGAAGGTACAGAAGCAATAATACTTATAGGAAAAACTGTTAGAAATATTCTTTGAATTCTCTTACTGTACATTCCATCTGGTCTTGTAGCAATTTGATAAATAGTATGGAAAATATTCTGAATTCCAGAAGAATTAACGATGTGAAATGCACAAGACGCTACTAGTGTTTCTAGACATAGCATAATGATAGACCCACATATGCACATAGTAAACCAACATATCCATTGAATAACAGATATAGAGTTAGTTAGCATCGTAATGCCAGTAGAAAAAACGATAATACTCACTATAAAATTTAATATAGAAGCAATATTGGGATAGCGAAAGAAAGCAAGAAAGAAGACAGATACAGGTTTTAACAGAAAAAAATCTAATTCACCAGTATTTATATATGTGGGAAATTTCCAAAAATTAGTGGCAACCAACATCATATTGATTGAATCTACCATAAAAAGGGTGCCTAAAAACACATAAGCATGTGATTTGCTAAGACCTGCAAAACCAGGGGTATACAAGAACATTACTTCAAAAAAAAGAATCTGTATAGAATACCAAGCAATATCAATTAAAAAATAGAAGAAGAAATGTCCGCGAAATTCTAATTCTCTTGCAAGACAATTCTTAAAGAAGGCAATCCATAATCGTATTATTTGCATGATTTTATCGAATATCTGGCATATAATCTTTCATGGCTACGTATAAATCCCAAGTTGCTTGTACATCTCTTAAGCAATATTCTGCAATGGTAGTATATGATTGATGAGCATAAAGCTCACCAACTTTTGAGCCGTCTACGCCATCTGCCTTTGGTGATTCTATGCCAAATGCTTTTGCAGCAAAATCAAAATTGTATCTACGTGTAGCACCCGATTGCTGAGGGCTAAAAAAACATAATTCATCTAGTAAATCAGTATGAGAATCTTTATAGCTATATCTGGTGCCACTCATAAGATTATGCAAAGGTTTAACTTTTAATAAAGCTGACCTAAGCATAATAAATGGAGCATCAAAACCCCTTCCATTAAAAGTTATTAAATGAGGTTGAGGATAGCTTGTTAATATTTTCCAAAAGCCCTCGATTAATGTTTTTTCAGAACAAAAAACAGACTTAATTCCATTAGGAAGTTCAATTGTTTGCATATTCCCATCAGCAATAGATGGGTCTACCATAAAGGCACCATTTTTTAATTCTACCCATAGATTCTCCTGCTTTTGCATGATCTTTACACCTAGGCAAACAATTTGACCAGTTAATGGCGATAATGCCATTTCGTTAATTTTTTTTTCCTGTAATTCTTTGGTGTCTGCCCCACGAATAAGATATTCTTTTCGGGCTTCATCAAATGAATCAAAAGGTAATCCAATTGTTTCTATATCATAAGTGATATAAGTTTTTGTATAAGAACTCATGCGATATCCATGTAAAAAAGTTTATACTAATTTAGTGAATTAAATAAGGTATATAAAGCTATATTAAAACCTGAAGAGTAAAACAGTTAAAAATGAGTGAGTTGTCGATATTCGAATTCAAGAGAAAAGAGTATTTTTGAAATGCAGCATTATTCTATCCCAATTAATATATTATGAGTCCTGCTAAAAAGAAAATTTCCAAGCAGAAAGAAGATATAAGCGATTCACAATCCCAATTATCAATGGAATTTGCGTTTTCACCGCAAAGAATCAGATTGATACTTATTTTTATTTGCTCTATATATTGTATTGCAGCAATTAGATTGTTTTATATTCAAATTATCAAGGGCGGTGAATATCAACAAAAAGCGAGACAACAATATGAGATTGTCGTTCAAATGATTCCACAAAGGGGACAGATATTTGATAGGAATGGAAGAGTGATAGCAATGAGTGTAAACGGTTTTTCTTATGCATTAGATGCCAAAATGATAAAAAATAAAAAGGCAATTATTACAGCATTTAATCAAGTAACCGGAGATACTACAGGATATTATGAACGCTTAATAATGAATGCAAAATCCTCTTTTACTTATATAATTAGGGGCATGACTTCTAGACATAAAATTATTGACTCGATAAAAGATCCTGGCTTTATAAGATTATCAGAACCAAAAAGAAGATATGTATACGGCTCTGCAGGAGCCCAAGTAATTGGATATGCTAATATAGATAATATTGGAGTGTCTGGAATAGAATTGCATCTTGACTCTTTATTGCAGGGTAAAAAAGATTCTGTAGCCATGAAAAGGGATGCTGTGGGGAATTTATATCCAACTGTTGAAATGTCTGATAAACATATAGTGAAGGGAGATAATGTAGCTTTAACATTGGATATAGAATTACAAAGAATCGCGGAGTATGAATTGGCAGAAGGTATTATGGAGTCTCATGCCGAAGGTGGAACAGTTATCGCCATACATCCTGCAACTGGCGAAGTATTAGCTATGGCATCTTATCCAACTTTCGACCCCAATCATAATAATAATATACTACCCGAAGCTATGCGCTTGCAGGGTATAACAGATATTTATGAGCCAGGTTCAACTTTTAAGCTCATTACTGCATGCGCCTTGATTGAAGAAGGAATCTTAAAACCGGACTCTAAAGTTAATGGAATGGGAGGTTCCTATCGTATTGGTAATTATGAGATAAAAGATTCGCATCCAATGTATAAAATGTCTTTTTCAGAAGCATTAGAACAATCTAGCAATATAGTATTTGCAAAAAATTCTGATAATCTATCTTCTGATAAATTTTATAAATATGCTCGTGATTTTGGTTTCGGGATTTTTCTTGGTATCGATTTGCCTGGTGAGGTTTCTGGTATTTTAAAAAAGCCTTCTGCATTTGATGCTTCTACAAAAAGATTTATGGCTTATGGTTATGAATTAGGTGCTACTGCATTGCAAGTAGTTAATGCATATGCCACAGTGGCAAATCGTGGCATAATGATGAGGCCATATGTAATAAAATCGATTATTGATAATGATGGTGGAACTATCATGTATAATAAACCTCAAAGAATTCGATCTGTTATTTCTAATAAAACGTCTATGATAGTAAAAGATATGCTGTGTGGAGTTGTTGACAGGGGAACTGGACAAGAAGCAAAAATTGATGGTATTCGTATTGCAGGAAAAACAGGAACTGCCCAACAGTTAATTGATGGTAAATATTCTAAACAAGCATATACTGCCTCATTTGCTGGTTTTTTTCCTGCTGATAATCCTAAAATTGCAATGATAGTAATGTTGCACAGACCTAAAACAGATATTTATGGTGGCAAAACAGCTGCTCCAATATTTAGAAAGATTGCTCAAAAATGGATAACTGCGTCTAAATTACCCATTAATGAAAATCTAACAGATCAAGAACTTATGCAAAGTAAATTAATTGATAGTGCATTGGTTCCTGACTTAAGAGGTATTTCAGTAAAAAAAGCCCGAGAAATGGTTCATTCTATTGGTTTGCGTTTACCCAGAAATGCAGAAGGAATCATTATAGAACAATATGTGCCTAAAGGGTTTTGGCTGAAAAAAGGGACAGATATTCCAATTAAAACTGGTGATGCTTCTAAGAAAAAAACTATTGTACTCTCTGATAATTCTCAAAAAAATAGTCCTAGTAATCCATTAAGGCCAAATGTTAAGGGTATGAGTGTTCGCAGGGCTATGTCTGTATTGCATGCGGCTGGCTATCAAGTCAGAGTAATTGGCCAAGGAAAAGTGATAGGGCAAGTATATAATAAGGCAGGCAAAAAAGAATGTATTTTAAGTTGTGAATAATTAACCTCTTGGATGAAAAGTTCTATGAACTTCTCTAATAAACTCCCTGTCTAGATGAGTATAGATTTGAGTTGTGCTGATATCAGAATGACCAAGCATTTCTTGCAAAGCTCTTAAATCAGCACCTCCCTCTAGTAAATGTGTTGCAAAGGAATGTCTAAATGTATGAGGATGTACATGTTTGTCAATTCCAGCCAAAGAAACTGAACAGGAAACAATATTCCATATGCTCATTCTTGATAATCCTCTTCCTTTTTGATTTAAAAAAAGAATATCATCAGTTGAAACACCAGATTTCATGAAATGAGGTCTGATGTCATGTTGATATCTCTGAATCCAACCTAATGCTGTTTCTCCAACAGGGACAATTCTTTCTTTAGACCCTTTGCCAAAAACTCTTATCATTTCTTGAGGAAATAGAATATCTCTTTGTTTCACATTGCATAATTCAGAAACTCTTAAGCCTGATGCATACAGTAATTCTAAAATCGCTTTGTCTCTCATTCCAGCTTTTGTTTCGATGTCTGGTTGATCTAAGATTAAAAATATTTCTTGAATAGACAAGGTATCTGGCAATAACCGTTTTGATTTAGGTAATTCAGCTTTTTCTGTTATATCATGATCAATCACTTTATTTGAAAACAGAAAAGTAAAAAATCCACGAATTGACGATAGATTCCGGGATCGTGAGCTTAAGGCTAAACCAATTTCTTCTAATAGAGCTAAAAATTGGTTTAGGTGTTGAATGGTTATATCATTAAAAGAAGAGATATCTTTTTGCTGAGAAAATTCTGCAAATCTAGATATATCAAAAATATAGGCGTTCAATGTATTATCACTGACGCCTTTTTCGAAAGTCAAATATCTTTTATATGAAGTAATATCTTTAATCAGAGAATGCGCCAGCTTATTTTTTGTTTCGCTGCTCATTCTGATCCTTTAAGAAAAATAATTTGGAGATGCTTTTGTAACAACAACATCATGAGGATGAGATTCTTTTAAACCTGCACCAGTGATTCTAATAAATTGGGCAAATTCTTTCAATTCGGCTATAGATTTACAGCCACAATATCCCATTGATGCTCTTAGGCCGCCGATTAATTGATAAATAGTATCACTTGCATTTCCTTTATATGGCACCCGACCTTCGATGCCTTCTGGAACAAGTTTTGTAATTCCTTCTTCAATATCCTGAAAATATCTGTCTGCAGATCCTTGTTGCATAGCTCCCAAAGATCCCATTCCACGATACATTTTATATGCTCTACCTTCTAACAAGATTTTTTCGCCAGGGCTTTCCTCATGGCCAGCTAACATGCCGCCAATCATGATGCAATCTGCGCCAGCAGCAATAGCTTTTGCAATATCCCCTGTTTGTTTAATACCACCATCAGCAATTATGGGTATGCCATATTGCTTAGCAATCGAAGCTGCATTCATGATAGCTGTTAACTGTGGAACACCTACTCCAGCTACAATGCGAGTAGTACAAATGCTGCCAGGCCCAATACCAACTTTTATACCATCAACTCCTGCTTCAATTAAGTCTCGAGCAGCATCTTCGGTAGCAATATTACCAGCAATAATCTGTAATTCTGGATAGAGCTGTTTAACTTGTTTAACCATAGAAATCACCCCAAGGGAATGTCCATGAGCTGTATCAATAATAATTACATCAACTCCAGAATCTACCAATGCTTTTACTCTATCTAAAGTTTCGGAGGCAACACCAACAGCTGCGCCAACTCTTAATCTTCCATGTTGATCTTTACAAGCATTTGGATATTTCTTTTTTTTCTGAATATCTTTAAATGTTATTAGGCCATGTAAAACCCCATTATTATCAACTACAGGAAGTTTTTCTATCCTATGCTTCTCAAGTAATTGTTCAGCTTCTTCTAAAGTAGTACCAACATGAGTAGTAATAATTGTGTCTTTTGTCATTAATTCAGCAATAGGCTGTAAGCCATTGTGTTTAAATCGTAAATCCCGATTAGTAACTATGCCAATAAGTTGTTGATTAGAGTCGATTACTGGAAACCCCGCAATTTTATACTTAGACATTAAAGCTAGAGCATCTTGGGCCGTATTCTGTTCTGTTAAAGTGATTGGATTTCTAATCATTCCACTTTCAGAGCGCTTTACTTTATCAACTTCTTCGGCTTGTTTGGATATACTCATATTTTTATGAATAATTCCAATGCCACCCTCTCTGGCAAGTGCTATAGCCATTTCTGATTCAGTTACGGTATCCATTGCAGCACTAATAATAGGAATATTTAAAGCTATTCCTTTTGTTAATTTTGTGTTTAATGAAGTCTCTTTTGGAAGAATATCTGAATATCTGGGAATTAGGAGAACATCGTCAAAAGTAATACCATCACTCACGATTTTATGATTCATCTCTTGGGTTTCCCACCGAATTTAAAGTAAAAAGTTGGTCTTTAACATAGATAAAAACAATGTTATTGGTGCAATTTAGTGAATATCTCATATCTTTCCTTGTAAACAAGTGAACGAATTTACATTGTAATCCGTTATACAACTTTTGTTTGGTTCTAAGTTTTTCCAAAATTTGAGTTTCGTATTGTATGAATGACATTCAATCATTATATCAGCAAGTTATTTTAGACCACAATAAAAACCCAAGAAATTTTGGTCCATTGCTATCTGCAAATCATTCTGCAGATGGTTTAAATCCTCTTTGTGGTGATGATATTACGGTGCATCTTTTGATTGAGAACGACATAATAAAAGAAATTTCATTTGAAGGTTCTGGTTGTGCAATTGCTAAGTCTTCTGCTTCTATCATGACAACCGTTCTAAAAGGAAAGACTATTGAACAAGCAGAACAATTATTTGCTGATTTCCATTTTGTTGTTACTGCACCTATGGATGCTGAATTAAACGAGGACTCACTAGGTAAAATGGCTGTTTTTTCTGGCGTCAGAGAATTCCCAGCTCGTGTTAAATGCGCTTCATTGGCATGGCATACTATGCAATCTGCTTTACATGGTAAAAATATTACTTCAACTGAATAATACATTATAAATTATGAATACTTTTGTACCTCTCAGATTAGACGATAAAGAAAATCATATAAAGCCTGCTCTTGTGATTGATACTTCAGATTCTGCTTCTATAGAAGATAACATCATTGCAGCTATAAAGACTGTTTTTGATCCTGAAATTCCAGTTGATATTTATGCTCTTGGTTTGATTTATAGCGTAAAATACGATGCCGAAAGCCAAAAAGCTGACATTGTTATGACATTAACATCTCCAGGTTGTTTTGCAGCGGGTATGATTCCTGGGCAAGTTGAACAAGCGGCACTTCAGGTTGCAGACGTTAAAAGTGTGCGTGTTGAATTAACATTTGATCCCCCTTGGGATAAAGAAATGATGAGCGAAGCTGCAAAGCTTGAATTAGGATTTTGGTAAATTAATATTACTTTTCTTTTATTTTTTTTAGATGTTGAATGGCACTTGAATTTTATCCTGTCAAGGTTTCTCATATTAAAAGGCTTACCGATGCAGCAGTTGCTATAAGCTTTGATATTCCTGAAGAACTCAAACAAGTTTTTGCTTATCTCCCCGGACAATACATTACGATTCGATTGAATATTAATGGCCAAACTGTAAATAGAGCCTATTCATTATGTAGTAGCCCACATAGTGATAACTCATTAACAATTGGTGTAAAACAAACTGAGCATGGACTTGTTTCTACATATATTAATAAACATCTTCAAGTTGGTGCCACTGTAGAATTAATGCCTCCCAATGGTAATTTCAAGGTAGATATTAATTCTAATGCAATCACTTCTTATGTATTGATTGCTGGTGGAAGTGGTATAACTCCATTATTATCAATAACAAAAAGTGTATTGCAACAACAATATGATGCGAAAATTTTATTGATTTATGGAAATAGAGATACATCTTCTATTATGTTCTTTAAAGACTTAGAACTATTAAAAGATACATATTCAGATAGATTTACTCTGATTGATATCCTTGAATATACAGATGGTGATAATAAAGGAATTTTATCTCTAGAATTATTAAGTACTTTATTAACTGATTCATTCCTATCTTCCTGTCATTATTATTTGTGTGGTCCACAACAAGTAATGAATAATGCAGAAGCAGTATTACATGCACAGAATATTGAAAGTTCATATATCCATCGTGAATATTTTACTGCACCTATATCTCAATCTAATGAGCAAGTTTCATCGATTGAGCCTACAGATTTTACCATTCATGTAAAGCTGTATGGAAAGGAATATGATATAGAGGTAGAGTCTCAGGATAGTATACTTGAAGCTGGTATCAAGAATAATATAGACCCTCCGTATGCCTGTCAAATTGCTGCATGTTGTACATGTAGAGCAAAGCTAAGAAGTGGAAAAGTTCATATGGAAAGTAGAGAAGCATTAACAGATGATGAAATTGAAGAAGGATATATTCTAACATGTCAAGCACATCCTTTAACATCAGATGTATTTGTTGATTATGATGGTTAATCAGTTTACAGAATTGTATGTTGCTTCATTCTAAATCTATCTAATTATCTACATTTTTTTTTCATCAATTATGTATAATTCCATGAAAAACAATACGAAAGTGTATGCTTTTATTATCCTTTTCAGTTGTGTAATCATAAATAAGGTTAATGCAGATATTTCTGATAATCTTAAAAATCATATAAAATATCTTGCATCAGAGGAATTGGCTGGTCGCGGAACTGGAACCGATGGGAATAAGAAAGCTGCCGAATATATTGTATCTCAATTCCAAAAAATTGGTATTAAGCCTTGGAAAAATGCCAAAAATTATTTTCAAGAATTTAGCGTAATAACCGATGTGCAGAAAGAGTCAGATGGGAATATGGCAGCAATCTATTCACCTATTCATATGTCTGAACTTAATACCACAATAGGCTATACTCCACTTTCTATAAGTGATAATGGATCTGCCCAAGGAAAAGTTGTTTTTGTAGGTTTTGGGATTTCTTCATCTGCTGACAAATATGATGACTATGAAGGTGTAGATGTTAAAAATGCGATTGTACTTGTATTAAGGGGAGCTCCAGATTTAGATAATCCTCATGGTACTATTATGCAACATGCTGGAATTCGCTCTAAAGTTATGAATGCCAAAGAAAAAGGTGCAGCAGGTATTGTAATTATATCTGGGGCAAAATATCCTGACTCTTTGATGCCACTCAAATGGGAACAAGGCGGAAAGGTTGAAGGAATGCCAGTTATACAAATTTCAAGGATAGCTTTAGAAGAGAATATTCAGAATCTTAAAATTCTAGAATTAGAAAAGCACATTAATTCTTCAAAAAAAACTTACAGTAAAGAAATACCAAATTCAGAGATTTCATTTTCTGTCAATCTTAAACAAATATCTGTTAAAACCTCAAATGTTATTGGATATCTACCGGGTACAGATCCCACAAAAGCAGGGGAATTTATTGTATGTGGTGCTCATTATGACCATCTTGGATTTGGTGGTGAAGGTTCTGGAACGCTTTCTGGCAAAAATGATTTAGCAATCCATTATGGTGCAGATGATAATGCATCGGGAACAGCAGGGCTTTTAGAATTAGCTTCTTTACTTAAAAATCGTCCTTTATCTAGACCAGTCTTATTTATAGGTTTTACTGCAGAAGAAAGAGGTTTACTGGGTTCAGCATTTTACGTAAAAAATCCATTATTTAGTTTAGATAGTGTTGTATTTATGCTCAATATGGATATGATAGGTAGATTAACAGATAAGAAAATAAATATTGGTGGAATAGGTACATCATCTATATTAAAACCATTAATTGACTCTTTAGGAAAAGAGTTCGATTTTAAGGTGTCAACCACCGAAGATGGTTTTGGGCCAAGTGATCATGCTTCATTTTATAGCAAAGACAAACCTGTTCTATTTTTTTTTACCGGACTTCATAGCGACTATCACCGCCCTTCAGATACTTGGGATAAAATTAATTATGAAGGTGAAACAGCAATTATAAAAATGGCAAATTCTACATTAGACTTTATAGGTAATTCACCCAAAAAACCAGATTTTATTAAAGTGAAGTCAAGTCCTCAAGCCGGACAATCTATGTCATTTAGAGTGTCTTTAGGGATTACTCCAGATTATAGCGATCATCCCAAAGGAATGCATATCACTGGAGTGAGAGATGGTGGTCCGGGTGGTAAGGCTGGTTTAGCTAGTGATGATATCATTATCAAGTTAGGGGATACCCAAGTAAAAAATGTATATGACTATACATATGCTCTTGGAAAATTCAAAGCCGGTGATAAAACAAGTGTAACGGTATTGCGCGGGCCAAAAGAAGACAAAGAATTTGTATTACAAGTAGAATTTGATGCCCAAAAATAGCTAGAATGCGCATTTAAGATGTCTTATACATTGGGCCCCATCAGCAAAATCTATTGCTATTACATCGAATCTACATTCTTTATCTGAAATTTTTCGAATATATAGAAAACCCTCAGCAGCTCGTCTGAGGGTTTTTATTTTTTTTTGAGTAATAGAGCTTTCAGGGGTTCCATAATTGGATGTATTCCTGTATTTCACTTCTACAAAAACCAGAGTATTATTATCATCACAGATAATATCGATTTCTCCATATTTTCCAAAATGAAAGTTTTTCTGAATAATTGAATATCCCAATGACTCAAGAAAATCAGAAGCTATCTTTTCTGCTTTATATCCGATGTCTCTATTATTTTCCACGTATTTCCCCTGAATTATAATTACTTATACAACTGTTCCTATTAGTGTAGCACTTGTAGCTCTAGCAATTTTAACTTTGATATAATCACCAACAATATAGGCTAGATTTTCATTTTGAGGGAATATCACTGTTTTATTTGTATCCGATCTACCTTGCCATTCTAGTGGATTTTTTTTACTTGGGCCTTCAACTAATACTGTTTCGATAGTTCCAATTGTTTGTTGATTGATTTCATATGAAATCTGATTTTGTTGATGAATTATCTCATTTAATCGTGAAATTTTCAATGTATCTGGTATATCATCACCCATTTTCCAAGCTTTGGTTCTTTCTCTTGGTGAATATTTGAACATATAAGCCCCATCATATCGAACAATCTTCATGAGTTCCATTGTAGCTTGATGATCTTCATCGGTTTCTGTTGGGAATCCAGTAATAATATCTGTAGACAAAGCACATCCTGGCATTAATTCTTTGATCTTGGCTATTCTTTCATAATAATGTTCAATTGGATGAGTACGATTCATAAGATGTAGAATGCGATTAGATCCTGATTGAACAGGAAGATGAATGTATTTGCAAATATTATCAAATTCTGCCATGGTTTCAATTAATTTATCGCTCATATCTTGAGGATGAGAAGTTGTATATCGAATTCTCATATGAGGAACTGCTTTTGCACAAGCCCTAAGTAATTCTGCAAAATTATTGCCTGAATGTTCATCCATATAGCTGTTTACATTTTGTCCAAGCAATGTAACTTCTTTAAAACCTGCATCATACAATGATGTAACTTCTTGAACTATAGATGAATATGCTCTTGATCTTTCTCTTCCACGAGTAAAAGGAACAATACAATAAGTACAAAACTTATCGCATCCTCTCATGATTGAAACCCAAGCACTTATACCTTCGGTACGGAAAGGTAAAATATCATCATAAGTTTCTACTCTGCTTAATTTTACTGCTATACCGCGTTCTCCGCCAAAAGCTTTTTCTACTAATTCAGGAACAGAACGATATTCGTCTGGTCCAATAACGATATCTACTAATTCTTTTTCAAGCAAATTCTCTCGTAAACGTTCGGCCATGCAACCCAATACACCAACAACTAAATCTTTATTCTTTTTTTTGTAATATTTAAGATGATTTAAGCGTTCATGAATTTTCTTTTCTGCATTGTCCCTAATTGCGCATGTATTGATAAGGATAATATCAGCATTATCTGGAGTATTTGTTAAAGAATACCCTTTTTTATGCATTACTCCTTGCACAATTTCAGTGTCATTAACATTCATTTGACAGCCATATGTTTCCACATATAATAATGGCTGATTCGCTAATAATGGAATATCGCTATCCATCAATGAAATAGTATCTTGTTTAGGGTTCTGAAGTATAGGTAATTCAAGCATATACAGTATTTTAATGAGTGACAATAAAAAGGTATGCAAATATAATAAATAGGCCTTCGATATCTCTTAATTGATTATCTCATTATGATTTATTCATCAGTATACTTAATCATAAATAAATGTTATTTTTGTTATACTATTACTTTTAGTTAGACATATGGCTTCGTATAATTCAGGAAATAAGCAAACACCGCAAAGTACTTCTTTAAGAAAAAGAGAACAAAAGGATGTCTTTTTACCTGCAACTTTAGAATCATTGGGTGGAAAGGTTCCTCCTCATTCTTTAGAAGCAGAAATTGCAGTTCTTGGTTCTATGATGCTTGATAGAGCAGCTATTCCTAAAGTAATTGAAATATTACAGCCTGATAGTTTTTATAGAGAATCTCACAAGCTGATTTATGATGCTATTTTAGGATTATTTGAAAGAAATATAAATTCAGATTATACTACATTACCAGAAGAATTGCGGAGAAGGGGAGTTTTAGAATCTATAGGTGGATCTTTTTATATTTCAGAATTAACAATGAGTACTCCTACTGCGGCTAATGTAGAACATTATGCTAGGATAGTACAAGAACGTTATTTAAAAAGATCTCTGATACAAGTAGCTGGTTTAGTAATGACTAGGGCTTATGATGAAACTACAGATGCTTTAGAGGAAGTTGATTATGCAGAATCTAAAGTATTCGAGATTGCCGAACAGCGTTTAAGCAAAAGCTTTTCAACTATGAAACAGCTTGCTCATGATACGTTTCAAATGATTACAAAGATGTCGGAAGGTGGCTCTACATCTGGTATTACGGGTATTCCATCTGGATTTACAAAATTAGATGAATTGCTAGGTGGATTTCAGAAATCTGATTTTATCATTATAGCTGCTAGGCCATCGATGGGTAAAACTGCTATGGCTTTAAGCATAGCTAGGAATGTAGCAGTTGAATATAAAATGCCTGTTGCTTTTTTCTCTATAGAAATGGCATCTAGTCAATTGATGGTACGTTTATTAAGTGCTGAAGCACGAGTGAATGCTCAGGATATCCGAACAAATAGAATTTCATCTCAAGACATGCAGAAATTGGTTCAAACGATTGGCCATTTAGCAGAAGCTCCACTATTTATAGATGATAGTGCAACATTAACTGTTATGGAGATAAGGGCTAAATGTAGAAGAATGAAAGCTGAACATGATATTAAATTGGTAATCGTAGATTATTTGCAATTTGTTTCTCCTCCTAAGGCCGAAAGCAGAGAAAGGGAAATTTCTATTATATCTAGATCGCTTAAACAAATAGCCAAAGAATTAGATATTCCAGTCATTGCATTAGCTCAATTAAATAGATCGGTAGAATCTAGGTCTGATAAAAGGCCGATGCTTTCTGATTTGCGTGAATCAGGATCTATTGAACAGGATGCTGATGTTGTTATGTTTGTTAATAGGCCTGAACAATATGGCATATCAACCTGGGATGATGGGTCTTCTACAGAAAATACTGGTGAATTGATTATCGCTAAGCAAAGGAATGGTCCAGTAGGCGATGTACGTTTGGCATATTTAAAATCGTTTGCACGATTTGAAAACTTAACATTCCATTATGATGAACCGCCTCAGTATCTGGGTGCTGATGGCAGTTCAGATGTACAATTTTAATATATGAGAATCATGAAAAAACAAGAATTATTGATTGATGGTATGTCTTGTGGACATTGTATAAAGGCATTAAAAAATGAATTAACTGCAATTCAAGGCCTAATTGTGCAAGATGTTCAAATTGGCAAAGCTATTATCGAATATGATCCGGACACAGTAAGTGATGAAGACATTCTACATGCTATTGATGAATCCGGTTTTAGACTGGCTTTATAAGATTGCTATATGTAGCCTTGGTATACTGTTTCCAATGCACGTATATGCTGTAGAAAAAGAGATTCCAGCTAAAGGTTTTACTTTGGGTATTCAAAGTAGCAATGCGGGAATATCTCTGGAATCAGCTTATAGTATAGGAAGTAGAGTAAATTGGGATAAAACTGATCTAATAAAAGGATTGGGTTCTATTTCATTTGGAATAGAAACAGGACCTTTGACACATAAAGATATTATCATAGCTCCAAAAGTATCATATACTATGAATTGGTTCATTTCTTTTGGAGCTTCTATGCTTTATTATACTGATTTTTCTCAGGGATCTTTACGATTTAGACCAGAGATAGGGGTTTCGATGCTTGGGATTAGAGTATATCATGGTTGGAATTTTAGTGTCGATAAATATGTCTCTCTCCCATTGCATAATAGATTTTTAGCTATTTCTTATTTTATTCCCATCTGATTTTTCTTCTGCCAATTATCAATTATACTTTGAATTATCGTGGCTCCGTCTATCAAAGCAGCTGGACCAGGCTGTAAAATTATAGATGATTTTATGTCATAGATTTCATTGTGTTTTATTGCAGGAATATTATTCCATCCTGGCCTTGCAAGTACTTTTTCTTTCTTAAACCCCTTACCACACCAAGAAGCAATCATAATATCTGGCATTTTTTCTAAAACTTTATCTGTTGATTCTAAAATCCTTCTTTTGGCATCGGGAAATTCACGATTCTCCTTAAATATATCAATTCCGCCACACAGTTCTATAATTTCACTAACCCAAGAAATACCTGTAATCAATGGGTCAAACCATTCTTCAAAATATACTAAAGGTTGTATTGTTATTAATGAAGCTTTGGAAGAAATAGATTCTAAATGCTGAGTAATATGATCGATAAAAAGGAGTGATTGTTCTTGCTTATTAACAAGTCTACCCAATTTTTCAATCATACTTAATATTCCCCTGATTGTTCGATGATTGAAACAATAGACTTCAATTCCAGCTTTAATAAGTTCTGCACAGATTGGTGCTTGTAAATCACTCCAAGCCAATACAATATCTGGGTTTAATGCTAGTATGCCCTGAATATTAGCATCTAAATACGTTGATATTTTTGGTTTTGTTTTTCTAGCAATTGCAGGCCGAACTGTAAAACCAGAAATGCCAACAATATAGTCTTCTGCACCTAATGCATATAGAGTTTCTGTGGTTTCTTCTGTTAAACAGATAATCCTCATTATTCACCAAACAAAGCTAGGAAAAAGATATGTATTAATGAGAATTTGAAGTATGACAATGAGCCAATTTCCAATTACCATCATTATGTCTAAAAACACATGTTTCTAATGCAGAAAATTGGGCATCTACAGAATTTGAAATTCCTTTAAATTCAATATTGTACATTGCAATAACAATATCAGAACTACTAGAAGGAATGATACTTAAATTAGAAATATTGCAAGAATGAATTGTCCAATCTGATTGAGACATTGTATGAATAAATCCAGACTTATCGGTAGAAAAGCATTTATCAGAAAAGTAGGTAAAGTCATCAGATAAAAAAGTAGGAAGAATTTCCCAATTTTTTTGTGCAAATGTTTGATAATAAATAGATAATACAGATTCGATTATTTGTACAAGTTCCATAACAATACGTAGATATTAATGATAAAATGGTTGCTAATTATGTGTGATTAAGTTGTCTGTTACGCTCAAACATAATAATTGCTGCTGCAGCCGATGCATTTAATGATTCAATATTTCCTTTTATGGGTATAGTAATAAAAGCATCGCATTCTTTCCAAATAGCTGGGCGAATACCTTTACCTTCGCTTCCAATAATAAGAACAATAGGTTTTTCATAGATGCCAGGATCAGTATAAGTAAAATCTGCTGTACCTGCAGTTCCAATAATAGTGAAACCAGCAGCTTTGCAATTTCTTATAGCGATTACCAGATTATCTGCTTTGGATACGGGCAAAAATTCAAGAGCTCCGGCGGCAGATTTAAAAGCAGCTGGAGTAATTGGTGATGTATTGTCAACAGGTAAAATCATTCCTGAAATACCAGAACATTCTGCGGATCTAGCAATAGCACCAACATTAAAAGGATCACTTATTTCATCTAAAGCAATCAGCATAGGATAATTTTGACTAGCTAGAGAGGTATCGATTAACTCATAAATATCAGAATAAGTTAATAATGGAGTTAACGCAATCACACCTTGAGCAGAACCGCGTTCTAAAGGAATGCGCTTTTCCATATCATTAAATTTCATTTTATCGGCTATAGAGCACGCAACATTTTTTTGCCTAGCTTTAGTACGAATTTCTTCGATGATATCACCATCGGATCCAAATTGGATAAAAATCTTCTCGATTAAGCGTCCAGCATTCAAGGCTTCATTTACAGCCCTTCTACCATATATATAATGACCTAGTTCATTCTTCATTTATTCGTAGAAATCCCGTATTTTTACAATCATTTTTACTGCATTAATGCAGACATTACTAGTACAAAGATACATCAATTATATGGAACGTCTTGAAACATTTCCTAATCCTTCTCCAGGAAGAAGATTTTTAATTACTCATGTTTTACATGAATTTACATCTGTTTGTCCGTTGACAGGATTGCCTGATTTTGCAAAAGTTACTATAAGCTATATTCCAGATGGAATCTGCTTAGAATTAAAAGCTCTGAAATATTATTTCCTAGAATTTAGGAATATGGGCATTTTTTATGAAGCTGTTACAAATAAAATTTTGGACGATTTAGTTGAAAGATGTAGTCCATTAGAAATGCGAATTACCACAGATTGGGGAATGAGAGGTGGTATGAGTAGCGTTATTGTTGCTGATTATGTTAAATCACAGGATCAGTAATGGAATCGATTATTGCTAAAGATTTTAATTGGGAAATGGGCCATCGTTTGCCTTTTCATACTGGCGGCTGCCAAAATATTCATGGTCATTCTTATAAAATGAGAGTTGAAATCAGCGGTAGAATAGACTCTTCTACTGGAATGGTAATGGATTATTTTGATATCAAAGCTTTAGTTCAGCCTATAGTAGATCAATTAGATCATTCATTTTTATGTGATTCATCTGATAAACTTCTTATGGATTTTTTTGCTCAGCATTCAATGAAAGTAAATTTTATTGACATGTATTCTACTGCAGAAAACATTGCATATTATATCTTACAGCAATTGATTCCAGGATTTTCTTCTTTTACTTCTGTAAAAAAATTAACAGTGCGATTATGTGAAACAGAGAACACATATGCAGAAGCATGCTATGAATTTTCTCGATAATTCAAATTTAAATACAAAGAGTTGATATGTCAGTTCGCGTTCGCTTCGCACCTTCACCAACAGGTTATCTGCACATTGGTGGTTTAAGAACCGCTTTATATAATTATCTTTTTGCCCGTCATCATGGTGGAGAATGTTTACTTCGTATTGAAGATACAGATCAAACCCGATTTGTTGAAGGGGCAGAAGAAAACATTGTAGATATATGCAGATGGGCAGGTATGGAATTTGATGAAAGCCCAGAACATGGAGGGCCTTTCGGACCATACAGACAATCTGAAAGAACAGAGTTATATCGTTATTATGCTAATATTTTGTTAGAAGCACATATGGCTTATCGTGCATTTGATACTTCCGAAGAATTAGATGCAATGCGAGATAGACAAAAAAATGCTGGCATAGCCGCCAAATATGATAGAACAGTGATGCGAAGCGAATATACTCTTGGGGCTCAAGAAACACAAAGACTATTAGATGGCGGTGAGGATTATTGTATCAGACTCAAAGTTCCGGCATCTGGAGATATACGTTTTTCTGATATTGTTCGTGGTGAAATTACTGTTAATGCTCGTGATATTGATGATCAAATATTAATGAAATCAGATGGATTTCCTACATATCATTTGGCAAATGTAGTTGATGATCATTTAATGAAGATAACTCATGTAATTAGGGGGGAAGAATGGTTACCTTCAACACCAAAGCATGTTTTGCTCTATAAGGCATTCAATTGGGATATGCCTCAATTTGCTCATTTACCATTGCTGTTAAATCAAGATAAATCTAAAATGAGTAAAAGATTTGGGGATGTTCTAGCAAAAAGCTTTCGTGAGAAAGGATATTTTGCTGATGCTTTAGTCAATTTTGTAGCTTTGCTAGGGTGGAATCCTACTTCAGACAGAGAAATATTCTCATTACCAGAGTTAATTGAATCTTTCTCGCTAGATAAAGTTAATAAAGCAGGTGCTGTATTCGATACAAAAAAATTAGACTGGATGAATTCTCAATATCTTAGAGAAAAAGATCCTTCGGCATATATCAATTCAATACAACAATTTTTACAAAAACAGAATATTCTGGTTGAAGATTCATATGTAGAAAGGGTATTTGTATTAATAAAAGAAAGAATTTCCTTTATTCACGAAGTGCCTCATTTTGCTGATTATATGTTTACAGATTCTTATGCAATTGATGAAGAATATAAAGCAAAACATTGGACATCAGAATCGCCAGAAATAATAGAAAAAATACTTCCTTTCATTTCTTCTATACAAGATTTTACGCATGATACAATTAATACTATGATGAGTGATTTTACAAAAGAACAAAGTATTCAATCTAAGCTTATTATACATCCTCTGCGCTTAATACTAACAGGCAAACCTGTCGGTGCAGGTTTATATGATACAATGGAAGTACTTGGCAAACAGAAATGTGTCCAAAGAATCCAAAATTTTCTCAATAATTAGAAAGTATAATAATGAAAGGCTTTTCTGAAGGTTTATTTGTGATTGGTATATTGTGTATTTTACAATGTGTAAATGGCTGTACTGCATCGTATAAATCTTGTATTAATGAAAGAACTGATCAAACAATCATCCGATGGGGTGATTATGTTGTTGCCGATGGAACATTTCATGGATATGAGTATCGCGCTAAAGATTTAGGTGTTTATACAGTTCAAAAACAGTTGCAACATAACGAAATACAGTATCAAAGAATAGATACAGTGCAAGCCCAAGTATTTTGTAAGCGACTAAATACAATCATCGATACATTTTCTGAGATTCAGTCTTTATATTCACCCGGCACAATAGGTAGAAGCGTAGAATATATTAATCAAAAAACAATGATTACAAAAAAAGCGATTTGGAATCCATTGTTTCAAACATATGGAAGTAAAGAATTTAGAGCAATATATGATTCTTTAATGCATACAGTTTCTATGAAAAACAGATGGCCAGACACAATTATTCATAATACAGTTAAATGATACATTTTAGAAAATTATGCCCATAATGTGGGAGGGACAAATCAATTGAGTGCTGAATATTCTATATTATTGGTGGATGATAATCCCGAGTTTACTGCCACTATGGCTGATATTATTAATGGGTTTGGGTGGCACACGCATTGTTGCAGTTCTCCAGAGGAGGCATTTGGGTATTTAGAGCAACATAGTAAAAAAACATCATTGTTATTACTAGATATTGAGTTTACTACATCGCATTTAGATGGTTTAGATGCTTTGGCAATTACAGTGAAAAAGTACCCATCTTTACCTGTAATAATGATTTCTGGAAAAGGAACGATAGAAAATGCAGTAAGAGCTACTAAACTTGGTGCAGTTAATTTTATCGAGAAAAGTAATATAAGTACAGACAGAGTAAAAGAAGTGTTAATTAGCACATTAGAGCGATTAGCGATTCAATCGCAACATCATGACTTATTGAAACTTATTGAACAGCAAGGGATTATCGGAAAAAGTAAAGCAATATTAAATGTAGCTGATAAAATTATTTTATATGG
Source organism: Chlorobiota bacterium (assembly GCA_014191195.1). Classification (GTDB taxonomy): domain Bacteria; phylum Bacteroidota; class Ignavibacteria; order Kapaibacteriales; family UBA961; genus UBA961. Next base: position 77,697 of record BJGZ01000005.1, read on the forward strand.
AAAAACAGATCTTAATGTTTTAGTAACAGGCGAAACAGGAACAGGAAAAAAACTAGTAGCCCAGGCTTTGCATTCTGTAAGTAAACGAGGAAAACATGGTATAGTTACTGTTGATATACCTAATATACCTCGTGAATTGTTTCAAAGTGAATTGTTTGGTCATGTTAAAGGCGCTTTCTCGGGTGCTTTTGAAAATAAAAAAGGATTATTTCACGAAGCAAATAAAGGGACATTATTCCTTGATGAGATAGGAGATTTACCATTAAATCTTCAAGCTAATTTATTGTTGCCGATAGAAACAAAAAAAATCAGAAAAGTAGGTTCTGTAGAATCAGAATCAGTAGATGTTAGATTTATATCAGCAACAGATAGAGATTTATTATCTGCTATGAGAGAAGGAAAATTCAGAGAGCAGTTATATCATAGATTGCGTGAATGTGAGATAACAATTCCACCTTTAAGTGAAAGAATCGAAGATATTCCTTTGATTATAGATAATTATACAAATATTCATAATCAGGATCAACAAGATGGCAAATCATTTTCACCATCTGCTATAGAATATCTTCAAAATCACACATGGAAAGGAAATGTAAGAGAACTTATAAGTTTATTAAGGCTTGTACTTCAAATTGTATCTTCTCCAATTATAGAAATATCTGATCTGCATGGAATTACTGCGCCAAATTCTCATCAAATTTCAGTACCAACAAGTAATGATCAATTTTCTGTAACAAGTGATGGATTATTAAAAGATGATATTGCCCGTGCCGATCAAATGAAAATCGTTGCTACATTGCAAAAATGTAATGGAAATGTTAGTAAAGCTGCCGTTCAACTTGGTATAAGCAGAGAAACATTACATAATAAAATACGTAGATATGCAATAAATACAAATGAATACAGAGCCAGATAATATGAGGTGTTTCATTGCATTAAGATATAGTATTCTCACACTTCTATTGTCTTCATGTTCTTTGATGAATAATACAATTGGTAATGACTATGAACATTATCAGTTTTTAATGAGTAAAACCACTTGCAGAGGCAATTGTCCAGTATATTCGATAACTTTATATGGAAATGGCCAAATATCATATGAAGGATTTCAGAATGTTAATACAATAGGTAGACAGCAAGGTTCAATACAAACCGATTCTGTGATTGCTATTTTACAAGAATTGAATAGAATGCAGTATTATGATTTGAAATATGAATATTCACATCAACATATTACAGATATGCCTTCGGTGATTACACAAATTATCTATAGTAAAAATGGGCTTGGCTCATCTAAGCAAGTTATTGATTATCAAGGTGATAAGTCAACACCTATTGAATTAAGAAAGCTATATGATAGAATTGAATCTATGATTGCTCAGTTTCATTGGATACGATAAATGTATTCAAATATTAAGTGAAAAATATGAAAGAACACATTCAAAAGCTACAAAATTGGAATGCCAAAAGAAAAGCATCTATCAAAGAGCCTGAAACATTTACAGAACACGTTATAGCATGGTTTAAAACTGTTTTTAGTGCAGTATTTTTTATTATGATTATTAATGGCCTTTTTTTTGGTTCTTTTGTAGTACCAACCGGTTCTATGGAAGACACCGTTGCTACTGGAGATTTTGTATTTGTTAATAGGCTTATTTATGCGCCTTCTACTCCGCAAATGGTGCCTTTTATTAATAAACCCTTACCCTTTTATAGATTTCCTGGATATAGCACTCCAAAACAAGGTGATGTTATTGTATTCATTTATCCTGGTGATAGAGATCAAGTTGAATCAACAGATTTTACATATTATTTGAAGCGTTGTGTTGCAGTTGCTGGAGATACATTGCAAATAATTAATTCTAAAATACAAGTGAATGGCAAAGAATATCCATTGCCACAATATGGAAAGTTCGATATTTCTATGGATCCACCTGCTCAATTTCACCAAGAATGGATGGCAGCTCAGCAAGAGCATACATTTCCAGTGGGCAGAAATTATACTAGAGATAATTGGGGCCCAATTAGAATACCAAAAATTGGTGATACAATTGACCTTACTATTGCTAATGTAAAAGAATGGGAAACCTTTATTAGACGTGAAGGACATACCATTGCAGTAGAAGACCAGACAATCCTAATCGATGGAAAACAAGCAAACTCATATACAGTAAAAAAAGATTATTGCTTTGGTATGGGCGATAATCGTAATAATAGCGAAGATAGTCGCTATTGGGGTTTTGTACCCATGGAAAGCATTATTGGAACTCCAATGATAGTGTATTGGTCTTGGGATACCGGACGCCCAATAACAGATTTCTTCAAAAAAGTTGCTTCTATAAGATGGTCTAGAATTGGAACAATTATTCGATAATCAACGCATAGAATGTCAATATATTCACAAGTAAAAATCCCGTCTTTTTACATAATAAATCTAATGTATGGTCGAACTCTTTCGCATAGGATTTTTAAGTATAACTGTTGTTGATATCCTTGATATTGGCATAGTATCTTTATTGTTTTATGCACTCTACAGAGTTTTAAAGGATACAGTTGCAGTGCAAATTCTTTTAGGATTTGTACTCATACTTGCTTTTTCTGTCATAACTCAATCGTTAAATCTTAAAGCATTAAATTGGATTTTAAGGGCAATTTCTGATATATGGTTGATAGCTTTTATTATTTTATTTCAACCAGAAATTCGAAGAGTATTATTGCTGATTACAAGAACACGATTATTTAGATTATTTGTTCGCCGTAATTTTTCTGAAACCATTGATGAAGTTATTGAAGCTGTTAATGAATTATCAGATAGGCATATGGGAGCTTTGATTGTGTTCCCCAGAACCCAGAATATTAAAATGACAATTGATACTGGTATTTCTCTACAAGCTTTGGTTACACGTGAACTATTGGTATCCATATTTAATCCTAAATCTCCACTACATGATGGTGCCGTAATTATTGAAAATCAAATTATTACAGCAGCAAGATGTGTATTACCTTTAAGTGCCATAACCAAAATTGATTCTGGAAATCTTGGAACTAGACATCGTGCAGGATTAGGAATTTCTGAGCAGTCGGATTCTATAGTATTAATTGTTTCAGAAGAAACTGGAGCTATTTCCTTGGCAAGAGAAGGAAATATGATTCATAATATTAGTATAGAATTATTGCCGAATTTACTGCAATCACATCTATCATCCCGATCATATTCCGAATTACAATCCTCTTTGTAATGATTTCTTCATTCCTAAACATAGATTATTTACGTGCATAGAGATTTTTTTATAGACGCTAGAAAACAGTTAATTATTAACCTTAAACAAAAAGGTATTGTCTCTGAAACAGTACTTAATGCAATGTTAAAGGTTCCAAGAGAACAATTTGTACCTAAAGTACTTTCTAAAAGAGCATATGAAGATATATCTTTGCCTATAGATAAGCAACAAACCATATCACAGCCATTTACAGTTGCAAGAATGACTTCATTATTGGAAGTAAAAGAAGGTGACAAAATTTTAGAAATAGGAACTGGTTCGGGATATCAAGCAGCAATATTAACAGAATTAGGTGCTGAAGTATATACAATAGAAAGACATTTCGAGCTCCATAATCAAGCAAGAATCTTATTAAGCACACTGTATCCACAACATAAAATATATTCTCGATATGGAGATGGCACGATTGGTTGGAGTGAACATGCCCCTTATGCTGGAATAATTGTTACTGCAGGTGCACCTGAAATTCCACAAACACTTCTCAATCAACTTGATATTGGTGGAAAACTCATCATTCCGGTTGGAGATGAAAAACGGCAAACTATGCATTGCGTAGTTCGCCAAGATGAATCCTCTTTTTTAGATTATCCTTTAGATGATTATACATTTGTTCCACTTATTGGAAAAGTAGGCTGGAAAGCCTAAAGGTTATATATGATTGTCAAAAGATCTGAACTTCCGATTTTTATTTCAGCATTAAAAGCTCAAAAGAAATCAATTGTCTTCACTAATGGATGCTTTGATATTCTGCATATTGGACACATTCACTATTTAGAAGCTGCAAAGTTATTAGGTGATATACTGATTATAGGGCTGAATTCAGATAACTCGGTATTTGAGTTAAAAGGGCCCGAAAGACCAATTAATCAACAAGATGATAGAGCTTGTGTATTATCTTCTTTGCGTGCTGTAGATGTAGTAGTTCTATTTGAAGAAAGTACACCCTTTTCATTGATTTCAGAGATAATGCCAGATGTATTGGTAAAAGGTGGAGATTATACTTTAGACGCCATAGTTGGTGCAGATATCGTGCTTGCACATCAAGGAAAAGTTGAGATTATACCTTTTGTAGAAGGTAAATCTACTTCATCTATCATTAATAAAATTAAGAGCTTATAATTCGGGATAGAATGTATTCATTAAATCATTGATGAGCTCTAAATTCCCTTCACTATTCCATTCCTCTAAAATATTGGGAATCGATAATATTTCTTTACATAATTCCTCATTTATTCTACCATTTTTTAAAGCTTCTGAATAGGGAATATGGCTAAAAGTTACCATTGAATATAATGACAAGAATCGTTGTGGGTATAATTCGCTTAATATTTTTTCCACTTTTTTTGTCTTTAGAAAATAGGGATCAGCAACTAAATCCCTCATTTCTATTAAGTTGTTTAAAGCTAATTCGGCAATTGCATCGCCATTTGGTTTTCTTTTAGCAGTATACTCAGCGAACATTGAATCCCATTCATGTTCTTGATACGCATCAAGTAATTCATGTAATACCGTGCAATCTTCAAAACCACAATTCATCCCTTGTCCATAAAATGGGACAATAGCATGTGCTGCATCTCCAATTAATAAGACTTTATCTTTATAATGCCATGGTGAAAGCCTCATAGTAACTAAAGAGCCTGTAGGATTATTATGATAATCATCCAATAAAGTTGGCATGAGTGATAAAGCGTCTGGAAATTGTTCTGCAAAGAAATCGAGAATTTTTTGATCTGAATCTAATGATGAAAATGAAGGAGATCCTTCAAAAGGGAAAAATAAAGTACACGTAAAGCTTCCATCCATATTAGGAAGAGCTATCATCATATATTGTTTTCTTGGCCAAATATGTAAAGCGTTTTTTTCTAAAGCAAAACTACCATCACTTAATGCAGGAATTCTTAATTCTTTATATCCTTGATCTATATAATATTGATGATAATTAAATCTATCTAATTTCTGCATTTTATCTCTTATCGCAGAATATGCGCCATCGGTAGCGATAATACAATCTGATTGGATATGAACAATATTATGTGTTTCGCTATTCTCGAAACTTGCAATTGATCTATCTAAATCAGCATCTATACATTTCATTTCAAAATGAATAGAAATATTGTCAAAAGAATCTGCACAATTCAATAATGCAATATTAATACCTCCACGAGATACAGAATTTATGGCTTGTCCCTCTTTACCATATGCTTGATACATTTGTTCTCCATCCACTGAATGCATCATGCGGCCACTCATCGGTATAGCAACATTAAGTATATCTTGAACAATTCCGGCTCCTTCTAATCCTCTTATACCTCTGTCTGACAATGCAAGATTTATAGATCGTCCAGCATATTCGGATTCCTTTCTCATGTCTTTGCGGCGCTCGTAAATTGTTATGTGATGTCCTTTTTTAGCTAAATAAATTGCTGCAAGGCATCCCACTGGGCCACCGCCCACAATAGTTATATGTTTTGACATAAAAGAATTTCCGAAAAAAGGGTATAGAATACATCGTAGAATGAGCAAAATTACTAACTCATTCATTTAGCCCAAACATTTTGATTAATTAATCTGTGAAAATGTTCAAATTGTTATGATAAGTATTCATTAACCGATAAAAAAATTGATTATTTTCATGTAAATTTCGCGAGTAAATGAGATCTATATGATATTCACTTTTTTGGGCCATTCTTGTTTTACACTCAAAACAAAAGGCTTTACATTGCTATTTGATCCATTCATAACTGGTAATTCATTAGCTAGTCATATCGATATTCAATCTATACAACCTGATTTTGTTCTTTTATCGCATGCTCATGGAGATCACATAGCAGACGCTGAGGTAATTGCCAAACAAAGTGGATCTACTATTATCGCTAATGCGGAAATTGTCCATTATTATAAGCAGAATCATAATATAGAAGGACATCCTATGAATTCAGGTGGTTCTTGGAATTTTCCATTTGGCAAGATTATCATGACACATGCATATCATTCAAGTTCTTTTCCAGATGGTAGTTATGGGGGAAATCCCAATGGTTTTATTATCAGTAATGAAGAAGGTACTGTTTACTATTCTGGTGATACATCATTAAGTTATGATATGAAATTATTAGGAGAAAGATACTCCATAAGTACTGCAATACTTCCAATAGGTGATAATTTCACAATGGATGCAGTTGATGCTGCTAAAGCTTGTACTTTTTTAAAGGCTAAACAATGTATAGCAGTACATTTTGATACATTTTCTTATATCAAAGTACATCATTCATGGGTACAAAAGTGTTTTGATGAACAGTCAATCCCATTAATTCTTCCTAAAATTGGTGAGTATTATGCCTTATAATCTTGATATTTAGTGATGAATAAGAAAGCATTTCAGTTTATTATGCTTTACGTAACATTGATACTCAATGTTGATGTATATGCATATATCTATGATGATATGCCAATTTCATACTCAAATCGAATAGATACTGTGAATGATAAATCAGTAAAACTGTGGACGAACTATTTGCAATCAAGGCCAGATTCAATTTATGAGAATCCATTTTGGCTAGATATTGATAGAAATGATAGGTTTTCTTTTGATCCAGCAAGAATTTGGATATTTCAGAATCAAGAAATGCTAAAAACATATAAACCAATGATACTTAGTTCAGAAGAAGTATCTCCTGGTTTAACGATGATAAAAACATTATTTATTAAATCATCAGATACTTCCAAAAAGGTATCGCCATTAGCACTTTATAGAGTTTATGCTCAAGTAAAAGATTCTGGATATGTTCTTAAAAGTGCTTTACAAGTAGAAACTAAATCCTGGGAATCCCACAAGATGAATGGCTTAACATTTATCTTATCTCCTTTGCATAAATATACATCTAGCCTAGCAAGAAAATCTGCTAGATTTTGTGATTCTCTTACAGCTTTATTCGATTTGCCAGATATAGAAGACGCTAAAATTTATGTTCTTACATCAAAAGATGAATTAGCTTCTATTTTAGGATTTGATTATTTTATTGCCCCACCATTTGGGCTAACATATGCAGAAAAAGATATTGTCCTTACAGCATTAAATTCCGAATGGCATCCACATGAATTAGCACATTTGATTTTCAGATCATATTCTAAAACACATCGTTTTTTTCAAGAGGGTGTAGCTACTTGGTGTGGGGGTAGTTTAGGACAATCCTTATTAGATTTAACAATTCTTCTAAAAAAAGAAAATGAAAAAAGGGGTCAACCTCTTTCTTTTAAAAACGTTTTACAAGCTGAACAAAATGAATCACTGGCTTATTATACCTATGGAGCCTTGATTTTCAAGAAAGTTTTTGAACAACACGGTGGACGCGGTGTAAAAAATGTGCTTATTGAAGGTGAAAATAATAATAAATCTATAGAAGAGATTATAGCTAATGCATTAGGCATATCAGTTTCTGACATTGATGATTTCCTTCAAAAGTCATTATATTTATTCATTAAAAACAATACTATAAATTATTAAGGAAATATATTATGCTTACTTCCATATATGGTACCATAACGGCTTTAGTTACTCCTATGAATTCGGATGGATCTCCAGATTTTTCCTCATTGAAAAAAATAATTGATTATCAGATTGTTAATGGAATTAATGCAATTGTTCCTTGTGGTTCTACAGGTGAAAGTGCGACTATGAGTTTTGATGAAAAATGTGAAATCATACGTTTTACAATTGAATATGCTAATGGTAAAATCCCTGTCATTGCCGGGACTGGGTCTCATGATACAAAAGCAGCAATTGAACTAACAAAAAAAGCAGCTGAATATGGTGCTGATGCTGTCCTTTTAGTTTCGCCATATTATAATAAGCCCACACAAAGAGGTTTAATTGCCCATTTCTCTGCTATAGCAGAAGCCTGTAGTATTCCACAAATCTTATATAATGTACCAGGTAGAACTGCTCAAAATATGGAAGCAGAAACTCAATTAGCATTAGCCGAAGCATATCCTCATATCATAGCAACAAAAGAAGCGAGTGCTAATGTAGAACAGATGATGCAGATAATAAAGCATTCTCCAAAGAACTTTTCTGTCCTTGCTGGAGATGATTCTCTTGCATTGCCAATAATAGCTTCCGGGGGAAAAGGTGTAATTTCTGTGATGTCAAATTATGCTCCTAAGCAATTTGGAGATATGATTAATGTTTGTTTACGGGGAGATTTCGAGCTGGCTAGGAAGATGCATTTTCAATTATTTGATTTAATGAGATTGAATTTTATCGAAACTAATCCAATTCCAGTAAAGGGTATTCTTTCTATGTTAGGTTTTTGTCAAGAACATTATCGATTGCCTATGCAACCTTTATTGTCTTCAAATAAAGAGATATTAAAAAAAGCCTTACTTGATGCTGGATTGATATAAAAAAAGCCTCTTCACATAATGAAGAGGCTTTACTTTTTGTTAGTATGGATTAATAATCCATACCACCATGTGGCATTTGTGGCATTGGTTTTTCTGATTCAGGTTTTTCTACAATTGTTGCTTCGGTAGTTAATAATAAACTTGCAACTGAAGCAGCATTTTCTAGAGCAACTCTTGACACTTTAGTAGGATCAATAACACCGGCTGCTATTAAGTCTTCATATACTTCAGTGCGAGCATTAAATCCTTCAGCTCCAGTACCTTCTTTGATACGATTAGTGATAACAGAAGCTTCTAGTCCAGCATTTGCTACAATCTGACGAATTGGCTCTTCAACAGCGCGACGAATAATTGAAATTCCTGTATCTTGATCGTGGTTTTCACCTTTTAAGCCATCTAATGCTTTAACAGCACGTAAATATGCTACTCCACCACCTGGAACGATGCCTTCTTCTACAGCTGCACGTGTTGCGTGTAATGCATCTTCTACTCTGGCTTTTTTCTCTTTCATTTCAACTTCGGTAGAAGCACCAATTTTTAATACAGCTACACCACCAGATAACTTAGCAAGGCGTTCTTGTAATTTCTCGCGATCATAATCACTACTTGTTTTATCAATTTGTGATTTAATCTCATTGATACGTTTTTTAATATCGTCAGAAGAACCTGCACCTTCTACAATCGTTGTATTATCTTTATCAATGGTAACTTTTTTAGCTGTTCCTAAATATTCAACTGTAGCCTGATCTAATTTATAGCCTTTTTCTTCACTGATAACAGTACCACCTGTTAAAATTGCTATATCTTCTAACATTGCTTTGCGTCTGTCACCAAAGCCAGGTGCTTTAACTGCTGCAACACGAATTGTTCCACGTAATTTGTTTACAACCAAAGTTGCTAATGCTTCACCTTCAATATCTTCGGCAACAATAATTAAACCTCGCCCAGACTGAGCTGTTTTTTCAAGTATTGGCAATAAGTCTTTAATTGAAGAGATTTTTTTATCGTGAATTAAGATAAATGGATTTTCTAGGATTGTTTCCATTGTTTCTGCATCAGTAACAAAATATGGAGACAAATAACCACGGTCAAACTGCATCCCTTCTACAACATCCATAGATGTTTCTGTGCCTTTTGCTTCTTCTACGGTTATAACTCCATCTTTACCTACTTTTTCCATTGCATCGGCAATTAGATTCCCAATAGTTTCATCATTATTTGCAGATATTGTTCCTACTTGGGCAATCTCTTTTTTGCCAGATACTTCACGGCTCATTTTTTTGAGTTCGGCTGTAATAGCTTTCACAGCTAAATCGATACCGCGCTTTAAATCCATTGGATTTGCACCAGCAGTAACATTTTTTAATCCTTCACGAACAATTGCTTGAGCTAAAACAGTAGCTGTTGTAGTGCCATCACCAGCAACATCACTTGTTTTAGATGCAACTTCCTTCACCATCTGAGCACCTAAGTTTTCAATTGGATCTTCTAATTCAATTTCTTTAGCAACAGTAACACCGTCTTTGGTGATTGTAGGTGCACCAAATTTCTTATCGATAATTACATTCCGACCTTTTGGTCCAAGAGTAACTTTAACTGCATCTGCTAATTGGTCTACACCTCGTTTCAATGCCGAACGAGCATCTACATCGAATGTTATAATTTTTGAAGCCATTATGATAATCCTTGTATAGTTTAATTAAAATAGTTGTGTTTAGCTTAATACAGCAAAAATATCAGACTCACGCATAATCAATAAGTCTTCACCACTAACACTTACTTCAGTACCAGAATACTTTCCGTATAATACTGAGTCGCCAACTTTTACTTGTAATATTACAAGTTTTCCATCTTCAGTTGTCTTACCAGGGCCAGCTGCAATAATCTCGCCTTGCATTGGTTTCTCTTTTGCTGTGTCTGGAATAATAATACCACCAGAAGTTACTTCTTCAGGCTTTGATGGGCGCACTAATACTCTGTCGTGCAAAGGTGTTAAATTCATATAATCCTCGTAAATAAAAAAATATAGAAAAATATAATGTGAAAATTAACTAGCACTCATGTTCCTAGAGTGCTAATGAAAAGTTTTGACGCATTAGATGAGGATATTATTGTATGAAGAAAAAAAAACAGAAAATTTAGAGAGATGAAAGTAAATAGTAGGCAGATGTAATCTTAAGATTCTGTAGATTTGTTTATACATCGAAACCAAGTCAGGAGCAGCACATGGAAGACTTATCATCTGATTTAGATTCAGAAAAAACAATGAATACAGCACTTAATAATGCTATCACATCTATGTGGGATAGTTTAAGGAAGTATGAAGAGTCATATAGGGAGTTAAAAACCGAGAATGTAAGCAATCAATTGAAGCTTCAGGAGTTAAAGAAAGGGGTACATTCAAAAGATAATGAATACCGAAAAGCTATAGCTAATAGATCTGAATTGCTTGCAGAAATCGCATTGTATAAAGACACTTTATCTCAGTCAGATAAGGTTAAGAAGCAATTGGATTCCTCTACTTCAGAGCTCATCCAATTGAAGAGACATAATGCTAAGTTAAAAGAAGAATCAGGTATTATACAGGATCAATTACAAGTTCTTCAAGGAAATTTAGCTTCAATTGATAGTATGTATGTTGCGTATAAAAAAGTATATTCATCAATGTTAAAGAATGTTTTAGACATTATAGAATTACCAGAAACAGAAGAAGACATCATTAAAGTAAGTGAGAAGCTTTTAGATATATACGCTGAAAAGTCATTAGCAAAAACAGATAATTCAGAAGAAATATTTGTATTGCAAGCTGAGATATTTGCTTTGAAATCAAAACTCACTAATAATGTTACAAAAGATGAAGAGATCATTGAGTTAAGAAAATCAGTAGAAATTGCAATTTATGAGCGTAATAAATTACAGAAGTTGATAGATGATTCTTCTTACAATTCGGATGCTCTTGATAGGATACCAATCGATGAAAAAGATGCAGAGATTAAGGATTTACATTTGCAAATAGAGGTTAATGTAAATCAGATTGAAAATCTTAAGAATCAGATGAAAGATGCAGAGAAAGATCTTGATGATCAAAAAACGACAATACAAGGATTAAGGGAACAATTAATAACATTAAAAGAGCTGAGTCCAGAAGCTGATATGAGAAGGTCTACTTTAGAATCTTCCCTAGAAAAGTACAGACAAGAATCTTTACAAAAAGATATTAGAATCAAAGAATTAAATGTAGAAATATTAGAAAAGGAAGATCATATAGATTTCTTGAAATCTTCTTTACAATCTATTGATACAGAATTATTGATGACTCTTCAATCAGAAAATACTTCATTAAAAAAAGAAAGAGAGTCTTTAGCAAGCTCATTAGAAGCAGTTACAAAAAAATTGGATAAGATTTCTAAGCAATCAAGCAAATAAGTACTTAAAGGATGATAATGAAAAAAACAAATTTCCAAGAACTTCACCTTCAATATAATGCAAAGATGGTATCTTTTGCAGGTTTTGAAATGCCTATACAATATCCAACTGGCATCTTAGCTGAACACATAGCAGTGCGAACCAATGTTGGAGTTTTTGATGTGTCTCATATGGGTGAAGTAGAAGTTCGTGGTAGCCAAGCTTTAGAATTTATTCAGAAAATTTCAATCAATGATGCATCTAAGCTTTCAATAGGAAAAGCCCAATATTCTGCTATGTGTTATCAGGATGGCGGAATTGTTGATGATATGCTTGTATATTATCGGGGTGAAAACTATTATATGTTGGTTATAAATGGTGCTTGCGCAGAAAAGGATATAGCCTGGATGCATGAGCAGGTAAAAGAATTTAACGATGTAGACTTAAAAGATATTAGCGATGAAATTAATTTATTAGCAGTTCAAGGTCCAAAATCCATTGAAACCTTGCAGAAATTAACAGATACTAATTTATCAGACATTCCATATTATGGCTTTGCAGATGGTATGTGGGCTGGAATACCAATGATTTTATCTAGAACTGGATATACAGGTGAACTTGGCTTTGAACTCTATTTTCGTGGTGATGAAACAGTTTGTGCTTCTGTTTGGCATGCTTTATTTGATGCGGGTAAGGAATATGGAATTTTACCAATTGGTTTAGGCGCCCGTGATACCCTTAGATTAGAAAAAGGATATTGTCTGTATGGCAATGATATTGATAATACAACCAATCCATTAGAAGCTGGGCTTGGATGGATAACAAAACTTGCAAAAGGTTCATTTAATGGTTCAGAGATCATTGCATCAGAGAAAGAGCAGGGCGTGTCAAGAAGATTAGTAGCATTTAAAGTATTGGCTGATAAATTTATTGCAAGACAACATTATCCTATTCATCATAATGGTGACATAGTTGGTGAAGTAACAAGTGGCAATATTTCTCCAATTCTGAGTTATGGAATTGGAATGGGATATGTTCCTGTATTATTATCAATGCCAGGGTCAATCATTCAGATTGCTGCTAGGGGTAAGGAATTTGATGCTGAAATAATAAAATTACCATTTGTGTAAAGAATATTAACTAAAAAAAGCCCTTCTGATGATATTCAGAAGGGCTTTTTTGTTTTTCGAGAACTTGATTGTATACTATCGAATAATGATGAATTGACCTGTTATCACAGATTGATTATTCATGATTCGGAAAGTATAAGAACCAGCAGGTAAATCTTGCACTGAAACCTGAGCTACACCATTTTGACATTCTATTATTTGTTCTGCATTGATAATTCCTAAAGAAGAAAATATCTGAATAGTTGCTTGGCCATTATAGTGTGGTAAAGCTATTGAAAGAATTGATGTTGTAGGATTTGGATATACTGTAAAAGAAGAACCAAATACATTTTCTTGAACATCACTAACAGAGTTTGAATTTAAAGTAATATTCTTTACTACATTAGGAATCGTAGAATAGTCTGTAGTGATTACTGATTGATATCCTTCAAAGTCAATTTTATCAGCAATGAGCGTAAATAATCCTTGTCCAAGCTCATCAATTGAATAGACGCCATTATCATCACTTAAACAGTAATCTGAAATTTCATTATTTTCATCTACTGCATAAATAAATGCACCACCAACACTTAATTCAGTAAGAGGTGAATCTGTTTTAAATGTGCCTTTTTTATTGATGATACCATCTAGTTTAGCAGCACCTTTTTTGCCTAAAACAGGAACTAGTCTGATATCAAACACAATCGCAATCATATTGTCACCAACAGAAATACGAGTTGCATTTTGCCATTTCTTTGCTGCAAAACCACTTGATGTATAATATCCAGGTGCATAATAGCGTGTATCAGGAATGCCAAAAAGAACATATTCACCAGGTTCAAGATTATTAAATACTGCATTTCCTTCTAAATCTGTATTTAATGTTCTTGCAATACCTTTTTTAGGCTCTTTGCCATTTGCAATTGGCAGTGCAATGATTTTCCCAAATAATCCCTTGCCAGAAGTATCTTTTAAGGAAGCGGCAAAACCATTCTTAAATACCGGTTTGTCCTGAAGAACAAAGTTGATATTTGTATTTTGAGTTAGCACAATAGTTGTGGCTTCAGCCATATTTTGTTTGCCATCAAAATAAGATTGCAAGTATAATGCTGAATAATCACCAGTAGGAATTGCCAAGGCTATCATTGCATAGTTTTCTGGTAATTCAATTCGATAATTTCCTGTATTATCTGTTTTAACTGAAATGATAACATTTTCTTTTGTACTGCCATTAGGGTTTTTACCGATAAACTGTACAAGTGAATTAGGAATACCTTCGCCTTTTGAATTTTTAACTGAACCTTCTACAAGCCAATATTTTGCTTTCTTTTTTAATTCCACAATAGCAGGAATTTCATAAGTATTGTTGCATGTGGCAACCATTATTTGAGCTAAAGACATCTCCTTAGCATCTTTATACCATTCTTCAATAAAAGACTCACCGGTGAACAAGATTTTATAAGAACCTTCTCTAACTTTCATAGACCATTGTCCCATTTTAAAAGCAACAGTATAAGAGCTTTGGCCTAGATTATCTTTTTCCAAACGAATTGCCTTTACAGTACCAGAAGCTATTGGCTGGCCATTAGCATCTTTAACATATCCTACCAACATTGCACATGGTTGAGGTTTATCAGATCCTTCGCAATTTTCTTTAACATTAATAATCCATGACTGATCGGTTATCAATGTATCATTACCTATTATTTGTATTGCAGCAATAATGACTTTGTATTCTCCAATATTTTTTGGAGCCCATGTAATTCTTCCAGTTGAAGGATTTATTGTAAGGCCATCTGGTCCTGAAATTAGCTTCCAAACAACAGTTGTTGAATACATAGTTTGAAGTTTAGGCTCATATATATATTCTTTATTTATGCAACCTGTAGTTGAAGGCTTACTTATGATTGAGAATTTCTGTTCAACATTCTTATCGCTTATCTTTAATTCAAATAATTGCGTAATAATGGTTTTCGGGGCATCTGTCATTGCACATGTTAAAACAATCTGATACACCCCTGCAATTGGCGATTTCCATTCAATTTTACCATCATTGTTAATAGTCATACCATCTGGAGATTTAACTAATGCCCAAGCAAAGCCACCTTTATAATCACTTGGTACAGAAATTTTGGCTATATCTTGATAAGCAATACCAGTATAACCAGTTTTTAAAGGTTCGGAAATAAATTTGAATAAAGAATTTGCCTCTTTGATGACAATCATTTTCTTTTCAGTTGGAAGGCTCTCTGAACCAGAATTTTTTGCAGTTACATATAATTTATATGTTCCAGCAGCTAAGCCCTGTTTAACACATTTTGTTCCACGTGGATCTGCAATTACTTTGAAATCTGTTAAGACACCATTAATAGTAGTTGCCATATACACTAAATACTGTGTATTAGAATCTGCATCTTGAGCAGGTTTCCACGTAGCAATTATAGTAGCAGGTGCAGTGTCAGCACCTTCAATCGTTACATTGAAATTTGTTGGCGTACCAGGTATCGCCATCAAATTTGCAAATGAAGCAATAGCTAAGAGAGCAATAATCATTACTCTTTTCGCTATGTTTTGTAGAAAATTCTTCATAAAATCACCTTAAAAAAATTATATTACCATTTCAACTTGATTGTATTTTCGCCAGAAATAAATGATTTTTCTTTTTTATTTTCATTTGTTACTTCAATATTTGGGATAAGGAATTGTAAGAAAATATTCAATTCGCCTTTACCTGTTGTTGATGAATTAGGAGGATACGAACAAGCAGAAATCAATGACTTGAAAAAAATATCACGTTCTCTTAAAGATATATTTTTGAAAGTTTGATCTAGCTTTTGTACGCCACTTATAATTCTTCTGTTATTTATTGTAATTTCTAGTTCAGCATCATCTAACAGAATTGGTTTTAGGGGCAATTGATTTCTAGGGTCTGATTTGATTATGGGAATAATCAATGAATCAATATCAAAGCTTATTTTGTTAGGAAAACTTTTAGCTAATTCATTGGTTGCATCTCTTGTAATTAAACCTTTTCCATGTATGCTTAATGTTATTGAATGAGTAAGAGTAGTATCAATAATAATATCACTTACTGTCAAAGAAGATAAAGTCCAAGACAAGTCTTCTTGATCTTTTTGATTAAATACAGAGTAATTACCTTTGCCTGAATAAAATATGGATATATCCTTAGAAGCAATATTATTTGTTGATTTGGGCTCAATAATAATATTTCCGCCTAAATCTGTTGGTTCTTTGCACCCACCAATAACCTGGGAAATGCAAAGAATACAAATCAATAAAATATGTTTAAACGATATATTCATAAATGCAATTGTACTTAATATATAAAGAATAGCTTATGGTTTAAAATGTAATAGCAATGCCATATAAGATGTCTAATTTATGAGTCTGGAACCAATTTCCTTGATATTGATAATTCATCCAAGATTGTTCGCATCCAATATTTATTGCAAATTTAGGTGTAATCGGATAGAGAATACCGGTTCCAATTCTTCCTAATAAACCAACTTCGGTTCCGCCAGCAAAACCCGATAGATATAATTGAGAACCTTTAGCTACAATTTCTTGAGGATTAGTTCTAGCTTGAATAAAAAGTCCACCAGACAACATAGGAGATACTTGATAAAAATCAACTGATCTATTGTCTTTAATTCCTTGATATTGCAAGGCATATAATTCAAGACCTGTTTCAAATCCTACTGCAAAATTATCAGACAAGGAATATGCGAATGCTAACTTTACATTGTCTGTTATAGAAGCAGTCGGTTGAATTCCTGAAAATTCATTGCCACTTACGGTCGATAATCCTCGGATTTGAGTCCAGAATAAAGGATATTCTATTATATTCTGATTGGTAATCTGAGAAGGTGCAACTGTTTTAGCTACTTCTTCTATCATTTTTGATTCATTTGTCAAAGGTAGTATTGTTACTTCTTTATCTAATATAGTTTGCGGTATTTCGGTTATTGAAACATGAGTTGATATTTCATTTGGTGTAGACAATACAGATGCAATATCTATTTTCTTCTCGATAGGTTCTTGTTGAATAATTCTATCTCTGTACACTATTTTTGTTGGCTGTTGTAAAATTATATCAGGAACCTGTGCATTTTCTCCAGAAGAAATTGCAGCTTGAGATGGTGAAACATACGTTTTTGCAGAATTCATTAGAGATAGAAGTTCATTACGATCTTTAGCGTATTTATCGAATGTAAACGCAATGCCTGATCCAATACCTATTGTTAAAAGAGCCAAAGGAATTATGTATTTTTTCCACATATTCGAATGAGTATGAACAGGTAATTCGGCTACTTTTGGAAGACTTAAACCGATGGAAGAGAAAATGATGTCTTTGGACTCAGTTGGAGGTGTGAAGGCTTCGATATCATTTTGAACAGCACTTCGAATGGCTAATAATTCTCTCATTGAAGAGCGAATATCATTATTATTAATAGCTAGCTGTGAAAACAATTCTTGTTCTTTTTCTAGTGATAATTCTCCATCTAGAAAAGAAATAAGAAGCTGTTCTGATTCAGATGATAAATGTAAATTATTGATATTCATATATATACAGCATTAAAAGATGCGAATTATTGTGATAAATCCGATAAATAAGGTGCTAAAATCTCACGAATTTTTTGTTTTGCTCTAAATATTCTGATTTTTACAGTTGCCAAGCTAGTTTGGGTTAAGTCGGCAATCTCTTGATAACTTAGACCATCATATTCTCTTAACACAAAAGATTCTCTGTAGTCTTCAGGTAATAACTCTAGGGCAGTAGTAACTAAAGAGAGCAATTCTTTTTTTTCATGCGAATATTCTTCTGTAAAGGGTAAATGATAATCTTCTAAATTTGTTGTTCTATGATTATTTCTCTGCATATTTAGACATATATTCCTGGCAATTCTTAATAAATAAGCAGGTACATTTGTCATTTCTCTGTTTTGTTGCGCACTATTAAAGAATCGTATAAATGTTTCTTGAAAAGCATCTTGTGCACTTTCTCGATTACCTAAAATTCTTCTGCAATAAGCAAAAATTCTAGGAGAATATCTGGCATAAAGTTCTGCAAAAGCTGGCTCTGAAACGCTTTTACCATTTTTCAGTGCAGCATAGAGCTCTATATCGGAAACATGTGCGTTTGAAGAATTCATAAACAGTGCTTAGAGAAACAAACTTTTCATCATAAAGTTACAGATATAAATCTACAACCTATTAACAAATCAAATCATTAGCGAAGATAAACATAATTTATCTTCATTAGATTGCTTGTATTTTTTTTTGTGATGTGTCCCTTTAGTAATTTGTGTTAACATTTAATTTTACAATCAGTTGCGATCATGGAAATATTGTATTCAGTTTTTACCCCAGAAGGATTATTTAGTCTATTGACTTTATCTTTATTAGAAATTGTATTGGGAATAGACAATGTAATTTTTGTTTCTATTATTGTGGGTAAATTACCGATACAAGATCATGCTAAGGCTCGAAAAATTTGGATAATTGGAGCTTTAATACTTCGTACTATTTTATTACTCAGTATATCGTGGATTGCAGGTTTGGTATATCCATTGTTTTCTATTGTACATCATGAGTTTTCGGGGCGTGATTTGATTATGATGTTTGGCGGATTATTTCTGCTTGCAAAAAGTACAATAGAAATCCACTCCAAGATAGAAGGAGAAATCCATCATGAAGATAAAGATAATACCATAAAATCTAAAGCATTTACATCTATAATGACGCAAGTTCTATTAATCGACTTGGTTTTTTCATTAGATTCTGTTATTACAGCAATTGGATTGGCAAATCAGATTCCTATTATGATTATGGCGATTCTTATAGCCTTGATAATCATGTTGTTTTCATCTGCTTCAATTAGTAAATACATAGAAGCTCATCCTACTTTAAAAATGTTAGCATTATCATTTTTATTAATGGTTGGCCTTACATTATTTATTGAAGGATTTGGTATACATGTACCTAAAGGATATATATATACAGCAATGGCATTTTCATTATTGGTAGAAGTACTAAATATGCGATTTCGTAAAAATCAGAATAAACCATTACATCCTCGTTAATAAAACTGAATGAAAACTTCCCTTTCAAAATTAACTGCTTCACAAAGAACAGAATCTTTTGGAACTTCTATATTTACAGAGATTAGTGCATTAGCGCATCAATATAATGCAGTAAATTTAGGACAAGGTTTCCCGGATTTTGATGGCCCAATAGAAATAAAACGGATTGCCATGGAGGCTATAGCTTCTGGTAGAAATCAATATGCGGCTATGTCTGGTGAAAACGGTTTTAAAAAAGCAATTGCAAGGCATTCCTCTAGATTCTATCAACATGATATTGACCCATCGTCACAGATAACTGTTATGTCTGGTGCAACAGAAGCTTTGTTTTCTACAATATTAGCTTTTATTAATCCAGGTGATGAAGTAATTGTTTTTGAACCTTGCTATGATTCTTATGTGCCCGCAATAACCATTGCAGGGGGAATTCCAGTACCAGTAACATTGCATGAACCATTATATAGATTTAATCCAGTAGAGTTAAAAGCAGCTTTTTCTGAAAAAACAAAAGCTATTCTTATAAATACCCCGCATAATCCTTCTGGAACTGTGTTGAATAGATCGGAATTAGGTTTTATTTCTGATTTATGTAATGAATTTGATGTACTTGCAATTGTTGATGAAGTGTATGAACATCTAGTTTTTGATAATCATATACATGTACAATTGCGATCAATGCCAGACATGGAAAACCGAACAATTACTATATCTAGTATAGGTAAAACATTCTCATTTACTGGATGGAAATTAGGTTGGGCTATTTCTAGTGAAGCGCTTCAAAAACCAATAAGAAATGTGCATCAATTTAATGTGTTCTCAAGCATTACTCCAATGCAATATGCAGCAGCAGCAGCTTTAGATTTACCAGATGAATATTATAGTCAATTAAAACAAGATTATCGGAAAAAAAGAGATTATCTTTCATCGATATTATCACATGCTGGCCTTTATCCTATAGTATCCGAAGGGACGTATTTTATGATGGCTGATACAGTGGATTTTTCATTTGCACATACTAATGATTTTGCTAAATGGCTAATCAAAACATGTGGAATTGCATGTATACCACCAGGAAGCTTTTATCTGCGCCCCGAAAGAGCAAGTACTTATGTTAGGTTTTGTTTCTGTAAAAAGTATTCTACACTTGAAACTGCGGCAGAACGTTTCTTAACGATAAAAAACTATATATAGAGTTTGTAAGTATACATACTTATAGTTGTTTATGGATTAAAACCATGCTGTAGATTTATAGTAAAGTACAATCATACGATACTTTTAATTTTGTTTAATAGTTCAATGTAAAATTTTGGTAATTTTGTCATCATTAATAAATAAATCATTCTAACTTAAGGTATTATAATATGTCACACCCTTTGCATATTACAGATGAAAATTTTGAAACTGAAGTACTTAAATCAGATAAACCTGTATTAGTAGATTTTTGGGCTACGTGGTGCGGTCCATGCCGTATGATAGCTCCTATTATTGAAGATCTAGCAGGCGAATACGAAGGAAAAGTTGTGATTGGGAAAATGGATGTTGATAGCAATCAAATGGCACCACTGAAATATGGAATCAGATCAATTCCTACAATATTGATTTTTAAAGGTGGAGAAATGGTTGATACTATTATTGGAGCTGTAAGTAAGCAATATATTGCTGAACGTTTAGAAGCTCATACCAATTAATACAACATTGTTTTTATGAGTATTCCAGAATTACTGTCCAAAGAATTAATCGATAATCATAGTGCTTTATTACCTATGTGGATTAATGATGGATTAAGCCTTAAACGACAGTTCATCCTATCTAATTTTGCATCGGCTATTGGATTTATTAATGCGATTGCAATTGTATCAGAAGCTATGGATCATCATCCAGATATTCAACTATATGGTTGGAATAAAGTTTCTATTATGATGAGTACTCATGATAAAGGAGGATTAACAGAATTAGATTTTCAGTTAGCATCCAAAATAGATTCTATTTCCTTTTGAATATGAAATAGATAAAGTTAAAAAAGGGCGTCATTGTTCATTGCGGCAAAGGATGTCCTTTTTTCATAAAAGATATATAATAATGTAATTACATATTCAATCATCTGTCTCTTTAAAGGTTTTAAAATGAACCCCTCAATTACTGATATTCATGCCAGAGAAATATTAGATTCTCGTGGAAATCCTACTTTAGAAGTTGAAGTAGTATTAGAAGATGGTTCTTTTGGTGTTGCTGCTGTTCCTTCTGGTGCCAGTACCGGACAAAACGAAGCGTGCGAACTTAGGGATGATGATTCTACCAGATATGGTGGTAAAGGCACTTTAAAGGCAGTAGATAATGTTAATGGCACCATTGCAGAAGAACTTGAAGGTTTGGATGCAGATGATCAGGCAGAAATTGATGATTTGTTAATAGAATTAGATGGAACGGAAAATAAATCTAATCTAGGTGCAAATGCAATTGTTGGAGTATCTTTAGCAATAGCCAAGGCATCTGCAGCATACTATAATATGCCTTTATATCGTTATTTAGGTGGTATTTATGGGAACACATTACCTGTTCCAATGATGAACATTCTGAATGGCGGCAAGCATGCTGATAATACTGTAGATATTCAAGAATTCATGATTATGCCTGTAGGTGCAGATTCTTTCTCGAATGCTTTAAGAATGGGTACGGAAGTGTTTCATGCTTTAAAGTCTGTGCTTAAAAAACACGGTTATAATACATCTGTTGGTGATGAAGGTGGATTTGCACCTTCTCTGAAATCCAATGAAGAAGCATTTGACCATATCTTAAATGCAATCCTGCTTGCAGGTTATAATGCTGGAGACGATATCTTACTTGCAATCGATGTTGCTGCAAGTGAAATGGTAAAGAATGGTGTGTATGAAATGTATAAATCAGGTTCACCATCCAAAACCTCTGATGAGATGATTCAGTGGTATATGTCATTATGTTCTCAATATCCATTGTTTTCTATAGAGGATGGAATGGGAGAAAATGACTGGGAAGGTTGGAAAAAGTTGACAGATGCCTTGGGTGATACGATACAATTGGTTGGAGACGATCTATTTGTGACAAATCCTTCATTTTTAACAAAAGGTATAGAAACAGGAACTGCAAATGCCATTTTGATTAAAGTAAATCAAATTGGAACATTAACAGAAACATTAGACACTATTTCTATGGCTCATCAACATGGCTATAGAACAATAATATCTCACAGATCTGGCGAAACTGAAGATACCACAATCGCTGATATTGCCGTTGCTACAAATGCTGGGCAAATCAAAACAGGTGCCCCAAGTAGATCTGATAGAGTTGCAAAGTACAATCAATTGCTTAGAATTGAAGAAGAATTAGGCTTCTCTGCAAAATATGCAGGTTTCACAATTTTATAATTAGCAATACTATTTTCATGCTTCACCAATTGTTTGAGTAAAAATTATGAGTATTGTTTTTGGAACTGATGGATGGCGCGGAATTATCGCCCGCGATTTTACCTATGATAATTTAGCATTAGTTGCAACTGCAACAGCGAATTATATTAAAAGAATAGGCGAAAAAAATTCAGCTGCTGTTATTGGATATGATACCAGATTTATGTCTCGTGAATTTGCCGAAGAAACCGCAAGGATCTTTGCTTTTCATGGTATTATTGTTCATTTAACGCAATCTGTTTCTTCCACACCTCAAGTGTCATTTCATACTAAGCAAAAAGGTGCTGTATTAGGAATAGTAATCACTGCAAGCCATAACCCTCCTATTTATAATGGATATAAAGTAAAAGGTAAGTTTGGGGGCCCTGCATATCCTGAAGAAATAGCAGAAATAGAACTAGAATTAGCTAAACTTGCTAATAAAGTTCCGAAAGCTCCGCCAAAATCCCTAGATCAATATATACTAGAAAGAGCAATACGCCCTTTTGATGCTCAAGAATCATATCTTAGATATATCAGAAAGAAAATTGATCTAGACTTAATTAATTCATCTAATTTTACTATTCTATTAGATGCAATGTATGGTGCTGGACAAGGCATTCTTCCTAAAGTATTGCAGAATGTAGAAGAGATGCATGCTGAGTTTAATCCTTCTTTTGGAGAGATTACCAACCCTGAGCCAATTCCATCCAATCTTCTTTCATTTTTAGATACAATTAAAGAAGGTAACTATTCTATTGGTATAGCTACAGATGGTGATGCCGATAGATTAGGTGCTGTAGATGAATGTGGGAATTTTGTTGATTCACAAAAACTGTTTATTCTGCTTCTGAAGTATATGTATGAAGACAAAAAGAAACGCGGTTCAGTTGTTAAAACTGTTTCCGTTACTTCTATGGTTGAACAATATTGTGCAAAACATAATTTAACTTTAATTGAAACACCTGTCGGGTTTAAGCATGTTGCTAAACTAATGAATGAGCAAAAAGTAATTGTGGGTGGGGAAGAATCGGGCGGCTTAGGGACAATTCTTCATATTCCAGAGCGAGATGGCATTTTCAATGCACTTTTACTTATCGAAATGATGGCTCATCGTAAAAAAAGTTTGAAACAATTATGCGATGATCTTGATACAGAATTTGGTCCACATAGATATATGCGCAAAGATGTTCATGTAACGAGTCAACAAAAGAAAGTGATAATGAATGCTTGTGCAAAAGGTCCTGCAAAAATTGGACGTTATACAGTAATTTCAACTGAGACAAAAGATGGTTTCAAATTCTTTGTGGATAATGGTTGGTTGCTTATTCGTTCATCTGGTACTGAACCTTTGATAAGATTCTATGCCGAAGCTGAAACTATGGGTAAGGTCAATGAATTATTAGAAGAAGGCTTTAAACTTAGCTAATCATCAAGACTTCATAAACCTTTATTCGTTTTTTAAAAAGATTACGGGTAAAGGTTTTTTATATATAACTACATGAAAGATAAAGTTATTACATATTTGCAACAGCAAAAAGAATTATTTGGCCCTTTATTATATGTAGAGCCTTCTTTTACTGTTGATAATCATGTATTAAATCATGAAGAACCCTTACACATACAAGCTGAAACTATGTCTTTAAGTATCAATCCCAATTGGCATCATGCAGAATCGCTTCCGATTTTATACCAATATATTCATAATTGTCAGGAATGTTCTCTAGGATCAACTAGAAATTCTTTTGTATTTGGGGTAGGTAATCCACAAGCTGATATTCTGATTATTGGCGAAGCCCCCGGAGCAGACGAAGATGCAAAAGGCGAACCATTTGTTGGTGCAGCAGGACAGCTCCTCACCAAAATATTGCAAGCTATAGGTTTTACCCGCGAAGAAGTATACATCGCAAATATTATAAAATGTCGCCCACCAAATAATAGACGTCCAGAAAAATCTGAGATAAACTCATGTGAACCTTATTTACAGAAGCAAATAGAATTGATAAAGCCTGTTTTTATTCTTGCATTGGGGTTAACAGCTGTAAATACACTCTTAAAAAATGATCACAAAATGCAGGATATTCGAGGTAAAATACTTAATTATCATGGGGTGAATATGATCGCTACATATCATCCAGCTGCTTTATTGCGTAATCCAAATTGGAAAAAACCTGCTTGGGATGATGTGCAAATGCTTAAAAATATGTACGAAGATTGGAAAAAGAATAATCCTAGTACATAGGGTTTTGAACGAATCCACCTCTTTTTCCACTCATGTGAGGGTAAGCCCTTTGGGCGGGGTGAGAGATCCCAGACCTAACAAGTATGAATTGTCACGCCAATTTTATAGAGGGGAATCCACCTCTTATTCCCTTCGTATGAGGGGTGGACATAGGCCGGGGAGAGAAAAGAACACACCCCCCGACAAAGTATGAACTTGCCTCCCCTCTATAGAGGGGAATTAACCTCTTATTCCCTTCGTGTGAGGGGTGGACATAGGCCGGGGAGAGAAAAGAACACACCCCCCGACAAAGTATGAACTTGCCTCCCCTCTATAGAGGGGAATTAACCTCTTATTCCCTTCGTGTGAGGGGTGCCCATAGGGCGGGGTGAGAGAAAGAACACCCCCCAACAAGTATGAACTTGCCACCCCTCTATAGAGGGGAATATAATTACCTTATGCCCAACAAACAGATTCTTGTATATAATAGAAGTATATAAAGCAAAAAAACCAATGCATAAGCATTGGTTTTTTTATATCCTAAAAAAGGACAGTGCAGAAGGTGGGACTCGAACCCACACGGGTTTAGGGCCCACTGGATTTTGAGTCCAGCGCGTCTGCCATTTCGCCACTCCTGCATAGATAATTACAACGAAAGGCTTGCAAAAATACACAATTTGGCTTCACTGCCAACATATAAAGGTTATCGAATCTTAAACTATCTTGAAATCATAAGTTGTTTTACCGATAGCATAGATCCATTTTGAATAATAGCTAGAGAATATACTCCATTAGATAATGAAGATATATCCATAGTTATAATATCCTGCATTCTATTGTTCACATTAATCTGTTGAACTTCTTTTCCTAGGAAATCATAGCATATTACTTTGTCGATATATGTGTTGAAAATATTAGATATGATTATCGATTCCTTAGCAGGGTTTGGATAGATAATAAAATCTGATTGCTTGTCATCTTGCCTTTTAATATCAGTAGAAGAAGAGAACAGAATATCATCTATAGACCATCCAGCATCTTGAATAGAACCATTCGATTTAAAACGAAATCGAAGTAAAGCAGTATCAGATTCTGCTTTAAATAGTAATGTCTCTGGTTTCCAGTCTGCATCATTCTGTTCGCCATCATTCCACGGAGTATAACTATTCCTATTATATGTAGATAATTGATTCCATTGTTTGCCCCAATCAGACGAATATTCTACAATTGCAGAGTCTTCTATGTCTACAATTGCTGCATGCCAAAATGACAATGCATATGTGCTTTTATTCATTGTTTTGATTGGGAAAATCATAAAAGTATCTTTTTCATTTCTTGAATAAAGCCCATCTGGAGATTCATCTAAAGAAAATGGTTTTGAATGGGCAAATACAGAATTGCTTTTAAATGTACCCCCAATATGATATTTAGGCAATACAGTTTCGTCAAAGGTTTCGGAATGGTTAGATAATACTGGGCCACCATATGCAAGTATATCAAATGATTTTGCGCTTTCAAGCTTTGATGCGGATCCATCTTTTATAGTGCTATAATAACGATACCAGCCTTTTTCATTAAGTGAATCAACGATTTTTAATACTTTGCCAGTGTCTGTAATGGACAAAGCAAATTCTTTTATCTTCAATCCATCACGAAAAATCAATAATGAATGTGGATTGACAAATGGTGTTATCGTATCTGCTCTGAATGCTGGAATAGAAATCGATAATTGTATAGAATTTGGTGATGCTATGGGAGAAAAGGATAAAATCTTTGGAGCCTGTGGTAATTTAGAACCACCTGCTGTACATGAAACTAAGCGTTCTGCACTGGTGTCTTGGCCAATAATAGCCCTAATTGAATACTTATATAATCTATAAGCAATAACAGATGTATCTCTATAGGTAAACTGTCCAGATGGAAGAGATGCTAAAAATTGATTATTTCTAAATAAAATATAGGTGCATTCTCCATTTAAACTTTGGCCAAAAGATCGTGCTTTTGGAGCTTCCCAGTATAATGTTATAAGCGTAGTATCAATAGATGAAGGCCTTGCCCAAAATGGATCTGGAGGTTGCGGATTTCTAGTATTGATAATTGAAGTGTACACATCATTATCTATTTTGGTAATAGCAGCATTACGCATATCTACCCATGATGGATAAATAATACCATCATAGAATGTACATCCACTATAATCACCAGCAAAAACATTGTTCTGAAATGGATTATTTCTTAAATCACTCGCAGCATCAGAGGCTCTTCTATCTAGCCAAGTATCGCCACCATCGCTAGAATAGCTGATATAACAATTAGTGATGATATTTTGTTTGTCATCCCTAGAATCTAAATACATAACAGCTATATCACCATTTGTAGGGTCTATACTTATCCATGGCCAAAATTGATCATTTATATTGTCTGAATGAATAATCTTAGCCTTAGACCACGTATTTCCTTCATCGGTGGATCTAGAAAAATAAATATTTGGAATTGAATCGGCTGCCCATACCAAATATAAATATCCTTTTCTTTTGTCTGAATATATATCACAGGTTAAAGATGGATATGCTTCTGCTCGGACACCGCCTTTTAATGTATGCCTAGGCCCTTCCGATAAATCTTTGGCAATTCCAAAGGTATTATATGTTTGTATGATTTCTGGATTAGAAAATGTAATGCCACCATCAATGGATTTAGAAAAACCTATGGATTTTTTAGGACCAAAATTCCAGACAGTATATACTTGTCCTAAAGGGCCTGTTACAGATAATGGGAAGCTCTGCCCGAATGTTGTATCCTCTGAAATACCCGATATTCTATTGCTTACTTGAACTGGTACAGACCAAGTATTTCCTTGATCTGTAGAGTATACATTGACAATTTGTGTTGATGAGTCTCGATTAATGACGCGTTTCCAAGGTATATATAATCGTTTATAATATGGTGATATAGGGGAATTGTCCGACCATATATAATATTTGTCTTCAAAACTTGAATCTGGAGTTTGATCTCCCACATGTTGTATTACGGGAATATGCTTTATCCACGTTAAACCACCATCGGTTGTTTTAGAAAAAAATACTCCATTTTCAGGAGACACTTTGGCTCTGTCTCCAAAAGCACCATATACTAAGAATCCTATTCCATCATTATTAAACGCTACGGAAGGGTCATTGCTGGAAGTTGTCATTTTAGGTGGTTTCCCCAGATTTGTATTCTTCCACGTTTTTCCTCCATCAAATGAATGATACACCCATGTAGATGAATTAGAGCGATAATCTACAGCAGATCCAATTAAATTTTTGGGATTCTTAGGATTAATTGCGATTGAGGATTCATTTTGAACAGGAATTTGATCTGTTTCTGTAACAATCATATTTGCATTATCAAAAAACAAAGAATTTACTTCAATTGATTGCACCATTGGAATCATTGGGCTTGCACTATATTTTTGTAAGTGTGGAGTAGGATGTGCACTTTCCATATACCTTTTTAATGCTTCTCCAGCTTTTTTTAATTCATTATATCTTTCATTGTTTTGTGCTTGTAGGGTACATGAAAAAAAGCACAATGCAAATAGTAGGCGAGTGTAGTATGTGTGAGTCATAATTGTATATTGTTTTAATAATATGAAGTATACAAAACTAGGCTTTTCCACTTCAAAGAAAAGCACGAAATTTGTGCATACAATATTGTTCTACATATAATATAATCATAAGGAACATATCATGGAAGTGTATGGAACTGATAAGAATTTTCTTGCTATAGGGCCTGAACACTCATCGTTAGAATTATCTTCAATTGCAATAGTATCAGCACCTTATGAGCATACTGTAAGTTATGGTGCAGGAACAAAAAAAGGCCCTAAAGGAATTATCAAAGCTAGTGCTTATGTAGAATTTTATGATGATGAAACAAAAAGAGAATTATGTTTTGAAAAAGGTATTGCAACGATTAAGCCATTAGCATTTGGCGATGCTGTGCATAAAGATGCCTTAGATATTATTGAACATCAAGTGAGTGCTCTTTTAAGTATGGGGAAATTCGTAGTCACTTTGGGTGGTGAACATACTATATCCACTGCCCCGATTCATGCACATTTTAAAAAGTACCCTAATATGTCGGTGCTTCATTTTGATGCTCATTCTGATTTAAGAGATTCTTATGAAGGATCTAAATATTCTCATGCATGCTTTATGGCTAGAGTATGCGAATTTATGTCTCCACAAAAAATCACACAAGTTGGTATTCGTGCCCAATGTAAAGAAGAAGCAGAATTTATTAAAAAGAAGAAAGTAAATACCTTTTATGCTTCGGCGATCAGAAGAAATAAGCATACTAGAAAATGGCAAAAAAAAGTGGTAGAAACCCTTGCAGAAGAAGTATATATAACGTTTGATGTTGATTATTTTGACCCAGCAATTATGCCGTCGACAGGTACTCCTGAGCCAGATGGTTTTTTATATAGTGAAACATTAGATGTATTTAGAGAAATTATTGCTTCTGGAAGGAAAATTATAGGTTTAGATATCGTAGAATTAGCACCTGATAAATCGTTATTTCACCCTGATGTAACTGCAGCAAGATTATTATATAAAATATTAAACTTAGCTTTTAACGCGTAGTTTATTCGACAGAAAATGATTTCAGAACTACATGTTCACCATCAAATACAGCATAATGTGCTGGAAGTGAAAGCCAATGACCTAAGTTAATATATGTACCATTTCCAAATACAATTGTTTCGGCTTTGTGTTTATGGCCCATAATTACAAAGTCGAATTTCTCATGTATGATTTTATTTTGCGCAAAGTCTTTCATTCCATCCTTACCATCTATCGATTCATATTCCTGTTTATCAGTATGCCCTCTGCTTTCCTTGGATGCATGTGCAGCTATTGCTATCCCAATATCAGGATGTATCCATTTGAACAATAATTTACTCAAAGGATTCCTTAGTATTTTCTTAAGTATTGTATAACCTTGATCATTATATGCTTTTCCATCACCATGAGACAAATAAAATGTTTTCCCATTGTGTTCTCGTATGATATCATCTTCATATACGTGAATGCCATATTCTTGTTGAAAAAAAGATATATGCCCAAAGTCATGATTGCCCATAAGATAGTCTATTGATTTACCTTTTTTTGTCCAATTCTGCAATGCAGCCAAGATAGAAATATATTGTTTAGGTATAACTGTTGAATATTCAAACCAATAATCAAATAAATCGCCTATAATATATAGGTGATCACAATCATCTTCAATTTTCTGTAAAAATTGCAATAATGCTTGTTCTGTCTCTTTTTGCTTTTGCTTATTCCCCAAGCCAATATGTACATCTGAAATAAAGTATATCATGTAAAATGCTATCTTTTAACTACTTTAGTGAATTAACATTCGCAAATTACTGATTGTTTAATTAAGTAAATCAGTTATCTATGAGATATAAGAAATTATTCTATTCTTGTTTTATTTTGTGTCTTGGTGCTTTTACATATTGCTTTTCTCAAGATAAATGTAATGCAGAACTATTGCTGGATGGAAGCGAAAATTTAGTTTTTGCTGATATAGATTCTACTGGCAATTGGTGGGCAATCACTCAGCCATATTCACATAGATACAGTGTGATAATTCAAGGGTTTAGGCATTCAGATTTTGATTCGGTAAAACAATTGATGTTCTCATCAGATGGATTGCATTATGCATATTTTGCTTTTAAAACAGGACAATGGAATATCATTATTGATGATACCATGTTGAGCCTGAAAGCAAATTTACCAGGTATTATCTCTTTTAATAGGCGTGGTTTTGTTTTCTATTCAATGTTTCAAGGGGACAATGAAATTCTTTTTATTGAACAAGACAATGGGGAGTTCTTTCAATATTCTTTGTTTAATAGGGTAGGGAATATTCATATAAGTAATGATTGTAAGCATTATGCTTATCAAGCCAAAAGAGGTAATTCTGTATCTGTCATCATTGATAATATTGAGTCTGATAGATTTACTAGGATTAATTCTTGTGGATTTATGCTTGATAATTCATTTGTATATGTAGCCGAAATTGGTGAACAATGCCGATTAATGAGATCTGAAAAAGAATTACTTTTTGCGTCTGCTATATCTGAATTACAATTAAATCAAGCCCAAACTATTATCGGATGTATTAAAAGAGTTGGAAATACATATAATGCTATGATGATTTCTGATGAATTTAGAGAGCCATTTTATTCCCCGCCTTATGATATGATTTCGAATATTAATCTTCATCCAGAAGCTGCATTAATAGGGTTTAAAGCGATGAAAAATAATAATCCAAGGATAGTTTTAAATAGTAGTGAATATGAATCTGGAATTCAATCCGGAAATCCTACTTTCTCTCATGATGGAAGTGCATTCTTCTTTGCCGGTGACAATAATCAAGATCAATTTATGAGCATTAATGGGCAAAAATACATACAAAAAAATGGTCTAAACCCTACTAAAATATATGCTTTAGCACCAGGATCTTCTACTTTTGC
Organism: Chlorobiota bacterium; assembly: GCA_014191195.1. Classification (GTDB taxonomy): domain Bacteria; phylum Bacteroidota; class Ignavibacteria; order Kapaibacteriales; family UBA961; genus UBA961. The sequence continues at coordinate 109,165 of BJGZ01000005.1, forward strand.
TTTTACAACTAGTTCTGCCTTGATTATGCAGAATATACAGAATAGTTTTTCCTATGCTGGGATAATGGTTGATACAACATCACATCCAATCTATAATCATAAAACAAAAAGATATGAAGCATTAGGTGTCATAAGAAACAGACTCTATCTTATGTATTGTTATCCATAATTTTGTTTTGATTGATGTGATATTCTCTGTAATTTGATTGTGAATGAATATTCGAATAATAAGGATGTTATTATGGACAGGCGACTAGAAGTAATTAAAGCAACTATTTTATTAGCAGCTAAAAGGGGAGTTCATGATGCTCCTATGTCTGAAATTTACAAAGAAGCTGGAGTATCTGCGGGAACAATCTATCATCATTTTAGAAGTAAAGATGAATTATTAGGTGCAACCTATATATGGATAATGGGAAAGTTAGCTGCTGAATTAGCAGGTGGTTTAGGCTCTGATTATACATATCAAGAACGATTCACAAAATATTGGACAATCCTCTTTTCATATTTTGAACAGAATAGAGATGAATATAAATATATAGAATATACGTCTAGGGGTCCTATATTATCCAAAGAGATAAAAGAAGAGGGTAATAATCAATTAATTGAAGTATTTGAATTTTTACAAGCTGGTATGTTTCAGAATGTATTAAGCCCTATGCCTGTTCATTTAATGATGGCTATTGTTCTTAATTCTGTAATGACGGCATTACATTACATTGAAGAGCAATCACATATTAATCTAGACCAGACTATCAATATAGCCTTAACTTCGTGTTGGAAGGGAATTAAAGCATAATAATACGAATGATTATTTCATTCTATCTTCTTTAAAATTAAGAGTTTCTGGGTCTGCAGCTAGTTTACGGACTAATTCAAGGATTTCTTTATCAAGGATACCATTTGAATTCCAAAAATGAACAGATCCGGTAACTGCATCTTCATATCCACTTATACCGCACACCAAGCTAACTGTAGTTTGTTCTTCTGTTAGTTCTCTGACACGGAATTCATATTTAACTCTACCCGCTATCCATTTTCCACCACGGATAACAGGAAGCCTACCATATCGCTCTAGTACATCAGCTGTAGTATCTGGATCGGAAGCAAATACACAAAAATCAGAGCGAATCGAGCCTCTATACAGATTTGTATTCTCATCTAATTTTGGTTCTCTTGTAGAGGGATCTGAGAAAGTGCCTTTGACAAAAAAAGCACGCTTAATAGATTTCCATACTGTTTTGATTGGATAATTAAGTGTATCATTTGTTGTTATTTGTGGTAAATCCTCTTCAAATTGAGCTTTTAGAGAAGTACTATCTACACTAATCAAACAAAGGAACATGAATAAACTTGCAAAGAAAAACTTTTTCATATGTGAAAACCTAAATATAATAAGGAAGCTACATTATACAGCGATATCTTGTCTTGTAAATCGAACTGATACTACTTTAGAGACACCTTCTTCTTCTTGTGTGATGCCATAAAGGGTATCAGCCGCTTCCATTGTTTTTTTATTATGTGTAATCATTAAAAACTGAGTTTTATCGCTAAAGCTTCTAATGAGTTGTAAATATCTATCGATATTAGCATCATCTAAAGGTGCATCTACTTCATCCAAAATACAAAATGGACTTGGTTTAACAAGGTAAATTGCAAAGAGTAATGCAATTGCAGTTAATGTTTTTTCACCTGCAGAAAGTAATTCAATTGATTGAGGTCTTTTGCCGGGTGGTTTTGCTGAGATCTCTATAGAACATTCAAGCGGGTCGCCTTCGCCAAGATGAATATCCGCCTCGCCACTTCCGCTAAATAATACAGAAAATAAATGTTTAAAATGTACTTTGATTTGCTCGAAAGTATCATGAAAACGTTGCTGAGCTGTCCGATTTATTTCTGTCATAGTATCTTGCAAAGAACCTTCTGCTTCAGACAAATCTGCCAACTGTGATTTTAGAAATTCAAATCGCTCATGTTCTTTTTCATATTCTTCTAAAGCCAGAAAATTAACATTTCCTAAGCTTTGTAAACGTTGAGTAATCTTTTTAGACTTTTCTCTTTCGATAATTTCATCAAAATCTGCAGGTGGAATCCAATCTTCTGGTATATGTATTAAATCTATACCAGGAGAATGCTCTTCGGCTTTTTCTACTATTCTTTTATATTCGATTTGCGCTTGTTGTAAACTTAATGCAGAAGAATGAATTAATTGCATGATTGCATGTTGTTCCGCCCTGATCTTAGCTTCATATTCTTTTGCTTCATTTCGAATTCTTTTAAATTCCAAAGATTTTGATTCGCAATTAGCTATAACTTCTTTTAGGAATTGTAATCGTTCTTGTTCTTCGGTGATTTCTTTATTGACAGAAAAAATGGATGATTCTAAAGATTGTAGTTCTATGTGTGCTCTTTTTTGTTCATTCTCTAAAAACTGCAATTGATCGTTTTTTTGTTTTATAAGTTCTATTAGACGATTAACTTCATGGATTGCAACGCGTTCTTCAGCTTTTTTTTGCACAATTATTAATTCAGCAGCCCTATATAATTCTTCAGCTTTCGATAAGTCAGTTTCTGCTATACGATATTTGCTTAACATAGTTTGTTTTGATTCCATAAGAACATCTTTGTTCTGCAAGATGTGTTCTATGGTTTCTTTATCATCGGTATTACTTTGTAATAAATTCTGCATGTGTTGCTGAAAATCTACAAGAGCATCTTTTTGTCTTTGGAGAGAAACTTCTAAAGCTTCTTTTTTATACATCAATTGAGCAACTGATTGTTGAAATGAATTTTTTTCATGTTCAGCTTTTCGGACATCATCATGTAAGGCGGGAATATTTATTGAATTGAATTCAATTTTAGATGTTTCAAGCGTTTGTTGAAGTTTGATAATATGAGCATTAATTGAATTCAATGTTTTAGTTAATTTTGCTATCTGCTCTCTTTTGCCGATATTTTTACCTTCGGATGATGAAGTAGAGCCCCCGCGAATGATACCAGAAGCAGAAAAAATTTCGCCTTTTAGAGTGATAAAACTAAAATCTTTATTATTAATAGCTAATTCCATAGCAATATTGGCATTTTCAACAATGATAGTTTTAGCTAAAAGTATACGAAGAATATTTCTGATATGTTCATCAACTTGTACGATTTCGCTTGCTAATCCTATGATACCATCAGCTTGAGGATAATGTTGAATAGGCTTTACTGTTGGTATTAATGATGAACATATAAAAGATGATTTTCCTTTATTGTGTTTGTGTAATTCAGCGCAACCTGCCAAAGCTTCTTCTTGATTATCTACAACAAAATACTTTCCTGCTTCTCCTAAAGCTGCATCTATAGCAATTGTAAATGATTCTTCTGCATCTATAATTTCTGCAAGAGTGATTTTACCGCCCTTAGGATTCCAAGAAGTAGATGAAGAAAGATGAACAGAGCTTTCTGAAGTATCAATAAGATTTTTAAGGAATTCTATTGAAGCAGAATGATGTCCCTTTTCATTCTGAAGATCCCCTAATGTTTGCTGAATAGTAGTAATTGTGCTTTGCAATGATTCTATATAAAATTGTTTTTCACTAACAATATGTTCAGCATTAAGGACAGCTTTGATAAATCCATCTGTTAATAATTCTTTTTCGGTTATTTCTTTCTGAAGTAAATCTAAAGAAACTAATGTTTGATTTTGTTCAGAATTTGTTTCTAAAATGCGCCTTTCTAATCCTGCGATTCTTTCTGAAGTTCTATCAGAGGCAGATCTATGTTGGGATAATGTTGAATCTATTTGAGAAATTTCTGAATCAAAAGCAGTTGATTGTTTATATAATTCTTGAGCATAGATTTTTGCGGCTTCTCGTGTATCTTTTAATACTTGAATATCTTTTTCATATTCTGAACATTCTGAAGATAGATTTTGAGCTTTCTGTCTTGATTGTTCGCAAGTTATTTCTGCTTGATTTAATAAAAATTCAGTCTCTTTTTGTAGATCTGCAGCTCGAAACATTGCATCAGAAAAAGCTTTGATTCTTTCATTTGACACAGCTTTTTGTTGGCTCATCGCAGCGAAAGCTGTAGATGAATTCTGGAATTCATCTTGAAATTCTTTCATTTCGGATTCAAAACTTTCTGCATCATGTTCAATAGATATTCTAGACTTTTCGGCTTCAATGAGAATAATATTAATGGAGTTTAACTGTTCTTGTAAAGGTATATATTCCTCATTTTTGGATTGTAATATATTCTCAATTCTTTTTAATTCAGAATACAATAACCACGATTGAGAAGAAGATAATTGTTTAGTTAAATCGGCATGTAATTTTGCTTTATCGGCTTGACGAGCTAAAGAATAGACATTCTTTTGTACTTCTCTAAGAATATCCTGCACTCTAGATACATCGTTCTTTATCGAATCTATTCGTCTCATCGTATCTTTTCTTCTGGCTTTATATTTAGTAACACCAGCAGCTTCTTCGAATAAATGTCTTCTCTCATCAGTTCTATCGCTTAAAATCTTTTCAATCATTTTAAGCTCAATAACAGAATAAGCATCAGAGCCCATTCCTGTATCCATAAAAAGATCGATGATATCTTTTAATCTACATTGCGTTTTATTAAGAAAATATTGGCTTTCACCATTTCTGAATAATCTGCGAGTAATTGTAACTTCTGTATATTCGGTTGGAAGTATTTGTCTATTATTTTGAATTGTAAGAGAAACCTCTGCTAAGCCAACAGGTCTTCGAGTTCTGGTACCATTGAAAATCACATTTTCCATAGCATCCGATCTTAAAACAGATGTTTTTTGCTCCCCTAAAGCCCATCTAATCGCATCTACTATATTTGTTTTTCCACAACCATTTGGTCCAACAATAGCAGTTAAACCATCGGAGAATCTTAATGGAGTTTTTTGGGCAAAAGATTTAAAACCTGTTATGTCAACCGAAGATAAATACATGCTTGGCTATGAAGTGAGGGAATAACTTTTCGTATATGTTGTTGGACGGCAAATTTACGATTTGTAAACCTAAGTTTTAGCTTTCTTTTCAATGCTTTTTAAAGAAGTTATCCCCATTAATGTTAAAATGTGGATAAATAGTAATCTAAATACCTTCGTTTCTAGACTGTATCTAAAAAAATCTATTAAATTCGTGTTGATTTCTTATTACACTTTGGCCAGTATGCTATATAAACTACCATTTCATATCGTGAGATTACTCTTGCTTCTTCTGGTGCATCAACATTTGTATGCACAGATATCAGGCAGTAAAGATCCAATTATATTGAATCATGCAGATCTTATGGAAGGGAAGGAAACTGCCTCTGGATCTATCCGGGAATTAAAAGGGAATGTAAGTATATCACAAGGCAATGTAATACTATCTTGTTCCCACGCAATCGAGTATATTCAACAAAATCTTGTTGAATTATCCGGGGATGTAATTCTTAAGCAAGGCTCATTAACATTAAGTACGCCATTTGCATTATATGATGGAAATTCACGTTTAGCAAAAGGAAGAAGTGGTGTAAAAATAGTAGATAGAGGAAAAACAGTTATTGCGCAAACAGGAGATTATTCTACATCAGAATATATAGCACGATTTTATGGGAATGTTTCTGTAGAAGATGATTCAGCTTTGATTTTTGCTGATACAGTATATTATGAGAGAGATTCAAGAAATAGTAGTGCATTTGGACATGTTTCTGTGCTTGGCAAAAGGAATTCTGCAATAATTGAAGGTGATACTGCCTATAGTATTAATCAAGCAGGTATTACACGTATTCTAGGTAAACCTGTTTTATTCTTAATTGATAGTTCAAAAGTAAATTTGGATGAGCCTATTCTACAAAAAAAAGAAGATGAAAAGAAGGTGATTATTCAAATACCAAAAAAAATAAAGGGAAAACAAAAATCTGTACCCAAATCAAAAGAAATTGTGAATAAAAAAGAGAGCATATCTATTCAAAAAATGAAGTATGATACTATGACTATAGAAGGTGACACCTTAGAAGTATATAGATCTTCCCAGGATATATTTAAAGCTCTAGGGAAAGTTTCAATTGCTAGGTCTGGCTTAGCTGCAATTGCAAAGATTGCGCTATTTTTACCTAAGCAGGATTCTTTGCTACTACAAGGTTCTCCTATTGTTTGGTATGATTCAACCAGACTGCAAGCTGATACAATCCATATACATATTAAAGATAAAAAAGTTCAAAAAATTGATGCTCAGATTGATGCTTTTGCTTTGATGTCAGATGATACCATTCGAAGCGATAGATCTCAACAATTAAGTGGTAAGCATATAGAAGTTAATATTGTTAAAGATACTATTCGTTCGATAATCGCTTCAAAAGAGTCAAAAAGTTTATACTTTAAAGTAGATGAACAGGGAAATCCAGATGGTGCAGCTAGAAATACTTCCGATTCTATAAAAGTGATGTTTAGCAAGGGGGAAATTGATAAAATTATCTGGATTGGGGGTGTACAAGGAGATGTATATCCAGAATATATCATAGAAAAACATATTCAGGATTATGATTTACCTGGTAAACCAAAATTTATAGAAAGACCCAAAAAAAGAGTAAGAAGAAATATGAGAAATTCTAGGATTTAGGTAGCCAGGGGTCTAGATCTAAAGAAATATCTAATGCAGCTGCAGAATGTGTAAGTGCACCCACAGAGATATAATCTACTCCTGTTTCAGCATATGCTTTAATAGTTTCTAAATGTATTCCACCAGACGTTTCTGTCTCACATCTTCCATTAACAAGTTCTACAGCAGCCCTGGTTTGAATTGGAGTAAAGTTATCGAACATTATTCTTTGTACACCAGGACATTCTAATATCACAATAACTTGTTGAATGGTATCTGCTTCTACTTCTAAAGGTGTGTTTTCTGAGATATAATTTCTGCATAATGCGATGGCTTGATAGATGCCTCCAGCAGCAGCAATATGATTGTCTTTAATAAGTGCCATATCATATAATCCCATTCTATGATTATATCCACCACCAATTCTGACAGCATACTTATCTAATGCACGCCAACCTGGAATAGTTTTTCTTGTATCTAATATTCTTGTTTCTGTTCCACTAATTGCTGAAACATATGTATGAGTTAAAGTAGCGACGCCACTCATTCTTTGCATAAAATTAAGAGCAGTTCTTTCCCCAGATAATATATCTCTTGCTTCTCCACTTATCTTTGCGATTGGAGTCCCATTTTTAACAAAATCCCCATCTGTTAGCAATGGTTCCCATACACAAGTATTGCCACTTACTGTGTCAAAAACTAATTTAGCTATTTCCATTCCACAAATAATTCCATCTGATTTTGCCATCAATAATCCACTAGTCCAGGCCCCTCGAATAGGGAATATACTCTCAGCAGTTAGATCTCCGGAGTTTATATCCTCGTGTAAGGCGATTTGGATTAAACGAATTATTTCAGAATTGATAAGTTCTTTTTGCACTGCAAAACCTAATAGTAAAGAATGAATTATTTTGATTTATTCCAGATAAAATAGACAGGAATTCCAGCAAGAACAAGAAGAATGCCTGGTAATGTTGTTTCAGGTTTAAATAGGATTAAATCAAAGATAATAGCACATGCAAAGGCAATATATAATGCTGGTAAAAAAGGATATCCAAATGCTTTGTATGGTCTTTCTGCATCAGGCTTCTTTTTTCTTAAAATAAAAATACCAGCAATAGTGAGGATATAAAAAATCAGTACAGCAGTAACTACATAATCTAACAATGCATTATATGTTCCCGATAAACATAATAAAGAGGCCCAAATTGCTTGAATGATTAAAGCTGTAGCGGGCACACCTTTTGTGTTTAAAGTTCCTGCTTTTGGAAAAAATAATTTGTCTTTAGCCATTGCATAATATGCTCTTGACCCAGACAGAATAATACCATTATTGCAACCAAAAGTAGAAATCATAATTAATGCAGCCATAATAGCGACCCCACCAGATCCAAAAATTATCTCAGCTACAGCAGCGCCTACTCTATCACTTATTGCAAACTGTATTCCTCGTCCAGCAACATCTATCGCATTTGGTGAGCCATTAACAGAAAGTACATTCATATAGGCAATATTTGCAAGAAGATATAAAACCGTTACGATTGCAGTACCTAAGAATAAACTTATCGGAATAGTTTTGCTTGGATTTTTAACCTCACCAGCTGTAAATGTGATATTATTCCAGGAATCACTAGAAAATATAGATCCAACCATAGCTGTCCCGAAAGCTGCTAATAAAGCAAGGCCTGCTAATTCAGTGATTGATCCATCAGAAGATATTGCCGATGAATGCCAAAATTCTGCAAGATTATGTGATAAAACAGAAGGATTGCCAGAAAAAAACAAACCCAAAGCAATTAAACCCAATAAAGCTATTGTTTTAGTAAAAGTAAAAATGTTTTGAATAAATTTACCTTCTCTTACGCCCCTAAGATTGATTACAGTTAATACCCAAATACTGATGATTGCTAAAATCTGAGCGCCACTTATTGAAAAACTACCCAGCGAAAAAAGAATATTCTTTTCATTAACAATTGGGAATAATACACCTGTATATTTTGCAAAGGCAACTGCAACAGCAGCAATTGTTCCTGTTTGAATCACAGAAAACAATGTCCAACCATATAAAAAAGCTATAAAAGGATTATATGCTTCCCTTAAATACACATATTGTCCACCTGCTTTTGGCATCATTCCAGCTAACTCGCCATAACTTAATGCAGCAATGAGTGTAAAAACCCCTGTTAAAGCCCATACCAATAATACCCAGCCACCTCCACCAACAGTTCTAGAGATATCGGCACTTACGATAAAAATGCCCGAGCCAATCATTGATCCAATTACTAGCATTGTAGAATCAAATAGACCTAAATGCCTTTTAAATTCAGTTGATTGTTGTGCAGAAGATTGGGACATATCAATTCATTATTTAATGATAAAATGTATGAGTTATACAAGAAATTAAGAAAAATTAGTGATTCATGAATACATGAAAAAAGATATATACTTAATAAAGAAAAAGCCGCTTTAAGCGGCTTTTTCTTTATTAGCATAATCCAAATTCACTTTCAGTTGGCTGATACCACGTTATATCTACCGAATCTTCTCCGCCGTCTACTCCCAAAATCGTTCCATTAATCCATTTAGATTCTGGTTTAATTAACAATGTAATAACATTTGCTATATCTTCGGGTGTTGTTAACTTATGATAAGGATTCCTGATAAAAGCATTTTTCATAATGATAGTATTTCCAGGAATTTTGCTTAATGCTGGTGTATTGGTAACCCCAGCTCTAATTGAATTAGCAGTGATTTCCATAGGAGCTAATTCTAATGCAAATTGGCGCATATATGATTCCATTGCGGCTTTTGCTGCCGATACAGCGCCATACATAGGAAGCACACGATTACTGCCAGCACTTGTTAATCCTAGAATCCTGCCACCTCTGCCCAATAATTCTTTGCTAAGCAAATCTTGCGTCCAATATACAACACTATTTGCCATAACATCAAGTGTCATTTCTATTTGTTTTTGATTCAGAACCTTGGTGTCTTTGTCTCCAGCTAAGGGCAGTAAACTTCCAAAAGCTAAAGAATGTAACAGTAATTTTACAGAGGCACCTGGAAATTTAGATAATTCTTCTGCAATAAATTCTATGATCTCTTTTCTTCTATCTGCGTCGGCAGCATTAACATTAAAAAAATGAGTATCAGCCCCAAGATTATTAAGCTCTGATTTCAATTCATCAACGGCTGCCAATCCAGCTGCCCTGTCTAAATGAACCCCAATAATGTGATATCCCTGTTTAGCAACTGCTAATGCAGTAGCTTTCCCGAATCCGCTGGAGCAACCTAAAATAAGTGCGTAATTTCTATGGGCAGACATCTCTTATCCTTAAATCAATTGATTGTTTTTCAAAAGTAGTACAAATTTAGCAGTTAGTATGGTTTTGGCAAAACAATACTATATTCATTCTGCAAATTAGAATAAAGTAGATTGCTTATTCTCATTAATATTTTTTAGCAATAACTTTTTCTTGCCAGGTGGAATTGTTGGAATCAAGTTTTCTATATGTATATCTAATTGTACTTCCTCTAGTAAAGAGGCGGAATTCATTTTAGGATTATTCACATCTAAGCTAACAAATTTTGATATTAGCAAATGTTCCGGAAATGTTCTTAAAGCTGCATCTGCTTTTGATTCTGATCCCAACCAAAACAACATATCTTCTTCGTGTAAAATAGCAGGCATCCTTTCGTGATAAGCTACAATCTTTGCATTTGCTGGAACAGTAATAATGGTAAATGAACGTAATGTTGAAAAAGTCTCTTTATCTGTCCATTCTTCCCATAATCCTGCTGCAAAAAAAGGATTTGAATGTGGCATTGACATATAAACCGGTTGTTTTTTTCCTTTAGAAGAATGAGCCCATTCAAAAAATCCAGACATAGGAACCATGCATCTTCTTCTCTTCAAAGCATGTTTAAAACTAGGTTTTTCATGTAAGGTTTCACTTCGAGCATTTATCATTTTAGATGCCATTGATGGATCTTTGGCCCATACAGGTATAAAGCCCCAAATCATAGGTTCTATGTGAATCTTTTGATCAGATTGATAGATAACTGGCATAATGCTTAAAGGTGTTACATTATAATTATCTGGTTTAGGTTCAAATGATTCAACTTTTTCTTTGATGTCAGAAGGAGTAAGCGATTGCTTCCAATCTCCATGTAAAGAATAACGTCCACACATAATTATTCAACTTCTAATAATTTCTGATATAAAGATTCATACATTGGAACTATAAGTTGAGTATCAAAATGATCAACTGCTCTTTTTCTTGCATTATTGCTAAACTCTTGCCACTTTCTGGGATGTGTAAGTAGATCTAAAGTATATTTTGCCATCCTTTTTATATCACCTAATTCAGCTATAAAACCGGATTCATCATGAGTAATAACTTCTGGAATTCCACCTATATTCGTTGCTACTACAGGAACTCCACAGCTCATGGCCTCTAAGGCTGCTAAGCCAAAACTTTCTGATTGACTTGTTAATAAGAAAACATCAGCTGCAGATAAAATTTCAGGTAAAGCATTTTGTTTACCTAGGAATTTAACATGTTCCCAAATACCCAAATCTCTTGCTAATCGTTCGGCTTCTGCTCTATCTGGTCCATCGCCAACTAAAACTAATTTTGCTGGAAGTATTTTTAATACTTCTTGAAGTATGTAAATTGTATCTAGAACTCTTTTCACTGGACGAAAATTAGATACATGCATTAAAATTTTCTCTTTATTTGGTGCTATCTGACCTCTTATATTTGTACATTCCATTCTATGATATACATTAGTATCTATAAAGTTTGGAATCACTATTTGCTCTGATTTAGTCATAAAGCCTGTTTTCGTTTTTTCTGCTAAGAATCTAGAAACGGCTGTTACTGCATCTGATTGATCTAATGAAAATTTTACTAATGGAAGAAATGTAGGTTCTAATCCGATTAATGTGATATCTGTTCCGTGTAATGTTGTTACCAGTTTAAGTGTTGTTTTATCCTTTAAGATTTGCTTAGCTAAATAGCCACTAATTGCATGTGGAATCGCATAATGCACATGGAGTATATCTAAATGTTCGTATCGCACTACATCAACAATTTTGCCAGCAAGTGCTAAAGAATACAATTGAAATTCAAATAAAGGATAATTAGGTTGTTCAACTTCATGATAAAAAATATTATCTTGAAATCTGTCTAAGCGCATTGGCTGTGCATATGTTATAAAATGCACTTCATGTCCACGTTTAGCTAATGCAATACCTAATTCGGTAGCTACAACTCCGCTACCACCATAAGTGGGATAACAAACTATTCCAATCTTCATGATTTACCTTTAACAATTATAGAATGAATACTCATAATCCTTCTGATTTTTATAATACCATAAAACAGCGTGAAAGAGCTGAAATCAAAGTTCGTGGTTCGATTTTTATCGCAACAGCTATTCCTGTATCTTCTAAAGATATGGCTCTTAAGGAATTAGATGCTTTGAGATCAGAGTATTTTGATGCTTCTCATAATTGTTTTGCTTATCGATTTGGGAAAAATGGTCTTGAATTTAGAACGTCTGATGATGGAGAACCTTCTGGATCTGCAGGAAAACCCATGCTGTTTATCTTACAGAAAAACGATGTATCAGATATTCTATTGGTAATAACTCGCTATTTTGGGGGAACTAAATTAGGAATTGGTGGATTAGCTCGTGCATATTCAGGTGCAAGTTCTTTGGTATTAGAATCATGTATCAAAGTGCCAATATTTTCAAGTGCTGATATAAAAGTTTTTTGCACATATGATGATGTTTCAGCAGTTAAAAAAGTGATTGATGAATATGCTTTGTATCATGATTCTCATTATCATGATGCAATCGAGTTTATAGCAAAAATACCTTTATCCAAAATTGAAGAATTTTGTGATGCAATTGTCTCTGTTTCTGCTGGAAGAGCAGGTACTGTTATACAAAAGAATGATAATTAATCATTTATGACATTATATTTTGCAAAGTATGTGTAAATGCTTCTTTAGCTTCTTTAATTGATAATGTACAGGATTCAAAGTGAATATCATTTCCACCTGTAAGTCCTATCGGAACACATGGTACATTCATTTCATCTGCAATCTGCTGGCATAATTCTACTCTATCTTTCGAAACTGAAATGATGATTCTACCTTGGGCTTCCCCAAATAAATTATCTGCATTTTCTTCACATGGTAATTGCAAAGAAGCACCTATTTCTGATGCAATGGCGCTTTCGCAAATTGCAGTAGCTAAGCCGCCTTCCGAGCAATCATGCGCAGACAAAATCATGCCTTCTCTGATTAATCTGATAATAGCTTTTTGCAATCTGATTTCTTCGTCAAGGTTAAAATACGGGGCATCTCCAGCAATAGACCCAGTAAGCATCTTTAAGGTTTCAGACGCCTCTAATCCTCCAACTTGTTTTCCAAGTAAACATATGATTGCATGTGATTCAGTAAATCCAGCGCCAACTGTCTTGCTAATATCTGGTATCAAACCAAGCATTCCAATTGTTGGAGTTGGGAATATGGCATGTCTTTGTGACTCATTATGAAAACTTACATTTCCACCTGTTACCGGTGTTCCTAAAGCTCTACATGCATCTCCCATTCCACGGATTGCCTCTGCAAATTGCCAAAATACTTCTGGATCATATGGATTGCCAAAATTAAGACAATTAGTTATTGCAACTGGTTCTGCGCCAACACATGCAACATTCCTTGCAGCTTCAGCAACTGAAATCATGGCCCCTTTATAAGGATTTACATATACATATCTACTATTGCAATCTGTTGTTAAAGCAATACCAAATCCATCTATTTCCTTTATTCTTAATATGGCTGCATCGCCTTTAATTGATACAGTATTTGTTCTTACTTGAGAATCATATTGCTCGAAAATCCATGATTTCCCAGTAATCGTTGTTTGCTTTAATAATCCTAAAAGAATATCTTTATGTTGGCTTGGATCAATCGTAATTTCTGGTAATTGATTAACAGTGTGTAAATAGTCAGGTTTTTTTTGCTCTCGAACATATACAGGTGCTTCGCCACCTAAAACGAGAGATTGTGCTGGTAATTCTACAACTTTTTTGCCATGACGAAACACTCTAATGATGCCATCATCTTCTACATTTCCAATCGCTTTTATTGGGACATCCCATTTAGCACAAATTCTTTCAGCAATACTTTCTTTTCCTTTTTCGATGATAACAAGCATTCTTTCTTGAGATTCTGAAAGCATGATTTCATAGGCACTCATATCTTGTTCACGCAAAGGAACATAATCCAGATTAATTGTCATTCCAGATTTTCCTTTTGCACTCATTTCTGAAGTAGAACAGCAAATACCTGCTGCACCCATATCTTGCATGCCAGTAACACAGCCACTCTGAATCAATTCTAATGTAGCTTCTAATAATAATTTTTCGGCAAATGGATCTCCAACTTGGACAGTAGGACGCATATCTTCTGTTTTTTCATCAAATTCTCTTGATGCCAATAATGAGGCTCCGTGAATACCATCTCTTCCGGTGGAACTACCCATAATCATTACTGTATTGCCTTTCCCATCTGCAGTAGCAGAGCATGTTTCGCCAACTTTAACGATACCAACAGCCATTGCATTAACAAGGGGATTATCTGTATAGCAATTGTCAAAATATACTTCTCCACCTACAGTTGGAACACCAAAACAATTGCCATAATGGCTAATGCCATGAACCACACCTTTTAAAAGATATTTTGTTCGATCATTTGATAATTCACCAAAACGCAAAGAGTTTAATGCTGCAATTGGCCTAGCACCCATTGTAAAAATATCACGTAAAATTCCACCAACTCCTGTTGCAGCACCTTGGAATGGTTCAACTGCAGAAGGATGATTATGACTTTCTATCTTAAAAGCAATTGCATATCCATTGCCAATATCAATTAATCCCGCATTTTCCTCGCCTGCATCTACAAGCATGCGTCCACCAGACCTTGGCAATGTTTTTAATTGAAGGATAGAATTCTTATATGAACAATGCTCACTCCACATAACAGAATAAATTCCTAATTCTGTATATGTTGGTATTCTATCTAGCACTTTGCATATAGATTCATATTCTGTAGTAGTTAATCCTAGCTCTTTGGCAGTTTCAACAGTAACTTCAACTTCGGAAAATAATGGCTGATGAAGATCTTGCGGTGATATTGACATATTATCGTCTATACGGAATGAGAAAACTTTCTTAACATTGTAATGTATATTCATTAATATGATCATAATACAATGCTTTTACAAAATTACGATGTGAAAAGGGAATGGCATAGGATTGTTTTTCCACTTTTGTCTAATTCTTCTATATTCTGCTTCTTTATTATATAAATTCTATGAATCAATCATATTCACCACTAACTTTAGCAGAAAAATTATCCAAACTTCCTATAAAGCCAGGTATTTATCAATTTAAGAATGCCGATGGAACTGTTATTTATGTTGGAAAAGCTAAGAACTTGAAAAATAGGGTGAAATCATATTTTCAAGAAAGGCCAATGGATGCTAAAACTAAAGCTTTGATTCGCCATATTCATGATATTGAAATTATTGTTACAGATACAGAAACCGAAGCGCTCTTATTAGAAAACAATCTGATTAAAGAATTTCGGCCTAAATATAATATTCTTTTAAAAGATGATAAATCATATCCTTATATCAGAATTACTAATGAATTGTTTCCTAGACTTTTTTCTACTAGAACGATAATAAGAGATGGAAGTAAATATTTTGGACCTTATACCGATGGTAGATATCTGCAATATTTATTAAGGACTATACGCTCTTTATTTCCGATTAGAAGTTGTGATTTACCTCTAACTGAGAATTCAATTAATCAAAAAAAATATAAAGTATGCTTGGATTATCATATAAAAAAATGTGAAGGGCCTTGCGAAGGATTTACAGATCCTGTATCCTATAATACTTATATGATGCAAGCTACTATGATCTTAAATGGTAAAACAAAGGTTTTGGAACAACACATTGAGCAGCAAATGTTGTCAGCTGCAGAAAATCTTCAATTTGAAGAAGCTACATTAATGAGAAATCGTTTGTCACTGTTAAGAGAATATACTGGGAAACAAAAAGTTGTTGTTACAGACCTTATAGACAGAGATATTTTTGCACTCTCTATTATTGATGAAGATGCTTGTATTATGATATTAAATATTCGTGAAGGGAAAATGATAGGGAAAACACATTATTTTATTTCTCATGCAGACGAAAAAGCAAAGGAGGAAATGCTGAGGATTGCTATCGAAAAGTATTATCTAGAAAGCGAACATATTCCCGAAGAAATTTATTTACCATTTCCTATTATCGATGAAGAATATTCACTTGATTGGCTGTCAGAAAAAAAAGGTGAATCTGTTCATATCTCTATTCCCAAAATTGGTGATAAAAGAAAAATTATTTCTATGGCCGAAACAAATGCTGCTTTTATGTTGAGAGAATTACATTTACAAAAAGCTCTAAAAGATCAAGCATTACCAAGAGGTATAGCATCCTTGCAAAAAGATTTGAGATTAGAATCTGCTCCTAGAAAAATTGAGTGCTTTGATAATTCTCATATGCAAGGCACTGATTATGTTTCTAGTATGGTTGTGTTTTTTGATGGTAAACCTAAAAAAAGTGCATATAGAACATATAAAATTCAATCTTTTGTTGGGAATGATGATTTCGCAGCTATGAGAGAAGTTGTTAAAAGAAGATATACCAGGGCGGTTGAAGAACAACAAGAACTTCCTGATTTGATTGTTATTGATGGTGGTAAAGGACAATTATCAGCTGCCGTTGAAATTTTACAATCAATCGAACAAACAAAACATATACCTGTTATTGGATTAGCAAAAAGATTGGAAGAAATATTCTTCCCACATCAATCAGAATCACTATTATTACCTAGGACTTCTACTGGATTGAGATTGCTACAAAATTTAAGAGATGAAGCGCATAGATTTGCAATTACTTTTCATAGAAAACTGAGAGATAAACGAACATTACAAACAGAATTAACCTCTATTCCAGGAATTGGACCTAAAACAGCAGAAAAACTACTTGTGCATTTTGGATCTGTAAAAGGTGTAAAAAATGCTACACCAAAAGATTGGGAAGAGTGTATAGGTAAAAAGGGCGCAGAATTATTGCTAAAGGGAATTCAACAATTATAATGCATTATACACTATCTCATCTTCTATTCTCCAAGCTGGATCAACAATACATAAAAATACCAAATCCTCCGAACCAATATTCTTGATACATTGTCTCGATTTTGGTGCAATGTAAATAATATGTCCTGTCGATACTTCTGATTGCTCATCGTTTATATACATTAATCCATTCCCCTGAAGTATATAATATATCTCTGATGTCTCTAATGCATGTTCAAATGATGTTAGGCCCGGCTTTACTGTTGCATGGGCTAGGCTATATCTTATTGATAAATGCTGCTTATCTGGATGTAATAATTCTCTTAATAGAGTATTATCACCTGCGGTAAATTCTTCGCAATCATCTAAGTGTTTGATAAACATATGGTTAATTAAACATGCTGAATAAATGATGTTATGAGTTTTACTAAATTTGGCTCTGCTTTTTCTGCTGCTTCAATGATTTCAGACATAGTTACTGGTTGTAAAAATTCTGAAAAACACTCGTCTGTGATAATAGAAAAACCTATTACTCTCATATTCATATGGCAAGCAACTATAACTTCGGGGATTGTGCTCATGCCAACAACATCAGCGCCAACAATCCGTAAAAAACGATATTCTGCTCTTGTTTCTAGATTTGGCCCAGGAACAGAAACATAAACGCCCTTTTTTATTGGAATATGTAATTCGGCAGCACATTGTTCGGCTATAGATATTAAACCTTGATGATAGGGCATGCTCATATCTGGAAATCTCGGACCAAACTGAGATAGATTTTGTCCAATTAAAGGATTATCTCCCAACAGATTTATATGATCCTCTATAATCATTATATCGCTTCTAGAAAATTCTGGATTTAATGCTCCACATGCATTTGATACCAATAATGTAGAAATACCCAATGCATATAACACTCTTATAGGAAATGTTATTTCCTGCATTGTATATCCTTCATAATAATGGAAACGTCCTTGCATAGCAATAACTGTTTTGCCAGATAATGTCCCAATTATTAATCTACCAGTATGAGATTCTACTGTTGATAATGGGAAATGTGGTATGTCTCGATATTCTATGATGCACTCTGGAATGATATGCTGAGCAACAGCACCCAATCCAGTTCCAAGTATGATTCCTATTGATGGATGTGTTGCAAACTTATTTCTGATGAATGAAGTGGCTTCATCAATCATTGTGCAATAAGCTATCGAGGGAATTAAATGAGTTTGAGGCATAAACGCTGGAATAAATGTAACAATAGAGTACCCTACTTATTACTACAAAAAAAAATAGGCCAAGCTAACCGACCTGTCAGAGCAGATCGACCGTTGCTTCCTTCCGGACCTGGCGGGGTTAAATCTGTTATAACCGCACGGGGCTTGACCCGCTACAAAAATAGGAGTTTTTTTGTGATTGCACAAAGTTTTCTTTGTAGAATGCAAGAAATGAGCTTATTTTTGTAATCTTGATTATACAAGTTTGCGCCCGTAGCTCATCTGGATAGAGCAACAGCCTTCTAAGCTGTGGGTAATAGGTTCGAGTCCTATCGGGCGTACTTTACCCGGTTAACAATTTTGTTTGCCGGGTTTTTTATTACTATTGGTATATATATGACTTCTATAGAATCCATGGTATATGATACTACATTACACAATGGCTTACGTGTTATTGTTGTTTCAAATATGAAAGCTCCTGTAGTTAATATTACTGTTGGTTATAAAGTGGGCTCTAAAGATGATAATGTTAAGCATAAGGGATTTGCCCATTTCTTTGAGCATTTAATGTTCGATGGTTCTTTAAATGTAGGAAGGGGAGAGTTTGATTCTTATTGTTCGAAGGCCGGAGGACAATTCAATGCATATACTTCTTATGATCAAACAATTTATCATTCTACTTTCCCTGCTCATCAATTAGAATTAGCATTATGGCTAGAATCAGATAGAATGTTACAGTTTGGTGTTCAGCAAATCGGCTTGGACACTCAAAAAAAAGTTGTTCTTGAAGAAATGAAGCAAACTGTAGAAAATCAGCCATATGGAAAGTGGAGATCCATTCAGGCTTCATGTGCATTTAGCAAAGAATGTTCATATAATTGGGAGATCTTAGGTTTAAAAGAACATATAGAATCGGCCACTTTAGATGAAGTAGCTCGTTTTTTTTCTATGTATTATAGGCCCAATAATGCTTGTTTGGTGATTTCTGGTGCTGTTGAGCCACAAAAAGGTATTGACCTTGCTCATAAATATTTTGGTGATATCGTATCAGAGAAAAATCCTGTAATGAGGCATACCTTCGATAGATCTATGTTATTATCAACATCAGAAACTGTGACAGATCAAGTTCCATTAGTTGCAATATTTTCAAGTTATCATTTTCCTGGATTTTTGCATGAAGATGCATTAATTGGTGATGTTTTAGCGTCTGCAGCAGCTGATGGACGCAGTTCTAGATTATATACATCATTAGTAAGGGATAAGCAAATTGCATCTTCTGTGATTTGTTTTGCAGATCAAAGAGAACATACTTCATTATTAACATTCTCTGCCACAGCTGCCGACCCATCAATTACTGAAAATCAACTTAGATCTGCCCTTGAAGAAGAAATCTATACATTAATTGATCATCCATTTGACCATCACGAATTAATGAAAGCAAGAAATGCAGCCGCAACTGGAATTGCACATCATATGCAAACAAACTCAGGATTGGCAGATTTATTTTGCAATCAAACTATGTTCTGGAATAATCCCAAAAGAGCTTTTACATTATTAGATAAAGTATCAGCAATTACTATAGAGGATGTATCAAAATTTAGTTCTTCTGTGTTAAAGGAAGAGAATAAAGTTGGAGTTTCTATCATTCCTAGTTGAAAAGGAATTAAGCTATCAGGGCAAGTGTGATTCGATATGTTGCAAATGCAAAAATATATGCTAATACAAATGTATAAACAAAAGCAAAAGCTGGCCATTTCCAAGACCCAGTTTCCCTTTTTAAAATTGCCATTGTAGAAATACATTGTAATGCGAACACATAAAAAGCTAATACCGATAAAGCAGAGGCAAGGGGTATCGAACTATATAAAATTTGTCTTAACGATTCATCTCCTAAGCTTGTATCAGTAGCATAAAGCTGCCCCATTACCGTCACAAATACTTCTCTTGCTGCAAAACTTCCAATAATCCCAATTGTTAATTTCCAATCAAAACCAAGTGGAGCAAAGATAGGCTCTATTATCTTTCCTAATGAACCAGCATACGATTGTTCTAATTGCATTTGCTGTTGAACTATAGAGGAAGTTTCTGGTGGAAAGTCTACCCGTGGAAATGCAGATAAAAACCAAAGAATAATCGATAAAGTAACAATTACTGTACCAGCAGAGGTTAAAAAGTCTTTAGAACGATCATATACAGTTACCAATAAACTTTTTAATGAAGGCATTCTATATGGAGGAAATTCTATTAAAAATGGGGTGATATCTCCTTTAAAAATAGTTTTTTTCATTAATAATGCAATGAATAAACCTACCAAAGCAGCAATGATATATAATCCCGCTAAGACAGCTGCTTGTAAAGAAAAGAATCCCCAAATCATTGTGGTAGGAATAAATGCACTAATGAGCAAAGCATACACTGGTAATCTAGCAGAACATGTCATTAAAGGAGCAATCAGCATAGTAGCCATTCTTTCCCGATGTGATGGTATTATTCTTGCAGACATTATTCCGGGGATTGCACATGCAAAAGACCCCAATAAAGGAATAAATGAACGTCCTTGGAGTCCAAATATCCCCATAAATCTATCTACCAAGAAAGCTGCTCTAGCCAGATAGCCACAATCTTCTAGAATTACAATGATTACATTCAATAAAAGAATTTGTGGCAAGAATACAATCACTGATCCAACTCCAGCAATTAATCCTCGGCTGATAAAATCTGCAATAATTCCTTGAGGTAATAGATAAGCAACTTGCTCCTGCATCTTGCCAAAAAGTGTTTCAATCACATCCATTAGAGGGCTAGCCCAACTAAATATAGATTGAAAAAATAGAATCATAACACTTAAGAATATTGCTATTCCTCCAATTGGATGAAGCAATACTTTATCTAATGTCACTGAAAATGTATTTAATTGGGGTAAACTAAGAACTTCTTTTGTAGTTGCCCTAGCCCATAGAATTCTTTCTGTAATATCTGCATTTGCAAATAATGGATTTGGTATGATAAAATATTTTGAATCCCCAAGCATACGCTGAACTTCTTCTAATCCAATTCCTTTATGCCCAACAACTGGAATAATTGGAATACCCAATATCCTTTCTAATGCTATATCGTCAAAAACTCCGCCTTGTGCTTTTATAGAATCAACCATTGTTACAGCAATGATTATAGGTATACCTAAATTTGATATCTGAGAATATAGGAATAAGCCCTTTTCTATACTGGTTGCATCCATGATGAACAAAATGCGAGAAGGCTTGGGAATGTGTGGATTTGTACCATAAAGAACTGAAGAAGCAAGTTCTTCATCTGGAGAAATGGGGTCTAAACTATATATACCAGGAAGATCTAATACTGTATTACTATTGGGTTTTTTGCCAATTTCACCCAATGCTGGTTCTAAAGTCACCCCTGGAAAATTACCAACCTTTTGGCGCATGCCTGTAAGTACATTAAATAATGTAGATTTACCACTATTGGGTGTCCCTACAAAAGCCGTTGTTTCATGCATATTTCGATGATAATCGAGAGTGAAAAGGGGAGTATAATGATTCTTAACTATTTGTTAAAAAGCTCGGTAACGAAAATTTTGTCTTCAGAGTAAGGTCTGAATGCCATCCTTGTATAACCAAAAGCAATTTCTATTGGCCCCTTAAATGGACTTTTTCTGATTAATCTGATAATAGTACCTGGTATTAATCCCATCTCTTGAAGCCTTCTTGTGAAAGGAGAATCTGTGCTAAATCCTTCTAAAATAGCTTCTGTACCAACGGCTAAATCACAAATGTTCACTTTTATTTTCTGTTTTTTGATTTTTACTATCGTTATTTAGACCAAATCTACATAAAAAAAGAGTGAAAATCAATAAATAATGTGATTTGTAGATATTATGAATGCTGTAAAACGATTTTACCGAATTGATTCCCTGATTCCATATGTTTAAATGCAGCAGCTGCATTATCTAATGAATATATACTATCTATAATTGGTATGATCTGATTGTGCTTAACAAAATCTAGCATATATTCAAATTCTGCATCACTACCCATAGTAGATCCAATGATAGTTAATTGTTTCCAAAAAACCCTTTGCAAGATGAATTCGGGTACAGATCCTTGTGTAGCACCATAAAAGACAATTTTCCCGCCTGGTTTAGCAATGTGCGTTAATGTATTCCAATGTTCTCCACCTGCACTATCAATTATGCAGTCAAATCCATTAGGACATAGCTTCATAAGAGTATGTTGCCAATTTGGCTGATTATATAATACTCCATCAATAACTCCAAGCTGTTTAGCCTTTTCTATCTTAACTGGATCGCTAGAACTTACATATACTTGTGCGCCTAAAGCAATAGCAAATTGCAATGCCATTAATGCAACACCACCACCGATCCCTGTAATAAGTACAGTATCTCCTTTTTGTATTGCTCCTTTCATGTTTACAGCCCTAAAGGCAGTTAATCCAGCAAGGGGTAAAGCAGCAGCTTGTTCCATTGAAAGATGCGGCGGTATACAATGAATTCTATTAGATGGTATAGATATGAATTCGGCCATTGTTCCTTGACTTGGCATTCCTAAAATTGAATATATGGAAGACTGCACCGCATTATTATTTCCCCAATTAATATTTGGATTAATCAGAACGTTCATTCCAATCGGGAATTGTGAAGATGAACTTTCTGCAATTGTACCACTACCATCAGACCCAGGAATAACCGGATATTGAATCTTGGCATATTGTCCTTTGCTAATCCATAAATCTCTGTGATTTATAGAGCTATAGGATAAGGCAATCAGTATATCATCTGATGTGTGTTTAGATAATGGTACATCGTGAACGCAAATTGACGCATCTTTATCGGTAAAAAGAACTGCTTTCATAATATTGATTTAAGATTGTTCGTACATGTGTTCATTAATATATGCTGAGATATCTTTTGACAGAAACAGTAAGACACCAATATGCGTTAACATAATATTCAAAATAAGAGGTAATATATTCGAGCTAGTAATTCCTTGAGCATATGGAAAAAAGATTAATGCTAATCCACTAGGCGCAAGAAGTAAAAAACCAAATGAAAAACGAGCAGCATTATATCTTTTAACATATAAAAAATAAAAATGGGCAATAGATAAAACCAAGAGAACGATATTTTTAATATCTAATAGACCACTCATGGCAAAAATCATGATAATCTTACTAGATGCTATTAAGCCAATAAGACTAATAGCAATTATGAGAATTATTTTACCTTTAAATGGCATATAATATTGTAATTGTAGATAAAAAACATGCCCTAATGGATAATTAGGGCATGATAGATTTAAGATTGTGCCTGTTCAATTTCATAACTTTCTAAAGGAGGACATGAACAAATAAGTGTTCTGTCTCCATATGTATTATTGATGCGTCCAATTGTAGGCCAGAATTTGTGAACTCTAACAAATGGCAATGGATATGCTGCTTTTTGTCGAGAATAAGGTCTATCCCAAGTATCAGACATTACAATATGAGAAGTATGAGGAGCATGTTTTAAAACATTATTTGCTTTATCTGCATTTCCTTGTTCTATTTCTGCAATTTCTTTTCTGATCTCTATTAAAGCATCACAGAATCTATCTAATTCACTTAAAGGTTCACTTTCTGTTGGTTCTATCATAACAGTTCCCGGAACAGGGAAAGATACAGTTGGGGCATGAAAACCATAGTCCATTAAACGTTTTGCTATATCTTCAACTTCAATATTAGCTGTTTGTTTGAAACCTCGCATATCTACTATCATTTCATGAGCTATGCGCCCATTTTTACCTACATAAAGTATCGGAAAATGAGGTTCTAATCTTGCTTTGATATAATTGGCATTTAAGATGGCAATTTTTGTAGCATTTGTTAATCCTTTGCTTCCCATCATTGCGATATATGTCCAAGAAATCAATAAGATACTGGCACTGCCCCAAGGTGCTGCCGAAATAGCAGATATTCCTGATTCTCCGCCGGTTTTAATAATTGAATGTGAAGGTAAAAATGGAGCTAAATGACTTCTTACGCCAATAGGGCCCATTCCTGGCCCACCACCGCCATGAGGAATACAAAATGTTTTATGAAGATTTAAGTGGCAAACATCTGCACCGATATTACGAGGACTTGTTAATCCAACTTGAGCATTCATATTGGCACCATCCATATAGACTTGTCCACCATGACTATGAATAATCTCGCAAATTTCGGTTATAGACTCTTCAAAAACTCCATGTGTGGATGGATATGTAACCATTAAAGCAGATAAATTTTCTGAATATTGATTTGCCTTAAGTGTTAAATCATTCATATCAATATTACCTAACTCATCACATTTTACAACTACAACCTGCATGCCGGCCATAACTGCACTCGCAGGATTTGTTCCATGAGCAGATGATGGAATTAAAGCAATTTTACGATGATGATCTCCGCGGCTATTGTGATATGCCCTAATAACCATTAGGCCTGCATATTCTCCTTGGGCTCCAGCATTTGGCTGTAAACTCATTGCATCAAAGCCTGTAATCTCACATAGCCATGTTTCTAGAGTGCTAAAAATCTCTTGATAGCCTGATGTTTGGTCTAGTGGTGCAAATGGATGTAAATCACCAAATTCTGGCCATGTTACAGGAATCATTTCTGTGGTTGCATTTAGTTTCATTGTACAAGAACCAAGTGCAATCATAGAGTGAACCATGGATAAGTCTTTATTTTCTAAAGACTTCATATATCTAAGTATATCATGCTCTGAATGACATGAATTAAAAATCGGGTGTGTTAGGTATGTGGTTGTTCTTAAAGATTGAGAAGGAATTCCTGAAATTAAGTTTTCTGTAAACTGATTAATATCAATCGAATCTACACCTTTTGCAGAGGCAAAAATATCTGCTATACATTGAATATCTACTAATGTAGTAGTTTCATCACAAGAAATTCCTAACCATGAATCTTGAATTCTTAAATTTATATCAGAGCATTTAGACAGAATTAATTGTTTTATTGATTCATCTACTGATATTCCAATAGTATCAAAAAATGTTGTGTCTAATAATTGGTATCCTAAAAACTGAAGGACCGAAGATACAACAGAAGTCATTCCATGTACTCTTTCTGCAATTGCTTTTAAACCACTTGGCCCGTGATATACCGCATACATTGCAGCCATATTTGCCAACAAAGCTTGAGCAGTACATATATTGCTTGTTGCTTTATCACGCTTAATATGTTGCTCTCTTGTTTGTAGTGCCATTCTTAAAGCTACACTTCCATGTGCATCGATAGACACGCCAATTATTCTTCCTGGCATTTGGCGTTTGAATTCTTCTTTTGTTGCAAAATATGCTGCATGTGGCCCGCCATAACCCATTGGGACACCGAATCTTTGAGCGGAACCAAATACTACATCAGCTCCAAATTCTCCTGGTGGTTTCAGTAAAGTTAAGCTCAATAAATCACTTGCGCAGGCTACTAATGCACCTTGTTCATGTGCTTTAGAGCAAAAGGAGCTATAATCCTCTATAGATCCTTTTCCACTTGGATATTGAATAACTGCACCAAAAATAGAACCGTCCCATTGTACAGCTTTCCAATCACCAATAAGAATGTGAATACCTAAAGGTTCTGCTCTTGTTTTAAGTAATTCAATTGTTTGAGGAAAACAAGTATCAGAAACAAATAAAGTATGGGCATTATTATCTGAGGCCAGTTTTGTTCTAGAAGCATGCATTAAATGCATAGACTCTGCAGCAGCTGTAGCTTCATCTAATAAAGAAGCATTCGCAATTTCCATTCCAGTCAAATCGATTACCATTGTCTGAAAATTCAATAAAGATTCTAATCTTCCTTGTGCAATTTCAGCTTGATATGGAGTATACTGAGTATACCAACCTGGATTTTCAAGAATATTTCTAAGGATTACTGTGGGAGTGATACAACCATAATAACCCATTCCAATAAAAGAACGCTTTCGAATATTTTTTTGTGCTATTGTTTTTAATCTAGCAAGAACTTCTGTTTCAGTAAGTGGTTCTGGTAAAGTAAGTGGAGACTTCAATGCTATATTTGCTGGAACAGTTTGATGAATTAATTCATCGATATTGGACGCTCCAACGGTGGCAAGCATATGAGAAATTTCATGAGAACGAGGACCAATATGTCGGTCTTCAAAGCGATCATTAACACGCAAAATAGGATTCATGAAGATAATCTATGTGATGAAAAAAGATATTATATAAAAAGGTACACACATATAACACAAAAATACATACTGTTAGTTCAACAAAAAAGCCGGCTTAATTTAAGTCGGCTTGATTTCATATAATGTCGATAAAAAATATATAGTTCTGGATCACATCAGCGATGTACTAACATTGTCCCAACATAGCGAGATTGGCCATATATAACAATATAGGAATAAGAACCTGGCGGTAAATTGCTGATATCAACAGTAATTGATTCATTTCCTGGTAATATATTTTCAGTATGAATAGTTCTGCCATCTACAGTTGAAAGGAAAAACTGTGCCTCTGTTCCAAAGGATATTCCACTTATTGGTATGATAGTTTTAGTAGATGCAGGATTTGGATAATTTTGACCAATTTTCAAAGATGAAAAGACAGCATCTTGAATACCAGTTCCTGTAGATTTAAAAATGGGTAACTGAGCAAATGCTCTTGGAAGGGCAGAGGGTATATATTGAGATTCTTTAACATTATACCATTGTCCTAATAAGGATGCATATACTTGCCTGAAATCATATTGCATTTTTATATTTCCAGCACCTTCTAAAGAATTTAAATTTGGATCAGAGCCAATGATAGAGCCATTTACTCCAGAACCAATAACAAACATTGGGGCTGCAGAACCATGATCTGTACCGGCACCATTTGAATTTGCCCTTCTACCAAATTCGCTTATTGTCATGATACATACTTTCTTATCAATCCCAAAAGCTTCTATATCTCTTTGAAAAGCTAGAACAGCATCTGCTACTAATTTATGTAATGCAGCATGCGTAGGTAATTGATTATTATGAGTATCATAACCATTTACATTAACTATATACATTTGTGTTTGTAATCCACCCATAATTATCCTTGCTATTGCCGATAAGCCAGTTGCAAGAGCATTATTGGAAGGATACTGTACTTTATTGGTTGTTTGTTTTGTTCCAGCTTGAATAATGCTATTTGAAAATAAATTTGTTTGCTTAATGATATCTTTAACATACAGCTCTTCTGTCCCAGCATTTGTATTAGCTAAAATATCCTCATCGGGCTGTCCTGGAACATAATCTAAGCTACCAACAGCGATACCCATATTATTATCTCTTCCAATCAAAGTAGAGCTTAAATATGTACCTAATTCAATGGCAAATGGATCTTTTGGTAAAACTTCTGGATAATCTGGGTATGTTTCTTCAAGAAATCGTCCATACCAACCACTTGATTCATATACATTTGCATCAGTTCCAGAAAGCCAAATATCTGTAGATCTGAAATGCGAAAAATTTTGATTTGGATATCCAACATTTTGAATAATAGCAACTTTGTTTTCATTATATAATGTTTGCAGAGGTGCTAAAGCAGGATGAAGACCCATCGTCGATGAACCTTTTAAAGGGAGCACTTCTTCTTGTTTTATAAAGATCTCGCCTGATTGTCTTAATGTATAATATTCACTATTTGTATAGGGAACTACAGTATTAAGGCCATCATTACCACCAGCTAAACGTATTAGAATTGTAATTTTATCTGAATTCATAGCAGCTAATTGCATGAATTGAGAGCCTTCAGGTACTTTTGCATAGGCCCTTAATCTTGGAAATCCCAAAGTAACTGGAAGAATGATTCCTGAAGCAGCTAGTTTTTGTAAAAAGATTCTGCGTTTCATAATAAGTTTCCCAGATTAATACAATTGATATTTAGCAAGTTTTGCAACTTCAATGAGAAATTTTTTCAGTCTTTTATCGGCTTGAAACTTTGGATCATCTATTGTCCATTCATATTCTTTTGCACCGTCTAGCATCGTATCTAATAGCATTTGATATTCTTTTTTGGAAGGTGCAGTATTGAGCATTGCATTGCATATATCTGTGCATAAAGTACGAGGATTAGTGGGGTCTGGAAATGATTTTGCAAAGACAATTGGATCGAAATCATAATACTTTATTTTATTGAATGAGATTGTTCCATTAATGATATCGATCATAAATTTATGTCTTTGTGAAATTGTAGAGGTACTAACCCATGTTCTTCCACCGGGCCATCCTTTAACATTTGGAGGATCGAAAATGGATTGTCCAAGAGAAATTAAGCGATTATAAACATCGCGATTAAATCTGGACATTTCATTTAAAGCAAAATCAGGAATATGTGTGATATTCAACATATGCAAGCTACCAAGTATATAATCAATTGGATTTTTATACATAGCTCCTAGATTCACTTTGTCAAAAAAATGAGCACTTTTTAAGAGTCTCATCAGCATTGGTTTTATTTCCCAATCCTTTTTAAATTCATCTGCTAATGCTCTGATTATTACTCTGTCAGGAATATCATATACAAAAGCTTTATATATTTTTTCGCAGATATATAAAGCAATTTGATCAGATCTTTCTGAAAATAATATCGATATAATATCAGTATAACGCCAATTACCTGTTTTCCCCATCAATGTTTTAGATCCAGAATCCCAATTACTTTGTAAGAATAAGCCTGATCTACCAACTCGAGAAGTTCTTTCTATTGCATCAGGATGTGTACTTGGACTAATTGTCCAGCCACTTAAAGATCTTGCTGCTTCTAACACATCATTTTCAGTATAATTTGGATTATTATTCCAATCAAGAACACCGCATGTAAATAATTCCATTAATTCGCGGGCATAATTTTCATTAATCTGTTTATTATTCCCAATTTTTTTATTCTTATATCCATCTAGATACATCAGCATCGCGGGGTCAATCGTAACGTCTTGAACAAAGGTTTTAAAATTACCTAAACAATTCTTTCTGAATAATTGGTTTTGTATATACATCCATTGAGGTATATCAACTACATCAAATTCACTAACAAAATGATTATGCCAAAAAGATACCATTCTTTCCTGAATTGAAATCTTAGAAGTACCAATTACTTTAAGGTACCATCTTCCAATGATTTCTCTTCTTTGAATTCTTTCATCTAAAATATCTTGCACAGTTTTTGGGGCAATCGGTTTTATTTGAGGGTCTTCATCACACCAAGGAGAAATCTCTGAGATATCTACAGAAAATGTTTTAAAAATCATATCTATTGTAGATTCAAAACCTTTTGTAACTGCATCAAGAATCTGACTGTTTTTTGGTGCAATAGATGCGCGTCTAAGTAAATGTGCAGCCCTTTCATAATTCCAAGGTTCTAAACTAGATGGAGTATATTGCTCTAGCCCAGCGGTAGTTCTTTGAAGATGTTCAGGATTACCTTGTTGTGTTAAAGGTATAGGATGCTGATTTTGTATGTCTTTTTTGAGTGTTAATAAGGATCTACGATTCATAGAAAATTTCAACATAAGTGGAACATGAATACTT
Source organism: Chlorobiota bacterium (assembly GCA_014191195.1). Taxonomy (GTDB): domain Bacteria; phylum Bacteroidota; class Ignavibacteria; order Kapaibacteriales; family UBA961; genus UBA961. Next base: position 138,776 of record BJGZ01000005.1, read on the forward strand.
ACATTACATCTAGATGAAATAATAAAAGCTAAATTAGAAACAAGTTACATCATTTTACAATAAAAAATAATAGAACCATTATCATAGCAATAAGAACGGGTATTGATGTTCTTTTAACGATATCGATTGGACTAAAACCAATGATAGTAGATGCATAAATTATAACAGCTGCTGCTGGAGACATAGTTCGTCCAAGAGTTGCGCCAATTGCGCCAATAATTCCTAAATCTATTGCTGCTATTGTATCGACAATCTGAATGGAAGGTAAAACGCTTTGAGAAAAAGCAACACTTGGAGCAGTTCCAGAGCCTGATAATAAAGCCATAGAAAATGTAGCAAACCCAGAAAAAATTTTTGAGATAACACCAGTTTCTGAAACCAAAGTGACAATCTTCTTTAGGATTCCAACAGAATCTAACCCAGCAATAAAACAACTTGCTGTAATAATAAGTGAAATTACATGAGTATATCCATATCCAATACCAGAGAAAAATTCTGATGTCAATAAAGAAATATATTTCCAATTAAGTAGAATCACCAATAGACTATATGTAACCATAACATGTGGTACAGGAAGTCCATTTGGATATATGTCAAGAATTGGTTTTGCAAAAGTATTGCCTGGCTGCATTAATAATAATGTTAGTACTGGTAAAGGTGGCATAATGGCTTTTAGATATTCAGGCTTATCAGAATCATTATCTAAAGGGAAGTCATAAGTATATGGAGATTTTGGAGGAAAAGCATAAGCAAGAAAAGTAAACACACAAACAGCTGACAAAAAAGCAATTATTTCTGGTAAAAATGCCATATCTACAATTGATGCAATTGGAGCAGATGTTGCAGTTTGAATCCCAACAATATCGGGTTCTCCGGGATTAAACAAATTTCCTCCAGAGGAGCAACCTAAAACCAATGCAGATCCTGCGATGATAGGATGGAAGCGAGCAGCTATAAGAATTGGGATGATAATTGGGCCAACTGCAGCGGCTGATGCAGTTTGACTGGTAATAGCAATATTCGTAATAAATCCTACAAGGCAACTTCCTGGAATCAATAAAAACTTCATTTTCATGATAGGTTTCATAATCAATTGAACCATTGCTTTGTCACAACCTGTAGCTTTTAAAATAAAAGCATATCCCATAGCAGAGCAGATAGGTCCAATAATTTTCCCCTCACCCATTACCCTTTGAAATTCATCTAATACTTTAAAAGGAACACCAGCAATAGAACATAAAAGAATCCCTGAAAGCAGTAAAACAATACGAACATCTATGCCTTTTATAACAGCATAAATTGCTGACATCAGTATAATAAAAACTGCAATATTGTCCATAATTTTTCTCTATTCAGTCAAATGGGCTTCTCTGATCAATACAAGTTGCTTTACTATCTCTATTTTTCTTCTTTTCAAGACAGTAAGCCCAGATTTGTTAAAATCTGCTAGCAAACGAATGACACTTTCTGTTGCTATTTCAACTACATTTGCTATTTATTCACGAGCTAAATTAACATTAATAGTTTTATCTTCTTCATTAGTACCAAATGTTTCCTGAAGGATTAATAATGTTTCGGCTAAACATTCTCGGACAGATTTCTGAGCTAATTCCATTATTCTTTCTTCACTATGCATTAAATCAGATGCTAATATTTCTAGCATTCTCATAGATAGCTTTGGATTTTTTTGAATAGTTTCAAAAATTTGATTTCTTGGAATCAAACAAATTGTACAATCATCTAATGCGATTGCAGACGCAGAAAATGGCTCTCTGCATAATAATGACTTATATCCTAAAATATCACTCGCTGTTGCAAATCGAGCAAAGTGTTCTCTTCCTTTTTGTCCGCATTTAGAAATTTTAATCTTACCTCTATGAATACAATAAATGCCCGAAGGATATGTACCTTCTGAAAAGATGATTTCTCCATTTTTATAGGTTTGACATGACGTATTTGAAGACAAAACTGTTCATTCATCATTATACAGCACAGAAAATGCAGAACTGTGTTTGTAATTACAATTATTACAATCAGGTGCATTAAGTACTTTAACCTGAATCATGTTTCCCTCCCAAAAGAATCATAAAAGCAGATGCCATTTAACAATGAAATGCATCATTATCATATACAATTTGATACAATGTTTTCGAATATCCCTGATATTGGGGCTATTGCTGTATTAGATGTGTTTTTTGATTCAGACAAATCAATAGTAAAAAATGAGTCTGATAATGCGATGTTAAATGTTGCAACATTGATGAAAGTGTATCCGGGAATGGAGATTGAAGTGAGAGATCATACAGATGCTTCAAATGGTACTAAGGATCCAAATTATAATCAAAAATTATCAGAAAAAAGGGCGCAAGCTGTTAAAGATTATCTTCAATCTAAATACAATATTTCATCAAATAGAATACAATCAAAAGGCTATGGTGATATAATGCCAATAGATGATAATTCTACTGAAGAAGGCAGGGCAAGAAATAGGCGAACTGAGATTAGAATAGTAAAACAGTAAATAATGATCATAGATTGTTCATGCTGTACGCTTACATTAGATACAATGAATCCACTCATGGTATGTTTTATGGAGTATGATATAACACAGATATTCTTTCATAAATAGTATTTGAGTGATATAAAGAAGTATTACATGAGTTTAATACATTAATAACTTTGAGTAATAATGTAATAATCGCAAATTGAATATTATTCTATGAACTTTATCAATGAACTTTATCATGATAGAATCTATCGTTTTGTTTATACAATCATTGCCTCCAGAAGGAGTATTAATTACTGCTTTATTATTAACCTGTATAGAAAATGTATTTCCGCCATCACCAAGTGATTTTTTACTTGTTTTTTGTGGTACTTTGATTGGGTTAGGTACGGTTTCTTTTATTCCTTTATTAATAAGTTCTACCATTGGCAGCATAATAGGTTTTGCCATTATGTTTAAAATTGGGGCAAAAATAGGATTGGCAATAGACAAAAAGCCTAAACTGTGGTTTATTCCACATGAAGCAATTGAAAAAGCTGAAGCTTGGTTTAGAACATATGGCTATATACTTATTATTGCAAATCGTTTTTTGTCGGGTACAAGGGCAGTAATATCATTTGTTGCTGGAGCATCGGCAATGAATTTTGTGTATTCGATAATTCTATCAGCCCTTAGCGCATTAATTTGGAATGGCATTTTAATCTATGCGGGAATGGAATTAGGAAATAATTGGAGATTAGTTTCAGAATATCTTTCAACATATAGCTCTGCCATAGCGCCAATACTAATTATATGCCTAATAATTGGAATACTTATCTGGCAAATTAGAAAAAGGGGTAACTCATCAAGATCTAAGTAACCAATAATCTAATAGGTGCTTTTGCTCTGAAGATAAATTATGATTGATAGTCAAACTATATGAATGCTGTTTAATAGGCTTTAAGCTTGTATTGTATATTATTCCATCACTATGTGCAATAATATCTGCTTTTTTATCAATGCCATTGGCATTCATGCAATCTTGTAATGCTTTTATAGATGATACTCGTACTCCATTTATAGCAATAATTTCATCATCTATGCCAATTCCAGCTTCGGCAGAAGGTGTACCTTCTTCAATATCTCTAATAAATAATTTTCCAGACTCCTCCCGAATTCCCCAGCCACAAAAGACAAATTCAGGTTTTTGGAGGAATGGTCTTAATTCTCCATAAAAATCAAACTGAGATATACTTGCGGAATCGCTCCATTGCAAGCCAAATGCAGAAAATATATCATGATAAGGTAATTCATCTTTGCCATTAAGCCAATGGATTAGTTCAGATTGAATGCTTACTTCGCATGAATTTTCTATGATTTCTATGATTTGATTTTCTGTGAAACCTGTATGAGGATTAATTTTATATAAGGAATACATCTGTTGTAAAGCATGCTCTAATCGTTTATTGCCATTAGATTTAATGATGATAAGCATATCTAAAAGCAAAGTAATAATTCCGCCTTTTACATAATAAGAGGGGAATCTATTATTCTGGTCTGGACTCATGGAATAGAGTTTTACCCATGCCAAATAACTACTATCTTTTATAGACATAGCAAAGCGTCCAGGAACTCTTGCTAGGCGTCCTAAATGTGACTGAGCTAATATATTCAAATACTCAGATTGTGAGTAAAATCCTGCTCTGTACGACAAATAATCATCATAATAAGATGTAAAGCCTTCTGCTAACCAGAGCATTGATGTATAGTTCTCTTTTGTATAATCAAATGGACCTAATTCAATAGGTCTAATTCTTTTCACATTCCATGTGTGAAAGAATTCATGCACTAATAAAGACATCATTTGTTGAGCAGCAACTTTATCGCTAAATGCACTTGGTTCCACTGCGCTAACATTACAACGTAAATGTTCTAGCCCACCTCTTTGGCCTTCTGCTACTAAAAGAAAAAATACATATCTATCATATGGCAAATCACCCCAAAATTCCTTTTCTATTAACACTGCTCTTTTTATTTCTTCTAAAAGCCAATTTCCATCAACTGGTATTTTACTAATAATTGCTAATTCGTGAAGTGAATTGTCTAATGTGAAAGACAATACTTGATGATTCCCAATTTCAATAGGTGAGTCTAAAAGGATATGATAATTTAATGCACCATATATATGATCTGATTTTGTAGAAACAGGAGACAAAGCTGTTGTTATTTTCGGCCATTGATCTGGATTTCTATTAATGATTACATGGTGGATTTCATCAATTCTATTTTCAACATATAATAATGTTCCTACAGGTACAATATATGCATGATTTCGATTTATATGAGATGATCTTACTCCCTTTTCATTTGCATAATATGTATATGAAATTCGTAGAGATGAGATCCCAATTGTTTCTATGATAAAAGATGACTTTGAATGCCAATGCCATTTAACATGTTCTCCATTCATACCATAAACATTAATATTCCCGAGATGCATAATCATATCACGAATCTTATAACTTCCAGGCATCCACACTGGTAAACCAACTGTGATTGATTGTTGATCTATATCATGTATTTCCATAGAAATATCTACAAGATGTCTAGATGCATGTTCAAAAGACAAAGTATATATAATCTTGGCATTGGTTCCAAGTACATCGATATCTTTTTGTTCTATCTGATAAGAAGTCATATTAATATTTTAGATCATTAAAAAAAACGTGCATAATCTTAAGAATAAAGAATAATGCACGTTTAAAAGATAGTATTAAACAATGATTTACATTTGTTTGCGCAGTTCTTCGCACCAAGTGCGATGTATTATTCTCCATGCTGCTTTATTTGGAGCATCAGATTTTTGTACAGGACTGGCAGGTGGCACAACTTTGTAATCGTCTGGAACAATATAAGGTTCAATAGTTTCATTAGATTCAGCTATAAGTTTTTCAATTTCTGCTGCGTCTAATCTTCTCCATGATCCTGGGTGAAAATCCTTAGTAGATAAATGGCCAAGTGTAGTTCTTTCGAATGACAATGTTTCTAGGCCGTATTCTTTTAAGGCAGTACGTAAATCTTTAGGAGTAGATGTTCTTGCTTGAATTCTTAACCAACAATTTCTAGTATTTGCTCTTTCTAATACTACAGAAACATGCTCTTCTGTTTGAGTGCGAACAAAATCAAGGATTCTATCAACTTCTTCTATAGATTGAAGTGGTCTGTGAACTTTAATCCGATATGTTTTTGCGATATTTTGTAATTCAATTCCATATGTACGTTTGCAATCAATATCATTTGTAAATAGCAACATACCACTAGATGCTATTTCTAAGCATCCTAAGGGGGCAAACCATCCCGTTTTTTGTCTCATCAATCGATAAATAGTCGGAGAATTTTGTTCATTAGAACCAGCAAAATGTCTTCCTTTATGGATTGCAATATACATTTTATCTAATTTCTGATTAACTGGGATACCTTTTATCTCGAACATATCATAATTAATACGTACACGTGCATTTGGATTTGTAACAATTTCTCCATTTACAGCTACTAAGCCCTCACGAATTGCTCTTAGGCAAATTCTTGGTGAACCATAATCACATTTTGAAATAGCTTTTACTAATGTAATCGGACGATTTTCATAATTCTGTCTATAATCATCGCGTCCCTGATAATCATTACTATATCTGGAATCGGGATTATGATTTCTGGATCGCATGATACGTTCTCCGCCATATCTACTACCGTCATTTTCACTACGATTTTGATATGGAGGTCTTTGAGGTGCATCGTCCCTGGTATATCGACGATCATATTGTGGCCTATCACCATAATTAGTTCTAGGAGTATATTGTGGGCGGCCTTCATAAGACTGACGATTTTCTACATTATCTCGACTATATGTATTTGGTGGCCTATCGTAATTTTGTCTAGGAGCACCTTCTGGGGCCCTATAAGGAGGCCTTGGTTGATACTCTCTTTGAGGAGGTCTTGAATCGCCATAATTATGTGGTCTATATTGATCTGGAGCTCTATAAGGCCTTGGTTGATATTCTCTTGGAGGCCTTGAATCGCCATAATTATTAGGTCTGTATTGATCTGGAGCTCTATAAGGCCTTGGTTGATATTCTCTTCTATCATTATCTCTACTTCCATAGCGATTATCAGAATATCCAGAAGGTCTATTGCTATAATTGTTTCTATTGTCATTTCGATTATCGTAACGATTGTCATTTCTACTATCACTTCTACTATCATTTCGATTATCACTTCTACTATCATTCCGATTATCATTTCGATTATCGTAACGATTGTCATAATAATTTTGGCGAGGAGGATAATGCCCCGTATTTCTAGGATTATCATTCTCTCTTCTTTGAAACTCTCTAGGTTGCTCGGATCCTCCATAAGAAGAATTATCTTTTCTATATGGTGTTCTAGGGTGTTTTTCTAGCTCACCCTCTGGTGTAGAAGAAAAATTTGTAGGGATCTCATTTACATGCTGAGAATCTGAATTTGAGAAATCAGAATACGATGTTTGACTTCCAGAATCTGCTGTGTCAAAGTTTTGTTCATCCGAATCATTGTGTAGATGTTCCATAATATACTCATGAAGCCCAAATGGGCTGTGCGCTATACCCGAGGCGCAAGTTTAAAAAAAATATTAGTTCCTAACAATTACTTACTGACCCTTAGTAGAAGTAATCAAATATAACAGACGGATACATTATCTGTTAAAATTATCTAAATAAAGCTTTTACTCTTCTTTGAAATCTAGGCGGTATTGAATGAAATATATATGATCTTATTATTTTCAATTTCCAAACAAGATTCTCTGTAGCATTCATTACTCTTCTTTTTGCTAAATCAGGCTTTAGACCTAATTTTGTAATCGTTTTCAGTGCTTCTTTTTCCCAAACACCTTTAATAACTGTATTGCAAGCAGGTATAAGTTCTTTTGTTGAAGCATAAAATCCATCATAATCATCACTTCTTACTGTTCCAATTTCTTCGAATTCCCAAGCATTCTCACCCTTGATCAATAGCTTGGACAACAATTCTTTTTTCCAAACCGAAAATACTACTGAGGATCTGTACACCGAGCCTTTTGAAATTATTCCTATATCATCATTATATGGAATATCTGGCGCAGGTGTCGGGTTTAATCGAAGATAATTAATATCATGTTCGATAGCCCAGTCAAGCAATTGAACAATTTTATCTGATTGTACATGCCCTGTGAGATATAAATCTTCTATATATAAAAGTACATATTTTTCTGGGATCTGATGTAAAGCATTTTGCAGACTTTCAGACCAAGAATGATCATTGCCTACACTGATTGAAATTACATCATTAAAATTTGCTTTAATATTGTTCGAAAGCAAATACACCTTAAAAGGACAATCTTTCCAAAACTTTCTAAGCAATACTATGCATGAATTCCATAAGTCTTGATATTTATCACACGATACAATTAGCATTGCACATTGTATGTCTTTATTCATAAATTCAGAGACATTGATGTTTGAAAATCGTTACAAAATTAAAAAAAATAAGTAAATACACTGTAATTTATTTGTTTTCATAGATATTAAAAGTATTTATAAATCTTAAAAGTTCCTTTTCGTCTATCTGCCAATTATATGTTTCTTTAAAACTGTTCAATCCATTGTTGGACATTTCTTCAATATTAGCATGATACATTGTATTGATTAATTCCGAAATTCCTTTTGGTGTCGAGCAGTCCCCATATATACCCGCTTGAGTTTCATCTAATAATCGTTTCATAGGATGTAAAGAAGAACTTATAATTGGTTTGCCGCAACTTATATAATCAAATGCCTTATTCGGCAATGTATGATTTCTAAAATCATCGATTGTATAGGGTAGTATACCAATATCAGTTTCACTATACAAAGAGCATAAATCCTTGGCTTTGTAAGCATCCAATATATGAATTCTATCTTTACAAGACAAACTATTTACTTTCTTGATAATATCTCTTTTTGTTTCACCTTCACCTGCTAAAACTAATTGAATATTTTTTATTTGTTGAGCTGCTATATTGAATCCTTCGACAAGCAATTCTAGGTTTCTTTCTAAAGTAAAATAGCCATGATGTGCAAATACAATTGGAGGAATTCGGCTACCTTTTTTACAAGATGAAAATGCATCAATGTATGGTGTATTATGTACAATAGACAATAAATGAGGTGGATAATGATACTCTTTAATAAGCCTATTATTTTGTTCTACACAAACTGTAATTATCCCATGAGCATGCTTAACTGCATGTTTTTCAATTAATTGTGGAATTGATAATATATGAACAAAGATTCTTCCAATGATATTGGATTTGTATTTTTTCCATTCTTTCATTGCGGCAGGATAATGTTCGGCCATATCAATAAGAAGTGGAATATTTTTACCTTTAGAAGCATTTACGCAATTAGACATTAACAATATTTCTCTGCAGATGATTAAATCTGGGGAAAATTCATATATGCAATTACTTATTGCTTTTGTCCAAAAAGGATTCCCTGGAATTCCTTCATATAAGAAAGATATTTTTGAAAAACCTACCCTATACACAGTATAACCATCGATTTCTTCTGTTTGTTTGTTTTCCTTATACCATTTGCAGACTAAAATTACTGTATGTCCAGCTTTTGCTAGAGATTTACATAATTTTTCTGCTCTAACTTCCTCTGGAAAACGCCCTTTGTGAATATACAATATTGTTTTTGTATCAGCCATTTTTATTCAGTCCATACACCCATATTTGCAAATTTATCTCTTCTTTGCTTTACTAATAATCGTGATTCAATATGTTGCAATTGATCTAATTCTTCAGTTAAAACATCTCTTAATGTTTCGAATATTTGCAAAGGAACCCTATGTGCTCCGCCAATAGGTTCTGGAATAATTCTATCGATAATTCCATGCTCTTTTAAATCTGGTGCTGTTAATTTTAACGCTTCAGCAGCCTGCTCTTTAAAATCCCAACTTCGCCACAAAATACTGGAGCAAGATTCAGGAGCAATAACAGAATACCACGAATTTTCTAGCATTAATATCCTATTTCCTATTCCTATACCTAGGGCACCACCAGATGCACCTTCACCAATGATACATATAATGATAGGTACTTTAAGGCCAGACATAACCAATAAATTATCTGCAATAGCTTGAGCTTGTCCTCTTTCTTCGGCTTCTATCCCCGGAAATGCACCAGGGGTATCTAATAAACAAATGATAGGAATATGAAATTTTTCAGCTAAAAGCATCAATCGTTTTGCTTTACGATATCCTTCAGGATTAGGCATTCCAAAATTACGATAGACATTAGATTTAGTATCTCTACCCTTTTGATGCCCAATTACCATAACAGATTTACCATTAAGTTTGGCAATACCGCCAACTATAGCTGGATCATCTCTAAAACCTCTGTCACCGTGCAATTCTACAAAATCTGTAAAAGTGAAATTGAGATAATCCAATGTATATGGTCTATCTGGATGCCTTGCAATTTGTACTCTTTGCCAGCGTGTTAAGCTTGCATAAATATTTATGCGTAATGCTTCTATATGAGATTCCAATTCCTGAATCTGAGGCTCTAAATCAGTAATATTCGGAAGATTCCGCATCTCTCTAATTTTATTTTCTAATTCAACAATTGGTTTTTCGAATTCAAGAACGAAGTTTGAAGCCACTGAGTCCTATCCGTAGTAGGTGTTTAATAAGTATTTCTATATCTAATGTCGGTGTATAATACCGAATATAATGTTCATTTAAGTTAAGTATTGCTTGGGCAGATAAAATTTCTGGTTTACTTATATGCACCAAACCCGTAATTCCAATTTTACCAAATACAGGTAAAGAATTATCGATTTGATATAAACCAATGATACTCATCTTACCTTTATATACATTAATAAGTTTTTTTAATAATGAAATAGGGTGTTTAGAAAACAAAAATACGATAGGGACGCCAAGTGACAAAAAGAAAAGACTAATACATAAATCTACTAATCTCTTCTGAAGTCTATATCGTAATCTTTGTAGATTTATTATTGGCATGGCAGCAGAAATTCCTGATATATCATTTGTGATTCTAGAAACTACAATATCATCATATTCTTGAACTGCATGTATTCTTACTTTGCTTCCTGCAAACATTGATGAGTATTTAATTATATCGCTTATCTCTATTGTTGAATCAAGCATGATAATTTCATCAGCCTCTTGATTATAGACAATTTCTTTTAAAGCATCAGCTTTACCCAATACAGGTAATTGATGGGCATATGAAGTTTCATCCTTAACTGTAACTCTTCCTACAATTATAGTATTTCTTGATTCGGCTGATTGCAATGCATTTACTATCTCATGTTCATGAGCATTTGTGCCTAAAAGAATAATTCTTTTATCAGATTTGTTTCCAAATAGAGTGTGATATAGATGCCATAAAAGTCTGAGTGCTACAGAAAATGACAAAGAAAATCCTATAGTCATCAATAATACGCCTCTGCTAAAGGCATATTCTTTAAAAAAATAGGTGAGGGATGATAATATAAAAAATGAGGCAAAGTATCCTGTTAAAACTGGTTTTAGTTTGCCAGAATATTCAAAATATGCACCAGCAAATAGCAGACAACCCAGAGCAATTAAGCTACTGGAGAGAAACACCATTGGATATGCATATTCTGGAAATGAGAATGGATTTCCAAATCTAATATAAGTAGCTAACATTATTGATGCAATAACAACAAGAATATCCCCAATCATAAATAATCCTTGTTCAGCAAAATAGAAAACTGAAGCAAATGATGCTCGAAGCCAAATGCCAATCCTTAGAAAAAAAAGAAAGAGAGTGGAATTATTGAAGTGTTTTTTTGTAAATATTTCCATAGAGGAATAAAACACGTGGATTGCATTTAAAGAGCTTCTTTTTGTACTTTCACCCTTAAAGTGTATAATAGTTGGCTCATGTACATATGTAACTTTCCAACCTGATAGTTGGGCTCGATAACATAAGTCTAAATCTTCACCATACATAAAGAAATCAGTATCAAAACCATGTGTTTGTTCTAATACTTCGCGTCTACAAAACATAAATGCGCCAATCAAAGCATCAACTTCATAGGTTTCATAGATACTTTTATAGGTTAAATTATACCCTGCACATAATTTTGATGATGGAAATAATGATTGCAATCCAAATAATTTACAAAAAGATGCCCATGGACTTGGAAAACCCCTTCGGCAAGCAATTTGAAAACTTCCGTCTGCATTTAGTACTCTGCATCCAGCAATGCCTGTTTCTATATGTGAGTTCATATATTCAAGCATGTGCTTTAATGTTAATTCATGAACAATAGTATCTGGATTTAATAAAAGTATATATTTCCCTTTCGATTGTTGTATACCAATATTATTTGCTGCCCCAAAACCAATATTATGAGGAAGCCACTCAAAATGTGCATCAGAATATTTATCAGAAAAATATTCTTTTGATCCATCTGTTGAATTATTATCAATTATAATAATTTCTGAATCTATGCCTTGTAAAGCAATGTGAACCGAGTTCAAACATTGTACAAGGAAATCTTTGACATTATAATTAACAATAATTACTGAAATATCCATGTTCTGGTGTTGTGTATTATCATCGTTTCTAATTACTTAGGCGAAAATAGGGAAAATATTGCTGTTAAGTATTAATCTCTCCATCAACCAAAAGAATGATACTATTGCAGAATACCTATATTTACACAAAATGTTCCTTTACAGTATAAGTAAATACTCATCAGCATATAAAGATCTTTATGTCATCTTCTTTAGTCGATTCACAATCAATACTACTTACCTGTCCATTAAGAATGGCGTCTTTTCTTGAACAAGAGATTCACTCATTAGGATTTTCGGTAGAAAAATCAATGGATACTGGAATCTTCGTAAAAGGGGGAATACGAGAATCTATGGCGATATGTTTGCATTCTAGAATAGCTTCAAGGGTCTTACTTTTATTAAAAGAATTCTATGTAAAAACTCCATTGGATTTATATCGAAGCATTTCTTCTTTACCTTGGGAAGATATTCTTCCTGATGATGGTTATTTTACAGTCATTTCATCTGTAGATACACCTGCAATAACAAATACTCAATTTGCTCAACAAAAATGTAAAGATGCCATTGTTGATCGCATTCGAAATAAAATGGGTATTAGGCCAAATAGTGGATCCGAGCAAGATAAAGCAGTTGTCTTTTTGTATTGGCATGGTCCTAAATGCGCAATTTATATTGATATGTCTGGATCTCCTTTACATAAAAGAGGATATCGATTAAATCCTTGGCGAGCCCCAATGCGAGAAAATTTGGCAGCTGTAACTATTTTTGCATCCAATTGGTTACCTGAATCTATGCCCTTTGTAAATCCGATGTGTGGTAGTGGTACATTGGCAATAGAGGCAGCTTTGATGGCAACTGAAACTTCTCCTGCTTTATATCGAAAGAATTTTGGATTTATGCATGTATATGGCTATGACAAACAATTATGGCATCAATTAGTTTCTGATGCTAATACCGCCAAAAAAAGTATTGAAAAGGGGCGAATTATTGCATCTGATATTCATCCTGGAGCAATAAGAATAGCACAAGAAAACGCTGAAAATGCTGGTGTTTTAGAGTATATAGATTTTTCGGTAGGGGATTTTGCTAGTATACATTTGCCAGAAGGACCCGGCACTGTAATTATGAATCCTGCATATGGGGATAGAATGGGAGAAGATTTAGAACTTGATGCAGAATATAAAAGGATTGGAGACTTTTTTAAACAATCTTGTTCTGGATATAATGGTTATGTGTTTACTGGCAATGTAAAAGCAGCAAAATCAATTGGATTGCGAACAAAAAGAAAAATAGAATTATTTAATGCCGATATAGATTGTCGTCTCCTTGAATTTGAGTTGTATTCTGGTACTAAAAAGTTTGTAAAAGAAGAAGATTAAGAGTGCTTTTTTCTACTTTTTTTCTTCCATACAAGAACAATAATTATCGTATATACTATAAGCCAAAGAAGTCTATAGAGAATAGTTTGAAGGTCATTTTTTTGGGGGATCGGCGTTTGGCTATCTCTTAATATAGGATTGAGCCATATGGTAGTTTGTGGAGTTTTGATTATTGCTCTTATATAGGTATCAGTTTTTTTCAATATATAGTCTAAATGATTTGAATTCAAAGTGATGGCCAGTTTTTTCCCGTTTTGTCCAATCATTGTTATAGATTCAACGGTATCCATCATTGTTATAGAATAGATACTATCGGTTAAATGAATCAATGTTGGAAATATATCCATTTTTCCCTGCTTACCTTGAACACCAAAAGCTTGCCCATTTTTTAATGCTGTAGTTATCTCTTGCTGATTTCCATTGTTTGGCGCATAAATCATTGTCCAACAAACACCAGTTTCCCCAGAATCAAGAACATTGTGAGTATCATCGTCAGCTACTATCCAAGCTTTATGTCCATTTGATAAGGCAGAGTCCCAATGAATATCACTTGTTCGATAATGATTTAATACTTCTATGCAATCATAATTACTTAGATATATAAAATCTTCGGGTTCGAAACTATTCCTAAACTTTGGATGCGCTAATGCAAGAACTTGGACAGTTGGTTTAAGGATATTAATCATTGTTTGTTTATGATGGAGGCTTTGTCCCCATATAAAATCTAGCCACACTACATGCTGAGCGCCAATGCAGACATGATGTCTTTTCCACACATTATAGCCATGTTCATAGCATGGAACAAAACCATTATCTTTTGCAAAATCATGTGAAATAAATTGATAATTAGACAGTCCAATCGAATGATAGCCCATTGATTTATATTTTTTAAAAAATACATCTTTATCTGTCTTGCCATCTGTAAGGCCGCCCCATTCTTTAGAATGCCCATGAAAATTCGACTTTTTCCATCCAGCATTATCATTATCAAAAGAGCACGATTTATAGGGATTCAACCATGTATTTCCATGAAAAGGTAGTGGCTTTTGAATATCATAGATTTCTGTATAAAAAGCATATGGAACAGAAGTAATGACAATAAAACCCAATATTATATATAGAATGATGGTACTTAAAAAAAACATGGGTTTAGATAATTTTTTGATAGTCTGAATCATAATACTCTATTTTTGTAATTATTATTACAACCTTACAAAGTCGGCGGAATAATTCCATGCTTCATAATAAAAAAATTGTAGTTGTTTTGCCAGCATATAATGCAGCTAAAACATTAGAGAAAACCTATAATGAAATTCCATTTGATATTGTAGACGATATTGTATTGGTTGATGATAATAGCCCAGACGATACAATAAGAGTTGCAGAAAATCTTGGAATTAAGAATATAATAAAGCATCAGAAAAATAGGGGATATGGCGGCAATCAAAAAACATGTTATGCTCATGCATTATCTTTAGGAGCAGATGTTATTATCATGCTACATCCTGATTATCAGTATACACCAATGTTAATTCCAGCTATGGCTAGTATCATTGCTCAGGATTTATACCCTGTAGTATTAGGGTCAAGAATATTAGGTAAGGGCGCTTTAAAAGGTGGTATGCCGATGTATAAATACATAGCTAATCGTTTTTTGACATTATTTCAAAATATATTAATTGGTGAAAAATTAAGTGAATATCATACAGGTTATCGTGCTTTTTCTAAAGAAGTAATAATGGCTTTACATCTAGAAGCTAATTCTGATGATTTTGTTTTTGATAATCAAATGTTATCACAAATAGTTTATGCTGGATTTTCTATTGGTGAAGTTACATGCCCAACCAAATATTTTGCAGAAGCATCAAGTATAAATTTTAAGCGTAGTTCTATATATGGATTAGGTGTCTTGTGGGTGTCTATAAAGCATTTCTTACAAAGAATTGGCATTGCACAGTTCGACATGTACAAAAGAATGTAAAGTAAGGATTGCATTTCTACAACCCTTACTCGATTGTTATTCAGGTCTCATTGTAGGGAAGAACAATACATCTCTTATTGATTCTTGATTTGTAAGAAGCATTACCAGCCTATCGATTCCAATTCCTAGTCCAGCAGTTGGAGGCATTCCTACTTCTATAGATTGGATAAAATCTTCATCTAAAATCATTGCTTCTTCATCTCCATCGGCTCGAACCAGGGCTTGATCTTCAAGACGTTTCCTTTGATCTATCGGATCATTTAACTCCGTAAAACAGTTTGCAATTTCATTACCATTGACGAATAATTCAAATCGTTCAACTAATCCATCTTCTGTTCTATGTTTTTTAGCTAGTGGGGACATTTCAAGGGGATAATCAATAACAAAAGTTGGCTGAATAAGATGATGTTCAACTTTTTGACTAAATATTTCATCTAAAATCTTCATTGCACTTGCATCACTTGGTATTTCTACTTGTAAATCTCTAGCAGATTGCAATAATTCAGCTTTATTTAATCCTTTAAGATGTTTGCCTGTATATTCAAAAAACAAATCGAACATTTTGGCTCTTCGAAAAGGCTTATTAAAATTGAGAACTTTATTGCCATGGTGAACTTCCTTTTTTCCTAAAGCATATTCACAAATATGACCAAAGAGATCTTCAACCATATCCATCATCCAATAATAATCTTTGTAGGCAATATATATTTCCATCATTGTAAATTCTGGATTATGAGTTTTGTCCATACCCTCATTCCTGAAATTTTTGCTGATTTCATACACACCTTCAAAACCGCCAACGATCAATCTTTTTAAGTACAATTCAATTGCAATTCGTAGATAAAGATCAAAATCTAATGCATTATGATGGGTAATAAATGGGCGGGCACTAGCGCCACCATATAGAGGTTGTAGAATAGGAGTTTCTACTTCCATATAACCCATATCATCAAAATATCGGCGCATAGCACTTATGATCTTTGATCTTTTTTCGAAGACATGTCGTATTTCTGGATTAACAATCAAATCTACATAGCGCTTTCTGTAACGAAGCTCTTTATCAGAAAAAGCATCATAAATAATTTTATTTCCGTCTTCATCTTTTTCTTCTTTCGCAATAGGAATTGGCCTTAAGGATTTAGCTAATAATACAGCATTCATTGCATGAACACTTATTTCGCCCATTCTTGTTCGAAAAACAAATCCTTGTATGCCTATGATATCACCAATATCTAATAAATTTAGGTAGGAATAAAATTCAGGTAATTCATCTTGCTTAAGATAAATTTGAATTCTACCATATTGATCTTGAATATGTAAAAATGTAGCTTTCCCCATTTTTCTCATAGCCATAATTCTGCCAGCAACGGCAACATCACAAAGTAATTCAGGATGTTCATCACTAAAGTGCGAGACTATATATAAGGAATTATGAGTGCGATTGAATTCATGAGGATATGGATTGATGCCTCTACTATATAGCTCATGAAGCTCTTCAAAACGCCTTTGTTCCTGATCAGTTCTTTGATGTTCATTCATTTTTTAAGCAGTAATACAAGATTAAAAAAAGATAATTGCTTACAAATGTAAAGAAATCACAGATTTATAGTATATAACTACCCTTTTATAACATTGCTTTTTTGTATTTTTGATGTCTTAATCGTAAGTTTGCACAGTTACATTATCTATTTTATTATTTCTCAGCAGGTTCTTTTTGGCAACTCCTTTTCAACCCAGTAGGGGAAATACAGATTCATCCCAGCAACAGCGTCCTGTTGGTACCCAACAAAGCGGATCACGTCCACCATTTCAATCTGGTGGAGCTCCTCGTCCCGGAGGTTTTACTCCAGGTGGTGCACGCCCATTTGGTGCAAGGCCTTCTGGCCCTAGAATGCCGCGCGAGAGAGATCAGCCAAATAATGAGAAGCAAAGGAAAAATAGAATTAATGATGAAATCCGAGTTCCTCAGGTAAGAGTAGTTGATGAAGAAGGAAAAATGCTTGGGGTAATGGCAACTAAAGATGCCATTGATTTAGCATTTGAGCAAAACAAAGATCTTGTAGAGATTGCCCAACAGGCAGATCCACCTGTTTGTAAGATAATAGATTATGGAAAATTTGCATATGAGCTTCAGAAGCGTGAAAAGATTCAAAAAAAGGCTCAGCATCATGCTCAGTTGAAAGAAGTCCGTTTCAAGTGGAGAACAGATACTCATGATTTTGATTTTAAGACAAGACATGCCCGTGAATTCTTGGCCGATGGTGATAAAGTTAAAGCAACTGTGATGTTTAAGGGCCGTGAGATTATGCATCAGGAAATAGGTTTAGCTTTATTGCAGCGTTTTGTTGTGGCACTTGAAGATTGTTCTAAGATAGATCAGCCTATTCATCCAGAGGGTAGAACACTTACTGTGATTCTAGCCCCTGAAAAAGCAAAGAAAACCAAAAAAGAAGAATAACCTTCTATATGAAGTAGTGTTTGTAGATAATTATTATTGTGGATTGTTTTTGCATGAGAGCAATCAATGTTTCATCGTTTTTAAGGATCATACGATGCCTAAAATGAAAACGAATAGTGGTGCAAAAAAGCGCTTTTCAATTACGGGTACAGGACGTATCCGTCGTAATTGTGCTTTTAAAAATCACATTCTGACTCACAAGACACGTAAGCGTAAGCGTTTGTTACGTATGCCCGCTTTAGTTAGCGTTGCAGATGAGCAAAATATCAAACGTCTATTGTGTCTGCGTTAATTGTACTTAAGATACAGGATATAACCGCCCCTGTATATGTATCGTAAGATATTAGGTTATTAGCAGGTTGATTGGGATTTTAGCGAAGCTCTCCATCAATCGCATTTAATAATTAATTTTTGTAGGAGGGCATTATGCCTCGTTCCACGCACAAAGTAGCATCGCACCGCCGCCGTCGTAAGTTTATAAAACTTGCTAAAGGATATTGGGGTGCGCGTAGTAAAGTTTGGACAATTGCCAAGAATCACATTGAAAAAGGTTTACAGTACGCTTATCGCGATCGCCGTGCAAAAAAACGTACTTTCCGTAGATTATGGATTGTTCGTATAAATGCAGGTGCTCGTTTGAATGGTACTACCTATTCTCGTTTGATACATGCACTCAAACTAAAGAATATTCAAATCAATCGTAAGGTTCTTGCTGATTTGGCAGCATCTCAGCCATCTATTTTTAAGCGTATTGTACGTTCTGCAATAGGTTAACTTAATCGATTTCCGTATGTTTAAGGGCGTTCTTTTTATGAGCGCCCTTTTTTTTTGATTCAGATTATTGTACACATTTATGATTGCTGATATATCTTTTATCAAACAGAATATTGAACAAGATTTTGCAACAATTAAAGATGCGGAATCTTTAGAACAATTTAGATTAAAGCATTTAACAAAAAAGGGAACCTTGCCTGTATTAGTGGAATCTTTAAGAGAGATACCCAAAGAAGATAAACCTGCAATTGGTAAACTTATTAATGAGTTAAGACAATATGTAGAGGCAACTTTTAAGGAATTTAAAGAAAACCTTGAAGCTGAAGAATCTTCTGTTCCTTTGATTGATACTTCTTTACCAGGAAGAATGCCATTAAAAGGGCATATTCATCCTATTAAAAAAACTCTGGATACCATTATATCTATTTTTGAAGGCATGGGATTTACTGTAGCCGAGGGCATTGATATTGAAGATGATTATCATAATTATGAAGCATTAAATTTCGCAGAAGACCACCCTGCAAGGGATATGCAGGATACATTTTTTATTGATGATCCTCGTGGTGATATTTTATTACGATCTCACACTTCTCCTGTTCAGATTAGAATGATGAAGTCTCATCCCATTCCTATACGATCAATTATGCCTGGAAGAGTTTATAGAAATGAAGCATTATCGGCAAGATCTTTAGCTGAATTTCATCAAATTGAGGGTTTATATATTGATAAACATGTAACATTTGCAGACTTAAAAGGGACAATTGTTGCTTTTGCCAAGCAAATGTATGGCAATAATTCTCAATTTAGATTTCGTCCTTCTTATTTTCCATTTACTGAACCAAGCGCGGAAGTGGATATATCTTGCTATTTATGCAGTGGTAAAGGATGTCGTATATGTAAAAATTCTGGTTGGCTAGAAATTTGTGGCTGCGGAATGGTTCATCCACAGGTACTAAAAAATTGTGGCATAGATCCAGAAGAATATAGTGGATTTGCCTTCGGATTTGGCATTGAAAGAGTTACTATGTTAGCCACTGGAATTAATGATATTCGGGCACTTTATGAAAATGATATTCGAGTATTAGAACAATTTTAATGTGATTATGAATACAATACTAAAGGCTGATTCACTGGTTAAATCATATTCTTTGCATTCAGATAATGATACACCTGTTTTAAAGGGTATATCATTAGAGATTAAAGAAGGTGAATTTATTGCATTTATGGGCCCATCTGGCGCAGGTAAAAGTACATTGTTACATATTCTTGGCTTGCTTGATACACCAGATACGGGTGCAGTTACAGGATATTATCCAGCGGGAAAACAGCATATATATTCATCTTTAAAAAAGAAGCAAGCCGCTGAATTGAGAAATAAGCATATTGGATTTATCTTTCAGTTTCATCATTTATTGCCAGAGTTTTCTGCTATAGAAAATATTATGATGCCTGCTTTAATTGCTGGAGAAAAGGTATCTCATGCTGAAAAAAAAGCTTTAGCCCTTTGTGAAAAAGTAGGAATGATACATAGAAAAGATCATCGTCCTTCTGAATTATCTGGCGGAGAGCAACAAAGAATATCAATTGCAAGGGCATTAATTAATGAACCTTCGATAATCATAGCCGATGAACCGACTGGTAATTTGGATTCAGCGAATACAGTTGCTGTTCTGGATTTAATTAAAAGAATTAGACAAGAAAGAACTCTAACATTATTGATAGCAACCCATAGCATCGATGTTGCTAGAATGGCAGAAAAAATTATCACGCTCAGAGATGGAATTATATCCTCAGAAGTAATTGTCCATAAAGTAGACAATCAAAGTGGTAGTTCGCAAATACAGTCTGATTCAATGAATACAAATGAAGCATTATGAAGATGGGATGTACTTCATATATTGGGTTTGTTGCAAGAAGTTTAGCGATTATACTAGTTACGATTGCTTATTCAACGTTAACATTACTAGGCTTTGCATGTAGACTAAAGCATGAATTCTATTTTTCTTTAGCAAAACAGTGGTCTTCAGCATTATTATATTGTGCAGGAGTTACAGTAACAATAAAAGGATTAGACCACTTACAAGGCTTGGATAGTCGGATTTATATTGTAAATCATACAAGTTATTTTGATATTCCTATTCTTTTAGCAAGTTTACCAGATAATGTGCGTATCATGTATAGAAGGAATTTAGAGAAGATCCCTTTCCTTGGTTGGAGTATGAAAGCATCTCCCTTTATAGCAATTGACAGAGATGACCCAAGAAATGCTATGAAAAGTATTCAAGAAGCTATTGGTGCCGTTCAGTCCGGAGAAAGCGTTATAGTTTTTGCAGAAGGTACAAGATCTAAAGATGGTAGACTTGGTTTATTTAAAAGAGGGGCATTTTTATTAGCAGCTCGTTCTAAAAAACCAATAATTCCAATAGCATTGATAGGTGCATATACAATTATGCCAAAGTCAGGAATTTTCTTCAAACCGGGCCATACTATATTATCTATTCAAGAGCGATTCCCATCCTTACAACAAGAAGATAAACAAGCTGAAAAGATTCTGATGGATGCAGTTCATGAATCAATTCGCATTGCTTTACCAATTGACATGCAACCTTCTACACATTTATAGTTATTTTATGACAAATACTATGCAGTCCAAATATTCTTGGATGAAGGGTTTTATTAGCATTGTTAAGAACCCCCATGAATTCGGAATGTCTGCTATAGAAGAACCATATAAAGTTCTTGTTGCAGCAAGTTTATTAGAAACTATAGCATCTATAAGTATTGCTTATTTACATAGGTTAAATCCAGTACTGATTCGCCAAAATATTGCAATGATGTCACCTTGGATGTCTAAAAAACAATTAGTAGGCTCTGAAAATGGGATGCCATCAGTAGGAGAGCTTGATTTTAGCCAAGTTTTACTATCTACTCTTTTTACTTCATTTGTTGGAATACTTGCTTTTGGTGCTCTTTTAACTTTATTCCATTGGTTATTAGGCAAACAAAAAAAACCATTATATGAAATTACTGCCTTAGGTGCTTATGCCTCTGGATGCTATGCATTAGGTACATTAATAAATGGTTTTTTTCAGTTTCTTTTCTCAGATTTACGTTTTGGAATTCACGCTGGAATAGCAATTATTCCTACAGATCATCCATTTTTCTTTGCTGTATTAAGTAGAGTAAATTTCCTGTGGATTATGTCATATATCTTTGCATCTTATGCCATCGTAGGAAATGCATATGTTGAAAAAGTATTTGGACGTTATGTATCTGCTATAGTTATTTCTATTATTATTTGTTGGTTTAGTCTATTCTCAAGTATTGGTTCTTATATTTCCAGATAAATAGTCTATGAGTGCAATCGATAACATATTTATTCCATACCCATTACAATTAAAATCAGCTTTATTTGAAAAAATATGGGGTGGTTCTGCAATTTCAGAATTGAAACAGCAAGCTGCAGATTCATTGCATATAGGAGAATCTTGGGAAATTTATTCTAAAAATTATATTTCACATGGAGCATATGCTGGATTAACATTGGAAGATGTAATCCAACAATATCCATCAGAAATGATTGGATATAATCATAAGAATGGTGAATTTCCGCTACTTGTAAAATTGTTGGATGCCAGAGAATGGCTTTCAGTTCAAGTTCACCCTGATGATATTCTTGCGGATGTTTTAGAAGAAGAGCCAAGAGGAAAAACTGAATGTTGGTATATACTAAAAGCAGAACCAGATGCTGAAATTATATTTGGTTTAAAAAATGGTATTACTAAACAACAATATCAATATGCACTTAACTCTGGTAATGATATAGAGTTATTACATAAAGTGAAAGTGCAAAAGGGAGACTTTATCTTTGTTCCCGCTGGGACGATTCATGCTATTGGGCCAGGAATTGTTTTATACGAATTACAACAAACAAGTGATACAACATATAGATTGTATGATTGGGATCGCCTTGGAATTGATGGTAATCCAAGAGAATTGCATATAGAAAAGGGAATTATTTCTATGATTGAATATGCTTCTAATAGTGCAAAAGTAGAGATTAATCCAATTGTACTTAAGCCAGGAATTATCAAAACAGAATTAATTTCTTCGCAGTACTTTTGTCTTACTCGCTTTTCAATAGAACATGCTCATATAGAATGTTCATTACAGAATAAAGCAGGGCTTATAACTGTAATAGGTGATGAATCATTGATTCTACATACTAATCAAGGTGAGTATATTATTACATCAGGTTATAGTGCTTTTGTTCCTGCAGCTATGAAATCAATTGTCTGTAGTAATAATAGTGCGAAGAAAACTGAATTTTTATTCGCCCAGCAAAACATATAGCAGATAAAGTGCAAATCATTAGTTTGTACGATATACTTTTACTTATAACCAAAAATATATGATTCCTCAAATTCTAGATGGTAAATTGCTTGCTAAGCAAACTGAGCACTCTCTTTCACAAAGAACTGCACAACTTATCATGCAAAATCCAGGGCGTATTCCAATTTTGGCTACAATATTGGTTGGCAATGATCCATCTAGCGCAACATATGTAAAAATGAAAGGAAATGCATGCAGAAGAATTGGAATGGATTCCTTGTGCATTGAATTGGATGAAAACACAACAACTCAACAATTAATAGACATAATAAAAGATCTTAATGCAAATCGAAATGTACATGGAATATTATTACAACATCCTGTTCCGTCTCACATAGATGAAAGACAATGTTTTGATACTATTGCATTAGAAAAGGATGTAGATGGAGTAACTTGTTTAGGATATGGCCGTATGTCTATGAATATTGAAGCATATGGATCTGCTACTCCCCAAGGTATCATAACACTATTATCTCATTATGATATTCAATATAAAGGAAAGCATGCAATTATTTTGGGAAGAAGTCCTATACTTGGAAAACCTATGGCAGCAATGTTGCTGAATAAGGATTGTACTGTTACAATTTGTCATTCTAGAACTCAAAATATTCAAGCACATATTCAACAAGCTGATATTTTGATAGCAGCGGTAGGAAAACCTTGTTTTGTTCAAACTGATTGGGTAAAACCAGGTGCTGTATTGGTAGATGCGGGTTATCATGCAGGTGGTATCGGAGATATACATCCAGATGCTTTTGCATTAAGCTCTGCATATACGCCAGTTCCTGGTGGAGTTGGCCCAATGACTATCAGCACTTTGATGTCTCAAACATTAAGTGCAGCCGAAAAAGCATTATCAATCAACCCTAGTTCTATCTAATTATTAAGGAGAAGACCCATGAAAATATATACCAAAACTGGTGATGATGGAACTACTGGTTTATTTGGTGGGACAAGAGTGAAAAAAAATTCTTTTAGAATAGATGCTTATGGAACTGTAGATGAGTTAAATGCAATTATTGGCATTGTATTAACACATTCTATGAATAAAGCAATATCTGAACATTTATTATCAATTTCATCTTTATTGTTTACCGTTGGATCAGATCTAGCTACTAGAAATGATTCAGTTTTTAGAGATAAAACACCACAGATATTACAAACACATATTTCTTTATTAGAACATCATATTGATTCATATCAAGCCGATTTACCTGAATTGAAATCATTTATTTTGCCTGGTGGAAGTTCAGCTGCAGCGCATCTTCATCATGCAAGAACAGTTTGCAGAAGGGCAGAACGTGCCGTAGTTGCTTTATCTGAAACAGAATTAATCAATGGCACAATTATTCAGTTTTTGAATAGGCTTTCTGATTATTTATTCGTGGCTTCTCGCTTAGTAAATTTTCATCAAGGAATAGACGATATTTTGTGGATTTCATCAGAAATCTAATTTACACTCATTTTTATAGGATATATTCATGAAGAATATTTCAATTATTGCTTTAGTTATCGCATTTATGGTCCAGATTGGTAATATTCAAGCCAATCCTGGCAAATGCAAACCAAAATGTGCTCCAAAGTCTGCTTGCGCGCCAAAAAGTGATTGCGCGCCAAAGCATTCTAAGAAAGGAAAAAAACATCACAAAGCTTCAAATCCTTGTAATCCTAAATAATATATATACATGATATTGATAGCGCTGTTGAATATATTCAAGGGCGCTTTTTTTATACTATATGGTAATATATGAAACGTCGTACTTTTTTATCGTTTCTAGCATATTCTGCTACTTTCACCCACTTAATTGGAAAGCAAGCATATATATTCCAAGATTCCGAAAGGGCTAAAGCATTATCGGATGCTGGTAATGTACTGTTAGCATTGCAAAAACAGAAAAAGAATGTCATATCTTTAGTATTACAGGGCAGAAAATTTAAAAGAAATGTTGATCATCATTATCCTCATCCAAAAGGTGTGCATGATGAAAATTCTGGATATAGAGTATTTTTTCATGGACATCGTAATGGAGAATATGGACATTTTCATACTTTCATATATCATCCAAAAGGATATACCCATTTGTTAATGATATCATTAGATAAATCTGGAATGCCAATCATGATGAGCACATTAAATCAGTGGGTAACAAATGATGTCCATTTGGATGAACAAGAAATGATTGAAGCATATAGTAATTTTT
Source organism: Chlorobiota bacterium (assembly GCA_014191195.1). Lineage (GTDB taxonomy): Bacteria > Bacteroidota > Ignavibacteria > Kapaibacteriales > UBA961 > UBA961. Next base: position 164,082 of record BJGZ01000005.1, read on the forward strand.
CGATGGATCCAGGTTTATTTCCTGATAAAAGAAGTTACTATTTTTTATCATATTTACTAAAAGGGTACAAAACAGAAATTATCACCTTGATGAAAGAAAGAACATTAGCTTTACATTCATATTTTGATATTAATGGAAAAAACCCCGATACAGATGAAAATCTGGAAATATTATCTTCATTTCATATACATCCATCAGATTTAGGAGTCTAGATAATGAAAAAGACTCTCATCAGAAATATTGGAACTTTACTTACATGCTCTTCTAAAATTCTTGGTGCACCTAATATTCTGGATTCTATGGGTGACTTATCTATCATCAATAATGCAGCAATGCTATATGATGAAGATATTCTGTGGATTGGTACAGAATCTTCTTTGCCAAATGATATGGTTTATGAAGAATTAGTTGATGCACAAGGACAAGTAATTATGCCTGGCTTTGTAGATTCCCATACACATTGCGTTTTTGCAGGTGATAGAGCAGATGAATTTGCCAGAAGATTAAGAGGTGTTTCTTATCAGACGATTGCTGCTGAAGGTGGTGGCATATTAAATACAGTGCATGCAGTTAGGGCTGCATCAATTGATCAATTAGCTCATCAAGGAATTGTTTTAGCGTTGAATGCGATGAAACATGGAACAACAACTATTGAGATGAAAAGTGGATATGGCCTTACTCTTGAATCAGAACTTACATTATTAAAAGCTATTAAAGTGGTAAGTAAAGAAGTTCCTTTGCGAGTTATTTCTACATTTTTAGGTGCTCATGATATTCCACCTGAATATAGACATAATCCAGAATTATATGTAGATATCATATGTAAAGAAATGTTGCCTGCTGTAAAGGAAGAACAATTAGCAGAGTTTTGTGATGTATTTACCGATACTGGCTACTTTACCATTATGCAATCGGAAAAAATACTTAATACCGCAGTAGAATTAGGGTTTAAGATTAAAGTCCATGCCGATGAGTTAAGTCCATTCGGAGCAGCCGAAATGGCAGGTTCGTTAAAAGCTGTTTCAGCAGACCACTTACTATATATTAGCCAAAATGGAATAGAGGCTATGATTAAAAATGGATGTATCGGTACATTATTACCTGGTACTGCTTATACGCTAAAATTACCTTATGCACCTGCAAGACATATGATAGATAGTGGAATGACAATTGCCTTGGCTTCAGACTGTAATCCGGGATCATGTTTTACAGAAAATATGCAAATAATTCTATCTTTGGCTTCTACAAATATGGGAATGTCTATAGAGGAAGCAATTATGGCTTCAACTCTGCACGGCGCATTTGCATTGAATATAGGGGATAAGTGTGGAAGCTTAGAAATAGGGAAAAGCGCTGATTTTCATATACTGAATACTGACAAATATCCAGAATTACTGTATCATTTTGGTATTAATCACACCCAAAATGTATGGATTAAAGGCAAAAAAGTTGTCTGATTATGGCTTTTGAATGATAAGTGGGCTACAATTACATTGTTCCTTAACAATTTCAATTGCATCTTCTGCATTCTTTTTTGACTTATATTCCCCAATTGCTACTACATATCGCATAGATCCATCAGCAAGTTTTCTTTCTATAACTGAACACCGCAATCTTTTTTGTGTATAATCTGCTAACTCTGTTTCTGCAGCTTTAGAAGTTTTAAATACTCCTACCTGAAGCGTGAATATTGTTTCTGATTTACCAGACTTTACAATTTCAGCAGCTACTAATTTTTTAGAAGAAGAAGAAATACTATCAGATTTAGAAGATTTACCATCACTTGACTTTATACTGGTTTCAGTTTTACTAGTAGAATTCTTGCTTATTGATTTTGTAATGACCGATGAATCAATTCCTTTTTTTTCTGGAATACTTTTAGAATTAGATAGTTGGCTTATTACTTTACTTTTAGGCTCTGAGCCTTCAACAGTAAATTTACCTGCTCCAACAGTTGCTCTTATCAAATCATATGCACATAAAAGGAATTCAGATTGAGGATAATTTTTACGATAATTTTGTAATTCAGCTCTTGCTCTATTGGTATCTCGCTTCATTGTATAATAATGAACTATTCTCCATTGTGCATCATCGGCCCATTCACAATCGGGTTTCCCATTAACAATCTTTTGATAAATAGGTAAAGATTTATTTAAGTCTTCTAATACAGACGCATGTAAAAACTGTATACCTGGATCTTCAGGAAATTCGGCTAATAAATCTGGTAATTCTTTTTTAACGTCATCTATTTTACCCATTGCAACTAATTGCAATCTATTCCTAACAATAGAAGCTTGGCTATATGCGGTATTATCTGCTGCTAAAAATCCGATACATGAACACACCAAAAATAGTATTCTTATACTATAAACAGTTGATAATATTGAAGCATTCATTTGTTTGTCCTAAACGTTCTAAAGAAATAGATATATAATTATATCTTCAATCAAATTACCCTACTTTTATGCCAATTTTTAAAAATATATAGTAGAATCATAAAAACTAAGAAATAATAGGATAATATTTCAATATTTCAATAATAAAGTCTCAATTAAATCAGCAGTTTTTGTTGTAGCTAAAGGTTTGCTCATCAAAGTTGCATTATAGCTCATAGATTCTAATAATTGCGGATTATTAACATATCGATTAATAATGTATTCTAGTTCAGTTTCTAATGCATTGTCATGCACTGATAGTGCTGCTCCATGAATTTCCATTACATGTGCATTTTCTTCTTGTTCATTATTAGCTGCCCCAGGTAAAGGAATAAGAATGGATGGTTTTCCGCATACAGCTAATTCAGCAACTGTTCCACCACCAGATCTACAAATCACTAGATCTGAAGCCGCATAGGCAGAAATCATATCGTCGATAAATGGAAGTGTATGAATATTTGGCGGTAAATCAACTGGAACTGAAAAAGATGTTCCAGTTTGCCAAAGAACTTGAATTGAATTTTTTTCAAAAAAATCTATATGCTTAACTACTGCATGATTTATAGATCTTGCACCCAATGAACCACCAAAAATGAGAATTGTTTTCATCTCTGGATTAAAACCAAAAATTTGCGCTGCTTTTTCTTTTGTAGGTTTTATTTCTAAAAAAGAAGCTCTTAATGGATTGCCCAGATGATGAATAGAGTGTTGAACTTTTTTAGAAAAATATGAAGAAGTTTCTTCAAATGCAGTGATAATGAAAGTGGCAATGCGAGATAAAAAAAGATTTGTTCGACCAGGCTTCGCATTCGGTTCGATAATAATTAATGGAATATTATGAAGTCTGGCTAGCAGCCCAGCTGGAAAACTAATATAGTTGCCACCACAGATAATACAGGAAGGTGGGAAATCTTTAACAATAGAGAGAAGTTCTCTATATGAATGTAAGAGTATAAATGGGATAGAAAATAGAGAAGAAGAAAGACCTCTAAATCCTTTTAGACTATTCATAGGACGAAATTCATAGCCTTTAGATGGTATGATCGTAGCCTCAATTCTATCTGGACTACCAGTAAAAATAGTTTGCAGAGTAGGATTTCTTTTTTGAAGTTCTTCGATAATAGCAATTGCTGGGAACAAATCTCCGCCTGTTCCACCGGCAGCAATCAATATTCTTTTAAGAGAAACTGAATTCATAAATACATAAGTTATTGAGACAGTAAATCAATTAATGCTTCTTTGCAATCTTTAAATTCATATACGAAGCCACTTTGTATCGTTCTTAAAGGATGAACATTTTGTCCGCCAGTTGCGATGATTGCTCCCTCTCCCATTAAGATGGATAAAGCAATATCTGGAACCGAAAGCCAGGAAGGACGACGAAGAACTTGTGCTAAAATAGAACTGAAATCACCCATTGTGATAGGTTGAGGCGCTGTTAAATTGTATATTCCGTGCACATGAAAGTTTTCTAAGCTGTAGATAATAAATGCAATTAGATCATGAGGATGAATCCATGATAGCCATTGATTACCATCTCCAATAGGGCCACCTAGATACAATTTAAAAGCAGGTAACATTTTGGATAAAGCACCTTCATTTGGATCTAAAACTACACCTATCCTTCCAATAATTACTCTTGTGTTTCCGGATGCTAACAATGCTTGTTTTTCCCATTCAATACAAACATCAGCTAGAAAGCCAGATCCAAAAGATGAGTTTTCGTCAAAAATAGTTGTGCCTGAATCTGATCCATATATACCAATTGCAGATGCCGAAAAAAATATCTCAGGAGGATTTACAGCATTATTAATAGCTTTAACTAATCCAATAGTGCCATTTTTTCTACTTTCCATAATTCTCTTTTTTCTGTCATCACTCCAGCGCTTGGCAACTGATTCTCCTGCTAAATTTATGACAGCATAAGCACCATTGATATATTCTTCACATTCGGCAGACATATTTTGTTCTGCATTCCATTGGACGGCTTCTTTTATATATGGCAGGCTGCGTTTAGTTTTTTCAGGTGATCTAGAGAAAGCAATGATATCAAAGCCTTTTTCAGATAATAGCCTTGTTAACTTTTTCCCAATAAATCCAGAGGCTCCTGTGATAACAATTCTATGCATCAGGGGCTCCATTTATAGTAAGTAAAGACTCAATAGATTTTCCTGGCCTAGCATAATTATATCTATCATATGGTATAGTTGAATAATAGGCATCTAATCCAGCTACAGTTAAAGTTCCTGCCTTATGTAAGTCTACAAATCCATCTGCGGAAACACAATTATCGGGGGAATGAATCTGAATGATTTCGCCAATGATCAAATTGGTATGATTGATGTCTAAATGTACATGTTGTCTGTACTTCATTAACAACTTTATTCTACTCTCTCCAATAAATGGAGCTGGAAAACCAGAATCTTCCACTGTAAAACCACATGCATCAAATTCAGAATCAGTATCCGAGAATGCAGCACTTGCCAAATGAGCTTGTGGCATCATTAAAGAATGAACGTGGTTAATAGTATAATATCCTTGTTGAAGAATGTTTTCGAGGGTATGTCTTCTTACAGAATCTGGTCGTATAATCATTCCTAATAAAGCTGGGGATGCTCCTAGATGAACAATAGAATTAAATACTGCAAGATTATGAATACCACTTGTGTTTTGAGTGCCAATTAATGCCAAAGATTTAAATCCAGATATTGAATTTAAATAAGTGGATCTATATCGTTCTTCCATTAATGGAAAATCCGTGGCAGATAGTATCATAGTTTAGTGCAAATGTAGATTAAGAATTGACATATTATTTCCAATCGAGCATACCACCAAGAAGATTTACTACTTTATAACCTCTAGCATAAAGATATTCACATGCTTTTGCACTTCGGCCACCACTTCTGCAATACATGATAATCTCATGCTCTTTAAAATGCTCTAATTCCTCGATTCTAGTAGGTAAAGTGTCTAAAGGAATCAGCATAGAATGTGGAATATTACTTTCCACATGTTCTTCTGGCAAACGAACATCTATCAATACAGGCATTTCGCCTATATCTAAACGTAATTTTAGCTCTTCTGGAGTAATGGTTGCATAGCTCATAAGTAAGTCCTTAATTACTTTTTTACATCAAAATGATGTTTTAAAACCAAGTGAAAAACGCAAAGATGAATAATTCCATTCTCCATATCCATTTTGTAGCAGAGAATGAAGTGTATAATTAAAAGAAGTTTCGCCAAATAATACAAGATGAGGATGAATCTTTTTCTGAATGCCGATTCCTGCATTTGCAGATAACAATAGCATTTTAACTTGATCTAATCCTGTATTTGAAATTGGTAATTCTCTTGTGCCGGATTGTGCATATGCATAAGACAAAGGAGATTCAATTTGTCTGTAAGATTCTGCAGATTTACTTAAAATGATTGAAGATTGTATGTCTACAAATGTGTACAGTAATTGATTTAATTGATATTCTAATCCAGCAGAGAAAGAAATCATTGGTAATGTGGGCTGCAATACAAATGCTTCTTGATAGTTTAAATATTGATTGGTAACGGAGTCATACACTCTTTTTAATAATGAATCTCTGCCTCTTAAAACAATACTGCAAGGTAAATATTCAGCTTTTAATGATACACTAAATGAGGAGCCGACATATTTATTAAAACGAAAACCTAATCCTAAAGGAGATCCACTTTCAGCTTCAAATTGTCCAGTAACAGAGGTACTTCCAATCGTTTGCACATTGTTTAATGTGTGATATTGGCTAGATGCAATTACATAAGAACCCCAAAGCCAAGTTTCGGTAATCTTAGACAAATCTGGAACGGGCTTTTCTTCTAAAGCACCTAAAAAATTAGTTCCATCATAGTCTAAAGTATAGGTAGAAATATTCCCAGCTAAATCTTTTGCCTCGATTTCCATTTTTCCTTTCACAAAACCGTTTAATGGCCTTACGAACATAGTATATTGAGGAGTGCCTGGATTGATACTCGGTTGATCGATATAGTTGTTTCCATACATTGCCGCTAATCCTACTGCAGAAATAATTCTAATGGATTGCAAGCCTTTATCAGTAGATTTATCATCTCTGATAACAAGATTAATTTTTTTATCTAGATTTCTTCTTTCAAAAGTTGGGGGTAATGAATCTCTTATTTCTTCAATTTCATCAAATCCTTGCCCGATCATATTTCCATATGCATCATTTGTAGCAAATCCATATGAATATAATCCAAAAGGTACATCAGCCTTAACTGTGTGTACACCAAATGGAATATCTGCTTGAATGCATACATAAGAACTTAATCCTACGAATTCTGGATAATTTCTCACTGTATCTAAAACTCTTCCATTTAATCGTAAAGATCCAATAGCAGAACTTGGTATCACAATATTTATGAAATGTCGCCAATTGGTAAAACTGGTTTTTGGCGTTGCAAATCGATATTCACGTAAAAATTGTTGGGTAGGGCTAACTACTAACATCATCGGATCTCCAATAGAATCCCCTCTGATATATGTAGATTTACCATCGGTTCGGCTAACTCCGCCTAAATATCCATGAGAAAATTGAGCAACAAGAACAGGGGATGATGCTGTTAACATAATATTTCTAGGGCCAGCAGAGGAATTTTCATACATTTGGCCGGCTTGAAGTTCTTTAACTAAAACTGAATTTTCAAATATTTTAGTGTTATTTGTAGCTGCTATTACTCTATAAGCATAACTGGATCTTTTGGCAAATTTACCTAGAATAAAATGCATTCCCCATGAATTTACAGGAGGTACCTGTTCTACTAAATAATTGCAGAATGGAACTCTCATAGGAATATCCGCGCATTGATGTCCACTAAAAACCGCAACTGGTTTTGTAGCCTGAACTCTTGTGCCAGATATATCAGGATTAATAATAGAGTCTGTGCCTCTCTCTGTTTTTGTATATCCTTGCATATTCGATGCTGCAATTTGATATACATCTCCTTTATTCATAATTACTGTAAAAGGAACACCTGCCGGACGATTTCTTGAAGTAATAAATGAAGGAGTTATTTTTACAATTGTGCTGTCCTTGGTTGCTACAATAGCCATATGAGGTACTAAGTCATTAGTTGGCGTTGAATGATAACTTATGGTATAATATTCTAGTCCAAGGGCTTTACTAGGCAATGCAAGATACGAATCCGTGGAGCTTCCTCGTTCATTTAGGCAAGTAACAGAAATCGGTGAGTCTGAAGTAATTCGAACAGCATTTGGCTGTAAAGTACCATCACCAGTTACCTCTGCAGATGAAGGTATTTTAAGTCTTCTAACGCTACCGCCAATAACTAATGTATCTAATTTATAGCGTAGGCCTACAATCTCAATTCTCACTCTGGTTGTAGTATCACTACTTAAAAACAGTTCGAAATTAGAAATACTTCTATCTTCTACATACATTTCTTGTCCACGTTGATCAGTAAGTTTCATTTTACCAACTCTTTCTAAAGCATGATGCCAAGAATTTTCCTGAAAACACACCCAAAATTCTGTCCCTTCTGATGTTTTTTTTACTGTCTTTGCAATTTGTGCAGGTAAAATCGTAGTAGTACTAACAATACAACATAAATATAATATTATAAGTAAGAACTTATATTTTAAAGACTTATGGATAAAATGTATAGGTGTAAATGTGTTCTTTGTCATTTTTTATGTACCATACTTACATGATACATTCCCCTTGGAGTGTGCAAACGTAAAATATATACACCACTTGCAAAATCAGTTGGATTATCTACAATAAGATTGAAAATATGTCTACCTGCTTTTGTAAATGTTGTAGGGAAGATTTTTAATGCCTTTCCATTGGTAGCAAATAGGCTAAATGTAATGTCGCTATCAGCAGTAATATAATAAGGTATTTCTGTAGTATACTGAAAAGGATTTGGACTATTGATTTCCAATCCTTCTTGTCCAGCAGGTATTACAGAAGGCTCTGGAAAGCTTAATAATCCACCTTTTTGATTTACTGTGAGGAATTCATTTTCTATATTTATTGACAGTACGGATATCCGTGATGATACATCTTTACCAGCTAAAATTTCGCATTGTACAAAACAAAGCAATCCAGATGAATCCCTGAGTCCATCTTTGCAAGAAATAGAAAATTCATTCATTGATGGATTTGAACTAATCAATGGTTTTACTACAATATCCGAGCAAGAAATAATCGATTGAGAATGCTTGATAATACCTTGAAGAAAAATTCTATTCTTGGGGATTTGAATAATTATATCTATCGGTTTGTTAAGTACACTTTGTGAAAATGTACCATAAATAGGAATCAATACAGAATTACCCTGATACACGGTACTATCCGGTATTTGAATAGAACTTGTTTCTCCAAAAACTTGATTGCTGAAGAATAGTAAAAAACTAATGATAAGGAGAAAAAAACTATTGAGCACGTAGAGAAACTCTGAAATATAAATAGAACTTATGTCGCCTAAACATGTTGATGCAAAGATACAAATTTTGCTTAAAAAGGATACGTGAATTACCTTATCTAAGGCATTCTTACTTACTAATACAACATATAGTACTCACTAATACAATGTCATAAATAGAGCAGCCTCTTGATAAATCGAAATATGGTTTTGATAATCCTTGAATAATTGGCCCGATTGCTTTTGCTTTTGCAAGACGTTCTGTAATTTTATAAGCAATATTCCCAGCATCCAAATCAGGAAAAATACATATGTTGGCTGTGCCTTGTAATATAGAATCTTTAATCTTCATTTTTGCAATTGATGGTATTATTGCGGCATCAAATTGTAATTCACCCTCAGCAATAATGTCTGGATGCAGATGAGTAAACAATGCATACGCATTCTGAACTTTTTCTATATCAGGATGTTTGGCACTGCCTTTTGTAGAAAAAGAAAGAAATGCTACTCTTGGCTGAATTCCCAAAATAGTTTCGATATTTTTTGCTGTAGAATATGCAATATCACAAAGTTGTTGACTATTTGGTGAAGGAACTACTGCACCATCTGCATATGTATATATTGTTCCATCTGGTAAAACCATAATAAAAAAACTACTAATCGTATCAATACCTAATTGCTTGCCAACAGTGTGTAAACCTGCTTTTATAATATTAGCAGTAGAGGAAATATTACCTGCAACACATCCATCAATCATTCCTTTTTTAAGAATGATGCCAGCACTGTATAAAGGATTATCCAATAATAATGTAGTAGCTTGTTCATATGTAATGTCTTTTGATTTTCTTGATTCATAAAAATCAATAATATCTTCTTTATCAATACAATCTTTAGGATTCAATATTGGAATATTATCTATAGAAATTGAAGATTCTTTTGCCATGTGTTGAATTTGATCAGGATTTCCAATTAAATATGGTTCAGCAATAGAATGTTCAATTAAGTAATGACAAGCTTTAAAAACACGAATATCTAATGCATCAGGAAATCCAATTTTGTGTGTATTAGCTTGTGCTTTTTTAGTTAAAGAATCAATAATTGTTTGAAATGAAGAATTATTTTCTGAATTAGACATATTTTTCATTGATTTAGAATGATTTTAGTAAGCAGAACAATTACTAAAAAAGCAAAAAGAACTATGTTTGTGTTATTACAAAAATGCAAAAAAGGTATATATGAATGTTATGAAGTTAATCCTTTCTTGTTCGGCATTGGTTTTATCTGTTTTTTCTATCATTATAGATAAAGCTAATGCTCAGGGCAGTGCAGGTTCTATGGCAATGTTTCCAAGAATGAATATAGTAGATATGCCATCGGCAAGGGTTATTCCTGTTGGAAGCTACCGAGCATATGGTTTGATTATGCAATCATCTGGGATTGTATCATCTTTTACAATTGCACCTGCAAAAAACATTGCTTTTGGTATGAGTTATTCAATGGTACCTTTCTTAGGAGAAGGCAATCCAGAAGCTCAACCACTTCCTGCATTTGAAGTAAAAGCATTATTGTTTCAAGAAAAGAAAAAACGTCCTGCAATTGCACTTGGATTAAATCTTCAGGGTAGGGGGCCTTGGACAAATAATCGCTATCAAACATTGTCTCCTGGAGCTTTTATTTCTGTTTCAAAAAACATTAATTGGGAAGCTGGGATTATGAGCTTGCATGGAGGTATTTCTTATGCTATTATGCCTTCACCAAAGAAAGACTATCCAATTGTATATGCTGGGATAGAACAATCTTTGTATAAAAATGTGACTCTAAGTGCTGAATATATTGGAACGTGGAATGAAGATCCTACATTTATGAATCAAAATGGATTAATGAATATGGGAATCCGGTATTCTCCCATTAAGGGAATGTCTATAGAGATTCAAGCAAGAGATTTGTTGCAAAGCAGAGCAAATGCCAATGGTTTTATGCGTTATGCAGGTATTGAATATATTGGCACATTCTAATGATGAAAAAAGATATTATCATGTTTGATTTGGGTGGTATTCTTTATTCAATCAAACATAGTTATACTCACCAGGCATTAAGAGCCTTGCAAAGAAAAGATGCTGAACCCATCGTTTTTTCTTTAGAACAAGCTGATCCTATTTTTGGGCTTTATGATTCTGGGCACATAGACACAATTGAATTCTGTAATCATTTAAGAAATCAACATCATATTATTGCAACAGATCATGACATTCATCATGCATGGAATGCAATGCTGATTGGGATCTATGATTATGCTGAAGAGTTAGTTCTAGAAGCAAAAAAATATGCTCAGATTGCTTTGCTTAGTAATATAAATCACATCCATTATTCTGCTATACAAGAAGAATGTTCTTCTTTGTTTTCTTTATTTGACTTTACATTCTTCTCTTTTCATGTAAAGATGAGAAAACCTAATGATGCTATATTTAAGTATGCCTTAGAAACAGTAAAGGCAAAACCAGAATTTATCTTATTTCTAGATGATACTCCTGCTAATATTAAAGCAGCACAAGCATTTGGCATAGATGCCCGATTAATTATTCCTGACTCTGAATGGCATGTTAATATTATGCAAGAATTTACTACATATTGATTATGCGAATTCTAATACTTGGTTTTATATTATGTATTTCATATACACATATAGAAGCGCAAAACGCATTATTTACGCCTTTTCTTGCTTCTCCTTTAGAGGCAAGAATTGGTTCATTTTATCAGCCTTCTAAAGATAAAATGAGATTAGATATTGGAAATACAGTCGATTTGTCTGTATTTGATACAGATTCTACTTGGAAGTATAGTATTGGCACAGATGCGTTTATATTAACACGGCTTAGAAGCGAAGGTAATTTAAAATTCCCAGTAGAAACTGCCGATTATTTTTTTGGATTCAATTGTGCAGCAAAAGGCATATATGCAGGAAAACCAGTAGGGTTAAGGCTTAGATTATCTCATATATCAACACATTTAGTAGATGGTGCAGCCGATAAAAATGGAATATTTGTAGATAAAAAACCTTTTGTATACAGCAGAGAATTTGCTGATATCACTGCATATATGCAGTTGAGCTCATTGCGATTATATTCTGGTTTGAGCTGGGTATGGTCTACACAACCAAGAGATATAGGAAGATTAATCCCTCAAGTAGGTTTTGATATGTCGATTCCTCTCATCAAAGGGATTGATTGTCAAGCCGGATATGATATGCGAATAAGCACTGTTCAATCTATTACACTACCAACTCATTCTATAAGGGCTGGAATTGCATTTATAAATGAACAAAAAAAGGGAACATGGATAGGTGTTGTAAGTTCTTTTGGAAGGAATATTCATGGTATGTATTCTACCGATCAAGATGCATATATCGGATTTGGATTTAACGTTTTATACTAATCATGCAGATATTTAAAAAATACATTCATTCCTTTTTTTTGATTGCTTTTGCATTAGTTAACTTATGCACTTCTCATTCTTTATCTGCACATGATGATAATCCATCAACATTGTCTGATTCATTAGCCAGTGCTCTACATCCGCAATTAAGGTTTATGAGAGTTTTTGGTGCTCAAGATGAAACTGCCCCTCCTATAGTATTGTGTTCTCGGCCTGGCTTAGATAGTAAAGTTAATGTCTCATATGCATATAAGTTTATTACCATTCAATTTGACGTACAATCTAAAATACCCCCTCAAATGTTTGTGGTTTTTAAACACTGTAATGCAGATTGGTCGGAAGATAATAATTCTTTTTTGAATGATCCAGCCTTATTAAGAACAAGTTCTGTAGATTGGATGATGGCTCCACCTGCTTCAATATGGTATAATTATCGTGGAACTTTACAAGTGCCTAATGAGCAAGTAAAATTTAATTATGCAGGTAATTGGAAAGCTGAATGTTTCTTGTTTGATGAGCCAGATAAGCCATTTGCTGTGGCGAAATTCTTTGTGGTAGACCCCAAAGCAGAGACAATTTTGAGGGTATTTGGAGATTTTTATTCACCACAAGAATCGATTTTTTCATCAGGTGCTTATACTCTAGAAGCCACTACAAGAACTATAAATTCTATGCCTGATGGACAATTAAATACCGCCGTATTTTATAGAATGAATAGATATCAAGAACCCTTTATTGTATCTGATAATTCATCATATGAAGAATTTTCGGCCAGAAGATATTCTTATGAAATGCCAACAATGATTTCTGGATTTGGTTCTATCGGACGTAGATTCAGAATTGAAAAAATACCTGCAGAAAATGAATATCGAGTTCTTGATTTAACTGATTTTTCTTTATATCCACGTACAAATTCTCCTTTAAGAATGTGGAGGCCAGATTTGTGGCGAAATGGATCATTTTCCGATTTATCTGATGGTGGCGCTATGATTACGCGCTATTTATCTTCTGGTGATTTAGATTATTTGAATATTGAGTTCTTGCTTAATCCTCAAAATCGTCTTGCTAAACACGAGGTATTCATAAGTGGTTCATTTAATAATTTTCAACCCGATGCCTCATGGATGATGTATTATGATGAAAATGTACAATTATATCGTTTAAGACAATGGATACCCAGGGGAAGGCATTCATATCAATATTCTACCGGAACCATAAATGCTGATACCAGATTAGCTGAACAATTAACCACCGAAGAATTTGAAGGGAATACTGCAAGGGCTGCTCATAATTTTATTGTTCTGATATATTTTAGAGAATTTGGTTTCGGCGGATACGATTCTATCATTGGGATTGGCGGAGGAAATGTAAATGGATCGTGGTAATTCATATTATCTATTGCATTCAATTGGATATATAGAATCCTTTGTTTTATCTATTCTACGCCCAATTATTATGAGGCTTTCTGCAAAATTTGCAGAAAGAGAATTAATTATTGATCAGCAAATTATTGAAAGAGAATGTGGTGCAAAATCTGTGTGGATACATGTTGCATCTTTAGGAGAATTCGAGCAAGCTGTTCCAATCATAGAGCATTTGAAACAGAATGGTTCTATAGATATTACTCTTACTTTTTCTTCTCCTTCTGGATATAATATTCGTAAACATTATGAACTTGTTGATAGAGTTTTATATCTCCCTTTAGATACTAAAAGAAATGCCCAAAAATTTATTCACAAGCTGCGTCCAGATTGTGCAATCTTTATTCGATATGAATTATGGATAAACTATCTTTTAGAACTTAATGCACAAGATATTCCAGTGTTTTATATTAATGCAACCTATCCACGATCTGTTTTTTGGCGCTTTATCCCCTTTATTTTGAGATCTATTTTACATTGTTTCACTTATATCATTACTGTGAATAAGCAAGAAACAGGATATTTTAATGAATTACAGCTTGATACACCAATTCAAACAGGCAGTGATACTAGATTAGATAGAATATCTTCCAGAGTTTCTCAAATCCTTCAACATCCATTATTGATTCATGAATTATGTCCAATTGATTATTCTGATGAAGATACTGTGATTGTTTTAGGTAGTTCTTGGAGTAAAGATGAACATCTATTTCTGTCTCAATTACATAAAATGCCATCATCTTTGCGATTAATTATTGTACCACATGAACCCGATGACTTAACAATTTCTAGATTAAAGAATGAATGTCCACATAGTGGTATTTTAAGTGAATTGAAATATGGCGATAATCCCAAGCATGTTATTGTAGATTCGGTTGGCAAATTAATGGTTTTGTATGCTATTGCTGATGCTGTGTATATAGGCGGTGGTTTTGGGTTTGGTGTTCATAGTTGTGCCGAACCTGCTGGATTTGGTATTCCTTTGGCATGTGGCCCCTTTGTTCATAGATCTCCAGATGCTATTGCCTTACATTCTTTAGGTGCTTTAGATATTATCCATACCGAAGAAGAAGCGTATAGTTGGATGATGCAGATAATAATAGATAATAAGAAACTTGCCGCAGATGCATCTGCAAGATATATAAAGGAATCTGCAGGTATGACAAGTAAAGTTATAGAACTTTTATATCAAGAATTACATTTATAGTTACTGAGAATTGAAAATATTAAGATTAAAAATCACATGCAAATGTATTGTCACACTGATTTTGTGACAAAGAATGATCCTTTAATATATTTTACAATCGATATTCCAAAAATAATAAGTCCAATAGAAATCCATTGAGCTTGAGATAATCCGGCATATAAAGGATTGATACGAATAAATTCAACACAAAATCTCTCTATCCCAGCTAGAATTAAATATATCCCAAAAAGATTACCATCTATTCTTATATTTTTTCTCATCGACCACAGAATTGAAAAAAAGACTAAAGCTATTAATGTTTCATATACTGGTGCTGGATGAACTGGAATATCATCTGGAATTGGCCTACCGGGAAAAATGATCTGATAGTATTCTACAAGTTCACGATTTCTAGAAGCTAAAGTTGATACCATTCCATTGGGAAATGTCATGGCAAATGCGGAGTCTGTAGGTATGCCATAATCTCCATCTCCAGCTAATTGACATCCAACTCTGCCAATTCCATAGGCTATCATTAACGATGGAGCAGCTGCATCTGCTGTTCTGAGAAAAGGAATTGTATTTTTTCTTAGATAGATGGCTATCATTCCTATAGCCACGATTAATCCACCAAAAAATGTTAATCCTTCTCCGCTAAATAATGCACCTAAAGGATCGGCAATGAAATGTTGTGGGTTTTCAAATAAATGGAAGGTTTTTGCACCAAAAATACCACCAATCAAACCTAATAAAGTAATGGTTGAACTTAAGGCATCAGCATTTATGAATTTTTTTCTATGTAATTCTTTTGTAAAAAGATAATTGGCAATAATAAATGCCAAAGCAACCATAAGTCCAAAACTATAGATCGCTATAGGCCCGATTTGTAATAATTTGGGATACATGAAAAAGCCCCACTATGCTATGATTGAATATACGAAACAGAGATTTATTGCAAATACTCTTGCAATAATAATGTTTTCACAATCAATACCGGATTATTTAGATGGTATCTCTACATAATAAGCACCAGATTTTGGTGCAGGTAAAGAGCGCTTTAATATCCATGGATTAAGAATTTTGACATCTTTATAGGTTGTTCCATGTTGAAATGCCCACTGTGTTAAGTCTGAAATACCTGAAATACACTTAACAGACACTGTTTTTTCTGGCTGATATTGATCATGTGATTCTAAGTTTAGACCATACTTTTCAGAATGAGTCATTAACTCTTTAATTACGGCAATTCTTAATACATACCGAGAAGTTTCTTCGTTTAGGAAGAGATCATAAAAAGTTTCAGTTTTTTGAAAATCCATATTTTCTTTTACGCTTCCATGTCCCATATTATATCCAGCAGCAGCCAAAGACCAACTTTTTGAATAAGAATATCCAGATCGTAAATATGCTATTGCAGCGCGAGTACTTTTTTCAATGTGACGTCTTTCATCAACATAATCATCTACTTGCAATCCCATACTTTTTGCTGTAGGAGCCATAAATTGCCAAACTCCTATAGCATCTTTTGGGGATCTTGCCATAAACAATGCACTTTCTGCGACTGCTAAAAATTTAATATCTTCTGGGGCATTTTCTTCTTTTAAAATTTTCTCAAACATTGGAAAAAAACGTCCAGCCCTTTTGATATACAGTATTAATTGTCCAGGACTTTGAAGATTTAAATAGAATTCTCTTTCTGCTCTTTCTCTTACTTCAGGGATTTCTAATGGTACTTTTTCTCCACAAAAGGTAAGTTCTTCTGGTAATTTTAGTGAAGATAAATATGCTAAATAATTTCCCTTTAATTGTGAAGGTGTTTCATCATTAGATGGCTGCTTTGCATTGCATGCTATTAATGAAAGTAAACATGTACACGCAATAAGAAATGGTATATGGATTGAGTTTTTGAGTATTTTTATCATATTGTTGTTAGGTGAATTACAGAAGAACAAATTTCTGTTTCGGATAGATCATTAGTGGCAATTATTGTGCCACCTCCCAAGTTTTTATGTGTGTTTATCAGCTCATAAATAGCTTCTGTTCCTTTGCTATCAAAATTAGCCGTTGGCTCATCTAAAAGAACTATTAATGGTTTTCTTAAAAAGGCGAGAACATATTTCATCCTTTGTTTCATCCCAGATGAAAAGTTTCTGATCTTCTCATTCCTTTTAGAGAAAAGTCCCATGATGGTTAATAATTCATGAGTATATGATTGGTTAAATGGAACACCAGATAAATCACAGTATATTCTTGCATGCTCTATTGGTGTGAATTCTTCATATACCTGTAAATAGGGAGATACCAGGCCAATGTGTTCGCTAAATTCACCATAATTATAGATTTCATTGTTAATTTGTAAATGGATGCTTCCATTACTAGGTTTTAATAAACCGGCTACCATCTTAATTAACGTAGACTTACCAGATCCATTCCAACCTGTTATTCCAATAATTTCCCCATTAGATAATTCTGCAGAGCATGGAGAAAAAACGAATTCATGATTATTATATGTTTTTGAGCAATTGTGGATAGTTAATGCAAATTGGGGTTTCATTCATATCGCTCCATTCTGAAGGTTTCCCCTAAATATCTTTTTCTCACTTCTTCATTATTAGCTATCTCAGATGCCGAGCCCTGATAAAAAATTGTTCCATCAATCATAATATAGGCTCTATCGGTAATGGACAACGTTTCATGTACATTGTGATCTGTAATCAACACGCCAATGCCTCTTTGTTTCAAATTAGCAACTAAGTGCATTATTTCTTCAATTGTGATTGGATCTATACCAGCGAAAGGTTCGTCTAAAAATACAAATTTAGGATTTGAAGCTAAAGAACGTGCAATTTCACAGCGTCTTCTTTCTCCTCCTGACAGCATATACCCTTTACTCTTTCTAATATGAGTAATGCTAAAATCTTCTAATAATTGTTCTAATTGTTGCTTCCTTTCTGAGCGCTTTAAATTTTGTAATTGAAGGATTGCCATAATATTATCTTCAACAGACAGTTTTCTGAATATAGAGGCTTCTTGGGGTAAATAACTCATTCCTAAGCGAGCTCTTTTATACATTGCTAAAGAGGTAATATCTCTAGAATCCATAAATACTCTGCCAGAACTAGGCTGTATCATTCCAACCATCATGTAAAAAGATGTGGTTTTTCCTGCGCCATTAGGCCCGAGAAGGCCTACAACTTCACCTTGATTTAATTCTAAGGAAACATTATTGACAACTGTTCTTTTAGCATATCGCTTTACGATATTCTCGGCTCTTATACAATGTTGTAATTGATCAGTTTTCAAACAATAACCTTTACTGGTACTTGGAAATCAGCGTTTAATAGGATTAAGATACATTTTTTTTGTGAGAGTCTCGCCCGATCTTAATATCTCAATTTTTAAGGTTTGGCCTACCACTCCATCACTAATTGCAATAACTAAATCATCATCTTTATGAATAGGAGTATTATCTACTTTTAGGATTATGTCGCCTGGTTCTATACCAGATTTCTCTGCAGAAGATCCTGACTTTACTTCAATAACTACAACTCCATCGGTCTTATCTAATTTGAAGTATTTTGCAATATTATCATCAATCTGTTGAACAATAAGTCCTGGATTAAAATCTCGGTCAATTTTACCGTGCTCTTTTAATTGGTCAGCAATATGCTTTACCCTGTTTATAGGGACTGCAAATCCAATCCCTATGCTACCAGCACCTTGAGAACTTTGTGAAGTTGAATATATAATAGTATTAACGCCTATTACTTCTCCACTAGCATTCAGAAGTGGGCCACCAGAATTACCTGAACTTATTGCAGCATCTGTTTGAATCATATTCTTGTAGATACGATTCTCTTGAGAAAAACTGACTCCTATATTACTTACAACCCCTACCGTTACAGTAGGTCTTGCATTGATATCAAATAAGCCGAAAGGATTTCCAAAAGCTATACTCCATTCTCCTACAATTACTTCGTCTGAATTAGCAAATGTTAAAAAGGGAAGATTCTTACCTTTGATTTTTAATAATGCAACATCGCTTACTGGGTCTGATCCAATAATTTCTGCATTATATTTTTCACCATTTGTTAACGTTACAACTACTTTTGATGCATTACCTGCAACATGATCATTCGTAACTATATATCCATCAGATGATATAAGAAAACCTGAACCCAGACTTCTTACTTCCATTTTTTTAGAGTATTGTTTACGGAAATTATTAAAAAACTGGTCAAAAAATGGATCTCTAAATGCACTTCCAAAAGGGTCATAACCAACTTGTCTTACTTCTGTAATATTAATTCCAACAATTGCAGGACTTGCTATTTTAACTGTTTCGGTTATTGCATTATGTCTAGAATTTGAGATATCTGCATTTGCTTGAAGAATTTCTGGGCTTTGCGCCTGTGTATTATGTTCTTGTAAAACTGACTCGGAAGGTTCTTTTGAACATGCGGCAATTATTATTGATTGCGATAAAAATAATAAACCCACTAATATTGAAGCTGATAATTTTGAAGTTTTCATAAAACTTCCTTAAAGAAATGTATGATTGCTATCTTTGTACTACTTGATTTTGATAAATACTGATTCAGAATCTTATAGCATGAACTTTGACGATTTGAAGTGGAAATAATTTTCTGCTAAGTAGCCTACTTTTTGGAATATAGTGATTACCTTTTTAACTATAGCATTGCCTCTACCTGTTCATAAACTATTTATATATAAATATGAACATACTGATAAAGATAGTAAAAACTTTATTGGTTGCAGAGCTTTATTGCCTTTTGGCAAGAGAATTATGACAGGGATTATCGTTAAAAGTGATGTAAACATTCCTGAAATAAAAGACATTAAATCTATCATTGAAATATTAGATGATATGCCAATATTCTCAGATTCGATGCTAGAACTTACTAAAAGAATGAGTGATTATTATTTTTGCTCATGGGGAGAAACATTAAAAGCTGCTTTGCCACAGGGAATGACACCCAAAAGTGTTATGTCAATTTCTTTATTGTATACTCCTACTGCATCTGAATTAGAAGAAATGAAAAAAAAGGCTCCTAAACGGGCAGCTTTATTGCATACTCTTATATCTCATCAAGGGCCTTTAACTGTTGTATACCTAGAAAGAATATTAAAAACAGGCTCAGTGGCCGATCAATTAGATGCTTTAGAACGCTCTCATATCATTGTTTGTGAACATTCTATTCAGAAATCAAATAAAGCCAGAACTCAAAAAGCTATTTCAATAGAAGAATCATTGCTACATGATCATAATAAATTAAGAGAAGCCTTAGATGTATTGGATACAAAACACCCTAAGCAATCTGCTTTATTAAGTCATATATATATCCAAACTTCACATTCAACTCATCCGCTTTTATTACATAAAGTATTAGAAGAAACATCATTATCTCAATCAATTGTACAAAGCTTGCTTAAAAAAAAGTTTATTACCATTAAAGATATTGAAGTTCCTTTGGTACTTGATGAACAGCAATCTTACTCACTTGCCTCCAGAGACGAGTCTAAACTTGGTTTAACAGTCGAACAACAGCATGCCCATGTTCACATTGTACAGGCTTTAAAGGATGCAGATCATAAAACATTTTTACTTCATGGAATAACAGGTAGCGGTAAAACCTTGGTATATATTCAAGCAATTAAGTCTGCAATTACATATGGAAAAAATTGTTTACTTCTCTTGCCAGAAATAGCATTAACGCCACAATTAACAGATAGATTTAAGGCTGTTTTTGGAGGAGAGATTGCAATACTACATAGCAAGATGTCTGCAGCTGAACGTTATGGGCATTGGCGAAGAATACAGAATGGTAAAGCTACAATTGTTATAGGTGCTAGATCTGCATTATTTGCTCCGTTTCCTTCGCGAAGCCTTGGACTTATCATCGTTGATGAAGAACATGAACCATCGTATAAACAGGAATCTCCAGCACCTCGTTATAATGCTAGAGATTGTGCTGTGATGAGAGCAGCTATAGAAAAAGCAGTTATTGTGTTAGGTAGTGCAACACCTTCTATGGAAAGTATGTTTAATGCACAACAAGGAAAATATCACTATCTACAGATACAATCGCGAGCAGATGGTGCACATATGCCAACAATTCATTGTATTGATATTAAACAACAACGCAAGCAAAGGGCGATGATTGGTAATTTTTCTATGGAATTATTGACGGCAATAATGCAAAGATTAGCACAAAAACAAGGTGTAATATTGTTCCATAATCGTCGGGGTTTTGCAAGATTTCAGGAATGTATCGATTGTGGAGCAATTCCAATGTGTAAACATTGTTCTATATCGTTAACTCTGCATAAATCTGCGAATATGCTAAAATGTCATTATTGTGGATATGCTCAACCTGCCTTAAAGATATGTTCTATTTGTGGTGGAACAGATATAAAAGAAACTGGTTCTGGAACTCAAAAAATTGAAGAAGAATTGCAAGAAACTCTTCTGCAAATGGGATATACAGCTTGTATTCAAAGAATGGATTTGGATACTACTACTCAAAAAGGATCTCATCGTAAGATTTTAGAAGATTTCCATAAAGGAACAATCGATATACTGATTGGTACTCAGATGGTAGCAAAAGGGCTAGATTTTGCACGAGTAACATTAGTTGGGATTATTGATGCAGACCAACAATTATTCATGCCAGACTTCAGGGCATCCGAAAGAACATTTCAGTTAATTACCCAAGTTGCTGGGCGCGCTGGTAGAAGCGGAGAATATCCTGGAGAAGTTCTCTTGCAAACTGCGCAACCTTATCACCAAACCATAATTGCAGCTTTAGCAAACAATTATGAAATCTTTTATTCAGATGAATTACAGATAAGAAAAGATACTTTTTTCCCACCCTTTTCTAGACTAATAAGAATAGAATTTTCTGGCATTGATGAACAAAGAGTTCATGAATCATCTCAACATTTTAATGCAGTTTTACCCTCATTGCCAGAAATTTATGAGAAATTAGGTCCGATAACCCCATTAATAGCCAGGTTAAGATCTCATTACAGAAAAATAATACTATTAAAATCTAATAAATCAACTGATCCTAGCGGAGAAAGAGTAAGGCATGCAATACGATTCGCCTATCATCATTATCAAGAAAAGTATGCCAATCCAAATATTAAATTGATTATTGATATTGATACTTTTGATGCAGTTTAATATTCGTCTTCTTCTTTAGCTTGCTGTCTTGCTAAATCTAATAAACCTTCCATCATATAAACAGTTATTGTTTTTTTTAAAATATCCGTTGATAGTATAACATCATCAATAACAGGTAATGGAATTTCACCTTTGTCTGTTTGCATTACCCACACATCATTTGCCGGCATAATCCAGACATCAGAAATTACCCCTAAATGCTCTCCAGACTTATTAATGACAGAGCATCCAATGATTTCACTAATATAATAGTGCTCATTTTTCCTTAATATATAATTCTCGTCAACAAATATTCCGGTTTCAATCAATGATTTTATATCCGAACTTTGAACACCTTTCAACTGAATTTTTAAGGTATTTTTATAAGGCGAACATCCAATGATTGTATATTCCTTGGCAAACTGTGCAGAATAACCTAATAATACTTTGGTGCCACTGTTTAATTGTAAAGCTGTGTCTGGACATTCAGATAAAATAATTTCACCTTGAGTGCCATATTCTCTACTTATTGTACCAACATATCTAAAACCCATTTTTATCCTTGATTATACTAGTCTGCCTCTTTCTAAGCATTTCATAAGCCAATTTCTTTTGTCTTCAAGCTCTTGTAAATTCATTTGATCTTGAGATTTTAAAAATTTCTTTTTTGATTCAAAGTGAACACCTTTTACATCTGAATTCATGCCTTGCGACTTCATGTTTAAAGATAATTTTACAGCTAATTGAGAGCATTCTTGTCTTAATTGTTGCTCTAAACTAATAATATCTATTGCATTTGATGATATATCAATATATAGGCTAGGGGGTATTATGTGTTCTTCGATTAGTTCTTCTTGTTTGATTGATGAATTTTTATCTGGAAATAATTCCCAATCTAATGTCTCGATGCCTTTATGTTGAACATCGGCTAATACCCATGATTCTATAGATTCAATGGCAGTTCTACTTTGCTGAAATTCAATTTCTCTTTTTGCAGATAATTTTATTCCTATTTGCTGTTCGGATAATAACCAATCAAAAATCTGAGATAAAGCCGCATCATTAGATGTAAACAAATCGCATACATTTTGCTTTTTGCAAAATCCTGTATAATATCTCATACCCCTAAAGATTTGTTGCATTGTTTTAGAAATAGCTCTTACTAAATCAGCCTTTACAATAATACTTATTGGTTTGATATCGGTACCTTCGCCAATCATATCAACCTGCACCATTATATCAATCAATCCATTTCTATATTGTTGAAGTAATACTAATCGTTCTTGTGCTGGGATATCTTGTCCAATTCTTGCAGAAATAAATTCTGGAAAATGTTGTTTTACAAATTCTAAAATTGCAGCTGAATGATTATTACTCATTGCAATTATCAACATCTGATGATTCTTGAAAGAATTGTTATATCCCTTTGTGCGCTGTTTTTCTTCAAGCCATTGATTTCTTTTTTCTTGAAATCGAACAAATGCTGGCCTTAATAAAGAATCAAGATATACAGAATGAAAGCGCATTTTTTTTCTAGCTAAAAAAGCATCAATATCCTGATCGGAATCTGCCATTTCTTGCATTTGAGATAAAGATAATTCAATCTCATCTCCAGATTCTATATTCCTCAATTTGATTTTATAATCAATCATATTTGTAGAAACTCTCTTTAAAATGCCACCTTCTTCATGTGCATCCCTTAGTTGAACTTCATGCAAAGCCTTATAAAATCGTTCATTGCCATTACGTATTTCAAATGGTACGCCAAACAAAGATTTATTGTCCGAACGTATTGGTGTGCCCGATAGAGCAATACTGCAACTATGCTCTAATCTTCCTAAAGCGATTGCCCAGGTTCCTTCATCTGACAAATGATGCACTTCGTCATATACAAACATGCATGAATGGTGTTCTGCAAATCTCTTTATTGCTTCATTTCCACTTTTCCCGCATGCATATTGATATGTGGTTATAATTATGTCTGTTGATGAATTCTTAAGAAATGTTTTTTCTGAATCTGCAGTACAAAACCGTAATGGAACAGACCCTAGATTTCTTAAAACTCGGCTTAATTCTATTGGGTCTGCATATTGATCTCGCAAATTTCCCCTAGGAACAAACACAATTAATTTTTGAGCTTTGCCTAAATGCTTTGCTATTACAAATGATGCTAATGCAGTAATAGTTTTTCCATATCCTGGCACAAATACGCCAAGATGATTGTTCTCGCCTTTTTTTAGACAAGAAGCAAGCTTATGTAAAAAATGTAATTGTCCTGTCCTGAATCTAAAAGAATCATGAAGGTTTATACCAGGTAAATCTACAAGATCACCAAGAACTTGTAAATTATCCTGATCTGAACGAAAGTTCAACATGGATTTTGTATTCGGATTGTAAATGCTGCATGAGCAAAATACTGTTTTCATAAGTGTTTTACAATCTGTACTTATCCCCATTTTATTATTATTGGATACATCGTTTTATAAATAAGGCACTAACAAAGTTACATGCTAGATTACATTAAAATTTTGAGTATTTTTTCGATATGATAAAAAAAGAATTGCGCTCATATTTTTTAGAGAAAAGAAATACACTCCCTGCTGAAATTCGTGAAGAATTATCGGTATTGATTTGTAATCATATCCTTTCTTCTGCTATATGGAAAAAATATGATGATATTTTTATGTATGTTCCATTTAGGTCTGAAGTTGATATTCTTCCTTTAATTGATATCGCTTGGAGGGAAGGTAAAAAGGTATTTTTACCTAAAATTGATACTCAAAACAGTGTGATTATACCTATTGAATATAAAAGATTTTCTACGCTTATTAAGGGCCCTTATGGTATTATGGAGCCTCAATCAGAAGATAATATTCACATTAATCCAATTGAATTTAGGGCGCTTTGTTTAGTTCCACTGTTAGCGTGTGATACAAATGGCTATAGATTGGGTTATGGAGGTGGATATTATGATAAGTTTTTTGCTTTGTACAGTAATCTATTCAGATGTGGTATTGGATTTTCATTTCAGAAATACAATAATGATGTACCAAGAGAACAGCATGATATCGCTATGATGGCATTTTGTTGCGAGGAACAAATGGAATATATACAAGAAAGGCCTGCTTATTAGGCAGACCTTTTTGTTATTCTGTGCTGAAAGAGGATTATTTCATATTAGCTTTTAGTGCATTTACTCTTTTCACTACTTCAGACGGAGGAAAAGATCTTGCAAATCTTTCGATGTTCTCTAATGAATTATCACTTACAAATAAAGCATCTCTAACCGATCTATCAGCAAAATCAATAGCTTGTTTTTTTGCACCTGCTTTAGCATAAATTTCTGCTAACTGGTATTCTAAAGCATAAGATAATGGGAATTGATCAGGCGAAATAGTTTGATTCATTTTATCTAAAATGCGAATACACTTTGCATTATCGCCTTTATCTTCAAGAGTAAAGACTGCATATTGTAAAAAGACTAATCTGTAGCTCTCCATAAATCTGCGATGAACTTCATCATAATAAACAGATGTATTATTAAGATTTCTAAATTTAAAACTAAAAGAAGGCTTTGTGCTAAATTCATCGCCATTTGATTGTTGAAATAAGCATTTATCCATAATGCTTACTTCATATTTAGATGAAGCTGCTTGTGGAACAGGACATACCCTTTGGGCTAAGCCCTCCCAACGAAGATAAGCATCCAAGCCTACATAAGAGTCTGCTCCGGCAGTAAAGTACACTGGCCTTGTAAACTTAGTAACTTTCATAATATCGGCTACAAGCTTATGTTGTGGGCCTTTATAATAAACAAATTTACCGTTTTCTGCATCTCGGGCTTGGCCATCACCTTCAAAATCGTAAGACATCTCGCCGGCTTCTAAAGTTGCGGAGTCTGCACCAAATTTTTGAAGGATCTCTCTATCTACAGGAATGGTAATTCTTTCACTTGCAGTCATTTCAGGTGAAATCGAAGCTGGGTCTGTTTCATCTGCTAATAGCGATTCATCAGAGAATGTTAAAGGAATCTTTTTTGCTCCCCAAGGCGAACGATTCTTTAATTCATACATATACCAGCCAGTTTGCCCTAAGCTTAAATTCACAATTCGAACATCACGTCTTACGCCTGCAACATCTTGCATATACCATAATGGGAAAGTATCATTATCACCATATGTGAAAACAATTGCATCTTTTTCTAAACTTTGTAATACATTATAGGAATAATCAAATGGCAAGTAATTTCCTGCTCTGCTATGCATTGCCCAGCCACCACTAGCCATATTCACAGGAACCAAAACAAAACACATTGCCATAATTCCAATTGAAGGAGCAAGTGAAAAATTGGTTTCACGTTTAGTAAGTGTAGAAATCAAACCATATGTTCCTAAGCCAATCCACATACACCAGATAAAAAACGATGCTACATAAAAATAATCTCTTTCACGTGGCTGAGGATTCTGTTGATTTTGGGCTATTGCAGCAAGTACACCTGTCAACAAAAATAATATTGTATAAACCATTGCCATTTTGGGGTTTTTTCTGAAATGGAATATTAAACCGAATAATCCCAAAATGAATGGTAATGCATAAAAATTAATGGGAAACAAATGTTTATAACCCGACTGATAATTGAATTCTTTATACTTCTTTGAATTTCTACTTTCAATAAACGAAGCAGGTGAATCTTGTATATCACCAATGCGGCCTACAAAATTCCAGAAGAAATATCGCAAATACATCTGATTAATTTGATAACCAAAAAGGTAACTCATTTCACCAGAAAAGTTCTTTTTCATTTTATCATAATCTGGAACTGTAAATTGCATGCCATCATTACGAGTAACTACTTTACGCCCGGGATCTGTCCAAGCACCATATTTAAGATGGCGATTAACATACATATCATCAGTTTGCCATCTTCTTGGCCAACTTGGTGCATCGCCATATTGTTCTCTACTTAAATAAGAGCTGAGTTTAATCAAATCATTTGGAACATTCTCATTCATTGGTGGATTTGCATTAGATCGCAGTAAAATATGCGTATAGGTACTATAACCCAAAATGATGAGAATAAAAGATGAACATGCAAGATTTAAAACTGACTTTTTGTGTTTAGCGCCATAATAAGATCCAAAACCTGCGCCAGCAATAATTGCTAATGCAAGAAAACGTGGTAATGGGCTATCCATAATTACATAGTCACGGGCTTCTGTCTTAAATAAATTTCCACCAAGCATTGCAGGTAATACCTTTACAATTCCTGGGTAAATGATTCCAAAACTAAGTACAGTGATTGCACCCATGATGAAAAAAGATGTCAGCTTAAAATCATACTTTCTAAAATATACAATCATAGCCAAAGAGAAAATAGACAAGATGCTAAATAAATGTACACCAGTAGAAAGCCCTATGATATATGCTATGACAAGTAAATATCTTTCGTGTCCTGGATTATCTGCTTCTTCATTCCAACGCATCATTAACCAAACAATTAATGTTACAAGTACAGTTGAAGAGGCATATACTTCTGATTCTACAGCATTAAACCAAAATGTATCACTAAATGTAAATGCTGTTGCCCCCACAAAAGCAGAGCCAAATACTGTTACTGCATCTCCAACAGAAGAATACACTTTGCCCCTAAAATTCTCTATCACTTGTACTATAATTAAATAAAGAAGTACAATCGAAATAGCACTTGCAAATACAGAAACAAGGTTAACTCTCCAACCTGGGTCGCCAAATGGTAATAAGTGAAACAGTTTGCCAACCATTAAAAATAATGGTGCTCCAGGAGGATGAGGTACTTGTTGTTCTGCTACGGCTGCCGAAAATTCCCCACAATCCCAAAAAGGAACTGTTGGCTGAACAGTAAGTAAAAAAGTAACAAGTGCTACCGCAAAAGACAAAAAGCCAAATGCACGTTTTAATAATTGAGTATTCATGCTGAAATGCTAATGTGAAACATAATTTATATAGAATGGTGCCTAAGGCTGCAAAGAAAAAAACAAAAATACAATTTTAAGTTTATCTGTACATGTAAATACTCTTATATTTATAACAAATCAGCTGTATATTTTGTAAATATGCAATCTAATGTGCTTTCAATCGACACTACATTATATTTGTCACATTCTTAAGGCCTAATAATCATGAAAAAAATAATTGTTCTATGCTGTGCATTATTAACTTTTTACGCATCGAATTCTATTCGTGCAAATCAAATAAAAGATACTGTGATTTCTGTTCAAGGAAATTGCAAATCATGTAAAAAGACAATTGAATCAGCTGTTAAAAGCTTAGACGGTATTCAAAAAGCAAGCTGGAATACATCAACAAAAAAATTATCGATAACTTTCGATCAGTCTATTATATCACTTCAAAAAATTGAAAATAAAATTGCTGCTTCAGGTTATGATACCGATGATGTGAAAGCAACTGAAGAAAGTTATAATTCATTGCATTCATGTTGTAAATACCAAAGAAAACCTTAATCTTTTACTTAGTATTTATTCTTTGTTGATATGTTCCAAGGCAAATTCTTGCTAATTTGCATAAATGATAATAACTGAACCTAAACCTTCTATTCACGATGCCCAATTAACAATTGGAAAAGTTTCGGTAAAAAATGGAATTCTTCTTGCTCCCATGGAAGATGTTACAGATATGCCTTTTAGGGTGATTTGTAAAAGAATGGGCGCAGATATTGTATATACTGAAT
Source organism: Chlorobiota bacterium (assembly GCA_014191195.1). Taxonomy (GTDB): domain Bacteria; phylum Bacteroidota; class Ignavibacteria; order Kapaibacteriales; family UBA961; genus UBA961. Next base: position 192,901 of record BJGZ01000005.1, read on the forward strand.
TTATATCTTCCGATGGTCTTATCCGTGATGCTAGGAGATCTTTAGAAAAACTTGAGCTGTCTCCAGAAGAGCATCCTGTAGCTATACAAATCTTTGGTGGTGAGCTAGATACAATGAAAGCTGCAGCTAAAAAGGCTGAATCTTCTTCTCCAGACTTTATTGATATCAATTGCGGATGTTGGGTAAGAAATGTTGTTGCCAGAAATGCAGGTGCTGCTCTGTTAAAAGATCCACCAGCTATGGCAGCTATGACAAAAGCCTTAGTTGATACAGTTGGACTTCCTGTAACTGTAAAAACTAGATTAGGTTGGGATAAACAATCAATTGTAATAGAGGATGTGGCAAAGCGTTTGGAAGATGCTGGTGCGTCTGCTATTACTGTTCATTGTAGAACCAGAGATATGGGCCATTCTGGAGATGCTGATTGGCATTGGATTCCAAAGGTTAAGCGAGCAGTTTCCATACCCGTAATACTGAATGGTGATATTGTGCATGCTCAAGAAGCCTTGCGTGCATTTAAAGAGACAGGTTGTGATGCTGTTATGATTGGAAGAGCTGCTGTTGGTAACCCCTTTATTTTTAGGGAAGCCAAATATCTGCTAGAGCATGGAAATGAATGTGCTCCGCCAACATTTGAAGAAAAAATTAGAACGTGTATTGAACATCTAAAACTGCAACTTCTTCGTAAACCTGAAAGAAAAGCAGTACTAGAGTTTAGAAAGTTTTATGCTGGTTATCTTAAAGGATTGTATTGTGCCTCTGGTGTCAAACAAGATGTACAATTGTATGAGTCCTTTGCCGAGGTCGAAGACCGCCTCGAGCTTTATATAGAATTTTTATATCAATATCAGGATGCAGGTGAAGTTGCTTAAAGGCATTCCCGCGTGCATCCATAAACAAATGTGTTCGCATGGCTAAAAAATCTACACCCAAAATGGGTGCTTCTATAAATATAGAGGCTATCCCTATTATGCCTATACAGGCTAATAAAAATCCTTTGAAAAAAAAGGAAACTCCTGCTTTGACTGCAAAAGCAAAAAAAACTTCTCAACCAAATCCTGAACTTGAAAAAATTAAAAGTATACCTAAAAAGATAGATGCTTTTGTTCAAGAAACTGGTCCGATTGCGAGTATTGCCAAAAAAAATAAAGCAGTAAAAGCTAAAGAATCTTCCGATATGGTAAACAAAAACATTAAGACAAAAGGAATTGTAGAGTCAGGTATTGTCTATAATACTTTAGATAATGTTGTTGTTCCAATTACCGAAACTATACCAGAAAAGTCTGTCAAAGCCAAAGCGTCAAAAAAAACGAATAAAAAACAAATTGTTCCTTCTTTTGAGAATTCAGGAAAGCAACAGTTCAAATCTTCTCCATTAGATGAGTCTACATCAGATATTAATGACGAATCGAGTAATCAAAGTCCTGTATTAGTTCCAAGAAAAATTATTACTTCTGATTTTAAAGTGATTGTTCAAGAATTTCCAGAAGAAGATATTGTTTCCAAGCCAATCGTATCGGATACTTTAGAGGAAGACAGTGAAATTCTGGAATCAGAGCCAGAAACTGATGAGCAAACTGGAGATGAAAAATTATCTCGTCGTGCTAGAAGGCTTAGAGAATGGCGAGAAAAAAAGAAATTAAGAAGAATGCAAGGCTCAACAGAAAAATTACTCAACAATGAAGATGCAACTGAAGAAATAATAGAGGAATTAATTCCCTTACAATTAGAACACATTGAAGTTGTTCCTGAAAGCAATGAGATTGCTCCAATAAAGCAAGCACCTGGGAAAAAGGGTAAAAAAAATAATCAAATAAAGAATATTATCCCACCTGTTGAGCTTACTGACATTAAAGAATTATCTGTCAATGATTTAGCAGAAAGGCCCAAAACTATTACTCTACAACAACATCCTCCATTATTACCTTTGGATAAAGTTGGGGAAGATTTCCCTAAACTGGTGCCAATAGATTATGGTGTTAAAAATCAGAAAGTAAAAGTAGATCCATTGCCGGTAGAACTTCAGTTTATACTTAGTAGAACATTGCAATTCCTAGAGCGAGACATAAGACTAAGTAAACCGGCTACAATTCTTGTAGGGGTTAGTGGTGGCGTAGATTCTATGGTATTGCTAGATATATTAGCTCTTATCAGTACTAGAGGATGGTGCACAATTCATGTTGCGCATTGTAATCATAATCTACGGGGCGAAGAATCAAAAAAAGATGAGGACTTAGTAAGAAGAATAACTCATAAATATGGTATGCATTTTCATCATACTTCTGTGGATGTAAAGTCATATGCTAAGCAGTATTCTTTAAGTATAGAACAAGCTGCAAGAATATTACGTTATCAGTTTTTTGACAAAGCAGCAAGGGGATGTCATGCAGATGTAATTGCAACTGCTCATAATGCTGAAGATAATGCAGAAACCTTGTTAATGAATTTAATGCGAGGTTCTGGTGTAAGTGGATTGGCTGGAATTCCACCTAAAAGAGAATTAGATAAAAAATTGTCTTTAATTCGCCCAATTTTGTGGTGTTCAAGAAAAGAAATAGAAATGTATGCAAAAACGCGCAATATTTTATGGCATGAAGATGAATCAAATGCATCTGTAGTATACACTAGAAATAAAATAAGACATGATTTATTACCAAAACTACGATCTGAGTATGCACCAGGTTTAATAGAGGTTTTGAATAGAACTACTACATTAATGCGAGAAGCGCAAGAATTTATAGCTGAGAAAATTAGCCATATCATGCAAAATGGAGTAAAAGAGATTAATAAAAAGTCTTTTTCAATTCAATTAGGTATGTTTTCTAGCTTGAAAGATTTTGCAAAAGGTGAATTGATTCAGGCTAGCTTAAGGAAATATTTATTGATGCAACCGGTACCGATGAGCTCGATAGATAAAATTATACAACTGTCTTTGGGTATTGTAGGTACGCAAAGCGATATAAATAAAGATTTATATGTAATGCGAGAAAGGGAAGAATTAGTTTTTTCTAAAAGAGAGCCTCATATAGATGTTTTTTTACCAGTTAGTACGATTGGTACTATGAAAAATAGTGTCTTAATGTATACTGGAGCATTGGTTAAACCTGAAACGATTAAATATGGAGCTAATCCTTATATCGAATATTTTGATAGGGGATTGATAGCAGACCAATTAATTATAAGGAATTGGAGGGATGGAGATCGATTTAGTCCTTTGGGTATGTCGGGCTCTATGACAGTAAGTGATTTTTTAGCAAATGAAAAAGTAGCTGTTGCAGATAAAAGAAAAATTCAAGTGTTGTGTAATGGAGATGATATTCTTTGGGTTTTAGGTCATCGAATCAATAATCAATTTAGAGTTACCGAGCACACGAAGGATATCATTAGGATAGATATTCAAATTCAAGACAAATCAGTACAAATTAAAGCTGATGTAGGCCAAGTTTCGAATGTGGCTATCAATGCAAAAAAAGCTATCCCAAATAAAAAAGCTCTTTCCAAGGAAATCGTAGTTAAGAATAAAACACAACAAAATATTTTAGAAGAAACAGAAGATAATAGTCAGAATGAAATAAAATTGGTAGGAATAAATCCCCCTAAAAAAGGCAATTCTAGGAAAAAACCAAAAAACATTATGTAGAATAATATGAATCATATATAGATATATTCTTCTAAAATACATGCACTTACATACAATTAATTGATTATAAAAAGTATAGATAATTGGTTTGAGATGAGAACAAAATAAAAAACAATTTGTTCATGAGTTAAAAGAATACTAGATTTGTATTCCCATTTGAGAGGCACTTGATTCATAAAAG